>DASPKL010000020.1:0-57110 GCA_035628115.1 Phycisphaerales bacterium | reverse complement strand
AACAGCCCGTCGTTGTTGAAGTCGATGTCCCCGCAGGTCCCGGTGCTGCACGGCCCGCCGCCGAAGACCGAGAGGAAGTCCTCGAGGTCCGTGTTGTCCGGGAACAGCCCGTCCCCGTTGAAGTCGATCGAGTCGCAGCCGACGGGTCCGCCGATGCGGAACGAGATGATCGCCTCGACGTTCGTCCCACCGCCGATCGGCGTCAGATCGACATTCACGAAGATGTCGCCCGAGTCGGGCAGGTCGAGGCCGGGCGCGATCGCGCCGCTGGCGTTGAAGTCCGCGAGCGTCCAATCCGCTGCACCGTCGCCGTCGGTGTCGAGCAGGTCACCGGTCTGTGCGATCAGCTGGGCGGTCCCGACGCCGCCGTTCTCGGCGCGGAACAGCCCCTCGCCGGTGGGGGTCGCGAGCGACCAGATGAACGCGACGTCGTTGTTGTTATTGATGCTCAGCGCGTTGATCGACCCGCCGAGGACGCGCCCGCCCAGCGTCGCCCCCTCGCGTACGCCGATCGCGCCGTTGTACGCAATGAATGCGTCCGTCGCGGCGACGCCGTCGGTGTCGCCCGAGATCACATGATTGCCGCCGTTGTTCACGCCGTAGTGCGAGAAGTTCTGCCAATTGTCGCCCTGGCCCGTCGGCTGCCCCGCGCGGGCGATGAGCGTCGTGCCGTTCAGCGCCACGAACGGCGCGGTCGCCGCCGTGCCGGTGGCGGTCAGGCGGTTGATGTACTGACCGTTGTCGGAAATGTCGTACCCGAACTCGACGCCCGCCGCGGTGATCGTGACCCCCGCGTACGTCCCGCCGCCGACGATCAGCGGTGTGCTCGCGGAAGGGTTCGCCGGCGTGGGGTTCGTGTAAAAGACGCGGGTTGTTGTCGTTGTTGCGGGACCGACGCCGCCGACCCAGAACGCCGTCCCGGCGGCGTTCATCCGCGGGCGGCTGTTGAACACGCTGTTCATGCCGGGCATCCCCGGCGCGGGCTCCGTGCCGCGGAGGAGGAGGCCGTTGTTTGTGTACACGGCGTCCTCACCGTTGTACGTCGGGCTGTAGATGAAGCCTCCGGCGTCCGAGATGCCCATCGTGCCCTCGCCCCCGACGGCGAGCGTATCGGACGAGCTGTTGAAAACCGAAGCGCCGTTGATCACGATGCTGCGCGTGGTGTCCGCGAGCCCGACGACGGCGCCGTATTGGCCGAGCGAGTTCACGTAGGGATCGTTGAGCGAGGAGACCGTGCTCGAGCCGAGCGTGTCACCGATCTTGATCTCGACGAACGCGCGGACCGGCGTCTGCGCCATGCCCGCGGAAGCAACAAAACCTGAAACTCCGAGTCCGAGAACGACGTTCAAACGCATGCATGCTCCCTTCTTCGCGGCCGCGGCCGCAGAGCGGATTATCTCCGCAAAAGGGGGAAATGCAAGCGAAAACCCGTCCCAGTCAGGGCCGAGAACTAGCCCACGCTCATCACGACCTTGATCCCCTCGCCGCTGATCATCGTCTCGTGCGCCTTTTTGAAGTCCTCGAGGGGGAACTCGTGGGTCACGATCTCGTCGAGCTCGAGGCGGCCGGAGAGGAGCAAGTCTTCCATCTGGTACCACGTCTCGAACATCTTCCGGCCGTTGATGCCCAGCACCGTGCATCCCTTGAAGATCACCAGGCGGTTCCAGTCGAAGACCTCGGGCTTCTTGAAGAGGCCGAGCAGCGCCGCGGTGCCGCCGTTGCGCAACGCCTCGAAGCCCTGGGTGAGCGCGGGCGCGGCGCCGCTCATCTCGAGCAGCGCGTCGGCGCCCTCGCCGCGGCAAGCGCGCCGGACCTCGTCGATCCAGCCCGGCTCGCGCGGGTCGAACGCCTCCGCCGCGCCGAGCTTCTTCGCCAGCTGGCGCCGGCGCGGGTCGATGTCGGTCGCGAAGATGCGGCTCGCGCCCGCGGCCTTCGCGACCGTCACCGCCATCAGGCCGATGATCCCGACGCCGGTGACGAGCACGCTCTTGCTCGACACGCCCGCGGCCATCACCGTGTGAACGGCGTTGCCGAGGGGGTCAAGAACCGCCGCGATCTTGTCCGGCACGGCCGGGTGGACGGGCCAGACGTTCTCCTCGGGGACGACGACGTAATCCGCGAAGCAGCCGTCGTGGTCGATCCCGATGATGCGCGTGTCGCCGGCGATGTGGGCGTTGCCCGTGCGGCTGTTGTAGTCCTTCCACGCCGTGATGTGCCCCTCGGCCGAGACGCGCAGTCCGGGCCTGTAGTTCGTGACCGCGGCCCCCACCGCCTCGATCGTGCCCACGAATTCGTGGCCCGTCACGATGCCCACCGGGATGCGGCCGGAGGCCCACTGGTCCCATTCCCAAATGTGCCGGTCCGTGCCGCAAATCCCGACCTTTTTGACGCGGATCAGGACGTCGCGGGGGCCGGGGGCGGGCTTGGGATGATTCTCGACGAACTTGAGCTCGGTGCCCGCGTGGTGCTTGATCAACGCTCGCATGACGCAGGGTAGTGCGGAGGCGCAGAAAAGCGAACCGAGAGCGGAGAACGGGGGAGGCGCCGCACGACCCGCCGCGGCGGCGCAGCGCTTTTCCGCCCCGCTCTCCCCGCCCCGCCCACCCCGCCGATAATGCCCGCACACGAATGGCCTGGGCCTACACCGATCATCGCGAGAGCGCGCTCACCCGCGCGCTGCGCTCCGCGCGGAGCGGCTGGAAGGGGCTGGGCCCCGCGTGGATGGTCGTGGTCGCGTCGCTCGCGCTCACCGTGCTCGGCGTGAAGTCGATCGACGTCGCCGAGTCACTCAGGCCCGCGGAGGGCGGGCTGGGGCTCGGGCCGGTCGCGTCCCGTCAGCTGGTCTATGGGCTCGTCGGCATGGCCGCGTGCGCGGCCGTCTGTGTCCCCCGCTACCGGGCGCTCGGGCCCTTCGTCTGGATCTTCTTCGCGATCGCGATGTCGATGCTGGTGTTCCTCGTCGTCCCCGGCGTGCCGGCGTCGGTCGTCCGCCCCCGGGGGGGCGCCCGCGCGTGGATCGACCTGGGGCCCGTCGACTTCCAGCCCAGCGAAGTCATGAAGGTCGCGTACGTGCTGGCGCTGAGCTGGTACCTGCGCTACAGGAAAAACCACCGCACGCTCAAGGGGCTCTTCTGGCCGGGGCTGTTCACGGCGCTGCCCGTTGGGCTCATCATGCTCCAGCCGGACCTGGGCACGGCGATCCTGTTCGTGCCCGCGCTGTTCTTCATCCTGATCGCCGCCGGCGCGCGGACGAAGCACCTCGTGCTCGTCGTCGCGTGCGCGGCGCTCGCGGCCCCGGCCGTATACCCGGCCCTGAAGCCGCACCAGAAGCAGCGCATCGTCGGGCTGCTGCTCCAGCTCCGGGGCGACCGGAGCGAGGACCTCGACATCAACATGCAGTCGGTGACGGCGCAGCGGATGATCGGCGCCGGCGGCGTCGTCGGCGTGTCGGACGCGGAGGCGCGGGCGCTCCACCGCTTCAACGCGCTCCCCGAGCGGCACAACGACATGGTCCTCGCCCCGCTGGTCACGCGCTGGGGGCTCCTCGGCGGGCTCGGCGCGCTCGGGCTGTACGTGCTCTGGAGCGTCGGCGCTCTGCTTACCAGCGCACGGTGCCTCGAGCCCTTCGGGCGGCTGATCTGCGTGGGCTCCCTCGGGTTTCTCTTCGCCCAGGTCATGGTCAACGTCGGGATGAACCTCGGCCTGCTGCCCATCATCGGCATCACGCTCCCGTACGTCAGCCACGGCGGCAGCTCGATGCTCGCGCAATGGCTCGTCACCGGGCTTATCGTCAACGTCTCGCTGCGGCGCGAGGGGTACGACATGGGGCGCAGCTTCGAGTGGAATGATGACGAAGAGTCCTGAAAACCCGCGCGGCAAGGCCGCCGCTCACCCGCCGCGCGGGCCGATCGACTTCGGCCTCGCCGTCGCGCGGCCTGTGCCGCCGCCGGCGTGGCTCGCGGAGCGCTGCGCCGCCATCGGCGTGGAGCTCGATCCGCCGGACGTCGAGCGTCTCGGGCGCTTGCTCGCGATGATCGTGCTGGGCAACAAGCAGGCGAACCTCACGGCCGTCACCGAGCCCGACGCGGCGTGGGAAAAGCACGTCCTCGACTCGCTCACGCTGATGGGCGTGCTGACCGACCTGCCGCCGGGCGCTCGCGTGCTCGACGTCGGCAGCGGCGCGGGGCTGCCCGGCCTGCCGTTGGCGGTCTGCCTGCCGCACCTGCGCTTCACGCTCCTGGACGCAACGGGAAAGAAGGTGGAGTTCATCGACCAGGCCGCCAAGGCCCTGGGCCTGAGCAATGTCGATGCGGTGCAAGGGCGCGCGGAAGTCCTCGCGCACGACATCGGAGAGCGCCGCGACGCGGGGGGCAGGAGCCAGCGCGTCGGCGCATGGCGCGAGGCGTTCGACGCGGTCACCGCTCGGGCGGTCGGCGCTCTGAAGGAACTCGCCCCGATCACGGTCCCGTTCGCGAAGGTGGGCGGCGTCATCGCGCTCATCAAGGGCCGCAAGGCGCCCGATGAAGTCGACGCGGCCAGGGACGTGCTCCACGAGATCAAGGCCGTCGCGCTCGAGCCGATCCCCACACCCACGGGGGTGCTGGTCGTGCTGGAAAAACGCTCCGCAACGCCCCGTTTGTACCCGAAGCGGGCCTAACCCGCCGCCAATCCCGTACAATCCCCGTATGCAGGCGCGCGAGTCGATCATCGAGAAGCTGCTCGCGCCCGGGGGGGCCGCCGCGGAGGTGTTCGGAGCTTCCTTCGAGGCCCGCCCGCAGCAGGCGCAGATGGCCCGCGCCGTCGCGCTGGCGATGCAGACCAAGACGCACCTGATGGTCGAGGCGGGCACGGGGACGGGCAAGAGCGTCGCGTACCTGCTGCCCGCGGCGCTGCGGTGCGTGCTCTACGGCGAGCGCGTGGTGGTGAGCACCCACACGATCGCGCTGCAGGAGCAGCTGATCAACAAGGACATCCCGCTGGTGCAGGAGATCATCAAGCGCCTGGCGGATTCCGGCCGGCTCCCCGAGCCCGTCACCGACGACGGCAAGCCGAAAGCCCTCAAGGCGTGCCTGGTGAAGGGCCGGGGCAACTACGTGAGCGTCCGGCGCCTCAAGCTCGCCAGCGAACGGCAGGACCGGCTCTTCGCCGACCCCGCGTCGCGTCGCAGCCTGCACGTGATCGAGGACTGGGCCTACGGGACCGAGGACGGGACCCTCTCGACGATGCCGCCGATCGAGCGCTGGGGCGTTTGGGACCGCGTGCAGAGCGACAGCGGCAACTGCATGGGGAAGAGGTGCCCCAACAACGCGCAGTGCTTCTTCCAGAACGCGCGGCGCGAGATGGAGGAGAGCAACCTGCTGGTGTGCAACCACGCGCTCTTCTTCAGCGACCTCGCGCTGCGGGCGCAGGACGCGGGGTTCATGCCCGCGTACGACCACGTCGTGCTCGACGAGGCTCACAACGTGGAGGACGTCGCGGGCGAGCACTTCGGCGCGTCCCTCTCCGAGGGGCGCGTGCAGCACCTGCTGACGTCGCTCTACGCCCACCGGTCGGGGAAGGGCTTCCTCGCCGGCCTCGCGACCGGGACGGAGGCGGGCGCGCAGTCGCTCGCGAAGACGGTGACGCAGGTGATGCAGGCCGGCGACACGGCGCGGGCGTTCTTCGACGACCTGCTCGCGTTCGCGCAGCGCTCCGCTCAGGGCGGCGCGAAGGAAGGCACGTGGATCGAGCGGGGCACCCGGGCCGGCGGCGAGCCGATCGTCGCCCGCGTGCGGACGGAGGACGTCGTCGAGAACGCGCTCACGCGGGTGATGACGGACCTCGCGCTGCGCCTGCGGGGGCTGCGCGACGACGTGCCGCAGGACGCGGACAAGTACGAGCTCAACGCCTACGCGCTCCGCGCGGAGATGATCGCGGCGGACGCGCACACGCTGATCAAGCAGGCCTCGCCCGCCTGCGCCTACTGGGTGGAAGTCGGCGGCGGCGAGGACAACGCCTCTCGCCGCGTGACGCTCGCGTGCGCACCGATCGAGGTCGCGCCCCTCCTCAAGGAGCGCCTCTTCGGCGCCGGGCACAGCGTCGTGCTGACCAGCGCGACGCTCGCGACGCGGAGCGCCGAGAACGGCCGGCCCGCTCCCGGCGGCTTCGCTCACGCCGCCAAGCAACTGGGCTGCGACGGGTGCGCGACGATGCAGCTGGGCAGCCCGTTCGACTACGCCCGCCAGGCGCGCGTGCTCGTGGAACCCAACGCGGGCCGGCGCGGGCAGGAGAGCTACGCCCGCGGTCTCGCCGACGCGATCGCCCGGCACGTCGCCGAGACCGACGGCGGCGCGTTCGTCCTCTTCACGAGCTTCGCGACGCTCAACAGCGTCGCGCGCGCGATCGGGCCGCGGCTCGAGGAGCTCGGCGTTCCCCTGCTCGTGCAGGGGCGCGACGGGTCGCGGACAGAAATCCTCGACCGCTTCCGCGCCGACGAGCGCAGCGTTCTCTTCGGCGCCGCGAGCTTCTGGCAGGGCGTCGACGTGCGCGGCCGGGGCCTGCGCAACGTCATCATCACGAAGCTGCCCTTCGACCCGCCCGACCGGCCGCTGGTGCAGGCGCGCGGCGAGCTGATTGAGTCACGCGGCGGGAGTCCGTTCATGGAGGACGCGCTGCCGCGAGCCGTCCTGCGCTTCAAGCAGGGCTTCGGGCGGCTCATCCGCAGCCGCGAGGACACCGGGCGGGTCGTGATCCTCGACGAGCGCGTCGTGACGACACGGTACGGACGGCTCTTCCTGCAGGCCCTGCCCGAGGGTGTGCGCGTGGAAGTTGTCGGCGCGGAAGACTGAGTCACCGCCTGCGGTTGGCTGCGCTGCCCGAAATGAAGAACGGCGGGCCGGAGCCCGCCGTTGTTCGTCGTTCAGCGCCGGGCGCGATCAGTTGCGCTTCGCGGCGAAGTCGAAGCCCTGGAGGCCTCGCCATGTGTAGATGAATCGACCGAGGAACGAAAGCCCCGTATCACCCTGCGAGTATCGGATCTCACCGACCTCATTCAGCTTCGGAGTTCCGCGTCCGGCCGCGGGCGTGGAATCGTACTCGATGCTGTACGTTCCGGGAGCGTCCCAACCCGTCGCGGGATTCGCGCCCGGCTCGCAATCCTTCACCGCGCGGTTGCTGGACGACTGGTCGAACATCAGGAA
Organism: Phycisphaerales bacterium; assembly: GCA_035628115.1. Classification (GTDB taxonomy): domain Bacteria; phylum Planctomycetota; class Phycisphaerae; order Phycisphaerales; family UBA1924; genus BJHL01. The sequence continues at coordinate 49,932 of DASPKL010000020.1, read as the reverse complement.
CGTATTCGTGGTTTGCGGATCGACTCCGAAGGCCTGGATGGGCGAGTGGCGGCTCTGGCCATCGGCGAGCTGCACCTTCTGGCTCGGGAACATAACGTCGCCGATCCGGCGCTTCCCGAGCGCGTCACGTTCGGCGTTCGGACCCGAACCGCCGGCCATGGCGTACGTGCGGTGCGTGCCGCCCTGCACGATGACGTGCTTCGCGCCGGGGCGATCGAACGCGTACGACGCAGGAACCACCTGATAGCTGGAGCTGTACGGCCAGCGGTGGTTCGGGTACGCGGGGGAGGGCTGCATCGGGTTCAGCTTGTCGGCGTTGAAGCCATAAACATCGTGCCACGAAAGGCGCACGGTGTCGGTCGGGCAGACCACCATCTTTTCCGGGAGGCGCGCGGCCAGGTAGTCCTGCAGCACCAAGTGCGTGTAGAGGACGTGCGGGATCCAGCCGTCGGTGATCGGCTGCCACGCCGGGTTCGCGCGGCGACGGATGATATCGGACGCCTGGATCGAGCACGCCTCCAGGTCGTCGGTCGCCGCGTTCAGCAATCCCATAATGATCATGTCGGACGACTGACCGACGGGATTGGTCGCGGGGTTCGTCCCCTGCGCGGGCAGCTTCGCTCGCCACGTGAAGGAGAAAATCTTGTCCTGGAAGTCGGCCGCGTAGCTGTGCGTGGCGACGCCCATCTGGTGCTCGTTGGAGCCGCAGATGGCAAGCCGGGCGATCTGCCGGGCCTTGCCGAGCGCCGGCAGCAACATACCAATGAGCAACGCGATGATCGCGATCACGACGAGCAGCTCGATCAGCGTGAACCCGCCGGCGCGACGCCCGATCTGCCGCACCAAGGCATTGACACTCTTCATATTCATAACTCCGCGTTCCGGGCTCTGCTTCATCACAACTCCGAGCATGAGCAAATCCCCGGGCCGATATGGTCCGTCCGCAACAGTATCCCCGAACGTTGCACTTCTGTCAAGAATCAAAGCGAACCGTACAGAAACCGATCAGTTTCGCTTCGCCGCGTAGTCGAATCCTTTCAGCCCTCGCCATGTGAACTGAAAGTACCGGCTCGCGAACTGAACGACGTCACCGCTTGTATAGCGGATCTCGCCCCGCTCGTTCATGCGGGGGGTTCCCCGGCCGGCGGCCGGCGCCGCGTCGTATGTCACCCCGTACGCGACCGGATTATCCCAAGCGGCCGCTGAAGGAAATGACGCCGGGTTGCAGTCCTTGACGGCACGCAGACCGGCCGACTGGTCGAACATGAGCAGCAGGTTGTTGCCGCTCGGATCCGCGAAGAACTTCTGATACTTCGAGCACGAGTGGCGATCTTGGCCGTCGTGCATCTGGACCTTCGCGGAGGGGTAGGACACGTCGCCCAGCCGACGCTTGCCCAGCGCGTCCTGCGTCATGGGGCCGGCCGCGGTGGGCGTCCACGTATAGAACGAGTGCTCCGGCGCTCCGATGATGACGCTTTTCGCACCAGGCCTGTCGAATGAATACGACGCCGGGACGACCTGATAGCTCGAGCTAAACGGCCAGCGGTGGCTCGGGAACCCCGGCGCGGGCTGCATCGGTCGGAGTCGGTCGGCGAAGAACGCGTACTTGTCATGCCAGGACAGGCGCGTCGTGTCCTCCGGGCAGACCACCATCTTTTCCGGGAGGCGCGCGGCCAAGTAGTCCTGCAGCACCAGGTGCGTGTAAAGCACGTGCGGGATCCAGCCGTCGGTGATCGGCTGCCAGTTCAGGTCGCCGGACCGACGACGGATGATGTCCGATGCCTGGATGGAGCACGCGTCGAGGTCGTCGGCCGCCGCGATCAGGAGGTTCTGGATCACGGGGTCGCTCGACGAGCCGGCGTGCGGCGTCGTCGGCGACTTCGCTCGCCACGAGAACGAAAAGAGCTTGTCCTGGAAGTCCGCCGCGTAGCTGTGCGTGGCGACGCCCATCTGGTGCATGTTCGATGCGCAGATCGCCGTACGGCCCACGCACCGCGCCTTGCTCATCGCCGGGAGCAGGATCCCGATGAGCAGCGCGATGATGGCGATGACGACCAGCAGCTCGATGAGCGTGAACCCGCGACGGACTCGAAAAGCCATAACCGCCTCCCGCAGCGATGCTGCGATCGGACCGACGACCGCGGCAGAACGCCCCGGCAGAAAGAATCCGAACGCCACCAATATCTCACACCCCGTGGACCGTGTCAAGCCAGATTCCCGGCGTCCCGACGCGAACCGCCGGGCAAAAAACGCGGCGGACGGGCCCGCGGGAGCCCGTCCGCCCGGAAAAACGCTCGATCCCAGGTCGATTCAGTACCGGTAGTGGTTCGGCTTGTAGGGACCATCCATCGGCACGCCGAGGTAATCCGCTTGGTCCTTCGAAAGGGTCGTGAGCCTGACACCCAGCTTCTCGAGGTGCAGCCGGGCGACCATCTCATCGAGCTTCTTGGGCAGCACGTAGACCCTCCCCGACTCGTACTTGATGCCCGCCATCGTCGGCTTCCCGTTGGCGCTCGCCCACAGGTCCATCTGGGCGACGACCTGGTTGGTGAAGCTCGCGCTCATCACGAACGACGGGTGGCCGGTCGCGCACCCGAGGTTCATCAGCCGCCCCTCGGCGAGGATGAGCACGCTGTGCTCCTTGCGGCCGCGGGTGCTCTTCGTGAAGACGAACTCGTCGAACTGGGGCTTGATGTTGACGCGCTTGATCGACGAGTCGGCGGAGAGGCCGGCCATGTCGATCTCGTTGTCGAAGTGGCCGATGTTGGCGACGATCGCCTTGTCCTTCATGCGCCGCATGTGGTCGGTCGTGATGACGTTCTTGTTGCCCGTCGCGGTGATAAAGATGTCCGCGGTCTCAAGGACGTCCTCGAGCGTCGCGACCTGGTACCCCTCCATCGCCGCCTGCAGGGCGCAGATCGGGTCGATCTCGGTCACGACCACGCGCGCCCCCTGGCCCTTGAGCGCCTGGCAGCAGCCCTTGCCCACGTCGCCGTAGCCGAGCACCACCGCGACCTTGCCGCTGAGCATCACGTCCGTCGCGCGGTTGAGGCCGTCCACGAGCGAGTGGCGGCAGCCGTAGAGGTTGTCGAACTTGCTCTTGGTCGCGCTGTCGTTGACGTTGATCGCGGGGAGCATCAGCTCGCCCTTCTTCTCCATGTCGTACAGGCGGTGCACGCCCGTCGTCGTCTCCTCGGAGACGCCCTTGATCGCGGCGATCATCTTCGTGAAGCGCCCGGGGTTCTTCTTCTGCTGCTCGGCGAGGAGCTTGAGGATGACCCCCCACTCCTCCGGCTCGCTCTTGGGGTTGAACTCCGGCACCTTGCCGGCCTTCTCGAACTGCGCGCCCTTGTGGACCAGCAGCGTCAGGTCGCCGCCGTCGTCGAGGATCATGTTCGGGCCGGTGCCGTCCGGCCACGTGAGCGTGCGCTCGCTGCACCACCAGTACTCGTCGAGCGTCTCGCCCTTCCACGCGAAGACGGCGATACCGCGCGGGTCGGCGGGGCTGCCGTCCTTGCCGACGGCCACCGCCGCGGCCGCGGTGTCCTGCGTGCTGAAAATGTTGCACGAGCACCAGCGCACGTCCGCGCCGAGCTCTCGCAGGGTCTCGATGAGGACGGCGGTCTGCACGGTCATGTGCAGGCTGCCGGCGATCTTGGCGCCGGCGAGGGGCTTCGCGGCGCCGTACTTCTCGCGCAGGGCCATCAGGCCGGGCATCTCGTGCTCGGCGAGGCGGATCTCGTGCCGGCCGAGTTCGGCGAGCGCGAGGTCCTTGACCTTGAAGTCACCCGAAACATTGCTGTGGGAGGGACGGGCTGCGAGCGTGGTCATGATCTCTCCTGAAAGGCCGGGTTTCCGCGCGTTGACGCGGCCCGGCGTTGGTTTCCGCGAAGGGTAGGAGTCGGGCCCGTCCGATGCCGGGCGTGCGCCGTCGGTTCTCGCGCGCAACTTCCAACCCGATCGCGGCGCGCATGCCGATCAAGCCGTCATGCTCTTGCGCGCGCTCGCGTTGATCACCGGTTGCCTTGCGCTCAGTGGTTGCTCGTCCGGGCCCAAGCCCGAGGTCCTCGCCGCTCCGCGGACGCTCACCGCCCCGTACGACACCAGTCGCGGCGAGGTGTTGTGGGCGGTCGCGCCGCTGCGGAACGAGAGCGGCACGACATTGGTGGACGCGAACGCGATGACCGACCACCTCATCGGGGCGGTTGAGGAGGTCGCGGGCGTGCGCTCGCTCCCGCTCAACCGCGTCCTGAGCGCGATGTCCGCTCTGGAGATGCGGGGGGTTTCGACGCCGTCCGACGCGCGAACGCTGGCGGCAGCTCTTGGCGCCGACGGCATCGTTGTTGGAACAGTGACCGCGTTCGACCCCTACGCCCCCATGATGGGCATCTCCCTCGCCCTCTACAGCCGGCCCGGCGGGCTGGAACGGGGGCGCACCGTGTCGATTCAAGAATTGCGGTCGCAAGCGACCGAGCCGGAGGGCACTCCTACAAACTGGGCCGACCGCCCGCTTTCGGTCTACTCCGACCGGCTGGACGCGAAGAACCACGCCGTGCTCATGGATCTCAAGACATTCGCGGAGGGACGCACGCGGCAGCCGTCGGCGCTCGGGTGGCGTCGGTACACCGCCAGCAGCGACCTCTACGCGCAGTTCGTGATGTACAGGGGGATTGACGGTCTGATCGGCCAGGAGTGGACGCGGGTCGCCCGCGTCGCGGCCGGAGCCGGAACCTCCAGCCCGCAACCGACGGACTGACAGGAGCTTGCGAATACTTATCCGGTTCTGGCCCATCCGCCGGCGAGGAGTTTTCGGTCCGGCACGGGCAAGAAAAAGGTGGTGGTTTGTTATCGACCGCGGCTCAGGGACTGGCCCGAAAAGTCGATAGCAGGTTCGTCGGGCGGATGCGTTCGAGACCGCCCAACCTCCACGAAAAGGAGTTCGAGATGCCGCACGATGTCCCGCTTTCGACGACGCCGATCGCCCTGCTCGAGGCCTTCACCCGCTACCTCTCCGACGAGCGGCACTTCTCGCCGTACACGGCGCGCTGCTACGGCGCGGACCTGCGGCAATACGTGGATTGGCTCGCGGCGCAGAACCGCGTGAGCCTGGACCAGGGAGCCGAGGCGCGTGCGCTCGAGCGCTTCGCAGCGCCGCGTCAGCCTGGCACGGCCTTCCCCACGCCGTCGAATATGACGACGGTCACCGACCACGTGTGCTGCGCGACGACCGAGCAGGTGCGCGGCTTCCTCACGCACCTCGGCGACCAGCAGTACTCCCCCGCCACGATGGCGCGCAAGATCGCGACGCTCCGCTCATTCTTCAAGTGGGCGGACCGGCGCGGGATCGCCTCGTGCAACCCGATGACGTCCATCCGGACGCCCCGCCAGCCCAAGCGGCTGCCCAAGGCGATCCCGATCGAGCAGGTCGAGCAGCTGCTCGCGGCGCCGGGCGACGGCGACGTGCTGAGCCGGCGCGACCGCGCGATGCTCGAGACGCTCTACTCCACGGGCATCCGCGTGAGCGAGCTCGTCGGCCTCATGGTCGGCGACCTCGACCTCACGGGCGAGGCGCTGCGAATCCGCGGCAAGGGCAAGAAAGAGCGCATCGTGCCGCTGGGCTCGCACGCCGTGCAGGCCGTGGTGCGCTATCTCGAGATCCTCCGCAGCGACGGCAAGTACGCGCCGTACCTGGGCACCGCGGAGAAGACGCCGCTCTTCGTGAACAAGCACGGCGGCCGGCTCTCCTCACGCAGCGTGCGCCGCAAGCTCGACAAGTACCTGAAGCAGGTCGGCCTCGACCCGGCGATCAGCCCGCACACGCTGCGGCACAGCTTCGCGACGCACCTGCTCGACAACGGCGCGGACCTGCGCAGCGTGCAGGAGCTGCTGGGCCACCAGAGCCTCTCGACGACGCAGGTCTACACGCACCTCTCGACGCAGCGCATGCAGGACGCGTACAACCGCGCCCACCCTCGGGCGCAGGCCAGCTGAGAGCGCCGTCGCACGGGGATTGACGGAGTGCCTGCTGGGCCTGGGTGCGTGACAACCCCGAACCACGCCGCGGCGATCGTTGTCGCCGGGTATCCGTGCAAAAACAACGCCGCCGGGTTTCCCGAGCGGTGTTGTTACTCAGTTATCGTTGACGCTCACGGGAACACGCAAGCGCCGCCGCCGAAGACGCTCACGAACGCCTCGGTGTCGAAGTTGTCCGGGTAGAGCCCGTCGTTGTTGAAGTCAATGTCGTTGCAGTAGCCGGTGCTGCACGCGCCGCCGCCGGTCACCGCGTACCAATCTTCCAGGTCCTGGTTGTCCGGGAAGAGACCGTCGTTGTTGAAGTCGATGGAGTCGCACAGGACCGGGAACTGCTGGCAGCTCGCGTCCGCCGCGGTCACTTGGCAATCGAGGTTGCAGTCAAGGCCAATCGTCAGCTGCTGCGCGCTGAACGGCAATACAAGGACCGTGTTCGTCGGGAGCATGTCGCAGAGGAGCCGCCTCGCATCGGTCGAGGCTCGGTCGAGGAACTCATAGACGCCCGACGGCACGCCCTGACCGGCCGACGCCTGCTTCCAAAGCTGCCGGTTCATCGGCCCGTCGGTGGTGAAGTCCATCACAGCGTCGTAGAGCACGTACGGGGACGTCAGGTTGAACTCCACGGGGCGGACCGTCAATTGCTGACCGCCTCCGAAGATGACAGGGATCTTGATAGGGCCGTAGAAGTCGAGCTTGGCCCACTGCCGTGCGCACGTCGGCTGCGTGCCCGCGTACGCGGTGGGCGAGTTGATGCGGCTGGTCATGAGGCCGGTATTCAGGTCCGCGCTGCTCTGCTGGTGCACCGCGAAGGGGACAAGGCCGATCGCGCCGCCGCCGAAAACGGACGGAAGGACGGCGTATGTAGGCCCAGTATAGTCACCGCTCGTGGCATGCCCAGGATTGCCACTGAAGACGTGCGGAGTGCCGCCAAGGGTAAAGTTGCCAGCATCTTCTGTGCCGATCTCGATAGCGCCACGATAGTGCGATGCGGTTCGGTGTGCACCGGTCGTGTTGTTCGTATCAATGATAACCTGGCCGTGCAACGAATTCGGTTCACGCAGTAATATGCGTCCGTATATCGCCGCATATGGATACGTCGGGTTCTCAATCGTGTCCCAGCGCCCGCGAGGCGACTCTTCGAACGGCCTGATCTCGCGGAACGGAGGATCTTGGCCAACAAATGGACCATCGTCGGCGCCACAGAGCCCTACGACATCATCCGCCTGCGCCGTATCACCAAAGCGACCACCAATTCGGATCACTTCATCGTTCGCGAGCCGCGGCAACCGCAGCTCACCGAACATATCGTTGGCAATGTCAATCACCGTCGCATCCTGAATCCACACATCGGCACTGGGGCCGACACACCCAAAATAAGCACTGCCAACGCTCGCATAGTCGTCGACAATATCGTTTGTGACAGTGTATTCTGTGGGAGAATTTAGCTTGCCGGACCATACGGCCCCGAAGTCCATTGATTCTATGCTTAGCGTCCCGATTACGGGCGCTTCTACAAGCGGTCTCGCCCACCGAGGACGTTCCTGCAAACGATTTGCCATCGACTTAATCGAAACGCTTCCGATTGATCGATCTGCGCGGATAATACCATCGACACAGCCAAACTCCTCAGTCGGATTTGCGGTGTACCACTTCTCTCTCGCTGCACCCTCGAATGCTGGCGCGAAGTGGTTTCCAAAGACGGAACCAAAAGCGGGAAAGCGCTGGTGTGGGGACGCCGACAAATCTGCACCGTAACCGACGGATATTGACGCTATCGTGCCATCCAGCGGGTCAGTGCTTCCTTCTGTTCCAACTGCGACAACGGCTCCGAGCAATGCTTCGCCGATCGTAATCGATCCAGTGACGCCAAGCGCCGGGTCACCACGGAACGAGCGTGCAATGATATCCGCACAAAACCACGAATATTGAACGTTGAGGTCACCAATGAAGTCACCACCTACAAAAATACCGCATCGTCCAGTGAGCGCTCCGTCACGCAGAAAGGCAAGGCAATTCGGGGACCCACACCCGGAGAAGTTGCCCCACATATCTCGTACGTTGAGTATCCCAACGTAGTCACCTTGTGTCTCAAGCAGTGACATTGACATATTCTCAAAGTCATCATTGTGACCACCTTGCGGAAATCCCGTTCTGACTGTAGCATCAATATCCGCATATATTGGTCGGTCAAGTATACTGTTCAAATCACCAGATGCCGAAGTTCGCATTGTTATGCGTCCGAAACGAACTCCAGCGGTGATGTGGCTACGATTAGCCGGCTCTGGCCCACTGCCAATCTGCCCGCTGCAGATTATCTCATTGATTAACCCGTATTCTGCTTTAATATCGCCAGTGATTCCAATAGCTTGCTCGCTTGGTCCAACAACAACACGTCGAATCGAGCTCCACGTATTCCAGTTGGCCGTGGTGAGATCCGGGTTAAATATAGGATTGCCATTCTGATCGAGCTGTGGATCTGCAATTACGTCGCCCGCAAGATGCCAGCCCGCACGAACAAAGAGAAGTGATCCGTCGGCACCGGTCACATCGATATTACGCGCGCGTGTTGACCGAATTGTGCCGGAGATCGTACCGCCAAAATGATTGGCTGGATTTGGGTCCGAGTCCGAACGGAGAGCGTCAACACGCCATATATTTCCAGCGGTGATATTCCCGGCGATATCGCCGCGAACACTCACGCTGACTGTCGCGGAGTCCTGCAATGACCTATCACCCGGCATGCTCGACGGGGGCAGAAACTGAAGTCCACCAATGTGCTGCATGCCTGGAGGCACAAGCAGGAACGGATTGCCCCACGCCGCATGCGTCCGAGTAGTGAAAAACGTGCGGTCACCAAGCGCCACGCGTGTTGCGGCGCCATAGCCGTTTGGTCCCGGAGGCTTGTTGCCCCGGACGGTAATCATGCCCACACTGTCTATCGGGTCATTGTTCGTACGAACGTCGTAGATCAGAATCTCGATAAAAGTATTCCGAGTGCCGAGCGGAATTTCAATGTCTGTGTAAGGCGGCGTGTTGCTGACGGTGAACGTGCCGGAGGCTATCGGAATGTTAAACTGATTTTCCCAGATGACGTAGCCCACATCCCCGGCACGGGACGCGGTTGACAGGACTGCCATGAGGACAATAACGAGGACTCTACGTATCGCACCCGTTTGCATTCGTACGTCTCCGACGTTGCAAGAGACTCGCAAGAGCGCTGATCATCGCCACCGAGCCCCAAGTTGGCGACGGCACCGCCGCGGCTATCCGTAAGCCGTGGTCATACCAAGGAAAGTTCGGTGGGCCACTGCCCCCCGGGGTATCAATCAGATCGGTCGAGAATGGTCCTTCAACCCAGCCGCTTCCCTCGCTGAGTCGTTCGCGCGGAAGCGGTTCGTCGGACAGCCACACGACGCCTTCGGTCCACTCCCGAGTGCCGCCGGCGGTGTCGAACAGGCCGTAGGGCGAAGTCACGCCGGTGTACGCGCCCAACGGTACGGTGAACGGATTGTGGCCAGGAAACTCAAATCCATCCCAGCCAGCGTTTGCAGTCGCGAACTGGCCGTTGACTATCACCCCAGCGGGCCCGTACACCGGCTCCGAATCGCTGCTGTTGTTGTATGTCCACCAGCCGCCTGCCGTGCCATCTGGGTTCTGCTTGTTGGGGTCCCAGTGCGAGGCCTTCATCGCTTCGTCAAGCGAAGGAATCCAATAGCGGGCTCCGGGACTGCGCGTGATCTGATCGGTGAACAGCGACCCGCCGTTCAGGTAGCCGAACGTCGAAACGTCGTATGCCCCGCTCAGGAACGCTGAATGTTCAAAGCTCTTATTGTTGTGGAGCCAGTTCGTGTAGATGGCGCAGGTTCGCCAGTCAACGCCACCGACCGGCAGCATTTCGTTGCCAGCGGGCACCGCGAACCGTTGGCCGCCCGGGTTGTTGGGCGTGACAGGTTGGACGCTCCATAGGACCGGTGCGAAGACGTGCGGAAGACGGTCGTTCGCGGGTCGATCAAGTGCAGCGTTCATGAACTCCGCCCACTGACTTGTCGTCACCTCGACTCGACCGATGCGGAACTCGTAGCCGACCGAGCCGCGGTTGTCGGTGTAGAACCCGCCCCCAGTCCAAGCCGGGTTGTTCACGTCGCCCACGGTCACGAAGTCGATGCCGCTGACGGGGTCGATATCGGCGCGGGCCGAGGTGGCACACGCTCCGCATAACGCCGCGACGGACAGAAAAAACGTGTACCGGGTCGGGACGGGCCGGACAGCCGGATCAGATGGACCGCACATAGGTGGCACTCCGGGTGAATATACCGGAAAAAGGTGCCACGGGTTTTCGGAGTTGCCAGCAATCCGGCGATTTTGCGCCATCAATCTTGTTCCAGCGCGCAAACTCATGCACCGGCTGGAGCGGCGAAGGCGCGGATAACTCTGCGCCAGGCCCACGAAGCGTCCGGGCTTTGCGGTGCATCGTTCACCTTTGCGCGGAATCACCGTCCGCACGAACGTGCGCGGCGTGTTCTCGCGCCGCCGCGGAGAGGGTGTCGCAGAGCGCGTGCGGAGGCACGCCGAGAAGCTCGGGGGCTCGCATCTCGTCGGCACGAAGACGCGGCCCGAAAGGCCCCGCACCGGAAGACGAGAGGACGCCACGCGGAGCGTGGCGGTTCCCGGAAGAAGAGGACACGGGCTGGAAGCCCGTGCCACAAGAAGAAGAGGAGAGTCCGCCGAGGGGGGCGGAGCACCGAAGAGCAGTGATCGTCCGAAGATGGCCGATCAGTGGCACGGAAAAAGAGCACGACCCTCGCGAGGACGCGAGGGATCGTGGCACGAGAAGAAGAGAAGACCCCTCACCGGCGGCTGCGCCGCCACCTCCCCCCGTGTTCCACGGGGGAGAGGGAGGGCATGTTGTTTACCGCCGGCGACGCAGCACAATCAGCCCGCCGATGCCGAAGGCGAGCACGCCTCCCGGCGCGGGCACGAAGCCGCCGAAGCTGGAATCGTCGAAGAAGTTCTTGCCGCCGATGCCGAAGTTCACGGCGTCCTCGAGCTGCCAGCGGATCGTCGTGAAGTTGCCCATGTTCTGGCCCATGAGCGTGCCCGGCGCGACGATCTGGTTCCAGGTGTTGCTCGGCTCGTCGTAGTAATCCATCGCGAAGGTGTCCGTCGTGAGGTCGAGCATCACGCGGATGCCGTTCCAGTCCGAGGGGCCCGCGTTCCACGCCGTGTAGTTCCAGAAGCTCGACGGCCCGTCGCGCCACGAGACCTGGTTGTCGCGCGAATAGCCCCACTGCGCGCCGATGTTGCCGGACGAGTCCATGAAGGACATCGTGAACTTGTCGTCGTGCGTGCCGTCCGGCCGCGGCGGCGCGTCGGGGTCGGTCTGGAAGTACGTCTGGAAGGTGAGGATGCCGTTGGACTGGCTCGCCGCGACGGGGCCGCCGGTGTCGTAGGTGTCGAGGGAGTAGTCGTAGACGATGGGGCCCGTGCCCGCGGGCGTGTCGTTGCGGAGAGCGAGGTTAAAGCCGTCGTTGTTGCGGCCGCTGAAGTGGGCTCCGACGATGTACGCGGGGATAGTCCCGGCGGTGCTCGAGGGGTACGGCGGCGCGCCGCCGACGGCGGCGTTGCGGGCGGCGGTGCTCGGGAAGAACGCGCCGTTGTTGCTCACCAGCCGCCAGAGGCCCGTGTCGGGCGCGATCGCGGTGGCGGACCCGCCGCCGGAGAGCGGCCCGTAAGCGCCCGCGTTGTAGTACGTGACGTCGCACCAGTTGGCGCTGCCTTGGAACATCGAGAGGTTGTACCCCTCGTTGGGCCCGTAAGACCCGAGGTGTCCGAAGGCGGACCCGCAGGCGCTCACCAAGGCGACCACACCGACGCGCAGCGCGCAACGAGATCCCGTCGAAACCATGTCTGTCTCCTCTCGCTCTCGCGGGCGGCCCACCCCGGGGTTCACCCCGGCAACCGGCGTTGCCCGTACCACAACTTACCCGCAGCGGCCGGTTCCTTGCAGCAGAAAGTGAAAAAAGGGCCGAATCCCCGGTGAGTGCTCGCCGAAGACGGATTTCGCTACTTGGGGGCGGGCGCTGCCGGGTCGGAAACGCGCGGAATATCGGTCACAACCGCCCGGATCTCCCGCTCCACGGACTCGGCCAAGCTCGCTCCGCCCTCGTCGAGTCGCACGCCGGCCAGCAGGCGTTGCTCGTCATCGACGATCACCAGCCCGGTCGTCGTTCGCGGCAACGTGCGAGCAAGCCAGGCGGAGCCGTCGAGGCTCCAGAGCGTGCGGACCTTGGGCGCTCCGGCCTCGGCCAGTGCGTTCGTCATGGCTGTCACGCGCTCGCGCCCGATCGCCGGCTCGTCGCTCAAGACGACAACGACGACCATGAGCCGAGCGACGCCGAGGGTGCCGCGGCGGGCACGCTGCTCGAACTCGGCGCGGATCGCGTCGGCGCGGGCGACCGCCTTCGCGAGCGACGGCGTGATCGCTCGCGGGTTGTCGGGCAGGATGAACAGCGCGGCGGCGGTCGTGCCCGCGGGCTGCGGGTCTTCCGCCGCGCGGGCCTTGAGCGCATCGGGAAGCGACCATCCGTCGAGCTGATCGTCGAGCAGGCCGAGCGCGGGGACGCGGTCGCCGGGTTTGACGTCGCCGGCGAACGGCCGGAGGTCCTGCAGGCGCTCAACGCGTTCGCGCCCGACGATGCTGGGCGACCAGGCCTCGTTCGGCGCGGGCGTGCGGACCGCGGTGCGCTCGCCGATGAGCAACGTGCCTGGTTCCGCGCTCAGCGGGAGCTGGAAGAAGGTCAGCGCTCCCCCGCCGTCGAACCGTGCACGGGCGTCGTCGTCGCGCACGATCGCGTCGCCGTCGGTGCGCCAGCGGGCCGGGTCCCAGCCGGGGAGGAACGAGCCGTCGCTCAGCGCCCACCAGAGCGTCGGGAGCGGGACGTGCGGGATCGCGCGGCGGAGCGATCCGGCCGAGAGGCCGTCGGCGAGCGAGACCTCCGCGTATTGCAGCGGGTTGCCCGCGTGCGTCGCGAGCAGGCGGTCGCCTTCGCAGAAGATCGTGAGGCGCTCCAGATCAAGCCGCAGCCGCCGCGGGCGGCCCTGCGACGGCGCACCGGGATCGAACCAGAACCAGACGTCCGTCGCGGGCTGTGCGGCGTCGCCTTCGACGCGCAGACGCCAGTGCTCTGCCCTCAAGGATTGCGCGGCGACCTCTTGGGCCCGTGAGAGAATCTGGGTCGGGTCGGCGGGCGGCTGGTCCACTCCCGGCTGCTGAGCCTCAGGCTGACTCGCGGTGAGGGCGAAGCCGACGGGCTGGCCAAGGGCCTGCGGAGCGAGCAGCGCGGCGGCGAAAAGACCCACGATCCCCATGGGCGATCCTAGAGGCCGGGGGTGCATTGGCAAGCCAGGGGCAGGGCCGGGCGCCTAATGTTCCGCCCCTCGGACCGGCGCGCGCCGGGCGGGGGAACAACCCGTTTGGTCGCCTGCCCTCTCAGGCGGAAGGAAGTTTGCATGGTCCGAATCCGGATGCAGCGGCTTGGCCGCAGGAACCGCCCGTACTACCGCCTGTGCGCGATCGATCAGCGCTCGCGGCGCGAGGGGCCGGTGCTCGAGAACCTGGGCACGTACGACCCGGTCGCGCCCGACGCGGCGAAGCAGATCAATCTCAACGAGGAGCGCATCAGGCACTGGCTCAAGATGGGCGCCCAGCCCAGCGCGACCGTGCGCGACATGCTCGCCAAGCGCGGGCTCGTCGATGTGAAGTCGTGGGAGGCGGAGCGCGAGTACGACCGCAAGATGGTCGAAAAGAAGAAGGCCGCCGCGGCGGCGGGCGAGGGCGAGAAGAAGGAAGAGGCCAAGGCCTGATCCTTCCCGACAACTGCAGTGAACCACCGACCGGCTGGAAGCAGCCGGTCGGTGCGTTTTTGCCCGGGTTCGAAGCGTCGCGGTCAGCGCCGGCGACGCGCCCACGCGAGCGCGGAGAGCCCGAGCACCACCGCCGAGCCCGGCGCCGGGATGTTGCTCCACATCTCGATATTGTCCACGGCGAAGGGTTGCGGCGCGGCGAAGATGCCCCAGACGTTCACGCGGCCGATCGGCGTCGCTGACCAGACGCCGAAGAAGTTCTTGGCGGGCTCGGTGGGCGTTGGGCCCGGCATGAGATACGTGCCGAGCACGACATCGTTCAGGTCGTACACGGAGAAGATGAACCCGCCATGCCCCTGGTTGAAGCCGGGGTACGTCGAGACGTCGAGTGCGATGGCGGTCTTGTCGTCGGTCGTGAAGATGAGGTCGATGCTCGAGAAGTCATTGGTGAGGAACTCGTCGGTGCCGACCTTCACGCTGTTGGAGCCGAGGAAGCCGGGGCCGTTGACCCACAGCGCCGTCTGACTCGCCGACGGGTTCGGCGTCAGCGGCGTCGGCCCGGGCGTGACATTCGTCTGGATGACGAGGTTTGTGGCGTTGATGCCGTTGTCGAACGTCGGGCGCGGCACGCCGTGCTGCAAGGAGTTCGGGAACGGGATCTTCTGGCCCTGGCCCACGGTCGATTCCTCGAAGTCCTCGAGGAACTTCATGGTTTTGTCCTGCCCCTCCGCGTGCTGCGTGAAGAGCATGTGGTCGTCGAAAAAGATCGGCTGCCCGTTCGCGACCAGCGCAACGGACACCGAGCCGCCGACGGCGATAACCAGCGCACGCACGTTTGCCATGGCCTCTCTCCTCTGGCGGCGGAACCCTCGCCGCGTTTGTCTCTCGTGCGCCAATATACCGCCTCGAGGGGAACGGTGCAAGGGAGAACGTCCCGGTATCCGGGCCGTCGCCGTCGGCCCGACCCGGCCCTTCGCCCCGTTGAGGCCCGGCGTCTACGGTCGGCAGTGCGCTTCGACGTCCTCACGACATTCCCGGAGATGTTCACGCTCTCGCGGCCGGGGGCGCTGGGTTTCAGCATCCCCGCGCGGGCCGCGGCGGCGGGGCTGATCGAGGTCGTCGCGACGAACATCCGCGACTTCGCCGGGAACAAACACCAGAAGACGGACGATCGGCCGTTCGGCGGCGGGCCCGGGATGGTCATGACGTGCCAGCCGCTGTGGGACGCTCTGCACGCCGCGGAAGCACGCGACGGGGTCAGCCCGCCCCGACCCTGCGTGCGCGTGCTGATGACGCCGCAGGGCGAGCCGATGCGGCAGGAGATGGTCGAAGAGTTCGCGCGCGTTCCGCGGCTGGTCATCATCGCCGGGCACTACGAAGGGATCGACGAGCGCGTCGTCGAGGCGATCTCGCCCCGCGAGGTGTCGCTGGGCGACTATGTGCTCTCGGGGGGCGAGTTGGGCGCGATGGTGCTCATCGACGCGGTGACGCGGCTCATCCCCGGCGCCGTCGGCGATGAGCAGAGCCCCCTCGAGGACAGCTTCTCTCGCAACCACGCCGGGCGGCGGCTGCTGGACTGCCCCCATTACGCCAAGCCGCGCGAGTGGATGGGCAGGAGCGTGCCGGACGTGCTGCTGTCGGGCGACCACGGCGCGATCGAGCGCTGGCGCGAGGAGCAGCGGAAAAGGCGGACGTTTCTGCGGAGGCCCGACCTGCTTGAAGACACGGAGAAACGGCGGGACGGAGGGACGGCGTGAATGCTCTCACCGGCCGCCGCGCGGGGGCCCTCCGCCGCGCCGGCCGGGAGGGGGAAGAAGCGGTCACGTTCCCGAGGCTTGTTCCGCGAGTTCGCGGGCGCGGTCCGTGCCCGCGGCGACGGCGTCGATGACGGCCTGACGCACGGCGCGTGCGTCGAGCACTCGGACGGCGGCCTCGGTCGTCCCGCCCTTGCTCGTGACGGCGGCGCGGAGTTCGTCGGCCGATCGCGGGCTCGTGCGCAGGAGCTCGGCGGCGCCGGCGAGCGTCGTGCGCACGGCGGCGTCCGCGTCGGCGGGCGACAGGCCCTGGACGACCGCGGCGTCGCGCATCGCCGCCGCAAGATAGAACAGGTACGCCGGTCCGGAGCCGGCGACGGCCGTGAAGGCGTCCATGAGTTCCTCGCGCAGAGGGAGCACGAGCGGACCGATCGCTGCGAACACGGAGCCGGCGAACGCGAGGTCGCCGTCGTCGATGCCGGGGCCCGCGCAGATCGCGGTGGCGCCCATGCCGATCGACGCGGGCAGATTCGGCATCGCGCGGACGACGCGCACGCCCGGCAGCGCACGGGCGACGCCGTCGCGCGTCACCCCCGCGAGGATGCTGATGACCACGAGGCCGCGCAGCGCGCCGTGCCCCGCGACGGAGCGGGCGAGGTCCCGGAGCGACTGGGGCTTGATCGCGAGAAGGAGGCGTCCGTTGTCGCCCGCCGCGGCGAGCCAGTCGAGCGCGGCCGCGGGCGTTTCGAGCGTCACGACGCCGAGGGCGGCGAGGGCCGAGACCTTCGCCGCGTCGGTGTCGCACACGGCCAGGCGGCCCGGCGGCAGGACGCCGGCGCGGAGGACGCCCCGCACGACGGCGCCGCCCATGTTCCCGGCGCCGATGACGGCGAGCCTGTGCGGTTGATGGGGCACGCGCGAGGATATCGGCCCGGGCGGGGACGGCGGCGCGGCCCCATACGATGGGCCATGGCCCAGTACTACCAACTGGCGTTCGAGAAGCCGGTGACCCAGATCGAGCAGCAGCTCGAAGCGATCAACGAGCGGATCAGGATCGAATCGCAGACCGGCGGCGAGAACTCCCCCGCGGTCGCGGCCCTCAGGCAGGAAGCGCAGGACCTCGAGCGCAAGCACGCGGAGGTGCTGACGAAGGTGTACTCGGCGCTCACGCCGTGGGACATGGTGCGCGTCGCGCGCCACCCGCTGCGGCCGCAGACCCGCGACTACATCCAGATGATCTGCCGCGACTTCGCGGAGCTGCACGGGGACCGCCGCTACGGCGACGACCCGGCGATCGTCTGCGGCTTCGCGCGTATCGGCGCGAGCCCCGGGACGAAGGTGCTCGTCGTCGGCCACCAGAAGGGGAAGCAGACCGCCGAGAAGATCGCGTGCCACTTCGGGTGCGCGCACCCGGAGGGGTACCGCAAAGCGCTCCGCACGATGAAGCTCGCCGCGAAGTTCGGAGTCCCCATCGTGACGCTGGTGGACACGCCGGGGGCCTACCCGGGCATCGGCGCGGAGCAGCGCGGCCAGGCCGAGGCCATCGCGGTCAACCTGCGCGAGATGAGCCGGCTGCGCACGCCGATCGTCAGCGTCGTGATCGGCGAGGGAGGCTCGGGCGGCGCGCTGGGCATCGCCGTGGCCGACCGTGTCGGCATGCTCTCCAACGCGTGGTACAGCGTCATCAGCCCCGAGGGGTGCGCCGCCATCCTGTGGAAGGAGGCCAACGAGCAGACCAACGCCGCGGCGGCCCGGGCGCTCAAGCTCTCCGCGCAGGACAACCTCTCGCTCGGCATCATCGACGACATCATCCACGAACCCGTCGGGGGAGCTCACCGCGACCCGCGGGCGACAGCCGCCGCCCTGCAGGCATGGCTTGTTGCGCGCCTGGCTGAACTCAAGGCCGTGCCCGCGGACGAGCTGCTCGACCGCCGGTACGAGCGGTTCCGGCGCATGGGCGACTACATCGAACAGGCGGAGGGGCAGGGTGTTCCCGCCTGAATCCCCCCTTTTGACGGCGCGCAGCGGGCCCGCTAACCTACCCGCCTTTTGACACGGCCCCCGTCGCGCCGGGTCGAACGGCCGTGAGGTCCGACCGCACGCGCATCAAAAGCGAGGGCCCTGTGGCGAACAAGGTCAAGGCCAAGCCAAAGCCGACCAGGACAACCGAGAAGCGGCCCGCCAAGAGCGCCGCAGCCCGCCCGAGCGCCAAGTCGTCCAAAAAGGCGACCAAGCCGGTCGGCAAGAAAAAGGAGACGGTGAAGCCGTCCAAGGCCGCGCCGGCGAAGAGCGCAAAGCCGGCCCCGGCGAAGCCCGCCGCGAAGCCGCAACCCGCCGTGAAGCCGCCGTCGCCCGTCAAGCCGGGCAAGGCCGCGGCCCCCGCCGCGACGGATCCGAAGAAGAAGGGGATCACCGTTTCCGAAGCCAAGCCGGCGCCGGTGAAGAAGCCCAGGCCGGGCGCGGTGCCGATCCCGCTGCCGCCGGGCGTGGGCCGCCTGCTGGACCCCAAGAGCCCGATCCGCAAGCCGTTGATCCCGTCGGGCCCGAAGGCAGCGCACGTGCGTCCGCTGGGTGCGCAGGGCGAGGCCGAGGCTCTCGACCTGCCGCAGGCCAAGACGCCGTTCAACGCCGAGCAGCTCGAGGAGTTCCGCCAGCTCCTGATCAAGAAGCGGGCGCAGCTGGTGGGCGACATCTCGACGATGGAAACCGAGGCGCTCCGCGGCGGCTCGGGCAACCTCTCGAACATGCCCAGCCACCTGGCGGAGCAAGGGTCGGAGGCGTACGACCAGTCGCTCTCGCTCGACCTCGCCGCGGCGGACCGCAAGCTGCTGCGCGAGATCGACGATGCGCTGAAGCGCATCGCCGAGGGCACGTACGGCGTGTGCGAGGCGACGGGCAAGCCCATCAAGGTCGAGCGTCTGCGGGAGCTGCCGTGGGCGCGGTACAGCATCGAGGCGGCGCGCGAGATCGAGCGTCAATCGATGCGGCCGATGTGACCCGGCGCGCGCTTTGAGCGACCACCGATCAACCCCCGATCAGGCATGGCGGTCGCCGCGCGCGTGGGCGACTTTCGCCGGCACGCTCGCGGGCGCGGCGGCCCTGGACCTCGCGACCAAGTGGCTGGCGTTCGAGCGGATCGCGGGAGCGCCGGTGCGGATCGACCGTCGCGAGGTGCTCGCGGCGTTCCCGCGCTTGTCGGACCTCATCCCGCCGCACCAGCCCGTGACCGTCGTGCCCGGACTGCTCGACCTGACGCTTGTGCTGAACCCCGGCGCGGTCTTCGGCGTCGGCGCCGGGAAGCGCTGGTTCTTCATCGCGTTCACGCTGATCGTGTGCGCGGCCGGCGTCGGGGCGTTCGCCAAGTGGACGCGGGCGCGCGACGCGTGGACGCACGTTGCGCTCGGGCTCATCCTGGGCGGGGGCCTCGGGAATCTCTACGACCGCCTCGTCTTCGCGTGCGTGCGGGACTTCCTGCACCCGCTGCCGGGGCTGACGCTCCCGTTCGGATGGTCGTGGCCCTGGGGCGGGCGCGAGGTGTGGCCGTACGTCTCGAACGGCGCCGACCTCTTCCTGATAGTCGGCGTGGCGATCATCGCCGTGAAGTCGTGGCGGTCCGCGCCGCCCGGCGCACAGCGCCCCGCCGCCTGAGCGCCCGCCCGGTCAGCACCCGCCGCCGCCGAAGACCGTGAAGTAGTCGATGATGTCGTCGATGTCCGGGAAGAGCCCGTCGCCGTTGAAGTCGATGCTGTCGCACGCCGCCGCCGGGCACGCCGCGCCGCCGAACACGGCCAGATAGTCCTCGAGGTCGACGTTGTCGGGGAAGAGCCCGTCGTTGTTGAAGTCGATGTCGCCGCACTCGCACGCCGGCGGGACGAAGTCGCCGTCGGGATCGTTGGGCGCGGCGACGAACGTGGTCGCGTAGTCCACGTCATGGAATGCGCCGGGGGCCGCGGCGAGAGCGCCGAATCCGTACCGGGCGACGAAGGGCTCGAAGCCCTCGATGATGCGGCCGACGAAGCAGTTCTCCCAGACGCCCGGCGCGCGCTCGATGCGCACCGTCAGCCCGGAGAGGCCGAAGGTGATGCGGCAGCGGCGGAACTGGCCGTCGGCGAAGTTGAATGTCGGGACGTAGCGTGCGACCTCGACGCGGTCGCGCATGATGGCGACGAACGGCTGGTTCTCCTGGGTCGTGTCCAGGTCGAACTTCACGGCGAGCCCGCCCCGCACGGGCCCGTCCTCGCCGAAGAACGTCGACTGCGGGTTGTAGAGCACGTCCGCCAGCGCGAAGCTGAAGCCCTGCCCGTTCAACGGCCCGCCCATGCGGAAGTTGAACTCGATGCGGAGGCGGTCGGTGGGCAGGTCGCTCCGCGGCGGGTGGATGATGGTGCCCTCGCCGGAGGCGCCCCCGCCGGCGTTGTCGATCCGCACGAACCAGCCCTGTACCACGGCGTCGCCGTTGAGCGTCCAGTCGTTGAGCCCCTGCGCGTTGAACTGCGTCGTGACCGGCGTGGTCGTCTGGCACTCGTCGAGCGCGTCGTTGCCGTCGCAGTCGAACGCGAAGCCGAAGGTCACGTCGCAGGGGTCCGGCACCAGGTTGCCGTTGCAGTCCTGCACGGCCCCCGCGCCGATCTCGTCGATGTCGTTCACGCCGTTGGCGTTGCAGTCGGGCGAGACGCGGTACGAGAGCCTGAAGATGTTTGCCTGCGGCGTCGTGGGGTTCTGGAAGTCGCTCTCGGGGTAGAGGTCGGCGAAGTAGATCCCGTCGGGCCCCGCCGCGATGGCCGAGCAGGAGGACTTGCCCCCGCCGTTGTACGAGGCGACGACCCGCGGCGCGGCGATCATGGAGCCGCCCGGGTTGACGCGGACCTCCTGGATTGTCTTATCGAGGCCGACCGACGGGCCCGTCGCCCACGTCGCGCCGGAGAGCGTGACGTACGCGCGTCCCTCGTACTCCGCGGGAAAGCCGCTCCGCCCGAAAACGGGCGACTCGACGAACGCCGCCGTGACCGGCGCGACCGACGGGAACCAGACGTACGTCGCGAAGTTCTCCATCGACTCGTTGGTGCCGTCGTACCCGAAGTTGCGTCCCGGCGCGTTGAGCGCGAGCCGGTCGGCGCCGGGGCCGTTCTCGATGATGTAGTGCTCGCCGTCGGCGCGCCGCCACGCGCCGCCGAAGGGGTTGCGCATGCCGTACGAGTAGACGAAGTCGGGGGGGCCGATCCCGTCGCCCGCGTCGTAGAACGGGTTTGTGGTCAGGGGCTGACCGGTCTTGGTCATCCGCAGCACCTTGCCGCCCCAGTTGTTGAGGTTCGTGCCGGCGGTGATGTCCAGAGCGTCGCCCATGTGCACGAAGAGGTCGCCGTCCGGCGAGATGCTGATCGACGAGATTTGGTGCGAGGGGCTGCTCTCGTAGGGAGCGAAGTCGTACACGAGCGTCTCGGACGACGCGGTGCGGCCGCCGTCGGTGCTGCGGAGCCGGATGATCTTGGGGCAGATCGCGAACTCCGACCACGGCGGTCGATGGAGCAGCGTCGCGAACACGTCGCCCGTCTGCGGATCGACGCAGATCGCCGCGAGGCCCATCTCGCCGCTGCCGGGGAACGGCCCGAGCGGGTCGAAGTTCAGCAGGTTCGCCGCGTACGTGTGCACCTCGCCGTTGCGCTGCACCATGCGGATATTGCCGTACAACTCCGCGACATACATGAACGGCGATGAGGGCGACGGGCCCGGGCTGTTCACGAACGCGATCGAGACGGGGAGTTGGAACCCCGTCGCGAAGCGAGTGACCTGGAAGTCGTCGGCGGTCGACCACGGCGTGACGTTCAGCCGCACGGGCGTCGAGAGGTCCGGCTCGGACTGGCCGGGGTGCGCGACGTACGTGCTGCCGTTCGCGGAGATCCAGAAGCGGGCGACCTCGAAGGGCGCGAGCGAGACGGCCGGGATGAACACGACGCGGCGGCGGCCGTCGCCCGCGCTGAAGGCGAGATTGAGCTCGGGGATCGTGAGCCCGAGCTGCCCCGCGGCGATCTCGAGGCGTGGGTGCGCGTGGCCGACGAACCCGGGCGGGTTCGTCCACTGATTGGTCGGGCCGCTGGACTCCACCTGCAGCATCAGCTGGCCGGTCGCTCCGTTCACGAGCCTGATGGCGTGCGAGAACCCCTCGTGCGGCAGGACGAACGCGTTGCCGCTGGCCGTGAGCAGCTCCGGCGCCGGCGCCGTCAGGACGTCGCTGACGTCCATCGGGAAGTTCGTCGCCGCCGGCCCCGTCGAGAAAACCCGCTCGCTCCACGCGCTGTACTCGCCCGACGCGTCCTTGAAGCGCACGCGGAAGCGGTACGTTCCCTCGGGCTCAAGCTGCGAGAGGCCGTTGAGGAAGTTGACGAACAGACCGTCGCCCAGGTGCGTGTGCACGCGCTGGGTCCCGCCGATGCACCCCGACACCCAGCCGATCTCCTGCGGGAGGCCCTGCGCCTCGCCCCAGATCTCCCACTCCGTGCATTCGTGCGCATCGCCGTCGGCGTCGAAGAACGGCGCCGTCTCCATGTGCACATCCGCGGCGTTGACCTCGGTGTTCGGCGCGGGCTCGAGAATGACGGGCGCGCTGGGCGGGGTCGCGTCCGCCGGCGACGCAAGGAGAACAACGAACGCCGCCGCGGCTGCGGCGGCCAGGGGAACGAATCTGACCATGACCAAGTATCCTCCCACCGCGACGCGGGGCCCGCGCTGATACCCAAGGATCGTGCCGTAAGGCACGCGAATCAACGTCCGAAAAACCCCGAGCCGTGGTTGCACCGGTAGACGCGGTAAATAGAGTGAATGTTCGATGAGGAACGGATGAAATCAGCCTTCCTCGTCGCGGACGGGCCGTCTGTCCCGTTTCCCGGCGGCTTCGAAGAGGCTCCTCTGGTGGCGGCTGTCGCGGACGTTTTGGTCGAGCAGCGCGAGCGTCTGCTTGATCTCCTCAACGCTTTTGAATTGGTAGTACTCGCTGGCGAAGCGGACGTAGGCGACCTCGTCCAGGTCTCGCAGGCGGGCCATGACGCGCTCCCCGATCTCCCGGCTCTCGACCTCGCGGTCGAAGTCGCGGGAGATCTCCTCCTCGAGCTCGGAGGCGACGCGCTGCTTGGCCTCCTCGGGGATGGGTCGTTTGCCGCAGGCGGCGTTGATACCCCGGAGGATGTTCTCTCGGTCGAAGGGCTCGTGCCGCCCGTCGCGCTTCACGACCATGAGGCGCGCCGTCTGCTCCACGCGCTCGTACGTGGTGAACCGGCGCGAGCACTTGAGGCACTCGCGCCGTCTGCGGATGACCCTGCCGCCCTCGCTCGAGCGTGAGTCGATCACCTTGTCGTCGTCCGTGTTGCAGAACGGGCACTGCACGGAGGCAGGGTAGAGCGGGCCGGGTGAGCGGCTAGCGCTCGACACGGGCCGGAGAGGACCGGGCACCGCCCGCCGCGGCACCGGTCTTGGCCCACTCGCCGCAAGTGAGCCCATACTCGCCCAGGACGCAGAGCAGGAACGCGTGGGACCAGACGCGGTCCTCGGGGTCGTTCAGGAAGTAACTCCACGTGTCGTCCACCGCCTCGCGGCGGACAAGACCGGAGTGCTTCAGCTGCGAGAGCGCTTCCTCGCACGGGCCGCGGAGGGACTGCGCCATCCACCGCCGGATGGGGAGCGTGAACCCGCGCTTCGAGCGCGCCATGATCTCCGGCCGCAGCTGCGGCCCGTAGATGCGGCGGAGCAGGTGCTTGTTCGCGACGCCGTCGGGCAGGCGGACAGAGCCCGGGATCGAATAGGCGTAGTCCACGACGCGCCGGTCGAGGAACGGGACCCGGATCTCGAGCGAGTGCTGCATGCTCGTCGCGTCCGTGTCGCGCAGGAGCATGTTCTTCATGATGAAGCGGGACTCGAGGCGGGAGACGGTCGCGATCGGGTCGCCCCAGTTCTCGCGGGCGGTGTTCACGACGGCCGGGTCCTGGAAGGAAGGGTCGAGCCCCAGCGCCTCGGCGTTGAACCCGAGGGCGTCGAGCGCCGCGTCGCCGTTGGCGCGGCGGCGCATGAGGTACAGGCGCGCGAGGTCCGTGCCCGCCTTCTCCATATCGCGCAGCTTCTGGCGGAGGCTGTGCGGTTGGGCGAGGCTCGCCGCGGCGAGCACGAAGCGGCGGAGCGGCCCGGGCGACCACGAAGCGAGGGTCGCGTACTTGTGCGCGCGGGGCACGTCCACGAACGGCGCGTAGCCGCCGAAGAGCTCGTCGCCGCCGAGCCCGGAGATCGCGACGACGATGCCGGCCTCGCGGACGGTGCGCGACACGATGTACGTGTTGAGCCCGTCGAAGCTCGGCTGATCGAGCGACCGTATCCACTCCCGCGTCCACGCCAGCGCGTCGGCGCCGGTGACGTTCCGGTCGTGGTGCTCGACCGCGAGCGTGCCGGCGGAGCGGCGCGCCATCTCCGTCTCGGAGAGGTCCGGCTCGTCGCTGAACCCGATGGTGAAGGTCTTGACCCGCGGGCTCTCGCGGCTCGCGAGCAGCGCCATCACGGTGCTGTCGATGCCGGACGACAGGAAGACGCCCACCGGCACGTCGGCGACGAGGTGCTCCCGCACGGAGCGCGTCAGTTCCTGGTCGAGCCGCACGCACGCCTGGTCCTCGGTGATCGTCCGATCGAGCGCGGGGAAGCGCCAGAAGTGCCGCTCGGGGAGGCGCCGCCACGAGCCGTTCGGCTCGATCTCGACCCACTGGCAATACCCGGACGGGAAGGCGCGGACACCCTCGAAGTACGTGAACGGCTCCTGCACCGAGCCGTACGCGAGCAGCGTCGCCACGCCGCGCCGATCGGGCGTGGGCTCGATCAGGCCGCTGCGGATGATCGATCGCACCTCGCTCGCGAGGACGAGGGTTCCGCCGCGCTCGCCGACGTACAGCGGCTTGATGCCCAGGGGGTCGCGCGCGATCAGCATCCGGTTCCGGGCGCGCTGGTAAAAGGCGAAGGCGTACATGCCCGCGAGGTCGGCGAGGCAGTCGGTGCCCCACTCGACGAGGGCGTGCAGCAGCACCTCCGTGTCCGAATGCCCGCGGAGGTGGATGCCCCGCTTCTCGAGCCGCCCGCGCAGCTCCTTGAAGTTGTAGATCTCGCCGTTGAAGACGATCGAGTCGCCCGTGATCGGATGGACCATTGGCTGGCGGCCCAGCGGCGAGAGGTCGAGGATCGAGAGACGGCGGTGGCCGAGCGCGATACAGGGGCCGGCTTCGTCGCGGCCGGTCGGCGCGATCAGGACGCCCTCGTCGTCGGGGCCGCGGTGGCGCAGCGACGACACCATCGCGCCGATGGCCGGCGCGATGCGCGCACGTTCTACGCCGAGAATGACCGCGATCCCGCACATCCGCGACGAAACCCCACAAGGACAGCGCGACCCCGCCGGGGCCGGCCGCACAAGATACCACAGCGCGCCGCGGGCACGAGTGAAATCGCGGCTCAGCGCCGAAAAATACGCGGCGCGAACGTCAAATCCCGCCCGCCCCCCCCTCGAACCCGGTCGGGGAGCCGTCCAGCATCGCCCCCACGGCCAGGCGTGACGTCTCGTACGCCATGCTCATGCCGTGACCGGTAAAACCGCCGCAGAACCACACCCGGCCTCCCCGATCCCACGCCCGGCACACGGGCGCGATGATCGGCAGGTGGTTCTTCGTGAACCCCATGACGCCCGACCAGCGTCCCTGAACCTCGAACCCCGACCCGAGAACGCGCCGCGCGAACGCCTCGATATCGGTCTGCACCCACGGGGTGACGCGGTCGTCGTACCCCACCTCCCTGTCCGCGTGGTACGTGCGGCAGCCGCCGACGACGATCGTGCCGTCGGGCGTCTGCCGGAAGTACTCCGAGCCGTGGTTCGCGTAGTAGCTCGCGTCGAGGCGCACGCCGTGCGCGCGCACGAAAATCATCTGCCCGCGCCTCGGCTCGACCCCGCCCTCGAGTTCGGGCAGCAGGAGCGGCGCGTAGGCGTTCGTGCAGACGAGCGCGCGCGGCGTGCGGAACTCGCCGTCGGTCACGCGCACGCGCAGGCCGCTCCCGCTTTCTCCGATCTCGACGACCTCCTGCCCCTCCTCGACCGGGCGCTCGAGCTTGCCGGCGAGCAACCGCAGCACCTGAAGAGAATGGCACGACGCGTCGCCGGGGTTCACGAGCCCGCCGAGCGCGCCCGAGTTCGCCCACGCCGCGTCGCGGCCCTTCTCGATCCACGCCGCGTCGAACCCGTCTTCGCGCAGCATCGTCAGGCTCTCCCGGACCTTCGCGAGCTCGCCCTCCTCCAGCGCGAGGAGCACGCTCGGCACGTCGCGCGTCCCGGGCAGGGACCCCACGCCTTCGGCGCGAAGGCCCTGCAGGTTGCGCTCGGTGAGCCGCCAGAGTTCCGCGGCGTGCGTGCGTCCGTATGCACGCACGGCGTCCGCGTAGTTGTCCGCGCAGCCGCGCATCAGGAACCCCGCGTTGCGGCCGCTCGCGCCCGCGCCCAGACGGTGACGCTCGACGACGCGCACGCGCAGGCCCCGCCGCTGCGCGTGCAGCGCCGCGCTCAGGCCGCAGATGCCGGCCCCCACCACCACGAGGTCGGCGTCCTGCACGCCGAGTCGTTCGGAACGCTGCCAAAGACTGACGGTCATGCCGCCACCGCCTCGCGGTGGGTGCGCAGGGCGACGGCGGACGCGGCGAGGCCCAGCAGCGCGAGGACAGCGCTGGTATAGAAAGGGGCGCCGGGCAGGTGCGCGGGCGCGTGCGTGGAAATGAAGTACGCGTAGACCTGCGTGCCGAGGATCGGCCCGAAGATCTGGGCGACGCCCTGCAGGCTCGTGAGCGTGCCCTGCAGCTCGCCCTGCTCGGTCGCCGCCACGCTCTTGGTCAGGATCGCCTGCCCCGCGGGCGCCGCGATGCCGCCGAGGGACGCCAGGCACACGATCGCGTACACCATCCACCCCTCCGTCGCCGCGCCGTACCCCGCGTAGGCCAGGGCCGCGATCGCGACCCCGATCAGGAACGATCGCTTCTCGCCGAGCGCGGGGATGATCTTTCGCGCAAGACCCCCTTGAACGACCGCCGCGCCGATGCCGACGAGCGCCAGCGACAGCCCGACGTCACGCGGCGACCATCCGTACCGGTGCGCCGTGGAGAGCACCCAGACGCTGTGCAGGATGAACATCGCCAGCTGCAGCAGGAAGAGGGCCGTCGCGAGGCCAAGGACCGATTGATAGCGAGAGATGGCGAACAGAGCGCCGATCGGGTTCGCCCGGCTCCAGTCGAACGCGCGGCGGCGATCCATCGGCAGCGACTCGGGGAGCACGAAGAGCCCGTAGCACCAGTTCGCCAGCGCAAGGGCGCCCGCGAGCAGAAACGGGATCCGGATGCCGTCGATCGTCCCGACGAGCGGCAGGGAGAGTGAATGCTCCGCGAGGAAGCCGCCCAGGAGGGGGCCCACCACGAACCCGATCCCGAAGGCCGCGCCCATCAGGCCGTAGGCCCCCGCCCGCTTCTCCGGCGGCGTCACGTCCGCGATGTACGCGTTCGCGACCGGGATGCTTGCGCCGGAGATGCCGCTGATCGCGCGCGTCACAAAGAGGAACGCGAGCGTCGGCGAGAACGCCATCGCGAAGTAATCGATGCCCGTGCCCAGGAGCGAGAGGAGCAGCACGGGCCGGCGGCCGAAGCGGTCCGACAGACTCCCGAGCACCGGCGAGAAGACGAACTGCATCAGCGCGTACGTCGCGCCGAGAATGCCGTACACGGCCGCGTTCTGGTCCTCGGTCTGCCCGTTCAACTGCGAAACAAGCCGCGGCGCGACGGGAATGATGATCCCGAGCCCCAGCACGTCGATGAAGACGGTGATGAAGATGAAGATCGCGGCGGGCGCACGCCGCGGCGGAGAATCGAGCATCGGGCCAGAGCGTAGAGGTCGTCGGCGGTGCGCGGGCCGCGCCGAGCCTCTCTCAGAGCGACGCCGCTTTTTCGCCGCATTCCGGGCAGATGGCGAGCGTCCCCGACGGCGTGCCCAGCGGGTACATGCAGCGTGCGCAGGCGCCCCGGCGTGCGCGGCGCCGCGCACGGACGCCGTTGAACCACGCGGGCGAGCAGGCAACGCTCGTTAGCCCGAGGACCAACGCCGCGATCGATGCGGCGTTCCACGCATAGCCCCACCAGATCGGCGTATCGATCGTTAGAACACGCTCGGGACCCCCGCTGATGCCGCGGAGTGGTTCCATCTGCCGAGCGGTACCCTCCGGGAGCAACGAGAGCACGCGGTCATACGCGTCCCGATCGACAGCGGGTGTGTTGCCGCTGGATTCAAGCGGGAGGTGGTACGCGGTGCTCCGACGCACCGACGTCGAGAGCGTGGGCGCCCAAGCACCGTGGCGGAAGGAAACATACGAGACCGTCAACAGAATCGGCGGACTCTCGTTACTCCCCACACGCCACGGACCGATCTGGTCCATCGACTTTTCTTCAAAGTCATGACGCGTGTAGCTTCTCCCTTCAGGATCACTCCTGAACACGTACGGCAACCGGAACATGCGTGAGTAACCCAGCCTTTTCACGCTTTGCTGGGCACGCCCCGGCAGATAAACCGCCCGGCCGCGTGCAACGAACAACGGATCCGCACACACGGCCGCATCGACAAGCGGTCCTGACAGCGCGTGCCACGTCCCCGCGAGAAACGCCGCGCAGGCGAGGAACACGAGCGGATTGCCGACCGCGCGCACGGTGCGCGTCCGCCGCGGCGTCATGCGTGATTGTTGCCACGCTTCCTTCTTTGCCGTCCTTTCGCCTCGCCGTTTTGCCGCTTTTCTTCAGCAGCCCCCACCGCCGAAGACGCGGAAGAACGAGAGAATGTCCTCGTTGTCCGGGTAGAGCCCGTCGTTGTTGAAGTCGATGTCCGTGCAGTGCGGGTCGTTGCTGCACGCGCCGCCGCCGAAGACCGCGACGAAGTCCGCCAGGTCGAGGCTGTCCGGGAAGAGGCCGTCGTTGTTGAAGTCCAGCGAGTCGCACACGGGCGAGGTCGGGCCGGTGCGGAAGACGGCCTGTCCGCCGTTGGCGAACGAGGCGGTGAACGTGATGACGCCCGCGTTGTTGATGATCGTCGAGAAGCCGTCCTCGCCCCCGGAGCTCACCTCCGGCACCGTGACGGTGCTGATGAACCGCAAGTCGCCGGGCGCGATCTCCACGGCCTGGCCGGTGCGCGCGACGAGCGAGAGTTGGTACCCGTCCGGCGTCAGCACGGCGCGGTAGAGGCAGGTGCGTACGCCGATCTGCGGGCCGCTGACGGTGATCGGGAAGGCGAGGTCGCCCGATGCATTGATGAACACGGTCTGCGGCGCTTCCGCGAAGACCGTGCCCTCGGGCAGCCCCGCCGCCTGCTGGCCTGCGGCGAGAACCCGGAAGAATCCGCTCATCCCCATCGGGGCCCCGGGGAGTCCCGCGTAGAGCGCTTGGGGCGGCTGCGGGCTCGGGAACGGCGCACGAACGCCGGTCTCGCCCACGAAGACGATGTGGCCGCCGCCGCCGACGCGGCAGTTCTGCGTCGTCGTTGTCGCGAGGCCGATCTGTCCGCCGCCCGGCGCGTCGTCACCCTCGCGGAAGAGACGCGTCAGGCCCTCGCCCGGGCGCCACCGGAAGAGCGCGGGGTACGTCGCGTTCGTGCCGTCCCCCACCCAGCGCGACGCGGCGAAGACCACGGTCTGGTCGTTGTTGACGGCCGGCGCGTTCTTGCGGAAGTGCAGGCCGAGGCTCGGGATCGCGCTGTGGAATCCGTCCTCGGTGTTGTCGCTCCGGCTCAGCGCGATCGGGATGATCGCGTCCCCGTCGTTGAGCCAGATGCCGGTGCGCCCGACGCGGTTCGCCGTCGTGAGCGCCGCGAAGACGTTGACCCCGCTCGGGCTGAGCGCGGAAAGGAAGAACGAGTCGAAGACGGGCGTGTACCCGGGGTCGGGCGGGTTCGGCGGATAGTTCGCCGCGCCCGGCGCCGGGGTCTGCACGACGTTGCGCGCCTCGAACGCGCCGTCCTGCCGGCACCAAGAACTGCTCAGTTGGAACCCGGCGACTGTGAGCGGCAGGAGCGCGGCGCCCTGATCGTTCGCCGTCTGTACGCCGATACCGAACATCGACGGGAGGGGGTAGCCCGGGTACACGGTTCCCTCGCGGTAATACGGCGCGAAAGACCCGTCGCCCCCCACCCAGCTCGCCTCGTCGTTGAGGAGCGTCACGCCCTGACCGCTCAGCACGCCGGAGAAGGCGATCTTGCCGCTCGGGCTCACGATGATCTCGTTGTTCAGGGTCTGCAAGGTAAGGCCAGGCAGACCGGGCGCCGGGAAGCCCGACCTGACCACCGCCTGAAGGGCGCCCGGCACGCCGGCATACGCGCGGTTGCCGGCGCTCGTGAATGCGACGAACGCCGCGTGGCCGCTCTCGGTCACCGCCGGCGCACCGAGGCTGAAGAGCGTGGCATTCCCGACCTGCACGCCTGTCAGGGCGACGCGCTCGAGACCTTCCTGCGCGGGCGACATCCCCGCGGCGGTCAAGACGACGAGAAGAGCCGCGGAAGCGGCGGAACGGGGGTGGGCCATCAGGCGTCTCCTCCGCGGCGTGTAGGGCGGGCCCTAACCGCGCAGGCATGTCGCTCATGCACGCGGGCGCGCTGCCGGGAACTGAGCCTACCCGACGAACCCCGCCATTTCCAGCGGGTTGGGCAGAAGTTTGGGCTTTCATGAAGTGTTCCGGGCGTGTTCCGGCCCTCCCGCACACCATGCGGCAAGCGGCGCGCCCGCCCTCAGGGCGCCGCACAAATCGCGCTCAACACGGTCCGCCGCCGAGCACACGGAGAAACGCCTCGACGTCGGCGTTGTCGGGGAACAGCCCGTCGTTGTTGAAGTCCGTGTCGCCGCACACGCCATTGGAGCACGGCCCGCCGCCGAAGACGCCGAGGAAGTCGTCGACGTCTTGATTGTCGGGGAAGAGCCCGTCCTGGTTGAAGTCGATCGAGTCGCAGACCGCGCAAACGGGCGGCGCGCACGAGAGATCGAGGTGCGACGCGATGAACGCCGCGGAGGCCTGCCCCTGCGCGGTGAGGAGACAACCCAACTCGTGTCCGCACGTTGTCTCGACGTAATCAACCGGGACTTGGAGCCCGAGCAGGTGGTCTCGGAAGGCCTGGTTGCCGGGGACGAGCGAACCGACGACCATGCGGATCGGCGGGCCGCTGCGCAGCGCCGTTGTGTGCCGCGTCGTCCAATACCACGCCGAGCACTGGTTGTAGAGCGCCTCGCTGTTGTCGAAGACTTCCTGCGCGAGCGCGGCGTGGAACTGCAGCATGTTCTGCCATGTCACGAGCGCGCCGTCGTACTCCACACAGCATGCGAAACGGTCGTGGAACTTGGTGTAGAACTTTGTCGCGCCGAAGCCGCCCATCGAAAAACCCTGGATCGCCCGCGCGCCGGGCGCGGGGATCGTCCGGAACGCACTGTCCACGTGCGGGATCAGCACGTCCATGACGTCCGACTCGGCCGGCTTGGGGCTGTTCGCGCTGTCCGCCCACCAGGCGTTTGTGTAACCGTTCGGGAAGACGATGATGACGGGCCCGATCGTCCCCGCGGCGAGCGCCATCTCGAACGAACGCGGCACCGTCGTGTTCTGCGGGCCGCCTTGGTTGCCGCCGATGCCGTGCAGGTGGTAGACCACCGGGTAGCGCTGGCCGGACGCGTCGTAGTTCTCGGGCAGATAGATGTTGAAGAGCACGGTGTGTCCGTCGGGTGCCTGGACATTGCGCTGCTCGACACGCCCCCGGAGGGGCTGGGCGACGGCGGCGGAAGCAACGACGGCGACGAACGCGGCGGCGATCAGGAATTGCGGGCGCACGGCGATCTCCTCAACCCCTCACGGCGAGGGCTGAACGCCGCCGCGAATGAGGTATTGCACGCCGCTTCAGCAGTCCCCGCCGCCGAAGACGCGCAGGTACGTTTCGACGTCTTCGTTGTCGGGGAACAGGCCATCGTTATTGAAGTCGATGTCCGCGCAGGAACCTGTTGGACATTGCCCACCGCCGAAGACAGACAAGAAGTCCTGCAGGTCCTGGTTGTCCGGGAAGAGGCCGTCCCCGTTGAAGTCGATCGAGTCGCAGCCGCCGCAGACCGACGGCGGGCACGTGAGATCGAGGTGCGACGCGATGAACGACGCGGTGACCTGCCCCTGCGCGGCGAGCAGGCAATCGAGGTCGTGCCCGCACGTCGTCTCGACGTAGTTCACGGGCACCTGAAGCGCTTGAAGATGGTTGCGGAAGCTGCGATTCTGGCTCTGCAGGGCCCCCACCACCATGCGCATCGGCGGCAGGGTGCGCAGCGCGGCGGCGTTGACGCTCGACCAGTGCCACGGCGAGAACTGGTTGTAGACGGTCTGGCTGTCGTCAAAAATCTCGTCCGCCGTGCCCGGGAAAAGGAACGAAAAGACGTTCCACTGCATGAACGCGCCGTCGTACTCCACGCACGCGGCGAAGAGACCCGGGAACTTCGAGTAGAACTTGGTCGCGCCGAACCCGCCCATCGAGAAGCCCTGCACGGCGCGGGCGCCGGGCGTCGGGATCGTGCGGAGTGTCGCGTCCACGTGCGGCATGAGGACGCCGAGCACGTCCGACTCGGCGGGCTTCGGGCTGTTGACGCTGTCCGCCCACCAAGCGTCCTCGTAGCTGTCGGGGAAGACGACGATCACAGGGCCGATCGTGCCCGCCGTCTGCGCCGTCTCGAACGAGCGAGGCACGGATAGGTTGCTGCTCGCGGGCCCGCCGCCCAGGCCGTGGAGGTGGTAGATCACCGGGTAGCGCTGCGTGGATCCGTCGTACCCCTCCGGCAGGTAGACGTTGAACGCGACCGCGTGCCCGCCCGGCGCCTGCACGCTGCGCGCCTCGACGCGGCCGCGGAGGGGCTGCGCAGGGGCGTCGACCGCGACGCCGAGCGCGCCGGACATAAACCCGACAAGCAGCGTTGCACGCACCGCGCCTCCTCAACCCCGACGTCTCCGCCGCCCCCTGGCGTCCCGGGACACGAGTATTGGAGCACGAATCAGCACGAGCCGCCGCCGAACACATCGAAGAAGTCCTGAAGGTCTTGGTTGTCCGGGAAGAGGCCATCGTTGTTGAAGTCGATGTCTTGGCAGACGCCCGTGGAGCACGCCCCACCCCCGAAGACGCTCAGGAAGTCCTCGATGTCCTGGTTATCCGGGAAGAGCCCGTCCTGGTTGAAGTCGATCCCGCTGCACGTTGTGGAGGTGACGCCGATCACGACCGAGCCGGCGAGGTAGAAGGGTGCGAAGGCGACGCCCGGCTCGGCGCCGACGACCTCGACGTTCGCGAAGCCCCCGGTGCGCGTGCCCGACGTGTGGTTCACGATCACGTGCTGCGCGCCGAGCGTGGGGACGTACCCCGGTGCGACGATGATGCGGAGCGTCCCGTCGAGCGTCGAGTTGCCGCTGAGCGAGAGCTGGTCGTGCTGCGTGCCGACGCCCTCGCCGCCGATCTCGACCTCCATGACGCCGGACCCGGCCTGCGTGTAGGTCCCGTTGATCGTGAGGACGCCGGGCGATGCGCCGGGCGTGAGCGTGCCGCCGGCGTTGAGCACGTTGCAGTTGATCACGCCGGAGCCGCCGACCGCCCCGCCGCTGAAGGAAAAGAAGCCGCTGGCGACCTGCATCGAGCCGTTGACGATCGTCGATCCGCCGGTCTGCGTAAGCGTGCCCGCGCTGCGGCTGAGGATGCTCCCCGCGTCCACGACCGTCGTCCCCGTGAGCGTCATCGGCGCGCCGTTCGGCAGCACGATCCCGCCCGCGCCCGCCGCGCGCATCGTACCGGGGCTCGCGAAGCCGGAACCGTTGGGGTTGATGACGATCGCGTTCGCGCCCGTCGCCTCGATCGTGCCCTGGTTGAGGATCTGCGCGGAACCCACGCCGATCTGCCCTGCGCCGCGCACGGTGAGGCCGGGGCCGAAGGCGACAAGGTCCACGCCGTTGCTCGAGTAGATCCGGTTGGCGGCGGTGTCGGACATCTGGATCACGCCCGAGCCGGCGACGACGATCGGCCCTATCCCGACGACGTCGGTGGAGCCGCCGTTCGCCGGGTTGTGATCGACGATGAGCGTCCCGTCGATCGTGTTCGTGCCCGACAGCCGGAACGAGTGGTTCGTCAACAGCCGCATCGCGCCCTGCGCGAACGTCACGCCGGTCATACGGGCGGAGTTGTACATCTGGAACTCGCCCGCGCCGGTTGCGCGGAGGACCCCGCCGGCGATGTTCGGGCCGACGAGCGTGACGTGCTGGGCACCGGTCGTTTCGATCACCCCGTCGGTATTGTCGATGACGCCGTGGATGCTCAGGGGGCCCGTCGCCGCGCGGACCGTGCTGTTGTTCTCGCACCCGTTGCCGTTGGGGCTGATGGTGAGGAGAGCGGTGCGGTTGTTCTCGACGAGGGCGTTGAAGACCAGCCGCGCCGACCCCGCGCCGATCTGGCCCGCGCCGCGGACGGGCTGGTTGACCGCGATCAGGTCCGCCCCGTTGTTCGCGTAGACCCGGTTGGCGTTCGAGTCGCTCATCTGGATCGAGCCTGTCCCGGCGAGCGCGAGCGGCGTCATCACCGCGAGGTCCGTGGCGCCGCCGTTGGCGGGGGCATGGTCGAGCAGGATCGTCCCGTTGTTCATCACGGACGAGACGAGGTTGAGCCGGTGGTTGGAGGGCAAGCGCGTCGTGCCGCTGAGCGTGACGGCGTCGAGCGTCACGCTGTTCACGCACGTGAACTCCGCGCCGGCGCCCGCGTTCACTGTCCCGCCGTTGATCCGGCAGCCGTTCCCGGTCACGTTCTGCCCCGCCATCGCCTCGATCAGCCCCGAGCCGTTCGCATACACGCCCTGCAACTGCACCGGCCCGGTGAGGGCGCGGACGACGCTGTTGTTCGTGCAGCCCAAGCCGTTGGGCTGGACGAAGAGCGTCTGCGACCGGTTGTTCTCCACGGGCGCGTTGAGCACGAGCCTCGCGGAGCCGACGCCCACCTGCCCGGCCCCACGCACGGGCTGATCGAGCGTGATCTGGTCCGCGCCGTTGTTGGCGTAGATGCGGTTGGACGACGAATCGCTCATCTGGATCGAGCCGGTCCCCGCGATCACGATCGGCGTAAGAACGGCGAGGTCGGTCGTCCCGCCGTTGCCCGGGTTGTGGTCGATCGTCAGCGCGGCGTTGTTGGCGAGCGAGTTCGTCAGGTTCAGCCGGTGGTTCGTGCCGATGGCGATCGGCGCGTTGGCCGTCACGCCGATCAGGTTCGTCGAGCCGAACGGGCGGTAGATGCCCGAACCGCCGGCGCCGAGCGTCCCGCCGGTGACCGCCGCGCCGTACATGTCGATCGTCGTCGTGTCCGCGGCGATGAACTGCCCGGCCGTGTTGTCCCACGCGCCGTAGACGTTGATCAGCCCGCCCGGCTCGGTCCGCACCGTGCCGTTGTTGATCACGCCGAGCCCGTTGGGCTGGATCGAGAGCGTCGCGCCCGCGGGAGCGGTCACGAACGTTCCGTCGAACGTCAGCGCGGCCGAGCCGACGCCGAGCTGGCCCCCGCCGCGGATGTTCGTGTTGACGAACGTGATGCGGTCCGCGCCGTTGTTGGCGTAGACGCGGTTGCCGAAGGCGTTGCTCATCCGCAGCCCGCCGGGCCCGGCGATGGTCGTCGGGGCGAGGACGGCGAGGTCGGTGCTGCCGCCGTTGCCGGGGGCGTGATCGATGTCGATGTAGCCGATGTTGTTGTTGGTGAGGCTGGTACGGAGGAACAGCCTGTTGTTGGACGGGATCGTCACGGCGCCGTCGAGCGTGACGGCGTCGAGCACCGAGTCGGCGATGCCGTAGATCGCGCCGCCGGCGTTTGTGACGCGTCCGCCGTTGATCGTCGCGCCCATGAGGATCACGGCGCCGCCTCCATCGGCCCGCACACGCCCCGCGCCCTGGTTCGTGACGACGGAGTTGGCGATGCGCAGCACGCCCCCCGCGCCCGTCGCGCCGATGAAGTTGTTGTTCAGCACGCCGGCGCCGCCGGCGTCGAGCACGAGCTCGCCGCCGGCCGCTCCCGGGATCGCGTTGATCGATCCGGCCGTCTGCACCTCGAACGACAGCGTGTTCAGGCCGAGTTGCCCCGCGCCCTCCAGCGGACACCCGATGACGAAACGCTCCTGCGCCGTGACGCCGTAGACGCGGTTCGCCGGCGAGCCGTTGTTGAGCAGGATGCGCCCGGGAGCGCCGACCCCGGAGCCCGCAACAACCCAGTGGCCGGCGCCGCCGGCAAGGGCGAGATCGGTGGTGCCGCCGACGGCCGGGTTGTGATCCAGCGAGAGCGTCCCGCCCTGCTCGATGCTCACCGTGCCCGTGTTCCCCAGCCCGTCGATCTGGCCGCGGATCGTGAAGACGCGGTTGGACGCGACCTGCACCGCCCCGCCCGCGCCGATCCCGAGCCTGTCGATCGTGCAGCCGAGGTCCAGGATAACGAACTCGCCGGCGGGGACGACGGCGAAGTCGCTCGGCCCGCCGCCCGGGACGCCCAGCGGCGACCAGTTGGCGCCGTTGCTCCAGTTCCCGTGAAATGGCCCGACGTACGTGTACCCGGTCGCCGCGGCGTGACCCGCCCCGAACGCAGCCGCGACGACGACACTCCATGCACGAGCCGACATAACCCCTCCATCCGCCGCCGGGGCGGAAGCACGCAGCGTGACCCGTGCGCGGCGGGGCCCCTCGGCCCCGCCGCGCACCGATTCACATTACAGAAGAGACCATGGCGTGTCTTGCACGAGATTTGCGCGGCCGCCTACGCCGCGGCGTGCGGCCCCGCGCACGCGCGGTACCGGGCCGGCGTCACGCCCATGACGGAGCGGAAGACCCGCGAAAAGTGGGCCTGATCGCCGAACCCCGTGTCGAGCGCGACGGCGGCCAGCGGCAGGCGGGTCGTGCGCAGCAGCACGGCGGCCCGCTCGATCCTGATCATCCGCGCGAAGGCGAACATCGGGCATCCGAACGCCCGCCGGAACTCTCGGCAGACGTGCGCGGGGTGGCGCCCGACCGCCGCCGCGATGGCGGACAGGTCCCCCTGCCCGCCCCGATCGTCCCGCATGATCTCGACGACGCTGCGCAGCCAGAGCGCGCGCCCGCGCGAACGGTCGGCGCCGCCGTCCTCGGCCGCGCCGACGAGGATGCCGAGCACGAGCTCCTCGATCGCGAGGCGCTGCGCAGCGTCGCGCTCGCGCGACGCGCGCACGAGCCGCTGGGCCGCCCGGAAGATCGCGGGATGGCTGGCGTACGCGGCGCGGGACGTGTCGCTCACACCGCTGCGCGCAACCCACGCCGGATCGAGCACCATGTCCACGCTGTGCACGGTCCCGGCGCCGCAGGCGCTGCGGTGCTCGACGCCGGCGGGGAGGTAGCCCGCGGAACTCCACGCGCACTCGACCGGCGGTGTCGCGACACTCTCGTCGATGCGCCCGGAGAGCACGACGAACAAGCTGGGTTTCTCGTGGTGGTGCCTCTGGTAGACAGCGTTGGCGTCGTGGAACGCCTCGCGGACCTCGAACGCCCCGTCCCTCCGGACGAGCACGGTCCGCGCGACGGTCGGTCTCTCGGTTCGGGTCTTCCCGGCCGGCATACGGCCCACGCTCCCCGCCCGCGGCGCGGGCGGCTCCCGCGACGTCATCGTCGCGCCCCGAGGGTATGGGCGCCCCCGCTCGCACCCATTCGCCAGCTCATCACCCCGCCACCCTCGCGCACGACACCGGCTCGGCGTCGACGAGGGGCCGGGCGTGGGGCCACCCGCGGGCCGCCCGGCCGAGCGCCGCCGGCGCGAGAGCCTCAGCTATTAATAACGCGGCCCTCCGACGCGAGCGCGGCCTCGTGGACGCTCTCGTGCATCGTCGGGTGCGCGTGCACGGTGCAGATCAGCTCCTCGCTCGTCGCCTCCAGGCGGCGTGCGAGCGAGAGTTCCGCGATCAGTTCCGTCGCCTGGTCGCCCATGATGTGGGCCCCGAGGATCTCGCCCCGGGGGAGGCCGCGGATGATCTTGCAGAACCCGTCGGTGCTGCGCGTCGCGATCGCCTTGCCCAGCGCGCTGAAGGGGAACGAGCCGACCTCGTAGTCCTTCCCCCTGACCTTCCCCTGCTCCTTGAGGTGGCGCTCGGTGAACCCCACGCTCGCGACCTGCGGGTGGCAGTACGTGCAGCCGGGGATCACGCTGTAGTCCATCGGGATCGGCTCGTGGTCGAGCTTCTTGTCGCGGTAGGCGATGCGCTCGACGCACAGGATCGCCTCCTCGCTCGCGACGTGCGCCAGCCACGGCGG
Source organism: Phycisphaerales bacterium (assembly GCA_035628115.1). Classification (GTDB taxonomy): domain Bacteria; phylum Planctomycetota; class Phycisphaerae; order Phycisphaerales; family UBA1924; genus BJHL01. Next base: position 11,914 of record DASPKL010000020.1, on the reverse strand, counting down.
GCCGATGACGTCGCCGATCGCGAAGATGCCCGGCAGGTTCGTCTTGTAATCGACCGGCTCGCTGACGGTCCCCTTGCCGGGCCCGTCCCACCCCATCGGCCGGAAGTCGGTCTTGACGTGGTCGCGCTCGATCGCCAGGCCGAGTGACTGGTCGAAGAGCCCGTCGAAACGCGCCTTGACGCCGATCGCCAGGAGCACCTTCTCCGCCTCGAGAACTTCCTTTTTGCTCTGGTCCGGCGCCATCTTCCCGTCGGTGCTCTTGGCCATCGGCGCGATCGTCACCCTGACGCCCGCGCCGCCCTTCTCGATGTTCACCACGCCCGTGCTCGTGCGCAGCTCCATCCCGTGCTTCTTGAAGACGCGCTCCATCGCGACGCAGACGTCGTCGTCCTCCACCGGCAGGATCCGCGGCATCATCTCGATGACGGTGACCTTGGTGCCGAAGGTGTGGTAGAAGTACCCGAACTCCATGCCGATCGCGCCCGCGCCGACCACGATCAGGCTCTTGGGCTGCTGCTTGTTGTACATCGCCTCGCGGGCGCCCCAAATCCGGTCGCCATCGAAGGGCGCAAACGGCAGGTCGCGCGCGACGCTCCCGGTCGCGATGATCACGTTCGTCGCCGTGATCGTCTCGCGGACCGCCCCCACCGTCACCGGGCTGTCCGTGCGCGTGTCCTGCACCTGCGCCTCGTGCACCGCCACGCGGCACGGGTTGCTGCCCTGGCGTGCGGAGAGGATCTTTGCGCTCCCCTTGATGAACTCGATCTTGTTCTTCTTCATCAGGAACTCAACGCCCTTGTTGAGCTTCCCGGCGACCTCGCGGCTGCGCGCGATTGTCTTGTCCCAGTCGTGGCTCACGTCGCCGTTGATCTTGAGGCCCCACGCCTCCTTGTCGTGCAGCTTCTCCATCAGCTCCGCGTTCGCGAGGAGCGCCTTGCTGGGGATGCACCCCCAGTTGAGGCAGACGCCGCCGAGCTTGTCGCGCTCGATGATCGCGGTCTTGTAGCCGAGCTGGGCCGCGCGGATCGCGCCCACGTAGCCGCCGGGACCACCGCCGATGACAACGACGTCGAAGTGACGATCAGCCACGAAAGAGTCCTTCCACAAAATGGTGAATGTGCGAATCCGGCACGGGCAGCCGCCGCGCCGGTGAACCGGGCCGCGCGGCGCGAGTATAGCAGACGCGTTCCGCACTTTCGGGGCATGGCACGAGCGCACGCCCAAGACCCAGCGGACACGCCGGTTCTTCATGTTTGATGACAGGATCGTGCGGAGGAGACCGCATGGAGCGCACGGCCGCGGCCGACGCCGCCACCGGGCCACGCAATTGTGGATAGATCTGTATAGAAATGACTCCGGGCCCCGGCCCGGTCGGAGGGACCAATGAAGATGTCGAACAGCTCCGTTCTCCGCCTCGCGCTCGCCGCCGGCGCCGCGTGCGCAAGCTTCGCCGCCGCGCAGCCCGCGTTCGAGTACAACGTCGACGTGATCGAGCAGCCCGCGAACGGCTTCGCTCTTTACCCCAACGCGATCAACAACCAGGGCGTGGTCGTCGGCTGGTGGTACGGTTCGCCCGTCACCAACCGCCACCCGTTCATCTATTCGCAGGCCGCGGGGTACGCGCAGCTCCCCAAGCCCGCCGGCTTCGAGCACTCCGAGGCGATCGACATCAACGACGGCGGCGTGATCGTCGGCATGGCGATGCCCACGTGGTCGTCGGAGACGACGCCCCGCGGCTGGAAGCTCGAGAACGGCCAGTTCTCGATGTACACCGCCTACTCGCGCGCCGTCGGCATCAACAACAGCGGCCTCATCGTCGGCAAGTCCTGCATCGACGCGAGCCTCGGCAACTTCTCCTGCTTCTTCACCTCGACGCAGCCCCCCGCGATGGACACGTTCCCGGGCGCCGGCGGCTACGGCGCCAGCATGTGGAACCACATTTTCGTCAACAACCTCGGAGAGATGGCGTACACGACCGCCGGCAACGCGGCCGTTTTCAAGGATGCGCAGGGTGTGGTGCACCCGCTGCCGCCGCCGCCCTCCGGCTGGACGGGTATCCGCGTCGATGGCGTCAACGATCAAGGGCAGGTGATCGCCCGCTGGACGCGCTCGGTGACGTCCTCGTCGTCGATCCGCCGGTACTCGAGAGGCTTTCTCTGGTCCGTCGAGACCGGCGCCCAGCTCTTCGACCGCCCGGAGGGAAGCGTGCGGCCGAAGGGGATCAACAACCTCGGCCAGGTCCTGCTCGAAACGGGCGGCCACGATCAGCAATACTTCGACACGTGGGTCTGGACCGCGGAGACGGGATCGCGCAACCTCGAGCCAATTATCGACCCGGCGATGCAGATCATCATGACCGACCTCTACGCGATCAACGACAACGGCCAGATTGTCGCCGGGGGCATCAGCCAGGCTCCGCCCGCGGGGAACGTCTACGTCGTCCTCAACCCTGTCACGCCCCCGGCGCCGACGTGCGACTCCGTGGACTTCAACAACGACGGGCTCTTCCCGGACAACCAGGACCTCGAGGACTTCCTCTCGGTCTTCGGCGGCGGGCCGTGCAGCACCGGGACCTGCGGCGACGTCGACTTCAACAACGACGGGCTGTTCCCGGACAACGCGGATATGGAGGCGTTCTTCAGCGTCTTCGGCGGCGGCGCCTGCTAGCCTGATCCGATTGCGATCGCTCGCAAACCCCGGGCCCAGGCCCGGGGTTTTTCTTGCGCACCGCGCCGCAGCGCGTCCACCGGGTCCACCCGGTGCCTTGGCCTACCCTCGTGTCCCGACCCACGAAGCGGCGCGCGGCGGACGCGTGCCCCTCGGGCGGACCACCTGGGGAGGCTCCATGAACTCGCTCACGTCTCGTCGCGCTGTCGTTCTCGTCGGCGGCCTCGCCGCGCTGCTCGCCGGCTGCTGCTCGTCGCGCGAATGCGCGAAGTGCTCGGATCACGCCGCGGCGGTCACGCCCGCGACGGACGCGCAGCGCACGGCCCTCATCGAGCGCGTCAAGGGCCTCAAGGGCGAGTGGACGTCGGCCGACGAGCAGGGCAACCAGCGCGTCGTCTGCCGCTTCGACGTCTCGAGTAACGGCTCGGTCGTGCGCGAGATCATGTTCCCGGGCGGCGAGCACGAGATGACCAACGTCTACCACATGGACGGGGACTCGCTGGTGATGACGCACTACTGCGCGAGGGGAAACCAGCCGCGCATGCGCGCCCACGCCGCGGATGGAAACGAGATCGTCTTCGTTAACGACGGCGTGACGAACCTCACGGAGAAGGGCGGCGGCTACATGGGCGGGATGACGCTCGTCTTCAAGGACGAGAACACGGTCATCGAGCGCTGGCAGTCGTACCGCGACGGCAAGGCCAGCAACGACCACAACACCGAGTTCGTCCTGACCCGCAGGAAGTAAGCGGCGCGAGGTAACGACATGATGTCCGCGCTCTATGCGCTCGGCGGCCTCGTCGCGCTCCTCGCGATCGCGGGCGTCGTTTTCACGCTCTTGGGCAAGCGCCTGCCGGACACACACACCGCGCGGGTGAGCGTCGACCTCGCCCGACCGCGCGAGGAAGTCTGGCGCCTCATCGACGACGTGCGGGCCTTCCCGGAGTGGCTGGCGGGCATCAACGGCGTGGAGACGCTCCCCGATCGTGACGGGCGCCGAGCGTTCCGCCAGCGTCAGGGACGCAACAGCTTCGTGCTCGAAGAGACGCTGCGCGAGCCGCCATCGCGCGTCGTGCGCACCATCACCGACGACAGCGCGTTCTTCAGCGGATCGTGGGACCACGTCCTCGAGGATCTCGGCGGCGGACGCACACGCCTCACCGTCACCGAGAACGGCTCCGTCAAGCACGCGATCCCGCGCGCCGTCATGCACTACGTGTTCGGCGAGGACTATTACCTCAAGAGGTTCGCCAAGGCGATGCGCGAGAAGTGCGGCGCGGCGAACCCGTAACGCGCGGCGGGAGGCCGCGAATATCCACACGCCGACGCGTCACCGCGCCGGCGTAGGAGACACGCATGGCCTCGCACGCTCGTCGGTTCGCTCTCGCCGCGCTCGCGCTCCTCCCGCTCGGCGGCTGCATCATCGTCGCCGAGGACGACCGCCCGGTCCTCGTCACGCACGGCGGCCCGTACGCCGGCCCCAACGCCAGCCTCATCTACGCCGCGGCGAACAACGGCCACTCCTCGGACAAGGCCGCGGCCCTGACGCAGCTCGCGTCCAACCCCTCGCTCACATCGGCGGACTACGACGCGATCATCGACGCCACGGGCCGCGCGAGCATGCACGCCGCCGACCGCGCCGCCGTTTTCCATGCCCTCGCCGACAACCCGTCGCTGAACGAGACGAACCGCTCGAACCTCGCGGCATGGACGGGGCGGGCGTCGCTCCACTCGTCCGACCGCGGCGCGATCCTGAACAAGCTCGTCAAGCGTGTGAATGAGGCGCCGCGCGATCAACCCGAGGTCGCGGGCGGCTCGAACGAACCCGCCGCGGGTACGCTCCTCCATGCTGCTGACTAGGCTCCTGCGCCTCCCGGAGAACCAGGCGAAGCTCAATACCCGGCTCTCCACGGCGCTCGCGGGGCTGCGCATGCAGTTCGACTTCCATCTCGACGCGCCGCCAGTCAAAGCGCTTCCCCTGCCGGGCGAGCGGGACCTTTCCGGGCGCGAGCGCTCGGTCCTCGCCGACCTGCGCCGCGACGTCGAGGCGATTTCGACGCCGATCGGCCGCAACGTCTTTCACCCCGAGGAGCTCGCGCGCTGCGAGGCCTACCTCGCCGCGCGGCTCGGCGCGCACGGGCCGGTCAAGAAGCGCCCGGCGAGCGTCTCGATGGGCGTGCAGACATCGAACTATGAGCTGGAGATGCGCGGCGCATCGCGTCCCGGCGAGATCGTCGTGATCGGTGCGCACTACGACTCCGTCGAGATCGAGGACCGCGTGCGGGCCGAGCACGGCAACTGCCCCGGCGCCAACGACAACGCCAGCGGCGTCGCGATGACGATCGCGCTCGCGCGCCTCGCCCGCGAGCGGGCCGACGCGGGCGAGGCGCCCGCACGCACGCTGCGCTTCGTCCTCTTCGCGAACGAGGAGCCCCCGTTCTTCTGGACGGAGGAGATGGGCAGCCGCATCTACGCCGACGAGTGCGCCCGGCGGGGCGAGAACATCGTCGCGATGCTCACGCCCGAGACCGTGGGCTATTACAGCGACGAACCCGGCTCGCAGCGCCTGCCGCTCAACATCGGCCGCGACGCGATCGGCGACGTCGGCAACAGCCTCGCCCTCATCGGCCTCTCCGGGTCGAAGGACCTGCTGCTCCGTTGCTCCGGCGCGTTCCGGGCCGCGTCGACGCTGCGCTGCATCGGCGCCGAGGTGCCCGCGATCGTGCCGATGGCGGGAGCGAGCGACCACTGGAGCTTCTGGCGCCACGGCTACCCGGCGCTCATGGTGACGGACACCGCGCCCTTCCGGTACGACTTCTACCACCAGTGGCGCGACACGCCGGACAAGCTCACTTGGCCCGCCTTCGCACGCGCGACGGCGGGGATGGACGCGGTCGTGCGCACCCTCGCGGCGGGCGGGTAGGGCCCGTCACGCCCGCTGCTGCATCGGGTGCTCTTCGTACGGCTGCACCACCACGAACCCCTCGCCCTGGAACATCATCTGGAAGCTCTCGCCGCTGCCGCGGCCGAGGAACGTGCGGAGCGAGACGTCGGTCTTGAACTCGGGCGCGAGCGAGCCCGACCACGCGACCGTCGCCTGCGGGTCGGTGAAGACCGGGGCCTGCGGCGAGACGCGCAGCACCAGCGGCTTGCCGTGCGTGCCGAAGGCGACGAGGCCGCTCCCCGCGACGCGCACGTTGAAGAGCCCGCCGCTCGCGATCGCCGAGAGCTTGCGCATCATCGTGATGTCCTTGCTCAGCGAGGGCTCCATCGCGAGCAGGTCGTTGCCGTTGATGAAGATCGATTCGCCCTGGAGCTGCAGCACGGTGATGCGCTTGCCCCCGTCGGCGAGGTAGAGCTTGCCCTGCCCTTCCGCCTTCGTGAGCGACGCCCCCTCCCCCGAGACGGCCTTCTTGAGGACGTTGCTCAGGCCCTGGTCGAACACCCCCTCGCGCGTGAACGCGACGCGCCCGGTGTACGCCACCATGGCCCCCACCTTCATCCACACCATCGGGCTTTGCCCGGCGAGGTTCACCTCCAGCACACGGTCGGACTCGAGCTCGAAGAAGCCCTGGTTGAGGCTCTGCTCGGCGTGCTCCTGGACGAACTGCGCGATCGTGCTGCGTGCCATGTCTTACTCCATGCCCGGCAGCCGCCGGAGGGTCCCGTCGCGCGCCACGCGCAACTGGTCGGTCTCGAGAAGGTAGTTGAGCACCGCGTTGCGGAGGTTCGTGCGGGCGCGGTCGCGGGCGTTCTCCGCGTCGAGCAACGCGTTCTCCGTGTCCACGAGGTCCTGCGGCCGGATCGTGTCCTCTTGCAGGCGCTGGCCCCGCAGGCGGCGGCGGTTGATCTCGACCTGCCGCTCCGCGAGGTCGAGCTGGAAGCGCGCAAGCTCGATGTTGCGCAGGGCGCTGCTCACGTTCACGACGACGTCGTCGAGGAGCTGCTCGTGGTCGCGCTCCGCACGCTCCAGCCCGATCTGCGCGCCGCGCAGCGTCAGCCGCTCGTTGTACCGGTCCAGCGGCAGGCTCATCGTGACGCCCACCGAGTACGTCGTCTCGCCGATGTCCGGCGCGAGGCCGCCCACGTCCTCGTCCGGGTCGGTCGGCACGCCGACCGAGGCCGAGAGGTCCAGGTCCGGCCGCAGATTGTCGCGGGCGATGCGCACGAGGCGACGCTGGTCCTCCAGCTGGTCGCGGCTGTTCTGCAGATCCAGCCGCAGGCGCATCGCCGCGTCGACCGCGTCCCGCACGCCCGCGTTGGGCTCGGGCACCGGCAGCTCGCCCTCGACCAGCTCCACCTGCTCGTCGAGCGGCAGGCCGATGCGCACCTTGAACCGCTTGAGCTGCAGCACCGCGCTCTCGTACTGCCCCTGCAGCGACGATTCCGCCGAGCGCAGCTGGTTCTCCGTGATGTCGCGCTGGAAGGCGTCGATGCGCCCCGCCTCGACGCGGGCCACCGTGCCCCGGTGGAACTCGCGCAGGCTCTCGAGCTGCCGCAGCGTGTTCAGGATCGACGCCCGCGTCTGCAGGAGCTCGAAGTAGTCGCGCGCGATGCTCACCAGGTACTGCCGGCGGAAGCGCTCGAAGTCCCGCGCGCTGTACACGAGGTTCCGCTCGCCCTGGATCAGGTCCTCGCGCGCCACCATCCCGGCGCCGCGCAGCAGCGGGAGGTTCGCGGAGAGCACGATCTGCGACGACTGCGTGTAGTCCTCCGTCGCCGTCTCGCGCAGCTGGTCCGCCGCGTTGACGATCCAGCGCGCCTCGACCTCGCCGCCGTACGGGAGCCGCCGCGCCGCCCGCAGCGTGCTGATGAGGTCCACCGCGTGGTCGAAGTGCCCGTCGTCGCCGTCGCCGGAGATCGCCGCCCCGATGTCGCCGAAGAGCCGCGGCCCCCACAGGTGGCGCGTCTGCAAAAGACTGATCGCCGAGAGGAGATAACCCTCCTCCGCGCTCAGGATCTCACGCCCGCGCTCCTGGCTGATGCGGAACACGTCGTCGAGCGTCAGCCGCACCGCCTCCGTGCCCGCGAACGCGGATTGATCGAAGCCCTCGACGCCCCGGAGAATCTCAACGCCCCCGCTCTCCGCGATGAGCATGCCCAGCCGCTGCCCGACGTCCCGGTCCTCGGGCGCCCTCTCGAAGGCCAATTCCTCGGCCGGCGGGTTGGTTGTCGGGGGGCGCTCCGCGAACAGGGAAGGAGACCTTTCCGGTGTCTCGCGGACGGGCAATTCGGGCTCATCCGCCTCAATGTTGATCCGGCGCGACTGATCCCGCACGAGCCGGTGGATGTCCGCATCCAGGCGCTCGTACCGGGGGCCGCATGACGCCGAGAGTCCGGCACAAACCGCTGCAAGCACGCACGTTGCGCGCACCGACCGCGTCGCCCGGTTGTGTGTGCGCGCCGAGCCCGCCGCGGCGTGGAGAGGCGGTTGAGATGATGTCATTCTCGCAGAAGTCCCATGCTCTGGTTGGTTTCTTGAAGGTTCGTCCCTACGCTTGGCACCTTTGCCGGACAAGCGAAGCTAGGCAACACTAACAGCGTCGCTTCAGACCCCCGGCGGACGGGACCGCGAACAGCATGCCCTCGGTCACACATGACGGGCGGAGTTTCATGGTTGATGGACGCCGCGTGTGGCTGGCGTCGGGCCGAGTTCCTTACGCGCGCCTGCCGCGAGAGGCGTGGGCGGAGCGTATCCACGCCGCCAAGGCGGCGGGTCTCAACACGGTCGAAACTCCGATCTTCTGGAATCGTCACGAGGTCCGCCCGGGCCGCTTCGACTTTACCGGCGCGAACGATCTGCGTTACTTCGTGGACCAGGTGGGCAAGGCGGGGATGTACTGCATCCTCGGCATCGGCCCCTACGTCGGCGCCGACTGGGACTTCGGCGGTCTCCCGCCCGCGCTCTGCGAGGCCAAGGCGCTCGACACGCGCGGGCACGACGTCGGCGTCGCGCTCCGCTCCAACGCGCAGACGTACCTCGAGGCCTGCTCCCGCTTCATCAGCGCCGTCGCGGACCAGGTCCGCGGCTGGCAGGTGACGGCGCCGGGCACCGGCGGCCCGATCATCCTCCTCCAGTGCGAGAGCCAGTTCACCTGCGGGCACGAGGGGCTCGCGCAGACCTACCTGGGCGAGCTCACGCGCTACATCCGGGAGAGCGGTCTCTCCGTCCCGATCGTCAACTCCAACAACCTCTGGCAGTCCGTCGAGGGGCAGATCGACGGCTGGGCCGGCAGCGACAACCTGCTGCCGACGATGCGGCAGCTCGCGGCGGTGCGCGAGGGGCAACCCCGCGTCGTCGTCGACTTCGCCGCCGCGGCGCAGCCCACCTGGGGCAACGACGCCGAGGCGCCGATGAGCCCGCGCACGCTCGAGCGCCGCCTCGCGCAGACGCTCGCCGGCGGCGGGCAGTTCAACCTCACGACCTTCTGCGGCGGCACCAACTTCGGCTTCTCCGGCGGCCGCACCGACGACGGACCGGACTCGTACGTCGTCGCCAGCGCCGACCACGGCTGCGCGCTCGACCGTTCCGGCGCACGCACCGACCTCTACCCCGCCCTCCGGCGCGTCGCGACCTTCGCGTCTCGCTTCGGACGCGTCCTCTCGGCGCTGGACCCGTCCTTCCAGCCCGTCTCGCTCCAGAGCGCCTCGACCCGCGCCGGCAAGGGCGGGAAGAAGACCGAGGCCTCGCCCGCCGCGGTCAGCATCGTGCACTCGACCGGCTCGCAGGGCGGCGTCGCGTTCGTTTTCGCGCCCGAGGAATCGACCGGCAGCGCCGTCGAAGCAACGCTCCTCCTCTCCGACGGCGTCGAGCTCCCCGTCGCGCTCGGCGACCAGCCCGTGGCGTGGTGCCTGCTCGGTGTCAACGTCAGCCCGCGTTGCCGCGTGGACTACGCGAACGTCTCCGCGCTCGGCGCGAGCGGCGGCGTGATGGCCGCGTTCGGCCCCCCCGGCGCCAAGGCCGTGATCAGCGTGAACGGGGCGCCCGCCGAGGCCGAGGTGCCCATCGACGCGTCGCCGCGCGTGCTCACGCACGACGGGCTCACCATCGTCCTCGTCCGGACCGAGGACGCGCACACCGTGGCCTTCGGCGACGACGCCGTGTACGTCGGTGTCGAGTCGCTGGGCGCGAGCGGCGAGCCGCTCCCCGTCACCCCCGGCCAGCGCCAGTACTGGAGGATCGGCGCGGACGGCAGGGCCCAGCACCTCGCCTTCGAGAAGCCCCGCGCGCACGCGCCCCAGCCCAAGGCGGGCGAGAAGATCGCCCTCTCCCACTGGTCGGTCGCCTCCCTCGACGAGTACGCCGCGGGGCAGAGCCCCCGCTACGCCGGCATCGCCGCCGTCGGCGAGCTCACGACCCTCGGCGTCCAGTCCGGCTACGGCTGGTACCGCTTCGCGCTCGAGAACGAGCGGGCGCGCAAGGCGCTCCTCGACTTCGGCCGCGGCGGGGACCGGCTGCACGTGTACAGCGACGGGCGCCTGGTCGGCATCGCCGGGCACGGCCCGGGCGCCGACCGCCAGATCGAGGTCCCGCTCAAGAAAGGCCCGCAGACGCTCGTCGTCCTCGCGGAGAACCTCGGACGCTTCTGCGCAGGCGTGAACCTCGGCGAGCCCAAGGGCGTGGTGGACGGCGTCTTCGAGGTGCAGGAGATCAAGCCGGGCAAGGCGTCGATCCACGGCGCGTCGCCCCTCCCGCTCCTGGGCTTCCGCGCGCCGATCTGGGACGTGGCCGAGGGGGACTCGACCGCCCCCGAGCGTCTCACGATCCCCTTCCGCGCTCCCGGCGAGGGCGGCGTGCTGGTGCGCCTCGACGCGCTCCCGGCGTGCGGCCTCCTCCTCCTGAACGGCAAGCCGCACACCGTGCTTGACCGCAGCGGCCCGGTCTGCATCCTCATCGACGAGGGGGACCTGGGGAAGACCGGCAACACGCTCGACATCGCCGTCGCGGAGAACACCGACGACGCGCACGGGCAGCTCGAGCGCGTCGGCGAGGGGCTGCGGATCTTCCGCGTCCTCTCCGACATCGCCCAGGACGCGGAGCTCTCCTTCGCCAAGTGGGAGGAGCCCGCCGCCGGCGCCTACGCGAGCCTCCGATCGGGCGAGGGCCAGGCCGCGGCCCACTCGCACGCCCCCTGCTGGTTCCGCTGCGAGGTCGAGATCACGCCGCCCGGCCGAGGCGTGTACTTCGAGCCCGTCGGCCTCACCAAGGGCCTGCTCGTGGTGAACGGCAAGCCGCTCGCTCGCTACTTCGCCTCGACGCGTACCGGCAAGGCGCTGCCGCCGGGCGACCGGCCGTTCATCCCGGCCTCGATGCTGCGCGAGGGCCTCAACGAGATCGCCGTCTTCGACGAGCACGGCGCGAGCCCCGCCCGCGCGCGCCTGTCGCGGTAAGAAGTCGCAAAGTGGCCGAGCGGCAACGCGGCCCGGTCGCAATCGCCATCCCTCACTCCGCGTAAACGCGGAGAGGAAGTCGCGCAGCGACCGGTAAGGGGTCTTCTCTTCGTGCCACCATCACAGCCCGTCTTCGGGCTTTGGTGGTGCTCTTCCCTTGTCCTGTGCCACGATCCCTTGCGTCCTCGCAAGGGTCGTGCCCCTCGTGCCACTGAGACGCGAGTCTTCTCGCATCTGGGAGCTCTCGCCGAGCACGGCGGCCAACGAGATGATCGGTGACACGGCCGTCGCTCGCTACATTCTCCGGTATGACGCCCGAGGAAGAACAAGCCGGCGGACCGGTGGCGGGTTCGTACTTCGTCCCGCCGGACATGCCGCCGTACATGGACATGCTGGAGACCTGCCCGTGTTGCGGGCGGCGCGTCCAGAGCGAGCAGTACGCCATCTGCCCGGTGTGCTGCTGGGAAGATGACCATGTGCAGCGCCGCCACCCCTACGCGCATGGTGCGAACGGGGACTGGTACCTGGTCTCTGCCCAGCGTTTGGTGCGCGACCGCGGCCTGCAGGTGCTTTGGGATCTTCGACCGATCGACCCGCGCGTGGCCGCCGAGTACCCGGTCGACCCGGCATGGCGACCGATCAGCGACCATTGGCCGTCGGGCGATGTGCCGCTCGGCCACTAAACCGTTGCGCTCGTCGGCCGTCTGCATAGTCCGCCATGCGACGGCCGGGGGTCGGGTTCTGGCGGGTCGTCTTCGCCGCGTCGGTGATTCTGTTCGTCGCGGGCGCGGCGGTGACGGTGCTCACAATCGTCTCCGGCGGGGTCGTCCACACCTCGTGGACTTCTTCAATTCCC
>DASPKL010000019.1:0-18809 GCA_035628115.1 Phycisphaerales bacterium | reverse complement strand
AACAGCCCGTCGTTGTTGAAGTCGATGTCCCCGCAGGTCCCGGTGCTGCACGGCCCGCCGCCGAAGACCGAGAGGAAGTCCTCGAGGTCCGTGTTGTCCGGGAACAGCCCGTCCCCGTTGAAGTCGATCGAGTCGCAGCCGGTGACGTCCAGCGTTGCGCCGGCGCTGATCGTCGGCTTCCCGCATCCGTTGGTGATCACGACGTCGTACGTGCCCTCGTCCGCGGGGTCCACGGGGTTGATCGTCAGGTTCGCCGTGTTCTGACCCGAGAAACGCGGCTGGCCCGGCGGGATGTCCGTGCCGTTCCGGCGCCACTGGAAGTTCAGCGGGCCCGGCGTGTCCGGGTGCAACACCGGCGCGAAGCTCACGGTGGCCCCCGCCGCGGCGGTGACGTCGGTCGGCTGCGCGAGGATCACGGGGCAGTCGGGCAGCAGGTCGCCCTCGCGGATCTGGCCGCGGATTTCACCGGGCGCGTTGCCGACGGTGTGCACGTTGAAGTACGTCAGGCCGTTGAACACGTTCGTCGCGGCGCCCGCGCCGAAGGCCCACGTACCGAGCATGCGCGCGCCCACGCCGATGTTGTGCAGCACGCCGGCCGACGCGCCCGGCGCGGCGAAGCCGTGGATATGCGCCGCGGTCTGCGCGGAGAGCAGGCCCTGGTGGCGCATGTCGTAGGTCAGCGTGTTCGTCGCGCGGTTGAACGCGACGAGCCCGCCGCCACCCGCCGCGGCGGCGCCCGGGATCGGCGGTGTTTCCTGCAGGCTGTCCATCGGGTTGACGCTCGAGACGATCTGCCCGCGGATCTCGCCCGGGCCGTTCACCGCCGTGTGGATGTTGACGTAGGTCATGCCGTCGAGGATGCGCTGCTCCTCGGCCTGCGGGTAGTTCCACGTGCCGACCTTCGGGTTCGCGGAAGGCAAGGGGTGCACCACGCCCGCGGCGAGGCCGTGGGGTTGGTAGCCGTGGATGTGCGCCGCTGTCTCGGGCGAGCCGAGGCCGCCGTAGATGATGTAGTACTCCATCTGGTTGGTCGCCGTGTTGATGTTGAAGAGGCCGACGCCGCGAGCCGGTGTCGCGACCGGCGGCGTTTCCTGGCCGCCGTCGAGGTCCGCGACCATGCTCACGATCTGGCCACGGATCTCGCCCGTGGGGATCGCCGCGGTGTGGATGTTCACGTACATGCGGCCGTTCAGCAGATCGTTCTGCATCGCCTCGGCGTACGTGAACGAGCCGACCTTCGGGTTGCCCGCGGGGAGCGCGAAGAGCACGCCCGCGTTGACTCCCGGCCCCGCCACGCCGTGCACGTGCGCGGCGGTCTCGGGCGCCGACAGCCCCGAGAACGCGATGCGGTAGTTCACCGTGTTCGTGTCGGGGTTGATCTGGAACGTCGCGTACCCGCGCGCCCCCGTGTTGTTCGGCGGCACTTCCTGCAGCCCGTCGAGAAACGCGACGCGCGTGTACGTGTCGTTCGCGAACGCGCCGGCCGCGAACGCCAGGCTCGCGAGCCCGGCGAGCATCTTTCCACGCATGACTTCCATGAACTTCTCCTTCCGATCGATCGTGATGACGGACCCCACGCTGCCGCGCGACGGCGCGGCGGCTCGCGAGCGCACCGGGAGCGCCCGGGCGCACGCACCTCTCCCCGCTCGATGTGCGGAGACGACCGATATCTTGCACGAGACGGAGCGAATTGCAAGGCGATTCGCGGAATTACCGGAACGCGGTCAGATTGACCCGCTCGGCGGCGCGAACGCTCGCCAGAACCAGCGCGCGGTCGGCGTTGTCGGCGGCGCCGCTGCGGTTCACGTCTTTCGCCGCCGCGCCGGACGCGAGGGACTCCCACGCGTAGGCGTCGTCATGGGTCAGGCGGTTGTTCGTATCGATGTCCTCGTTGGTGCGGGTCGCGCGCGTCACGGGGTCGCCGAGCGCGATCTGCATCCACGACAGGCCCGGGATGCTCGTCCACGCCGCCTCCGCCCACGACATATTGCCGAGCACGAAGTTCTGCGCCAGATACAGGTTGTCCGGCACCGTGTCCGCCAGCGGCTCCCAGACGTTGCCGACCGCGAACGTCCCGCCGGAGCCGATGAAGTCGGCCGCCTGCTGCTGCTGCGCGAACCCCAGCTGGCCAAGCCCGCCGAAGTCGCGGCAGTTGTAGCTCTCGATCGTGTTGAAGACCGCGCCGTTCGGGTAATTGAAGCTCGCCGCGTACACCGTCGCGGCGCTGCCGCCCGCGGCGAGCGTCGGCACGCCCGCGTGGTTCGCGCCGTACGTCGCGAGGAGGATCACCGGGCTCGTGACGAGGTTCCCGTTGCCGGGGGCGAACGCGAGGTTCGGGCCCACGAAGAAGTTCGCCGCGCCGGACGCATTGTCGTAGCGCACATTGGCGGGCGGGCTCGGGAAGGCGAACGAGAAGCGACGGTCGTTGACGAGTGCCGTCTGCGTCTGCTCGTAGTCGTCGCCGGCGTAGAGCGCCGGGAACACGTCGTCGATGTTGTCGAGGTCCCCGCCGTCCTCGTCCAGGAGCACGGCCGCCGTATTCGTGTTGACGTGCACCTGCTGCGCGCGGGCGAGAGCCGCCTGCACGTCGGCAACGGTGTCGCCGTCGAGGCGCGACACCAGGTAAATGTCTCCCTGGTTCAGTCGCGCCGGGGAGCCCGCGGTGCCCGTGAGCGTCCACGTCGGGCCGACGCCGTTCCCTGCGAATGTCTTCGCAGACGTGATGTGCTGGTTCGTGTAGGTATTGATCGACCGCGCGTTGCGCCAGTACGGGTTCACGATCAACCCGTCGGCCTTGCTGTCCGAGCTGTTCCCTGCTTCGCCCGCGTTGAGGTTCTGCCAGAGGAGCATCAGCTCGACGTCAACGCTCGCCTCCGTCGCGTCGTTGGCGAGCAGCTCGGGGATGAACTGCCCCGGCTGGTTGCCCGGCAGGTCGCCGTTGTTCGGGTTGTCCGTGTCCTGCACGCGGTGCGGCAGGCCCTTCGTCAGCACGATACATCGCACGCGCGTCGTGAGCTGGCTCCCGGCGAGAAAAGCTCGCAGCGGGTCGCGCATGCGAGTGACAAAGTCCGCGTACGCGATGTTGCCGGGCGCGGTCGCCGAAGCGCCCGTCGCGGCAAGGTCGCACACCCACACGCCCGGCCGCACGCCCGGCTGATTCCCGGAGCCCCCCGGCACCTTGCGCGAGCCGGCGTAGTGCTCCGCCACCGCTCGGCTGTCCGGGATGCGGCTGTCGTACACGACGAGCACCTGGTCCTGCGAGAGCTGTGCGCGCGCGGCGGCCCCCGCGTACAGCGCGATCACCCCGGCAACAAGTCGTCCGATAGAACGGTTCGGCACGCGATCCCTCCGCACCACCAAGGACGGCAATTGTCGGCGTCGGCTTGCGTCCGGCCCGCACAGGATGCCATAATCCGCGAGGATTGCAAGGGAAATCATGTTCCGGGACGAGCACACCGCACAATCGGGCGGCACGCCCGCCGCGACGATCGCGGTCAAGGTCGTGCCGTCGAGCCGGCGCGACCGGATCGCGGGCCCCCTCGGCGACCGGCTGAAGATCAACGTCTCGGCGCCGCCCGAGGACGGCCGTGCGAACGGCGCCGTGTGCGGGCTGCTCGCGAAAGCGCTCGGCCTGCCGCGTCGGGGGGTGAGCGTCGTCGCCGGCGCGTCGAGCCCCGAAAAAACGATCAGGGTCGTCGGGATCGACGCGTCGGGCGCGCGGATCAAGCTGGGCCTGTGACAGATACCCTTGTTCGAAGGAGGCTCTCCATGGAAACAACCGCCGCGCCCGCGAAGGGTCGCAAGGGGCTCCGGATCGCGCTCGTCGTCGTCGGCGTCCTCGCTGCGCTTCTTGCGGCGGGCGTCCTGATCTTCGGCGCCTCCGGGCTCAACTCGTTGGTGAAGCGGATCGTGGAGCGCGTCGGGTCCGACGCGACCGGCGTGCGGACGACGCTCGGCTCTGCGCGCATGGACCTCGCCGGCGGTGCGGCGTCGCTGAACAACCTCAGGGTCGCGAACCCGCCCGGCTTCACGAGCGACAACTTCCTGACGCTCGACAGCACGGACGTCGCCCTCGACGTCTCGAGCGTGACGAGCGACACCATCGTCGTTTCCCACGTCAAGCTCTCCGGCATCACAGTGAACCTCGAGGGCTCGATCGGGAACATGAACTACCGGCCGATCCTCGACAACCTGTCGAAGGGCAAGGGCGACTCCTCGGCGCCGCCCAAAAAGTTCCTGATCCGCACGATCGAGATCACAGACATCAACGCCAACGTCACCGTCGCCCCGTTGGGCACCGTGCCCGTCAGGGTCGCCCGCCTCGAAGTCACGGACCTGGGCAGCGAGGGCCTGACCGCCGGCGAGATCACGCAGCTGGTGCTCCAGGCCACGCTCGAGGCCGTCGCGAGCGCCGGCGCGGGCGTGCTGCCGCCCGACCTGCTCGGGGATCTCTCGGGTCAGCTCGACAAGCTGCGCGACCTCGGGCTCGAGGGCTTCAACACCGTGCGCAACGAACTCCGCTCGATCATGGACGGCAAAGTACGCGACGCGCTCGACAAGGCCCGGTCCGGCGTCGAGGACACGGCGAAGGACGTTCGCGACGCCGCCTCCGGCGCCGTCGACAAGCTCTTCGGCGGGCAAAGGAAGAAAGACCCGAAGTAAACAGGGATTCACCCGCCGCCGCGGCGCACGCGGATAACCGCGTGCGGACCTCTCTCACGGCCCGCCGCCCGCCGCGTCCGGTGAACCCGCAACGTCCGAGAGCCGATAGAACTTCCGTGCCGATGTACCACGCACTCCTCGACGCCCGGCGCACCTCCGAAGAGCCGGGGGAGACGCTCGCCGGCGCACCGGCGGCGTCGGGCGCGTACATCGTCGCGTACTTCGCGCGCGAATCGCTCGCGGAAGCCCTCACCGACATGATGGACATGGCCTTGGAGGAAGGGTTCGAGGTGACCGCCGTCGAAGCGGCCCGCGAGGTCGAGCGCGACCAGATCGCTCACGAGTCGGCGCGGGTTCTCTTCGACACCGCGTGGCTCGACGGCGAGGCGATGTCCATCGCCCTCTACGAGCAGGACGGCGAACAAAGCGACGCGACGGACGACGCGGCCTAAGCCGCCGTCACTTCCAGATGAGCAGTCGGGGCGAGACGAGCATCACGCGCTGCTCGCGCATGCGCACGAGCGCGTCGACCTGCGGCGCGACCTGCCCGAAGACGTCGTCGCCGAGCGCCGCCCTCGCGGCCTGCGCGAGCGGCGACAGCGCCGGCCCGGCGGCGCCCGGCGCCCGGGCGTTCGCCATGCCGCCGAGCGCCTCCTGCATGATCTCCTGCAGCGAGCGCGGCGCCGGGAAGTCCATCACGCCGTACTCGTCGAGATCCAGCCGCGCGGCCAGCTCCGTGATCGCCTCGGAGAGCCCGCCCACCTCGTCCGCCATCGCCAGGCCCACCGCCTTATCGCCGGTGAAAAGCCGCCCCTCCGCCGTCCTGCTCAGGTCGATGCCCGGGCGGCCCTCCGTCACGCGGCGGGTGAAGAGGTCGTACGTCCGAGTCATCTTCTCGCGCACCTCGTTCTTCTCGCGCTCGTCCCAGCCGTCGCCGCTCGCGAACATCCCCGCCCGCGGGCCGCGCCCGCGGCCGACGACGTTGACGCGCAGCCTGTCGTACAGCCCGTCGAGCGTCAGCTTGCCGCCCACCACGCCGATCGAGCCGACGATGCTCGACGGGTTGACGTAGATCCGCTCGCCCGCGACGGCGCAGTAATACCCGCCCGACGCCGCCATCGACCCGACGCTGACCCACACCGGCTTCTTTTCACGCACGCGCTGCACACCCTGCCAGATGATCTCGCTCGCCGTCGCGCTGCCGCCGGGGGAGTCGATGCGCAGCACCACGCCCTTGATGTCGTCGTCCTTGCGCACGTCCTCGAGGGCGTTGCGGATCGTGCGGCTGCCGACGCTCGCCGAGCCCATCAGCCCGCCGGCGCTCGACTCACCGTCGACGATCGGGCCGTCGATGTGCACGACGGCGATCGTCGGCCCGTCCGCGTCGTGGTCGGGCTTCTTGCTCAGGATCGCGAAGAGCGCGAACGGGTTCGCGGCGTCCATCTGGCCGCCGCCGGTCTCGATGATGTCCGAGTCCCAAGCCACCGCGCCGCCGTACTCCTCCCTCATGACGCCGCTCAGCTCGGGCAGGTCGATGGCGCTGTCGATCAGCCCCGCCGCCGCGGCCTCCTCCACCTGGCCGAACCACAGGTCCTCCATCGCGCGGTCGAGCTCCTGCCCCGAGAGATTGCGGCCTTCCATGATGGGGCCTCGCACGTTCGCGTACATCGAGTCGAGCAGCTGGTTGATGTTCTGGTCCCACTGCGGGCTCGGCGCGTTGCGCGCCAGAGCCTCGCTCGCGCCCTTGTAGTCGCCCACCTGCACGAAGTCGGCGCGAACGCCCGCCCACGCGAGCGTGTCGGCGAGGAACATCTCCTCCATGTACAGGCCCGGGAGCGAGACGGGCCCGCCCTTCTGGCCCAGCACGCGGTCGCAGTGAGCGGCGAGCAGAAAGTCCCCCGTCCCGAAGGACTCGGAGAATAGATAAACCTTCTTGCCGCTCTGGCGATACCGCCCGATCGCGGCGCCGAGTTCCTCCACCTGCGACGGCTTGAGTTCCGCGTCCTTGAGGCGGAGCACCAGCCCGCCGATGTCGTCGTCGCCCGCCGCGTCACGCACGGCGTCCACGAGTTGGCGCAGCGTGACCTCCTCGCCCTGGCCGAACAGGTACGCGAGCTCGGGCGGTCTGTTGAGAGGCTTGCCCTTGATCTCGATCAGGCCGAGGGTGGTCCTGCCCTTCGCGTCCTCCTGCGCTGGCGCGGCGCCGACGAGAGCCAGCACGGCCGACCCCACGATCCCCAACACGACGAAGCTCGCCCTCGGCATGACATTCCCCTTTCCCGCGCCCCGCAGCGAGGAGGCGGCGCATTCTTCGCAATCGCACGGCGCTCGTTTCGGGGAAAAAAAGGAGCCCGCGATCGCGGGCTCCCGTTGAGCGGTGTCGTCCTCGTCGCCGGCGTTCACTCGGGCTTCGGCTGCGGCTGCCCCTCGGCCGGAGCGTTGCCCACCTCGGCGCCCCCGCCGCGGACAGGCAGCGGGACCTCGGGCGCGGGCGCCGGCGGCGGCGCGGGGACGATGTTCACGACCTCGATCGAGTAGAAGAGCGTCGCGTGCGGCGGCACCTTCGAGCGCGGGTTCCCCTTGTCCGCGAACGCGAGCGCCGGGGGGATGACGAGCCGGCGCTTGAGCCCCTTGCGGGCGTCCGCCATCCCCATCGTCCACCCCTGCACGAGGCGAGAGCCGTAGTCGTACTGGAACGGGCTCTGGCGCTCGTACGAACTGTCGAACACATAGCCGTTGTCGAGCGAGCCGATGTAGTGGCACACCATGCGGTCGCCCGCCTTGAACACCTCGCCCTCGAGCTCGCTGGGGTACGTGAGCGCGACAAGGCCGCCTTCCATTCGGTCGGTCTTGACGGGCGACTCGACGCGCTCGAAGCCGTACCACTCGCCGTCCGCCGGACCCCACGCGACGCTCCCGTCGGCCTTGTAGCCGCGGTCGGCGCTGCGGAACGCCGTTCCATCGAACGCCACCATGCTCGTCATTTCCGTCGCGCCGCCCGCGGCGGTCGGGTACGCGTGGGGCGTCGCGCCCTTGTACCCGCCGCCGTCCGGCGAGAGCTCGATGTCGAGGGTCGCGACGAGGTCGTTCATGGTGACGGAGGAGGGGAAGGCCTCGGGCGCCGCCCACAGGCCCACGAGGTTCATCATCTCGCCGCGGGAGCGCCGGAATTCCAGCGTCTTGAGGCGCGTCTTGCCGCGGACCTTGTGCAGCTGCCAGACGGCCTGGCGGTACGGGCGGTCGATCGCGTCGGCGCGGGCGACCTCGACGTACATCGCGTCGGGGACGCCCGCCGCCCTGCCGGGCTGGCCGGCGATCACGACCGGCGCGACGCTCATCACGACGTGGTACGAATCCGTCCCGTGCGTGATCGGCGACGTGCTGCGCCAGCTGCCTGTCAGCATGCCGGCGATTTTCTGGAACTCCGAATCGCTCCACGACGGGGCGATGACGCCCGACGCCGGCGCGGCGGCCTCCTGCGCCGAAGCGCCGGCGGCGCCGAGCAACGTGAGGCCGACAAGTCCGCCGATGATCCAACGGTTGCGGTGCATTGTGTGTCCTTGCGAACGCTCGCCGCCCGGGCCCCGCGCCCCGGCGGCCGGAGCGTCAGGCCAGTTCGGGGTACAGCTTGGTCACGACGCCCACGAGGTCCTTGACGTGGGAAATCGACTCGTTCATGAAGCGCTGCTCTTCCTCGTCCATCTTGAAGGTGATGATGCGCTCGACGCCGTTCGCCCCCAGCACGGCGGGCACGCCGACGAAGTAGCCCTTGCCCTCTGCGCCCACGCCGAACTCCCTCTCGCAGTACGCGGCGCTGGCGATCACGCGCTTCTTGTCGCGCACGATCGCCTCCACCATCTCCACGGTGCCCGCGCTGGGGGCGTACCACGCGCTCGTGCCCATGAGCTTCACCACCTCTCCGCCGCCGCCCTTGGCGCGCTCGACGCACGCGGCGATCTTCTCGGCCGGGAGCAGGTCGGAGATCGGGATCCCGTTCACGCTCGTCCGCTTGGGCAGGGGGACCATGTCGTCGCCGTGCCCGCCCAGGAGCAGGCCCTGGACGTCCTCGACGCTCACGCCCAGCTCCCACGCGAGGAACGTCTTGTAGCGGGCGACGTCGAGCGCGCCGGCCTGGCCCATCACGCGGTTGGGCGCGAAGCCGGTCACCTTCCACGCCACGTACACCATCGCGTCGAGCGGGTTGCTCACCACGATCACGATCGCGTTGGGGCTGTGTTTCTTCACGTTCTCGGCGACGTTCTTCACGATGCCGGCGTTCACCTGCACGAGGTCGTCCCGGCTCATGCCCGGCCGGCGGGGCAGGCCCGCCGTGATCACGACCACGTCGCTGTCGGCGGTATCGGCGTAGTCGAAGGTGCCGACGATCTTCGCGTCGAAGTTCTCGACCGGGCCGCAGCACGCCAGGTCCAGCGCCTTGCCCCGGGGCATGTGCAGCTCGGGCTTGTCCTTGTTGGGAATGTCCACGAGGACGACGTCCCCGAGCTCCTTCATGGCGATCGAGCGGGCGCACTCGCCCCCGATGTTCCCCGCACCGATGACGCTGATCTTCGCGCGACGCATGGGCAAGCGGAATGCCTCCTTCGTACCCGCGGCGGGGTTGGGCCGCCGCACGGGGTGACGATCGTAGACGCGGCAAGCCGGACGGTGAACCGTCGATCACCGCGGCGCCGCCCGAGCGCCTTCCGATGCTCACCGCCGCCGCTCCCTCGGCACGGGAATGGGACGCATGGTCGTCAAAGGCCCGACCGGCCGCGAAACGTCAGCGCCCTCATGCCGTGCCGCTCGCCCCATGAGCATGGCCGCGGCCCGCGCCCCTCCGCCGGCGCGACGCCGCGCCGTTCAACCCGGGGACCGCCCGACTCCGTCGCCGCGAGCGAGAATGATCCGCGTCGAGCCGTCCGCGCCGGTGACGCGCGCGAACCCGGCCCGGCCTCCGGTCTCGCGGAGCGTCCGCACCAGGTCTTCATCGGTCCGGATGATCTCCACGCGCGACGGCGCAACGGGCACGATGAACGCGCTCGGGTCCGTCCGCACGCTCGGCACGATCGACACATAACGGAGCGTCGGCGCTGCGGCCGCCGCCTGTCCGCCGATTCCCGCGGGCCGATGCGCGGACGGCGCGTCGCGTCGAACAAGCTCCGGGCGCTCCGGCGAGACCGCCGGGCCCGCGGCGATCCAGACCCCCGCGCCCAGCGCGAACAGCAAGACGGCGGCGAGCGCGCGACGGCGCGCAACCCGAGCGTCGAGCGCCCCATGCATGGCCCGCAACGTGCGATCGCGCTCAGTCACCGGAAGCTCCTTCGCCCGGCTCAATCCGCTCGCGAAGCGCCCGGTGCAGACGGCGAAGCCGCGCGTGGATCGAGCCCTCGGTCGTCCGCAGCAGCGCCGCCAGTCGCGCGTGCGAGAGATCCGTCACCGCCCGGAGGCGCAGCAGCGCGTGGTCGGGCATGGGCAGCGCGCTCAGTTCCCGCTCAAGCCGCAGGCACGCCTCGCCCGCCTCGAGCCCGTCGCCCGGCCCGTCGGAACGCGACGGCCCGCGCGTCCCCTGGTTTCTGGCCTCCCGCCGACGCCTCGCCCGCGCGCGATCGAGCGCCGCGCTCACGATCACACGGCGCAGCCACGCCCGCAACGCCGCGTCGCTCCGCACCGGCTGGCTTGTCCGCGCCACACGGATCATCGCGTCGTGCACGATGTCCATCGGCTCCTCGCCGGCGAGCGCCGAAAGGTCACGGGCCACGCTCTCGCACCACCCCCGCCACTCCCGGTAGAACTCCTCCAGCGCCGCGTGGTCGCCCGAACGGATCGCCCCCGTCAGTCGGCGCGCACGCTCGTCCGCCGCGCCGTGGTCGAGCGTGTCGAGGTCGGCCGCGGCGTGCCGTGGCGGGCGGGCTTCCATGGGGAGCGTCGTCACCGGAAGATTGTCCGCATCACTCGCCCGACGCGGGCGGAGGGACGAGCGGCGAGCGATGATCGCGCCCGCCGAGCCCCATCCACAGGATCTCGTTCTCCAGCGTGTCACGGATCGATTCGAGCCGACCGAGGCCGGCGCGGAGACGCTGCAAATGGGCCGCCATCCTCGCAACGTCCGCACGCCGCGCCTGCGAAACCCCCCCTGCCGCGCCGACGACCGCCCCGGACATTTTCGCGTGCTCGGCGTCGAGGGCGTCGATTTGCTCTTCCGTTTTCAGAATCGCATCGGTGACTTCGACCACATTCTTCTTCAGCGATTCAAATCGCCGGGACTTCGTCGCGGTCGCGATGAGCCGCTCCACTGCCTGCTCGGCCATCGAGACGGAGTCGCGGCGGCCGTGGATGAATAGCAGCGCGGAGTCTGGGTGGAATCGCACGTTGGCGGCGGGAGATCCCTCGATGGTGTCCGTCGTCGCGACGGCGACGTCCAGCGCGCCGAGCAGTTCCTTGAGCGCGCTCTCCTGAGACGCCGGGAAGCAATCGAGGTATTCGCGCAAGGAGACCACACGTGACTCCACCGTGTTGAGGTCAAAGTTGAACTTTGGCGTCGAGGGCTCGTCGAGGATGCGCACGAGGAGTCGTCGCTCGTTGAACGCGGTGACTTCGAAGTCGGCAACGATGCTCTTCTTGTCTTTGTCCAAGTTCGCCGCCCGGACCAGAGAAACCGCCTGATCGATCGACGCCGACTGCAGATCGATCGCACCGACCCGCACGCTCTCCGGGTCCCCCTCTACGTACGCGATGTTGATGTACGGATTGTGCGCGACGACGGCGTCAAAGTAGCCCTTGGCCGTGCCCCCCGTAAAGCTCATAGTGATGTGACCGCTCAGCTTCTCAAGGCGCACCGACTCGCGGAAGACCGGGTGGTTCGGGTCCAGACCGAGCTGGCGTAGGACCCGCGGCTGAAGCCGCTCGAACCTGAGATCCTTGATGATCTCGGGGGGCATTCTCAGGTCCTCACCCCGCGTGGCCTGCTCGTCTTGAGCAGCGGCCACCGGCGCGAGCGGCGGGAGCAGCAATCCGGCGACAAAGACGAGCACGCTGGCGGAGCGGCGGTGCGACATGGGTTCTCCTTGCCGCCTGAAACGCCGCCGGCCGCCCCGCCCGGCGCAAAGACGGGGGAATTTCTCGCGGCTACGCTCCCGCCCCATGCACTTCGACGCGCACCAGCCGGTCATCACCGACCTCGAGGCGCGGATCTCGACGATCCGCGACTCTCTTTAACTACGACCAGAAGATGAAGCGCCGCAAGGAGCTGGAGGACCAGATGGCCTCCGACTCCTTCTGGAACAACCAGACCGCGGCCAAGAAGGTCGTCGCCGAATCCAAGCTCCTCAAGGCCCAGCTCGAGCCGCTCGCGGCGGCGATCGCCGATCTCGACAACGCCAAGGTCGCGTACGAGATGTCCCGCGAGGCCGGGGACAAGGACCTGCTCAGGGAGGCCGACGAGACGCTCTTCCGGCTCCAGGGGCAGATGGACCGCGTCGAGCAGCGCTCGCTCCTGGGCGACCCCCACGACTACCGCAACTGCTTCCTCACCATCAACGCCGGCGTCGGCGGCACCGAGGCCAACGACTGGGCCGAGATGCTCCTGCGTATGTACATCTTCTACTGCGAGAAGATGGGCTTCTCGATGGAGGAGGTAGACAAGGGTTTCGGCC
The DNA here is from genome assembly GCA_035628115.1 of Phycisphaerales bacterium. Classification (GTDB taxonomy): domain Bacteria; phylum Planctomycetota; class Phycisphaerae; order Phycisphaerales; family UBA1924; genus BJHL01. The sequence continues at coordinate 6,495 of DASPKL010000019.1, read as the reverse complement.
CCGAGGTCGGCATCGACAGCGTCACGATCCACATCAAGGGCGCGTACTCGTTCGGCTACCTCAAGTGCGAGCGCGGCAGCCACCGCCTCGCCCGCGTGAGCCCGTTCAACGCGCAGGGGAAGCGGCAGACGAGCTTCGCGACGGTGGACGTCGTGCCCGAGTTCGAAGAGACCGAGATCGAGATCCCGGAGAAGGACCTGCTCATCGAGCCGTTCGTGCGCGCGCGCGGGCCCGGCGGCCAGAACGTCAACAAGGTCGCCACGGCCGTGCGCGTCACGCACATCCCCACGGGCATCCAGATCGTCGCCAGCACGTACCGCGACCAGCCGCAGAACCGCAAGCAGGCCCTCACCGTGCTGCAGGCCAAGCTGCAGCAGATGGAGGACGAGCGGCGCGAGGCCGAGATCGTCAAGGCGACGGGCGGCAGCCTCGAGCAGGGCTGGGGCACGCAGATCCGCAGCTACGTCTTCTACGACAACCGAGTGAAGGACCACAGGACCAACCACGAGTCGCGGGACTACGAGGCGGTCCTGCGGGGCGAGATCGCCGACTTCATCGACGCCGAACTCAAGCGCCGACGCAGCGAGCGCGAACGGGCGCGGGCCTAGACGGCCAGCGCGGTCCGGGGCGGCGCCGAGCGGGCCGCGGAGCGCCCGCCCATCGCGGCGCGCACCACGTCCGCCCGTGAATCGACGCCGACCTTGCGGTAGAGGCTCTTCACGTGGTCGTGCACCGTGTGAGGGCTGCGGTGCAGGTTCGCCGCGATTTCACCGACCGTGTACCCCTCGATCAGCAGGTCCAGAACCTCGGTCTCACGCTCGGTGAGCCAGCCGGGGTTGCGGCGCTCGCCGTACATCTCGCTCGCGGCGCGGGCGATCATCGCCGTCGCGACGCGCGCGACCGGCTCGTCGTGCACGTCCACCGTGTCGCGCCGCACCCGCACCAGGCACGCGCGATCCTCGCGCCAGCGGAAGCCGCACTCGGTCACGACGCCCGCGCCGGTCGCAAGGCGGGGGAACCCGTCGGCGGACTCCACCCGCAGGTGACGCTCGCCGTCCCACGCCGGGACCGGCTCGCTGTTGATCGCGCCGAGAATCCCGTCGCGCTCGCCCGCGTTCTCCGGGTGGACGCAGACGCCCGCGTGAATGCACGTCCACAAGGACGCGCCCGGACGGATGTCCAGGATCGCCACGACCGCGGTCCCGGCGTCGTCCCCCGAGAGGAGCCCGCGCGCCGCGCGGTCCGCCCAGTCGAACACCGGGACACGGGGAAGCTTCGCCAGTCGCTCAGCCGCAAACGCCACGCGGACAAACTGGTTCAGGGAGTGAGGGGAAAGGTCTCTGCCGTCGAGTGCGTTTGTGGACATGCCCGAACTTTTTCGCCACAACCGAAGGCGTGGGGTAAGAATGAGGGAAGATGAAAGATTTTTTCATCCAAATTGGTGAGGAGATTCATACAAATCCTGCTCCCGGTGGCCATTCTTTAGGGTTGAAAACGCCGACTTGCTGAAAGAATCGGGGCTTTGGCTTGACAGTCCGGAAACTCGGGTCACGACGAAAGGGCCGCCATGTGGGATCAAACGGACCGGGTCCTCGCGCTGGAGTCCGGGCTGTCGGTCCCGCTCGCGACCTTCGAGAACAGCACCACCGCCATGAGCCTCCTCCGCGAGGACGGGCTGATCCTGTACACCAACGCGGCGGCCCTCGCGCTCTTCGTTCCCGGCAAGACGCCCGGCGAGCTGCGCGGCAAGTTCATCCAGGACTTGGAGCCGCGCGATTTCTACACCGAGCGGGTCGAGGTGCTGCGCCGCCTCGCGCGCGAGGACCGCAACGGCGTCATCCGCGACATCTTCGACGGTCGGCAGATCCTGACGCACGTCCGCCTGCTGCCCCCCAACCCGGACTCGACGATGCGCACGTTCCTGTGCATCCACCAGCTGGTGTCGGGCGAGCAATCGGCGCCGGATGACCCCGACGTGCTCTGGCACGAGGGAGAGAACCAGGACCTCGGGCTGCTCGCGATCCTGTCCAAGCGGGAACTCGAGGTGCTCGCGCTCGTGGGCCAGGGGCTGACCGCAGCGGAAATCGCGGCGAAGCTGCACCGCTCCGAGGACACCATCAAGAGCCACAAGTCGGCGCTGCTGCGCAAGCTGGCGTGCAAGAACGCGGTACAGCTCGCGATCATCGCGCAGCACGCGGGGCTCAAGCTCGAGGACGCCGATCGCCTGCGCTGAAGCGGCTCAGTCATCGAGGCCGCCGCCGACCTTGAACGCGGTGCCGACCGCGAGCACGGCCCAGAGCAAGTCCCAGAACGAGAGCGTCGCGAAGAACCCCTTCGAGGCGATCGCGTCAGCGCTGCCCTCCATCGCCGAGACGATCGTCGCCTTCACGCTGTCGCGGTACTGCGCCTGCGCCTCGGGCGTCATCGCTCCCCAGCGCGCCCGCACATCGTCCGCGAGTGTCTTGGGGTACTGGTCGAGCGATTCGGCGGCGTCCTTGTCGAACCCCGGAGGAAGGCTCAACGGTCTTCCCGCAGCCTCGGCTTGGTCGATGATCGAATCCGCCATATAGACCATCGCCCGGTCGTCGGTGATCTGCACTTCCTTGGTCGCGGCCGAGACGACGTCGCCGGTCACCAGGCGCACCGCCGCGTACTTGCCCCCGGCCACGCCCGCCAGCGCGATGCACGCCGCCATGACGCCCGTCGCGGCCGACGTGTCGTCCTTCGCACCCGCGGCGACGCCCACGCCCGCGAGCAGGCCGATCCCCCACGCGATGATGCCGATCTCGTAATGCGCGAAGTACGCGACCGCGGCCCAGACCGCCGCGCCGATCACCGCACCAACCACGCCGCCGACGAAGCCACGGATGATCATGAAAACCCCCTCAGTTCATTCCGTTGTACACGGAACTCGAGAGGTTGTCAACCCGGGACTTACTCGTCGTCTTCCTCCGGCTCCGGCGGCCGGTCGGGCCCGGCCGGAGCGCCGAAAATAGCTGTTCCAACACGGACAATGTTGGCGCCCTCTTCGATCGCCACGGTGTAATCCCCGCTCATGCCCATCGACAGGATGTTGAACGGGCCGTCCGTCAGCTTCAGCCCTCGCATCTCCTCGAACAACTCGCGGCAGCGCTCGAACGCCGGCCGGGCGTGCTCCGGGTTCGGCGATTCGGCCGCCATCGTCATCAACCCGCGGAGCCGCACGTTCGCCATCGTCGCGATCTGCTCCGCCAGCGGGATCGCCGCGGGGAGCGGGCAGCCGAACTTCTGCTCCTCACCCGAGCAGTTCACCTGCAGCAGCGCCTCGATCACGCGGTCCTTTTTGACCCCGATCGCCTGCAACTCCTCCGCGATGCGCAGCGAATCCACCGAGTGGACCAGCCGGACGACGTCGATGACCTTCTTCGCCTTGTTGCGCTGGAGATGACCGATCATGTGCCAGCGCACGCCGGGGTCGCCCGCGAGCTTCGCGCCCCGATCGTCGAAGAGCGTCGTCTCCGGCGCCGGCGTGCGGGCGCTGCTCAGCAGCCGCCGGCGCGCCATCATCTCCTCCACGATCGACGCGTGCTGGAGCAGCACCTGCACCCGGTTCTCGCCGAAGTCGCGGTGGCCGAGGTCGATGAGCCGCTTGATCTGCTCCGGCTCGGCGGTCTTCGTCACCGCGACGAGGAGGACGTCGGTGGGTTTGCGCCCGGCCTTCTTCGCCGCCGCGGCGATCCGTTCGCACACCTGGGCGTAGCGCTGCTCGAGCGTGGTCGGGGCGTCGGTTGCCTTGGTCGCGGACATGGCGCTGCCTCCTGCTTGCCCGGCCCGGTCTCCGCCGGAGATCGAACGAGTCTAGCGGCCCGCCCTCCGCCACGGCAGCGCGCCCGCCCGCCCCTCGCGCCGGTACCCTGCGATAAAGGAGCTCGCATGTCCATCCGCAACGACCACTTGACCCCCGCGCCGACGCCGTTGAAGCCCGGCGACGCGGCGCCGGACTTCACGCTCATGGACCAGGACCGCAAGGAGTGGAAGCTCTCGGAAGCCGTCAAGAAGGGGGATGTCGTCCTCTGCTTCGTCCCGCTCGCTTTCACGGGCGTCTGCTCGACCGAAATGGGGTGCATCACGCGCGACGCCCGTGCCTGGGAGCGCAAGGGCGCGACGGTCGTCGGCATCAGCTGCGACAGCTTCGCGGCGAACAAGGAGTGGGCGGAGAAGGAAGGCTACACGCACCCGATCCTCGCCGACATGCACCGCCAGGTCTGCAAGGCCTACGGCCTCTACTGGCCGGAGCTGAACGTCGCGCAGCGCGGGACGTACGTGATCGCGAAGTCGCCCGAGGGGAAGGGCCGCGTCAAGCACGCCGAGGCGCGCGAGCCGAGCAAGGCGATGGACTGCGGCGCGGTGTTGCAGATGGTGTGATCTACCCCTTGATCTCCGTCCGCACGTCCCAGAGTTCCGGGAACATTCGGTCATCGATCATGCCGCGGAGGTAGTTGACGCCCGCGGTGCCGCCCGTGCCGCGCTTGAAGCCGATGACGCGCTCCACGACCTTCACGTGCCGGTACCGCCAGAGGGCGTGCGCCTCGTCGATGTCCACGAGCTTCTCCGCGAGCTCGTACTCGCTCCAGCGCTTTTCAGGGTTCTCGTAGACCTGCTTCCAGACCTCGACGACGCCGGGCGACGGGGTGTACGGCTGGGTCACGTCTCGCTCCAGCACGTCGCGGGGCACGGGCAACCCCCGGCGCGCGAGGCAGCGCAGCGCCTCGTCGTAGAGGCTTGGCGCCTCGAGCGCCGCGCGCACGCGCTTGTAGACCTCGGGCTTGTGCTCGAAGACGGTGAGCATCCGCGCGTCCTTGCGGCCGAAGATGTACTCGATGATGCGGTTCTGGTAGCTCTGGATCCCGCTCGCGGGCCCCAGCAGGTGGCGGAACTTGACGTACTCGCTGGGCGTCAGCGTTGCCAAGACGCTCCACTGGCCGAGGAGCTGCGCCTGGATGTGCTTGACGCGGGCGAGGACCTTGAAGGACGAGCCGAGGTCGTCGGCGCGGATGAGCCGCAGCGCCTCCTCCAGCTCGTGGATCATCAGCCGGAACCAGAGCTCCGTCGTCTGGTGCTGCACGATGAAGAGCATCTCGTCGTGGTGCGACGAGAGGGGGTGCTGGGCGCTCAGGACCTGCTCGAGCGCGAGGTAGGAGCCGTAGTCGAGCTTGCCGGCGAGGTCGGTCGTCATGCCGTCGGGCGCGCCGGGCCGCGGGCCGTCGTGCCCGCCGCCGCGCGGGGCGTTGCTGTTCATGCACGAGCGTACGACATACCCTGCCGCCCCATGAAGCCCGCATTCAGCACGGTCGCGTGCCCGCACTGGACGCTCTCTCGCCTCGCCGAGCGCCTTCGCCCGTGGGGCTTCCTCGGCGCCGAGCTGCGCACCTTCGGCAACGGGTCGAAGAGCTTCGCCTGCGACCCGGCGCTCACCGACGCCGCCAAGGTCCGCGCGATCTTCGACCGCGCCGGCGTCGATCTCTGCTCCCTCGCCACCGGCATCCGCTACGACGAGGCGATCACCCCGCCGGTCATCGGCCGCATCATCTCCGACACGGAGAAGAGCGTGCGCGAGACCAGGGGCATGGTCGAGCTCGCCGTGCAGCTCGAGTGCCCGTACGTGCGCGTCTTCGGCTTCGAACTCCCCGAGGGAGAGCCCCGGAAGGCGGGCCTCGCGCGCATCGTGGACCGGCTGAAGAAGGCCGCGGACCACTGCCGCAACTCCGGCGTCAAGCTCGCCCTCGAGAACGGCGGCACCTTCCCGCGCTCCGCCGACCTCGCCGAGATCATCGACGCCGTGAACAACCCTCTCCTCGTCGCGTCGTACAGCGTCGCCATCGCCCGCGCCGCCGGTGAAGACGCCGCGGCGGGTGTCAACGTCCTGGGCGACCGCCTCGCGCTCGTGAAGGTCAAGGACCTGCGGGGCGGATCGCCCGTCGCGCTCGGCGAAGGCGACCTGGATTGCCGCGCGGGGATCGAGGCGCTCGCGCGCGCCGGCTACAAGGGCTGGCTCGTGTACGAGTTCGACCAGGCGTGGCTCCCCGTGCACGCGGCGGACCTCGACAGCATTATGCAGCGCTCGTGCGCGAAGATGTTCGAATGGTCGGGCGTGTCGCGCCGCCACGGCGCCGCGGCGACGCGCGTGTAATCGAGCCGATCATCGGCAACCCGCTGCTCCGGCGGGGTTCTTGCAAGCCGACAGCTTGCAGATCAATAGCCAGCGGTTGAACGAAGCGACGCCCCCGGAAAGCAGGGCGAGTCCGACCGCACCCGGAGCGGTGCAGATCGGCTTCCTTCTGCACCAAACATCGGTCTTGGGCGCGCACATCCGCCTTTGTGCGCACACCCGCGCTCGCTCTGCCCGGCAATCCGCGCGGCTTCTCGACTCTTTCCTCCGTCCCACTCCGCCCTCAGCAACCCCTTGCCGCCCACAGCGTTCCGTGTCTCCCCCTCCCCCGCCCTCCCACTCCCCGT
>DASPKL010000018.1:0-134399 GCA_035628115.1 Phycisphaerales bacterium | reverse complement strand
TGGCGGCCGCGTCGAACCCGCGCGGGCCGCCGACGCCGATCACGCTCGCACCGGCCGCCTCGGCGACACGGATGCAGAAGGGGGCGGACGCCGCGTCGGCCCAGATGGCGAGGCGGGCGGGCACGGGGGACGGTAGCGGGGTGCGTGGCGGCCCGATACCGCGGATGAATGCCGACGCGCATGGCGTCCGTGACGCGGTGATTCTGGTGCGCGCAGCGAGAACAGCCCCTCTTGGGCTGCTCCCGCCGGCTCGCATAGGGTTTCACGCTGAAGGGCGCGGGGAGGTCCTTGGGCGCGCGCTATCTCGAGTCGCGCGCCCTCTCGCAACCGCTCCTTGCTCGACGGGCGGGCTGAACACTGGGCTCTTCGCCCGAGCGTGCGGCCTTTCAACCATCCGCGCCCGCTCCCCCCGGCCTTGCGCCCCGACAGCGGACCGGGGTGCTCGGACCAAGGTGTCGCGGGCTCAGCCGACCGTGGGCCCCCGCACCTTGCCCTCCCTCACGCCATCGGCAACGCCGGACCTTCGGGCCCCGGCGTCGTGCAACTGGTTCCGCCGCCGGCTTCGCTCTGCCGAATGGCGGTCCACGTCGCTCAACTCCAAGGCCCCAACGAGAAGCGTGCCCAAGACGCGGTGAAGGGTTTGTTGCGGCGATCCATAAAGGGACGCAAAAACGCGGTTGTGCGCACAAACGCGGGCGATAGCAATGGGGAATGGGCATTGGGGCGGGAAACGAACCGTGCGCAAGCGGAGGACGGACTGGTGTTTGCGGAGCACGGGAGAGCCGAAGAAGAAAAAGTTTGGGAAAGGCGCGGATTGTGGCGGGGCGCGGGCGGGGGTGTGCGCACAAAGGCGTCGATATGCGACATTCGATCGAGCGCTTTCCAAGGGCGCGACCGTAACCCCCGGCTGTTGACCCGCAAGCCCCCGGGCTGCAAGGAAGCGGCTACGTGGCAGAGTGGTCGAGTGGAAAAGAGCACGGAGATGCTCCGGAACTCACGCCTCAGCGGTGGCGAGCGTGGGCCGCAAGATTGTTTCCAGTTCCCGAACTCAATCGAGCAAACGGAGGAAGAAACGCAGGTCTTCGTTCGACACATCAAAGTCAAGCGGGAACAGCCGAGCATCCGGCATCGAGTGCGTAGTCTCCAACGATGTAGGCATGCCGTCGCGGGGCCAGTCATGCCCTGGATCGGGCGCCTGACAGGCGGCCATTGCCCAGTACGTGCCGACTCGCAGAGCACGTTCCATTTCGTCCGGACCGAAGTCGGCCGGGCTCGTTCGTCGAACTTGGTCAAGTCTTGCGTGGATAAAGCCGGCCGCAAGCGCATCGCCAGCGCGCACCGCGTCGACAAAGTCGTTGCCGAGGTATGCCGATGGAACGTGCATTATCACACGTTCGCTCGACGGCCCCACAATGCCAAGCGATCCACGTAGACCGAGACTGATGATCGTCGGCACACCCATCGCGGCAACAACCCTTACAACGTCCTGCGCGGTAACTTCCATCTGACGATGCGGCACGCGGAAGCTATCGCAGATGTTGCAGCCGCAATGTTGGGATGCGCGGATCAGCGCTCGCGCGTTCTGGCAAGTCAATTGGATGCAATCAACCATGCCGACGGTGTCGGTCCATTGACAGATTGGGTGCGATACCTGCGCCGACCGCATGTTCCAGTGAACAACGGGCCGTGATTGACGGTCGGAGATCTCCCGCGTCGCTCGGACTATCTGCTTTGTCTTATCGAGGCTCGCCGACGGCGAATCGTGCGTGTCGATGACGTGACCGATCGAGACGCAGCCGTGCCGGGCGAGGTCGGTCAATGCAGCGCTGAAGCGAGGGAGAAGTCGTTCGGCGTAATCTTCGGATACAGAGCCTGGCACTGAGATGATTGTGCGGGTTCCTGTTCGGCCGACGATGACAAAGGACTCGCCCGTCGTCTTGTCCGGTCCCGCGACGGTGCGAGGATCAACCGCTGGCGGCTTGTGTAGCATATACGAAGTGCGACACCGGTCGAGGGAGGCGAGGCATTCTTCTCCGCGGGGGTCGTGCGCCAAGGGCAACAGTGGGAAGACCAGACGCTTGCCGAAGTGCATGAGGCAAGCAGCCTGATTCAGGCCTCCTCCTCCGGCACGCGTTGTGGCATCCGTTGCCCGCATCGCCGTGCCGACTTGGAAGTGGACGCTATGTCGAATAATGGTCTCTCGGTTCGCGCCGCCGACGACAATAACATCATAAGGCATACCGAACCCCCTTAGAGTCGCCTGCGTCTTGCTACCACTCCGGCCCGCCGGCGTAGCGCCCGTAGACGTCCGCCATCGCCTGCACCATCTCGCCCAGCGTGCAGTTGAGGAGCGAGCCCTCGACGAGGGCGGGCATGACGTTCGTCGCGTGCAGCGCCGAGCCGGGGCCGCCCACCGTCTGACCGCTCCACGGCAGGCCGTCGCAGATGCTCTTCCACGCCTTGCCCTGGCAGGCGGCGCGGATGTTGTCGAGTGCCGCGGCGGCCTTCGCCCCGTCGCGGCGCTGCTTGAAGGCCGCGAGGCGGGCGCACTGGTCAACCTCGACCTGGTCGGAGATGGTGAGGATGTCGATGGGGCGGTTCTCGTCGCCGTCGGTGTACGCGTTGACGCCGACGATGATGCGGTCGCCCGCCTCGCACTCCTCGCTGAAGCGGTAGGAGGCCTCGGCGATCGAGCGGCGGAAGTAGCCTTTGTTGATGCCGTTGATGACAGCACGTCCAAAGCTCTCGCGTGGCGCGTAAGCACTGTGTTGCTCGGGTGGTCGGGAAGAAGAGGCTTTACCGCTCGACCGCTTCGCCTCCGGACCACTTCCGTATGTTCCCATCCCGTCGATCTCGTCGATGAGGTCGAGGGCGAGGGCCTCCATCTTGTCCGTCAGGGCCTCGACGAACCAGCTCCCGCCCAGCGGGTCGGCGGTCCGGGTGACGCCCGTCTCGTGCGCGAGGATCTGCTGCGTGCGGAGCGCGACCGTCACGGCCTGCTCGGTGGGGAGGCCGAGGGTCTCGTCCATGCTGTCGGTGTGGAGGCTCTGGCAGCCGCCGAGGACCGCGGCCATGGCCTGGTACGCGACGCGCACGACGTTGTTCAGGGGCTGCTGCTCGGTGAGGGAGCAGCCGGCGGTCTGCACGTGCGTCTTCATGAACCAGGAGCGCTCGTTCTTGGCGCCGTAGCGCTCGCGCATCACCCGGGCCCAGATGCGCCGCGCGGCGCGGAGCTTGCAGATCTCCTCGAAGAACTCGTTGTGGCTGTTGAAGAAGAAGGAGAGGCGCGGCGCGAAGCCGTCGATGTCCAGCCCGCGCTCCATGGCCGCCTCGACGTACTCCATGCCGTCGCGGAGCGTGAAAGCCAGCTCCTGGTGCGCGCTGCTGCCGGCCTCGCGGATGTGGTAGCCGCTGATCGAGACGCTGTTCCACTTCGGCACGTAGCGGCTCTGGAACTCGATCGTGTCCACGACGAGCTTGACGCTGGGCTCGGGCGGGTAGATGAACTCGTTCTGGCTGTGGAACTCCTTGAGGATGTCGTTCTGGAGCGTGCCGCCGAGCGTGTCCCACGGGATGCCGCGCTGCACGGCGTGGGCGAGGTACATCGCCCAGATGACCGCCGCGGGGCCGTTGATCGTCTGGCTGACCGTGACCCTGTCCACCGGGATGTCGGCGTAGAGGCGGTGCATGTCCTCGATGGTGCTGATGGCGACGCCGCACTTGCCGACCTCGCCGACGCAGAGCTCGTCGTCGCTGTCGCGGCCCATGAGGGTGGGGAGGTCGAAGGCGGTGGAGAGGCCCGTGTTCGCGTTGGTGCCCTTGGCCTGCTCGAGGAGGTACTTGAAGCGCTTGTTGGTATCGTCGGCGCTGCCGAAGCCGGCGAACTGACGCATCGTCCAGAGGCGCGTGCGGTAGCCCTGGGGGAAGAGGCCGCGGGTGAAGGGATACTGCCCGGGCTGGCCGCCCTTGCCCAGGTTGCGGTCGATCGACGCTGGGGACTCGAGCGTCTCGACGTGCGGCTTCTCGGGGGCGTAGACGGGGTCGAGCACGAGGCCGGAGATGGTCACGGCGTGGGGATCGACCGGAGCAGGGGCCGCGGGGCGGGTGTTGGCGATGCTCATGGGGAATGGTAGTGGAGGGGTGCGCGGTGCGTTGTGCGGGGTAGGTGGGGAAGACAGAGACAAAGAGACGGCGAGACGGAGAGACGAAGTAAGGACACCTCACCGGTCGTCTGCGGCGATCACCGCTCCCCGCGGAGACACGGGGCGAAGGAGGGAGGAAGACCGCCGCGGAGCGGCGGACCACCAAAGAAAAGCCCCGGGAGTTGCCCGGGGCTTCGTTCACTCCGTGCGTGTGTGCCTTCGTGGCTCCGTGACTTCTTCAGCAGTTTCCGCCGCCGAAGAGGGTGAAGAAGGCTTCGATGTCGGCGTTGTCGAGCGCGAGGCCGTCGTTGTTGAAGTCGATGTCGGTGTTGCACGGCGCGTCGCCCGGCTGCTGGCCCGCGCAGAGGTCGCCGGAGAAGACGGCGAGGAAGTCCGCGAGGTCTTGGACGTCGGGCGTCAGGCCGTCGAGGTTGAAGTCGATGAAGTCGCAGTTTGGGATGGTGGCGGTATAAATGCCGGTGAGTCCTACTGGTGGGAATGCCCCCATTCGTCGAGCGCTCACGGAGAACGCGAAGCGGCCGTCGTCGCTGAGCGGACGATTTCCGGTCGGTTCGGGGGCGAATTGTCCTAGGGACAGAAAGATCGGCGTCAATGCGCCCAGGGGCGGGAAGAACGCCGGACGGCTGGTGTCGAGGATGATTCGTCGTCCATTCAACCGTGACCACATCGCGATGCCCGATCCCGAGTTTGGATAGATCTGGAAACCGAAAATGGCATTGCCTTCGCGATCAATTCCCGCGTTCGAGAAGTAGATCGGCCACTGGGCGGGCACGTAAGGAGAGTGAAGGATCGGCGCCCCCGGCCATGCAACCGGCATTCGGGCGTGGGTCGCCGGGTCGTAGTGCCAGAGCTGCTGAGCGGGGACCGGCTCTCCGTCGGCGTCGCGAAGAAAGGCGGTGAAAAGCGTCTGGCCTGTTTCGCTGAAATGTGCCATGCCGAAGTCCGCAACTCGGCTTGAAAAGGAAAATCCGGGGCTGAACTCACCCGCGTCGAGCTCGGCCCAAGCAAAGGCGACTGGACCATCATCGTGCGGTGCGTAGTAAATCGCCCCCATCGGTGGCGACGAGCCCGCTTGACCAGTGACACCGTACACGACGTCGCCCATGGGCCCCACCCCGATATGCGAGCGTGTCGGCCAACTCCCATATTCAACGCCCGGCAAGACGTCGGACGGCGACGGGATGCTCGCAACCAGTGTTGCGCCCGAGGGACCATGCCGTTCAATGCCCTGCATCGGCCCGCCGCTATACCTCGTTTGCAAGATGCGGATCCCGCCGCGAGCGGCGCGCACTCGTAAGAAGCTGTCGTACGTCAAGGTCTGGACTGCGCTCGAGGGTTCACCGTTGACGGCAAGCGTGGTGAACTGCAGTTCGTTGAGGGCGTAGACAATCCGCTTTGTGCGGCTCGGTCCCGTCGTAGTCACCGAGACCACACCGGTCCCATCGCCCGCGAGGTCGATCTCCGCGATGTTGGTGACCGTCTCTCCCTCGCGCAGCGGCGCGGGGCCGCCGGTGAAGGCAAGGACGCGCAGGTCGCCGGACGTGACCTCGCGCAGAACGGCGTTCGCAACAACCGCGTTCCCCGAGCGGGCGTCAACGGAGGCCATCACGCGGCCGGAATCGTCGAGACGCGCGACGCGGACATTGCCGACGATGCAGTCCGGGCAGACTTCCGGGAGCGGCTGGCCCTCGCGCAGCGCGAGGCGCGTGGTGCCGCCGCTCCAGACGAAGATGCCGGTGTCGGCGGATTGGTCCACGCCGTTGAGGCGGGCCTGAAAGAAGACGTGGTTGTTGTTGGCGACGCCGAGCGGGGCAAGACCCGAGTCGGCGTACGTCGCCCCGGGGACGCCCGCCGCGGGCTGGCCGCTCCGGACGACCTCCTCGAGCGGCACCGCCTGACCGAGCGCGGGCCAACAGAGACACAACGCGAGCACGAACCTTCGCATGCGTTTCTCCTTGAACGGGATGTCTTGTGCGGATAACCAAGAATGCCGCACGTTCAAGGGATACGCTCCGGCTGGCGGTGGGTTTGGTCCCGCGGGGCGAAAATGCGGACGGATCCTCCGTTTCCGTGACACGCACTTGCATTCTGCTGCGCTTTCAGGTATAACGCGGCGGCGACAACCGCGTGGGAGCCGACCATGAACCGAACAACGACGATGGCGGGTTTGGCAGCACTCGGGTTCGCCGCGGCGGGCGCGTTCGCGCAGCCGTACGCCATCGATTGGTACACAATCGACGGCGGGGGCGGGACGTCGAGCGGCGGGACGTTCACGCTGAGCGGGACGATCGGCCAGCACGACGCCGGCACGGTGATGACGGGCGGGTCGTTCACGCTGACGGGCGGCTTCTGGGTCGGCGCGGGCGGCGGACCCGTCGGCTGCGACACCATCGATTTCAACGGCGACGGGCTCTTCCCCGACAACCAGGACCTCGAAGACTTCCTGAGCGTCTTCGGCGGGGGCCCGTGCTCGACGGGCACGTGTGGGGATATCGACTTCAACAACGATCAGTTGTTCCCCGACAACACAGACCTTGAAGCGTTCTTTAATGTGTTCGGCGGGGGGCCGTGCCTCTAAGAAGGCAATAGGCATCAGGCACTGGGCACTAGGGAAAGAAAAAAGCCTCGGGCAAACGCCCGAGGCTTTTGTCATTTCGTTCGGGGATGAAGAGCCGAGGGATCAGACCGGCTTGGGGGGCGGGGCGATGCTTTGGACGTGGACGTCCTTGAGCTGCTCGGCCGGGACGTGGCTCGGGGCGCGGGTCATGAGGTCGGCGCCGATCTGCGTCTTGGGGAAGGCGATGACGTCGCGGATATTGTCGGTGCCGACGAAGTTCATGACGAGGCGGTCCAGGCCGAAGGCGATGCCGGCATGCGGCGGCGCGCCGAAGGAGAGGGCCTCGAGGAGAAAGGAGAACTTCTCCTTCGCCTGCTCGGGCGTCATGCCCAGGAGCTTAAAGACCTTGCTCTGCACCGCGCGGTCGTGGATGCGCACGCTGCCGCCGGCGATCTCCTGCCCGTTGAGGACGATGTCGTAGCCGGCGGAGACGATCGCCTCGATGGTGTTGTCGTCCTCGGTGTCGGCGTCGAGGAAGGTCTGCATCTGGTCGTCGCGCGGGCTGGTGAAGGGGTGGTGCATCGCCACCCACTTGCCCGTCTCCTTGTTCTTCTCGAACATCGGGAAGTCCACGACCCAGAGGAAGTTCCAAGGGCCGCCCTCGGCGCCGGGCTTGGGCACCATGCCCATGTCGCGCGCGACCTTCTGGCGGAGCTCGCCCATCGCCTTGGTCGCGACGCTGTAGACGTCCGCGACGAAGAGCACGGTGTCGCCGGGCTGCGCGCCGGTGACGGCGAGAAACTCGGCCTTGACGGGCTCGAGGAACTTGGCGATGCCGGTATCGAGCCTGGGGCCGCCGGCGTCGGCGACGACCTTGACGACGGCGACGCCGCCGGCGCCGAAGCCCTTGACGAACTCGGTGTAGCCGTCGGTGATCTTGCGGGTGAGCTTCTCCGCGCCGCCTGGGACGCGCATGGCCTTGACGACGCCCTTCCTGCTGTTGAAGCGCGGGCGGTCCTTGCCCTTCTCGAGCGCGCTCTTGAAGATCGCGAAGTCGAGCTTTGCGGCGAAGTCGCTGACGTCCTTGATCCTGAGGTCGTAGCGCGTGTCGGGCCGGTCGATGCCGTAGTCCTCCATCGCCGTGCGGTAATCCATGCGCTGCAGCGGCGGGACGCTGACGCCCGCGACCTCGCCCCAGAGGCGGTGGACGAAGCCCTCCATCATCGCCATGATCTGCTCGCGGCGGACGAAGGACATCTCGAGGTCGATCTGGGTGAACTCGGCCTGGCGGTCGGCGCGCGGGTCCTCGTCGCGGAAGCAGCGGCAGACCTGCATGTAGCGGTCGCAGCCCGAGACCATGAGGATCTGCTTGAAGAGCTGGGGGGACTGGGGGAGCGCGTAGAAGGCGCCGGGCACGTGGCGCGTGGGCACGAGGAACTCGCGGGCGCCCTCGGGCGTGCTCTTGTAGAGGATCGGCGTCTCGATCTCGAGGAAGCCGTTCTCGTCGAAGTACCGGCGCGTGACCTGGTAGACCTTGTGGCGCGTGCCGAGGATGCGCTGCATGCTCGGGCGGCGCAGGTCGATGTACCGGTGGGTCAGGCGCAACTCTTCGTTCGGGAGCTTGATCTTGCCGTCCTGCGTCGGGTCCTCGGGCAGGAAGGGCGGGTTCTCGGTTTTCGCGAGGACCTCGAGGCTCGTGACGACGACCTCGATCTTGCCGGTCGCGAGCTTGGGGTTCTCGCCGCCGACGCGGACGCGCACGGTGCCCTCGACGGCGATGACGTCCTCGTTGCGGAGCTTGTCGGCCTGCTCCATCATCGCGCCGGCCGCGCCGTCCTCGGGGTCGAAGACGAGCTGCGTGAGGCCGTAGCGGTCGCGCAGGTCGATGAAGATCAGGTTGCCGTGGTCGCGGTACGAGTTGACCCAGCCGTTGAGGCGGACGGTCCGGCCGACGTGCTCCTCGCGGAGCATGCCGCACGTGTGCGAGCGGATGAGCATGGATGTCTCCTGCCGACGATCCGGTGGACAGCCGGGGCCGGCGAGGCCGACTGTAGACGGGGGAACGGAGAACGGGCACGAGAAGAGAGCCCTATCGCCGGTTCTCCGCTGTCCTCTCGGTGCCCTCTCCGCCTCCGCGGTGAGCGGTTCGCCGGCCCGCGTTCGTGCCGCGCTACGCGGCCTTGCGCGCCGCCGCGTCCGCGGGCTCCGCGAGCATCGCGCCCGCGCACGCGTCGAGGAGCTGGCGCCAGTCGTTCTCGACGGCGTCGGTCCAAGAGTCGCCGAGCAGGTTCGCCATCGCGACGAGGAGTTCCTCGCGGACGAGGGCGTAGTGGGGGGGTTTGAGGCCGAGCGCGGCCGCCTTCGCGCCGAGTGAGCCGAGCGGGCCCTCGAGGGCGTCGAAGCGCTCCGCGTTGCGGACGATCTGCTCGAGTGTCGCGAAGAGGGTCGCGCTGTGCGCGCCGCTCTCACCCTTCAGCAGGCCCCGCATCGCGGAGTGGTGCTCGCGGAGGGAGCGGATGACCTGGGCGATGAGCGCGGGGCCGCAGGGCCTGACTTCATCGAAGGTCGCGCGGACGCGTCGCATCTGGATCCGGTTCATGGGCGTTGAAGGTCCTCCCGAGCGGGAGAAGGATCGGTCCGAGCGTGCGGCGACTTCGGCCCGTGGAACGGCCGGGCCGCGATCGGCGTAGCGCAGGCGCTCAGAAGGCCCCGGCGCGGCGTGGTTATCGCTTCCAGAACCGGAACCGACGCCCGTGAGCGCGGGGGCCGGGAACCGGTTTATCGCTTCAGGGAGGCCATGTCGATCACGAAGCGGTACTTCACGTCGCTGCGGAGCATGCGCTCGTACGCCTCGTTGATCTGGTCCATGCGGATGGTCTCGATGTCGCAGACGATCCCGTGCCTGCCGCAGAAGTCGAGCATCTCCTGCGTCTCGGCGATGCCGCCGATGAGGGAGCCGGCGAGCTGGCGGCGGGGCATGAAGAGGCTCATGGCCGCGACCGGGAGCGGGTCGGGCGGCGCGCCGACGAGGCAGAGCGTCGCGTCCAGCTTGAGGAGGGCGAGGTAGGCGTTGAGGTCGTGCTCGGCGGAGACGGTGTCGAGGATGAAGTCGAACGAGCCCGTGTGCCCGGCCATCTCGTCCTGGTTCTTCGAGACGACGACCTCGGACGCGCCCAGCCGCTTGCCGTCCTCGATCTTGCTCGGCGAGGTGGTGAAGAGCACAGTGTGCGCGCCGAAGGCCTTCGCGAACTTCACGCCCATGTGGCCCAGGCCGCCCAGGCCGACGACGCCGACCTTCATGCCGGGCTTCACACCCCACTTGCGCATCGGCGAATAAGTCGTGATCCCCGCGCAGAGGAGCGGGGCCGCGGCGGCGGGGTCGAGGTTGGCGGGCACCCGGAGCGTGAACTTCTCGTCCACAACGACGCGCTCGGAGTACCCGCCGTACGTCATGCCGCCCAGGTGCCTGTCCTCGCCGTTGTACGTGAAGACGGGGCCGCGGAGGCAGAACTGCTCGAGGTTCTTTTCGCAGTGCGCGCACGAGCGGCACGAATCGACGAGGCAGCCGACCGCGGCGGTGTCGCCGGGCCTGAACTTCGTCACCCCGGCGCCCACGCGCGTGACGCGCCCGAGGATCTCGTGCCCGGGGACGACCGGGTACTGCGTGAAGCCCCATTCGTTGCGCGCGAAGTGGAGGTCGGAATGACACACGCCGCAGAAGAGGATGTCGATCTCGACGTCGGTCGGGGTCGGCTCGCGACGGCTGATCGCGAGCGGGCCGAGGGGCGAGGCGGGGGACTGGGCGGCGTAGGCGCGGATGGACATGGCGGACCTCCAGTAGCGGCCGTGATCACGCCGCGCGGCGCCGCGCGACGGCCTCGCGACCGTATCCGCACTCAGATGCCGGAATCGTACAAACGGCGCGCTTCGGGCCCCAGCGCGAACTCGCCGGCGGCGACTTTCATCAGCGCGCTGATGAGTTCGTCCTCACCGTCGTTCTTCGAGACGTAGCCCCAGGCGCCGTTGTCGAGGGCTTTTTCGATGAGTTCCCGGCGGACGTGGCCGGTGAACATCACCGCTCGGGATGCCGGGCATCGCTCGGCGAGCTCGGCGAGGGCGTCGAACGGGCTCTTGCCGGGCATGTCGATGTCGAGCAGGACGATCATGGGGCACACGCGCTCGGCGTGCGCGATCAAGTCGTCCGCGCTCGGGAGCGCACCTAGGCACGCGAACCCGCCGGTGCGCGAGAGGCGGGTCCGGAGCGCGTCGGCGACGTCGAGATTGTCGTCCACCACGAGGACGGTCACGGCGGGTTGTTGGTTTCCGTTGTTCATCGTCGGGTCCGTCTCAGCGTGCCCCCGCCTTGAAGAGAATGGCGCGCACCTCGCTGAGCTTGGGCCTGCCCGCGAGCACGACAACGCGGCCCTTCACGTTATGGGGCGGTGGTTCCTCGACGATCACGAGATCATTGTCGGCCGCGCCCTGCGTGCCGAATGAGACCTCGTACGCCAGATTCTTGAGTTCCGCCGCGACATAGCCGCGCATGCGGGGATCCTTCAGGTCCACGAACGCGCGGCGGTCGGCGCCGGCGGCCGGTTGCTGCGGGGGCTCGGCGGTGGGGAGCGTGACGGTGAAGGTGGTGCCCTTGCCGACCGTGCTTTCGAGATCGATGCCGCCGCCAGCCTCGCGGACGAGCCCGTAGACGAGCGCGAGCCCCAGGCCGGTGGAGACGCCCCGGACCTTCGTGGTGAAGAACGGCTCCATGCAGCGGCGCTTGACGTCGTCGGACATGCCGGGCCCGTTGTCCGCCACGCGGACGATGAGCGACTTGCCGACGCAGCGGGCCGAGACCGTGACGGCGCCGGTCGCCTGACGGCGCATCGCGTCGCCCGCGTTCTGGACAAGATTGAAGACGACCTGCGTCAGCGCCGGGCGCGACACGGCCGCCCAGACGTGGTCGCACTCGACGAACTCGGCGCGGAGAACGACGCCGTCGGGGAGCGCGTTGCGGTACACGGGCTCCGTCTCGGACCACCACGCGCCGATCAGCGTGGGCTCGCCCGCCGATGCCCCCGAGGGATCGAGCGCGAGCAGCCGGAGCCCCGCCGCGAGGCGGCGCAGATACTCGGCCGAGGTGCGGATGCCGTCGAGCTCCCTGGCGGCCTCGGCGGGGAGCCCCATCGCTTCGAGGGTCTCGAGGCGCACGCGCAGCGGCATGAGCAGGTTGCCCATGTCGTGGCCGAGGCCGGCGGAGAGCGTGCCGATGGAGGCCATGCGCTCCGACAGGCGCAGGCGCTCGTGCGAGGCGTGGAGTTCGGCCGTGCGTTCGGCGACCAGCCGCTGCAGCTCCTCGCGGTGCAGGCGGAGTTCCTGCTCCGCCAGCTTGCGCGCCGTGACGTCCTCGACGACGGCGACGGTGTGCTTCGGCCGGCCCAGCGAGTCGAAGACCATGCCGGCGTTGACGCGCACCCACGCGATCGACCCGTCGGGGCGCAGGTACCGCTTCTCGACGGAGTAGTTGTGGCGCTTGCCGCGCAGGAAGGCCTCGAGGATCGGCCTGTCCCACGCGACGTCCTCTGGGTGCGTGATGTCGGAGGGCGTGAGCGAGAGCATTTCCTCCCGGCCGCGCCCCGCGATGCGGCAGAACGCGTCGTTCACCATCGTGAACCGGCCCGTCGCCGCGTCCACCTGCATCTGGCCGACGCTCGCGACCTCGAACGCGGCGCGGTACTTCGCCTCGCTCTCGCGCAGCGCAGCGATGGCGTCCGCCCGCTCCACCAGGAGCCAGACGCGGTGCGCCAGCGCGGCCATGAGGTCGATCTCGTCGGGCGACCAGGCCCGCGCCTCGGCGCTGCTGACCCAGAAGCTCGCCGCCCAGCGGCCCGCGCGGCGGAGGGGCACGCTGATGTGCGACCGGACGCCGATGAGCTTGAACGTCTGCTCGTAGGTCGCGGCGGTGCGCGGGTCGGTCGAGAGGTCGTTGACGACCGAGACGCGCCCGGCCAACCCGTCCTCCCGCGCGTGCTCGGCGAATGCGGTGAAGTCGAGCGTGCCCCTGATGGAGCCGCACCCCTCGTGGTAATCGCTCTCGGTGACGATCACGCGTTTGTCGAGATCCACCCGCGAGTAGCCGCAGCGGGTGACGCCGAACTCCAGCCCGACGCGCCGGCAGACCGCCGCGACCATCTGCGTCGCGTCGAGGTCCCCGGTCGCGATCGCGCCAACCTCCGCGAGCAGACGGTTCGCGCGTTCGCTGCGGGCGAGGCGGTCGGCGTCGCGCTTGTGCTCGGTGATGTCCTGGGCGACGACGTTGACGCCGATGATCTCGCCCGAGCTGCTGCGGTGCGGGTACCACGACTCGAGCCACGTGTGGACGGCGCCGGGGTCGGCCGCCGTCTTGCCGGACAGCTCGATGCCGATGACCGGCTCGCCCGTCTCGAGGACCCGGCGGAAGGCCGGCTCGGCCTGCGCCGCCAGCTCGGGCACGATCTCGCGGATCGACCTGCCGATGTGGGCCTCGGGCGGCAGGCCGTTCATCGCGGCGAGGGCGCTGTTGATGCGGACGAACCGCAGCTCGCGGTCGAGCTGCACCATGCCGACGGGGGACTGCTCGTACGTTGCTTCCAGCTCGGCGAGTGCGTTGCGCAGGCGCTCCTCGCTCTCCCGGAGCGCCTGGTCGGCCCGGCGGCGGGCGCTCACGTCGCGGGCGATCTTGGACGCGCCCACGAGCCGGCCGCCGGCGTCGCGGATCGGCGAGATCGTCAGCGAAACGTCGATGAGCGACCCGTCCTTGCGCCGGCGGACCGTCTCGTAGTGCTCGACGGTCTCGCCCCGGCGGATGCGGTCCAGGATCATCGGCTCCTCCTCGAGCCGCTCTTCCGGCAAGAGGATCGTGACGGCCCGGCCGATCGCCTCGGACGCTGTGTACCCGAAGATCTGCTCGGCGGCGCGGTTCCAGCTCGTGATGACGCCGTTGAGGTCCTTGGCGATGATGGCGTCGTGCGAGTTCTCCACGATCGCCGCGAGCCGCGCGAGCCCCGCGGCCGCCGCGTGCTGCGCGGTGACGTCCTGGATGACGGCGACGAAACTCCTGACGGCGCCGGTCGCGTCGGTCCGCGGGACGTAGACGCAGTGCACGCGGCGCGTGGCGTAGTCGAAAGGGACTTCCTGCTCGAACTCGACGCGCTCGCCGCCGACGACGCGCTCGACGTGAGCGCGGATCGATTCATACGCCGCGGCGCCGAGCACCTCCGACAGGTGCTTGCCGACGACCTGGTCGGGTCTCAGGCCGAAGCGCATCGCGTACGGGGCGTTGACGAAGCGGTACCGTCCGTCGGCGTCGCACTCGACCAGCCAGACCGGGGCCACGTCGGCCACGTCGCGGAGCTGCTGCTCGCTCGCGTGCACACGGCGCTCGGCCCGCACGCGCTCGGAGACGTCCTCGGCGCCGATGAGGATGCCGCCGATCTCGCCCCGCTCGTCGCGCCACGGGCGGACCTCCCACCGGACCCACTGCGTCGTCCCGTCGGCGCGCTCGAAGGGGTCCTCGTCGGCACGCAGGATCTCGCCGGCGAGCGCCCGCTGATGAACCGGCCTCCACCGCTCCGGCACGTCGTTGAAGACCTCGTAGTGCAGGCGGCCCACGACCTCGCCGGTGACGCCCCAATCCTCCAGAAACTGCTTGCTCGCCGCGATGTACCGCAGGTTGCGGTCGAGCATGGCGAGGCCGGCGGGCGCCTGCTCGATGAACACGCGGAGACGCTCCTCGCTCGCCCGCCGCTGCTCCTCGACGCGTTTGCGCTCGCTGATGTCGCGCTGCGTCCCCCACACGCGCCGGAGGAGGCCGCCCTCGACGTCCGCGATCATGCTGTTGGAGAAGTAGACCGTGTTGCCGGCCGCGTCGCGCTCGGCGGACTCCACCTCGCTCACGCGGTAGCCCGCCTCGATGATCGAGGCGAGGTACGCGCGCGCCGCCGGGTCCGACGGCGGGAGCATGAAGTCGAGCGTCCTGCCCACCAGCTCGTCGCAGCCGGCGAGCCCGTACATGCGGGCCATCGCGTCGTTGCACTCGGCGTAGCGGCCGCGCTCGTACACGAGATCGATGACCCGCTCCGTGGGCAGCGAGGTGTCGATCGGCGGATCGAACTCGATCCGGTAGATGCCCTCGGTGCTGTTCGAGATGAACGCGCGGTACCGCTCCTGGCTCTGACGCAGCGCCGCGACGGTTTTCGCCCGATCGCGCGTGAGGTACGTGATCCAGCGCGTGAGGGCGACGGCGAGCGTCACGAGGGCGAGCCCCGCGAGCGCGGCGCCCACGGTCGACGCCCAGTCCGAGATGCCCGGCGGGGCCGGGCCGGGGGCGGTCGCGGCAACGACGGCGGGGGCCGATGCGAAGATGAGCGGGGTGCACCGCGCTCCCGCTTCACGGACGTCTGTGTTGTTTCCCCATCGGCGCATGCCTTGTCGCGGCGGAGTGTACCGGACGCCCACCGTGTGGCCCGTCGGGGCGTGCGGGCGGCGGACGAGATGAAGGGTATTTCACCGCGGTGCGCTCGCGGCCGGCGCCCGTCAGCGGCTGGCCTTGTTCGACAAGATGCGTCCGAGGGGCCTGAAGTCGGTGTCGTCGGTGATGCCCGCGACAAACTCGGCGAGCAGCCGTGCGGCCGCGTCGATGTCGGCGAGATCGCAGACCTCCGCCTGCGTATGCATGTTGCGGTTGGGGATGCCGATGCTCGCGGCGGCGACGGCGGAGCCCGCGACCTGGAGGGCCTTGGAGTCGTTCGACTCGAGGTCGGCGATCGGCAAGGTCTGGTAGGGGATGTCGTTGTCCCTGGCCGCCTTGATAAGCAGGCGCTCCACCTCCGGGTTGGTGTTGGGCCCGTGCGAGATCGTGGGCCCGGAACCGAGCAGGCAGGGCGGCGTCGTCTTCTTGTCGTTGCCCGGGTCGTCCGAGGCGTTCGTCACGTCCACGGCGATGCCAACCTCGGGCTGGACGTCGAAGCCCGCGGTCTCGGCGCCGCGGGTGCCGACTTCTTCCTGGACCGTGCTGACGACCCAGAGAGCGACGTTCAGGCTCCGGTCGCTGCACGAGCGGAGCGCCTCGAGCACGGCGTAGAGGCCGGCCTTATCGTCCATGCCCGGGCACCCGATCCGCCCGTTGCGGAGCTCGGTGATCCGCGACTCGTACGTCACGTAGTCACCCACGCTCACCAACTCCTTCGCCTCATCGCCGTCCTTCGCCCCGATGTCGACCCAGAAGTCCGTGAGCGTGGGGGCCTTGTTGCGCTCGCTCTCCGACTGCTCGTGCGTCGCTTTCTTCCCGATGACGCCGGTCACCTCACGCCCCTGCGAATGGATCACGACGCGGCACCCCGGGACCGTGAGCTTGTCGATGCCGCCGAGCTCGTCGAGGAAGACGAACCCCTTGTCGTCGATGTGCTTGACCATGAAGCCGATCTGGTCGCAGTGCGCGGCGAGCATGACCGAGCGCTCCGCGCCTGTGTTGATCCCGAGGTAGAGGTTGCCGTGCAGGTCCGTCTCGATGCGCTCGGCGAATTCGCCGTAGCGCTTGATGATCTTCTCCTGAACGTCGCGCTCGCAGCCGGTGGGAGCGCCGGTGCGCAGTAATTCCTTTAAGAAGGCGTGTTTGTCGGACACGGAAGGCTCCTGTTGCCGGTGTGGGAAATGGGCCCGCGCGCTCTGTCGGGAGTGGGGGGCCCTGAAGAGGGACGGATCGAAGCGCTCACTGCTGCTTCTTGTTGCTCTCTTCGTTGTTGCGGTTCTCGTTCTCGCGGTTCTCGTTCCGCTCGTTCTGGCGGTTCTCGTTCCGCTCGTTCTCGTTCCGCTGCTGGCCGCGGTTCTCTTCCTGCTGCCTGTTCTCGTTGCGGTTCTCTTCACGGTTTTCTTCGCGACGCTCTGCCATGGCAAAGCTCCTTTCGACTTGGATTACACCAAACTTCCCGCCGCGGCCCATCGCCGCGACGCACGTATTGATTCAGGCCGCGCGTGATACACACGTGATGCGTGCGGGACAAGCGACTCCGGGCCGTGATTCCAACCGTTCGTGCAACGCCCACCCGGAGGCCCCGGAGCGGAGGGACCGCGCGGAGGGGGAGAACCACCGCGCGCCGGCGTGCTACGCGGATCTGTACACCGCGCCGGCGCTCGGGCTGAGCACGAACTGCCCCGCGGCGACGTCGCGCACCGCGTCGAGGAGCGCGTCCATCCCGTCGCTCCTCGCGACGTACGCCCACGCGCCCGCGTCGAGCGCACGGCCGATCACACACGGGGACGCGCCGACGCCCACGAAGATGAGGCGGCACTCGGGGAAGAGCTCGGCGACCTCGGCGGCGTTCATGTACACGGCGTGACCCGGCGCGTCCGCGTCCAGCAGCACGATGCGCGGGCGGGTGCGCGCCACCGTGGCCGTGAGGTCGCGCGCGTCGCGCAGCCATCCCATCCAGGCGACGCCCGGCGTGCGCGAGACGGCGGAGCGGAGCGCCGCGGCGATCTCGGCGCTCTGCTCGACGCACACGACCGTGATCGCGTCGTCGGCGACTCGCGGCGGGGGCGCGCGGCGCGGTTGCGGATCGGGTGCCTCGAAACGCGAGAGGTCAAGGAACCGCATCGCCGGCGTGACACCGCGCCCAAACTCGCGTTCCCGATCCATCATCGTGCCGGAATGTGCGCGGGGGAGTGGAGAGCGCGTGTGCCGCCCTTGAAATCGCACGGCGGGCGCACTTCACGCGCAGCCGTCGAGCAGAAAAAATCCCCGCGTGCCCGGGTGAGCACGCGGGGTAGGAGCGCATCCGTCCTGGACGCCCGGCATCGCGAGGTTGCGGGGTGAAGTGATGAGGGGGTGAATCCCCCCCGCGTTGATGGCTTACGCAGCGCGCGCGGCGAGTCGCCGCCGCGGCGGCGATAAACTCCGCCGGTGCGCGCCCGCCGTCTTTGAGGCGGTGTGCTCCCACGCCCCCGGGGCGAGACGACGCACAGGAGCGCGTGCCATGGCCTGGGTTCTTCTCGTGATCGCGGGGCTGCTCGAGGTGGGCTGGGCGATCGGCCTCAAGTACACGCACGGCTTCACGCGTCTGTGGCCGAGCGTCCTGACGATCGCCGCGATGATCGCGAGCATGTACCTCCTCGGCCTCGCGGCGCGGACGCTGCCGATCGGCACGGCGTACGCGGTCTGGGTCGGCATCGGCGCCGCGGGGGCGGCGGTCCTGGGGATGGCGCTGCTGAAGGAGCCCGCGACGGCGGGGCGCATCGCCTTCCTCGTGCTCCTCTGCGTCTCGATCGTCGGCCTGAAGATGACGACGCCGCAGAAGTAAAACGACCCGTGGTGCGTCGTACCTGAGCGTGCGTTCACCGCGGAGCAATGTGCGATGCACGCGCCAGGCGGAGCGAACGTCATGGACGATCGGGAGGCGCGGGCGTGCGCATTCGATGAGCGGACCGAATGGCACCTGACGCCCCGCGGCTGGGAGCGCGGTGTCTCAAGCCTCTCCCGTCCGGACTGCCCCGTCGGGCGGCCGCCAGCGGGGTGTTCTCGCTCTCGGCGCTACACCAAGTGCGTGAGCCGCGCCTTTTTCGGCGGCGCGGACCGTTCGTTTGTCACGACGTGGCGCTCGCCGGACGGCACCGCGCTCGCCACGCTGCTGGAGAAGTTCGGCGAGCACCCCTTCGCTTTCGCGGATTACCGCGACGCGACCTGCGCGCCGCCCGCCGGCGTCGGCGAGGCCGGAGCGTCGCGGGCCTCGCGCTCGGCGTGAGTCGGGGGCCGCTACGCCGGCGGCATATCGATCTTCAAGGGACCGCGGCGATCCCACGCGGGCCGCAGGCCGTCGGGCCAGAGCGGCCCCAAGTCCGCGAGGTTGACGGTCGCGCGGGCCGAAGTTCCCGCGTCCCGGCTCGTGAGCGCCGTCAACCGCTCCAGGTCGGCGCGGGCGGCGGCGCGCGCGTTGTCCCGCGCCGTGAACGCGGCCATCTCTCCGTCACCGGCGAGGACGGCATACTCCCGGCACGCGTGCACGGACGACTGCGACGCGTTGAACGCCGCCTCGGCGGCGACGTACCGATTGTCCTCCGCGTCGCGGCCGGGAGCGGAGACCATCGCTCCCGCGACGACCGCGGAGCGCGCCGCGAGCGCGGCCAGCCGGGCCGGCCCGGCGGGCGCGGCGGCGGCCGCGGCCGCCGCCGCGTGCGTGATCCGCATCGCGTCGGGCACCTCGAGCCCGGACTCGGCCGAGAGTTCGGCGTGAGCGACGGCCCAAGACACCGTGTGCAGGTGCGGCTCGGGGGCATCGGGCCAGGCGCGGTAGAGGAGGGGCAGGACGCGCGAGGCGCAGCGCGCGGCGAAGGCCGCGATCGCGCACGCGGGGAGCGCGCGGAGGTCCTCGGGATACACGACCCGAAAGACGTCGTCCGATTGCGGCCGCATTGGAGCCGAGCCCTCGGCGGACATGCGCGAACGCCGGCTGTCCACGCCACAGCGTACGGCCTCTCGCCGTGGGCGACCGGATCCGCCCGGAGGGCGGAGGGGGTGGTCGGAAAGAAGAACCCGCCCGGGGTGGCCGGGCGGGTTCGGAGGAGAGAGGAAGTGTTCTTCCCGCGTGCTGTCTTCGAATGCAGCATGTTCGCATTGCGTGAGCGCGGCATGAGCGCGAACGAAAAGGTTCGTGGTCTGGTGCAGGCCGCGCCCCTCGGGGCGGACGCGGCCGCTTCTCTTCTTTGCTACTTGGCGGCGGGGCGGTCGGCGGCGTTGCGTTCCCCGGCGGTCGCGCCCGGGCCGCGCGCGACGATGGCGTTCGGCGGTTCGAACTCCGAGAAGCGCACGAACCCAACCGAAGCGCCGGCGCCGGTCACGGATCGTCCGTCCGCCGGGCAGATGAACGCGAACTCCCCGATCGGGGCCAGCGGGTCACGGTCCTCGATGGCGAGGTCGTGGTGCTTGCCGCAGCCCGGGCAGAAGACGGCGTGAAAGACCTGCCACACGCCGGGAATATACGTGCGGGGCCGGTTGTGTTCCGTGCCGCGGTGCGATTCCGCGGGAATTCATGTTCGGCGAGGGCGGGCCGCGCGGGCGACGGTCACCGGAGGTCGTACACCGAGCGCACCTCGCGGCTGAGGACGAACTCGCCGTCCATCACGCGGCGCACGGCGTCCATGAGCACCTCCTCGCCGTCGCTCTTGGAGACGTAGCCCCATCCGCCGGACTCGAGCGCGCGGTCGATGAGGTCGGCGCGGACGTGGCCGCTGAAGAAAATGATGCGCACATCCGGGAACAGGCCCGCGACCTCCGCCGCCGCCTCGAACGTGTCGCGCCCGGGCATATCGACGTCGAGGAGGAGGACCTGCGGGCGCACGCGGCTGACCTGCACCGCCAAGTCGAGCGCGTCGGGCAGCCACCCGAGCCACGCGAGGCTCGGGTCGCGGTCGAACTTCGTCTTGAGCGCGCTCGCGACGCCCTCGTTGTCGTCCACGTACAGGACGGTGATCCGGCTGTCGGTCGTGGACGCGGCGGGCGCGGTCACGCGGCGGGCCCTGGGTGTTTCAAGGCCGGCGCTGCCGCACACAAATGACAGTGCTGATGCATGAGGGTTCGGCTGGGCAAACGGAGCGGGCATGCAGGCCATGAATGACGGTGGGACTCTACCCGCGCGTCATGCGTTGGAAGCCGAAGCAGCAATGAACTTTCATTCACAACGCCGTTGCGCGGCCTTTTGGGACGCATCTCCTTTTCTAAACAGGAACAGCGCGTAATTGATTGCGAAATCAAAGGAATTCACGGCCCCGGCGCTTGTCGCGGCGGGGCGCAGCGTCACAATACCCGCGATCGGATGATGCGCCGTGCCCGGGCGCCAGCTCACGGAGGATGTGCGTTATGTGGTATTTGTTCACAGCCATCCGCTGCCCCGGTTGCGGTCACACGCACGACCTGGCGGTCCCCGACGGCACCCGGATGGTGACGCTCGCCGAGTTCGAGTTCGACTGCCCGGTGCGGCACACGGTGGTCAACGTCGCGGCGCTGAGCGTCGGGGCGATCCGCTTCGAGCAGGACGCGCTCCCCGCCGGGTTCATCGTCGCCCGTCCGGTGCCGGGGAGCGGCGCGGTGAGCCGCCAAGCCACGACGTGCTGAGCCGAGCCCACGCCGTCCCCGGCGACGCGGGCTCGAACCGCTCCCGGCGCACCGACGGCGGGGTCGGCACGGGCGGGACGCTCACGCGGGCGCTGCGATGATCGCCGCGTCGGCGTGCGCGGCCGGCGCATCGCTTCGCGCGGCTTCGGCGTCGCTCGCCAGCCCCCACAGTCTCGCGACGGGGACGAGCTGCGGCTCAAAGTCCGCCAGTGTGTACGAGGCGGCGATGGCGCCGATCCTCGTGACGGCGCGCGTGCAGCACTCCAGGAGCGCCGCCCGCGTGTTGCTCCGCCCGGCCATGGCGTCGTACTCGAGGTCGTACAGAACGCTGAGCCCGATGAGCGCGTGGACATCGACCTGCTCCGCCGCGTGCAGCAGGAGCTCCTGCCGCGCGACCATCAACCGCATGGCGTTCATGAGCCGCTTGATCTCCCGGGGCGTCCTTCCCGCGGCGTGCAGGACCGGGACGTACCGCTCGACGGCGGCCGTGAACTCGGCGGTGTCTTTGACGGGAGACGGCAGCGACGAGGCGAGCGAGGGCGCGACCGCCGCGGCGCCGAGCACCGCGATGGCTGCCGCCGGCAGCACGACCCACCATTGCCAAGGGCCGGATCGCTGCCCGGGTGTTGCGGAGGCCGCCAGCGCGGAGCCCCGATCAGCTCGCCCGCCGGGCTGTAAAGCCGGCGCGGGAGCCCCGGCCTGTTGTTGCACGCTCGGGGCGGCCCGATCCGCGCCGGGCGCGTCCATGTTCGACGCGACGACGGTCGCGCTCCACACCCCGACCGCCGCGAGGGCGGCTACGGCCGCGATCGCGACGGCCGGGTGGCGCCACAGCCGCAGCGAGCGCGCCGCCGGCGGGTGGTTCGGCGCGGGGGCGGGTGTCTTGCCGGAGAGGAACATCGCCAGCGCCTGGCCGCGGCTGAGCGACGGGATCGGCTCGCGAATCTGGATCAGTTTCTGCAGATAGAGCGACGCAAAGTCGTCGCTTTGCCCGGCGTTTTCCCCGCGGCCGCGTGCGCGGTGCGCCTCGATCTCGGCGACCAGCGCCTTGTATTCGTGCCGGATGCACGCCCGCACGTAATCGGGGTCGAACGCGGCGACGATGACGCAGGGGCCTGCGGTCACGAGGAAGTTCATCGCCTGCAGCACCTCGACTGCGCTCCCCGCGTCGCAGCGGTCCAGGTCGTCGATGAAGATGACCAGCTTCCGGTCCGGGCCGATCGCCTCGGTGACTTCGCGGAACTCGGCGGCGAACTTCGCTCTGAACGCGGGCGATTCGCCGGAATCGTCCTTCGGCTTGCGCGGCAGCACCGCCTCCTTGAGCATGACCACCGGGTTCACGCCGAAGGCCTGGAGGCCGCGGATCGTCGGCAGCAGCGTGGTCGCGAAGGCCACGGTCGCCAGGACCCACTTGCCGACGAGCCTGTCGAAGCGGTCGCCCGCCGCGTCCTCGACGCCGTCGGCTCCATCGGACGGATGGGCATTGCTCGCCGATGCGTCGTTCGACCGCGGGGCGGCGATCGACGTGAACGCGCCGGCGACGTCGGTGACGATCTTGCCGACCGCCTGTGGCTGCGAGAGCAGCATACCGAGGCTGAACGCCCCGAGCAGGACGCTCAGGGCGATCTTGAGCGGCGAACACTGCAACTGACGGGCGAACCGCGACCACAGCAGCCGCCAGCGGAACCTCGGCCCCAGCAGGCCCCGCAGGTCGAGCCACCCGGGCTTCCCGTCCGTCCGGATGTGGTTGAGGAGGGCGGCGAGGAGCGAGGACTCGGTTTGATGATGCCATGCGTTGAACTGCACGGTGCTGAACCCCGCCTGCTCGAGCTTGCTGCGCAGCAGGTTGAGGTAGGAACTCTTGCCCGAGCCCCACGCGCCTTCGACCGCGATCGTGAGCGGTGCGGATGTTTCAGGGTTGCGCAGGAAGCGGGACATCGCTTCGGCGCGGGCGGCGAGGTTGAGGACGTCCCGGTCGCCGGGGCCGATGGGCATGTCGCTCGTGCCGAAGCCCTTGAGCTCGATCTTTGCCCGTTCGGGAGCGACAACGCGGACCCGGGCCCGCCGTAGCGCCGCGGCGAGCGAGTACATCCCCAGCGGGAGAACGATCAGGGCAAAGACGCTGAAGTACCAGGGCGCGGCATACTTCCGATACGGAAGCACCACGGGCAGTCCGCTCGCCCCGTCAACCGCCCAGAACACAGGGTCGGCGACCACATCGGGCCGGGCATCATCGGCCGTGCCCGATTGAAGCGTCGCGGCGTCGGCGTCCCGGAGTCTCCTGC
Source organism: Phycisphaerales bacterium (assembly GCA_035628115.1). GTDB lineage: Bacteria > Planctomycetota > Phycisphaerae > Phycisphaerales > UBA1924 > BJHL01. The sequence continues at coordinate 111,257 of DASPKL010000018.1, read as the reverse complement.
TTTGCCACGTCTTCCCGCCGTCGCGTGACTCGAATACGTCGACGTATGTGGAGTCGCCGGGAAGCGGCGACGCAAGTGCGCAGATGGCCCCGGCGAACGACGTGAACCGGTCGACTTGTAACCGAAGCGCTGGAAAGCCGTCGACAGACAAGGTGCCCCGGAGTTCGAACGAGCGTCCAAGACGCGTCACCGCGTTTGTTTGCACTCCGGGATCGTCGATCGTCGGATCACCCTCCGCCTCCGACCAGCGCCCGGTGCCGTCACGGATCCACGCGCGGTAGCCGATCCGCAGGCAGCCGGTGTTCGCCGGAAGGACCGCGAACTCGGCGGCGGCGGCCAGCCGATCGATCGGCGTCGTTGCGTCGTCCGCACCGCTCGCTCGGCGCTCGGCGTCGTCGGGCGGCCGCTGCACCGCGGCGTTGGGGATGGGCGCGTTGCTCCCCGGCTGGGAATCAAACTTGTCCTGCGGCGCGAAGGAGGCGCCGACAATCCTGACGTCGGACGGATCGACGCGGTGCGACTTCTCCAACGCCGGCGCGGACGGCAGAAACACCGCGCGGCAGTCGCGCCAAACGTCCGGCGGGATCGTCCAGTCCTGCCAGGTCGAGCCGAAGTCCGGGCTGTGCAGGAGCGAGCCCGTCTCCGAGAGCACCCAGAGTTGGTCCGAGCGTTCGCACGCGTACAGACCCAGGACGCGCCCTTCGAGGGTCGGCAGCCGCAGGAACGCGTTGCGCTCGACCGGGTACGCCCAGTCACCCCAGGCGCCGGCGAGCGGCCAAGCATACTTCTCGCAGCCGCTCGTCACCCTGTATGCGTTGGGGTGCGGTGATTGCCGGACTGCGCAAACGGTGGAGAGCGCGAGAATGAGCAGCGCGAGCGCACCGGCGATGCTCGGCGACAGCCCTCCGCGCGGCTCCCCGGGAAGTTCGGCGGAGGCCGGGCTCGAGCGTTGCGCGTCGGCGCCGCCCACGCGTTGAACGCGGTCATCCGGGGCCTTGTTCATGATTCGCTCCTTCCGCTTTGCCCGGGGGCCGTCGGCGCTCGCGTCGTTCACGGTTACACGCCGGGCTGATCCGCGACCCACATTACCTGCGGTGGAAAGTTCTTCGGGCTGTAGCCCGTCTGCGCCCGGCGCGCACGGACGGAATCGTGCACCAGCGGCGCTCGGACTTCGTCGTCCGTCATCCGGCGTGGCGCGAAGAAGTTCGGGGCGCACCAGCCGAACTTCTTCTTGCCATGGGTCCAGCGGCGTTGCGGGAGGAACTCCAGCAGCCGCCACCAGCCAGCGAGGGACTCGTGCGCCCGCGCGGCCGGATCCGGCGGCGGGTCGGCCAGCGCCTCGGCGACGCGGGCCGGGTCCAGCGCCAGCCCGTGCGCACCGGCCTCGCCCAGCATCCAGCGCAGAGGGATCTTGGCGAGGCCGGCCTCCTTCTCCGGGTAGCCGCCGCCGACGTCGGAGTGGACGCCGGCGAACCAGACTTCCTTCGTGTCCTGGCCCGGCACGGTGGGATCGCACCGGCTGCAGCGGAAGCACGCGCGCCGCTCATCGATCGCCGCGGCGTGGCGCATGACGGCCACCGAGGGGTTGCTGCGCGTGTGCGGCAGGGTCCGGAAGTTGGTGATCAGCCCGAAGGAACTGACCGTGTCCCATACGCCCACGAAGTGGATCGGGACGGTGCGCGTGAAGCGCTTGCGGAACCGCGCGGCCGTGCCGAAGAGGTCGTCGGCGTCCTCGTCGCCGTCGTCGTTGCTGTAGGTGCGCCAGACGTACGGCGCGAGGTTCTCGTGCGCCGGCTCGAGGAGGCCGAACAGGTGGATCGCGCCGGCCACGGCGCGGGCCGTGTAGGCGCCGCGGCTGAAGCCGAAGAGGAAGATCCTGTCGCCGTCGGTGTACCGCCGCGCGATGAAGCTGTACGCGTCGATGAAGTTGTCGCGGATCGAGTAACCGATGGCGCCGTCCAGACGCTTGCGCAGCTGGCGTCGCCACACGCCGAGCACACGCGGATCGCCGAGCGTCCCCACCCCGGGGTCGTAGAAGCAGACTTGGCTCTGGTCGCGGACGAGCGCGCTCCAGAGCCGGAGCACGTTCGTCGCGTTGGCGCCGAGCTGGTTGCCGGTTCCGTCGCAGCAGACGACGATGTTCTTCGCCAAGTCGTTCTCCGATTCCGCCCCGGCATCGTCCCACGGTCTACGTCCGAGCCGGCGAACGCAATCGCACGGGACCGTTCGTTGCCCGCCCGGCGTCTTGCCATCAGGCTACACGAAGACGACGTGCGGCACAACTCCGGACCGACGACGACACGCGCGGTTTGTCGTGTCGCCGGGCGCGGCGTGACGGACGGTCCGCACAGAATTGCGCGATATTCGGCGTGCTCGCGCGGGCGTCCGCCAAACACGTCGCGTTGCGAGCATCAACGCCGCGCTTCTGCGCGTGCGCGGGCGCCGCCGGCGCCATCGACATGCGGATTCGCCGCCGGCGCCGCGGCGCGAGGCTGAGCGACGCGTGTGTTCGGATATGATGCCGCGAGGCCTGTTGAACTCGCGGGGGTGCGCATGCGACGCAAGGTGCGGTTGACGTTGGCGACCATCGCGGCCCTCGCGCTCGCGGGCTGCGTCACGCCGAAGGACAAGTCCAAGGAGCTCTCGCGCGTGGCGAAGGACTGGTGCCTGACGATCCGCGCATCGCAGGTGATCCCGGTCTACCCGCTCACGCGCGACATCAAGCCCGGGGACGTCTTTCTGACAACGACTCCGATCGGCAAAGAGGTCGAACTCTTCGAGGAGGCCGGGTTCCTGCCGCTCGACGTGCACATGGTGCGCCTGAGCACGGACGAGCAGGTCAAGGCGTTCTACGCGACGCGGCTCGGCGAGGGGGACGCGTTCCCGAACCCGATCGCCACGTGGGACGGGCTGCCGAGCTGCGCGTTCCCGACGTACAACTTCGAGGTCACGCGGGGCGGCGGGATCAACCTCGCGATCCCGGTGCAAGGCGTGCCGGTCGGGCTCAACTACCTCGGCTCGGCCTCGGCGACCGGCAGCGTTGTCCTCGGCAAGGCGCAGACGGTGGGGCTCGACATCACGAGCCTGCGTCCGCTCCTCGACCGGTGGGAGCGCGACAACCAGGGGCTTCTCGCCGCGTACGCGACGGACCCGGGCGACGCCGGGGCGCAGCCGGTTTTCCTACGGGTGGTCACGCGAGTCTTTCGTGTGAGCTCCGTTTCTGTCCATCTCGACGACGCATCGCGCGCGGGCGCGCAAGCGGCCGCGGGGATCGACTTGGCGGCGCCCGAGCCCGGCAGCCCGAGCGCAACAAAAACGGCGGCGGAGCAGTACGACGACGTGGCGAGCCGCCTGAATACAACGCTCGGCGAGCAGTTTGGCGGCAAAGTGCGGCTGGTCAAGGCCAGCCGCCGCTCCGTGACGCTCGAAGAGGACTTCGATCCGCCGATGGTCGTCGGGTATCTCGCGTTCGATTGCCAGGTGCTTCCGGGCGGCGTGCTCTCGGCGCCGATGCCGACGTACCAGCGGCTGACCGGCGCGACGAACGCGGCGCCGGGCGTCTTCAACACCGCCGGTCTGCTGCAGGCGTGGTACACCGCCGACGAGGACCGCCGCGTGCCGTTGATCAGGGAGTGGCTCGAGAAGCGGCAGCTCAAGGGCGCCGACGGCGGCACGCCCTCGCGTGTCGAGTTTCTTTCGGCGCCGGCGTGGGACATCGAGCGGCGGCGGCTGCTCCGCGACATGGGCGTGATCGCGCGGTGAGCGGACCGCGGGCAAGGCCGACCGTTCATTCGAGCCGCGGGAGGATGCGATGTCGAAGAGGGCGAAAAAGAAGGTGGGCCGCGCGAGCAAGAAGCGACCGACGAGCACGGCGCGACAGGCCTCGGGCGTTGCGCGTCGGTTCGAGCGGGAGCTCGCGCGGTTCCGCGAGGAATTCGCCGAGGCGTCGCCGCGGCGCGGGTCGGTCGGGATTGTCGGGACGACGCCGGCCGCCGGAGCGCGGTCGACGGTCGTGCCGCGTGCGAGCGTCGGCGCGGCCGTGCAGGCGGCGGTGTCGTTCGAGAGCGCGGTGCGCGTGACGGCCGAAGCCACGGACGGCACGCGGAACGAGTACAGGGTGGCGTGGGAGTAACCGCGGACAGCGGCGCGGCTCCCGAAGGGGGCACCGCGGGCCCCGTCACGTGCGCGATCGACGCGGCGCGTCAACGCATGAGCCGCTCGGCGGTCGGAGCCGTCGCTTGCTGCGGGGCGTCGGCGCCGGCGGCGAGGGAAGTCTCGCCCCGGATCGCTTTGCGCAGGGTGTCCATCTTCGGCCTCGAGCCGATCACGGCGACGGGTCCCCGCGCGGCGGACGAGTCGGCCAGTACGACGAGCCGGCCCCGAGCCGAGCCGCGGAACTGGTTGTCGTCCGTGACGATCAGGTCCGCGTCGTCCGGCGCGCCGGTGTCGGTGCGCACGTCGTAGGAGAGGCTTCGGAGTTCGTGCCGCAGCACCGCGCGCATCCGCGCGTCCTTCACGCTCACCACGGCGCGGCGCGGCGCGCTCTCGCGTCCGGGGTGCTCGGCCGCGGCGCACTTCAGGTACAACGTAAAGGTGGTGCCAACCCCCGGAGCGGACTGAAGGTCGACGGCGCCCCCCGCCTGCCGCACAAGGCCGTACACGAGCGCGAGCCCCAGACCGGTCGACACGTCGCGGGTCTTGGTCGTGAAGAACGGTTCCATGCACCGACGCTGGACCTCTTCCGACATTCCGGGCCCGGTGTCGGCGATGACGAGGCGCACGTAGCCCGCGTCCCGCTCGGCGGAGATGGTGACCGCGCCCTTTCCGGCCGGGCGCATCGCCTCGCCGGCGTTCTGCACGAGGTTGAACACCGCCTGCGTGAGCGCCGCCGCCGGCATGGCGACCCGGCATTCGGCCTCGGGAGGGTTCCCCTTGAGCTCTATCCCGCGAGGGAGAACGTTTCTCAACACCCCGACCGCGTCCGACCACCACGAGCGGAGCTCGGTTGTGTCCGTGTTCCCTCCGGGCGAGGTGTCGATCGCGAGCAGCCGGAGCCCGCTCACCAACTTCTGGAGGTACCCCAGGGAGTCCCGGATCGCCGCGACGTCCTGCCGCCCGTCGTCGAGCAGACTGCGCGCCTCGAGCGTTTCGAGGCGTACCCGGATCGGCAGGAGCAGGTTGCCCATGTCGTGACCGAGCCCCGCGGCCAGCGTTCCCAACGACGCCATTCTCTCCGAAAGCCGCAGCCGCCGGTACGACTGCTCCAACTGCGCGGTCCGTTCCGACACGAGCCGCTCGAGGCTCGAGTTCAACTCCCGGAGTTGCTCCTCCGCGGCCTTGCGCTCGGAGATGTCGATGCAGTACTCGACGATCGTGCCGTCGCCCAGGTCCGCGCCCGCGAACATCATCCAGAACCGCGACCCGTCCTTGCGGTAGTACTCCTTTTCATAGGGCCCGATGCGCAAGGTGCGGACGAACTGCTCCATCTGGCGTTCGCTCGCCTCGATGTGCTCGGGCGGGGTCATGTCGCGCCAGTGCAGCCGGCGCGACTCGATGTCCTCGCGGCTGTAGCCCGTCATGCCCAGGAACGCGTCGTTGCAATCGATCGCCGTGCCGCTGTAATCGAAGATGAGGACACCCACGACTTCAACATTGATCATCCGCCGCAGCCGCTGCTCGCTTTGACGGACCGCCTCCTCCCTCTGCTTGCGGTCCGTGATGTCCACGAGCATGTTGATCCCGCCGACGACCTTGCCGTCGATACCGAAGAGCGGCGTCGGGTACGGCGTAAACCAGATACGGGACCCGTCGGGGCGCTCGGCGATGGCCTCCGCGCCCCGGACGGCTCGGCCCTGCTTCAGCGTGACCGCCATCGGGCACTGGTCGTGCGCCAGCGGTGTCCCGTCCGGGTGGTAGAGCCTCCAGGTGACGCACCACTTGTCGGTCCCGAGTTCGGGCACCCGGCCCGACAGCTCTACGCACGCCGCGTTGAAGTGCGTCAGGCGACCTTCCGCGTCGGTGGTGTAGATCGCCGACGGCAGCGCGTCGATCATCTCGCGGAAGCGGCGCTCGTTGTCGCGGAGAAGCTGCTCGGCCTTCAGCTTGTCCGTCACGTCCTGCGTGAAGCACCGGGTGTGAACGAAGTGTCCGTCGGGGTCGGTCAGCACGCTGGAGTTGATCAGCACGTCACGGACCGACCCGTCCTTGCGGCGGAGGCGCGCCGGGTACTCGCGAAGCTCTTCGCCGTTCTTGAGCCGGTGAAGGATGTCCGCGCAGGTTGCTTGGTCGGCATGGAACTCCGACACGTGGCGGCCGAGGTACTCTTCGCGCTCGAACCCGAGCATCCGGAGTTCGGCGGGGTTGACGCGCTGGACGATGCCGTCGGGGCCGACCCAGTGGAGGCCGATGCTCGCCGTGTCGAAGAAGTCCGAGAGTTCCTGCTCGGAGCGGCGGAGCGCCTCGAGAGACTCCATCCGCTCGATGAAGTCGACGGCCTGCCTTACGTAGAGGTCGAGGCGGCGCAGGTCCGTCTCTCCCGGGCGGCGGACCGAGCGAAAGTGCGTCGAGAGCATGCCCAGGGGCGAGCCGTCGCGGCCGATCAGGGGGGTCGACTGGACGGCCCGGTACCCCGCCGTTCGCGCGACGCCCCGCAGAGGCGCGTAGGCCGCATCGGCTTCAATGTCCTCGATGAAGACCCGCTCGCCGTTGCGCAGCGCGCGGCCGCACGCGGAGTCGTCGACGGCGGACACTTCGCGGAAGTGATCGAGAAAGTCCTGCCGGAACCCCCGCTGCGCGGCGATGCGCAAGACGCCGCGGCCCCGGTCCAGCAGTTGCACGTTCCCGATGTCGGCCCCGAGCAGCTCGATGGTCGCGGAAAGCATCTCGTCCAGCCCGGCCTCCAGGGATGGCGCACGCCACAGCCGCGAACTCAGCTCGTTGAGCCTGGAGAGCGCGGCGGCCTCGGCTGCGAGCTGCGCCGCCTGCGACGCGGCCTGCTCCTCGGCCTTTTTGCGGGCGTCGATGTCCTCCACCACCGCCAGGAGTCTGTGCACCCGCCCGCCCTCGCGGATGGGGCTCACGGCGACATTGACCCAGACCCACGAGCCGTCGCCGCGCTTGTACCGCTTCTCGATGCTGAACTCCGCCCTGCTCCCCTCGGCCAAGTCGCGGATCATCCCGCTGTTGCAGGCCCAGTCGTCCGGATGGGTAAGGTCCTCGCAGGTAAGCTCGCAGCACGCCGCCGCGCTGCGGCCGACGATCTGGCAGAAGCGCGGGTTCACCTCCAGGAGCCGGCCTGTCGGGTCGCAGAGCACCATGCCGACCGCTGCCTGGCTGAACACGGCCGCGAGCTTCTGCTGGCTCTCGCGCAGTGCTTGGTCCGTCCTCGCGCGCTCGATCAGCGCCGCCGCGTGGCGCGCCAGGGTGTCGAACAAGCGCCAGTCTCGCTCGCTCGGCTCGTGGGGCCTCCGCCAGTGGGTGGAGATCATGCCGATGATCTCGCCCGAGCGTGAGCGGAGGGGCGTTGACTGGGCGGCCAGGATTCCGGCCTCCAGAAGGGCTTGCCGGTCCGGTGTTCCCCGCATGAAGTCGCAGGTCGTCACGTCCGCCGCCGCGGCGCGCTCGCCCGTCCGCAGCGCGTGACCGCACGTGCATCCCGAGTCGGCCCGCACCCACTCCCAGAACCGCGCCGCTTCGGCGCTGAACCCGCGCTGCCCGAGCAATCGAAGCTCCCCGCGCGTTCCGCGCTCGGGGTAGAGCATCTGCATGCTGGCGAAGTCCGACTTCATGATCCGGACGGCGGCGTCCATGACCTTCTCGTAGAGGACACCGAGGTCCTGCTCCAGGGCCATGTCCGAGTTCAGCTGCTGGAGCAGCTCGGTATCGGCGACCTTGGCCTGAAGCTCGCGCTGCGTCCGCTCTCTCGCGATGGCCGCGGCGGCGATCTGCGTGCCGAGCTCCGCCAGCTGGATCTCCCACTCGGTGGCTTCGCGCGGCGCGTCGAAGCCCAGGAAGAGGGACCCGAGCGGCGTCGCTCCGTCTCCCTCGGACGCCGGGCCGGCAATCGGAGTCGAGCGCGCGCCCCGCACGCCGTGAGCGAGGCAGAGGTCGCGCCACGTCTTGGACCATCGGGCGTCCCGGTCGATGTCCGCGCATTCGACGACCCGGCCTCGGGAGACCGCCTCGCCGCACGTCCCGATGCACCGATCGTCGATGGGCGCGCCGAGGATCCCGTCGCGGAAAGCCGACAGCTCGGGCTCTCCGGCGATAACGCGCGAAAAAGAACGCCGCTGCTCATCCGCAAGCAAAATACACGTCCGGATGCCGGGGCTCAGGCGGCGCAGGGCGGCGCAGATCGCGGTCAGACACTCCTCGATCGGCGCGGCCGACGCGACGAGTTCTAGGAGCTTGCGATGCTCGCGGAGGAGCGCCCCTCGATCGACTTCGCGCGTGCGGTCCTGGTCAGCATTGCTGAGACCCATGGCTGGCTCGACATTGTCGCCGCCGATGACCGCTCGGCGACCGGGGCTCGTCCGATCCCGCAACCGCACAGTATAACGACGCGGTCGCGGAATGCGCCTTCAGCCAACCTTATCGGTGAATGAAGTCTCTCTCACTCTACTTGGTCAAGTGGCAAGGGACCGGGGCGATACGGCCGGCCTTAGGAATTCAGCACGTTGCGCGGCGAGGCGCACAGCAACGGCAAGCGATCCCGGCAGGATTCGAACCTGCGACCCCCGCGTTCGAAGCACGGTGCTCTATCCAACTGAGCTACGGGACCGGTCGGCCGCAGGGTAGCGCCGCCGCGCTCACCGCCGGGTCGGCTGCACGCTCGGTTCGAGCGCGATCGGCGGGTGCCAATCCCCGAGCACCGCTGCCTCGTAGGCGCCCGTCTGTTTGCGCTCGGTGATCGGGCCGTCGGCGTCGCCCCGCAGGAACTGGCGGATGAGCCTCTCCTTCTCGGGCAGGCCCGCGGCGGCCGCGTCGGGGACGTTGCGCAGCTCGTCGAACCACGCGCGGTTCTCGACGGCGAGCATGACGCCATGATCGACCATGGCCATGCGGTCGGCGATCGTGAAGGCGCTGTCCATCTCGTGGGTCACGACGACGCTCGTGACGCCGAGCTTTTTCGAGAGGCCGCGGATGAGCTGATCGATCTGCGCGCTCGTCACGGGGTCGAGGCCGGCGCTGGGCTCGTCGTAGAAAAGCACCTCGGGGTCGAGCGCGAGCGCCCGCGCGAGCCCGGCGCGCTTCTTCATGCCGCCGGAGATTTCGGCGGGGTACCTGTCCGCGGCCTCGAGCAGCCCGACGAGTTCGAGCTTGATCTTGACCTGGATGTCGATGATGTCCTGATCGAGCTCGGTGTGCTCGCGCAGCGGGAGCGCGACGTTCTCGGCGAGGGTCATGCTGTTGAAGAGCGCGCCAGATTGGAAGAGGATGCCGAAGCGCTTGCGGACGCCGTCGAGCTCCTTTCGGCCCGCGCGCGTCATCTCGGTGCCCAGCACGCGGACGCTCCCCGCGTCGGGCGCGATCGACCCGATCATGATGCGCAGCAGCGTGCTCTTGCCGGAGCCGCTGCCGCCCATGATCACCATTGTCTCGCCGGTCTTCACGTCGAGGTCCACGCCGTCGAGCACGGCGCGTCCTTCGAAGCGCTTGACGAGGCCTCGCACGCTGATCGCGACGCCGCTCGCGGCTCCGGTCATGGGCTCGGGGGACGTCACTTTTTCTCGACGATCAGTTTGCCGTTCTCGATGCGCATCGAGTAGCCGTTCTGATCGAGCGGGGCGCCTTCGTCGATCCGGAGGCGTTCCTGCGAGTCCCCGAGTCTGATCCAGTGCTTGCCTTCCGCGTCGGTCTCGTACGCGACCGACCAGCCGTCGATCCGCGTGGAAGAGCCCGGGGTCAGCTCGATCCGGCCGGAGGCGGGAGAACCGGGCGCCGGCGCGCCATCACTCGCGGGCGATGGCGGCGCCGTGCTCCCCGCGGCGGGATCCCAGAGCGTCCACTTCTTGCCGCTGGGGCCCACGATCATCAGGTTGACCATCGGCGGCATCAGGTTGCCGCCGGTCGGGGCGCTTCCGGCCTTCATCTGCACCGCCACGACCCCCATGCCCTTCTCGAACTCGCCGGGCATCGGGAAGACGTCCTGCGTGCCGCCCTGGAACTGCTGCATCAGCGGACCGACCTGCCCGTAGGCTGCCCAGAAGTTGAAGAAACCTTGCGGGGCCCCCTTGTACGCGCCGAGTTCCGCCTGGTACGACGTGCGGAACCGCTCGAAGTCCGCGTCTGTAAGCCGCGCCGTGGCCTCGGGCGTGAACGCCGCGCGAGCGTTGGTAAAGTTGCCGGCGTCGATGTCCTGGACCGTCGTGACCGCGGGCTGCACGAACTTGTTCGTGAACATGCTCATGCCCTTGAAGATGGTCGCGGCGAGCGCCGCCCAGATGGCGACCACGAGCAGGCCGACCACGATCGCGCTGATGGCGATGCCGCGGCCGCGCAGCCGGCCTCCGGAATTCGCGATGAGCACGAGAGCGACGATGCCGAGCACGGCGCCGATCGGAGCGGTGACGCCGACGAGACAGACGCCCACGATCGAGAGAACCAGCGCGACGATCGCCAGAACGCTGGTGCGCTGGTCGGTGACGAATACGTCGCCCCCCGGCAGGGGCGAGTAGGGGTTCGCTTGGGTCATGCCCCAGCATATGGGGCCGTGCGGGCGGTGTTACTGCCCCAGGGCCGACCCGGTGGAGCCTCGTAGCCGCGCGACGCACCGCACGACGATCGCGGCGGCGTCGCGCACCTCGTCCGGCGTCGTGTCGCGCCCGAGGCTGAAACGCACGGCTCCGTGCGCCACCGCCGGGTCGATGCCCATCGCGAGCAGGACCGGGCTCGGCTCGAGGGAGCCGGAACTGCACGCCGCGCCGGCGGAGGCGCAGACTCCCGCCTCGCTGAGCAGCATGAGGATCGCCTCGGCCTCCAGACGCGGGAACGCGATGTTTGTCGTATTCCAGAGGCGCGCTCCGGGGGCGGTCACGCCGTTGACGACCGCGCCGGGCGAGCCGGCGAGGACCAGTCGTTCGAATTCGTCGCGATCGCCCGCCAGACGGGCGCGCCGCGCGTCGTCCGCGAGCCACGCCGCCGCCTCCGCGCACGCGGCGCCGGCGCCGGCGATGCCGGGCACGTTCTCGGTGCCGCCGCGGCGGCCCAACTCCTGTGCGCCGAGGAGGCGGGGGCGGAGGCGGGCGCCCGCGCGGGCCCAGAGCACGCCGACGCCTTTGGGTCCGTGGAACTTGTGCGGGGAGAAGGCCATGAAGTCGGCGGGCAGCGAGGAGGTGTCCGCGGGCATCTTGCCGACCCACTGGGTGCCGTCCACGACAAACGTGACGCCCGCCTCGCGGCAGGCACGGCCGATCTGCTCGACGGGCTGGATCGCGCCGGTCTCGTTGTTGGCCCACGCGAAGGCGGCGGTGGTCGCGCCGGCCAGGAGCGGTGGCAGCGCGCCGACGTCGACCACGCCGCCCGGCGACAGCGGGGCGAGTCGGACCTGGACGCGCGAACGGCCGAGGTCCTCGCCGAGGTCGCGCAGGGCAGCGTGCTCGACGGCGCTCGTCACGAGGACGCCCTTGCCGCCGGCGGGGGTTCGTGCCTCGAGCGACCCGCGGACGGCGAGGTCGAGGGCCTCGGTGCCCCCTGAGGTAAAGATGATCTCCCGGGGCTTGGCGTTGATGAGCCTCGCGGTCTCCGCGCGCGCGAGCTCGACGGTCGCGCGGGCCGCCTGACCGGGCCGGTGGACGCTGCTGGGGTTGTGCCACGCGTCTTCGAGCGCGGCCGTCGCTGCGCGCACGACGGCGGGCGAAGGACGCGTGGTGGCGTTGTTATCGAGATAGATCATGGCTGAACGGGGAGCGGAGAACGGTAACGGGGCCGGGCGTCCCCTTCTCCGGTCCGCGTTCCTCGCTCCGGCCTCACTCCTCCGACTGCCGCCTCGTGAGCAGCCGCTCGAGCATTGATTGCACGTGGCCGCCCTGCGCGTCCTGGCCTTGGCCGGGCACCTGCATCACGTCGAGCAGGCCGTATCCCAGGCCGATGTGGATCAGCGTCCACGCGACCAGCTCGGCGGAGAAGACGCGCGTCAGGCGGTGCTCCTCCTGTGCACGGGAGATCTCGCGGGCAAGGAACGAGTGCAGGTTCTTGATGTGCGCGGTGACGGCCCGCTGGATCTCCGGGTCGTTCACTTCGGTGATCGCCTGCAGGAAGACGCGGTAGGGGGCGCGCCCGGTGTCGCTCACCATCGGGTTGTCGCCGATCAGGCGGCGTAGGCGGTCGCCGACGTCCGTCGCGTTCGCGAGCGATTGCTCCCAGTGCGCCAGCGTCCGCTCGGCGGTGCGCTCGATCAGCGCGACGAACAGGTCGCGCTTGCTGGCGAAGTGGCGGTAGATGATGGGCTCGGTCACGCCCGCCGCTTTGGCCAGCTCGGCGGTGGTCGCGCGCGCGTACCCCTCCCGCGCGAAGAGCTCGCTCGCCACGTCGAGGAGTTGTTCGCGCCTGCGGGGCGCGGGCAGCCGGCTCATGACGTCACGCGGATTCACTCGGTGCTGCTGACAAACTCGCTAGCCCCAACAAACATTAGCAGCGCGGGCGGACGCCCTCCCGCAGTCGCGGAGGAGAAACGTCTCATCCGGGGCGTCGCGTCCCGGCGTCAGCCGAGTTCGGCCTGCTCGCTTTCGACCTCGTGGGACGCCTCCGCCATGGCCGGGCCGAAAGCGGAGGACGGACCGGCCATCGGCGGCAGCTGCGGCAGCCGGGGCGATCGGGCCGGGCGCTGCTCACGGTTCTGACCGCGTCCGTCCACGAAGCTCTGGAGCTTGCGCGCCCGCACCGGGTGCTGGAGCTTGCGGATCGCCTTGGCCTCGACCTGGCGGACGCGCTCGCGCGTGACCTTGAAGATGCGGCCGACCTCTTCGAGCGTGTAGGTGTACCCGTCGCCGATGCCGTAGCGGAGCTTGATGATCTCGCGCTCGCGGTAGGTGAGCGTCTTCAGAACGCTCTCGATGCGGGTGCGGAGCATTTCCTGGCTGGCGATATCGCCGGGCGTGGTCTGATGCGAGTCCTCGATGAAGTCGCCGAGGAAGCTCCCCTCGTTCTCGCCGACGGGCTTGTCGAGGGAGACGGGCTGGCGGCCGACGCGCAGCACGCGGCGCACCTCGGACGCGTCCATGGCCGCGCGCTCCGCGATTTCCTCGGTCGTGGGCTCGACGCCCAGCTCCTGGAAGAGCTGCTTCTGGACGGCGCGCAGCTTGCCGATGAGCTCGATCATGTGCACCGGGACGCGAACGGTCCGGGAGTGGTCGGCGATGGCGCGGGTGATGGCCTGCCGCACCCACCACGTGGCGTAGGTGCTGAACTTGTAGCCGCGCTTGTACTCGTACTTATCCACGGCGCGCATCAGGCCCGTGTTCCCCTCCTGGATCACGTCGAGGAAGGAGAGCCCGCGGTTGCGGTACTTCTTCGCGATCGAGACGACCAGGCGCAGGTTGCCGCCGGAGAGGTCGCGCTTGGCCTGCTCGTACTCCCAGAAGACCGTCGCGAGGTCGCGGACGCGCCGCTGCAGCTCCGCCGGCTCCTCGAGCACGAGCGAGCGCAGGCCGTCGAGCTCCTCGCGCATCACGCGGAGGTCCTCGGGGTCGTACTGCCTGCGCGGGCGCGCGCGCAGCCGCGCGGGGAGCTTCTCCGGCGGGCTGGTCGCGAGCCGCAGCTCCTGGTCGAGCTCCACCATCTTCTTGGCGATCGCGCGCACCTTGCGCATCAGCGGGATGATGCGGCCGGTGCGCAGGCAGCACTCCTCCGCCAGGCGCGACAGCCGGCGGCGACGCGCGGCGATGCGCAGCTTGATCGCCTGCGCCGCCCTCGCGTCCCCCGCGGCGCGGGCCTCCTGCAGCTTCTCCCAGTCGGCGCGGTTGGCCGCGAGCATCGCGCGGATCGTGGGGAGGTTGGCCGGGATGCGGCGGAGGATCTTGTCCTTCGCGTTCGCGTCGGCGGTCGAGATCCGGATCGTGCGGTCGAAGGGGAGCTCGCCGCGGGCGACGGACGCGAGGGTCTCGATCGCCTGCGCGACGATGTAGTCGCTCTCCTGGCAGCGGCGCCGGAAGATCATCCGCGTCGTCTCGATCTTCTTCGCCAGCCGCACCTCTTCCTCGCGGTTGAGGAGCGGGATACCGCCCATCTGCGAGAGGTACATCCGGATCGGGTCGTCCACGCGGCGGTCGTGCGTCTCCTCCACGACCTCCTGGATCTCCCGCTGCAGCGCCTCCTCCTCGGCGTCGACGCCCGCGGCGTCGTCCGCCGCCCGCGGCGGGGTGCTCGCGTCGCGGAGCCTCTTGCGGAGCGTCACCACCTCCGCGCTGCGCTCGCCGCCCGAGACGCTCATCGCTCGGAAGAGGCGGGGGAGCGTCGAGGCGGCCTCGGGGTTCTGCGACGCGCCCTGCTCGAGCGAGAGGCGGTGAAGCCGGGCGCGGTACTCGAGCTCGTCCACCATCTCGATGTCGAGGCGGTCGATGATGCCCAGCAGCTCGTCGACGCGGGCGCCCTCGACCATCTCGTCGGGGAGGGTGTTGTTCAGCTCTTCGTAGCTCAGCCAGCCGCGGCGTTTCGCGAGCAGCAGCATCTGCTCGACTGCGGGGTGGAGTTCACCGGTCACACAGGCCTCCTCACATCCGACGTAACCGACTGTCCCACGCGCTTCGCACTCCGACGATCGATCCCGGTATTCAGTCATTGTTCTGATCACGCGCCCGGCCGGGGCACTCGCCTGCGGTCGGGCCCGTGCCGCTCGTGCATGTCGCGCAGGAGCGACACCCTCGCCGCGAGGCCGGCGGCGTCGGCCGCGGGCTGCTTCACCTCGACGGCGGCGCCCTCCGCGTCGCGCCGAAGGAGCGAGAGGCACGCGTTGAACGAGGCGCGGACGCGGTCCGTATCGCCGGCCGCCTGGCTCCACACGCGCTCGGCGAGGCTGGTCGCGGCTTCCCGCGCACCGGTGTCCTCCGCGATCTCAAGAAGGATGGCGTCGAGCCTCGGGGCGCGCCCGTCTTCACCCACGCTGTGGACCGCTTCCGCGACGCGACGCAGCACGTCGGAAGGGTACGCGCGCGGCGCGACAAGGTCCTTGTCGATCTCCGACAAGCTCGACCAGAGCGACCCCTCGCACAGCAGGCAGCCGAGCAGGTGCTCGCGCCCCGAGAGCGCGGGTGTCCGCGCGAGGCGGCGGAGTTCCGTCTCGTCCGTCTCGGGCTCGGGCGCCGCGTCGCTCGCCGCGCGCGGCCTGGGAGCGCGCCCCAGCGGGAGGGCGGCGCGGATCGCATCCTCGCCCACGCCCGCGATCGCCGCGAGCTGCCGGACGATCAGCGCCCTCCGCACGGGCTCGACGCGCGAGAGGCCGAGCTCTCCGAGGCGCTCGATCTCCTCCGCGATCCCCTTGCTCATCGCCGCCGTCCCCGCGCCGCCCAGACGCTCGCGGACGCGGGCGAAGCGGTACTCGAGCAGGTCGGTGGCGTGTTCGAGGGCCGCGCGGAACTGGTCGGCCCCGCCCTCGCGCTTGAGGAGCTCGTCGGGGTCCTTCGCGTCGGTGAACGAGCTGAGCGTGACGACCCGCACGTCGATGGGTTCGGCGAAGAAGACCTCGGCCGCGCGGTCGGTCGCGCGCCTGCCCGCGTCGTCGCCGTCGAAGAGCAGGACCACCCGGTCGCACAAGCGCCGGAGGACGGCGGCGTGCTGCGCGGTCAGCGCGGTGCCGAGCGTGGCGACCGCGTTGCGGAACCCGGCCTGGTGGCAGGCCAGCGCGTCCATGTACCCTTCGCAGACGATGGCGGTGCGGGCCTCCTGGATCGGGCGCGACGCCGCGTGGAGCGCGTACAGCGTCGCGCTCTTGTTGAACAGGGGCGACTCGGGGCTGTTGAGGTACTTGGGCTCGTCGTCCTCGTTGATACGCCGCGCGCCGAAGGCGATCACGCGTCCGACGGCGTCGCAGATGGGGAACATCAGGCGGTTGCGGAAGGTGTCGTAGTGACCCGCCGACCCCTCGCGGGCCTTCGCGAGCCCCGCGCGGGCGAGCACGTCCGCGTGCGGCCCCTTGAGCGCGCAGTACGCGAGCAGGCCGTCCCAGCGGTCGGGCGCGGCGCCGAGGCGGAACTCGCGCACGATCTCGGGCGAGACGCCCCGCGTCTCGATGATCGCCCGGGCCGCCCCGCCGTGCTGCTCGTGCGCCAGGACCGACTGGAAGAAGACGGCGGCGCGCTCGTTGGCGCCGAGCAGGTCGGAGCGTTTCACGCCGCCGGCGTGCTCCTCGCGCTGGCCGCGGGCGAGCGTGACGCCCGCGCGGTCGGCGAGGAACCGCAGCGCCTCGCCGAACTCCATCTTGTGGAACTTCTGGACGAACGTGAAGACGTCGCCCGCGGCGCCGCACGAGAAGCACTTGTAGAAGCGCTTGTCCGGCACCACGCAGAGCGACGGGGTCTTGTCGTCGTGGAACGGGCAGAGCCCGACGAGCTCGCGCCCCTTGGGCTTAAGGCTGATGTGCTCGCCGATGACGCGCACGATGTCGCTCGCGTCCTTGACGCGCTCGACGTCGTCGCGTCCGTCCGGCAGCAGGTGCTGGCCTCCGCTCTTCCGCACGAGACAGACCTCCCGCGTGCCGCCGAGGCGGCGTCCTTCCGTGCGCTCGACCGCCCGACCCGCGGCGGGCGCGGCGGCCGTGTTGAAACGTAGCACATATTCTGATCGCTGCCACCAAACCGCGTGGGTTGTCTGCGCCGTGCGCTCCCCCGCGTGGTTCTCCGACGTCGAGGGCGCGACAATGAAGGGCGAAGAGCTGATCCGCGTGCAGGTCCGGTATCGCGGGCGTGTGCAGGGCGTCGGTTTCCGGGCGACCGCACGCTCGGTCGCGCGGGCGGAGCCCGCCGTCACGGGGTGGGTGCGCAACGAAGCGGACGGGACGGTGCTGCTGGAAGCCCAGGGCCCTCACCGAGCCGTCCGCGCGGTGCTCCGGCGATTGCGGGGGGAGATGGCGCGGGGTATCGAATCGGCGGAAGAAACAGTGTCCCCCGTCGTCGAGGGCGAGCGGGGCTTCGTCGTGGCGCGGTAGCGATCGTGCCGCGATCGCGGCAAGACGCTCCTACCCTTCGCCTTGCGACGCGTCGGAGGGGTTCTCCGCTCCGCGCTGCGCGTCTGGAGCCGCGTCCAATGGCCGACAGTTACAGGGCGCTCTGCACCGACTTCTACGTCAACCAGAAACTCCAGGTGAAGTTGGAGCTTCCCAAGACGCGGGAGACGGTGCTCGACCTCTTCGAGCGCGCGCGCCGCCAGTTCCCGACGATGGTGAACTTCCGCCGCTTCCGCGACGAGCTCGCGCTCGAGTCGAGCCAGCAGGACATGCCGCACCGCTGGCTGGCGGTGCGCGGCTGCACCCTGCGTTCGGGCGTGGTGAACGCCCCCGGCGCCGCAGAGTCGTACGCCCTGCACAAGACGGTGCTCGAGCTTGCGCCGACGTTCCTCTCGATCAGCAGCCTGGACATCGACAGCATCGAACTTCTGTACGGCTTCGATCTGCTCGCCTCCGGCAACCACGACGCGATCGTCCTCGACGCGCTGCTGCACGGCTCCCCGCTGGCCAACCTGCTCGAGATCCCGGAGGCGTCGCCCACGGACTTCCAGCCGATCATCGGGATGCGCCTGGGCCGCACGGGCGAATACGAGGTTTCGTTCGAGGTGAAGACCCGCGGTGAGAGCGAACGCAACCCGGAGGGGGACGAGCCGATCTCCGTGTACCTCTCGGTCAGGCGCGTCGGCCCCTTCAAGGACGTCCGCGAACTGCCCGCCGTCTTCGAGAATCTCACGAAGATCGGCGAGAAGCTCGTCGAGCAGCGGCTGGTGCCCAACATGCTCGTGCCGATCCGCGAGGCGATCGGCTCGGGCAACGTGTGAGCGCACACCGGCGATGCACGCACTCGTCGCCCAATCCGGCGCGTCCCAGTCCGCGGCGACGAACGCCGTCGTGTGGGTCGTCGTCCTCATGGCCGCCGTGCTGGGGGGCGCGATCGCGATCCTGCTCCTGCGGCGCAGGCTGCTCTCACGCGACGCGCCCGGGGCGGCGGACGGGAGCATGATCGATCAGATGCGCGCGATGCGAGACCGTGGGCAGATGACCGACGAAGAGTTCGACCGGTTGCGCAAGGCGATGGCCCGCAAGGCGGCGCAGCGCCGCGCAGCGGAGGCGCACCCCCCGCCGAGACGGCACGGTGCGCCCCCCAACGCCCCGTAACCAAGCACGCGCGGCGATCCGTTGTTGAGACCGACGCCCCGTCGGCCGATACACTCCCGACGCGCCGGAGCGCGCCCCAGCGAGGAACAGATGGCCAAAGGCAACAAGGATGGTCCCGATCAGCCCCCCCAGCCCCCGGCCCGCGAGGGAGACGGCGGATTCCGCGGGCGCAAGGTGACCACCTGCTCCTTCTGCGGCAAGACCAGCCGCGAGGTCGGGCCGATGGTGGAGGGGCCCGGCAGCGTGTACATCTGCACGCAGTGCACGGACCTGTGCCAGAACATCTTCCGGCAGGAGCGTCGGCGCGTCAGCAGCGCGAGCACGTGGCTGCGCGAGGTCCCCTCGCCGCGCCAGATGAAGGAGTTCCTCGACGGGTACGTGATCGGCCAGCAGCACGCCAAGGTCGCGCTCACCGTCGCGGTGCACAACCACTACAAGCGCCTGCTGCACCTCGAGTCCGCCGAGGCGGGCAACATCGAGCTCGACAAGAGCAACATCCTCATGATCGGCCCGACCGGCAGCGGCAAGACGCTGCTGGCCAAGACGCTCGCCAAGATGCTGAAGGTCCCCTTCGCGATCGGCGACGCGACCACGCTGACCGAGGCGGGCTACGTCGGCGAGGACGTCGAGAACCTGATCCTCAAGCTCCTCCAGGCCGCCGACTTCGACCTCGAGGCGGCGCAGCGCGGCATCATCTACATCGACGAGATCGACAAGGTCGGCAAGACGAGCAACAACGTCAGCATCACGCGCGACGTCTCCGGCGAGGGCGTGCAGCAGAGCCTCCTCAAGATGCTCGAGGGCACCGTCGCGAACGTCCCGCCGCAGGGCGGCCGCAAGCACCCCGAGCAGCAGTACATCCAGGTCGACACAACCAACATCCTCTTCATCTGCGGCGGCACGTTCGTCGGGCTCGAAGAGATCATCCGCCGGCGCCTGGGCACGACCCGCATCGGCTTCTCCACGCGCCAGGAGACGACCGACGAGACCATGGAGACCGCCAAGGTGCTCGACCAGGTCACCGCCGACGACCTCATCGAGTTCGGCATGATCCCCGAGTTCGTCGGTCGTCTGCCCGTGCTCGCGCCGCTCATGCCCCTCACGGTCGAGGCGATGATGAACATCCTCACCGAGCCGCGCAACGCGATCACCAAGCAGTACCAGCACCTCTTCGGCCTCGAGGGAGCCAGGCTGACGATCACCCAGGGTGCGCTGCGTTTGATCGCCGAGCGCGCCGTGAAGCGCGACACCGGCGCCCGCGGCCTGCGCGCCGTGATCGAGGAGATCATGCTCCCGCTGATGTACGAGCTGCCCGACCACGACAACGACGGCGTCGAGTACGTCGTCGACGAGAAGGCCGTGCGAGAGAAGCTCTCGCTGCTGCAGATCGCCCGCAGCCGCCGCAAGGAATCCGCGTAGCCCGCGCCCCTCAGTTCACCGCGACCGCGCCCGGCCGCTCGACGACGAGGTGTACGTGCAGCGCCGTGTCGAGCAGCGGCCGCACGGCCCGCACGTCGTCCGTGATTACGTGCAGGTGCGGGCCGTCCGCGCAGTGGCCGTGCGCCAGCGCCGGGTAGGCACGCTTCAACAGCGCCTCGTGCTGGGCCGCCCAGCTCGCCGCGGCGAGCAGGTCGCCCGCGCCCGCGACGCCGCGCGCGCGGACGAGCAGGTGCAGCTCTCCCGAAGCGCCGGCGGCGAGTTCCACGGCGGGCGCGACCGGGCACGCCCCACGCTCCAGGTGCGTGAGGCCGGCGACGAGCGACGCGAGCGGTGAAACAGTGGCGGCGTCGGCGGGGGGGCGCGGCGCGGGCTCGGTCTCGACGACCACGGCCGGCGCGGGCATCTCGTCGAGAGGCTTCGGCGGCGCGGCGGTGGAAACGGCGGGACGCGGTTGCGCGTTCCGCTCATGCTCCAGCGCCGGCGGGGCGGGGGCGGCCGGCGTCAGCAGCGCGTCGAGCGTGTGGGTCAGGCCGAGGCCCTGCGGCGCACGGTACAACGCGGCGGAGATCGTGGCGCCGATGCGCTGCACCCGCACCGCGGCCGGCAAGTCGCGCCGCAGGAACTCCCGGCATGCGCGGGCGATCTTCGCCTCGGCGCGGGCCGCGTCGGCGTCGCTCGCGCCCATGATCGCGAGCCGCACCGCGAGCGACTCCCGGCCCGACGCCTCGAGGCGCCGTCCGATTTCCTTCAGGGATTGATACGAGGCAAGCACGGCGGGCGAGTCAGCCCCGGTCAGGAGCGTGACGCTCGAAAGGCCCGGCCACGCGAGCACGTCCGGCTCGTCGGCCTCGTCGACCCGCACGAGGAACCGCGCCGTCTGCGTGCGCGCGTGCGCGACGGCGGCGTCGAAGCGGGAAAAGGGCGCCGCGCCCGCGCCATCGCGCCGGCCCGGGTAAATCACGTCGAGGCACACGCTCCCGGATTGCAACCGCAGGAGCGACACCGGCGAATCCGCGGCTTCGGCCGTCGCTCGCGCGTACTGCGTCACCCACGCGCCCGCGAGCACGGGCAAGTGGCCGAGGATGACCGCTTCGACGTGCGCCGGCGCGGGCGACGCGTCCCGCCGGGCCCGCTCGCGAAGGCGCAGGGCTGGCCCGCCGTCGTCGGCGGGCGTCGAAGCGTCGGCGGACGACAAGAAGAGATCGGCGAGAGCATCGTGCTCGGCGCGTCCGCCCTGATGGTAATTGTGGTTCATCGTTCGCGCTCCGCGCGTCCCGCGATCGGTCAGGCGGCGTCCTTGCCGAAGTTCGCGACGCTGTTGTGCTCGCCGAACGGGTTGGGCTCGGTGTTCGGGTTGTGCGGGTCGTTCATCCACCGCCCGTCGACCACGAGCCTGTACTGCAGCTTGCCCTTGGGAACGCGCAGGCAGAGCTCGAAGACCCCGAGCGCCTCGTTGCGGCGCATGACGTGCGCCGTCGCCGACCAGCCGTTGAACGACCCGGCGATCGCGACCGCGTTGCCGAGCGCGAGCGGCTGCACAAAGAGCAGCCCCTGGCTCGTCTCCCGCACGCCGAGCAGCCGCTGCGTCGCGGGGTTGATCGGGCGCGCCTCGACCGCGGGTTCTTCGACGACGCGCAGCACGTGCCGCGACGCGGCGCCGCTCGGAAGAGGCTGCAGGGCGACCGCCGCGGGGCTCTGCGCCGGAACCGTGCCGACGGCGTCGACGACCGCCGTCGCCGCCTGCGCGGGCGACTCGACCTGCGACCACCCGGCGCCCGGACCGGGGCCCTTGCCCAGCGCGATGCGCCTGAGAAGCTCCTGCGCGCGGCGTGCGACGTCCTCGGCGCGGCTCGCGGGCTTGACCTCGTTCGCCTGCGTCGCCACGGGCGTCGGCGTCGGCCGTGCGGGCACGGGCTGCGGTGCGCCGCCGATGCCGGCGGCGGCCTCGACGATCGGAGTATCGATCTGCTCCGGCGCCGACCAGGTGCGGGCCCTGAGATTCTCGAGCGTCCAGACGCCCAGACGGCCGTAGTCCTCCGCGCCCATCGAGCCGGGCTGGTAATCGAGGATCGTCTGGCCGAAGCTGACGGCCTCGCGCAGGCGCGGGTCGTGCCGGACGACGACCGGGATGACCTTGTCGGTGAAGCGGCGGCTCAGCTCTTCCAGCAGGTCCGTCGAGACGGGGTTCTTCGCGTCGTGCATCGTGGGCAGGATCCACGTCGCGATATTGGAGCCCAGCCGACGCGACAGCGTGCGCACCGTGCTCACCTGGCGCGTCGCGCCCTGGAGCGCGAAGTACGCGGTCTCGACCGGGATCATCACCATGTCCGCCGCGGCGAGCGCGTTGTATGTCAGCAGGCCGATGGACGGCGGGCAATCGATGACGGCGACGTCGTATTCCTGGGAGAACTTGTCGAGCAGTTGCGAGAGACGGCGTTCCTTGTCCGGCAGCTCCGCGAGCCCGCCGCGCGCCGCCTCGAGCCCCGCGAGCTTCATGCGGCTCGGGCAGAGGTCGAGGTTGCGCCCCGCGCGCCACAGGAGCTTCGACGCATCGATGGGCCGCTGCCCGACCGAGAGCATCGCGTCGCCGACGTCGGACTCGATGCGCGCTTCGGGCACGCCGAGCCCGGCCGCGCAGTGCCCCTGCGGGTCCATGTCGATCAGCAGCACACGCTTGCCGGCCCGGGCCAGAACGGCCGAGAGATTGATGGCGGACGTGGTCTTGCCACAGCCGCCCTTCTGGTTGACGATCGCAACCGTCCGCATCGAGTGCAACCCCCCTTGAAAGGGCCGGCAGTCGGAACACGGGAACGGCTCTCACAGGTGCCGAACCTGCGGGACCCCGCATGGTTACGTATCGGACGTGCCCCAAACGCCGCTTGAAAGTGGCTTCATTCACAGGCGCTGGTTGGCCTAATTAGGCGGGTGTTGAACCGGCCCGTTGAGCGGCTCTGACGGCCCCCCAGCCGCATGAAACCGCGGAGTGAGGGACCCTGGAAACCACTCGTGCGCCCGCGATGTGCCCCGTGCTTTGCACGATCGGGAGGACCAGCCGCGGCCGGCCCGCGATGGTCTTCTTGTCGTGCTGCATGCGGCCAATGAGGTCGGCGTCCGGCGGAAGGCCTTGTACGCGCGTCGGCAGGCCGCAGGCGGCCACGGCGGATCGGACGCGTCCGACGGACGGTCCCGGCACAAGCCCGAGCTCGGCCGCCGCGGCGGTGGCGGCGATCAGCCCGAGCCCGACCGCTTCACCGTGGAGAAGCGGCGCGGGGTGCTCGGGCGGCGCGCCGACGCTCACCAGCGTCTCGATCGCGTGGGCGAACGTGTGGCCGAGATTCAGCAGCGCTCGGCCGCCCTCGGCGTCTGACGCGAGTTCGTGCGGATCGGACCCGACCACCGAGGCCTTGAACTGGATGTTCGCCGCGACGAGGTCCGCGATCGCATCCGCATCGAGGGCCAGAACGCGCGCGGTTGCGTTTACTGTGGCGTCGAAACCCGGCGCCGCGCCGAGCATCGCGTGCTTCAGGCACTCGGCGAACCCGGCGCGAAGCTCGCGCGGGGGTAGGGAGCGCAGCACGTCTGTATCCGCGACCACGAGCACGGGCTGATGGAAGGCCCCGACCATGTTCTTCCGCAGGTCGCCAGCGACGTGCAGATTGACGCCGGTCTTGCCGCCGACGCTCGCGTCCGCCATCGAGAGCAGCGTGGTGGGGCACTGCACGAGCGGCACGCCGCGCCGGTACGCGGCGGCGACGAAGCCCGCGAGGTCGCCGACGACGCCGCCGCCGAGCGCGACGACCGGGTCGGCGCGGTCGTGGCCCGCGGCTGCGAGCGAGAGGAGCCCCTGCCCCCACGCGTCGATCGTCTTGCCTTGCTCGCTGGCGCCGATCGCCCGGCGCGTGACGGCGAAGCCCGCGGCTTTCAGGCTCTCCGAGGCCGTCGCGACGGTGCGATCCGGGAGCTTGTCATCGAACGCGAGGAGGGCGCGGGTTCCCTGCGGTGCGCCGCGCTCGCCGATCGCGGCGCGCGTTCTGATGCCCAGTTCGGCGAGCAGCCCGGCGCCCACGACCGCGTCGTACGAATCCGCGTCCGCCGCCACGCGGATGGTCCGGCGCAGCGGCATTCACGAGCGCCTTGCGGAGAGACCGGCGCGGTCGCGGGGCCGCTGGTCGTCGCGCTGCCACGGCACCGTCGGCGCGTCGCCCCACATCATCTCCAGGTCGTAGTGCGTGCGCGTCGAGGGCTCGAAGAGGTGAACAACGACGTCCACGAAGTCGACCACGATCCAGGTCGCGCGCTCGTCCACGCTGCCGCGGAACGCGCGGTTCCCGGTCTTGTCGCCCAGCTCCTCGAGGTGCCGCTGCACCGAGCGCATCTGCCGGTCGGACGTGCCCGAGGCGATGACGATGTAATCCGCCATCGGCGAGAGCTTGGTCACGTCGAGGACGGTGACGTCCTCGCAGTGATCGTCGGCGCACGTGCGGGCCGCCTCGATGGCGAAGGCGAGCGCTCCGCCGGGTGTGCCCGGGCGCACGGGCGCGGGGGCGTGGGCGATGACGGCGGGCTGCTGCGCGGCGGGGGCGTCGGGCGCCGCCGCGGACGCCGGACGCTTGCGCGACGTCTTCTTCGCGGCTTTCTTCGCCGGTGCCTTTTTCGCCGCCTTCTTGGAGACTTTCTTCGCCATGAAGGCCAAGCGTAGGTGGTGCCCCCCGACGGCGGGCGGTGGCGCGCCCGTACCCTTCGAACCGTGCCGCCCGTCACGCTGAAAACTCTCCGTCAGATGGCGCGCGACGGCCATCCCTTCGCCTGCCTGACCTGCTACGACGCGACCACCGCGAGGTGGCTCGCCCGGGGCGGCGTTCACATGCTCCTCGTCGGCGACACGGCCGCGGAGGTGGTGCTCGGGTTCACGCGCACGATCGACATGCCCCTCGGCGTGCTTCTGGCGTTGACGGCCGGCGTCAAGCGCGGCGCACCGGGGTGCGTGGTGATGGGGGACATGCCTTTCATGTCCTATCAGGCCGATGACGCCGAGGCGCTCCGCAACGCCGGCCGGTTCCTGACCCAAGGGCTTGCGGACATCGTCAAGATCGAGGCCGACGCGTCGCACGCGGGGCTCGTCGAGAAGATGACGCGCGCGGGCGTCCCGGTCTGTGCGCACGTCGGCAGCCGGCCGCAGCGCGCCGCGCTCAGCGGCGGCTACACCGGCGCCGGACGGACGAAGGCCGATGCGGATCGGATCGCCGCGGACGCGCTGGCGCTCGAGCAGGCCGGCGCCGCGATGTTGTTGGTGGAATCCGTGCCCGAGGACCTCGCCGACCGCGTCGTCGCGGCATCGAAGGTGCCGGTGATCGGCATCGGTGCCAGCGCGCGTTGCCACGGGCAGGTGCTCGTGCTGCAGGACGTGCTGGGGATGACCGAGAACCCGCCCCCGTTCGCGGCCGCGCTCGTGAGCCTCGGCCCCGCGATCGAGGACGCGGCTCGGGAGTGGGTAGGCCTTGTAGCGCGCCGCGGGGCCGGCGGTAGAACGAGCGTCGGCGCACGGAAGACGCCGACGGATGTGAACTCCGGGTGATCCGCGTACGAAGAGTGAGAACATGCGACGCATCGTCTCCTTCGGTCCGGCCTTCGTCGTTCTGCTGACCGCCGGGGCGGTGCTCGTCGCGGCGCCCGCCGCCATGCGCCGGATCGGCGAGGTGCGCACGCGCCAGCGCGTCGACGTCGCGCTCCGCGAACTCGCCGCCGACGACATCCTCGAGCAGATGGACCGCGCGGTGCGCAGCATCGGCGACGCGGTGACGCCGTCGGTCGTGCACATCGACGCGGCGCGATCATGGCGCGGTTACTCGAGCACCGGCTCGGGGTGGGTGTACGACGAATCGGGGCACATCATCACGAACGCCCACGTCGTCGGCGGCGAGGAGCGCGTCTACGTCCAGTTCCACGACGGCCGCGTCGTGCAGGGCCGCGTGCTGGGCGCGGACCCGCTGACCGACATCGCCGTCGTCGGCGTCGATGCCGGCGAGCACCTCGTGCCGGCCCGTCGCGCCACGGGCACGCGGCTCCATCCCGGCGAGCGCGTGTTCGCGTTCGGGAGCCCCTTCGGCTTCAAGTTCTCGATGTCGCAGGGCATCATCTCCGGCCTCGGCCGCAGCGCGCGCGCCGCGGCGGGGCGTGCCGGCATCAGCAACTTCATCCAGACCGACGCCGCTGTGAACCCCGGAAACTCGGGCGGGCCGCTGGTGAACGTGAACGGCGAGGTGATCGGCATGAACGTCGCGATCGCGACGGCCGAGGAGACCGGCGGGGGTGTGACCGGCCAATCGTCGGGCATCAGCTTCGCGATCCCGCTCGCGACGATCGAGTCGCGCGCGGACCAGATCATCGCGGGCCAGCCGATCCGCACCGGCTACATCGGCGTGCAGTTCTCGCTCGAGGGCGCCGCCTACGGCGTCGACGGGTACGAAGGCCGCGGGGTGCGCATCGGCGCCGTTGTCGAGGACAGCCCCGGCGACAAGGCGGGCCTGAAGGCCGCGGACATCATCACCAGCATCGGCGGCGAGCGCGTCCACGACGGCGATGTGCTCCGCGCGATGATCTCGTCGCACCGCCCCGGCCGGCGCGTGCTGCTCGGTGTGTACCGCGACGGGCGCGAGATCGAGGTCGAGGTCACGCTGGGCGAGATGCCCGCCGACGCACGGTCGCTCGCGACGTACGGCCCGATGCTCGCGGAGCGCTTCGGCGTCGCGCTGGAAACGGACGACGAGGGCGTGCTGATCGGGGAAGTGGTGGACGGCGCGGACGCCGCGACGGCCGGTCTTGAGCGTGACCAACGCGTCGTGTCGATCGACGGCAAGCCGGTAAAGACCGAGGCGCAGGCCCTCGCCGCGCTCGCGGATGCCGGGCTCTTCCTCGGGAAGAGCGTGCGGATCGTCGTCCGCGCCGGGACCGACGGGGCGGCCGAGACGCCCGTCGACCTCCGCGCGGGCGCCGCGAGCCGCCGGCGCGGGCGGTAGATACCTACGCTCCGCCCGCATGGCGAACCGCGTCATCACGCTGGCGACGACAGAGCTGTCGAGCTATCTCCCGCTCTTCCTGATCCTCCTCATGGCGATCACGTTCGGCGTGATGAACGTCGTGCTGAGCCTGGTCTTCGGGCCCAGCCGACAGGGAAAGATCAAGGGCCAGACGTACGAGTCGGGCATGAACCCGATCGGCACCGCCCGCAAGCGATTCAACGTGCGGTTCTACCTGATCGCCATGGTCTTCCTCGTCTTCGACGTCGAAGTTGTCTTCCTCTACCCCTGGGCCATCACCTTCCCGAACATCGCGAGCCCCAGCGCCGAGGCGCTCGCGTGGCTCGTCCGCATCGGCTTCTTCCTCCTCACGACGGTTGTCGCGTACGTGTACGGCTACCGCAAGGGCGTCTTCAAGTTCGATTGATCCCATGGCAACGGCCGGCCCACTCCGCGCCGGCGGCAGGCTCGCGGCGCTCGCTCTCGCTCTCGCGTGCCTCGCCGTGCTGCTCACGGCCTCCCGGCTCCGGCCGGACCCGCGGGGCCACGACACGCACACGCAGCTCGGCATCCCGCGATGCCTCTGGATGGCCCGCTTCGAGCGCCCGTGCCCGACGTGCGGCATGACGACGTCCTTCGCGCACATGGCCGACGGCAACACGGCCGCGGCCTTCCGCACGCAGCCGGCGGGCGCGACGGCCGCGCTCGCGTGCGCCGCGGCCTTCTGGGGCGCGCTCCACGCGGCCGTCCGCGGCGCGCGGTGGGACCGTGTGCTCTCCTGGCTCGTGCGCCCCGCGGTGCTGTGGGCGGTCGGCGCGCTCTTTTTCCTCGCATGGGCGTACAAACTCGCCGGGCTGGACGCGACCCTACGCTGACGCGGCATGCCAATGCACGCGCTCCTGCGCTCCGGCGCCGTTCTCATCATGCTCCCGCTCGTCGCCGGCTGCCAGTTGGTCGGCGGCATGGTCGAGAATTACCGAAAGGACAGCACCCACAAGGTCGAGGCCGAGTACATCGGCCTCGCCGGCAAGTCCTTCGCCGTCGTCGTGCAGGCCGACCGCGCCATCCAGGGCGAGCACCCCGGCCTGGTCGAGTTCCTCTCCTCGCGCATCGCCGACCGCCTCGCCGACCCGGCGAACTCGCCCGCGGCCGCGGGCTTTGTTTCTCCCGCCGACGTCGCCTCCTACCAGGCCCGTAATCCCTCCTGGGCCGGCAAGGCGCCCAGCGAACTCGCGAAGGACCTCGGCGGCGTCTCGCGCCTCGTCATGATCGAGATGATCGAGTACCGCCTCAACGAGCCCGGCAACCCGTACGAGTGGGACGGCGTCGCCGCGGCGACTGTTTCCGTCGTCGAAGTCGACTCGCCCGCGCCCGACGAGCCCTCGTTCAGCCGGACGATGACCGTGAAGTTCCCCGGCAAGAAGGGCTTCGGGCCAGACCAGATGTCGCGACAGACGGTGACGAGCGCACTCGCCGGCCGCCTCGTCGACCGCGTCTCATGGCTCTTCTACGCCCACGAAGAGCCGTACTACCCGGAGTATTGATCGGATGAATATCCGCGCCGTCATTCGACCGGCCTTCGCCCTGCTCGCGGCGTCCGCGCTCGCGCCGCTCGCCTCCTGCAACATCGTCGCGCCCGCGTACCTGCTCGTCCACGGGCCCGAGAAGACGCCGGCGCTCCACCGCCTCGACGAAAACCGCCCGACCGTCGTCTTCATCGACGACCGCGCGAGCGTGCTGCCCCGCCGGACGCTGCGCAGCACGATCGGCCGAGCGGCCGAGCAGGCGCTGATGAGCGACGCGGGCCTGAAGCAGGTGCTCGACAGCCAGGCGGTCCAGGCCGTCGCCGCGCGCGACGACTCCGACCGGCCGACGGACATCGCTTCCATCGGGGCGGCCGTCAAGGCCGAGGTCGTGGTCTACGCGGCCGTCGAGCGGTTCTCTCTCACGCCGGACGGCCAGACGTACCAGCCCTTCTCGATCGCGCGCGTGAAGGTGATCGACGTTGTCTCCGGCAAGCGTCGATGGCCCGAGGAC
The DNA here is from genome assembly GCA_035628115.1 of Phycisphaerales bacterium. Taxonomy (GTDB): domain Bacteria; phylum Planctomycetota; class Phycisphaerae; order Phycisphaerales; family UBA1924; genus BJHL01. Next base: position 82,451 of record DASPKL010000018.1, on the reverse strand, counting down.
CGGGAGGGCTACACGCTGCAGGTCATCCTGCCGCAGCGGTCGCACGACATCCCCAGCGGCGCGGCCGGCGTCGCGAAGGCGCAGGAGTCCCTCGCCGAGCAGCTGGGCGTCGCTCTCGCCAAGCTCTTCTACAAGCACGAAGCACGCCCGCCGGCCAAGGACCGCGGCTGATTCGCGTGCGGTTCCTCCACCTGCTCCAACCCCGGCCGCGGATCGACGCGATCCTGAGCCCGCCCGACCCGTTCGGCGCATCCGGCCACGGCGCACCCGCCGCGATCGGCGAACTCTGCGCCGGACCCGACGAGCACTACGCCGCGGCGATCGGCGACGCGCGCGTGAGCGCCTGGTGCCGCGGCGGTGGGCTCGCGGGCGTAACGCCGATCCCCGCGCCGCTGCGCTCCGCCCGCGCCGCCGCACATGGCGTGCGCGCGATGCTCGCAACCTCACCTTCTTTCGACGCCGTCATCGCGTGGGGCCGATCGCTGCGCCCGGCCCGGAGCGCGACCCCCGGACCGTGGATCGAAGTCGACCCTCGCCGCGGTGTCATGGCGCCCCTCTCGCGCGACGGCGAGCCGACCGGCGCGGGCGTCGCGCTGTCGTGGGCGCTCGCGGCCCGCGCCCGCGACGGGCAGGCTCCGTCGGCGCCCGGCGGCTCCATCGGCTTGCTCGCCGACGAAACCACCGGCTCGGATGCGCAGGAGTTCATCCTCGCGTGCAGTATGCTCCGCTTCATGGACTTGCCGGTTCAGCCGGTCCTGCCGGCGAGCGCGGGGAAGCTCGCGAGCGCCGTGCAGCTCATCGGGCCGGGCGAGTACACGGTGGGCGGGACCGTGACGGACGACCCCGCGGGCGCGTGGTTGCGGCGGTGCGTCGCGGCCGTGCTCGCCCCGGACGAGCACGCGTCGACGCTCGGTGTCGGGCTGCTCTTTTCGCTCGCCACCCGGGCCGGAGTGCCCGTCGTTCTCTCGCCACGGGCCGCGGCGCTGCTCGACGCGACCGAAACGGTCCGGATCGCCAGGGCCGACAGCGATGGGGCGCGGCCGCTCTCCCGCCTGATCGCGGACCTGCTCTCGAGCCGTGAGATGCGCGCGGCCGCCGTCGCCGCCCAGCGCACGCTGATCGCTGCGCAGCCCGCCACGTTCGTGGCGTCGTTCGGCGCGGCCGTACGCGTACTGCTTTCGTCCGCCGACGCGCGAACGATGGCACGATGACCAAGCCCGATCCCCGGTTCGCTGTCAACTTCGTCTGCCTCGGCAATATCTGCCGCAGCCCGCTCGCCAAGGCGATTTTCATCCACCAGGCCAAGCAACGCGGCGTGCTCGATACGCTCCGCATCGACTCCTGCGGCACAGGATCGTGGCACGTCGGCGGCCCGGCGGACCCGCGCTCGATCATGGTCGCGGAGAAGCACGGCGTCGAGCTCGACCACGTCGCCCGTTGCGTCTGCAGCGACGACTTCGAATCGTTCGACTTGCTCCTCGCGATGGACCTGAACAACCGCGCGGAGTTGCTGCGCCGCGGCGCACCCGCCGAACGCGTGCGCCTCATGCGCTCGTTCGATCCGACGCTGAAGGGAAGGCCCGAACACGAGCTGATCGTTCCCGATCCATACACCGGGAACGACGACGGCTTTCAGCGCGTCTATGAAATGCTCTGGCGCGCGTGCGACGGCCTGCACGAACACATCGCGACGACACCCCGTCCTTCGCCGGCGGGCTGACCATCACCGCCGCGGCGCGTTACCTTGCGACGCGGAGAACTACCGTGACCGGTGTGTCCGCGGGCGGCGTCAACCCCGGCGTCGCGGCGAGGTGGGGCTCGTCCACGGAGGAGTCGGGGCTGTACACGCGCGACCATCCCACGGTTTCGCTCCCGAACGTCGCGAGACCCACGATCGAGCCCTCGAGGTCCGCGCCGTACAGCCGGTTGCCGGCCCGCGTGACGAACGCCGAGCCGCCGAAGACCCAGCGCGTGCCCGGGTATTGGTCCGCCAGGGCTGCCCCCGTTTTCTGGTCGCGCACCCACGACGCGAGCGGCGCGTCATCGCGCCCCCGGACCCGCACCATCACCTCGACGGCAGGACCGGTCGGTTCGACGCCGACGACGCGCTGACCCTCGAACCTCCATGACCCCGGCGTCCCGGGTTGCGCACCCGCGAGCAGGATCGCCGTGTGCACCGCGGAGGGCTTGACGGGTGTCACCACCAGCGACTCGTGCTCCTTGCTGTCCTGTGTGCACACCAAGGTCTCGAGGTAGACGACGTCCCCGGCGTTCGCCTCGATCGGCACCTTCCCGTCGATCTCGACGATGCCGCGCCGCGCATCGACGCGCAGACCGGGCGCGAGTTCGACCAACGTCACGGCTTCCGGCGTCCGCACAGGCGCCGGCGGCGCGGCGGTGACCACGGACGCGGCGGGCGGCGCTGGCCGTTCCGGTTCAGACGGGACGGCGGCCGGCGTTCCGCGTGGCGAATGCGAGGGCGCCCGCTCCCGCGTCGCGCACGCCGCGACCAGCACGCACACCGCAACGCCGAGCGGAGCCGCTTTGACGGTTGCCTGATTCACCGGCTTCCCCCGCCCCTCGCGAGCTCGCAGAAGCGATCGCCGCGCTGCTCGTAGTTCTCGAACTGGTCCCAGCTCGCGCAGCCCGGGCTCAGGAGCACGGCGTCCCCCGCGCGCGCCCTCGACTTGATCTCCGCGATCGCGCGGTCGAGCGTGCCGCACCGAACCGCCGATACGGCGGCGGACGCGATCGCGTCGCCCGTCGTCCCGATCGTGTAGAGCGAGACGTTCTTCCCCGCGAGCCCCGCGATCGGCGAGAGGTCGGACTTCTTGTCGTACCCTCCGACGATCAGGTGCACGAGGCTCGCGCGCTCGGCGAGCGCGACCGCCGCGAGCAGCGTCGCGCCCGGCGTGGTCGCTTTCGAGTCGTTATAAAACGCGACGCCGCCGGCCTCGCACACGAACTGCAGGCGGTGGGGGAGGCCGGCGAAGGTTGTGGCCGCCCTCCGCGCGTCGTCAATCCCCAGCGTCGGATCGAGTGCGCACGCGGCGAGCGACGCCGCAGTGCCGTTCAGCGCGTTGTGCGCGCCCGGGATGCGCATGCCGGGCACGGCGTCTCTCTCGCTCACAACGACGCGCGTCACACCCACGGGCGTGGACCAAGAGGAGAGTCCCGGGCCGAGGACCGCCGTCGCGCCCGCGGGGAGCGAATCGATGAGCACGCGCTTGCAACGCTCGTAGTGGCCGAACTCGCCGTGCCAGTCGATGTGGTTCGGCTCGACGTTCGTCACGACGCCGACCGCGAGCCCGCACGCGCCCAGCGCGTCGCGCAGCGGCGGTGGGGGCGCAAGGCCGTCCCGCTCCGCGAGGCCGGACAGCCAGTAGAGCATCGCGCTCGAGAGCTCAAGGACGACGAGCCGCTCCGCTTTCGCGCCGAGCAACGACCCTCCGATGTTCCCGCCCAGCGTCGCCGGCCGGCCGCAAACGTCGAGGATGTGCGCGATCAGCGAGCTCGTCGTGCTCTTGCCCGCCGACCCCGTCACGCCCGCGACGCGAGACCCGCCAGGCAACTGCGACACCGCGAGCGCGACCTCCGTCGTGACGGGCACGCCCGCCTCCGAAGCCGCACGCAGGAACTTGTTTTTCCACGGCGCCGGCACCGCTGGGTTCGCGACGACGAGGTCCGTCTCCGCGAATTCGACTTCCGTGTGCCCGCCGAGCGCGAGCGACACCCCGCCCCCGTCGATCTCTTTGCGCAGCGTCGCGATGGCGGCGCCGAGCCTTTCGGCGGGCTCCAAGTCCGTGACGAGCACGCGCGCGCCCCGCCCGGCCAGCCACGCCGCGACGCCCGCGCCGCCGCCGAACCTTCCCAGGCCCATCACCGTGACGCGCTTGCCGCGCAGCCACCGGCCCACGTCGCTCGTGCGCTCCGCGTCCATGCGCGCGAGCGTAGCCACTGTTAGAGAAGGTTGACCGGGTCGACGTCGATCGCCGCCCGCGCATCCACCAGCGCCGACGTTTTCGTCCTCGCCCGCGCCAACGTGTCGCGGAGCTCCGTCGCCGTGCCGCACAGGACCCTGACCTCGTACCGGAACCGGTCGGCGATCCGCCCGATCGCGCACGGCGAGACTCCGCTCACGCTCGCGCCGCCCGCGACGTTCGCGATCGCCGCGCGGACGCGCTCGCCCAGCGCCTCCGCCCGCCGCGCGTCCTTGTCCCGGCAGACGACCCTCGCCATCCGGCGCGACGGCGGCAGGCCCAGCTGCGTCCGAGCCGCGAGCTCTCCGTCCGCGAACGCCGCGTAATCGTGCCGCGCCGCGCACACGATCGCCCGCCGCTCCGGCGCGTACGTCTGCACGACGACGCGCCCCGGCTCCGTCCCGCGCCCCGCGCGCCCCGCCGCCTGGCACACGAGCTGGAACGTCCGCTCGTCGGCGCGGAAGTCCGGGATCCAGAGCGACGTGTCCGCGTCGACGATGCCGACGAGGCGGACGCCCGGGAAGTCGTGCCCCTTCGCGACGATCTGCGTCCCCAGGATCACGCGCACCCCGCCCGACGCCACGCGCGCGACCGCGCCGAAGTACTCGCGCGCGGTCTTGAAGCTGTCCGAGTCCATCCGCAGCAGCGTGCCGGCGGCGTGCGACACGCCCAGCGCCGCGAACTTCCGCTCCACCTCCTCCTCCAGACGCTGCGTCCCCGCGCTCAGCGAGCGCAGCGGACCGCCGCACGACGGGCAGACCCGCGGCACGCGGAGCTCCAGCGCGCAGTGGTGGCACCGCACGATCGCCCCCGCGGGCGCGGCCTTGTCCTTGTGCAGCACCATCGGCGCGTCGCACGACTCGCACTGCACGACGTACCCGCACTCCCCCCGCGGGCACCCCAGGTAGTGGGCGAACCCGCGCCGATTGAGCAGCAGCAGCACCTGCCCGCCGCGGGCGAGCGTCCCGTCCATCGCCCGCTCGAGCCGCGGGCCCAGCAGATGCTGCCGCCGCGCACCGTCCGGGTCCTCCTCGCGCCGCACGCGGGCTTCCTCCTTGAGATCGACGACCTCGACGGCCGGCAGCGCCGCGCCGCCCGCGCGTTCCTCGAGGCGCCAGAGCGAGAACCGCGCCGGGCGGTCGTCCGCGGCGTGCGTGTTCGCCCATGTCTCGAGCGAGAGCGTCGCGGAAGCGAGAAGAACCGCCGCGCCCTCGATCTGCGCGCGCTTGATCGCCGTGTCGCGCGCGTGATAGCGCGGCGCGTTGTCCTGTTTGTACGACCCGTCGTGTTCCTCGTCCACGACGATCAGCCCCAGCGAGGGCGTCGGCGCAAAGACCGCGCTCCGCGGCCCGACGACGACGGGCGCCGCGCCGCTCTCGCAGCGCCGCCACTGCGCGTGCCGCTGCGCGGGGGTCATGCCCGAGTGCAGGAGCGCGACGCGCCCCGCGCCGAAGCGCGCGACGAACCGGGCGCACGTCTGCGGCGTCAGGGAAATCTCAGGCACGAGCACGATCGCCCCTCTCCCGGCCCGGAGGCACCGCTCGATGAGACGCAGGTACACCTCAGTCTTCCCCGAGCCCGTCACCCCGAGCAGTGCGTGCACGTGGAACGAGCCCAGCGTCGCGCCCACGCCGTCCACGACGGATCGCTGCGCGCGAGTCGGCTCCGGCGCCGGAGCCGGCGCCGCGAAGAGGTCGAAGCCCGGCAGCGGCGCCGACCTGACGATCTCCTCTTCCCGAAGCTCCAAAAACCCCGCCGCGGCGAGCCGCTTGAGCGGCGCGGCGGACTTGTACCCGAGCTCCGCCGCGAGCTCCTTCACGGGCATCGGAAAACGCGCGGGATCGATCGCGAGCAGCCGCGACCGCGCGCGTCGCGCCGCGGGCGAGAGTTTCGCGGGCGCTTCGCCCCCGCGTTCGGGCACGGGCGAGGCGAACACGACGCGCGCCGTTCCCGCCCGGCCCTTGACGGGCGCGGGCGTCATCGCGGCGATCGTGACCCCCATCGGCGCGTGGTAGTAATCGCTGATCCACTTCGCGAGCGCGAGCCCGGGGGGCGTCAGGGCTTGATCCAGCGTTTGTTCAACGACGCGCAGGCGCCCGGAATCGATCCCCGCCGCGAGCTCCTCGCCGCCCACCTTGGCGACAATCCCGAACACGAGCCGGTTGCCGAGCGGCACGCGCACACGCTGGCCGACGCGGGGCGGCGGGCTGCCCGCGCGGTACGTCAGCGTGCCGTCCTCGCCGGCGCTGCGCGCGATCGCCGCCTCGACGATCACGCGCACCAACGGGCCGCGCGCGTCGCCGGATTCCCGCCCGAACAATGGCAGAGAACGAGTCACGTGCGCGTGAGGCTATCTATGATCACGCCCGATGCCCAGCGCACCCTCGGTCGGCTCGGACAAGCAGCGGCACGATCAGGGAGCGACCCGCGTGAGCGCCCGCCTCGCTCTCGCGGACGGCACCGTATTCGAGGGCGACGCCTTCGGCGCCGTCGGGCGCCGCCTCGTCTCGATCGGTGAAGTGGTGTTCAACACCGCGATGGCGGGCTACCAGGAGTCGCTCACCGACCCGTCGTACACCGGGCAGATCCTCGTTCAGACGTTCCCGCTCATCGGCAACACCGGCGCGAACGAGGACGACCGCGAGAGCCGCAAGGTGCAGGTCGCCGGGTTCGTCATCCGTGAGCTGGCGCGCCGGCATTCGAACTATCGCGCGACGACCGACCTCTCGACCTATCTGCAACGCGCCGGCGTGCTCGGCATCGCCGGGATCGACACGCGCGCGCTCACGCGGAAGATCCGTTCCGCCGGCGCGACGCAGGGCGTGCTGACAGACCGCGCGGACCTCTCCGACGCCGACCTCGTCGCGCGGGCCGCGAACGCCCCGTCGATGGCCGGGCAGAACCTCGTGCCCTTGGTCGGGTGCTCGTCGCGGCAAACGTGGAGCGAGACGCTGGGCGATTGGGCGCCCCGCGGCGTCCGCCGGGCCGGCCGGCCGCTCCGCGTCCTCACGCTCGACTGCGGCGCGAAGGCGAACATCCTGCGCAATCTTTCCGAGCGGGGATGCGAGGTGGTCGTGGTGCCGCACGACACACCCGCGCGCGATATCACCGCCATGTACGAGCGAGGCGAGGTGGACGGCCTGTTCATCTCGAACGGCCCCGGCGACCCCGCCGCTGTGCAAGCGACGATCGACACGTTGCGAGAGCTGATGAACCGTCCGGCCGAGAAGACGATGCCGACGTTCGGTATCTGCCTCGGCCACCAACTGCTCGCCCTCGCGGTCGGAGCAAGGACCTATAAACTGCCGTTCGGCCACCGCGGCGCCAATCATCCGATCCTGCAACGCGGCTCCGGGCGTGTTGAGATCACAAGTCAGAACCACGGCTTTGCGGTCGACCGAACTTCTCTCGCGCAAGTCGGCGGCACGGAAACGCACACGCACCTCAACGATGACACCGTTGCCGGATTCCGAGTGGAGGGGAAGCCGGTTTTTTGTGTGCAGTACCACCCGGAAGCATCGCCCGGCCCCCATGATTCGGGGTACCTCTTCGACGAGTTTGTGAGATTGATGCGCGGGCGGCGTTCAGACGCCGAGGCGAATACCCGATGACCGGGTGGGGTCCTTTACCGGACGCGGGCGGGAGCCCGTGTATCCGGCCGGGCCTCAACGCGGCATGAAGAGTTACCCAAAAAAGGCTTGTGTTTTGCCGGACATCGGTTAGGCTATTGATCGCGCGAGCAGTGCGCAACCTGTCTTGGTCGCGACGGTGAAAGCCGTGCGAGCCGAATTGCGGATGGGATAGGACTCATCCGTGGACTGGACGAGGGGTGTGTGTCCCCGTCATACCGAGAGGAGTCTGGAATATGAAGAAGAGTCTGATTCTTGCGTTGGCGGCCGGTGCGGCCGCTTCCGCGGCGTTTGCTCAGGTCGATCAGCCGCGGTCGAAGCTGCAGCCAGCCTTTATCGATGGCAACGGCCAGATGCAGCTTGGTCAGTTGCCGCAGTCCCGTGCATCGCAGCCCGTGTACGACGCCGACAGCGCGGCGGTCACGACGCTGATTTTCAGCCGCTACCAGGGCTGGAGCCACATCGGCGACGATATCACGTACGGCGGCCCGTGGGCGGTTGCTCCCTCGCCGGCGCCGAACAACGTCATCACGGACTTCAACTTCTCCTTCGCCCGCAACGGTGCTGTCCGCCCGGCGGGCGCCGACGTGTTCATGCGTTGCTGGGAGGACGTTGACTACACGGCCAGCCCGATGGTGACGGCCGCGAGCAACAACTTCTTCACGCTGTACGCCGGCAACCTCGGTCTCCAGGTGAACGGCCAGCCCAACGGCCTCGGCTTCTTCTGGACGTTCCCGGGCGTGACGTTCGCGGTTCCGGAAGGCGACAACTCGATCTTCGTCGAGATGGAAATGCGCGAGCCCGGCAGCGCGACGGCTCCCGGCGCGTTCCTCCCCGGTCCGTTCGCCAACGGCACCACCTTCGCGATCAACCAGCCGTACCTGTTCTGGGGCGTGGGCGAGGGTGCGCCGAGCGTCGGCACGACGCTGCCTGATTGGGCGTGCGACGTCGATACCGACGGCATCTTCGAGGGCGGCCCGCTGGTGACCTACCCGGACACCAACAGCAGCCGTGCTTTCGGCTCGGCCGAGCACCGCGCCACGCTGTTCAACGGCAACCCGACGCGTCTTTGGTTCCAGTGGCAGGGCGAGATTCCGCCCCCGCCCGCTCCGACCGCCGATGTTGACCTGACGCTCGCCGGCTGCCTGCCCGATGGGCAGACGGTCGCGAACGGCACCGTCACCGCCGGCTCGGCCGATCCGCGCGACGACGCGTTCTGGGTCAAGTTCTGCCTGAACAACGACGTCCTCGACGCGAACCTCGCGTACCTGGACATCGACAACGAAGGCTCTGCCTTGTTCAACACCGCGATGGTGCTGTACAACGCCGAGGGCGGCTTCATCGTCTCGACGCAGTCGGACGCGGGCATCGACTTCGCCGACGGGTCGGGCGACCTTGCCCAGCTGTCGTTCGGCGCCGGCAACCGCGCCGCGAACGGCGACGGCGTGACCTTCAACGGCATCGACGGCGAGCTGACGACGCTTGACGGCCCCTTCTGGGTCGGCACGGCGGCCGAGCCGCTCGTCTCCCCGCCGGGTGAGGGCTGGTCGCTGTTGAGCGATCCTTCGTCGGCCGGCGCGCCGGTCACGGTGCGTATCCGCACGAACGTGAACGACCCGATCACCAACACCTACACACCCGTCCCGCCGACCTCGATCGAGCTCACCCCGCCCGGCGGCGCCCCCGGCGACCCGGTCTTCGGCGTGATCGACAACGGCAACGTTCAGGTCAACGACCCGGGCGTTGTCTGGTACACCTTCGTGACGTGCAAGGAGCTCGAGCTCAACGATCCGGACGCGAACGATTACCTCGACATCGACTTCTTCCAGTCGGGCACCGCGTCGGACATGGAGGCCTTCCTCTTCGACAGCAACGGCAACTTGGTCGCTTCTTCGGACGACGAAGGCGACGGTTTCCTCCCGCAGTTCTCGTTCGGCAACTCGTCCAACCCGCGCGTGGCCGGTGCGGCTCCGTACGGTGTCGGCGAGGTCTCGACCTATTCGGGTCAGAACGGCGCTCTCCCGCAGGGCCGTTACTACCTGGGCTTCGCGTTCTTCGACGCCCAGACGCTGCCCGGCAACGACCGCTGGTTCATCCGCCCGCAGACGCCCAACGACAACGTTGGCGTCGGCGCGGACCTCATCAGCGGCAACGCTTCGGGCGACTGCTCCCTCGGCTGCGACAGCATCGACTTCAACGGCGACGGGCTCTTCCCGGATAACCAAGACATCCAGGACTTCTTCGATGTCTTCGGCGGCGGCGCGTGCAGCACCGGCACGTGCAACGACATCGACTTCAACAACGACCAGCTCTTCCCCGACAACGCCGACCTCGAGGCCTTCCTCCGCGTCTTCGGCGGCGGCGCCTGCGCGGGCTAATCGGTTCGAGATCAACTCTCGAGTCTGACGGACACACGAACCCCCCGGTGGAAACACCGGGGGGTTTTTCGTTGACGAAGAGACGAAGAGGTCAGACCCGCCGGCAGGCGTCGCCGCTGCGTTCGTAACGGGGCACGCTCGGATCGATCGCCTGCGACCAGGCCTCGATGCCGCCGGCGACGGAGACCGCGCCGGGCACGCCCAGCGCCCGCAGCGCGAGCGCGGCCTTCAACGACCGCACGCCGTGGTGGCAGATGACGGCGACGGGCTTGCCCCGCCTCTCCGCCTCCTCGCGGATGTCCTCGGCGCGGGCCTCGATCTCGCCGAGCGGGACGTGGATCGCCGGCTCGACGCGCGCGATCTCCCATTCCGGCGCCGTGCGGCAGTCGATCAGTGTGACTTCATCGCGTCGGAGCTTCTCGCTCGCCTCGCGCGGCGAAATCTCGAGCCCGGGTTTGAGCTGGTAACCAGGGGGGAGGCCGTCGGGGCCGATGGCGCGGCTCACTGCGGACGCTCCGGCGTGCGATCAAGACCGGAGGGATCCGCCGCGTCGGTGGCCGGCGCGTCGGTCTGCAGCCGCTCGCCGTCGGCGGAGTCCGGGATCACGGGGGATCCGTCGGCGCCCGCGTCGCGCAGGCGCTGCAGCTCGTGACGCGGGTGGGTTGCGGTCTGCACGGGCGCGCGCCAGTTCGGCCGCTCGACGTGGCGCACCTCGCGCCACGGCGGCAGGTAGAAGAAACGGAAGGGCATCGCGGCCCCCTCGTACAGCGTGTAGAAAGGACCGAGCGCGGCCTCGGCGACGCGCTCGGTCCTGCTGTCGCCCTCGAGCTCGAGGGCGCTGGTGGGCGTGGGGAAGTCGCCCCGCTGGCGGGCGGTCGAGTCGGCGAGCAGCAACGGCCTCGCGTACGTCGGCCGGCCCCGGACGCCGTCGATGGGGACGATGATCGTCGTGGGCTCCCAGTGGGCGCGGCTGAGGCCGGCGCTCGCGGGCGCGTCGGAGGTCGGCGCGCTGTCGGCGCGAAGGCCCGCGCCGCCGAAGGCGGGCAGGCTCACGCTCTCCCCGGCGCGCGAATCGCCCAGCTCATTGCGCTCGTTACCGCTCATCCTGCACGCGCCCAGCACGAGCAGCGGGAGCACGGCGACGTTGGCGAGTTGCGATGGGGGCATGGGGGATCGTAGAAGTGACCGGCGGGTCGTACTCGGTGACCGGTGATAGGGGATCGGTGAGTGGTGGCGACGAGACATTCAGGCCGCGCCTGTGCGATCCGAGCGGCCCGGTGCGGCCATTCGCCGATCACCTGGCTCGCCAAACGTCGCAGCGCGAGCAGAGGCGCCCTCCGCTCGGCGGCGTCAGCGCGACGCACGCGCAGCCGGGCGCTTGCGGGCGGGCGCGGGGCGGGCGCTCTTGAGCGCCTTCGCCGCGGCGTCGTTCGCCGTGTCTTCGTCGAAGCCCTTGCGCGCGAGGGCCGCGACGAGCTTGCGCATCTTGCCGGCGCGGTCGAGCTTGGCGGGGAGCTTCTTGAGCGCCTCCTCGGCGGCCTCGACAGCCCGGACCATGTCGGGGCGCGCCTTGGCGGCCTTCCTGCCCTTGCCGTTGGTTTCTGGCTCGAGGGGCGGGAGGGGCGCCTCGGAGACGATGCCGGCCTTCTTGAGTTCGTCGATCGCCTGCTTCGCGACGGCGGCGGTGATGCCCTGCTTGGTCAGCTTGGCCTCCACCTCGGCGGCGCACTTGCGCTCGTCGCGGGCGATGCGCTCGCCTTGCTCGCGGGCCTGCATGACGTCGAAGGCCTGCTGGCAGGTCTGGGCGAGCCGGCTCGTCCAGCTCGCGCCGACGCGCAGGCCGAGCTTCTCGATCTCCATGAAGGGGACCTTGGCGACGACGGTTGCGCCGACCTTTACGAACGTCACGGTCGGGTTGGAGAGGTCGGGCTGGAGGCCGGAGATGCGCGGCGTGGGGGACCCGTCACGCCCCGGGGGGGCGTCCCCGAACAGGCCGGGGCGGATCACCTCAACGTTGAGCCGGTAGCTGTTGACCACGCGAGTACCTCGTTCTCTGGGAGCGTCCTGCGACGCCCGGTTCAGGTCCCTTCCAACGATTCCAGCAGACTGTGCAGCTCCGCCGCGGCGTGTGCGTCCCCCGCCGTTTCGGCCGCCTTGACCCCTTGTTTCGCGGTTTCGATCGCTTCGTTCCGAGAACCCGCGGCGTCCAGAGCCCTTGCCTTGTGATAGAAGGCGTAGCAGTACGCGGGGTCGGCCGCCAAGCACTTGTCGAAAAACTCGACGGCGCGGGCGTAGTCGCCCCCCTTGGTGTGCTCCTGAGCGATGCCATAGAGCACAAAGGGGTCGTTCGGATCTGCCTGCAGCAGGCGCTCCAGTTGCGCAAGCGTCGGCATGGCGGGGGAATAGTAAGCACGCCGAGGGGTCAGCGGCGAGAAAAGGCCGGGAAACGCCGGTTTTCGGGCTGTCGTGGGGCGGGACACCCGCAGCGTCGACAAGAATGCCGGGATGTGGCGGTCCACGCGGAACGAGGCTGTTGTGGACGACAGGGGCATGGAGCGAGTGTGCTCGGCCGTCCTGGAAGTCCAAGCGGAGCTTCAGGCCGAGGGGAGAGTCTCTCGCAAGAGGTTGGTGTACTTGGCCTGGGTCATTGGTGTTGTCTTCATCGCGTACGGCACGTGGGCCGTCGCGCGGAATGGATGGCGCTCGCTGCTTCCGTCGCCCAGCGCTTCGTGGGGTTCGTACATCGGTCCCTTGCTCGGCCCGTGCCTGTTCTGGTTGTTGGTCTGGCGCTCCCGTTTCGCGGAGCAAAGGCTCCCGACAAAGCGTCTGCACGCGGCGACGCTTGTCTCGTTCGGGCGCTGTGGCGGGTGCGGATTCGACCTCGTGCCATTGCCGGTGCAAGGCGACGGCTGCACCGTCTGCTCCGAGTGCGGCGCGGCGTGGAACCGTGCGCGGTTCACACGACGCACGGACGGCATGTCCGGGCGGGAGGCCGCGGCGCTGGCGGCGCGTGCGACCGACAGGAGCTGGCTGGTCCTTCCCTGCGCCGTGTGCTCGGATGACATCGGAATCAAGACCGAGATCAGAGACCTGCCCGTCTCCGACATCGAGTTCACCGGCCGCGCGGCGGACGCGCGGCACGAACTCGCGCGCCTCGCGTGGCGCCGCCGCCGCTGGCTCGCACTCCCCCTGTTTCTCGTTGGTATCGGCCTCTTCGTCGCGGCGTTTGTCCTGCCGAGGATCAACAAGAGCGTTGAGGCGTTCGAGCTCGGCTTCGTCGGCGTTGTGGTGCTGATAGCCGCCGCTGTCGCGTGCGCGCTGTCGATCCCGGCGAACGCCCGACGGTCGGTCTGGCTCGCGCACGGCGTGTGCGCGTCGTGCGCGGGCGAGATGGAGCGTGCGAGGGACGGATTCAATGCCTGCCGCGTATGTCCGAAGTGCGGGTGCTCGTGGAAGACGTCGGACCTCGCGTTCCCGCCGGTGGCCGTGGAGTGTGTCAAGTGCGGGTACGACCGCGCGGGCCTTGCGAAGGGCGCGCCGTGCCCGGAGTGCGCGTGCAGGCTCGAGACGGCGGCCCGTCGGAAGCACGAGCACCGCCGATGGATCGACGCGTGACGGGTGTGTTTTCGCCCGGCCGTGGGCGTGCGATTTGTCCCGTGCAGGGAGCGTCGCTGCAATATGCCCGCCTCGGCGGGACATGGGGCCATGAGGGAGGTGAAGGATGTCCATGCGCACTGTTTCTGCGGCGGTGGGGGCTTTCGTTGTGGCCGTGTGCGGTTCGGCGGCACTCGCCCAGCATCACGAAGAGATTCAAGCCGCGGTTGACGCGCAGGGCCGGTTGCACATGCACACCCATGCGCCGATGCCGTTCATGGTTCCTGAGTCTCCGTTCGTCGGGATTCCCGGGTATGCCACCGCCGAGATCGCGCTCGCCAGCCTCCCGAGTGACCACCCGGCGATCGGCCTCTTCATGCTCCCGGCGACGGTTGACATCCGCGCCGTGCTTGTCGCCGCGGACCCGGGGATGCAGGTCTTCGGGATCCCCCAGCCCCTGCAGGTTGGTCAGGAAATCGCGATGGGGGCGCCCGTCATCCACGTGCTGCCCGTGTGGCATCTTCCCAACGGGCTGCCCGGGCAGGAGTACAACATCTCGTTCTACTTCCGCGATGCGTCCGGCCAACTGCAGGACAGCGAGGTCTTCGAGTTGTCGTTCGTGCCCGTGCCGGCCCCCGGCGGCGCGGCCTTGATGGGCCTGGGGGCCCTCGGTGTCTGTGCGCGGCGGCGTCGGTGAAATACACTGCCGCGTCGGACGTTTGATCTTCGTCGGGGTCGCAGACCCACAGTTTCACAAGCCCTGATGGGGACCGGCCCCGCTGAACGCGGGGCGGGTATGGGGTCCGGTCGGGCGCCTGAGAGGGGACGCTCGCCCGGCCCCGTTGCGTTTTGCGGCGCCGGTGCGTATCATCCTGACCCCCCGGAGCGTGCTGAATCACGCCCGGCCGCCGGAGTTGCGCCATGAAGACCGACATCCACCCCAAGTACTACCCGAACTGCAAGGTCTATCACAACGGCCAGGTCGTGATGACGGTCGGCGCCACGGTGCCGGAAATGCACGTCGAGGTGTGGTCGGGGTCGCACCCGTTCTTCACGGGCAAGCAGACGTTCGTCGACTCCGCCGGCCGCGTCGAGAAGTTCCAGCGCAAGTACGCGGGCAACTACTTCGACAAGGCCAAGGCGAAGAAGGAAGAGCCGGTCAAGAAGTAAGCCTCGTTCTCATCCAGCCGTGAAAGTCGGCATCCTCGGCCCGGTCGAAGTCTCGACGCGAAGGGCACTGGGTGATTCGACTTTTCCCCCGTGCCCGCCGTGATTGTGAGACTCCCGGATGACCGCAACCTCCAGCCTCTTCCTCGACACGCTCGCGAAACGCCGCCTCGTCTTCGACGGGGCGATGGGCACGGCCACCCACGCCGCGGACCTCGACGTCGCGCGCGACTACTGGGGCAAGGAGAACTGCCCGGAGATCCTTGTCAAGAGCCGGCCCGAGCTGATCCAGGGCATCCACGAGAGCTTCCTCGCGGTGGGCGCGGACGTGGTCGAGACGGACACGTTCGGCGGCATGCCGCACGTGCTCGCGGAGTTCGAGCTCGCGGACGAGGCGTTCGAGCTGAACAAGATCGCCGCCGAGCTTGCGCGCGCGGCGTGCGGCAAGTTCTCCACGGGCGACAAGCCGCGGTTCGTCGCGGGGAGCATGGGCCCGGGGACGAAGCTGATCACCTTGGGGAACATCGACTGGGACGGGATGTTCTCGAGCTACCGAGAGCAGGCGCGCGGGCTGCTCGCGGGCGGCGTGGACCTGTTCATCGTCGAGACGTGCCAGGACCTGCTGCAGATCAAGTGCGTGCTGAACGCGGCGCTCGCGGCCCTCGAGGAGCGCGGGCTCTCGCCGCAGCGCGTGCCGATCATGGTGAGCGTCACCATCGAGAACACGGGCACGATGCTGCTGGGCACGGAGATCGCGGCGGCGGCGACGGCGCTCGCCGGCTACCCGATCTGCTCGCTGGGGCTCAACTGCGCGACGGGGCCGGTGGAGATGCGCGACCACGTCAAGTGGCTGGGCAGGCATTGGGGGCGGGCGATCAGCGTGATGCCCAACGCCGGGCTGCCGGTGCTTGTGGAGGGGCGGACGGAGTTCCCGCTGCAGCCCGAGCCGTTCGCGGAGGCGATGGAGCGCTTTGTTGCGCAGGACGGTGTGCGGATCATCGGCGGGTGCTGCGGGACGAAGCCCGAGCACGTGCGGCGGCTGGTGGAAGTTGCGGCGAGGCACGGGGCCGCGAAGGCGCGGGGGCGCGCAGGGGGAGCGGCGAGCGGACGAACGGACGAGCGCGCGGGCGAGCAGGGGGAGGATGAGGCGGCGCTCCCTTCGGGCGTCACGTCGCTCTATTCGGTGACGGACTACCGGCAGGACAACTCCATCCTCATCATCGGCGAGCGGATGAACGCGAGCGGGTCGCGGGCGTTCAAGCGGCTGCTCGAGGCGGAGGACTGGGACGGGATCGTGAGTCTGGCGCGCGAGCAGGTGCGGCACGACGGCGCGCACGTGCTTGACGTGAACGTCGACTACGCCGGGCGGGACAACGCCAGGGACATGGCCGACGTGGTGCGGCGTGTGGTGCGGCAGGTGAACGTGCCGTTGATGCTCGACAGCACGCAGGCGAGGACGATCGAGGCGGGGCTGCGGCACGCGGGCGGCAAGTGCATCATCAACAGCGCGAACTTCGAGGACGGCGAGGAGAAGTTCGACAAGTTCTGCCGGCTCGCGAAGACGCACGGCGCGGCGCTTGTGATCGGCAGCATCGACGAGGACAAGGAGAACTCGATGGCGCGCACGGCGGAGCGCAAGCTCGCGATCGCGCGGCGCGCCTTCGAGCGCGCGACGCGTGGGCACGGCCTCTCGCCCGAGGACCTGCTCTTCGACCCGCTCGTGCTGCCGATCTCCACCGGCATGGAGAGCGACCGGCGCAGCGCGCTCGAGACGATCGAGGGCGTGCGGCGGATCAGCGGGGCGCTGCCGGGATCGCAGACGACGGTGGGGCTCTCAAACGTCAGCTTCGGCCTGTCGCCCGCGGCGCGCGTCGTTCTCAACAGCGTCTTCCTGCACGAACTGCGGGCCGCGGGGCTGACGAGCGCGATCCTGCACTTCTCGAAGATCCTGCCCAAGAACAAGATCCCGGACGACCAGTGGAGCGCGGCGCTGGAGTTGATCTATGACCGGCGCGCGGAGGGCGTCGACCCGCTCCAGAAGTTCATCGAGCTCTTCAAGGACGCGGCGGGCGCTGCGACCGCAAAGAAGAGGACGCTCGCGGACCTCAGCGTCGAGGAGCGGCTCCGCGCCCACATCGTTGACGGCGAGAAGGACGGGCTCGAGGCGACGATCGGCCAGGCGCTCGAGAGGTACAAGCCTCTCGACATCATCAACGACCACCTGCTGGACGGAATGAAGACGGTGGGGGAGCTCTTCGGGAGCGGCAAGATGCAGCTGCCGTTCGTGCTCCAGTCCGCCGAGGTGATGAAAGCGGCGGTGGGCAGGCTCGAGCCGCTCATGGACAGGGTCGAGGGCGCGAGCAAGGGCTCGATCGTCCTCGCGACGGTGCAGGGGGACGTCCACGACATCGGCAAGAACCTCGTGGACATCATCCTCTCGAACAACGGCTACACGGTGCACAACCTCGGCATCAAGCAGCCGGTGGCGGAGATCATCAAGGCCTGGAAGGAGAAGAAGGCCGACGCGATCGGCATGTCGGGCCTGCTCGTCAAGAGCGTGACGGTGATGGAGGAGAACCTGCGCGAGCTGAACGCGCAGGGGCTCACGCCGCGCGTGCTCCTCGGCGGCGCTGCGCTCACGCGGCACTACTGCGAGGGCCACCTGCGGAACGTCTACAGGGGCGAGGTCTTCTACGGGCGGGACGCCTTCGACGGGCTGCGCACCATGGACGTGATCTCCAACGGCGACACGCGCGTGCTGCACGAGGAGGTCGTCGCGCGGCTCGCGAAGCGCAGCGACGCGGAGGAATCCATCAATCAGTCGCGCATCGCCAAGCTCGCGGCCGCGAACAGCGGCGGGAACGCCGCCCCGGCGGCGGCCGAGCGGGTGCGCAGCAACGTGGCGACGGACGTGGCGGTGCCGAGAGCGCCCTTCTGGGGCACGCGGGTGGTGGAGACGATCGACCCCGGCGACGTGTACCCGTTCATCAACCCGGTCGCGCTCTTCCGGGGCCAGTGGCAGGTGAAGAAGGGGGCGATGAGCGACGCGGAGTACGACGCGTTCGTCGAGGACAAGATCGTGCCGGTCTTCGAGGCGTGGAAGGAACGGTGCCGGCGCGAGCGGATCCTGACGCCCCGCGTGGTGTACGGGTACTTCCCGTGCAACAGCGACGGGAACGACCTGGTGATTTGGGAGCCCGGCGAACGGCGCGAGCGGCTGCGGTTCCACTTCCCCCGGCAGGCCGACAAGCGGCGCCTGTGCATTTCCGACTTCTTCCGCCCCGTGGACAGCGGGGAGACGGACGTGATCGGGATGAGTTGCGTGACCGTGGGCGAGCGCGCGACGGAGGAGGCACGCAAGCTCTTCCAGGCGAACAACTACACGGACTATCTCTACCTGCACGGCCTCTCCGTCGAGGCGGCGGAGGGGCTCGCCGAGTACTGGCACAAGCGGATGCGTCAGGAGCTGGGCATCGCGGGGGATGACTCGCCGAAGATCAGGGAGCTCTTCACGCAGAAGTACCGCGGCAGCCGCTACTCCTTCGGCTACCCGGCGTGCCCGAACCTCGCCGACCAGGAGAAACTCTTCGCGCTCCTCGAGCCCCGACGCATCGGCTGCGAGCTGACGGAGAACTGGCAGATCGACCCGGAGCAATCGACGAGCGCGATCGTCGTCCACCACCCGGAGGCGAAGTACTTCAGCGTGTGACCGGCGGGCACGCGCGTCAGACGCGCATCTGCTTGACTTCCTCGTAGGCGTCCATCACGCGGTTGCGCAGCGCCTGGAGCATGCGGAAGGCGTTGTCGGCCTTCTGCGTCGCCAGGATCACGCCCTCGACGTCGTTGCGCTGGCCGGTCGCGAGGTCCTCGACGGCGCGGGTGGCTTCCTGCTGCGCCTCGTTGACCTCGCTCAGACTCTTGCGGAGCACGTCGCCGAAGTTCGGGGCGTTGGGGCCGCGCGCGACGGACCTGGGCTGGGCCTGGTGCCCCGCGCCGCCCGCCCCCGAGATAAGTCCGATGGGATCGCTCATTGGCCGTCACTCTTCATCGTCACACTCAGCCCAGGAGCCGCAGGGCCGTCGTCAGCATTTGCTTGGTCGCCTCGGCCGCCACCGCGTTGGCCTCGTACGCGCGCGAGGCCTGCATCGCGTTCATCTGCTCGTTCACGGTATTCACGTTCGACTCGCGGACGTACCCGGCCGAGGCGCCGCTCCTGATCGCGAGCGGGTGGCCGGGGTCCCAGCGCAGGTTGAATGGCGTCCGGTCGTCCTCGACGGCCGCCACGTGCGCCCCGAGCCGCCGTCCCTCCTTGGACGTTGCGGCCGGGTTTCCCGGTGCGAGAAAGACGCGCTTTGCGCGGTAGGGGGTGCCGTCGGCCTCGACGGAGTTCTTGTTGGCGATGTTCGCGGCGATCGCGGTCAGGCGCGTCCGCTGCGCCGTCATGCCGCTGGTGGAGATGTCGAGGAGTCCGAACATCGTGCTGCGCCTTCATCCATCACACCCGCTGTGAAATCGCGGTCCGGAGCGTGTCGTTCTGCTGCCTGTAAAGGTCCGTCGCGACGCGGAAGGTCATCGCGTTCTCCGCCAGGTCCTTCATCATCACCTCGACGTCGCGGTTGTTTCGGTCGTGGTAGAGGATGTTGCCCGACGAGGTGCCCGGCCTGAGCGTCCAAGAGCCGTCCCGGCCGACCCGGATCTCGCGGGACCGGGGCTGGGCGAGCCCGCCCGTCCCGCCCGCTCGGCGCCGCGCCTCCACGGCCTGCCGCAGGGCGTCCTGGAACCGCTGCGGAGAGACGTCCAGCGGCAGGAAGTCCGGGGTGTCGATATTGGCGATGTTGTGCGCGAGAACGCGCTGACGCTGCGCGGTGAAGCGCATCATCTGCTCGAGCACGGGCATCGCATCGGCGTTGGCCAGTTCCCGGATCATCGGTTGAATCTCCGCAAACCGCGGACCAAGAGGAGGATTCACCGCAGAGCCGCGGAGGAAGATGAGAGGAGAGCAGATCGGCTTGAAGAGCGCGCGGGAGCGCGGTTCTTCGGTCCATTCCTCGCTTTTCGCTGCGGTCTCCGCGCCTCCGCGGTGAATGTCTTACAGATTCTCCGCCACGAGACCGGTTTGCTTCCACTTCTTGAGCTTGAGGCCGAGCGTTCGGACGCCGATGCCCAGCGCGTGGGCCGTCTTCTGCCGGTGCCCCTTGAACCGCATGAGCGTGTTCACGATCGCCTCTCGCTCGATCTCCTCGAGCTGGCGGACGTGCCCGTCGATGTAGCCGTTCGCGTGGCCGGGCGACGGGGCGAGCTTGGGCTCGGGCAGGGGGATCATCTGGCTGAACGCCGGCGACGGCGTCCGGCCCAGCCACGGATCGACCAGCGAGCGCGAGATCACGCGTCCGCCCGAGGCGTTGACGCCCGCGAGCACGACGGCGCGGTCGCAGATGTTCTGCAGCTCGCGGACGTTGCCGGGCCAGTGGTACGACTGCATCAGCGGCATCACCTCGGGCTCGATGAGCGGGGCGGGCCGCCCCTCGCGGGCGCAGAACTCGGCGACGAAGTGCCGCACGAGCTCGGGCACGTCCTCGATGCGCTCGCGGAGCGCCGGGACGGCGACGGGCAGGACGCTCAGGCGGTAGTACAGGTCCTGCCTGAAGTCGCCCTTGGCGCACGAGGCGGGCAGGTCGCGGTTGCTCGTGGCGATCACGCGGACGTCGACGCCCATCGAGAGGCTGCTGCCGACGCGCTCGAACGTCCGCTCCTGGAGCACGCGGAGCAGCTTGGCCTGGATGATCGGCGAGACCTCGCTCACCTCGTCGAGCAGGAGCGTGCCGGCGTCCGCGAGCTCGAAGCGGCCGCGCCGGGTCTTGTCGGCGCCCGTGAACGACCCCTTCTCGTGCCCGAAGAGCTCGCTCTCGAGGAGCGACGTGGAGAGGGCGGCGCAGTTGACGGCGAGGAACGGCCCGCCGCAGCGGCCGCTGCACTCGTGCACCGCCTTGGCGACGACCTCCTTGCCGACGCCGCTCTCGCCGGTGATGAGCACCGTGCCGTGCGAGCCGGCGACGGCCTTGATGTGCTCGCGCAGCTTCTCCATGACGGCCGATGAGCCGACCAGCCGCTCCACGCCGCGTCGGGGCGACGGCGCCGACCCGGGCGTGATCGCCCTGGCCCTGCCGTTGACGCTGGGCGCGTCCTCGCCGGCGTGCACGCGGAGCACGGCGTTCTCGCGCGTGAGCCGGCGGTGCTCGATCGCGCGCTTCACGGCGATGACCAGCTCGTCGCCCTCGAAGGGCTTGGTGAGGTAGTCGAACGCGCCGAGCTTCATCGCCTTGACGGCGGTCTCGATCGTGCCGAAGGCGGTCATCAGGATCACGGGCAGCTCGTCGTCGATCTTCCTGAGCCGCTCGAGCAGGTCGATGCCGGTCATCCCGGGCATGCGCATGTCCGTCACGACGGCGTCGGGCCGGCTGGCGGCGCACATCGCCGCGGCCGCCTCGCCGTCCGCCGCGGTGAGCACGCGCAGGCCCGCCCGCTCGAGCGTCGCGCCCACGCTGTCCCGCATCATTTCCTTGTCGTCGACGATCAGGACGCTCCTCATGCAGTAGCCTCCGCCTTCGTTTCTTCCGCCGTGTGTGATTGAGCGCGGCGGATCCTTCCGCGCGCCCGGGTAGACTGATTCGGGCCGTCGTCCGGCGGCGTGCGCCCGCTCGGCACCACGATCTCGACGCACGCGCCGCGCATCGGCGGCTCGTTGTTGCGGACGCTGACGCGCCCGCCGTGCGCGTCCACGATGCGGTGGACGATCGCGAGACCCAGCCCCGTGCCGTGCGGGCGGGTCGTGAAGAAGGGGTTGAACATCCGCGCCTCGACCTCCGGCGTGACGCCCGCGCCGGTGTCGCGGACGGTGATCGTCGCCGCCGCGACGCGTTCGTCGCCGCGCACCGCCGCCGGGCCCGCGGCCGCGCTCAGACGGACGGCGCGGTCGGCGCCGCCCGCCGCCGCGATCGCCTGCGCGGCGTTCGCGACGATGTTCACGAGCGCCTGGTGCATCAGCGCGCCGTCGCAGTCGATCGCGACGTCGTCGCCGGAGCGATCGACCCGGGCGCCGCACGAGACGATCTCCTGCGAGCACGCCTCGAGAACGCGGTCGAAGAGATCGCCGGCGCGGACGCCGTCCTTCCGGAGGCGGAACTCCCGCGCGAAGCTCAGCACGTCGTCGACGATCCCCTCGACGACGCGCGCGGCGCCGGTGATCTTCGCGGCGGTCCGGGCCTGGTCGGTGCCCGCGAGGTCCTGCTCCAGCATGCGGGCGTAGAGACGGATGCCCCCGAGCGGGTTGCGCACCTCGTGGGCGATGCCCGCGGCCATCTCGCCCAACGCCGCGAGGCGGCGTGAGCGCTCGACCTGCTCGTTGGCGTCGTGCAGCTCCCGCGTGAGGCGCGCGACCTGCTCCTTGAGCTGCGAGTGCGACGCCTCGAGCTTCGCGGTCACCTCGTTGAAGGCCCGCATGAGCTCCGCGAGGTCCGCGGGCGTCATGCCCGCCGTCGTGATGGCGTGCGAGCTCGCCATCACGCCTCCGTGTCCTGGAACCGGGGCGGCTGCGGGGCGGGCTTGCCGTACGCGCCGTTCGCGCGCTCGGCGCCGTTCATCTCCGTGAGCGCGAGAGCCGCGGCCTTGCGGCGGGCGGCGGCCCGCTCCTGGTCCCGGGCGTCCCGCCGCAGCACGCACTGAGCCAGCGCAGAGACGCGGTCGACCTGGAAGCGGAGCCGGTCGCGTTCGGGCGCGGGGACGCCCGCGGCACGCTCCTCGAAGCGCGTGCGGAGCGGGCGCGAGCGCTCGTCGAGATCCTCCAGCTCCCGCACGATCTCCGCGCGCTTCGAGAGGAGCGTGAGCAGAGGCTCCGGGTCCTCGGCCTCGATGAGCGGGCCCTGCTCCCTGCTCAGCGCGTCGAGCGCCTCGAGCAGGCGCGTCTGGCGCGTCACGACGTCGAGGTACGCCGCGGCCCACGAGGGGTCGGCGTGCGCTTCGGTCCCGTGCTTTCGATCGTTCCCGGTCATCCGTGACCTTCCTGTCGGAGCCTCGCGCCCCGCCGTGCCCGTCAGTGGTTCGGTCCAGTCCCCTCGCCCGCGTCCGCGGCGGCGGGCGCCGCCGCGAGCTTCGCCTGCGACGCAAGCCACCGCTCCCACTCCCGGCGGCTCATCGGGAGCGTCGGGTCGTCCCAGGTGCTCTCGGGGAGCGACTCGTAGAACTTCCTCGCCCGCTCGTTGATCGACCGCGCCTTGCGGAGGTCGCCCCGCTCGATGAGCGCCGACACGACCTGCGTCATCGCGACCAGGGACGCCGGGTCCTTGGGGTACATCTCGCGGGCCGCGTCGTACTGCCGGATCGCGGCGTCATAGTCCTTGAGGTCGAAGAGGCAGTCGCCCCGGAAGAACTGGCTGTTGCGCAGGCACAGCTCCTCGAGCGCGCTGAGGCGCGCGCGGCCCTGGAGGTCGCGCCCCACCTCGTCGTACAGCTCGGCGGCGCGGGCGAGGCGCTCGTCGCGCGTCTGCCGCAGGCGGCGCGCGTCGCCTTCCGGCATGGCGCCCGCGAGCGCCTTCTCGATACCGCGGGCCGACATCCTGTACGCGTCGCCCAGCCGGGAGCGCACGAGCACCGATTCGGCTCCGCGGTCGACCGCCCCCTCGCCCGACGACCCGCCGGACGCGCTGCGCTCGAGGTATTCCTCGTAGCGTTCGATCGCGATCTCGTGGCGCCCCGCCCCGGCCTCGTAGTCGCCCAGCTCGCGCAGCGCGTCGATGTAACGCGCCGTGCCGGCGCCGCCGAGGCGGCCCGTGAGGACCTCGCGGAGCAGGTGCGCCGCCTCCTCGTCGTTCTTGTCGTCGCCGTCTGCGAGCAGCGTCTGCGCGAGCGGGACGTACGAGGCGTCCGCGTACGGCCCGGCGCGGCCCGTGCCGTCCCGGTCGATCAGCAGGTCGCGGAAGACGGTTTCCGCGAGCAGCAGCTCGCCCTTTGCGCGGTACGCCTGCCCGAGCCGGAACTTGGCCTCGGGCTGGCGCGAGTCGCTCGGGAAGTCCGTGGCGAACTGCAGGAAGGTCGTGATCGTCGCGTCCGTCTCGCCCGCGCGGTCGAAGCTGTCCGCCGCCTGCCAGAGCGCGTCGGCGTACGCCTTCGCGTCCTCGTGCACGACGCTCTCCGCGTACCGGCGGAAGGACTCGCCGGCGCCGACGAGCATGGCGCGCGCCTCGCGCTGCGTCGTGGGGTCGACCTCGGAGAGCAGCCGCAGGGCGCCCGCCCCGTCTGCGCCGGCGCCGAGGAGTTCTTCCGCGATGCGCCGGCGGGACTCCGCGAGCGCCAGTGTCACGTCGCCCGGCGTGCCGTTCCCGTCGGGCGTCGCCCGCCCGGCGTGGAGCTCCTCGGCCAGCGTCGCGAAGCGCAGGGCCGTCCGGTACTCACCGCGCCCGTACTGCTCCTCGAAGCGTGCGAGCAGGCTCGCGTGCACGGCGTCGACATCCACACGCTCGCCCTGCTCCTCGTCGTGGCGCAGGCCGACCAGCTCCTCGTACAGCGAGAGGGCCCGCTCCGGCGCCGTGCCCGCGGACTCTTCGACGGCGACGGCCGCCTCGACCTCCGCGAGCCCGAGCAGGGCCCGAGGCCGGTGCTGCGAGCGCTCGAAGTCGTCGACGACGGACGTGTACCGCTCGCGCGCCTGTTCCAGCCGGCCGGCCAGTTGCTCGCACTCGCCCGCGAGCGTCTCGATTTCGGCGGCGAGGGGGTGCGCCCGGCCCACGGACTGCAACGCCGCGTCGAGTTGCGGCAGGGCGTCGGCGTGCTCGTCCTGCCCCATGTACGCGCGGGCGAGCGTGACCAGCACCTCGGCGCGCAGCGTCGGGTCCGCCCGGTCCTGCACGCGGGGGAGCGTGCGGAGGATGCGTCGGGCCGCGTCTTCGTGGTACCCCTGCGCGACCATCAGCCGCGCCTGCCTCGAGAGCGCCCAGAGGCGGTTCTGGTCCGACAGCCCCGGCTCGGCCGCGAGGCTCGTCAGCAGGTCCAAGGCCAGCGTCTGGTCGCCCCGCTTCTCGTCGAGGCTTTTTTCGATGAACGCCTTGAGAAGCTCGACGCCGGATTCGCGCCGAGATTCGAGCATCGCCAGCGCGCGGCGTGAGCCCTCCTTGAGATCGCCGACGGCGAGGAGCGAGCGCGTCAGGAATTCCTCGTCCGCGGGCTCCAGCGTCGCGCCGCGGCGCTCCGCCCTCTCGTATTCGCGCACGATCGACTCGTAATTCTCTTTGCGCGAAACGCCCGCTTCCTTCTGGCCCAGGTAGAGCGCCCGGGCGCGCATCAGGTGAAACCCGCGGGCCTGCTCGGTCGAGAGCGCCTTGCGGTCCATGAGCGGCAGGACGCGCTTGTTCAGCGTTTCGAGCGCTGCGCCGTACCGGTGCTCCTCCATCTGAGTCTGCGCCCTGCGGAACTCGTTGATGGCGTCGGGCGCGGGGCGCGTCGCGAACGCGTACACGATCCCGCCCACCAGCAGCCCGCCGCCGAGCAGCAGGGCGGGCGCCTGCCACACCCCGGCCCACGCCGGCTTCGGCGCTGGCGATCCCGTGTTGGGCTGCGTCTGATCCACTGCGGCTCCGGCCCTCGGCGGCGGCCCGCGCAACACCCGCGCGACGGTGATGCACCGACCGACCCGTGTTATCGGAGGACCGGGGTGGGAAGGTTCACCGGATCGCGCGGATTTCGCGCTCCTCAGTCCGGGCCGGCGCTCTCATCGTCGGGATCGTCGGCAACCACCACGCATGTACGCGAGTACTCCTCGCCGCGGTGCCGGCCCGCCGGAGCCCAGACCGCGACCAACCCCGCGGGGGGCAGGCACCACTTGACGAGATTGCGGAGGAAGGCTGCGCGGAGGCTGGGCCGGGCCGCCCTGTCGGCAGGGGTGTCCACGCGCACGACGTTGCAGGAACAAAGCGCCTTGCCGGGTGTGCGTCCGGTCAGCCACTCGGTGATCGTGCCTCCGGCGACGCAGACACCGAGCCACGCGAGCAGGAGCGTCTGCCCCTCCGGTTCGGTGAGCAGGTCGAGCGCACCGAGAGTCAGAACCTCCATCGGCGGGCGCCGCAGGATCAGGGCCGCGATGGCGA
The DNA here is from genome assembly GCA_035628115.1 of Phycisphaerales bacterium. Classification (GTDB taxonomy): domain Bacteria; phylum Planctomycetota; class Phycisphaerae; order Phycisphaerales; family UBA1924; genus BJHL01. The sequence continues at coordinate 56,568 of DASPKL010000018.1, read as the reverse complement.
GCCCGAAGACAAGATCGATCGTGCCCGCCACGAGCCGCCGTCCCGGCTCGGCGAGGGAGTACCCGTTGGGCAGATTCAAGGCGGCACCGTCCCGCGGCCTGAGGGTCAGCAGCAGCGTGATGCCCGCCATGTACAGCAACACGATCGCGATGAAGCGGTAGTCCGACGAGGCGACCGGTCCGTCCACCCCGATCTCCTCGTCCGCGAGGACGCGCCCCGTCGCGAGCGAGACCACCGCGGCGCGTAAACGGGGCGAATCGGCTGCGGATCGGAGCGGGAGCGTCCAGACCAACGCCGCCCTGTCTTGCGTGTGCGATCCGACGACGCGGACGCCGGTCGGCGCGTCGGTGATCGAGGCGAGCCTGCGCCACCCCGGCGACGTCTGTCCGGCTGCGCGTGTCCAGAGCGTGACACCCTCGCCGTCGTGCGAGGCCAGGATGAGCGTGCCCCCCGCCCCGGCGACCGCGAAGACGTTCCGGTCCGGGAGCGCGATGTGCCGCCAGACCGCGTTGAACCCGGCGGGCGGGGTCGGTTCGCCCGCGATGCGCGCCGGCGTCGGCGGACCGGGCCGGCGCTCGACCTCAATATCACCGATCCACAGGTCCTTTGTCCCGCGGCTCGCCGTGAGGACGGCGATGCTCCCGGGCGTCGCCGCGAGCGCGACGACCTCCGCGATCGGCGCAACACTCGGGGCCTCGATCGGGAGCCAGTCGCGTCCGTGCCGGACGACGAGATCGATGGGACGCGCGCCGCGGTCGCCGGTGACGAGGTCGCTCCCGAGCGCAACGAGGAGCCGGCCCTTCCAGACCGCCGCTCCGCGGACTTCGCGCGCGGGAAGGCTCCCGATGAGCCGTGGCGGGGGGGCGCCGAGCGCCCATCGCTCGCCACGGGCGAGCACCTTCCACGCCGAGACGCGTGTCGACCCCAGCGGTGGGTTCGGGAACCCGGGCGACGGAGCGACCCAGTCCGCAGTGATCGTGATCACCTCGTCGCCGTCCGCGACGATCGCCTCGGGCGCGGCCTGCAGCGGCGCAACGACCTGCGCCGCGGGCGTCTGGCCGCCGACGTCGAAGCGGATGAGGAGCGCGAACGGTCTGTCCTTCTCTGTCCTGCCGTTGAGACGGATCGCGCCGAACACGTGCCGGTCGGACGCGGCGACGTCGATCCGGGGCGCGGTCTGCGCACCCGCGGTGAGGGCGCACGCGACCAGGCACGCGGCGAACGCCCCGATGGATGATCGGGTGATCATGGTTCGCCGCGGGGCGCGTCGAGGTCCACCGTCCGCGAAGGGCGGTAGGCGTCGATCAGCGCGTCGAGATCGAACGGCTTTGTCCGCATGCGTTCGCCCGGGTCCTTCGGCGCGGTGAGTTCGAGCGAGAACTTCGCGTCCGCGGCCGGCGCGACCGCGCGGATCAGCGTCGGGAACGCCGCGCCGGAGAAGGCGTTGCCGGCGACCTCGAAGCCCTCCACGCGGGATACTTCCGCGGTGACGGCGCCGCGTCCGTCCGCGTCGATCAGCGTCACCTGCCGGGGCTCGAACGTCTCGGGGTCCACGAGCACCGACCGCCCGCCCCAACGCGACGGGGCGACGATGCGCACAAGGCCGGTGCTGCTGTCCCACGACGCGCGGGAAGTCGAGGGGAGGGGCGTCAGGCACGCGAGGTCGAGGAGGTCGAGCGGGTGCACCGGCAGGCCGAGCTCGCGCGCCTTCTCCGGGCTCGCGAGGCGCATCGACCCGACGTAGAGCGTCGTGTCGCCCGAGAAGTCGAACCACCAGTAGCGGTCGGCGTTGCAGCCGAGAACCATCAGCGTCTGACCGACCTTGTCCACGCGCAGCGAGACGTTGCCGGGTCGCGCATATTGGAAGCTCCCCTCGACCTGGTCGCGCTCTCGAGAAGAGGGGTCCCCGGGGTCGGCGTGGTCGATGACGAGCGTGAGCGGCGTCGTCAGCCGCGCGATGTGCCCGACGCGGGCGTTGTACGCGCCGATCGCGCGCTGCGCGTCGGGCGCACGCGACGTATCGGGCGGCGCCGTTCCGGGCGGCTTCTGGCGCGCGCAGCCGCACACGCCGACCCACAGCGCGGCGGCGATCAACCCGGCGGAAAGCCTCAACCCGCACCGCCCGGGGCCTGCCCGCCCTCATCGATCACCCTGCCGAGCTGCTCCATGCAATCGGCGAGCGCTTCCTCCGTCAGGTCCGGCGCCGTCACCTCGATCGCGGGCAGGTCCGCCTCGCCCCGGCGCTTGACGGTGAGCACGGTCACCCCGTTGCGACTCTTCCGCTCGATGATGCGGAGGAGCCGCCGCCGCGCCAGCAGGAGCGTGAGGATGTAGCGGAAGCGCACCTGCCGTTCGTCGCTCGCGCTCGCCAAGGACTCGAAGATGTCCAAGACCTCGTCGTCGTCGAAGAGCCGCTTTTTTTCGAGGGCGTGGGGCTGGAACACGCTCCGCCACACGCCGAACGCCGGCGAGCCCGGTCGGGCCCCGCTCTCCCACGCGGGGAGCGAGTAGTCCACGCGGGCAAGGCCCGCGGGCGACTCGACGAGCGTGGCCACGAAGTGGTCGCCGGGCTTGAACGGTTGTCGGGTCGCCGCGCACATCCCTGTTGCGCGCGACACGGAATAGCTTGAGCCGAGCGATGCCGCCATGCGGGCGGATCGTAGCGTCAGCCGCAGTGAACGCGGAACGCGCGCTGGTCGCTCCCGCCCTCACCGACGCGGATGCGCATTGTCCGGAGACACCTCGGGCACCGTGCGTCGTAATGCCCCCCCGACCGATCGCGGTACACGCGCGTGTACACGTTCGAGCAGGAGAACAAAACCATGAGCCACGGCCGGCCCGTCCGCCGCGGCGTTTCATCCGTGCGGTCACCTTCGGTGATGTCGAGGCGCGAATCGTCCACGGAAGATGGATCGGCAAGCGGCCCGCGAGCCGATGAACCGAGCGGCCCGAAGATGGGGATCAAATCGGTGAACTTTGTCTCCAAACATTCGCCGTACTCGGGTGGCATCTTTTCGGCTGGTGCCGTAGGCTTGTCCGCACTAGCATTGTGCCTGCGAGGGCTTCAACGGCGCGGACGTTGCTCGTGGAGCGGGAAGGTTTCTTGATGTCGGCGCTCACGACCCCACTCAACACGGCTTCCACACCCCGGGCGACCGTCTCGGTCAGCCCGTTCGTGCGCCCTGTCACGATCCTCGCCAACCTTCCTTCGCCGCCGACGCCGATCGGGCTGATCGCGGGCGGCGGCGGTCTTCCGCTCTTGATTGCCAAGAACTTGCGCGCCGCGGGCCACCCGGTGCACGGGCTGGGCCTGGCCAATCAGTACGACGCGGACCTACCGAACTTGTGCTCGACGTTCCGGGACGTCGGCGTTCTCCGGCTGGGTTCGTGGGGCCGAGCGCTGGCGCGCCTGGGCGTCCACCACGCCATCATGGTGGGCAAGGTGGATAAAGCCCGTCTCATGCACGACCCGCTCCGGATGCTCAAGAACATCCCGGACGTTCAAACGCTCGTCGCGTGGTACAAGCACCTGCGGCGCGACCGCCGTTCATATGCCCTCTTGGCCGCCGTCGCGGAGCAGCTCGACCGCGTCGGGGTGACCCTGCTCGACTCGACCGCGCCGATCCCTGACGAGATGGCGGACGTGGGCGTGATGACCCGCCGCCAGCCGTCGCGGGAGCAGCAGGCCGACATCGAGTTCGCGTGGCCCATGCTCACCGAGACGCTCCGGCTCGACATCGGGCAGGCGATCGCCGTGCGCGAGCGCGACGTGATCGCCGTCGAGGCCGTCGAGGGGACCGACCGCATGATCGAGCGCGCCGGCAGACTCTGCCGCGCCAAGGGCTGGGTCCTGTGCAAGGGCGCCCGCCTCGGCCACGACCGCCGCAGCGACGTGCCGACGGTTGGCGTCAACACGATCCGCATGCTCCACGCGGCGGGCGGGCGCTGCCTCGCGATCGCCGCGGGCGACGTCATCATGCTCGAGAAGGCGGAAATGATCCGCCTGGCGGACAAGCTGGGCGTGTCCATCGTGGGCGTCGAGCCCGCCCGCGCCGACGACGCGGACCACGCCCCGATCGCCGAGATCAAGGGCCGCCTCGCTGTTTCGCGCTGAGCGCGCCCCATGGCGAGCCTCTACCCGCTCAAGGACCTGCCCAACAAAGGCCAGGTCTGGTCGTGGATCAGCTTCGACGTCGCGAACCAGAGTTTCACGCTCCTCGTGAACACGGTCCTCTTCTCGCGCGTCTTTACCGAGGTCGTCTCGCCGGGGCCGGGCGCGGACGAGCGGTGGTCGATCCTCTTCGCGGCGAGCATGCTGCTGACGGTGATCGCGAGCCCCGTCGCGGGCGCGATCGCGGACGCGAAGGCGTGGAAGCGAGAGGCGCTGCTCGTGACGGGCGTGATCTGCGCCGCGCTCACGTGCGCTCTTTCGCTCGCCGGGCCCGGCGCGCTCTGGCTCGCGGTGCTCATCTACATCCCCGCGAACGTCTGCTTCAACCTCGGCGAGAACTTCCTCGCGAGCTTCCTGCCCGAACTGGCGCGTCGTGAAGACATGGGCAAGGTCTCGGGCTTTTCGTGGGCGTGCGCGTACCTCGCGGCGCTCGTGCTGCTCGGGATCACCGCCGCGGGCCTGATCGCGCTGAACGCCGGGACCGACCCCGCCCGCTGGTGGCCGCTCTTCGTCTTCGCGGGCGTCTGGTTCTTCGCCTTCTCGGTCCCGACGTTCCTGGTTCTCCGCGAGAAGGCGCGGCCGACCGGCGACAGGACCAACCCGGTCGTCGCCGGCTTCCGCCGCCTCGCGGACTCCGCGCGCCACACCGCGCGGTACCGCGACCTGCTCACGCTCCTCGTCGCGTCGTTTTTTTACGGCGTCGGGATGACCGTCATCGTGTCGTTCGCCTCGATCCTCACGCGCGACTTCGGGTTCACCGGCGTGCAGAGCGTGAAGTTCATTGCGCTGGTGACGATCAGCGGCGTCGTCGGCACGCTCGTGCCCACCTTCGTGCAGGACCGCTTCGGGCACCGGCGGACGACGGTCGCGCTGCTCGTTGTCTGGGTCGCGGCCGTGCTCGCGTTCTATGTCTACACACGCCCGCTCGGCGCGGGGGCGCCGGCCGCGAGCCTGCCCGTGTGGCCCCTCTGGCTCTTCGGCAACCTCATCGGCTTCGGGCTCGGCTCGCTCGGGAGCGCCAACCGCGCCTTTGTCAGTTACCTCACGCCGCCGGAGCGCACGGCCGAGTGCTTCGGTCTGTGGGGCCTTGTCTTCAAGCTGGCGGCGGTGGGCACGATCCCGTTCGCGATCGTGAAGGAGCGCCTCGGCATGCCGCAGTCGATGCTGGTCCTCGCGGGCTTCATGGTCGCCGGGCTCGTCATCACGCTCTTCGTGGACGAGAAGCGCGGCGCCGCCGCTGCGGCTGGAAGTGCCGTGCCTTCTACAAATCATCCAAGAGCGGAAAAGTCAGAATCGTCATCGAGCGGAGATAAAGAGCAGCAAGAACAAACCGTTATCGCAAGGCTCGTTTTGACGCTCTTCATTCGGAAGAGCAAGAAGTGAAGTCTGTCAGCGCCGAGTGTCAGTCGGGCTGAATAACCGTGTACCCGATGCGGACCGCCTTGATCGACGAAAGCGATCCCTGCCAGTCGCTTGAGAACGCGCCGACGCTGTAAACGTATAGCGCATTATCGACGGTCGGATTGGCGATCGTCGGGTCGGTGACGGTTTGCGCGGTCGCGGACGCGCCGGAACTCACGACGTTCGCCATTTGGGAATACCCGGTGTTGGCGAACGTGCGTCGGTAGAGAGTGACGCTGATGTCCGTCGCCGCGGTGTTGTCCAGCATCACAACCTGAAACTCGTTCACCACCGCTCCGTCGGGGAGTTGCACCCCCGCGACGATATTGTCGGAAGTGCCGGTCGCGAGGTAGGCCGCGCCGTTCGACGGGCCGAAGTTGCCGTTGTCCGTGGTGTCGCGCGCGTGGAATGCCTCCGGCGCGATCGAGAGATACCGCTGCTGCGAGCTCGGATAGCGAAAGATGGGCGAGACCACCTCGGTCGTCGCATTGAGCCCGCCGGTGACATTGAGCGCGAACGTTGCGGATGGCGAGCCCATGACGCCGACCCGTCCCGCCGTGCTCACCGTCAGCGCGGTGTTTCCGCCGGCCGTGAGACTCAGCCGCGCCGTGGAGCTGTTCCATTCCAAGCGCGATTGCTCGACGCTGTTGGTCGCGAACCCGAGGAACGAGCGACCGGTCGTGCTCGCGGCGTTGATCATCACGCCCGCGGCGGCCGGGGACGACGGGGTCGAATTGACGCCCAAGATCTCGTTGGCGTCGATCGTCGTGGTTCGGTTGATGAGAACCCTCTGTACGTCGGCGGACTCGTTCAGTAGCAATCCCGAGCCGTTGTCTGTCCAGCGCTCGCTGAGCGAGCGCACCGCGTACGGCGTCGCCGTCATCCGCTGCCGCGGGGTGAGCACCGTGTAGGGATCGGTCGAGCCGATCGGCCGTACCTGAATCTCAAGCCAACGAGTGGCTCCGGAAACAAAGTCCTCTTCGGCGACGGTGAACGTCTGCGTGAACAGCCCGTCCGTGACGGGCACGCTGCCGATCGAGGAAGAGCTCAGGAACGACCCTCCGGTCGCGACGTCGTAGACCACGAAGCGCATCGAGAAGTCGCCGTTTGCGGGAACTCCGGAGACGTCGAGCCGTCCCTGGTACGTGACCTGACTGGTCTGCGCCGGCGTGACGCCGGCGAACGAGGCGAGCACGAGCGCGGCGAGAAGAACGGTGTTCCGCATGAGCATCCCTCCGCCGCGAACCCGCGGCACATCAGTCTACATGACATGTCAAGGTGTAGAAGCGCGCAACGAAAAACGCGGGCTTTCGCCCGCGTTCGGTTCGTCTCGTTTTCCGCCGCGTTTAGCGGTAGAACTCGATGATCAGGTTCGTGTTGACGTCGAAAGGGATCTGGTCCGTCGAGGGCTTCGCGACGACACGCAGCGTGTTCTCGGCGGGGTTCAGGTCGAGCCAGCCCGGGACCTCGTAGCCCGCGAGGCTCTCCATCGCGTCCTTGGCGAGCTTCTGCGCCTTGGGCTTGAGCGTGATCTTGTCGCCGATCTTGCACTGGAAGCTCGGGCGGTCGGTCTTGCGGCCGTTCACGAAGATGTGGCCGTGCGCGACCATCTGCCGCGCCGCCCAGATCGTGCGTGTGAGGCCTGCGCGCCGGATCACGTTGTCGAGGCGCATCTCGAGCTGCTGCAGGAGCATGTCACCCGTGTTGCCGGGCATGCGGCCGGCCAAGTCGAGGTAGCGGCGGAACTGGCGCTCCAGCACGCTGTAGTGGAACTTGAGCTTCTGCTTCTCGTTGAGGCGGACGCCGTAGTCGCGCAGCCGCCGGCCGCGGAAGCCGTGCTGGCCCGGGTAGACGAGGGCGCGCTTGGACGTGTGCTTGGGGGTGTCGACGACGGGGACGCCGACGCGACGCGAGAGCTTGAGCTTGGGACCTGTGTACCGTGCCATATCGATCTCCGTGGACGGGCTCGATGGCCCGCCTGCCGTTCCTCCGCTGGAGGGCGGCGACCTGTGGAACCGGTGGGCGGTGGCTACCGCGCCGGCGATCCGGAATCCCCCGTTCCGACGCTCGGAAGAGGGAGGGAAGTAAAGGGCTTCCGAACGCGCGAGTCAATCGGCCGCGAATCCTGTGCGCCGGCGACCACAGTTCGGGAGCCTTTCGTATAGACTCTCGTCATGGCCGTGCACCTGCCCATCCTGTCGAGCACGCCGTACGAAAAGAAGGAAAAGTGCGGCGTTTTCGGCGTCTGGGGCCATCCCCACCCCGCCCGCGTGGCCTACTTGGGCCTGTACGCCCAGCAGCACCGGGGGCAGGAATCCGCCGGGATCGCGGTCTCGGACGGGCGGCTCCTCTCCGCGAACACGGGGATGGGGCTGGTGGCCGAGGTCTTCCGGAGCGAGGAGCTCACGGCGCTCGACCGCGCTGGGAGCAGGGGCGCCATCGGCCACAACCGCTACTCGACGGCGGGCGGCTCGGTGGCGTGCAACGCGCAGCCGCTGCTCGAGAGTTACATCGGGGGCCAGGTCTCGGTCGCGCACAACGGGAATCTCATCAACGCCGACCTGCTGCGCAACCTCTTCGAGCAGGCCGGGCACCTCTTCCACACGACGTCGGACACCGAGGTGATCGTGCACCTCCTCGCGAGCCCGGCGCAGCAGCGGACGCACGACCCGCTCGCCGCGACGCTGCGCTGCCTGCAGGGCGCGTACTCGCTCGTGTTCCTCTTCCCGGACCGGCTGGAGGCGGCGCGCGACCCGTGGGGGTGGCGGCCGCTGGTGCTCGGGCGGATGCGCGACACCGGCGCGTGGGCGGTCGCGAGCGAGACGGTGGCGCTCGACGTGGTGGGCGCGGCCTATGTGCGCGAGGTCGAGCCCGGTGAGATCGTGACCATCAACGACAACGGCCTGACGAGCAGGCGCTTCGCCGACGCCGCGCCGCGCCCGGCGCACTGCGTCTTCGAGCACGTGTACTTCGCGCACCCGGCGAGCAACGTCTTCGGGCAGAACGTGCAGCACGCGCGCGAGCGGCTGGGCGAGGTGCTCGCGCGCGAGGCGCCCCCGCCCGGGGGCGCGGACTGCGTGGTGCCGATGCCCGACTCCGGCCGCAGCGCCGCGATGGGCTTCGCCCGCGCGAGCGGCCTGCCGTACCGCGAGGCGATCGTCCCCAACCGCTACGTCGGACGCACCTTTATCAAGCCCTCGCCCGAGGAGCGGCAGGCGGCCGTGCGGCTCAAGCTCAACATCATCGACGAGCTCGTGCGGGGCAAGAGCCTGGTGATCGTGGACGATTCGATCGTCCGCGGGACCACCACGAAGGTGAAGATGGATCAGCTGCGCGACGCCGGGGCGAAGGAGATCCACCTGCGCATCTCGTGCCCGCCGATCGCCCACCCGTGCTACTTCGGCGTCGACTTCGCGACGCGCGACCAGCTCATCGCGGCGCAGCTCGGTTCCGTCGAGCGCATCCGGACGTTCCTGGGTGTCGACAGCCTCGCGTACCTCTCGCTGGAGGGGATGCTCGGCGTGATGGACCGCCCGGCGGAGACGTATTGCACCGCGTGCTTCAGCGGCGACTACCGGCTCGACCCGGCGCACCCCACGAGCGAGCCGGTGATCGAGGTGCCCGAGCAGTTCAAGATGTTTGCTTGAGAAAAGCGGAAAAATGGGAAAGTGGGAAAGAGGAAAATGAAGAGTGGGGGAGAGAGCCATGGCGCGAGGGCGCCTGCAAGAGGAGCTTGTTGAGCGAACGGAGATGTTCAGCGACCGATGTGTCGCCGTGGCGGAGCAACTCGATCGTGATGGACGTTTCAGGCGGCTCGTTGAGCAACTTGCGGCCTCAGGATCCTCGGTCGGTGCAAACGTTGCCGAAGCCGAGCAGGCGATGAGCCGGAGCGACTTTCTGAAGTGCATGGCGATCGCCACCAAGGAAATCGCCGAAACGCGGTTCTCGCTCCGGCTCTGCATCCGTCGCGGCTGGATTTCAGCCGTGAGCCTCCAGCCTCTGCTCTCTCGGAGTTGGAAGAACTTCGCCTGATTGTGAACGCCATCATCGCACGAACGCGCAAAAGATCGAAGCAAGTCCCGTAGCTTCTGACTCCGATTTTCCTCTTTCCCACTTTCCCATTTTTCCGCTTTGAGCCGAACTTCCGGATCCATCATTCACCTTGCGCACTCAGGCGATCCCGACGACGCCTTCATGTGGTGGCCGCTGACGGGCAAGGTGTGGCCCGACGGCACGCCGCGGGATGGCGCGGACGCGGCGCCGCGGATCGACACGGGCGGGCTCGTGTTCGAGGCGGTGCCCGGCGACATCAGCGAGTTCAACCGGCTTGCCGCGGCCGACGCGCCCTACGAGATCACGGCGCTCTCCGTGCGCGCGTGGGCGAGCGTCGCGGACCGGTACGTGATCACGCGCGTCGGGTCGTCGGTGGGGGACGGGTACGGGCCGAAGGTCGTCTGTCCGCCCGCGTGCGGGTTGACGCCCGGAGGTCTGCGTGATCCATCGGTGCGCATCGCGGTCCCGGGCCGGCGAACGAGCGCGTTCATGGCGCTGTGCATCGCGCTCGATGATGACGGGACGAGCGGGCGGTTCATCGAGGCGCCGTTCGACAGGATCATCCCGATGGTGGCGCGGGGCGAGGCGGACGCCGGGCTCGTCATCCACGAGGGGCAGGTTCAGTTCGCCGACGCCGGGCTGAGCCAGGTCCTGGACCTCGGCGAGTGGTGGAAGCGCACACGGGGGCTGCCCCTGCCGCTGGGCGTCAACGCGATCCGGCGCGACGCGGCCACGGCGCTGATCGCGCCGCTGCTGGCGCAATCGCTCGCCTACGCGCTCGAGCACCGCGCCGAGTCGGTCGACTACACGCTCGCCTTCGCGGCGGTGAACGCGCGCGCCGCGGGGCTCCCCGAGCCGACGCGGGCCGTGGTCGAGCGGTACGTGGACATGTATGTGACGGGGCACACCGTCGACCTCGGCGACGACGGCGTCGGCGCGATCGAGCGGTTCCTCGCCGCGGGCGCGGAGCGGGGCCTCTGCCCGCGCGTCGGGCGGGTGGACGTCGTATAAAGCGCGGGGCGAAGCGTTCGGGCCAGCGGTCCGATGCGGCGGACGGGGCCCCGCGGCGTTGGATGTTCCTTGTTCGACCTTTGCCGATCCGTTGCCCCGGGTTCTTCTCACCCGTGCGCCGACGCGCTCTGCCACGCCTCCTGCAGCACGCGGACCGCACGGTCCGCCGCGTTCGCGTCGACGACGGCGTAGTCCTTGGCGAGGTCCGCCTGCACCGCGTGCGGGACGATCTCGCCGAATCGCACCGCGATCGGGGCGTGGTGCTTGATCATCTCGGAGGTCACGCGGGCGGTCGCGTCGTCCTTGAAGGCCAGCGCCGTCGTGTGCAGCATGCCGGTGCAGACCTGGATGAAGTGGATGCTCGTCGCGTCGTCGCGCAGCATGCGCGGAGCGGTGTCGGTGCGGGCCTGGCCGTAGATGCCGGTGATGAAGCCGGTCACCGCCGTGACCGCCTCCTTGACTTGCCCGACCGGGCCCTGACCGCCGGTGACGCCGAGCAGCGTCTGCAGGTCGTGCAGATGGTTCTCGAGCATCGACACGGTCTCGCGCACGAGGTCCGCCGCGCCGGGCACGGTGTCGAGCGCATCGTCATCGGCGTGGCGCTTCATCGCCTCGGCGGTGTGACGGTGGACCGCGAGCAGGTCCTGGATATACCCGCGGAGGACGTCGGTCGTGTGCTTCGTGGTGGCCATGTGGAGAGCATGGCCGCGTGCGTGAAGGGAGCGTGAGAGGACCGCCGCGAGCGGTGAACAGGGAGCGGCGCCCTTCCGGCGGTCGGACCGCGAGGGCGCGAACCGAACGGTGCGCGGCGACCGTCCACCGATCGCTCCGTTCAGTACGCCAGCGTCTGCATCACGGCCTCCTCGACGCGCCTGGCGTCGGGGAGATAGTCGAGCTCGAGCTTGTAATACGGCATGATGACGTCGAAGCCGCAGACGCGCTGGACCGGGGCCTTGAGGTGCAGGAAGCACCCCTCCTGGACGCGGGCCGAGAGCTCGCTGCTCATGGAGCAGGTCTTCGGCGCTTCCTGCACGATCACGCAGCGGCCCGTCTTCTGCACGCTCGCGATCACCGTGTCCGAGTCCATCGGGCTGACGGTGCGGAGGTCGATGAGCTCGACGCTGACGTCCTCGGGGAGTTTGTCCAGCGCCTCGAGGCACTGGAAGACATTCGAGCCCCACGTCACGATCGTGAGGTCCGTGCCCTCCTGGATCACCTTGGCCTTGCCGATGTCGATCGTGTAGTCCCCCTCGGGCACTTGCTCGCGGTAGCTGCGGTAGACGCGCTTTGGTTCGAAGAAGATCACCGGGTCCGGATCGCGGATCGCGGCGAGCAGGAGCCCCTTGGCGTCGGTCGGGGTGCTGGGCACCACGACCTTCATCCCGGGCAGGTGGGCGTAGATCGCTTCCGGGCTGTCGCTGTGCAGCTCGGGCGCGTGGATACCGCCGCCCCAGGGCACACGGACGGTGAGGGGCACGGTGACGGCGCCGCGGGTGCGGGTGCGGAAGCGGGCGGCGTGGTTCACGAGCTGGTCGTGCGCCGGGCCCAAGAACCCCTCGAACTGGATTTCCGGCACCGGCCGCATGCCGGCGATGGCGAGGCCGATCGCCGTGCCCATGATCCCTGACTCGGCGAGCGGTGTGTCGATAACGCGGTCCGGGCCGAAGCGCTTCTGCAGCCCCTCGGTCACGCGGAAGACGCCGCCGTTGAGGCCGACATCCTCGCCGAGCACGACCACGCGCTCATCGCGATCCATCTCCTGCGCCAGCGCCTCGTTGATGGCCTCGACAAGGGTCAGTCCGTCCTTCTGCTGCTTTTCGGTGCGGGGCATGGCGGAGGATAGGAAGAAAGGCACGGAGTGGAAGGAGAAGCCCTCCCGCTGACCCCGTCCCTTCGTTCTCACAAGCCACGCACTCTCGTCGGCCCCGCAACCAATCGGGCCGTCGCGGGTACAACATGGCGTGTCCCGCCGTGCCCACGTTCCTCGCTCCGCGCGCGGCCCCGCCCGCGAGTTGGACGCCGCCTGCCCGGCCTGCGGCTACAACGTAAGGGGCGTGCCGCGGAACCTGCCCTGCCCGGAGTGCGGGCACGACGTCGGGAACTTCGGCCTCCGCGAGGCGTACGAGCCGACCGGTCTCTGGGCACGCGTGATCGAATTCCTCATGCCCGCTCCGGCGCCCGGCACCGACCGCTCGCTGATCGATGCGCCGCTGAGCTACCTGCACCGGCTCTCGCGCGGAGCGAGGATTATGCAGTGGGGGCTTCTCGCGGTGTTGGCCTTGCTCATCGGCGGGGTCGTCGCGGGCAGGGCCAGGCCGCCGTTCTGGTGCTGGTGGCTTGCCGGGTCGATCGTTCCCGCGATGCTCTGGGCGGTCGGGGCGTGGATCATCGTCGCGCCGCGCACGGTCGGCCGCGGCGCGGTGGTGATCACCAAGGACAGCGAGTGGCGGACCTCGCGCACCGTGGCGCGCGTCTCGCAGACGTTCTGGGTGCCCGCCGCGCTCCTGGGCGCCGGCGGCGCGATCGCGCACTGGCGCGGCGGGGCGATGTCGCTGCCGTACCTCGGCTGGCTCGGCCAGCCGTTCGTGATGCCCGTTGCGCTCGGCGTGCTGGCCTTCATCGGTCTCACCGCGCTCGGCATCTACGCCGCGAACCTCGCCGACTGGGCGATGGACACCTCGCTCGCCGACCGCCTCCGCGTCGCGACGCTCGGCATCTTCGCGGCGCCGCCCGTGTTGATTCTGTCGGGGTTCGTCGCGGCGAGCTTCGGGAGCGCGGGCGCACGGACGATCGCGGTGGGGATCGCGTTCCTCGCGTGCATCCCGCCGCTCGCTTGGCTCGCGCAGATGATCGTCGCGACCGTGCAGTTCATCTCCCTCTCCACGTGGGCCGAGACGAACGCCGACGCGATCCTGCACCGCGACCTGCGCTCGATCGAGCGCGCGCAGGAGCGGCAGCGCCGGCAGGACGAGGCGCTCGCCAAGCCGCCCGTGGAGCTGTCTCCACCGCCCGGCGCGACGCGCAAGCTCGGCACGCACGTGATCGTCGCGGCGTCCGCGGGCGATGCACCGATCGACCTCGCCCCCGACAGCGCGAACCCGGCGCAGCCGCCGGCCGTCCGCCATGAGAAGGGCAGGTAACAACCCGGCATGGCCGGCTACTCGGCAAAGCCGCTTGTTGAAAAGCTCGGCACCAAGCCGGGCGCAACGGTCTTTCTGTTGAACGCTCCGCCGGAGATTGTCGGGGCGATCGGCGACCTTCCGGCCGACGCGCGCTTCGTCACGCGTACGCCCAAGGGCGCGGACGTCGTGATCGCGGCCGTGACGTCGCTCACGGCGCTCGGCGCAGCGATCGGGAAGGCGAAACGGGCGGTATCGCCCGACGGCGGCCTCTGGGTCTGCTGGCCGAAGAAGTCGTCCGGTGTCGCGGCCGATGTCGATGAGAACGCCGTGCGCGACGCCGGGCTTGCCGCGGGGCTGGTGGACAACAAAGAGTGCGCGGTCACGGACGTCTGGTCTGGTCTGCGGCTCGTCCTCCGCGTGGAGGGCCGGCCCACGGCGCGTCAGCGCGCAAGCGCCGGACGCCGCGCGGGTTCGAAAACGCGCTGAGCGATGAGTGGGATCAAGCCGATTGCGCTGGTCTTGATGTGAAACTTTTCACAGGACTTCGCGAAAGTCACCGTGCATTTGCGGTGGAGATCCGATACGATGTTTGCGGCGGCTTACCGCCATTGACCCACGGCAGGAGATCAGAGGGTGCGCCAACGCGTCTCACGACATGCGACGCTGTCCCTCGCGGCGCTCGCCGTGTGCGCCGGGCTTGCGCTCGCGCAGGGCGAGACGCCCCCGGCCCCGCAGCCGACCGCGCCGCCGCCGGCTTCCCCGCCTTCTCCAGACCAGGCCGGGCCTGTGATCACGATTGAATTGACCTCTGGCGAGGTGATGAAGGGCGTCGTCAAGAGCGTCTCCGCGGACGCGGTCGTGATTGTCCACCAGGTGCTGGGCGACGTGAAGATCCCGCGTGTCGGCATCAAGAGCAGCGACCCGCCGATCGACAAGGTCCCCGCCCCTCCGCCGCCCCCGCCGCCGGTGCCCCAGGCCGCCGCTACTCCCGCGCCACAGCCCGCCCCCGCGCCGGCGCCCGCGCCGCCCCCCGCGCCGCCCAAGCCCGACGTGAAGGGCGAGGCGAAGCTGGAGCTCAAGCCCGCCAAGGAGAAGACCCCGCCGAAGAACCCGATCGAGGCGATCTTCGCCGACGACGAGAAGAGCTTCCTCGTCGGCTGGAAGCGCAACGTCGAGCTGGGCTTCAACGGCTCGAACGGCCCCAACGACAGCCAGAACTTCCGTGCGTACGTCAACCTCTCGCGCGGCACGAAGAAAATGGCGACGAACGCGAACGCGTCGTACATCTACGGCGAGAACAACAACGGCAAGACACAGGACCGGGGCGAGTTCAACATCCGCAACGACTGGAACCTCGGCGGAACACCCTGGTCGTTCTGGGCGAGCGGGCGCAGCGAGTTCGACGCGCAGCAGGACTGGGACGCGCGCGTCCACGCGGCGACCGGCGTCGGCTACGTCATCAAGAAGACCGAGAAGCTCTCGCTGGTGGGGCGCGTCGGCGTCGGCGGCTACCGCGAGATCAACGGCGAGAACGCGCTCATTCCGGAGGTCGGCGTCGCCTCGCTGAGCCTCGACTACAAGCTCAGCGACAAGACGAGCACGTACGCGCACACGGAGTTCTACCCCAGCGGCCGCAACTGGGACTGGGACGAGTTCCGCGCCACGTCGCGCGCGGGGCTGCAGTGGGTCATCGATCCGAAGCTGCAGGCGACGCTGCGCCTGGGTGTCGAGCACCGGCACGACTCGGTCGCGCCCGGCGACCGCGCGAACGTCTTCGACTACTTCCTCGTGCTCGGGTTCAGCTTCTGAGCGCCGGAGGCGGCGGCCGCGCCGTCACATCGGCTTCTTGCCGATCGTCTGGTCGTAGACCGACAGGAGCTTTTCCTTGTCGAAAACCATCTCGGCGCGCGTCATGCCCACGACGTCGTACTCGGGCGTCAGCTCGATCGCGTCCACCGGGCACGCCTCCTCGCACATGCCGCAGTAGATGCAGCGCAGCTCGTCGATCTCGAACTTGACGGGGTACTTCTCGCGGTCTTCCCACGGGCTCTCGCCCGCCGTGATATGGATGCACCGCGCCGGGCAGATGGTGGGGCACATCATGCACGCCACGCACTTGACGCGCCCAGCCTCGTCGCGGTTCAGCCGGTGCACGCCCCGGAAGTTGCCCTTGTACAACCCGCCCTCCTCGATCGGCAGGTCCTCGCGCCGCACCTCGGGGTATTGCATCGTCCGGCTCGTCTTGCCCTGACCGAAGCTCGTGAAGAAGTGGCGCATCGTCACCGCGAAGCCCTTGACAACCTCGGGCACGTAGACGCTCTCGAGCCGGGTGAGCGGCGCGGGCGAAATCTTGACCACCTCGGAGTCGTTGATCGGCGGGCGGTTGCTCATGCTGCGGGAGGATAAGCCCGGCGAGGCCGGTTTTTCCGGCGCCCCCGCCGCGGCACTAGGATTCCGCATGGCCCGCCGGCGCGTCGTTCCGCTCTTTGACCTCATCCCGCGTGGCAACCGGCAGGACGGCGCTGTCGCCCCGCCCGCGCACGCCGCGCCGACCGCGACGGAAACCAACGGCGAGCTGAAGGTCAAGCCGACGGTGCGCATCGAGCTCAAGCCGCGCGAGGCGGAGCCGCCGTACGTGCACGCCGCGGCCCAGGCGTCGCGCGTGGCGCACGGCGAACCGCCGGCGATTGTCCGTATGCCGCGCGCCGGTCTCTATGTGCTCATCTTCCTCGCCCTGCTCGGGATGGTCGGCACATGGGTCTTCGGCTACGTCATGGGCCAGCGGCAGAAGGCCGACGAGCTCGCCGGGCTGATCCGTCGGGACGAGCCGCGCGTGACCGAGCCCGGGACCAACGCGACGCTCGCCCTGAACAATCGGCCGCACCAGCCCGCGGTCACGCCGCCGACGCAGCATTCCCAGGTCCAGCCGCAGCAGACGGACCAGCAGCCCGCGGCCCAGCCGACCCAGCGCCAGCGGCCGCAGCTGCCGCCGGAAATCGCCGTCCGTGAGGAGGCGGGGGTGTTCGTGCCGACGGTCCCGGCGCAGTGGACCGCGCAGCCCCGACCCGACGCCCCGATCGTGACAACCCAAGGGTGGGCGGCCCTGGACCCCCGTAAGCCGGGGCTGAATTACCTGGAACTCGCCACGCTGAGCTACGGAGACGCCGTAACGGCCGTCTTGTACCTCTACCTCAACGGGGTTGATGCCTTCGCCGTGCCGCTGGATTCCGGCTCCTCGGCGGCCAAAGATTCCCCCCCCAAGTACCGCGTCATCGCAGCCGAAGGGTTGGAGGGGCGTGAGACGCGGGGAGCCGCGGCAACGCGGCTGCAGAGCGACGTGGAGCGGCTGGGCGGCGTCTGGCTCAAGAGCCTGCGCGGCCCGACCGACTTCAGGTCGCCCCTGTGGAAGAAGCACAACCCCTGACGGCGCCGGGACTTGGCGCAGTAGAACGAAGGAAGGACAACGCCATGAGCCTGGACCGCAGCCTGAAAGTCTCGACCACCACCGCCGGCAAGCGCAGCGTGATGACCCGCGCCGAGCGCATCGCCAAGCTGCAGGCGGACAAGAAGTTCGACCCCAAGAAGGACAAGGCCCTGGGTCTCGCCAAGACGCTCATGGGCAAGGCCTGATCGGTGGTCCGCACTCCCTGCGCGGACCCGACGCCATCGAGCGCCGGTTCCCGCGCTTCGGGAAGTTGAGCCCGTCGACGGGCCGATATCACTCTCCGCATGGGGCCGCTCTCGCAGATCACCGCGCGGTACCGGTACTGGCGTGACATGCGCCTGCTCCGTGCGCACGCGGGCACGCTCGCGCCCGGCGCGAAGATCGTGCGCCCCGACTGCATCGCCTGCAACGGGAGACTGCACCTGGGCGAGGGCGTCTCGATCCGCGAGCATGCGCGTATCGAGTGCGTGCGGCGGGACGGCAAGCACGGCGAGATCCGCATCGGCGACTGGACGACCGCGCAGATGTACCTGCACATCGCGGCCGCGGAGCGGGTGACGATCGGCGCGCACGCGCTCATCGCCGGGCGCGTCTACATCTCCGACCACGACCACAACTGGCCCGAGGACCCGGGCGGGACGAGCTTGGTTTCGTCGCCGGTGACGATCGGCGACCGCTGCTGGCTTGGCGAAGGGTGCGTGATCGTCAAGGGCGTGACGCTGGGCGAGAACTGCATCGTCGGCGCGAACGCCGTCGTCACGAAGAGCTTCCCCGCCGGATCGATGGTGGCGGGGGTGCCGGCGCGTCTTATCAAGCGATACGACGCCGCGGCGAGGGAGTGGAAGCGAGAGGCGGAGCGGCGGACAGACCGAGAGACGGGGTGAAAAGAGACGTGTTCGTGATCACGTCGTCTCTCCGTCCCTCCGCCCCGGTTTCTTTTCCGCACGCGAATCCACCGTCGCGAGCCGCAGGATGTTCGCCTGCGTCATGTCGTCGCCGCGGAGCTCGCCGGTGATGCGCCCGGCGCACATCACGAGCACGCGGTCGGAGAGCGCGAGCAGTTCGGGCATCTCGCTCGAGACGAGGAGCACCGCGAGGCCGCGGTCGGCCGCCTGCCGCACGAGCTTGTAGACCTCCGCCTTGGTGCCCACGTCGATGCCGCGCGTGGGCTCGTCGAGCAGCAGGACGCGTGTGCCCTCGCCCAGCCACCGCGCGATCAGGAGCTTCTGCTGGTTGCCGCCGGACAGCGTGCCGGGCGCGTGCGCGGGGGTCGCGACCTTGACGCGGAACTCGCGGATCTTCTCTCGGATCACGCCCTCCTCGTGGCCGTGGTGGCGGACGCCCGCGACCGCGAGCTCGTCCATCAGCGGCACGACGAGGTTCTCGCCGCTGCCGAGCAGGAAGAAGAGCCCCTGGTTGCGCCGGTCCTCCGGCACGTACCCCACCCGCGACGCGATCGCGTCGCGGGGGGAAGAGATGTCGAGCGCGTGCCCCTCGACGCGCACCTCGCCCGACGCGTGCGGGTCCAGCCCGAAGATCGCGTCGAGGAGTTCGCTCCGGCCGGAGCCCACGAGCCCGCCGACGCCGACGATCTCGCCCGCGCGCACACGGAGATTGATCCCCTCGAGCTTGCCCGGCGAGCTCAGGCCCGAGACGGTCAGGCGCTCGCGTCCGTGGATCGCCGTGTTCAGCGCCGCGCCGGGCTCGCCGCCCGCGAACGCGCCGCGCACCGGCGTCGCCAGCTTGCGGCCGATCATCTGCTCCACGAGCGACGGCTCGTCGAGGTCCTTCGTCCGCGTCGTCGCGACGTACCGCCCGTCGCGCAGCACGGTCACGCGGTCGGAGACCGCGAAGACCTCCGCCATGCGGTGGCTCACGTACAGGATCGTGATCCCCTCGGCCGCGAGCCTGCGCACGATCTCGATCAGCCGGTCCGCCTCCGAGACGCTCAGCGAACTGGTCGGCTCGTCGAAGACGATGACACGCGGCTTCCCGCGGCTCCTCCCGCCGGCGCTCCCGTCGTCGAGCGCCGCCGCGATCTGGCAGATCTGCCGACGGCCGGGCGAGAGCAGGCCGAGCGGCGCGTCCACGTCGATCGACGGGTCGAGCGTGTGCACCAGCCGCGCTGCACGCGAACGCATCGCTCCACAATCCACGACGCCCATGCGCGACGGGGTGTCGTGCAGGCACAGGTTCTCCGCGACTGAGAGGTTCGGGCACTGCGCGAGCTCCTGGTGCACCAGGCGCACGCCCGCGTCGAACGCGTCCCCGAGGTCGCCCGCGTTCAGCTCGCGTCCGTCGATGACAACCCGCCCGGCGTCCTGCGCGTGCAGGCCGGCGATGACCTTGCCCAGCGTGCTCTTGCCCGCGCCGTTCTCGCCCATCAGCGCGTGCACCTCGCCCCGCGCGAACGAGACGGTGACGTCGTCGAGCGCGAGCGTCGCGCCGAATCGCTTGGTGATGTTCGTCGCGACGAGGAAGTCGGCCACGGCGGAGCGTAGAGGCGGTGCGCGGCGGGGGGTCGGCGTTCAGCGCTGACCGGCGCTCACGGTCACCTTCACCCGGCCCGCCTGCCTGCCCCTGCCGCCGGTCTGCTGGTGCGTCCTGCGCGCACGGTGCGTGCTCCAGTCCGTCACGCGCAGGTCCGGCGCGTCCGGCCCGTCCTTGATGCTCAGGATGTCGTACGCGTTGTCGCGCTGCGCTGGGACGAACCCGGCGTCGCGGATCAGCCGGCAGAGGACCGCCTCGTCGAGGCAGTACGTCGTCCCCGCGCTGCTCACGACGTTCTCCTCCATCATCACGCTGCCCATGTCGTTGGCGCCGAACATCAGGCCCATCTGCCCCACGTGCGGGCCCATCGTGACCCACGACGCGCCGATCGAGTAGATGTTGTCGAGGAACAAGCGCGACAGCGCCTGCGTCCGCAGATAGTCCGCCGCTCCGCTCATGCGCACCCGCCGCCCGAACTCCGCCGCGGTTGGGCCGAGCTCGCGGTAATCGACGTCCGGCTTCTGACCCCAGTTGAACGCGCGGGCGACGACGTCGCCGGCGAATTCACGCGAGCGCTCGTCGTCGTCGATCCCCCAGTCCGCGACGCGTCCCAGCGGCGTGTTCTCGCGCTGAAAGGGCCAGGAGATGAAGGCTTTGTAGTGACCGCGGGCGGTGTGCGTGGTGCGTAGTGCGTAGCGCGTAGGCTCGCTCTCGCCGCGCAGTGCCCAGCCCCCAACCCCGAGTGCCTTATCTTGCCACTCTCTCACCATCCACATGTGGTGCACGCGGTCGGCGTACCCCTCGATGTGCCCGAACATCATCGTCGCGCTCGTGAGCATCCCCAGATCGTGCGCCACGGCCATGCACGTGAGCCAGCTCTCCGCGTCGCACTTGCCCAGGCCGATCTTCCGGCGCACCGGGTCGGCGAAGATCTCTCCGCCCCCGCCGGGCAGGCTGTCCAGACCCGCCTCGCGCAGGCGCACCATCACCCAGCGCACCTTGTCCGCGAAGGTCGCGCCGGGCGGGTCGAAGAAGTGAACGAACTCCACGAACTCAGGCGGGCTGAAGGCGTGCAGGTGGATCCGCGGGAACTTCGCCTTGATGCCCCGGAGCAGGTCGGTGTACCAGTCGAGGGGCAGCGCCGGGTTCATCCCGCCCTGCATCAGCACCTGCGTCCCGCCGATCGCCTCCAGCTCCGCGACCTTCTCGTGGATCTGCGCGGGTTCGAGCGTGTAGGCGTCCGCCTCGTTCGCGTCGCGCCGGAAGGCGCAGAACGTGCACTTGGCGTTGCAGACGTTCGTGTAGTTGATGTTCCGGTCGATGATGTACGTGCGGAACGTCTCCCCGTGCAGCGTCCGGCAGCGCGCGTCCGCCCACCGCCCCAGCTCGATCAGGTCCATCCGGCGGAAGAGGTCGAGCCCCTGCTCCCGCGTCAGCCGCGCGTGCCCCGCGGCGATGTCCCGCAGGAATCCCGCGTCGAGCGGGTCGGCGGTCGGGTGTTCCGGCGGCGGCGAGAAGGGTCGGTGGGGGTGCGAGGGGCTCGACATGGCGGCATCAGGACTTTCAGAGACTTCTGAAAACTCGGGAAGTGTACCTCCCCCGCACCCCGCCGTCGCCCCTCAGAATGGGATGGCGGAGCCATCGATCCGCAGGTACTTCCCGGAGTCGTCCGGCGTCAGCCGGTCCGCCGTCGCCACCAGCTGCTCAACGCTCTCCGCCGGGTCGAGCGGCGCATCGGGCCCGCCCATGTCCGTCTTGTTCCAGCCCGGGCAGAAGCTCACCACCGTGAACTTGTCGCGCAGCAGGTCGCGCGACATCCGCGCCGTGATCATGTTCACCGCCGCTTTGCTCGCGCTGTACGCGTAGCTGAAGCCGGGGATCGCGTCGTGGATGCTCCCCAACTGACTCGAGATGTTGAGCACCTTCTTCTCCCCGCCCGCGCGCAGGTTCGGCAGGAGAGCCTTCGTCAGAACCGCCAGGCCGAAGACGTTCACCGCGAAGACACGTTCGAACGCGCCGAAGCTCAGCCCCTCGATCTTCTTGTCGTTCGGGTCCGTGACGCCCGCGTTGTTCACGAGCACGTCGATCGGCACGCCCCTGAGCTGCGCCGCCAGCGACTCGATGCTCTTCTCATCCGCGACGTCGAGCTGCACCACGCGGACGCCCGGCCGCGCCAGCGCCTTCGCTTCCTCCGGCCTGCGAGCCGCGGCGATCACGTCGTACCCGCGGCGGCGCAGCGCCTTCACGAACTCGATCCCCAGCCCCCTGTTCGCGCCCGTCACCAGTGCCGTCGGCATGCCAAACTCCTTTCCGGACGTGCTTTCCGCTCCTCCGCGACACCAGGCGCCGGAAGAAGCGTCCAATGATGCCCCGGAGGACTCCCCGATGCCGACCGTTCGATGCCGCTCGCTCGCCCTGGGCCTCGTTTTCGCCGCCGCGGGCGCCGCAACGCTCCTCCTTGCGGGCGCCGCCGCGGCGCAGCAGCAGGCCGTCGTCACGCCGACGCTGACCGCGGGGAGCAAGGCGCCCGCTCTCGCCGTCGCCTCCTGGGTGAAGGGCTCGCCCATCGAGAAGTTTGAAGAAGGGAAGGTCTACGTCGTCGAGTTCTGGGCGACGTGGTGCGGCCCTTGCCGCACGAGCATCCCGCACCTGTCGCAGCTCCAGAAGGAGTACAAGGACAAGGGCGTCACGATCATCGGCGTCACGAGCGAGGACGGCGGCCTCAAGGCCGTCGAGCCGTATGTGGCGAAGATGGGCGAGAAGATGGACTACACGGTCGCGTTCGACGACCGTCGCAAGACGGGCGATGCATGGATGCGTGCGGCCGGCCAGAACTCGATCCCCACCGCCTTCATCGTGGACAAGTCCGGCACCGTCGCGTGGATCGGCCACCCCATGGACGGCATGGACGACGTCCTGGCGCAAGTCGTCGCCGGAACTTTCGACACCGCGGCGCACGGCCGCTTCCTCAAGGCCCGCGACGAGTACCGCAAGCGCGTGCAGGAACACTGGCGCGGCGACCGCGACAAGGCCGTCGAGACGATCCTCGAGCAGGTCAAGGCCTGGCCGCAGTACTCGAAGGAAGAAGCCGCGTTCGCGATCTGCTACATGGCGGAGCACAAGCGCGACTACGCGCGCGTCAAGGCGCTGACGGAGGAGTACACGACGGGCCTCTTCAAGGACGACCCGACCGTCCTCACCGGCGTCGCGCGGGCGCAGACGCTCATCGCCGACGATTCGCAGCGCGACCTCGCCGCCGCCCGCGCCGCGGCGGACAAGGCTGTGGAACTCACGCACGGCAAAGACGCCGATGCGCTCGAGGCGCTCGCCGGCGTGCACGCCGCGGCGGGCGAAACGGACGCCGCGCTCGCGGCGATCGACAAGGCCATCGCGGCGGCGCCCGAGGCGAAGAAAAAGGTCTTTGAGGAGCGCAAGACCGAGATCGCGGCCATGAAGAAGTGAGCGGTGGGGGCCGCGGGTAGCCGACTTCAGCACAGAGACACAGAGGGCACAGAGACCGAAGAGAAGAACTGGGGTTGATGCGCGGGGGCGGGGGGAAAGCGGAAAGCGGGAAATCGAAAGAGAGAAAAATGAAGAAGGGCCGTGCGGGCCGCGCTCCTCCGTTTTCCTCTTTCTCACGTTTCCTGTTTCCGCTTTCGCCCTGTTCCCGCGCACCAAACCTCAACGCTTCTCATCGTGCTCCGTGCTGTCTTTGTCTCTGTGCTGAAATCGGATACCCGCGGCCCGTGCACGCGCGCCGGCCGTCTTCACTTGTCGCGTTGCTGACGTGCCGGTTTGCCGGTTTGCGGCGGCCTACGCCACCTCCGCCCTCCCGCCGGAAATCCCTTGCGTCCCGCGGCGTTCGCCGGTAGCATGCGCGCCGCGTCGTGGCGGGGCCGTTGCTCTCACGGGGACCGTGCGTGTTCCGGGCGGGCCGTCCGGGGCGCGGTCCGCCGGCCCGCCGGGCCGGGCACAGAAAGGAACCCCCGTGCGCACCCGCATCGCTCTCTGCGTCGCCGCCCTCGCCGCCGCCTCCTCCGCCCACGCGCAGGTCGTGGAGACGTTCAATTCGAGCGCCGCCGGCTTCACGCTCTATTCCGACGCCACGTCCCTCACGTGGTCATCGACCGTGGGGAACCCGCCCGGCTCCGTCCGCGGCGTGGACACGGTCTCGGGCGACCTCTGGGGCTTCCGCGCCAGCCCCGCCTTCCTCGGCGACCGCGCGTGCTATTACGGCGGCACGCTCGCGTGGGACCTGCTCGTGAACACGACCACGGCGAACCTGGGCGTCGACGTCTACGACATGGCGATCATCGGGCCCGCGGGGACGCTCGCCTACGACCTTCCTCAGCCGACCGCGGGCGTGTGGGCGTCGCGGAACGTCACGCTCACGGAGGCGGACGCGAACTGGTCGTGGGGCTCGCTCGCCGGGCCCCAGCCCACGGAGACGCAGTTCCGGGCCGTGCTCGCGGACGTCACCGAGATCCGCTTCCGCGCCGAGTACCGCAATGGCTCCGACAACGCGCACCTCGACAACGTGTCGCTCATGCCCCCGGGGGGCGTCTGCACGCCCGCGTGCGACCCGATCGACTTCAACGGGGACGGGCTCTTCCCAGACAACGCCGACCTCGAGGACTTCTTCAACGTCTTCGGCGGCGGGACGTGCTCGACGGGGACGTGCAACGACATCGACTTCAACAACGACGGATTGTTCCCGGACAACGAGGACCTCGAGGATTACCTGAATGTCTTCGGCGGAGGAACGTGCTGATCCGAGGCTCGGGCCCTGCCGGGGAACGCAGAGCAAGACAGAGAGAAGACGAGCAAGACTGAGAAGAGAGAATGCAGGGTGAAGAGAAGAGGCGTACGGACGCACACTCTTCAAGCCCCTGCATTCTCTTCTCTGTTTTCCTCTTCTTCTCTCTGTTTACCTCTGTGTTCGCATCTCCGAACTTACTCGGCCGCCGGCCCGTCCACCGCCTCACCTGGAACGACCGCCGCAGAGACGACCTCGTCCCCATCGTCCAGCCGCGCGACGCGGACGCCCTGGCTGCCGCGTCCGCACTCGCGGATGTCGTCCGCGGGCATGCGGACCAGCTGGCCCCCCTTGGTGACCACGACGAGGTCCTCGCCCGGCATCGCCCCCAGGGCCGCGACGCTGAAGCCGTTCTTCTCGGTGAGGTTGATGTCCAGACGCCCCTTGCCGCCGCGCGACTGCGAGCGCATGCGCCCGTTCTCGGGCTGCACGCGGTACTCGTCGATGGGCGTGCGCTTGCCGTACCCCTTGTCGGTGATCGTGAGCAGGCACATCGTGGGGTCGATCGTCTCGGTGTACTCCTCGCCATTGACGATGCGCCGCATGGGCACGCGGACGACCCCGATCACCTCGTCACCCTCGGCGAGCTCGATCCCCTTGACGCCCGCCGCGGCGCGCCCCATGTCGCGGGCGTCCTGCTCGTCGAAGCGGATCGCCTGGCCCATCTTCGTGACGAGCATCAGGTCGTCGTTGCCGTCGGTGAGCGTGACGGCGAGGAGGCTGTCGCCCTCCTTGAGCCCCACGGCGATGAGGCCGCTCTGCCGCATGTTGGCGTAGGCCTTCAGCGGCGTGCGCTTGACGATGCCCCCCTTGCTCACGAAGGTGAGGAAGTTGCTGCCGGCCTCGAAGTTCTTGATCGCGAGGTAGGTGCACGTCTTCTCGCCCGGCTTGAGGTCGAGGAGATTGACGATGTTGCGCCCCGCGGCGGTGCGCGACATCTCGGGGATCTGGTAGACCTTCATCCCGAAGACGCGGCCGGTGTCGGTGAAGCAGAGGAGCTCGTCGTGCGTCCCCGCGACGAAGACGCGCTCGATGAAGTCCTCCCCCTTGGTGTCGGAGGCGCGGATGCCGCGCCCGCCGCGCCCCTGCTGGCGGTAGGTGTCGAGGGGCACGCGCTTGACGTACCCCGCGTGGCTGATCGTGACCGCGACGTCCTCCACCGGGATGAGCGCCGCGACGTGGATGTCCCCGCCCGTGTCCTCGATGCGCGTCAGGCGCGGCGAGGCGAAGCGCGTGCGCATCTCCTCGCAGTCCGCGCGGACGATCGCGAGGACCTTGGTCCGGTCGGCGAGGAGGGACTCGTACCCCTCGATCTCGCCGACGACGGCGGTGTACTCCGCCGTCGTCTTCTCGATCTCGAGCCCCACGAGCTGGATGAGGCGCATGTTGCCGATCGCCTCGGCCTGGACCCGCGTCAAGGCCACGCCGCCCGCGGGCTCGGCCGCGCGGATGCGCTCCTGCAGGCGGCCGGGGAGGGCGGCCCAGTGCCTGTGCGTCGCGGCGATGCGGAAGCGCTTCTCCATGAGGCGCTCGATCGCCTGCTCGCGCGTCCGGCTCTCGCGGATCAGGCGGATCACCTCGTCGATGTCGCAGATCGCGTAGATGAGGCCCTCCAGGAGGTGGGCCCGCTTCTTCGCCTCGCGGAGGAGGAACTCCGTGCGCCGGCGGATCACGTCCTCGCGGTGCTCGACGTAGCAGTCGATCAATTCGCGCAGCGAGAGCGTCCGCGGCTGGTTGTTGACGAGCGCGATGTTGATGATCGAGAACGTCGCCTGCAGCGGCGTGAACTCGTAGAGCTGGTTCTCGACGACGCGGGCGTCGGCGCCCTTCTTGAGCTCGATCACGATGCGCGTCTGCGCCTCGCGCCCGCTCTCGTTGCGCACGTCGGAGACGTCCTGGATCTTCTCCTCTTTGACGGCCTCGACGATCCACTCGACGAGGTTGTCCTGCACGAGGTTGTACGGGATCTCGTCGATGACGAGCTGCTGCCGGTCCTTGCCCAGCTCCTCGACGTGGCAGGAGCCGCGGACCGAGACCTTGCCCCGGCCCGTCGCGTACGCCTCGATGATCCCCTTGCGGCCGTGCAGCACGCCGCCGGTGGGGAAGTCCGGCCCCTTGATCCCGTACCGGACGATCTTCTTCTCCGCCTTCCCCTCTTTCGCTCCCTCGCTCCCTCGCTCCGTCCCTTCTTCGACCACGTCCTGCATCAGCTCGTCGAGCGTGATCTCGGGGCGGTCGATGACGCGGATGATCGAGTCGAGGACCTCGGTGGGGTTCTGGGGGGGCAGGCTCGTCGCCATGCCCACGGCGATGCCGATGCCGCCGTTGATCAGCAGGTTGGGGAGCCGCCCCGGGAGGACCGAGGGCTCCATCAGCCGGTCGTCGTAATTGGGGCGGAAGTTGACCGTGTCCTTGTCCAGGTCGGCGAGCAGGTCCATCGCCGCCCACGTCAGGCGCGCCTCGGTGTACCGCATCGCGGCGGGCGCATCGCCGCCGATCGAGCCGAAGTTGCCTTGGGGGTCGATGAGGGGCACGCGCATGCGCCACTTCTGGGCCATGTTGACCAGCGTGGGGTAGACGATCGCCTCGCCGTGCGGGTGGTAGTCGCCCGAGGTGTTGCCCGCGATCTTGGCGCACTTGAGGTGCTTGCGGTTCGGGCGCAGGTTGAGGTCGTTCATCGCCACGAGGATGCGGCGCTGGCTCGGCTTGAGCCCGTCGCGGACGTCGGGCAGGGCCCGGTCCATGATCGTGCTCATCGCGTACGTGAGGTAGCTGTCCTTGAGCTCGCGCTGGATGTCCTGCTCGAGCACGCGGCCCGTCCCGGGCGACCCCTGAGGCAGGTCGTCGGGCGAGCGGTCGATCGAGGTGTTGGGCTGGTCGGTCATGTGGGTTCGGCTCCGCCGCGTGTTGGTGTTCGTTGTCATCCGGCGGACGCGGAACGGCCTGTTTTCAGGCCCTCCCGCGACGCCGTTTTTGGGCTGGAAAGAAGGTCGGTCATTGTAGGCGCCCGACGCCAAAAAAGCCCGAAATCAAGCGGGAAAACCGGCCTTTGCGCCGCGCCGCGAAAGGCCATTCCCGAGCTAGAATCAAGGGTGCCCAGAGCCTCCGTCCTGCTGGCCCTCCCGGCGATCGCGCTGGTCAAGACATACCAGTTCACGCTCTCCCCGTTGATGGGCCGCGGCTGCCGCTTCCACCCGACCTGCTCGTGGTACATGCTCGGCGCCCTGCGCGAGCACGGTCTCTTCCGCGGCGGGTGGATGGGCGCGAAGCGGCTCTGCCGCTGCCACCCTTTTCACCCCGGCGGGTACGACCCCGTCCCGCCGACCGCGTCCCACGGATGAAGCCCGCCGCGGCCGTGCGATCACGTGTCCCTCGCCCCGGGCGGTACAGTGGGGTATGCCCGTCAAGATCCTCGCGTTCGCCGGGAGCCTCCGGCGAGACTCGTACAACAAGAAGCTCGTGAAGGTCGCGGCCCGCGGCGCGGAGCGTGCCGGCGCGACGGTCACGTACATCGACCTGCGCGACTACGACCTGCCGATGTTCGACGAGGATTACGAGGCGGAAAAGGGCCTTCCCGAAGCCGGTAAGCGCCTCAAGGACCTCTTCCGCGAGCACCACGGACTGCTCGTCGCCAGCCCGGAGTACAACAGTTCGATCTCCGGCGTGCTCAAGAACACGATCGACTGGCTCAGCCGGCCGGAGCCCAACCAGCCGCCCCTCTCCGCGTTCTCCGAGAAAGTCGCGGGGCTGATGGCCGCCTCGCCCGGTGCGCTCGGCGGCCTCCGCGGCCTGGTGCACCTGCGCGCGATCCTCGGGAACATCCAGGTGACGGTGCTGCCGGACCAGGTGGCGGTGATGAAGTCGCACGAGGCGTTCGACGACACGGGCAACCTGAAAGACGCGAAGCAGCGCGAGAGCATCGAGAAGCTCGGCGAGAAGGTCGCGAGGGTCGTCACAAAGCTCCGCGCCTAGCGCGCCAAACATTCGGCGCTGCCCGACGCACCGCCGCCATCGCCCCGGTACCACGGCCTCGACGCGCTCCGCGCCGTCGCGATGCTCGCGGGCGTCGTCTTCCACGCCGCGATGGGCTTCGCCGAAGTCCCCGGCTTCGACATCTGGCCGGTGCGCGATCCCGCCGCGAACAAGGACTGGCTCGCCTTCGTCGCCGTCCTGCACGTCTTCCGCATGCCCCTCTTCTTCTGCGTCGCGGGTTTTCTGCTCGCGACGGTGCTGGCGAGAAAGCCCGCGGGCGAGGTGCTGCGGTCTCGCCTGCTCCGCGTCGGCGTGCCGTTCACGCTCGGCATGATCTTCCTGACGCCGCTGGTCGGGCTCACGGCGATGTGGGCGTCGCGCTCTACCGGCAGGGCGCCCGCCGACGCATCGCTCTTCGAGCTCTACCGGGCCTTCCTCGCGAAAAAGTCGTGGCTCGAGCAGGCCACGCCGATGCACCTGTGGTTCCTCGAGTTCCTGTTGATCTACTCGGCGGTCGCGATCGGCTTGTTCGTGCTCTGGCGCCGGTCGTGCCCGACGACCGAAACGACGCCGCGGCGTGGATGGACGTACATCAACTACCTCGCGGTTGTCTTCGCGCTCTGCGCCGCGGCGTCGGTCGCCGCGTTGCCGATGGACATGCGCTTCATCGAGACACCGCGCACGCTCCTTCCGCCGCGTGGCGTGCTCGTCTTCTACGGCCTCTTCTTCGCGATCGGCTTCGCGATGGCGCGGGCGGTGGGCGACCGCACGCCCGCATGGCTCAAGGTGCCGCGGTGGCGCCTCCTGACGAGCGGCGTCGCCTGTGCGTTCCTCGCCATCATCGGCCCTCTGCTGCCCGGAGAGCCGGGGGACCCGCCGTTCGGCCGGGTCTTCTTGTATGTGCTCGGTGTCGCCGGCGCGGTGCAGGCCCTCACCATGTGGGGCGCGGTGACAACCTGGAAACAGGGCCGGGCCTTCCGCTACCTCAGCGACGCGTCCTACTGGACCTACCTCGTTCACTTGCCGTTCGTCTGGGTCGCCCACGCCGCGGTCTTCAACGCGCCCTGGCCCGCCGTCCTCAAGCTGACCTTCATCTGCTTGGCCGCGACCCTGGCGTGTCTTGCAACCTACCAGCTCTTCGTCCGGCACACGCCGATCGGACGTGCGCTCAACGGGCCGGCGAGGCGGGCCTAGGCGGCGTCGCGGCGGGCCGTGTCGCGGGCCGCGAGCATCCGCGCCGCGCAGTCGGCGAAGTTCGTGCACAGCTGCGCTTTGCCGAAGAAGAGCGTGGCGCCCGCCTGGATCGCCGCGTCGCGCGACGGCCCCGAGTCGTCCGTGCTCGCGAGCACCGTGACGGGCGTTCTCGGCCCCAACTTGGCGGTCATCTTCGCGATCAGCTCCGCGCCGTACATGTCCGGCAGGTGCATGTCGCACAGCACGATGTCGGGCACCGTCGCCCCGGCCAGGGCGTCCATCGCGTCGCGCCCCGTGCCGACGATCGACACTGCCCACTCCTTCGCCTTCGTCTCGAAGAGCACGCTGATGAGCTTCGCCGCGAGCGGGTCGTCCTCGACCACGAGGACGCTCACCGCCCGCGCAGCCCCGGGCGCCGCCCGGAACGACGCCCGCGCCGCGCGCTCGGGCGTCGCGTTCGGGTCGAACGGCGCCGGCCGGCCGCCCGGTGCGCACGCGAAGACGCGGTTGCGGCCGGCGTGCTTCGCGGCGTACACGCACTGGTCCGCCGCGTGCACGATCTCGCCCGCGCTCCCCTGCGTCGGCGCGGCGCTCGTCCCGCAGACGCCGATGCTGACGGTGATCGGGAGCGCGAGCCCCTCGACGCCGTGCCTGGAGAGGTCGAACGGCGTCGCGCAGACGTGCCGCCGCAGGAGCTCCGCGAGGCGAGACGCCTTGTCGAGCGCGACGCCCGGCAGCACGATCGCGAACTCCTCGCCGCCGTACCTGCACACCGAGCCGACGCGCGACGCGACCTCCATCGCGCGCTTCGAGAGCTCCTTGAGCACCGCGTCGCCGGCGGCGTGCCCGTGCGTGTCGTTCACGCTCTTGAACTTGTCGCCGTCGAGGAAGATGACCGAGAACGGCCGCTTCTCCGACTTGGAGCGCTCGAACGCCCGCTGGGCCTCCGCGTCGAAGAACGCGCGGTTGTGCGCCTGCGTCAGGCCGTCCGTCACCGTCTGCCGCGACAGCTCCTCGTTCTTGCGCCGCAGCTCCTCCTGCTGCTGCTGGAGCTCGACCTGGCTCTGGAGCATCTGCTCCTGCGCTTCCGCGAGCAGCGCCGACGCGTCCGGCCGTGCGCCCGCCTTGACCTCCATCAGCTTCGCGAGCTCCGCGCCGTCGCGGCTGGCCTCTTCGATCACCGCGCGGGCTTCCTCGCGGGAGAGGGAGAACCATTCGCCGCTCTTGTGCAGCAGCGGCCCCAGCTTCCCCTTGCCGTCCGGCGACGAGAGGAACGAGGCGGCGAGCCGGCCGAGGTAGACCGCGCGGGCCGCGTTCTCGAATTCCTTCGGGCACGCGTCCGGCTCGTGGTGGTACCCTACGCACGCGGCGAGCTGCTCGGGGAGACGCCACTTCAGCGCCAGCCTGAGCCCGATCGCGGCGTGGTCGGTCGCGAGCGCGCGCCGCTCGTATATCGGAAGCTCGTCGTGGTCCTCCGGCGCGGTCGTGAGCACCGAGAGGTACTCGTCCCGCAGCGCCGCGACCGCCGCGAGCAGCCCGATGTCGGCGACGAGCGCGCCGATGAACGTCTCCTCCGCGTCCCAGCAACGCGCACGCCGAGCGAACAGCCGCGCCCCGGCGGCGGAGTAGACCGCGCGCTGCCAATACGCGCCGAGATCGAACCCCTGATCGCCCCCGCCCCCGCCGATCGACTTCGTGAAGTCCACGAGGCTGAAGCCCAGCACGATCGACTTGACCGTGTTGAGCCCCAGCAGGCTCATCGCGCGCTGGATGCTCGGGCACGGCGTCGTCAGGCCGTAGAAGCTCGAGTTGACCGTCTTGAGCACCTTCGCCACCATCGCGGGGTCGGTCTGCACCGCGTCCGCGAGCGCAACGATCGAGACGTTGCGGTCGCGGATCAGGTCGAGGACGCGCATCGCCACCCCCGGCAAGCTGGGGAGCGTCGGGCACGCGAGAACGCGATCGATGGCTGTGTCCTGGCTGGGCAAGCAGGGTCGATCCGGGGCGGTGCGAACGAGAAGGAACGCGCGAGAGTCTCACAATAGATCGGGACGACCACGCGGCCCCATCACTCAGATCTGAGCCTCCCACCAAAATCAAGGAGCGGCCCGAGGGGGCGACGCGCCGCAACCGTCGGCGCCGGCGTGCCATGCGCAGCGTCGCGCGGTCAGCCGGCGTGCCCCGCACAACCGGCACGGCCGGAACCACCCGCACACGGTGGCCGGACCGGCTGTCCTCCGAGCGACCAGCCGCTCCGCAACCGGCACCGGCACACGGGAGAACAAGTTGCTACCCTGTTCGTTCCCGCACCGGCGGCCGCGCCGGCGGGGGCTTTCGGCGGGGTGGCGGCAAGCGACGTTCCGCCCGCAGAGAGTCCGCACACAGCAGAAGCGAACCGCATGCTCGCAACCACACCACAGCTGTTGACGCTGGCCCAGGCCGCCGAACCGACGTACGCCCTCGTCTCCTGGTGGAAGGCCCTGCTCCTTCTCCTCCCCTTCGTGCCGTGGGCCTGGTACGTCTCGCGTGTCTTCGACAAGCACGCCGCCAAGTGGCTCCTGCCCCGCGAGACCTTCAACCTCATCCACCTCTGCGTCGGCCTCGGGGCGATCCTCCTCGCCGTCTTCATGCCGGTCGAGGGCGACGCCGCCTTCTGGGCCGGGTGGGGGGCGATGATCGTCCTGCTCGCCGCGGACATCGGCGTCTTCCTCCACATCCACAACAAGGACGAGCGCGTCCCCGACAAGTTCAAGCTCTCGCTCGTCGACTTCTCGAAGCTCCGGGAGGCGAGCGAGGCCAAGAAGAGCGCCAAGCTCCAGGGGCGGAGCGAGCTCGTCATCAAGCGCCCGGACAAGTCGCTCGTGCCCGTGCCGGAGGCGGACTCGCCCGAGTTCGCCCTCCGCATCGGCGCGGAGGAGTGGTACGTCAAGGCCGGCGCCGCCCGCGCCTCGCGCGTCGAGGTCGGGCCCTCCGGCAAGGAGAACGTCTACTCCGTCAGGCTGATCGTGGACGGCGTGCCCAACGCGGGCGAGTCGCTCCCCGCGGCGGACGCGATGAAGCTCATCGACTTCTGGAAAGGCGCCGCGGGCCTGGACCTCAACGAGCGCCGCAAGCGCCAGCAGGGCGAGGTCACCGTCGAGCGCGGCTCGCTCAAGCGCAAGGTGCGCGTCGGCACGCTGGGGACGCAGGCCGGCGTGCGCATGACGATGCTCTTCGACCCCGAAACCGCCGTCAAGCGCGAGATCGGCGAGCTGGGCCTGCTCGACCAGCAGAAGGCCGACGTCGACGCGCTCATCAAGAGCGAAGGCGGCGTCGTCCTCCTCTGCACGCCCGCCATGGCCGGGCGCACCACGACGTTCTACACCTTCATGCGGATGCACGACGCGTACACGCGCAACGTGCAGACGATCGAGATGGACCCGCAGATGACCCTCGAGGGGATCCGCACCACCAAGTACGAGCCCACGGCCGACGGCCCCGAGTACAGCACCGCCGTCCGCTCCATCCTCCGGCGCGACCCGGACGTGCTCGGCGTCGCCGAGCTCCCGGACGCCCAGACCGCCAAGGAGATCGCCAAGGCGGACATGACCCGCGTCCGGATCTACGCGTGCGTCCGCGCCGACAACGCGCTCGCCGCGCTCCAGGGCTGGTCCAAGCTCGTCGCGGATCCGGAGCTGGCGAGCAAAAGCCTGCGCGGCGTGGTCGCCCAGCGGCTGCTCCGCAAGCTCTGCCCCAACTGCAAGACGCCCTACCAGCCCAACGCCGACACGCTCAAGAAGCTCGGCCTGCCGGCCGACGGCGTGAAACAGCTCTTCAAGAAGGGCGGGCAGGTCATGGTCAAGGACAAGGTCCAGACCTGCTCGCAGTGCGAGGGCGTCGGGTACTTCGGCCAGGAGGGCGTCTTCGAGGTCTACGTCCTGACCGACGGTGACCGCGTGCTCGTCAAGAACCAGGACTGGAACGGCCTCAAGCTCGAGTTCCGCAAGCGCAAACTGCCGAACATCCAGCAGGCCGCCCTCCGCAAGGCGATCGACGGCGTCACGAGCATCGAGGAAGTGCTCCGGATCACCACCGAGGCCGCCCCGGCCCCGCAGGCGCCCGCCCCCGCAGCCCCCGCAACCCCGGCCGCGGCGAAGCAGTAGAAGCCGGCGACAGGCCCGCCGTTCTCTGCTTCACCCTCTTCCGACGCACCAGGCACCACGCACGGGAATCCGCCATGATCTTCTCCGTCATCGTCCTCCTCGCCACGCTCCTCATCGCGTACATCTGGAGCACCCGCGGCTTTTTCTCCGCGCTCATCCACATGGTGTGCACGGTCATCGCCGGCGCGATCGCGTTCGCCGCGTGGGAGCCGGTCTCGCTCGCGATCCTCAAGGGCGCCCCGACGCGCGGCGCTCTGAGCGTGTTCGAGAACAGCGCGTGGGGCCTGGGCCTGGTCCTCCCCTTCGCGATCTCGCTCGCCGTCCTGCGCCTCGCGGTCGATCAGCTGCTGAAGGCGAACGTCGCGGTGAATCAGATCGTCAACTACGCCGGCGGCGGTCTCTGCGGCCTCGTCTCCGCGACGATCACGATGGGCGTGCTGGTGATCTCGCTGGGCAGCTTCCGCTTCGACAGCAGCCTCATGGGCTGGCAGCCGATCGACTACAACAACAACGGGTCCCCGGTCCGCAAGTCGGGCCTGCTCCTGCCGGTCGATTCGATCACCGCGGGCGTCTATTCGACGCTCTCACGCCAATCGTTCAGCGTCGACGAGCCCCTCGCCCGCTGGTACCCGAACCTGCAGGACCGGGGCCCCGCGATGCGCGTGAACTTCGGCGACGGCAAGTCGCGCAACACGATCCGCCCGAACCAGTTCGAGGTGCTGGGCACGTTCTCGGTGGGGGGGCCGGGCTCCCGCCTGCGCGACCTCCTGGCCGAGGCGTCCAACCCCGCGTCGCAGGACGTGAGCGACGTCGGCGGCGAGAAGTTCCCCGACAACTCCACGCTTTTCGGCGTCGTCATCAAGTTCAACGCCGGCGCCAACGAGAAGACCGGCAAGTTCGCCATCGGCGCGGCGCAGATCCAGCTCCTCGTCGAAAACGCGGACGGCCAGACGAGCGTCGTCTACCCCGTCGCCGCGACGAGCCAGGCGGAGGCCGCGGCCCCCGTCTTCGGCCGCTGGCGCCTCGATTCGCCCGGCACGTTCGTCTCCAGTGTCGGCGGCGCGAGCGAGCACTTCTTCGCGTTCGAGTTCGTGCTGCCGCCCAACGCCAGGCCCCTCGCCGTCTACGTGAAGGGCACGCGCGCGAGCCTGCAGGGAGCACGGGAGTTCATGAAGTTCCCGAACGCGTTCATGCGCGACGCGGCCCTGAAAGCGCTCCCGGCCCTCATCACCGGCGGCGCGGTCCCGGGCGCCGAGATCGATGCTTCCCGCGCCGTGCAGATCGCCCCCGACCGCAACAGCCAGACCGTCCCTGGCGTCATGGTCACGCCGAGCATCGGCTTCACCATCCAGAAGGGCCAGCAGCAGGGCATCGAAATCCACGAGGAAAGCCGCAACCAGACCGTGATCGTGGACGGCGAGGCGACGTTCAACACGGCCGATATCGGCCAGTGGCAGAGCGCGCTCGAACGCACGCTCCGCATCGATCAGTACCAGGCCGACACGGACACGTCGCTCGTGCAGATCGATGCGACCGCCGGCACGCCCTTCTCGATCCTCAACCCGATCGTCCAGGGCTTGGACCGGAGCGCGCCGGTGATGCTCGTGGACGCGCAGGGCCAGCAGTACCCTCCCGTCGGCATGACCTATCAGGACGAGGTGAAGACCACCGTCCGCTTCATGCCCGGCCAGCCCCTCATGAGTCTCGCGATGATCGACGCGGCGGGCGAGCGTATGTCCAACAGCCGCCCCGACCAGAAGCTCCGCCTCGTCTTCCGCGTGAGCAAGGGTGCGCAGCTCAAGTACTTCGCCGTGGGCGGCAAGGCCATCGTCGAGTTCAAGCCGCCCATGCCGGTGCCGTGAGAAGGCACTCGGCATCCAGAACGAGCCCCGCGCGCAAGCACGGGCCGATCGACCCACCGCACCGCCATGCACCAGTGCGCCCGGCTTCCGCCTCGCCGCGTCACCCACTCTCCGTCACACGGGAGAGGCGCAGGCAGAACGGGCAGGTGACGAGTCCCCACGCTGTCTCTTCGTCTCTCCGTCGCTTCTTCTAACCTCTCACGACCCCGAACTTCCCGTAGCTCTTCCCCAGCACCTTCGCCGCGTCCACCTTCAGCCAGTCGTTGAGCACGCCGGCGTAGACGCCCCGGAAGTCGGTCGTGAACTTGAGGTCGCCCTCCTCGAGATCGCGCAGGTCCGGGTGTTCCGTCCGCACGCCCGGCTTCACCATCGGCCCCAGCAGGAACATCGGCGCCGCCGTCCCGTGGTCCGTCCCCTGGCTCGCGTTCTGCCCCACGCGCCGCCCGAACTCGCTGAAAACCATCGTCATCACCCGCGCGTCGTTCTCTTGCTTTTTGAGGTCCTCGTAGAAGGCCTTGAGAGCGTCGGAGAAGCCCTTGACCAGCTGCGCATGCCTCCCCTGCGGCCCGCCCTGCTGCGCGTGCGTGTCGAACCCGCCGAGCGAGACGTAGTACACGCGCGTCTTCAGGTTCGCGCGGATCATCGCCGCGACCATCTGCAGCTGCCGGCCCAGCTCCGCACCCGGCCCGCCGCCGGGATACTGCGCCAGCGGCCGCTGCGCCACCGCCCTGCGGATGAGGTCGCTCGACACCTGCGCGTCCAGCGCCGTGCGGAGCAGGAAGTCCGCGTTCGTGTCGCGCCCCCCCTCCGCCCCGCGCCGGTTGAGCGCGTCGTACCCCTCGGCGAGGTCCTTGTCGATCTCCGCCGCGGACCACTTGAACAGCTCCTCGCTCTCGAAGCTCACCGGCTGCACCGCCCGCCCCTGCATCGCCAGCGGCGCCGTACGCCCCAGCGCGATCCCCGGCGGCGAGCCCTTGGCTTGACCGCCCTCCCCCGCGCCGAAGCCGCAGCACTCGCTGTCGAAGTACCGCCCCAGCCACCCGTCGCCCGTCGCGGTCGTGTCTGCCGTGTGCCAGATGTCCATGCTCTTGAAGTGCGAACGGTTCGGGTTTGGGTACCCCGCGCCCTGCACCACCGAGACCATCCCCGCGTCGTACATCTCGCGCAGCGCGCCCATCTGCGGGTGCAGGCCGACGCCGTCCGCGCCGCTCAGCGCCAGCACGTCTCTCTGCGGGATCGCGATCCCCGGGCGCGCCTTGTAGTACTCCGGCTGCCCGAACGGCACCACCGTGTTCAGCCCGTCGTTGCCCCCCGAGAGCTGCACGACCACCAGCACCCGCTCGTCCGGGATCCCGGGCGCCGACGACAGCCCGCCCAGCATCGCCTCCATCGCCAGCGCGGAGTTCTGGATGAACAGCGGCGCGGCCGCCGCGGCGGACGCCAGCAGCAGCCCGCCCCGGAGCAGTTCGCGCCTCGTGTACGCGTTGGGGTCTAGCACAGTTGATACTCCGGCATGGCGGTGATGAGCAGCAGGGCGTTGGCGACGGTGCGCTGATTGATCGTTCCCGATTCGGACGCGAAGTAGCCGCGCAGGCGCTCGAGCCCCTCGCTCGGCACGCGCCCGAGCGTCACGCGCAGCAGGTGCTCCGCGACCGCGCCCGGCTCTCGCTTCACGACGCGCGCGTCGTCGGTCGTCTCCAGCATCGCCATCGCGTCGAACGCGTCGGTGTCCGCGCTGGCGTCGTACCCCACCGGCCGCCTGCCGGCGACGAGGTACGCGAGGATGTTCTGCCGCACGAAGAGCGTGCTGGTGTTGATCCACGCCCGACCGCCGTCCCAACCCTTGACGCTGGGCGGGAAGAAAAGCCGTTGCCCCATCAGGTCCATCGCGTCGAGCAGGATCGAGAGGTCCCGCACCGGCGTCTGGAGCGAGCGCACGGCGCCCACGACGAGCACCGCCGGGCTCTTGATCTGCTGCCCGACGATCGACGGGTCATAGAAGTGCCTGCTCAGGAAGAGCCGCTTGAGCACCGGCCGCAGGTTGTACCCGCGCGCGTAGAGCATCTCCCCCAGCTCCCGCAGCACGGCGCGCTGCGTCTGCGGCAGCTCCTTCGCCCCGCCGCGCTCGTCGGGCGGCACGTCGGCGACGAAGAAGTTGTACAGCCGCCGCGCCACGAAGTCCGCGCACGCGCGCTTGGAGAGGATGATGCTGACGAAGTCCTCGCCGTTCAAGTTCCCCGACCGCCCCAGGATCGTCTTGGCGCCGAAGTCGTGGTTGCGCTCGACGAACCGGAACTCGTCGTCCTCGAACGTATACCCGGTGAGCGCTCGCGCACCCTCCTTGATGTCCTGCTCGCTGTAGTTGCCGATCCCCAGGCTGAACAGCTCCATGATCTCGCGCGCCAGGTTCTCGTTGGGCCGGTTCTTGCGGCTGTCGTTGTTGTCGAGGTACGCGATCATCGCCGGGTCGCGGATGATCCCCAGCAGCAGGTCCGCGAAGCTCCCCGCGGCGTTGGCCCGGAAGAACTGGTTCTGCGCGAACATGTGGTAGCTGTTCTCGATCGTGCGGTAGCTCGTCGCGAAGTGCCCGTGCCAGAAGAGCGTCAGCTTCTCCTCCAGCGGCGCGTCCGTCTCGATCATCCGCGTGAGCCACCACTTGGCGACCTCGCCCACCTGCTGCCGGTCCTGCCGCTCGCGGTCCTGCCGCACTTTGCGCAAGCGGTCGAGCTCGTCCTCGTCGCCCTTCTGCTGCGCGGCGCGGTACGCACGACGCTCCTCCTCCGTCGCCGGGCGCACGATGTCCCTGTCGAAGCGGTCGCCCTCCACCGGGTCGAAGGGCGCGTTCTTGCCCCCGAACTCCAGCAGCACATCGACGCTCTTCTCCGGGCCCCACGAGGCCAGCCGGCGCACCTGCGCGTCGCTCCCGCCGAAGCCCGCCCGCCACAGCAGGTGCCGCGCTTGCTCGTAGCCGAACTCTTCCGGACGGATCGGCACCAGCGACCGCGTGATCCCGGGCGCCTTGGCTTGGTCCTGCGGCATGGCCCCTCCGAGCGTCCGTGTCCCCGCGCAGCCCAACGCACCGCTCGCGCCGCGATTGCCGCGGCGGCGGCTCAACCAATGTATCGGACGCACCGGAAACCGCAAGCCAGTTTCGCCGCATTCACGCGGCCTGCGGCGCGCCGGCGGGCAGCACGTGGCCCCGCGCCTTCGGCGCCACGCGCCGGATGATGACAAAGAGCGAGACGGCGACGGCGAGGAAGAACGCGCCGTTGGTCTGGTGCGCCGTCCGGACGATCGCCTGCCAGGCGTTCTCCGGCTCGTGCGCCACGCCGCCGGAGAGGAACGTCACCCACCCCAGGGCGAACTGCAGCGCCACCAGCCCCGCCGTCCAGGCCCCCAGCCGGCGCACGGCCCGCCCCGCCGGGTGCGCGATCCCCGCCGGGTCGCGCGCGAGCGCGACCGCCGTCGCGCCGGCCATGACGCCCGCCAGCGCGACGATCAGCGAGAAGCCGACGTGCGACCACAGCACATGCGGCGAGCGCAGGTGGCGATACATCGCGCCGAAGACGAGCTGGAGCACCGTCGCGTGCATCGCGGCCGTCGCGAAGAAGCGGCAACGCCGCGCGAGCGGGGATGTGATCTCCGGCCCGCCCCCGGTGTTCCGCAGCCACAGCTTCGCGCTCAGCGCCACCAGCAGCGCGAACACGAGCTGCCCCAGCACGCCGTGCATCACCGCCCACCAGCGCTCGTCCTTCGTCACGTCCGAGCTGCCGCGGAGCACGCGCGTGCCCCCGAGCACGCCCTGGAGCACGACAAGCGCGAAGACGCTGACAGCAAGCGCCTTCAGCCCGCCGCCGATGCGGCTGCGCACCGCCCAGATCACGAGCACGAGCGTCGCCATACCCACGAGCGTGCCGAAGAGCCGGTGCGAGTGCTCCAGGTAGACCTTGTGCGGGTCCTCCACCCCGCCCGTCTGCATCCTCGGGCCCAGCGGGTAGAGGAACATGTTCGTGCCGTACGTGTTCGGCCAGTCGGGCACCGCCATCCCCGCGTTCGTGCTCGTCACCAGCCCGCCCACCGCGAGGAGCGGCAGCACCGCGATCACGCACACCACCGCGTACCGCGCGAGCCAGTCGGGCGCGGCGGGCCCGCGCCGGATGCGCGAGCCGATCGCCCCGAAGACGGCGCCGAGCACCGCCCCCGCCGCGAGGAAGCCGAGCACGATCACCGCCGCGTTCGGACGCACCGATGCGCCCTCCATCGCCTCGTGCGCCGCGGGCGTTTGCTCCGTCAGCCGCGTCGCCAGCGGCGGCAGCCCCGCGATGGCGCTGATCACGCCCGCCAGCAGCCCGCCCTTCCAACCGCCGTCGCGCCCGAACCACGCCCCGATGAACGCCAGCGCCGAGGCCCACGCGATCAACACCGACACGACCGCCGCCGCTTCCGGCATCCGCAGCAGCGGGAGGTGGGTGACAAACCACGTCGTCCACAGCACGACCGCCGCGAGGACACCCCCCGTCAGCGCAGGGGCCCACACGGAAGAGGGTCGGACGTCGCTGGTCGGCTCGGCGGAAGTCATGGATCGCTCCTTTCCTGCGACTCAGTCTCAATTGCGGTCGGACAGGAATCCGGCTTGACTGGCTCGCGTCCGGGGAGAAGATTTCCCGTTCTACAGCAAGCCGGTCCGGATAATGGTACCATGAGCCCCGAGAGAATGGTGCGCCGTCTTGGGGCGCTCGTGGTTTTTCCCCAAACCCGCGTTCATCACGCGCGGAGAGGAGGCCTTCGGTGTCGGTTCTCTTTCCGAAGTGGACCAACTACTTCCCGACCGCGTTCGCCGCGCTCGCATTGGGCGGCGCCGCCGCCGCGGTGGGAGGGTTCTGGTATTACGCGACGCCGAAGTTCTGGCGGGTCGGGTACATGCCCCGCCAGCCCGGCGGTGGTTTCAGCCACCAGATCCACGCCGGCAAGCTGGGCATGGACTGCCGCTACTGCCACACGAAGGTCGAGAAGTCATACGAGGCGAACATCCCGAATGTCGCGACGTGCTACGGCTGCCACGGCGAGGGCCGGCTCGAACTGCTGAACAACTCGCCGCAGCACCGCGAGCGCACCAACTTCATCCGGGAGGCCTTCGCCGCCGACGCTTCGATCCCGTGGCGCCGGGTGCACAAGCTCCCCGACTATGTGCACAACTTCCCGCACCACGTCCACCTCAACGCCGGCGTCTCCTGCTACTCCTGCCACGGCCGCATCGACACGATGCCCGTCGTCTTCCACGCCCAGCCCCTCTCGATGGGCTGGTGCCTCGACTGCCACCGCGAGCCCGCGAACGCGATCGTCCCCAAGGACAAGGTCACCGACCTTCGCTGGGTCCAGCAGACGCTCAACGAGCGTCGGCAGGGCAAGCCCATGACGCCCGATGCCAAGGCCGTCCTCGACTCCCTCTCCAAAGCACCGCCGGACAACTGCGGCGCGTGCCACTACTAGACCCTGCACCCACGAGCCAACCGCCATGCCACACGATCAATGCCCCAGCACAGTCAAAGGCGAGAAGCAGCGCCCGAGCAAGGAGCAGCTCGCTTCGGCGCCGCGCACGCTCCAGCGCGTCAACGGCCGGGCCGCGTGGCGTAGCCTCGACGAGGCCGTTGACGCGCCCGAGTTCCGCGACTTCCTCGAGCGCGAGTTCCCCGCCGGCATGGCGGAGCTCGTGACGCGCGAGGCGGTCGATCTCTCGCCCGCCGGCGCGGCGCGCGACAACGAGTCGCGGCGAGACTTCCTCAAGATCATGGGCGCCAGCGTCGCCCTGGCCGGCGCCGCGACGATCCCCGGCTGCCGCCGCCCCGACCACAAGATCTATCCCTACGGCGCCGTCGCGCCCGAGGAAGTGATCCCCGGCAAGCCTCTCTTTTACGTCACGAGCATGCCCACGGAGGACGGCGGAGCGCTGGGCCTCCTCGTCGAGACGCACGAGGGCCGCCCGACCAAGATCGAGGGCAATCCGCTCCACGCCCACAACCTCGGCAAGGCCAACCAGCGCGCTCTCGCCGAGATCCAGCGCCTCTACGACCCCGACCGGCGCACCTTCCCCGTCTACCGCAACCCCGCCCGCGGCAACGTGCCGGCCACGTGGGACGACTTCCGCGCCTGGGCGACCGAGCACTTCGCGACCCACGCGGCCCATCAGGGCGCGGGCATCGCCTTCGTCGTCCGCAAGAACGCGAGCCCCACGCGAGCCGCCCTCCGCGATCGGCTCCTGGGCCAGAGCGGCCGGTGGCGGAACGCGAAGTGGTTCGCCTACTCGCCCGCCTGGGGCGAGGCGGAGTTCGAGGGAACGCGCCTCGCCTTCGGCCGCCCGATGCGGGTCGTCCCGATGATGACGCGCGAGAAGACGAGCGTCATCCTCTGCATCGACCGCGACCTGCTCGACAACGACCCGATGATGCTCCCCGCCTCGCGCCAGCACGGCGCGACGCGCACGCTCTGGGGCCCCGACGACCCGATGAGCCGTCTGTACGTCGTCGAGAGCGGCCTCTCCGCCACCGGCGGCAGCGCAGATCACCGCCTGGCCCTCCCGCCCGCGATGGTCACGGCCTTCGCCGTCGCGCTCGCCAACTTCGTCCTCCCGCGCCTGCAGGAGCCCGGATCGCAGGCCGTCGCCGGCGCCCTCGCGGCCCTGCCCGCCGCGCCGGCGGACACGATCGACCGCGTCTTCCTGGAGGAGTGCGCCAAGGACCTCCTCGACGCGGCCAACCGCGGCAGGAGCGCCATCTTCGTCGGCGAGACGCAGCCCGCGCCGGTGCACGCGCTCGTCGCGGCGCTCAACCAGGCGCTCGGCAACGTCGGCCAGAGCATCGGGTACGTGCCCGTCGATCCCGAGACCGCGTCGAGCGGCCACGCGGCCCTCGGGGCGCTCGCCTCGGGCCTGCGCGACGGTTCCATCAAGACCGTTATCTGCGTCGACGCGAACCCCGCGTACGACGCGCCGGGCGAACTCGGCCTCCCCGAACTGCTCGAGAAGACGACGCTCATCTCCCTCGCCGTCGGGCGCGACGAGACCGGCGCGCTCGCTCTCTGGCAGCTCAACCAGTCGCACTTCCTCGAGTCCTGGGGCGACACGCGCAGCGCCGACGGCGTCATCGCGCCGATCCAGCCGATGATCGCGCCCCTCTACGGCGACTCGATGTCCGAGATCGAGTTCCTCGCGCTCATGGCCTCGACGGACTTCGGCGCCCGCGTGGACGGCTACGAGATCGTCCGCTCCGTGTGGCGAGCCCGCGGCGAGTGGTGGGGCGGCGCCGCCGGCGACTTCGACACGCGCTGGCGCCGCGCCCTGCACGACGGCGTCGTCCCGAACTCGGCCTTCAAGGCCGAGACCCCCGCGCCCAACTTCGACGCGATCGCGACCGCCCTCGCCCAGCTCCCCGCGCCCGCCGCGGCGAGCCCGCAGGCCCTCCAGGCGCGCTTCGAGACGACGCACGTGGGCGACGGCCGCATGGCCAACGTCGCGTGGCTGCAGGAGCTGCCGCAGTACGGGACCAAGGTCGTCTGGGACAACCCGGTGACGATGAGCCTGCGCACGGCCGAGGCCCTCGGCGTGCTCCCGGTCGGGTACAGCAAGAAGGACCCGAACCGGATGTACACGCAGGACCTCTACCCGCACGCGCGCGTCGCGGAGGTGACGGTCAACGGCCGCACGTTCCGCGCCCCCTGCTGGGTCCTGCCGGGCATGCCCGACAACACCGCGACGCTCCCGCTCGGTTACGGGCGGGCGAACGCCGGCCTCGTCGGCGACGGCGTCGGCGTCAACTTTTACCCCGCGCGCACCGGGGCGGGCTACGC
Organism: Phycisphaerales bacterium; assembly: GCA_035628115.1. Taxonomy (GTDB): domain Bacteria; phylum Planctomycetota; class Phycisphaerae; order Phycisphaerales; family UBA1924; genus BJHL01. The sequence continues at coordinate 13,047 of DASPKL010000018.1, read as the reverse complement.
CACGGGCGTCACGATCAAGCCCACCGGCGATACCTACCCGATCTCCAGCACGCAGAACCACTGGACCCTCGACGGCAAGGACTCGATCATCCGAGCCGTCGATCTCCCCGCGTGGCGCAAGCACGCCGGCGAGCTGCAGCGCGTCGTCGACCGCACGTACGGCACCGAATCCACGCTCAACTTCGCGGAACGGCTGGGCGAGCTGTCGCACATGCCGCCCAACCTCTCGATCTACCCCAACCCCTTCAACCGCAGCAACGCCGACGCGGACCCGAACGACCGCACGCCCGCGAAACCCGACGCCCCGCGGTACGCGAACAACCGCCCGCCGGCCTACGCCGAGCGGCCGCAGTGGGCGATGACGATCGACATGGGCTCGTGCACCGGCTGCGGGGTCTGCACGATCGCGTGCCAGAGCGAGAACAACATCCCGGTCGTCGGCAAGAAGGAGGTCGCCAAGCACCGCGAGATGCACTGGATCCGCGTCGACCGCTACTTCACCGGCGACGACATCAACAGCCCGTCGGGCATCCACCACCAGCCCGTCTGCTGCGTCCATTGCGAGAACGCCCCCTGCGAGGTCGTCTGCCCCGTCAACGCGACGGTCCACGGCCCCGAGGGCATCAACTACATGACGTATAACCGCTGCATCGGCACGCGGTACTGCGCCAACAACTGCCCGTACAAGGTCCGCCGCTACAACTGGTTCGACTACGGCGTCAAGAAGTTCAACGGCGATTACTACGGCAAGGAAGTGGTCGAGAAGGTCGCGCCCGACCGGGGCGGCGTCACCGGCAGCGGGCGCCACAACAAGATCAACCCCAACCTCATCCCGCCGCGCCTCCGCGAGAAGCTCGACGAGATCGCGACCATGGGGATGAACCCCGACGTCACGGTCCGCAGCCGCGGCGTGATGGAGAAGTGCACCTTCTGCATCCAGCGCATCAACTTCGCCAAGCACGAGTGCACGCTCGCGAACATCCGCGATCAGGAAGGGCACGTCGTGGTGCCCGACGGCTTCTTCGACGTGGCGTGCGCCCAGGCCTGCCCGACCAACGCGATCACCTTCGGCGACTGGCTCGACCCCAAGAGCCGCGTGCACGCGATGCGCGCCAACGCCCGCAGCTACGCGCTCCTCGGCTACCTCAACACCCGCCCGCGCGTGAGCCACATGGTCCGCGTCATGAACCCCAACCCCGAAATCCTCAAGCGCACCGACAAGGCGCGCTTCGAGCACATGGAGGACCCCTTCCACCACGGCGGAGGGGGCGACGGGCACGGGGGCGAGGGCGGCCGCGGCGACGACGGCCACGGCGGCACGGGCGAGAAGCCCCACGCGTACATCGACTCGCGCAAGCGCAACGGCGACGCCGGCTACGCCATGAGCCTGCGCGTCCTCGGAGGCAGGGCATGACGAGCATCCACCCCGACCAACTCAACGCCCAGCGCCTCGCGGGCGTCGCCAGGGGGCCCACGCCCCCGCCGGTGAACGACCCGTCGACCGGCGACGGCACGCTTATCGACACGCCCGGCGTCCGCCCGCCGCTGATCCTGAACCAGCGCGGCTTCGGTGAGATCACCGACATCGTCTGCGGCTACACGGAGAACAAGCCGCCCAGGTGGTGGCTGCCCGCGTTCCTGAGCGCCTTCGGCCTCGCCCAGCTCGGCGGCGTGATGATCCTCTACCTCGTCATCACCGGCATCGGGACGTGGGGCCTCAACAACCGCGTGGACTGGGCCTGGGACATCACCAACTTCGTCTTCTGGATCGGCATCGGCCACGCCGGCACCCTCATCAGCGCCATCCTCTGCCTGCTCAAGCAGAAGTGGCGCACCTCGATCAACCGCAGCGCCGAGGCGATGACGATCTTCGCGGTCATCTGCGCCGCGACCTTCCCCGGCATCCACATCGGCCGCCAATGGATGGCGTGGATGCTCGCCCCGGTCCCCACGGCGAACGCGATCTGGCCGAACTTCAAGAGCCCGCTGCTCTGGGACGTCTTCGCGGTCTCGACGTACGGCACCGTCTCGCTCCTCTTCTGGTACATGGGCATGATCCCCGACTTCGCGACGCTGCGGGACCGAGCCGACCGGCGCCTCCGCCGCTCCCCCGACGACGGCCCGACCGTCGCGCCCTTCCTCCCCGTCCGCTCCGACAAGATCCGCGCGTACGTCTACGGTTTCCTCGCCATGGGCTGGCGCTTCAGCAGCCGCCACTGGCACCGCTACGAGGCCGCGTACCTCGTCCTCGCCGGCATCTCGACCCCCCTGGTGCTCAGCGTGCACTCGATCGTGTCGTTCGACTTCGCCACCAGCATCGTCCCCGGCTGGCACACGACCATCTTCCCGCCCTACTTCGTCGCGGGCGCCATCTTCGGCGGCTTCGCGATGGTGCTCCTGCTCCTCATCCCGGCGCGCCAGCTCTACCCGAACATGAAGGACCTGGTCACGCTCCGGCACATCGAGAACATGGCCAAGATCATCCTGGTGACGGGCATGATGGTCGGCTTCGCCTACTCGATGGAGTTCTTCATCGCCTGGTACGGCGCGAACTTCAACGAGCGCTACGCGTTCCAGAACCGCATGTTCGGCCCGTACTGGTGGGCCTACTGGACGATGATCTCCTGCAACGTCATCAGCCCGCAGGTCTTCTGGAACAAGAAGATGCGGACCAACGTTGTCGTCGTCTTCATCGTGAGCGTCCTCGTCACGATCGGCATGTGGTTCGAGCGATTCGTCATCATCGTGACGAGCCTCCACCGCGCCTTCCTGCCCGGCCAGTACGGCATGTTCGAGCCCAGCCTCGTGGACATCGGCATCTTCGCCGGCTCCTTCGGCGTCTTCCTCACGCTCTTCCTCCTCTTCCTCCGCTTCCTCCCCGCCTTCCCGATGGCGGAGATCAAGGCCGTGCTCCCGCAGGCAAGCCCCCACGGGCTCGCCGGGCACGGCGCGGGCGACGACTCGCAGCACGCCGGCACCGCGCACGGCACGACGAAGGGAGGCCACTGACACATGGCCAGCGCAGCCACCGCCAAGCTCTACGTCACCGAGGCCGGCGACCCGCTCCACGGCATCCTCGCCGAGTTCCCCGGCCCCGGCGAGCTCTACCACGCCGCGGAGGCCGTCCGCGACGCGGGCTACACCAAGTGGGACACCTTCACGCCCTTCCCGATCCACGGCATGGAAGAGGCCATGGGCGTCGCACCGACGGTCCTCCCGCGCATCATCGCCGTCGTCGGCCTCACCGGCGCCGGGCTCGGCTTCCTCATGCAGTACTGGATGCAGGGCGTCGACTACCCGCTGGTCACGCAGGGCAAGCCCTACTTCTCCTGGCAGGCGTTCATCCCCATCACCTTCGAGTGCGGCATCCTCCTCAGCGCGTTCACCGCCATCGGCGGCATGCTCGCGATGAACGGCCTGCCCCGCCACCACCACCCGCTCCTCAAGAAGGAGCGCTTCCTCTCCAGCAGCGACGACCGCTTCTTCATCGCCATCGAGTCCGCCGATCCGCGCTTCGACCCGCACGCCACCCGCGCCCTGCTCGAGCGCGCGGGCGCCACCAGCATCGAGCTCGTCGAAGAGTGAACCACGGCACGCCGGAACCAACCATGACGACCACCGCACCATCACGGACCACGCCGCTGCTCGCGGGCGCCCTCGCGCTCGCCGCCGCGGCGTTGCTCGGCGCCTGCCGAGGCGAGCGCGAGGACAAGCCGCCGCGCCAGTTCTTCCCGGACATGGACGACAACCCCAAGTGGGAGCCGCAGGGGCACAGCGAGTTCTTCGCCGACGGCCGGCAGATGCGCGTGCCCCCGGCGGGCACGATCGCCTTCGGCCGCACGCGCTTCGTGAGCGACGAGCAGTGGGCGCAGCCGTGGATGCAGGCCCGCGCCGACCTCCTCCGCGAGGACGCCGTCTATTACACCGGCAAGGGCGCCGACGGCGCCTTCGTCGCCAAGGCGCCCATCGCCTTCACGCAGGCCGACTTGGAGCGCGGCCGCGAACGCTTCAACATCTACTGCTCCGCCTGCCACAACTACACCGGCGACGGCCAGGGCATGGTCGGCCGCCAGTGGGCGGTGCCGGTGCCCAGCTACCACGACCCCAAGTACACCAACCCCGCCGCCGACCAAGGGCGCGACGGCTACCTCTTCCACGTCTCGCGCCACGGCGTCGAGGACGGCAAGCGCATGCCCGGCTACGCCCACGCCCTCTCGATCGAGGACTCTTGGCGCATCGTCGCCTATATCCGCGCCCTGCAGCAGTCGCGCGCCGGCGAGCTGAGCGACGTGCCAGAGGCGCAGCGCCCGGCCATCGAACGGGCGTGGTCCGAGATGCCCGCTGCCGCGCCCACCGCCCCGGCCCCGCAGCAGACCGACCCGCAGCAGCCGACCACGACCTCGCCGCAAACGACGCCCAACCCGGGAGGCAACAAGTGACCGCCCTCGACACGCACGCCCACGGGCACCACCACGGTCACTCGGACAACGCAGAGGCGTTGCGCCCCGAGAACATCAACCTCGCCCCCGGCGCGGGCAAGGGTCTCTCCGTCGCGCTCCTCGCGCTCGGCGCCATCCTCGCCGTCGCCGGCGTCGCGATGGCGTACCTGAAGGTCGGCGGCGTCTGGCCCCGCCAGGCCGTCGCCGCCTATCTCGTCGCGGCCCTCGCGATGCTCGCCGTTTGCCTGGGCGCGACCTTCTTTGTGATGGTCTTCCACCTGCTCAACGCCGGCTGGACGGCGACGCTCCGCCGCCAGTTCGAGAACGTGATGACGCTCACGCCCCTCGCGTGGCTCATGGTCCTCCCCGCGCTCGTCGCCGAGGTCGCGGCGGACGGGCGGCTGTACATGTGGATGAACGACAGCGTCGCCGACTCGCACCTGCTGCACGAGAAGGCGCCGTACTTCTTCTGGCCTCTGCACGTGGACCACGGCCACTCCCCCTTCCCCGCGTTCTGGGCGCTGCGCACGATCCTGTACGGCGCGTTCTGGTTCTTCATCACCAGCCGCCTCATGGGCTTCAGCAGGGCGCAGGACGCCGACGGCCGCGTGGAGCACGCCGCCCGCGCCCGCTTCACCAGCGCCTGGGCCCTGCCCCTCTTCGCCATCTCCATCGCCTTCGCGGCCTTCGACTACCTCATGAGCCTCGACTACTCGTTCTTCAGCACGATGTGGGGCGTCTGGTACTTCGCCGGCGCCGCCTTCTCCTCGTGCGCCGTGATCATCCTCGTCTTCGCGTTCCTCACCCGGGCCGGCAAGCTCCGCGGCGCCGTGACAAAGGAGCACTTCCACGACCTGGGCAAGCTCCTCTTCAGCTTCACCGTCTTCTGGGCCTACATCAGCTTCTCCCAGTACTTCCTCATCTGGTACAGCAACATCCCGGAAGAGACCGCCTTCTTCCTGGAGCGCACGCAGGTCGGCTCGCCGTGGCGCCCCGTCGGCATCACGCTCATGATCGGGCACTTCATCGCGCCCTTCCTCATCGTCCTCTTCCGGGGCGTCAAGCGCAACCCCGCGGTCATGATCGCCATCTGCCTCTGGTGCCTGGCGATGCACGTCCTCGACATCTACTTCATGGCCCGCCCCGTCGTCTACGGGGGGCCGCTCAACACCGAGACGCCGTCCCACGCGGCCGTGATCGCGGTGGACCTCCTCGTGATCGTGGGGGTGGTGGCGGTCTTCTTCGGCCTCCTGATCCGGAAAGTCGCCTCGGGCCCGCTCGTCGCGGTCAACGATCCGTACATGAGCGAGAGCCTCGAGCACAAGAATTACGTCTAAAGAGCGCAGCGATGAGCAACCACGACCCCATCCAGCGATCCCACGACGCCTCCGCCGGCGCTCACGCGGCGCACCACGCCGACGACTGGCACCACCACGACGCCAGCGAGGGCATGCCGATGGAGGAGCACGCCGGCACCATCAACACCCGCATCGTGCTGATCTGGTTCGGCCTGATCGTCGCCTTCTTCGCCGTCTCCGTCATCGGCCTGATGAAGTACTTCGACGTCACCAACACCCGCATGATCGGCGAACGCGTGGAGATCGAGTTCTCCGGCAACTACCTCGCGCACCGCGCAGAGGGCGAAGCCGCCCTCTCCGTCGGCCCCGGCGGCCCGCGCTACACCGCCGTGCAGGGCCGCAAGGTCGCCATCCCCGTCCAGGACGCGATGAAGAAGGTCGTCGCGGCGTACGCCGACGGCCAGCGCCGGCTCGAGGACCCGCACTCCGCCGCGAACCTCCAGAAGTGACGAGCGTTCATTGACCACCCCCCGCGCCATCCACGCCCTGCTCGCCTGCCTCGCGCTCGCCGCGGGGGCGGCGCGCGCGCAGGTTGGCGTCGGCTCCATGCCTAAGCCCGACGCCGACGCGTCGGGGGCGATGCAGCGCGAGCTCGAGCGCGGCGTGGACGTGGAGGAGCACCTCAACAAGCTCCTGCCGCTCGACACGACCTTCACCAACAGCGAAGGGAAGGAAGTCCCGCTCTCCGCGTACTTCAAGCCCGACGGCAAGCCCGCCATCATCCTGATGGTCTATTACCGCTGCCCCGTCGTCTGCGACGTGCTGATGGACAAGCTCGCGGAGACGCTGCAGAAGGTCGACTACACCGCCGGCAAGGACTTCCGCATCCTCGTCTTCAGCTTCGATCCGAACGAAACGCCCGACGCCGCGGCGAAGGCCAGGCAGCTCTACATCTCCGGCTACAACCGCGAGCTGACGCCCGAGCAGCGGGCCGGCTGGGAGTTCCACGTCGGCGACGCGGCGTCGATCCGCCAGCTCGCCAACGCGCTGGGCTTCGAGTACAAGCCCGTCCCCGGCAACGAGTACAGCCACCCGGTGATCACCTTCATGGCGTCGCCCGACGGGCGCGTCGTGCGGTACCTCTACGGGTTCCAGCAGACGCCCTCGGACATGCGCATGGCGATCCTTGAGGCCAGCGAGGGGAAGCTCGCCGCGAGCCTCGGCGACAGGCTGATGAACTTCTGCTACGTCTACAACCCCGACCGCCGCTCGTACACCCTCGCCGCCTTCCGCGTCATGCAGATCGGCGGGGTCATCTGCATCGTCCTCGTCGGCTCGCTCGTCGGCGGGCTGCTCATCCGCGAGAGCCTCAGGAAGTCCCGCGCCGCCGCGGCGGCGAAACTCGGCACAAACCCCCCGGCGCCCACCGCTCCGGAAGCACGGGCCAGCACCACATGACCGCACTGATGACATGCATCGCCGCCTGCCTGCTCGGACAGACCGCGCCGCCGGTGTCGCCGACGACCGACGTCAAGTCGATCCCGCAGGCCGACCCCGAGAACTTCGGCTTCTGGGACCGCATCTGGCTGCGCACGCCGACGTCGATGCCGCAATCGCACGACACCGATGCGATGTTCATGTGGCTCTGGTGGTTCTGCACGATCTGGTTCGTCGTGCTGATGTTCCTGATGGTCTACTGGGTCATCAGGTACCGCCGCCGGCCCGGCACCATCGCCGAGCGCAGCCCGTCGCACTCGACGCCCCTCGAGCTCACCTGGACGATCGTCCCCTCGCTCTTCCTCGTTTACATCTTCTTCCGCGGCTTCGAGGGGTTCATGGCGAAGGTGGTGCCCCCGGGCAACGCCGTGCAGCTCAACCTCACCGGCTACCGCTGGCAATGGGACCTCGAGTACCCCAACGGCGTGGTCATCAACGCCGGCACGCCCAACCACGCGACGGTGCTCAGCGCCACGTCGATCCCGATCTTCTACGTGCCCGCCGAGACGCCCATCCGCCTGCGCATGAACTCGACGGACGTCATGCACGCCTTCTGGGTGCCCGACTTCCGCATCAAGAGCGACCTGATCCCCAACCGATACACGGTCGTCTGGTTCGAGGCCGTGGCGCCGGGCGCGGACGCGCAGAAGCACCCGATGACGCAGGCCGACGTCGACCCCAACGGCAAGGGCGCCGCCTTCATCCCCGAGCTCGCCGGCGAGCCGTACACGGACCACTGGGTCTTCTGCGCCGAGTATTGCGGCACGGCGCACAGCGAGATGTGGGCGATCGTCCGCGTCGTGAGCGACGGCGCGTACCAGCGCTGGCTCAAGGCGATGGCCGTCGCCAGCATGCCCTCGGACCCCGTCGCCCTCGGCAAGGTGGTCTACAAGGCGCGCTGCGCGACGTGCCACAGCGTGGACGGCAGCGCCAACACGGGCCCCACATGGCTCAACATGTACGGCAACTCATTCCCGCACGACGGGGGGCAGCAGCACACCCTGGACGACAACTTCATCGTGGAGTCGATCCGCAACCCCGGCCGCCACGTGCGGGAGGGCTTCGCGAACAACATGACGGCCTTCAGCGAGGGGCTGGTGAACCAACGCCAGGTCGAGGGCATCCTCGCCTACATGCGGACGCTCTCCGACAAGGGCGGCGCGCCGCCGGCGCAGCCCGAGGCCCTCGGCGAGGGCAACACCCCCGGCTCGCCCCCGCCCGCGGGATCGACGTCGCCGCCGGGGTCGACATCCAAACCGGGCGAAACGCCCGTGACGCCGCCGAGCCCGGCGCCGCACTGAGCACGACGAACAATCACGGATGCACACGCCCGGCCGGAGCGCCGGTTGAAGGAACGAAGCAATGGCCTCCCACGCAGCGCACCACGACGCCCACCACGAAGGCAGTTACCTGACGCCCAAGGGTGGGTTCCTCACCACCGTCATCGATTGGGCGACCACCGTCGATCACAAGAAGATCGGCGTGATGTACCTCTTCGCCATCCTGTTCATGTTCTTCATCGGCGGGCTCGCCGCGATCGCGCTGCGCACGGAGCTCCTCGAGCCCGTCCGCACGGCCGTGGACGGCACGATCACCGGGCAGCTCTTCGCCCCCTCGGACCAGAAGAGCATCACCGCCGGCAACGAGATCTACAACCGTCTGTTCACGCTGCACGGCGCGATCATGGTCTTCATGGTCATCGTCCCCAGCGTCCCCGCGAGCCTCGCCAACTTCCTCCTGCCCATCCTGCTGGGGGCGAAGGACGTCGCCTTCCCGCGCCTCAACCTCCTGAGCTGGTACGTCTACGTCGTCGGCTCGATGTTCGCCGTCGGGTCGATCATCCTGGGCGGCGTGGACACCGGGTGGACGTTCTACACGCCGTACTCCAGCAGCTGGACGGGCAACGAGATGGGCCGCACCGTGCTCATGGTCCTGGGCGCGTTCATCCTCGGCTTCTCCTCGATCCTGACGGGCCTCAACTTCGTCGTCACCGTCCACAAGCTCCGTGCGCCGGGCATGGGCTGGTTCGACATGCCCCTCTTCGTCTGGTCGATCTACGCCGCGGCGATCATCCAGGTCCTCGCGACGCCGGTCATCGGCATCACGCTCCTGCTCCTGGCGTTCGAGCGCATGTTCAAGATCGGCATCTTCGACCCCGCGCTGGGCGGCGACCCGGTCCTCTTCCAGCACTTCTTCTGGTTCTACAGCCACCCGGTCGTGTACGTCATGATCCTCCCCGGCTTCGCGATCGTGAGCGAGCTGATCAGCGTCCATAGCCACAAGAAGATCTTCGGCTACCGCGCGATCGCGTACTCGTCGCTGGGCATCGCCCTCGTCTCGTTCATCGTGTGGGGCCACCACATGTTCGCGAGCATGAGCGAGATGGCGAGCACGGTCTTCTCCGGCCTCACGTTCCTGGTCGCGATCCCGACGGCCGTCAAGGTCTTCAACTGGATCATGACGCTCTACAAGGCGAGCATCTCCCTCAACACGCCGATGCTCTACGGCCTGATGGTGCTCTTCCTGTTCACGATCGGCGGCCTCACGGGCCTGCCGCTCGCGACGCTCTCGACGGACCTGCACCTGCACGACTCCTACTTCGTCGTCGCCCACTTCCACTACGTGATGATGGGCGGCACGATCATCGCGCTCGTCGGCGGCCTGCACCACTGGTGGCCGAAGATGTTCGGCCGGATGTACAACGAGCCGATGGCGATGCTCTGCGGCGTCATCGTCTTCATCGGGTTCAACGTGACCTTCTTCACCCAGTTCTTCATGGGCAGCCAGGGCATGCCGCGCCGGTACGCGAGCTACGTGGACGAATTCCAGGTCTACCACGTGATCTCGACGATCGGGTCGTACCTCCTGCTGCTGGGCTTCCTGGGGCACTTCTTCGTGCTGGCGTGGTCGCTGGCCGCCGGGCGCAAGGCGCCGCAGAACCCGTGGGGGGGCCTGACGCTCGAGTGGTACACGAGCAGCCCGCCGCCGGAGCACAACTTCCACCACGAGCCGATCCTGAAGCACGGCCCGTACGACTTCGACACCACCGTCCCGCCGGGCTGGGACCCGCGCGACTACCCCGTCCCCGCCGACGCGAAGACCGCCGCGTCCCACTGACCGCCCAGGGCACACCCGATGACGACACTCGACACGCACAACGACGAATCGCGCAAGCCCCTGTGGGCCCGGTACAAGTACGGGCACCACTGGCGCAGCGCCGACGAGGAGTTCGACGCCTGCAAGCTGGGCTTCTGGCTCTTCCTGACGACGGAGGTCCTGCTCTTCTCCGGGATCTTCTGCGCGTACTTCATCTTCCGGACGAAGTTCCCGGACGCCTGGGCCGAGGGCTCGCGCCTGCTCGACTGGAAGATCGGGTGCCTCAACACGATCGTGCTGCTCGTCTCGAGCTACACGATGGCGATGAGCATCTACTGCATGCAGACGGACCAGCAGCGGCGCGCGCGGCTGAACCTGCTCGCCACGTTCATCATGGGCGGGCTGTTCGTCGTCATCAAGCTCCTGTTCGAGTACGTGCCGAAGTGGTCGGGGTGGTTCCTCTTCTTCGACCCCGCGCTGTCGCACTACAGCGACAACATCGCGCACGGGAAGACGATGCTCGGCGGGCTTTTCCGGTACGTCGAGGGGTACGGCGGCAAGCGCCCCGGCCAGTTCTTCGACTACCCCTTCGCGAGCAGCCCCAACGTCCCGATGTGGTGGAGCGTCTACTACTGCGGCACCGCGATCCACGCGGCCCACGTGCTCATCGGCATGACCCTGATCGCGCGCGTCTGGTGGCGCGCCCGCAAGCTTCACTACGGCCCGACGCACTACACGATGGTCGAGATGACGGGCCTCTACTGGCACCTCGTCGACCTCGTCTGGATTTTCCTCTTCCCGCTGCTCTACCTCATCCACTGAGTTCGGCCTTCAACCTCCTCTCCTCCCGACGCACCACGCACGACGCACCACGCACCATGGCACACCATCCTCCTCAGCAGCACTTCGACGAGACCGACCCGCACGGCGGGACGCCGCACACGCACGTCATCGTGCCGCCGATCACCTACCGCACGGTGCTCGCGTTCCTCCTGTTCTTCACGCTCCTCACCGTGGGCGTGGCGCAGGCGGAGGTGTGGGCGATGGGGTACTTCGACATCCACCTGCCGTGGTGGGTGAACGTCGTGGGCGCGATGTCGATCGCCGTCGTCAAGAGCCTGCTCGTGATGGCCTTCTTCATGCAGCTCAAGTACGACAACCCGATCAACACCGTGGCGATGGCCTTCTGCTTCTTCGGCGTCTTCCTCTTCCTGTTCTTCACGGGGCTCGACCTCTTCACGCGCGAGCGCGTCTATCCGGAGAAGAACCAGTACGTCGTCCCCGGCGGCACGAGCGCGGGCGTCGCGAGCGCGAACAACAAGCCCGTGGTCGTCGCGGCGAAGGACCGCTGGCTCGAGGCGTGGGGGCCCGAGCAATTCGAGAAGTTCAAGGCCGGCCTCACGCACGGTCACGGTCACGGGCACGACGCGGGCGACCACGGCCTCTCCGACGCGGAGCGGGCCCGCCCCCGCGCCGGCCTCTCCGACGCGCTGCTGACCGACGTTCCGCACGACGACCACGGGCATGGCGACGGCAACGTAAAGCACGCCGCGCCGGCGCAGACCGCTCCGGCGAGCGGCGCCGCCGGCCACCCGGCCCCCGCGCACTAACCGATGAACCCCCGCCGCGTCACATGGCTGGCCGTCGCCCTCGCCTCGTTCGGCGGGGCGATCGGCAGCGGCGTGCTCATGGCGCAGCGCATCCGGGGCTTCCACGACCGCAACCCGCGCGAGGTCTTCGTCTTCCGGCGGGTGATGGACCGGCAATTCAACTACGCGGGCCGGCCGGTGCGCATCGAGGACGACAACGGCGACCCCATCGCGCCCGCGATCGTGCTGCGCTACGGCGAGGGGTCGGAGCGCATCCCGGTCACGGTGCCGGGCAACGCGGCGCTCCCGGACCTGCTGCCGCACGAGAACTGGCTGCGCGTGCTGCGCATGGCCTCGGCGACACGCGTGCGGCCCCGGGAGTTTCTCGCCAAGCTCGACGCGGGGGAGATCCCCGACCGGCTGATCGTCGTCGCCCGCGTCCCGCAGCCCGGCGCGGACCCCAGCACCTGGGGCGACGTCTGGAAGCACGCGTGGTCCTTCGACTTCTGGGAGCTGACGCCCGACGGGGCGATCCTGAAGCACGAGCGGCTCAAGTACCCGAGCGCGCGGGGCCTGCGGCAGCCCAGGCCCGGCGAGCTGCACGAGAACACGTGGCAGTTCCAGGCGGCGCTGCAGACGATGCCGCAGGCGGGCGCGATCGGCCCCACGCACAACTTCTTCGGCAACGCCCTCGCCGCGGCGGGGTGGACGCTGCCGGCGTCGGCCTTCTGCGGGCTGGGCGCGACGCTAGCGCTCGCGGCGGCGTTCGCGCCGGAGCGGCGGCGGGCGGGTGCCGGGGCTCCGGCCGCGGCGTGAGGCGCCTGAGTGCTCGGTGATCGCGGAGGCCGCAGGGCACGCTGAGCAACGCGGAGATCGGATGGAGCGTGAACGCGGAGGGGCGCGGAGATGGCGCGCGGTGCGTCTCTCGGCCCGCACGCTCATGCACTCGCGCCGGTTGATGCCGCTCGATCTTGGCCTTGCCTGAAGGGCTTTCCCTCGCGCCGCGGGCGGTGGTCCGCGGCGCGGTGCTGATCGGGGGGACACGCTTCCCCGTTGCACCGTGCCTTCGTCGGAGCCCGCGGGCGCTGGACGGGCGGACGGACTCGGTGCGTGTTCGGCACGCACGAG
>DASPKL010000017.1:0-112019 GCA_035628115.1 Phycisphaerales bacterium | reverse complement strand
CGCCGCGGCCGCTTCGCCCGCCTCGCCTGCACTGGACGTGCCGCCCTCCGCGAGCAGGTCCTTGTCCGCGACCTCGAGCAGGCGATGGTGTCGGCCGCACGCAAGTACTTCAACACCCTCGACACCGAGGAGTTCGCCTGCACGCTCGACCCCCTCACGGGCCAGCTCTCCCTCACCCGCCACGGCGAGCCCCTCGAGATGCCCCCCCAGGCCTTCGGGCGCATCGCCGCCCAGACCTTCAAGCAGGTGATGATCCAGAAGTTCCGCGACGACGAGCGGAGCAGCATCCTGGAGGAGTTCAGCAAGCGCGTCGGCGAGGTCGCCACGGGCACGGCGCAGCGGTACGAGGGCGGGAGCCTTGTCGTCACGATCGACCGGGCCGAGGGCTTCATGCCCCGCAGCGAGCAGATCCCCGGCGAGCAGTTCGCCCCCGGCGACCGTGTGCGCTGCCTGATCCTCGACGTCCGCGACGCGGGCAGCCAGGTGAAGATCGTCCTCTCCCGCGGCCACCCGGACTTCATCAAGAAGCTCTTCGAGGTCGAGGTCCCCGAGGTCGCGGAGCGCGTCATCGAGATCAAGGCGCTCGCCCGCGAGGCCGGCTATCGCACCAAGCTCGCCGTCGCCAGCATCGACAGCAAGGTCGATCCGGTCGGCGCGTGCGTGGGCGTGCGCGGCAGCCGCATCAAGAACATCGTCGACGAGCTCAACGGCGAGAAGATCGACATCGTCCGCTGGAACGAGTCGAGCCAGATCCTCATCAGCAACGCGCTCAAGCCCGCCGAGGTCGCGGAGGTCTCGCTCTGCTTCGAGCTCGGGCGCGCGACGGTGGTCGTGCGCGAGGACCAGCTGAGTCTGGCGATCGGCAAGCGCGGTCAGAACGTGCGCCTCGCCGCCCGGCTCACGGGCTGGGACGTGGACATCCTCACGCAGGAGGAGTTCACGAAGAGCGTCGAGACGATGTACGCGACGATCCAGAGCGTGTCCGGCATCACCGAGCAGCACGCCGACAAGCTCGCCGCCCTCGGCATGGTGAGCGTCTTCGATATCGAGGAGGTCGGCGCGGACGTGCTGGTCGCCGAACTCGAGATCGACGAGGCCGTCGCCACCGCGGTCATCGAGACGTGCTCCGCCAAGGCCAAGGAGGTCGCGGCGCAGCAGCAGAAGGACAAGGAAGCGAAGGAACGCAAGGCCCGCGAAGACGCGGAGGCCGCCGCCAAGCTGCTCGGCGAGGGCGGCGCGCTCTCGTCGGGCGACGCCGCGGCCGACGCGATCCTCGGCGCAGGCGCCGCGGACGGCGCCGGCGAGCAACGCGCGGCGGACATTTTGGGCGAAAAGGCGGAGTGAGCGGGACATTCGGGCTGCATCCATCGAGCGGGCGAACGGACGGACGGGTTCGGACACGAGGGAAACTGATTGGCAACGCCGGCAAAGATCAAAATCCACCAGATCGCCAAGAAGCTGAACGTCGATTCCAAGGTGATCGTCGCGAAGCTGCAAGCCGAGGAGATCCCCGGCGCCGAGGCGATGAACCACATGACGGTCATCCCGCTCGGGCTGGCGGTGACGATCGAAGAGTGGTTCTCCGGGTCGAGCGGCGGCACCGCCGTCGAGACGACTGAGAAGGTGGACATCGAGAAGGTCAAGGCCAAGAAGCCCGCGCGCAAGCCCGGCGGCAAAGCCAAGCAAGAAGGGGAGGGGGCCGGTTCGGACGACGGTGACACCGCCGTCGCCACGACCGAGGCCCCGGCAGCGCCCCGCCCACCGGTGCGCCGCCCGCCGCCCAAGCAGCCCGAAGGGGCCGAGGCCGCCACGACCGCGCCGGCCGCCCCGGCTCCGCTCACCCCGGAGCCGCCGCGCCCTGCCGCCAAGCCGGCGGCCCCTGTCATCATCGTGCCCGAGACCCCGTCGCGGGCAACGCCGATCGCTCCGACCATGCCGCCGTCGCCCGCCCCGAGGCCGGCGGCACCCCCAGCGGAGCACAGACCCGCGGCGAAGACGCCGGAGGCTCCGGGCCATGGCGGGCCGTCCGCCGCTCCCGTCGGGCCGGGTCACGCGCCGACTACACCGGCGCGCTCCGTCCGCCCGCATGTAACGCCCGCACCGATGAACGTGCCGATGCGGCCGACGGTGGTGACGCCGGCCGGCCCACGGCTGGAGGTCAAGGCTCCGGTCAAGCTCTCCGGCCCCAAGGTGATCCGTGTCGAAGCGCCGGAGAATATTGCCCCGCCGCGGCCTCGCCGCCCGGGTCCGTCCACCGGTCCGATGGGGCCGCGCACCGGCGGTGGCGCCGGAGCCGGAGGCGGCGGTGACGACGATCGCGGCCGTTCGCCGCGCCGCAAGCAGGAGAGCCCGGGCGCCCGGCGCTCGAGCGGCGCGGGCGTGCCGGAGCGCCGCCGCGGCCGCAGCAACACCGACTGGGCCGGTGCGCCGCCGGGCGGCGTTTTCAGCGAGCAGGACTTGATCGAGCGCGAGGCTCGCCTGGCCCGCGCCGGCGGTTTCCTCAAGAAGCGCAAGCAGGAACTCACGAAGGCGGGGCCCGGCCAGGCCGCCGGCCCCGGCGACGGCCGCATCAGGATCAGCGCGCCCTTCACGATCAAGGACCTCTCGGCCGCGACCGGTGTCAAGGCGTCGGACATCATCAAAAAGCTCTTCATGCAGGGGCTGATGCTCAAGATCAACGACCCCATCGCGCCGGACAAGGCGACCGAGGTCATGATGGACTTCGACGTCGAGCTCGAGGTCACCGAGGCGCGCACGGCCGAAGAGACGGTCAGTGATCAGTTCGCGAAGCGAGACATGAAGGACGCCCGCCCGCGTGGGCCGGTCGTCACGATCCTCGGCCATGTCGACCACGGCAAGACGAGCCTGCTCGACCGGATCCGCAACGCCAACGTGGCGTCGGGCGAGGCCGGCGGCATCACGCAGAAGACCAGCGCGTTCGTGAGCGAGGTCACGATCGAGGGAGAGAAGAAGCAGATCGTCTTCCTCGACACCCCCGGCCACGAGGCCTTCACCGGCATGCGTGCCCGCGGCGCCAAGATCACCGACGTCGTCGTTCTCGTCGTCTCGGCGCCCGAGGGGGTCATGCCGCAGACCATCGAGAGCATCAACCACGCCAAGGCCGCCAATGTGCCCATCGTCGTGGCGCTCAACAAGATCGATCGTCCTGACGCGACCGATCAACAGATCCAGAAGACGCTCGGACAACTCGCCGCCGCCGGCCTTAACACGACCGAGTGGGGGGGCGATGTCGAGTGCGTCCGCGTGAGCGCGCAGACGGGCGAGGGCATCCCCAAGCTCCTCGAAATCCTCGACCTCCAGGCGAGCGTGCTCGAGCTCACGAGCGACTTCGACGGGGCCGCCCAGGGAACGGTCATCGAGGCCAAGGTGGAGGAGGGCCGCGGCGCGGTCGCCAACATCCTCGTTCAGCAGGGCCGGCTCAAGGTCGGTGACTTTATCGTCATGGGCCGGGCGTTCGGGCGTGTGCGCGACATCACGGACGACAAGGGCGTCCGCATCAAAGAGGCGATGCCGCCGATGCCCGTGCAGGTCTCGGGCATCGACGAGGTCTGCGACGCCGGCGACAAGTTCTACGTGACGCCGACGCTCAAGCAGGCCGAGGAGGCCGCGGAGCAGCGGCGCCACCGCGAGCGGCAGACGGCGCTCGCGCAGCCCAAGCTCACCCTCGACTCGCTCTTCTCGCAGATGCAGCAGACCCAGCAGGGCGCCGCCCCCGGCGCGCCGGCGCAGCCCGAGACGAAGGAGATCAAGATCGTTCTCAAGACCGACCAGCAGGGCACGGTCGACGTTCTCAAGAACGAGTGCGAGAAGATCAAGACCGAGGAGATCAAGGTCCGCGTGCTGGACGCGGGCGTGGGCGGCATCACGGAGAGCAACGTCCTGCTCGCGGACGCCAGCCGCGCGATCATCATCGGGTTCAATGTCATCCCCAGCGGCAAGGCGCGGCAGCTCGCCGAGCAGAAGGGCGTCGAGATCCGCACCTACCAGGTCATCTACGACATCGTCGAGGACCTCAAAAAGGCGGCCGAGGGCATGCTCGCCCCAGAGCTGCGCGAGGAGATCCTCGGCCACGCCGAGGTCCGCGCCGTCTTCCGCATCAGCAAGGTCGGCGCGATCGCCGGCTGCTACACCACGGACGGCACGGTGCAGCGCGACGCGCTCATCCGCGTCACGCGCAACGGCGTGGTCGTCGAGCACGACCGCAAGCTCGCCCAGCTCAAGCGCGTCAAGGACGACGTCCGCGAGGTGCGCGCCGGCATGGAATGCGGCATGAAGATCGACGGCTACGACGACATCAAGGAGGGCGACGTCCTCGAGTGCTACAAAAAGGTGGAGGTGAAGCGGACGCTGTAAGCGGCCGAGCCGCCGACCGGCCACGCGGCCGGCCGGCGGAGAGCCCGGCGCACGCCCCGACGCCCGACCGCGTTTCGTCCGCTTGGAAGTTTGGTCATTCGGCAGTTTGATCCGGTGCTGATCGCCCTCCTCCAGTTCGACCTCCTCATCCACGGCGCCGAGTCCCTGAAGGACAAGCGCCGCGTGGTGCTGTCGGTCAAGGACAGGCTTCACCGCGACCACATGGCGGCGGTCGCGGAGGTGGGAGCGCTCGAGATGCTGAACGTCGCACGCATGGGCCTCGCGCTCGTCGGCGGCGACGAGAGGCACTTGGCGCAGACGCTCGACCGCATCACCGCCAAGCTCCGGTCGCTCAGGGACGCCGAGCTCGGCGACACATCCCGTTGCATCTTCTCGCCCGGGATGGACGACCCCGAGAGCGAGCCGTCCCTCAAAGACGCCGCGCACGGCGGCTCGGTCGCGGCCCTGAACGCGGAGATGCTGGCGCGAGGGATCTCGCCGCCCCGCGAGGGAGGGGCCGGGACATGACCCGCAAGTCGGACCAGCTCGCCTCCTCGATCGAGCGCGCGCTGCGCGAAGTCATCTCCCGCGGTTTCCACGACCCGCGCATCGCGGGGCTCATCACGGTCACCGGCGTCAAGGTCGCCCCCGATCTCCGCAACGCGACCGCGAGCATCTCGGTCCTGCCCGAGGAGAAGGGCGAGCTCACCATGCACGGCCTCAGCGCCGCGGCGCCGTTCATCCGGCGCGAGATCGGCGAGCTGATCCAGACACGCGCGATGCCGCAGCTCGACTTCAGGCTCGACACGACCCTCAAGAAGCAGGCGCGCGTGCTCGAGGCGCTCGACAAGGTGCGCGAGGAAATCAGCGCGGCGGACGCCAAGGCGCAGCAGAACCCGCCGCCTCCCCCGGGAGGGGACGCCGGATGAGCGTCGGCGATGCAAAGAAGCTCGCGGCGGTCGTCAGACGCGCGGCCTCCCGCGCCGAGGAGGGGTACGAGCTCGCCTGCCCGTGCGCGTTCTCCGCGTCCGACGACGGAGCCCTCAGCGAGCTGGTGTACTCGTTGTTCCTCTACGACGCGGCGAGCTCGCAGGCGCGGAACGCGTACCGCCGCGCGCGGGAGGCGTTCCACGGGCTCAACGAACTCCGCGTCTGCTCGCCGGAGGACGTCTGCGCGGCCCTCGGCGAGCGCTACCCGGGCGGGGAAGAGCGCGCCGCACGCATCCGGTGCTGCCTCGGCGCCGTCTTCGTGCACGGCCAGACGCTGACGCTCGCCCACCTCACCGGTTCCACGCGCAAGCAGGTCCGCGAGGCGCTCGAGTCCATCGAGGGTTGCCACCCGTTCGCCGCCGCTCGGGTGGCGCTCCTCCGGTTCGAGCAGCCGTGCGTGCCCGTCGACGGCAAGCTGCTGGGCCTTCTCGTGGCCGAGGGTGTGTTCACCGAAGGCACGACGGCCGCTCAGGCCTCGCAGTTCATCGAGCGTGAGTGGAAGGGGAAGCCGATCGCTCCGCTCGTGGCCGCCCTGCAGCAGTGGGCGGACGGTGCGCCGCCGCCGCCCCCGTCGCAGGCGTCCGCGAAGCGGTCGAACCGCAAGAAGACCGCGCCGGTCAAGCCGGCGGCCCGGTCGTAGCGGTTCCGCCGCGTACGCTCACGGGTCGCGTTCGAGGAGCGCTCCTTGCACAGTAGCTTCCGGCTTGTGCCCCTGATGCTCGCGGCGACGCCGCTTCTGCTGCAGTCGTGCGCGGGCACGCCGCGCGGCGCGGCGAGCGGTGGCGCGGCGGTCATTCAGCCCGGCGTGCCCGGCCGGTCCGCGCTCGAGGAACTCGCGCGGCGCCAGACGTCGCGTCCAGACGAGTCGGCGGTGCAGACTTGGCGGGAGCTGCCGGGCATCGAGCCGGACGATATCGCCCCGCTCGCGCCCGATCAGCTGACGCCGGGATCACCGGCGCTCCGCGCGCTGGATGAGGTGCTCTCGTCGCTCCTCGCCATCGAGCCGGCCGCCGAGCCCGCCGCCGCGGAGGTATCAACCGACGCCGACCGGCTTAGCGCTCAGCGCGCCTACGCCCGCGCCCGCGCGCATTGGCAGGCGGGCGAAACCGCCGAGGCCCTCCGCGGCTTCGAGACCGCGGTCAGGCTCGACGGCTCTTCTCCCACGCTGCTGCGAGCGCTCGGCGTCGCGCAGCTCCGCGCCGGCCGTCGCTCCGCCGGCGTCACGACGCTGCGCCGCGCCGAGGGGCTCGGCATGAACGATCCGGAGGCGCTGTGGCTGCTCGCGCGAGAAGAGTCGCGTCTGTCGCGCGCCGACGAGGCGGCACGGTTGCTCGCCAAGGCCTACGCCGGAGACGAGGCCCGGCCCGGTGCGGACGTCGCGAGCTTGATCGCGCTGGATCTCGCCGAGCTGCTGCTTGCTCGTGGTCACCCCGCGGCGGCGTCGGAGCTGCTCGACGAAGCTCTTGTCCACGCGCCCGCCGCGGCCAGGCAGCAACCCGAATCGATCGAGTGGGCCCGGCGGCGGCCGGGCGCGTTGCTGCTGGCCGGCGACACCCGGAACCGCCTCGGGCGACCGGCGGAGGCGGTCGAGCGGTACCGCGGCGCGGCGGAGTCGGACCCCGCCGGGGCGGTGAAACGCACTGTCGCGACACTCCTCATGACCGGTCGCAGCGCGGAGGCCGCGCTGCAACTCCTCGACGCCGGCGCCTCGGGTTCCATGGGCTCGGACGGCTGGGCCATCGAGGCGGTGCGCCGCATCGGGCGCCGCACCGAGGCCGGCCCGGCGCTCGCCCGCGCCGTCGCCGACCGCGCCAACGCCCTCGACGTGCGGGCGAGCCCCGCTACACGCCGTGAGCTGGTGCGTCTCGCGGCGTCGTGCTCGCCTCCCTCGCAGGCGCGCGAGCTGCTCGGCGCGTGGCTCGCGGCCAACAAGCCGGACCCGGTCGTCGTGGCGGACCTTCTCGACACGCTGAAACCGGGCCAGGTCCGCGCCCGCGTCGAGGCGCTGCGCGCGATTGTGTCCGTGTCGCCGGTCAGCGCACCGGCGTGCGTCGAGGCCGCGTTCCTGACGGGCGTGGATGTTCGAGAAACGATGGACGTGCTCGAGGGCGCCGCGGCGCAGGACGGGGCGTCCGCTTTGCTCGCGGCGGCGTACCGGCTCCGGCTCAACGACCCGCGGGCGGCCCTGCGCGTCATCGAGCAGGTTGATACCACCGCGTCTGCGTCGGTGCGCGAGGCGGCCGCCCTGACGCGAGCGGTTGCGCTCGCCGCGTGCGGGGACGAAACCGCCGCCGTCGCCCTGCTGGAGCGGGAGAGCCGGGCGCTCTCGCCCCGTTCGCTCGCGATCGGCCTCGACGCCGCCGGGAATCCCTCCGGCGCCTTGAACGCTCTGCGCCCGTCGATCACGGCGAGAACCGCGACCGTCGATGACCTGCTCCTCGCGGGCGAGCTCGCCGTCCGCGCCCACGACGTCGCTGCCGCCCGGGCGGCGCTCGAGCAGGCGCGCGACGCCGATCCCGCCGACGAGCGCCCGCACCGTGCGCTTGTCTCGTTCCACTCCGCGGTCGGGCCGTCGCCGGACGCGGCCGCGCTCGGCGAGAGCGTGCGACGCCTCCGGCGCGACGTGCCGGGGTCCGTGCTCGTGCGTCTGATCACGGCGCAGGACGCGGTGCAGCGCGGCAAGCCCCGGGAGGCCGCCGAGCAGTTCCGCTCCATGCTCGACGATCGGGGCCAGCCCGAGGACGCTCTCGATGCGCTCCGGCTGCTCTGGCCTTCCATGAAGCCCGAGGCGTTGCAGGAGCCGGAGGCGTTCGTCCGCGCTCGCGCGCAGGAGAGGCCGCAGTCCCACGCGTGGTCGCTCGCGCACGCGACGGTGCTCGCCGCGCGCGGCGAGACGGCCGCGGCCCGGGGCGTCCTCGAGACGCTGGCGGAGCGATTGCCGACCGAGGACCTCCTCCGGGCGCGCGAGGACCTTGTCCGCAACGTGCTCAAGAACCCGCAGGAAGCGGACGCGCTCGCCCTCGATCGCCTCGAGCGTGCGCCGTCGACATTCGCCACACGGCTGGAGCGCGCCGAGGTGCTTCTCCGCCGGGCCGAAGCCGCGAAAGCCCTCGAATCCATCCTCGACGGCGTCGCCGGGACCCCGCGCCTCGACCCGGAGCAGGTGCGGCGCGTCGGTCTGCTGTTGACCAGGCTCACGCCGGAGTCCTTCGACGCGAAGCGGGAGCAGGGGGAGGCGTTCATCGAGCTCCTCGAAACGCTGCACGAGCGGGGTTTGCCTCGGACGCCGGCGATCGGACTCCTGCGCGTCGACGTCATCGCGCGCGCCGCCGCCGCCGATCCCGAGCGCGTCCTGGGCGAGGTGCGGACCGCGGCCGGCGACAGCCGTGAGGTGCGCCGCGCAGCGATCGCGCAGGCGGCGCGGGTGCTCATCGGTCTCCCGGATCCGTCGCCCGCGCTCCGGTTCCTCGGCCTCGCGGCGGTACGCGAGTCGCCGCCCGACGCCCAGCTGCTGCGGGAGTGGTTCGTCCGCACCGCGGCGCACGGCACGCCCGAGGACGCGGCTTGGCTCGTCGCGGCCGTGGAGACGGAAGAGGTCGCCAACGTGCTGCTGAGCGAGTTCCTTCCCGAGCACGTCGACGCGTCCGAGCCCACGAGCGTGATCCGTTCGCAGGTCGCCTACGCCCTCGGCAACCTCGCGGGAGAGCTCGTCCGCGACGAAGTGTCGCTCGCCGCGTACCGCGCCGCGCTCGGGCTCAACCCGGATCACCCGTGGGTCGGGAACAACCTCGGCTATCTGATCCTTGAACGCGGGGGCAGCCTCGAGGAGGCCGCCGGGTTGATCGAAAGAGCGCACGAGAGCCTCGGCGACGAGGCCAGTGTCATCGACTCGCTCGGCTGGGTCCGTTACAAGCAGGGCAACTTCGACGAGGCGGTCGCGCTCCTTCGGCAGGCGAACGACCTCGAGGAAGGCAACCACGAGATGCTCGAGCACCTGGGCGACGCGCTCTGGATGCGCAACGCCGCCCCCGCCGACCGCGCCGAGGCGGTCGACTTCTGGCGCCGGGCCGCCTCGATGCTCGACCTTGAACTCGCGGCGGTGAAGTCGATCGAGCCGGTGCGGCGGGGCAAACTGGACGAGCTGACCGCGCGGCGAGAGGGCGTGCAGGACCGCCTCGACGCCGCCGCGGCCAACCGCGCGCCGCCGGTGTCGCCGCGCGGAATTCCGGCGAAGTTCACGCCGCGCCCCGAACCGCCGCCCATCGACCTCACGCCGAAGCCGGCTCCCCCGGGGCCGCGCGGCAAAGTGTTCGAGCAGTAGCAACGTCGGCCGCGAACGCCGAAACATAAGTCCGGAGCGCCGAGGCTTCCCGGCACGCGCACACCGAAGAACCAGTCCTCATGGCAAAGCACAACAAGTGGAGCAAGATCAAGCACCGCAAGGCGGTCGTGGACAAGCGCCGCGGCAAGGTGTGGACCAAGATAAGCAAGGCGATCACCGTCGCCGCGAAGACCGCGGGTCCCGACCCGGCGAGCAACCTGACGCTGCGGTACGCCATCGACGAGGCGCGCTACGCGAACATGCCGCGGGACACGATCGAGCGTGCGATCCAGAAGGGCGCCGGGGGCGGCGACACCAGCAGCTACGAGTCCGTGCGGTACGAGGGGTACGCCCCGGGCGGCGTCGCGGTGGTGGTGGACGCGCTCACGGACAACCGCACGAGAACCGTCGCGCTGGTGCGCGAAGTCTTCGAGGAGTTCGGCGGCAACATGGGGGCCTCCGGTTGCGTGGGTTTTATGTTCCAGACCCGCGGCCGCATCGTCGTGAGCGGGCCGGGCCTCTCCGACGACCGGGTGATCGAGGCGGGGCTCGAGGCGGGCGCGCTCGACGTTCGCAGCCCCAGCCCGCTGCCGGCCGAGGATGAAGAGGGGGAGTGGGAGATTCTCACCGACGTCCCGTCGTTTATCGCCGTGCGAGACCGGGTTGAGAAGTCGGGATTGCCCGTCACGGACGCGGGCATCGTGCTGGTCCCGGACTCGGCAACCACCGTGCGCGGCGAGCAGGCGCAGGCCGTGTCGGACCTAATCGATTCCATGGAGGACTTAGACGACGTTCAGAAGGTCTACACGAACGCGGACTTCGAGGAGTGACGGCGCGAACGTTTTCATGAGTCGCTCACACCCCTCCGCGAGCCGCCGCATAGTCTTCGCGCAATGACCAACGGAGAATTTCCCAAGACGTTGATACTCTCCGATGCCGGCCTCCCCTCGGTGGTTGCGTGCGTCGCCGCCCGCGAAGCCGCGATCGGCGCCGGGTGCGACGCGGGCGCCATCGCCGACCGCGTGGTCGCCGCCCCGTTCGCGCTCTCGACGCAGTCCGCGCTCCTCCAGCGCCGCGCGGTCGTCGCGCAGGCGGAAGCCACGGGCGTGGGTGCGCTCAAAGAGACGCCGCCGCTCGCGAGCGTGAACGCGCACGCTTCTGCCGACGAGCGCGAAGGAATCGAGCTGCTCGGCGCCCTCCTCGCCGCGGCGCACGCGGGCTTCAGGCGGGTCGTTTGGCCAGCGAGCGCCGGCGCTGGCGAGAGCGTCGATATCGACCGCTTGTCCCAGATCGCCGACCGCGCGCTCTGCGCGGCCCGCTACGCGTCCGTCTGCGCCGCCGACGACGGTGCGGGCGTCGAGCTCGAGACGCCGTACGCCGAACTCAGCGACCGCCAGCTGGCCGAGCTCGCACTCGACATGGGGTGCCCCGTCGATACGTGCTGGTGGGCCCTGGCCTCCGGCGGCCAGGACGACCCCGTCAAGGCCGAACGCCAGCGCTGGCAGCGGGCGTTCGAGATCGTCGGGTGGACGATCTCCGCGGCCTGAGGCGTCGCGCCGGTCGATCATTGATTTTGCGTCCGCGGCCGCTACAGTTTCGCCGGACCTTGGCCCCATCGTCTAGCCCGGTCCAGGACGTCAGGTTCTCATCCTGAAAACTGGGGTTCGAATCCCCATGGGGTCACTTGAGAAACCGGCACCGCGTCGCACACGGACGCAAGTGCCGGTTTTTCATTGGTTTCTGACAACCGCTCGCGGTGCGACTGCGAGCCGTTGCATCCGTTTTCCGCCGCATGCTGCGCCGCTTTCTGCGCCGCTTTCCCGGAACCGCCCACCGCGCGCTCGAAGTCGCTGTCGCACACCTGCCAGTAGTGCTGCATCGCGACCTGCTCCGTGTGCCCGCACCACGACGCGGCGACGTGCGACGCATACTCCTGGGCGAGCTCGGTCGCTCGTGCGGCGCGCATCGCTTGCCAGAGCTTGGGCCAGGCCGGCACGCCGGCCCGCGCCAGCAGACGCGACAGAGCCGTCCGAAGGTTGACACTAGAGGACCGCGACCGGGTGACGACATACTCGGCGCCGCTGGGCGCGGCCTCGAAGGCCGCCATGAGCGGCTCGCGGAGTTCCGGGAACAACGGAATCACACGGGTTGAACGACCCTGACCCGCCGTCTTGGGGCTGGGCACCGTTATGCGGTTCCCGTGCCAATCGATGTGCTCCCACGTGAGCGCGAGCGCTTCGGACGGGACGCGCAGCGCGCCGTACCGCGCGAGCGCGATGAGGAGCCGCATCTGCGGGTCGCTGCATATCGCGAGCACCTTGTCCACCGCTTGACGCGGCACAAAGACCATCCGGTCCGGGTTGCGTTGGCTGCCAGCCTTCACCTCGGCGAACGGGTTCTCGGCGATCATCTTCCAGCGCACGGCCAGCTTGAAGAACGCCCGCGCGGTCTTCACCCGCTTGCTCACCGTCGCGGCCGACAGCCCTTGGTCAACGAGTTGTTGCCGCCAGCGTTCGGCGTCGAGCGGCCCGATCGAAGCGAGTGCGCGGCCCGCCCCGAATCCGTCCTCCAGGCTGCGGCGCGTCTGCTCGTACGTGGTCCGGGTGGTGTCTTTGACGTCCAGGCCGCGGAAGACCTGGTCCAGCAAGCTCCCGACGGTTGCGTGCGTGCGATCCCGGGGCGGCACCAGACCGACCCGGGCAAGGCGGCGGTGGAGCACATCGGGCTGGTCGCGCAGCCAGGCTGACAACTCCGCATCGTGCGGCGTGCGCGTGATCTGCTGGGCGAGGAGGGCCTCCACACGTGCGCAGACGGACTCGGCGGCCTTGACGGACACCTTGCCCAGCCGGAGCGTCCGCCGCGTACCGCCCACATCGACGAACATGATCCGCTTGCGGCCGTTGGGGTCATTCACCACGCTTGCCATGAGCGTCCCTCCGTTCCTTCTTCGCACGCACGACCACTTCCATACCCAGAAAATCCAGCACGCGTTCGGCCGACTCGGCGTTCAGGCCGCGTTCACCGTTCAAGAGCCGCGAGAGCTGGCTGCGAGAGATCCTGGCCCCCCGCGCGATCGCCGCCGGCGTTTGGCTGCTGCGCGCAACCGCCGCCCCCACCGCCCGGGACAGCACGTCCATCGCCACAGCCTACCTGATTTGTTGCCGCGTGACAACCGGAATCTGTGTCATCTGGCTCTTTGCTGACCAAGGTGCTCACTCGCTGTGAGGTGCGCACCTTGACCGCTCCGGATCGCTTTTCCCGCTTGTTTTCGCGAAGGTGCGCACGCGTTACGGGTTGCGCACCTTGAGGTGTTTGCGCACCTTGACGGTCCAGCGCACGCTGACTTTGGGCAGGTGCATGGCCCGGAAGAGCCCAACTCCATCGGTCCCCTTTGATCGCCTCCACGCCAAGTTCTTCTTTGGCCCGCCTGATCGTCCCCCAGGAGTGCCCGTCTTCGGTAGCCGCACGCTTGATCTGGGAAGAAGGGACCGGCCCGTTCGCCAGCGCCTCGCCCAGCCACGCCTTGGCCTCGTCGCGTTCCACGCGGCTGCACTCCGCCGGTGCCGTTTGTCCGCCGAGCAGCTCCTCGGCCGTCGTGTTGACGCTGCCTTCCCAGACGATCCTGGTGCCCGCAGAGCCCTCCGGATCGCCAACCAGCCGGAACGCGATGCCGCCTTGATCGGCGCCGGTGTTGGACTTGGCCCGCACGAGCAGGCGACGGTTGGGGTCAGTGGGGTCTTTGCCGAGGACGAGCATCACCCGCGCAACGGCCGCGAACGCGACGCTGCCCATGTTGCGGTGCAACGGCGAGGCCCCCGCGGCCTTGTTGAGGTGGCTAATCATGACGACCGCCACGCCGCGCTTCGCCGCCAGATCGACCAGCGGTTGGAGCACCTTGCGGACGTCTGCGTTTTTGTGCGCGTCCGTGCGGCCAAGAAACGCTGTAATGGGGTCGATCACCACCATCACGCAGTCGGGATTCGCGGCGAGCGAATTCTCGAGCCGCGCGGCGTCACGTTCCAGGTCAAAGGTCCGCACGGATGACCCATCTTCGGACCCAGCTTCACAAACCCCGGGGCAGAACAGCACCCGGCGGAGGTCGGCGCCAGCCGCTCCTAGGCGAGGCCGCACCGTGTCCGCGAGCCCATCTTCCGCGCAGAAGAAGATGACCGAACCGGGTCGGGCTAATTTGGACCCGTCCGGCATCGGCCCACCCCGCGTGATGCGGGCGGCAACGTCAACAAGCAGCGTTGACTTGCCTACACCGGGGTCCGCGGTCAGGAGTGTCAGCTTTCTGAGCGGGAACCACCCCAGCCAGAGCCATTCCAAAGGCTCCGGTTCCACAGTGGCCGCGTTGATGAGCACCAGGGCCGGAGAGTCGTCGACGGGCCCGGAAAAGACCGGCGCCTTCGCGGCGGCTTCGACGAACTCTTCTTTCGTCGCGCCCGCGACGAGCGCTTCCCGCGCGTCTTTGACCTCTCCAAGTTTCGAGGCGAAGCTGTACGAAAACGCGCGGAGGCTCGGCGCCAAGCCGGCGGTTGGAGAGACACCTACAAACTCGCGGTACATGCCCCCGGGAGGCGCCTGGGTCATTGAAGGCGATCTCTTTCAGAAGGTGGCCGTCAGTGACTTCGGGTTAGTGAAGTCCGAGGGAACATGGACCCGAGAGCAGTTGCCAGAAAGCGGGAAGGTGATTGTGGAAGCCTTTCAGAAGTTACTGGATGCACTTGACCCAGCAATCGTTACGATTGACGCCCGGCGGACGAGATGAACGAGCATGCCGTCGAAATTGGGGCCATCGACTGCCTTCGCCATTATGGGTGGCGAGTTGGCGTGGCTGTCGAGGCCGCAGGCGCTCGGGTCGCCCGATTGCAGCCGCTCAACCCATTGATCGCCTCGAACACACTGGAAGGTGCAATCGCGTCTCTTTCTCGTCCACCGCACCCGACTCTCTTAGAGAACAACCGCTGGCTTCACTCACTACTGAGCGACGGCATCCCGGTGGAATACAAGGACACCACCACCGGCGAGAACCGCGGCGGCCGAGCCCGGCTAATCGACTTCGAGAACCCCGCCGCGAACGACTTCGTCGCCGTCCAGCAACTCACCGTCGCAGGCCCCACCGGCAAAGCCATCCGGACCGACCTTGTCCTCTACGTCAACGGCCTCCCCCTCGTCGTCATCGAGCTCAAGGACCCCGCCGACCCGCAGGCGACGCTCGGCACCGCGGTCGATCAGCTCCGCGGCTACACGCGCGTTGTCCCCGACCTGTTCGTGCCGAATCTGCTCATAGTCGCCTCCGACGGACTGCTGACGCGAGTGGGATCGATCACCAGCGGCCCGCAGCGTTTCATGCCGTGGCGGCCCGCGAGTGGCGGGCAGCCGTCGCTGGAAGCGCTCATCAGGGAACTGCTCGAACCCCGGGCGTTGCTCGACTACCTGCGCTCGTGCGTGGTGTTCGAGGAGGACGAGCGGGGCAACATCGCCAAGAAGATCGCGGGCTACCACCAGTTTCGCGCCGTGCGGAAGGCGCGGGCGAGCGTGCTCGCGGCCCTCAAGCCACCCGTGGGCGTGAACGCGACCGAGGATGCGGGCAAGGGCGGGGTGATCTGGCACACGCAGGGGTCGGGCAAGAGCCTGACCATGCTCATGCTCGCGGGCTCGCTCATCCGCGAGCCGGCGATGGCGAACCCGACGATCGTCGTCGTCACCGACCGCAACGACCTGGACGACCAGCTCTTCGGCACGTTCGCTATGGGACGGGCGCTGCTGCGGCAGGAGCCCGTGCAGGCGGGCAGCCGCGGGCACCTGAAGGAGCTGCTCGACCGGGCGTCCGGCGGGGTGGTGTTCACGACCATCCACAAGTTCACCGAGGACCATGGCACGATCAGCGAGCGGGCCAACGTGGTGGTCATGGCCGACGAAGCCCACCGCAGCCAGTACGGGTTCGTGGAGGGCGGGGCCAAGTGGATGCGGGAGGCGCTGCCCAACGCGACGTTCATCGGGTTCACCGGCACGCCCATCGACCGCGACGACAAGAGCACGCCGCGGGTCTTCGGCGAGTACGCGGATGTGTACGACATCCGCCGGGCGGTGGAGGACGGGGCGACGGTCCCCATCTATTACGAGCCGCGGGTGGTGAAGCTCACGATCGACCAGGCTGGGGCGGACAGGGCCGAGCAGCAGCTCGCGGAGTACGCCAAGGCGGACGAGTCGGGCGAAGACGCCGACGAGAACGTGCGCATCCCGCTGGAGGCGCTGGTGGGTGCGCCCGAGCGGGTGAAGCAGGTGGCCGCGTTCATCGTGGACCACTGGGAGAAGCGGCGGGGCGCGATGGAGGGTAAGGCCATGGTGGTCACCATGAGCCGCGACATCGCCGCCCGCCTGTACGAGGAGGTCAAGGCCCTGCGGCCCGCGTGGCACGACACGGACGATGAGAAGGGCGCGATGAAGGTGGTCGTTACGGGCGGACCGGATGACCCCGAGCCCCTGCGAAGCCACGTGCGGACCAAGGCTCAGCGGCAGCGGCTGGCCGAGCGCTTCAAGGACCCCGCCGACGACTTCCGCCTCGTGATCGTGGTGGACATGTGGCTGACGGGCTTCGACGTGCCCAGCGCCCACACGATGTACCTGGACAAGCCGCTGGCGGGGCACAACCTGATGCAGGCCGTCGCCCGCGTGAACCGGGTGTACGGCGACAAGCCCGGCGGGCTGATCGTGGACATGCTGGGGCTGGCGGACCAGTTCGCCGATGCGCTGGCGACCTATGCAAAGGCAACAGGCGAGAACGAGAAGCCCTACCGCGAGATCCAGGACGAGGCCGTGCCCGCGATGACGGCAGCCCTCGAGAAGCTGCAAGGGTTCTTCCACGGGTTCGACTACGAGGCCGCCTTAACGGCCGAGCCAAGCATTGTGCTCAAGATTTACCTGGGCGCGGCGGACCACGTTTTCGGGCAGGACGACGGCTGGAAGCGGTTCCGCACGATGGTGAAGGAACTCTCGACCGCCTTCGCCCTGGCGGTCCCCCGAAAGGAGACCGACGAGGTTGCCCCGCACCTGGCCTTCTTTCAGCGGCTGGTGGCGATGATCCGCAAGCGGCTGGCCGACGAGCGCGGGCCGACAAGCGGAGCGGGAACGACTGACATCGACCTTGCCGTGCGGCAGGTCATCGGCGGGGCGGTGGACGCGGGCGATGTAATCGACCTCTTCGCCGCGGCGGGGCTCGAAGCTGGGCGGCTGGACATCCTTTCGGAGGACTTCCTCCAGCGCGTCTCCGCCCTTGAGCAGAAGAACGTGGCGATGGAGACGCTGCGGAAGCTGCTCAACGA
Source organism: Phycisphaerales bacterium (assembly GCA_035628115.1). Lineage (GTDB taxonomy): Bacteria > Planctomycetota > Phycisphaerae > Phycisphaerales > UBA1924 > BJHL01. The sequence continues at coordinate 95,006 of DASPKL010000017.1, read as the reverse complement.
CCAGATCAAGATTACCGAGCGAAAGAACCTGGTCCAGAGCCAGAAGTTCCGCGAGGCCCTCGAAAAAGCGATGCTGCGCTACACCAACAAGCAGATCACCACTGCCGAGATGATCGCGCAGCTCCTCGAACTCGCCAAGTGGGTCCGCGAGGCCCAGAAGCGTGGCGCCGATCTCGGCCTCAACGACGAAGAGACGGCGTTCTACGACGCCCTCGCGGAGAATGGCTCGGCGAAGAGCGTGATGAAGTCCGACACGCTCCGGCTGATGGCCCGCGAACTCGCCGAGATGGTCCGGAAGCTGCCCAAGCTCGACTGGACGCAACGCGAGTCAGTCCGCGCCGATCTTCGCCGCAAGGTGCGGCGGCTGCTCGCGCTGTACGGATATCCCCCCGACCTTTCGGACGACGCGACGCAATTAGTGCTGAAACAGGCGGAATTGCAGACGGAAGACGCGGTCTGACAAGGCCGCATTGCGTTTTCGGGTCCTGCCTGTATCATGCCCCGGGGCCGGCGTGCGGCCGGCGAGAACCGGGAGCAGTGGGGGCTGCATGGGAATCGCGACGAACACCGCCGAGCACGCCGTCACCGGCGTGCGGACATTGCCGGTGGACATCAGCATCGAGTGCGCCGGCAAGCTCAACCTTGCCCTCGAGCAGTACAACGTGCCGCTCGTCTCGTCGGTCGCGATTACCAACCGCGGCGATGCACCGGTGAGCGGCCTCGAGGTCGCAGTCTGCCTCGACAATGGCGAGGCGGCGCCGTGGTCCGCTCGAATCGAACGGATTAGCGCGGGCGGCACGTACCGGCTCACGCCGTCCGACTTCCGTCTCTTCTCTCAGCGGCTCGCGGCACGCACGGAGGCCGAGCGGACGGCCGTTACGGTGGCGGTCACCACACCGATGGGAGCGCACACCAAGTCGTTCCCGATCGAACTTCTCCCGCTCGACCATTGGCCCGGGCTCGGCATCTACCCGGAAGTCGTGGCCGCGTTCGTGACGCCGAACCAACCGCTTGTGGCGGAGTTTCTGCGAACGGCTCGCGACTGGCTCGGCCGAGCAACCGGGCGCGATGCGCTCGACGGTTATCAATCCGGCAGCCGGACTCGCGCCTCGCAGATCGCGGAAGCTTGCTTCCACGCGCTACAGGCGAAGCAGATCGGGTACATCAATCCGCCCGCGAGCTTCGAACTAGAGGGACAACGCGTGCGGCTTGTGGACCGGGTCTGCGCGGAAAGGCTCGGATGCTGTCTTGACCTCTCCGTGCTCCTCGCGGGCCTCTGGGAGCAGTGCGGGCTTCATCCGCTGGTGGTCGTCATCGAGGGGCACGCGATGCCGGCACTCTGGACGCACGAGGCGCACCTGCCCGAGCCCGCGATCGATGACGCCGCCCGCGTCAGGAACCTGATCGAACTGGGCGAGATCGTCGTGGTTGAGTCCACGCTCGCGACGGAGGCAGGGTCCTCGTTCAGCGACGCTGCGCGCTCCGCGCGCGACAGGCTCCGGTCCTACAAAGGCGCCTTGTGCGCCGTTGACGTTCGCGCCGCACGCAAGCGCGGGGTGCGTCCCTTGCCGCTGCGGGGAGAGTTGCGGGCGGTCACCGATGAACAGGCCGCGGCCGCCACCGCGTCGACCGCAACACCTCTGGACCAAATCGAACTCGCGGAGCGCGCAGAGCGGGAGAGCAAGCGCGCCGAGAGCGGGCCGCCGGAAACGGGAGCGGAGCGAATCAAACGCTGGCGCAGCAAGCTGCTGGATCTGTCGCTCCGAAACCGGTTGGTGAGCTTTCGCTCGACATCGAAGACCGTACAGATCCGAGTTGCCAACGTCGCCGCGCTGGAGAACAGGCTCGCGGAAGGCTCCTCGCTCGAGATTCTTCCGAAGACCGACGGGGACGATGCCTACGTGACGCAGGCGCTGAGTGCCAAGCAAGTCCACACACTTGAGGCAAAGAGCGAAACCCAGTCCCGCCTGGTGGAATTGTTCCGAGCCGCCAGGTCCGCCATCGAGGAAACGGGCGCGAACCCGCTCTATCTCGCGGTCGGGAAGCTGCAGTGGTTTGAGACCGAGGCGAGCGAAAGCCCGCGGCGCGCACCCATCATCCTCCTTCCGGTCACGATTACCCGGTCGTCGGCGGGCGGCGGATATCGGTACTGGTTCAAGCTCAGTGAGGAGCCTCTGCGCGCAAACATCACGCTCCTGGAAAAGCTGCGAACCGAGTACGGGATCGACACGACCGGCTTGACCGATCTGCCCGAAGATGAATCGGGCATCGACATCGCGCTCGTGCTCCGCAACTTCCGCGCAGCGATCCGCGACATGCGCCGGTGGGAGGTCGAGGAGTCCGCGCACCTCGGGCTCTTCTCGTTCAACAAGTTCCTGATGTGGCGCGATCTCGAAGAGAATGTCGAGCGGCTGAAACAAAACCGCTTGGTGAGCCACCTCGTCGACCGATCGTCCGACGCCTTCACCGACAACCCGCTCCCGAGCGCGGATGACGTCGACAACGCTGCCGGACCAGGGCGCGTCTATTGCACCAGAGATGCGGACTCTTCGCAGTTGGCGGCGGTCCGGGCGGCGGGAGAAGGGCGCACCTTTGTGCTTGAGGGCCCGCCCGGCACCGGCAAGAGCCAGACGATCGCGAACATCATCGCCGATTCGCTTGCCCAGGGCAAACGCGTGCTCTTCGTCGCCGAGAAGATGGCCGCGCTCTCCGTCGTTCACGACCGCTTGGACAAGGACGGGCTCGGGGCCTTCTGCCTTGAGCTGCACTCCGCGAAGTCGACGAAGAAAGCCGTGCTCGCCCAGCTCAAGACGGCGCTCGACGCCGCGGGGACCGTCGAACCGGCTGACTGGGAGGAGAAGTGCGCCGCGCTAGCGCGCGTTCGCGATCGGCTCAACGGGTACGTCAAGGCGATCCACGAGCGTCGGACGAGCGGCGAGAGCGTGTACGACGTCGCGGGGCGGCTGACACGGCTCGGGGATGGACCGTGTGTCGCAGTTCCCGATGAGATGGTCGCGCATGCCACCCGGGAGCGGCTGACCCGTCTGCGTCAAAGCGTCGGGCTGCTCCGCAGCGCGCTGACGCCGCTCGGCGCCGTGCACCGCCACCCGTTGCGTGGGATTGGGCGGTCCGACTGGAACTTCGGCTTGGTACACGAAGCGAAAGCGGCGCTGCAGACCGCGCACAGCTGCGCGCAGGCGTTGCGGGATGCTCTCGACGGTTTCCTCCGATCCGCGGGCGTCGAAGGTACGTCCGAGGCGATGACACGGCAAACCGCCGAGGCAATGGTGCTGGCGGCCGTAGCGCTGCAGAAGGGCGGCACGACAAGTCAACGGCTGGTTTGGGGCCCCGACGCCGAAGCGCTGACGGCGGGCCTCAAAGCGCTCTGCGAGGTGGGCCGGCGGCGGGATTCGGAGCGGGCGCAGCTCCTGGGACGGTATAGGGATGAGTTTCTTGCGCTCAACCACATCGAGCACCTCGATGCCGTGAACAGCGCGGCCGCACGGCCCGCGATCGTGCGGTTCTTCGCGAGCCGCGCAGTCCGGCGGCGACTGCGACCGTACCGCACCGACGCCAAACCACCTGTTCTCGATGAACTCCGGCAAGATCTCGAGAAAGCCAGATCGGTCAAGCTCGCGACCGACTCACTCTCCGCGCGCCGTGACGCGGAAAAGCTCTTGGGATCGCTGTGGACGGCGACTCCGGTCGATTGGTCGCAGGTTGACGCCGTTCTGGCGTGGAGCGAGCAGTTCCGGAGAGTTCTCAAGCCGCTCGCGGGCGATCCCCTCGGCGAGGCGGTTGCGCAAGCGCTTGCCGCCGCCGCCGCGGACCCGCCGAAACGTCAGCGTGTTACCGCCGCGGCCGGCAATGTCACAGCGTGCTGGCAACGCTGGACCGCGTCGTGGAACGCGGTGAAACAACTGCTCGAAACCAGCAGCGAGCAAGCGGTGGGAGCAGCCACCGTTGTCGATTGGCTTGGGACATTGATGGTTGTTCTGCGGCGATGGGAAGAAGCATCCGGAGAACTGAACGACTGGTGCGCATGGAGGCGTGCCCGCGGAGAAGCCGTAAGCCTTGGACTCGGCTCTCTTACTGACGGTCTCGAGAGCGGGACCTTGGCGCCCGATGGCCTCGGTGATGTGTTCGAGCGCAGTTTCGGTCAGCGGTGGTTCAACGCGATCGCGAACGCCGAACCGGTCCTGCGCGAGTTCAACGGCACCTCGCACAACGAGGCCATCGCCGCGTTCCGACGGCTCGACCGGGAGCTGATCCAGGCAACCAAGCGCGTTGTAACCGCACGCCTGGCCGCGCGGCTCCCGCGGTCGAGCAACTCGGCGTCCCCGCAGTCGGAATTGGGAGTGCTCCGGAGGGAACTCGAGAAGAAGGCGGGGCACATGGCGACGCGGAAGCTCGTCGAGGCCATGCCCAACCTCTTGCCCTGTCTCAAGCCTTGCTTCTTGATGAGCCCACTGTCGGTCGCCCAATACCTAGACGCCAAGCTCCCGCAATTCGACGTCGTGATCTTCGATGAAGCCTCTCAGATTCCGGTGTGGGACGCGATCGGGGCGATCGCCCGCGGCAAGGAAGTCATCGTCGTCGGCGATTCGAAGCAGTTGCCCCCGACGAGCTTTTTCGACACCGTCGCCGGCGACGACGCCGAAGTCAGCGACACAAACGTCCCGGAGGACATGGAGTCGATTCTTAAGGAGTGCAACGCCTCCGGCGTGCCTGCCATGTGGCTGGCATGGCACTACAGGAGCCAGCACGAGTCGCTGATCGCCTTTTCCAACCACTTCTACTACGAGAACCGGTTGCACACGTTCCCGTCGGCGTACGAGCGCTCGCGCGAATACGGCGTTACGTTCCATTACGTCGAGAACGGTGTGTATGACCGCGGCGGCTCCTGCACGAATCGCGTGGAGGCCCAGCGTGTCGTGGACGAGCTGATCAAACTGCTCCTGGAGCCGGGTCAACCCGGGTCATTCGGCATCGTCACGTTCAACCAGGCGCAGCAAACGCTGATCGAGGACCTACTGGATAAACGTCGGACGGAGAACCCGGCGATCGACGCTTTCTTCACCACCGCGGCCGAACCCGTCTTTGTCAAGAACCTCGAGAACGTGCAGGGCGACGAGCGCGACACGATCCTCTTCTCGGTCGGGTACGGTCCCGATCAGACCGGGAAGATCACGATGAACTTCGGGCCGCTCAATCAGGACGGGGGCGAGCGGCGATTGAACGTCGCGGCCACCCGCGCCCGCAAGCGCATCTGGGTCTTCTCGAGCCTAAGAGCCGAGCAGATCGACCTGCGCAAAACCAAGTCCATCGGTGTCGCCCACTTCAAGACCTACCTCGACTACGCCGACCGCGGACCCGCCGCGGTCTGCGAGATGACGGACGCCGCGGCGGGCGACGACTTTGATTCCGACTTCGAGAAGGCGGTGTGCGCCGCGTTACGCGCGAAGGGGTTAAACGTTGATACGCAGGTCGGCTGCGCGGGATATCGCGTCGACCTCGCGATCAAGGACCCCGACCGGCCTGGGAGGTATGTCCTCGGCGTCGAGTGCGACGGGGCTATGTACCACAAAGCGCGGACAGCCCGAGACCGCGACCGGCTCCGGCAAGCGGTGCTGGAGAACCTCGGCTGGAAGCTGGAGCGAATTTGGTCCACGGACTGGCGCGTAAATCCCGAGAAGTGTCTCCGCAGGGTGGAGCAGGCGTACGAAGCCGCTCGCAACGCCACCCCGGCCGCGCCGGCGCGGAGCGAAGCGAAGGACCCGGAGCCGCCGCCTTCGCGAAGCACGACCTTTGCGACGCTCGCACAAGCGCCGGTGCGCGAGCAGTATCGGTGCGCGACCCCGCCTCGGGGCCTAAGAGGTATTGACATCGCCGATCCGCGCGCGGCCGCTCAGGCGGTGAACGCGATCCGGCACATTGTTCAGCACGAGGGTCCGATCGTGGAGGATCTCGTCATCCGTCGTTTGGCTGCCTGGCTGGATGCCCGCGTGACGGAGAAGTTCCGCTCCCGCGTACAGCGTCTTGTCTTCGATTCGGGCGTGCGTTCGGTCGGCACCGTGAACGCGGTTCTCTGGACCTCGGCGGCCGCCGAGTCGGCATTCACGGGCTTCCGCGTTCCGGGTCCCGGCGACGATGACCGCCGCGACTTCGAGCACGTCCCGCTTTGCGAACGCGTGAACGCCGCGGAAACGATCGTCCGAGAGCAGTTCAGCCTCCCTCGCGACGAGCTTGAGCGCCAAGTCGCACTGCTCTTCGGCGTGTCACGCGTCACCGCAGCGGCACGTGAGCTGGCACGAGAGGGTGTGGACGCGGCAATCAACGCCGGACGACTGATTGAAATTGAGGGCCGCGTTTCGTCAGCGCCGTTGTGACCGCTAATGAATGTCCCGCGACCGCATGTCCGTCTCGCCGCCACGCGGTCTGACCGCATAGAACTTCCTCACCATCCACGTGCACCACCCGCCCGCTCCGCTTCACGATGCCCGAGGCACGAGCAGTCGATGACCGGCGCGCGAGGGCGCGGTGGCCTCCTGGGCTAGCGCGACGGTGCCGGCGAACGTGTGCGGCGAGTCTTAGAACATTTGTGTTCCCACACGCGCATTACTTGCGCTTTCTGATCCCGTGATCACCGCATCCAGTGGTATGGCCCGCCCGAATTCGATATCGCTTGCGATCGTTGCTGCGAATGACGTTTTCATGTGCGCGCTTCTCCACAAGCAAGAGAAAGCTTGCGAATGCACACGGGATCGTTCATACTTCCGCCCGGCACCGCAACGACTGCGTGCTGACGGCGCACGGTGGCGCCCGGAGTTTTCCGGGCATGGACGAGGCAGCGTGTGAACTCCGGTCGACGCTCCCGGGTGCAGCGCTCGCGGCTGTCCGCCGCGCGCTCGATGCTGAAGGAATCACGTCCTCCACGGCACGGAGCGGCGGTTTTTGTCCCGTCGTGCTCATCACCAGCGGCGAAGCCACGCTCGAGGAAGTTTGTGGCGAACTTCTTGACCGACCCGACTCCGGACGCGCCGTCGTCGTTCAAGTCGTGTCCGAGACCGAGTGCGGCCTCGAGCGCGCTTGTGCTTTGCTCAAGGCGGGCGCGGATGAACTCATTGAGTGCGGGGCGCCGAGCGAGTGCGTCGTTCCGCTCGCCAAGCTCATCCGTCGGTGGCGGCTGATCGAGACGGAATGTAAGCGAGACGACGTGCGCAACGTCCTGGTCGGTGAATCGGCTTTGTGGCGCCGGACGGTGCGGGAGACCGTGGAAGCGGGGAGGTTCAGCTCGGCTCCGGTATTTCTGCACGGCGAAACCGGGACCGGCAAAGAACAGCTCGCCCGGCTGGTTCATTGTCAGACCCAGCGCAAAGGCGCCTCGGACCTGACAGTGCTGGACTGCACGACCCTCCAGAAGGATCTCGCCGGCAGCGAACTCTTCGGGCACGCGCGCGGCGCGTTCACCGGCGCCGCGGGCTCAAGGATCGGCGCAATGGCCCTTGCGGACGGCGGAACACTCTTCCTCGACGAAGTGGGAGAGCTTCCGCTCGGATTGCAGGCGCCGCTGCTGCGCGCGTTGCAGGAATGTACCTACAAACCGATCGGTTCGAACGAATGGCAACGGTCGGACTTCCGCCTGGTGTGCGCGACGAACCGCGACCTGTGCGCGGAGGTACGCGCCGGGAACTTCCGCCTCGACCTCTACCATCGCATTTGCGCGAACACGGTCCGAGTCCCGGCGCTCCGGGAGCGACGCGGCGACATTCCCCTCCTCCTCGACAAATTCGCCACGGACGCCGTGGGCGACCGTGTTTCCATGACACCATCGCTTTTGGCACACCTCAACAGGCGCGACTACCCCGGGAATGTCCGGGAGTTGCAGCAACTCGTCGCCGCGATGGCCCGCCGTTACCTGGGGAACGGGCGGTTCACGATCGGGATGCTCCCCGATTCGGAGCGTGCAACGCTGCTGTCGCCCGCGACGGCGGCCGACGCGGCCAAGCAAGGCTGGCGGTTGATGCTCAACGACGTCGTCAGCGGCGCGCTTGGCGACGGCCTCGGGCTGCACGAGCTGACCGAACGGATCGAGGACGCGCTCATCGACCACGCCACCGACAAAACCGGGTCGCTCCGCCGGGCGTCGATGGTGCTGGGCGTTACGGAACGGGCGCTGCAAATGCGGCGCGCACGGCGCTCGGAGCGCGGGCAGCCCCGGGCGTCGCACAACGGCAACGGCCACCCGCGGCGTGGAGACAGGAACGGAGCCTGAAGAGCCGGCGCGCGTTTTCGTACGTCATAAGTCTGAACGCCCACGCCGGGAGGCAGAGCGCCGTGATCTTTGCCAGCTCAACGGCCGGATGCAGCCACGGGCCATCGCTGCCGAACAGGATCTTGGCGGGTCCGCCCCGCTGAACTGCCTCGACGATCAGGTCGAATCGGCGAACCCCGGATGTGTCCGTAAAGACATTCGCGCGGCGTTCGAAGACGTCGAGGAATGCGCGCTGGGCCTTCCAATCATCAGCGAAACTGCCGAGGTGCGGAATAATGAACGAGACATCGGGGTACTGAGACGCCGCGAGCTCGACCGCCTCGATTTCGCCCATCGGGTCATACACGATCGGAAGCCGGAGCTTCCGCGCTGCTTCGCATACCTCGCGTGTGATACGGGCATCGTGCCGATGGCACTTGATACCCCTGAAGCCATATCGAAGGACAACGCCCCGAACCATCTCGGCGATGCGGCCCCGATCGCGCTCGGCGTGGACGAAGGCGACCCCGCTGTACCGTGTCTGATCCGCCAGCGTGATCTTTGCGACACGCTCGTTCGCTGCGGCGTAGTCGTCATGGAACGCCGACCAAATGACGGTGTGCGCGATGCCGCACGCACGGGCGCGCCGCGTGTAGTCGTCGAGCGGCGCATCCGTATCCCAAGGCCCGGAGAAACCGGCGCCCGGCCCCGCGTGGCAGTGTGCGTCGATGACGGCCGTCTGCGGGGTCACGGCGAGAACCTCGCCGGCCGCACCGGTCGCCGTGGCGCCCGATATGGCCAATCGAGAGAACCGATCGCGAGCTCGGCCTCCGGATTGTCGCCGCCACCGCGATCGATGCTCTCCATTCCCGGCTCGCCGTGGGCAGCATGTCCGACCGCATCGTTGTCGTGTGAGTGATCCAGCCCGAGGTCGGTCGCGTCCGGTTCCCCATCACCGGACGGTGGTGAAGTATCCGTCGGGGAGGTGGGCAACCCGCCGGGAGCGTCGCGCCGCCCGGACTCGATCATCTCGAGCAAACGTCGGAGAGTCTCCGGCGTGAGCAGCCCGGTCGGTAAGAGACCGTTCTGCGATTGCCACCCGGCGAGCGAGACCGCAAAGCCGGGGCCGCCGGGGGAGCAATGCCCGCATCGGATGACCCGTTGGATCAGCGGCAGGAACCTTGCCATCTTTCCCCGTCGCGCCAGCGTCCGGTTCCATCGGGCCGTCTTTACCACCTTCGACGCCTTTACCCGCGGCACGCTTATTGTACGACGACGTGCGATGCGTAACGGGCGCCGGGGCGGGGGCCGTGACGTCGGCATGCGCGGACGGCGCAGTTCATCGTCGAGCGTCGAGAACTCCTCGTCCATTGCATCCTCCCACATCGAAGAGACGCCGTCGCGCCCCCGGCTCGCACGGCCACAGGAACAGTTTGGGCAACCGCACGGTCGACCGCCGCCTGTGGACGAAAAGTTCAGTGGCATACATGGCTCCTGTCATGAGGTCCAATGCGGTACCGCGTCGAACGGTCAAAGACGACCGTTGTTTCTCACACCGGCGCGCTGCCGGCGCAGGGCGATCAGATCCGCCGGCTGCGACGCGTGCTGGTTGGCCGATTGCAATTGCACCTCGCCCGCCGCGAGATTGACGCCGGTGACCGCGCGGTACGCGTGGATGTACGCCTGGATTTCGGGGCGCAGCGACTGAAGCCACGCGGCGGCGACGCTGTCGCTGGTCTCGTTTGCCCAAGGCCAAGCCCGCAGCGTGAGCAGCATGACCTCACCGTGGACTGCCAGGTCGTAGTAGTGGCGGATGGAAGCGTCGTTCCAGCCCATGATCGTCCTGAGCGTCTCCAACTGCGGCATCCACGGCTCGGGATAGGTGATGCTCGGCCGTCCACCCAAGAAGAAGCGGAAGTCCGGCTGCGCCAGGAAAGCCTGCTGGATGAGCATCTCGGCGCGGGCCATCTTGGGCAACTCGGTGTACTGGTTGTGCATGCCCTCTTCCAAGATCAGCGACACTTCCTTGATCGCGTGCAGCGATGGATAGGCATCTGCCTGCATCGTCGTGTTCATCGACAGCTGGTAGTACCGGGCCGCGCCGTTGAGCAGGCGGTGGAAAGCGTCAAGAAAGGTGGTTCGTGAGTCGGCCGGCCGCATGACGGGCACGGCGTTCCCTCGAAGCCGCAGCCCGTAGTGGTGGTCGTACTCGTACGTCCTGCGCGCGAGCGAAAGACGGTCGTGCTCGTCCTGGATATACCCCCAGAGCAGGCTGCTCATCTGGTGCAAGTGCGAGATGTCGCAGCGCGCCAAGCGGTCGGCGCCGAGCGGCGCTTGGTTCTGGTATCGCATTGTGATGGCGTTCATGCCCTGGACGAGGCCCGCCTGCTCCATCCAATAAGACCAGATGAGCTCGACGCACACGAAGTTCTTGAGGCGTCCATCCACAAGACTGGCCGTCTCGGGGCCGCCCGGGAGCTGCGCTCGACGCATCTGTTCTACGTACAACGCGCCGACGTTGTCGCCCTGCGGGTCCTTCCCGTCCGGGCCGCGGTCTAGCTTGCGCGAAGCGGCCTCCAGGTCCGCCTCGTTAAGTGCTTCGCCCGGGAAACGGCGATTGGTGTCGGTGACGTCAGTCGCGTTGAAGTCGAACTTCGGGTTAGGGCCGCCCTTGAACTTGAGATCCGCATTGTCGTTGATGAAGTCCCGAGTGGTTTCGAGTAGGCCCTCGTAATCACTCTCGCCGTTGGTGAACGCGTCGCCGGCCTCTTTGATGTATTCGACGAAGCACAAGGACCGATGCTTGTTGCGGATCGCCTGGACGAGCGCGACGATCGGGTCGTCCACGAGGGCGTTGTTCGGGAGAAGCCGGACATTCGAGATTGAGGCCATTCCATTCTCCTTGCGTGAAAAGTTGGAGTTAGCAATCAAGAACCATGAAAAATGCGCCCGGGTCGCACGACGACCGGGGGTCTGGAGGACGACTATGCCGTGAGGGCGAACCTCCCCGGCCGGCGGGCGTGCGCGCACGCCTCGGCAGTGCTGACGGTGGCCCGTAGCGCCCAGAACCGCAGGAGCCGCCGAAGGAGGCGTGCTTCCACTTTCGCGCCGATCGCCCCGTCCGCGCGCGCCTGGCCGACCGCCGCGAACGCGATGCAGGGGTTTACCCGCGCGATCGCGTCGCTGCTACCGCGCGTCTGCGACCACAAACGCCGGAGGGCCGCGGGCGTTCGGTCCGCGCGAGGAAAGACATTGATCAATTGCTCCCCGGCCAGGCGCTCCGCGCGTGTCTGCAGAACCGCGCGGACAAAGTCTGGGAGCAGGGCGGCCAGCATGCGGAAGATTGCGGCGTCTTCGACCCCGGCGGACGAAAGCGGGTACAGCTCGTCCCAGAGCTTGTCGGCCCGGTCCCACTGCGGGTCCGGGTACATCTCCTTGCCCACCGCTGCGCTGATCTTGACCCGGATCCACGGCGGCGGGTGAGGGCCCATCGTGGAGGCCCGCATCACAAACGGCTTGGGAAGACTCACCACGCCGATCAGCCCCATCGTCGCGCCGATCCCGATCCGGGCGATGCCCCAGACATCCGCAATGATTTCCGAGATCCAGCGCTGAAAGCACAGCCAACCGGCCCGACGCGACGGGTCGCGCGCAGCTAGCGTCGCGAGCATCTCGCGCAGCGGCGCGACGAGACCGAGCAATTCGGCCCCCTGGTGACCGGCCTCATGGACCAGTGATGACGCAATCGCTGCGCCAACCATGCGCTCCCGCGGCATGCGGATGATCGCGACCGGCGACGCGCCGCCGCCGGGCATGCGCGTGCGGGCCCGGCGGATCGCGGCCCCCGCGCCGCGGTCGAGGTGGCAGAGCACGGGCGGAACCTCATACAAGTTGCCGGGCAGCTCGAGCGCGTCCGCCGCGACGACATCGAGCCCCGCGAGCAATTCGCCATAGCCGTGCTGGCTCCGCTCGGCGAGGGCATCGGCGAAGACATCGAACTGGGCGATGACCGCCAGGAACCGCATGCGTACGAACGTGAACCGCTGCTGCGCATCGGCCGACGTGGACGCAGCGCCGTCCGGCGAGCGCAACCAAGCGAGAAAGTCCTGCACGAGGCGTCGGAGACGGTCACGTCCCGCCGCCATGTACGACTCGATGCCGGCCTGGGCGGCGATCGACGGTGTCGCGGCGGCCACCATCGGGAGCGTGAGGGCGAACGCGCGGAGCTCGCCGAGGCGCTCCAGAAGTGCATGCGCTTCGTATTCGAGAAGTCGAGTCACTTCAGGGCTGGCCATGGCGAGTCTCCGCGTCGGTTCCACCGAATAGATTGCCGCGTTAAATGCCGAGGATCAGCACACCCTTCGGGGTCCGCACCCACCGCCCAGTTGAAGCGCCGGCCCCGAATCCTCCCTGGGCGCTCCCGCCGGCATTGAACTGGACACCCGGGGCCTGGAAACTGATATTGCCGCTCGCGCCACCGCTCCCCGCAATCGCGCCGGCAGCCTTGGCGCCGTTGATTACGGCGCGCGCTACGTTCGGGAGGTATCGCTGCGCAGCTTGCGCGATCGGTGCGAGGATCTCTTCCTCGCTGACGTACTCACCCTCCGGAAGTTGGTTCAGCCCCTGGGCTGCGTCCACGCCCATTCGGACGATGCGGCGGGCGATTTCGAACTGGCTGTCCTCATTCTCCGGTCCCTCGAACTCGAGGTTGCTCGCGATCGAGTCGGCGATGCCGCCCAGAGCAGGCGCGGCGATGAGGCCAGCGCCTGGCACCAACCCGTTGAGTGCGCCGCCCGCGGCCCGTGCGGCGAACGGAAGGGCGACTTTGGCGGCCGTTTTCAGGGCGCCGCCGAGTGCGCGGCCGACACCGGAGCGAGCGATGCGCGAGATGCCTCTGCCGACGCTCTTGAAGAACTTTCCGAGAAACTGATCCAGCTCGGCTTCCGATTGGACGCTCAGAAGCTCGGCGGCCAACGTGAGTTCCAGGTCCTGATTGATTTCGCCGGTGTACGGATTGACCAGCTCGTTCATGACTTCGGCGGCGTACGCGTACTCGCCGTTGTCGTACCCGGCCTCGCCCATGTATGTGTTCGCTTCCAACTGCGTGCGGTCGGTGTGGTGCATCGCGGGCTCCTTGAACTGCGAAGTGATGTCGGTGTCGCGCCCACTCGGGCGTTGCGAGGGGCTGAATGCAACGCACGTGCCAGATCATCGACCGCCGCGCACGCGAGCGACGCAGCACGGCCTCGGAACAACACGAAGCGCGCTTCGCCTAACGCGAAGTTCACTTCGCGTGGTGGGAGACAAAGCCTTGACCGGGCTGAAAGCGTGCAGCACCGCTGATGGCACGTCCGTTGCATTGGACACGTCCACACAGCCGAGGAGTCCAGCATGCGGCCATTCACTGCCTACGAGGGAGAGTTCGAGACATCGGGCGGTACTTCAGTTGTCTCGCCGCCGCAGTCGGAACGCGCGAGCGTGGCACGAGCAATCGGCAGCGGCAACCGCGACGAGACAAGCCTGACGAACGCGGTCTTTTTCGCTCGACATCCGGAGCGGAGCGGCGCGGCGATCAAGATGGAGGAGCCGGGCGGCCCGGCGCTCGCTCGCGAATGGATCGGGATCCGCGACACGATCGTCAAGCCGCTCCTCCGCGCGTCGACGAGTATGGGCACGCCGTACACGCCCGTCGTCACCGCGGTCGTCGGTCCGGTGCTGCGCGGGAACGCCGCGGCACACGCGCTCGCGGAACTCACGCGGTGGGATTACGGCCGCATCAAAGAGGGCGATCAGCGCATGCAGGCCACGCTCCGGGACTATTGGGTGACCGGCACAGGCAGCGACTACGGATTCAGGGAGAAGAAGTTCTGGAGCGCCGCATTCATCTCGTGGGTCATGAAGAAGGCGGGGGCGGGCAAGAACTTCGCGTATTCAAGCGCGCACGGCACGTATATCGCCGCCGCGCGGGCGAACACGTACGCGGGCAACGCGAATCCCTTCAAGGCGTACCCGCCCCTCCAGGTCGCGCCGCGCGTCGGCGACATCGTCTGTCGGCGCTACAAGGCCGGGATCAGCACCGACTTCGACAAGATCGGCGGGACAGGCTACCACGGCGACATCGTGACGAGCATTAGTAACGGGATCGCGACGGTCGTCGGTGGCAACGTGCAGCAGTCCGTCGCGGCCCGCAAGTGCAAGCTCGCTCCCGACGGCAAGCTGCTCGGCACCGACGCGGTGTACGTCGCGATCGTGCGCGTCGCCTAGCTCTTGATTGACCGCTACGCCGGCCGAGCATGCGCTGCGTCGCGAGCGTCACAATCCTAGATGGACGGGGCGCCCGTTTGCTTGGCCGAGCAACGCCCACAATTGTGCGTTGGAGCTTCGAACACCCTTGTCTCCATTCATGCCTGCGCTCGCCGAGGCAATGCACGATCAGGGTTGAGCCACGAGACCGAATTGACCAAAGTGCGTTCGGCAACCGTCCAGAGCAACAACACAAAATTGATTGCGAAGCACTGACCCCTATGCAGGGGCACCGGGCTAGAGTGCGCGCGGTTGCGTCCGTTTTCGCGCGCCACACGGGAGAAGCTCATGCGGACCGCACCGAACCAGTCACTGCTCAGGGCGTTGATGCTCACGCTCGCGGCCACTAGCTGTCTCTGCGACGCGACAGTTGCGCAGTGCACGACCGTCGGTTGGCAGCTCGTCGATGACGCGATGCCGTCCGGGCGCTGGCGCCACGCGATGGCGGTTGATACGGATCGCAACGTGCTGGTGTTGTTCGGCGGCCAGACGGGCGAGAACGACACGTGGGAGTGCGACCTCGCGACGAACACATGGACGCGCCGCGACACACCGACCAAGCCGGACCGCCGCTACCACCACGCAATGGTCTACGACCGCGCCCGCGGCGCCGTCGTGATGACCGGTGGACAGTTCAACGGCAACCCCGTCAACTCGGTATGGGAATACAGCGTCGTCTCGCACGATTGGGCCCTCGTCACGCCTGCGTTGCCGGACGAGCACGTCCGCCACGCGATGTGCTACGACACGGCGCGTGACACGATCGTGCTTTACGGCGGCGTCGGGACGGGTGGAGCAAGCACCACGGATGTCTGGGAGCGTGGGCCCACCAGCAGAGCCTGGACGGCGCGGCCCGCCGGCTTCACGCCCGGCGAACAGGCGGACCACGCGCTGGTGTTCGATTCGGTGCGGAACCGGACGATCCTCGCCGAATCGCGGTCGCAGTCGGCCGGCGTCGTCGGCATCTTCGAGTGGGACGGTGTCGCCGGCGCCTGGACGCCGCACACGTTCCTCGCCGGTCCGGACCCGCGGCTGAATCCGGCGATGGCGTTCGACGCGTCGCGCGGCCGCACACTTTTGTTCGGCGGCGAAACCAGCCGGGACGTGCGGGAGTACGACGGCACTGCATGGGTATCAAGGGCGCAGCTCCCGGACACGGCCGGACGAGACGAGCACGCAGCCGCGTACGACCCGCTCAACAGCCGTGTGCTCGCGTACGGCGGATTCATTGGCAATCGCGATGCCTCTCGCTCGCTCCTGGCCTACAGCGGCGCATCAAACGCGTGGACGACGGTCTCCGCGGTCGAGTCCCCGTCACCGCGCAGCTTCGCCGCGGCGGCATACGACCCCGTCGGGCAAAAAACCGTGATGTACGGCGGCGGCTTCTTGATGCGGCCGGGCATCGTGCAGTCGGTCTCCGCGGGCACATGGACATTCAACGGATCGACGTGGGCCCCGATGACGGTGACCGGAACACCGCCGCCAGCGTGGTACGCGACAATGGTGCACGACAGCGCCCGACGCCGGATGGTGCTGTACGGCGGCCGGACGGCCGGCGGGGCTGACAACGCCGCCGATCACATCTGGGAGTTCGACCTTGCCACCAGTGCCTGGATTGATCGCACCGCGACGCCCAGTTCCCCGCCCGGCCGGCGCTCCATGCACGCAGCGGCGTACGACCCGGTTGCGCAGCGCATGGTGGTCTATGGCGGTCTCAACCAGAACAACGTCCGCCTGGGCGACACGTGGCTGTATGACGGCGTGTCGGGCGACTGGACGAACGTCTCGCCCCCGGGCCCGACGCCCGGTGTCCGCTCCGATGCGGCGATGGTGTTCGACGCGAGCCGCGGCGTCACGGTGCTCTTCGGCGGCCAAACCGGAACGCAGGTTGATAACGCCACGTGGGAGTGGAACGGCTCGGCGTGGTCGAATGTCACTCCGGCCACCGGCAACCCAACCGCGAGAAGGCGGCATGCGCTCTTGTATGACCCCATTGAGGAGCGGGTGCTCCTCGTCGGCGGTGTCGGCACGGCGGCGAACGCGGCGCCGCTCGCCGATGTGTGGGCATACGACGGGCAGGCGTGGTCGCAGTTGCCCGTGACGAACGCCCTGCCCGCGTTCCAAGGCCGCGTTGGACCGGCGGTGGCGTTCGACGCGACGCGCAATCAGATCGTCCAGTTCGGCGGCGAGTCAATCCAGAACGGCGAATTCAAGAACGGGCAGACATTCGCCGCCGCGGTGCCGGGCACCTCGTCGTTCACCATCGCGTGCGCGCGCCAGGCGCCATTGGGGTTGAGCGTCGTGCTGAACAACGTTCGCATCGTCAACGCGGTCGATCTGGTCGACGACGGCGGATCCGCTTCGATCACACTCGAGGACGCGAGCGGCAGCCTCACCGTGTTCGGCAGCAACGCGATGATCCAATCGATTATGGCGACAGCCGAGGACGGCAACGTTCTTGCGAGCATCACCGGGACAACCGCGAGCTTCAACGGCTTGTTTGAGCTGACGACGGTGACGCAGGTGGCTTCGACCGGCACATTCCAAACCACCACACCAATTCCCATCACGGCCGCCGACCTTGCCGACGGCTCTCCGACCGCCGAAGCGCTCGAGAGCCGCCTTGTCGTCGCACGCGACTACGTCTTCTCACAGATAGGGCAGTTCGTGTATACGCCGGCGAACGGGTATCCGAACAACGGCATCACGGTCCGGCTGCCAAGCGCAGCGGTCGCGGCGGCGCTCAACGCGCAGTTCGGGGGCATCCCAACGGGCCTCTCCGTTGACGTGATCGGTGTACTAGGTCAGTTCGACACCTCCGCACCGTACACCAGCGGCTATGAGTTCGAGGTCACGGCGATCGTGCCGCGGTGCGATTCGCTGGATTTCAACCTCGACGGCCTCTTCCCCGACAATCTGGACCTGCTCGACTTCCTTTCCGTCTTCGGCGGCGGGGTGTGCGATGGGCAGGCATCCAACGACCCGCCGTGCAACCCCGACATCGACTTCAACAACGATGGGCTCTATCCGGACAACGAGGACATCCTCTCGCTCTTCCGCGTCTTCGGCGGCGGGGCGTGCTGATACGTACGGTGAGCAAGTCCATGCGCCGGAACCACCCCGCGGTCCATGCGGGGGGTTCGGCACGAAGAGTCACGGCCCGGCACGCAAATACCCGTCCGCGACTCGGTCACATGGTGCCGAATGCTGCTGAGCCGCCCGTGAAGGCAGCGAAAAAGTGTGGAGCACGGTCGATTCGGGTCGTGCTCTGGAATCACCAACGCCGCCGGATAACCACGCCGAGCGGACGCTCGCAGTGCTTTCTAGGACCGTCACCTGCGCCCATGGCGCGATTCTTACGCCCGCGGCATGACGCAGAGCACCTGCACTTGCGGTAATCCTACGGGCTGCGGGATAAGCCCACGGCTTACCTGGTCGCGTCCGATCGTTCGATAACCAGCAACTTGGGACCGGTGGAGCTAGACGGCCTCACTGCGCGCGTTGCCCCACGGCTCCCCTCGCCTCCACGGCAGGTACCGCATGGGCGGCAGCTTGTCCCGCCCGACCGGGCCCAACACGATGATCGTGTGGCCGGTGTAGTCAATCCGCGGCCGACCGCAGCGCGGGCACGGGTCGCGCGGCAACTTGGCGATGTCCTCGTGAAACTCCACGACAACGAAGACCGGGCGTCTGCGCTCGCCGAAACACGGGCACTCGCCTTCCACGAATCCCAGCCGGCGCTCCAGATCCGTGATTCGCCGCAGTGTGGTCATCCCGATGCCTCCCTCCCGACGCTTTGCCCGGCTGTCCTATGGCTCAGTCGTCCTCTTCGGGCGCTGGTGGGAGTCCCAGCCGCTCCCGAGCCCGCGCCAGCGCGGCCGCCGTGCGCGCAACTTGGCGGCCCTCCTCGTTGAAGGAACGCCGGGCATCGTCCGTCATGGACTCGTTCTTGCGCCTTGGGAGAAGGTCGACTCGACCAAGGCGGCCCGCGCGTTCCCAATTCCCGTCCGCCACGGCCAGTGTGTACTGGATGCCGCGGCAGGTCTCGTCGCTGTCGCAGTCGCAACGCTCGACGCGGCGGTAGTCCGAGCCGGGCCCGACGATGCTGCGGCAGATGACCCCCATGAGCCATCGATGGTGCCGCCGCCTTGTTTGTCGCTCCAGCTCCTTTTGCTGGCGGAGTTTCTCGAGGCGCTGAAGCACGCCGTGCATGCTGTTCATCGATTCTGATTCCTTTACAAGCGATTTGCTCGCGATGCTGAACCGTGGGTCATATCCAAGGCCGGTTCCCCCGTTGCTTCTGCTCGGCCTCCATGTCGTTCGCGAACTTGTCCAGGCGGTCCAGGCGGTCGAGGATGTCGGCCTCGAGGGGTCGGCCGAGCACCCGCATGAGGAGCTCTCGCACCGCCGCAATGTCCCCCGACTTGGCCTGCTCGACCAAGACTCTGGCGATGGCCTTCATGTCCTCCTGCGTCACGGCACTTAGCAAGGCTGACCGCAGGCCGGCGACCTTCTTCGCGTACGGATTGCCCGGTCCGCCAGAGTTTCCCTTCGTGAACCGGCCGCGGGAGCTACGCCCCTTATTCGGGCGCACTTGGACCTCACCATCGGAATCACCGTTTGGTGACGGCGGTGGTTTCATAGATTCCCCCGGTGATCTTGCCTCACTGCGGCCGCGTCAACAAGTGCGAGGATGGCCTGCCGCATAACGGTGGGGAGGGTGTTCCACCTAGCCATCACGCGGTCCAAATCGGCGTCTACGGACTCCGCCGCCTGGGGTGCGCCGCATTCTGCGCCGCTTGAAAGAGAAACAGCGTTCTTTGGCCGTGCTTTCGGCGATTGTGCGGACCCCCATGGGGTCACTTGAACGCCCCGCGAGCGATCGCGGGGCGTTTGCATTTGTGGGGCCGACGACAGCCTCTTACCGCTCGCCGCGACGGAGCTTCCGCGACCGCGCTTCATCAAGCAGCGCCTGGGCTTGGGCCTGGACGACGGGCAGACGCACGGACGCCGGCTCCACCAGCTTCCACATGTCCTGCATCGCCGTGTCGAACTTGTCCTTGTACTCCGTCCAGACCGGCGTCGCGGGCGCCCGGAAGGCCTTGGCGCTCGACGCCATCGCGGTGTGCAACGCCACGCCCCGATTTGTGTGCTTCGCGTAGAAGTCGTCGCTCACGCTCACCAGCGGCGAGCCCTTGCAGTGGGCCAGAGCGAGCGATTCGACGTTTTCCCGCCGTTGCGTGAAGGCGATGAACTCCATGCTCGCCTCGGGGTCCTTGACGCCCCGCGGGATCATCAGCACGTCGGTGTCGATGCACGTGAGCGGCGCATCGGGGTCGAGGAAATCATCGACGATCGGCAGGGGAGCGACGCCGTAATCGAGGTCCGGCGCGAAGGCCTTGATCAGGTTCGCCATCCACGGCCCCTGCACGACCATCGCGACCTCGCCCGTCAGGAACGCGCTCTGTGGCGTGCCGTACGGCCCGAAGCCCGAGCGGAACTTCTCGACGTGCCCGAGGCCCAGTGCCCGCGGATAGGACTGCACCCACTCGTACGCGCTGACGACCTCCGGCGAGCCGGCGAGCGCCCGGTCCGCCGCGGCGTCGTACAGCGTGCCGCCGAACATGGAGCCCCAGATCCACGACCACCACCCCGGCTCCATGTGCAGAAACCCGGCGCGCGTGAGCGGCGCCGATCCGACCTTGCCGCCGGTCGTGCGCGTGACAGCTTCGTGCGCGAGGTCCAGCTCGCGGATCGTCGCGGGGGCACGGTCGGGCGACAGCCCCATCGCCCGCAGCGCGTCCGCGCACTCGCGGAAGATCGCCCGGTTCCAATAGAGCGCCAGCGTGCCGCCTGTGTTGACAGCCGCGTACCACCCGTCGCCGTGTTTCATCACCGGCCGCATGCCGGGCGCATAGTCCTCGAGGCGGAGGCCGTGGCGCGGCGCGAGGTCGTTGAGGCGCAGCACCGCGTTCGCCTCCGCGTACGTCGGCACGTTGTACGCGTATAACCCGACGATGTCCGGTGGCGCTCCGCCGAGGATCGACACCAGCGCCTTCTGGTGGATCGTGTTCGTGATCAGGTAGCGCACGTAGAGCGTGCTGCTCTGCTCGTTGAACGCGTCCACGACGCGCTGCATCGCCGCGCCCTCGTGGCCCGTCCACTTCTCCCAATAATCGAGGACCTTCCTGCCCTTGGCCCGCTCGTCCTCGCCCGGGCGGGAGACAAGCAAGAAGCCCAGCCCGCTCGCGGCGAGCACGCCGATCGCGCCGCGGCGGGAGATGGTCGACGGGCTCGGCATGGGGTCTACTTCGGCGGAGTTGCGGAAGCGGGGGCAACGGGCGATCCGGCGTTGCCGGTGGAAGCTCGGATCGCGGCCTTTTGTTTATTGATCCGGTCCACCATCGACGTCCACTCGTCCTCGTCGACAAGGAAGCCGGTCGCTTTGCCGGTTTTCGGATTGATAATCCCCTGAGACGGATCAACGCGGTCGCCGCGGCGGCGGAGCTCGCGGTCGAGATCGCCGCGGGGGATCTTGACGACCTCGTCCGTATCCGTGAACCGGACGGTGAGTTCCTCCTGCATGCGCTCGGGGCTGTAAGGGCTCTCGCCCGACCGACGCGTCACCCACAGCGCGACCGCGAGCACCAACAACACGCCCGCGACCGTCCACCCGATCCACGGCTTCCTCGCCATCGAATCACGGATTCCATCGAGCATAATCTTTCCTTGTGAAGGCTACCGGCTTGTTGAACACCGTCATTGGTTGTTGGGGTAGTAATGCCCCCAGTTGAAGAACGGCGCCGGTGCACCGACCGGGTCGGGACGCTCCTGGATCTCGATGTAGTCGAGAAGCTTGATACTCAGATTTCCGAAAAGTACGTTGCTCTTGCCGACGCTGAAGAGCTCAACGGCCGTGTTCGACCTTCCGCCGTGGTGCCGCGGGTACTGATCGTTCGCGTCCGTCGACCACACAAGAAACTCCGGGAAGCGAATAAGACGCATCCGTTGCTTCGAAACACCGGTGGGCCAGCGGAGATTGGTCGGCTGCGGCACGGGAGTGTACGAATCATTGAACCAATACTCGGTCCACACGTCGACGGGGGCCGTGTTTGAAGGCGGAAGGAACGGGTACCAATAGATACGGCCGCCGCTGAAGAGGTTCTCGCGCGTCTGGGGATCGAGCACGCTCGCCCGGCCTTTCGCCGCCTGACAGACGAACGGCTGATTCCCGGCGTTGTTCATGTACGGTTGTAGTGTCTGGTTGGCCTTGTAATGGTGATACGGGCCGCTCCCGCTGTCGGCGAGGTCAAACCACGTCGGGTCCTTCTGCTCGTCAAGGTACGACTGCGTCGCCATCCCGATCTGCCGCAGGTTGTTCGCGCAGAGCACCGTCCAGGTCGTCCGCCGCGCGCTGCCCAGGCTCGGCAGGATGATGCTGATGAGCAGGGCGATGATCGCGATCACGACGAGCAGCTCGATCAGCGTGAAGCCGCGAGAGCGAATCAGAGCACTGTGCCGCAACATCAGGTAGCCCTCCCGGCCGGGGCGGCCGCCCCGGCGCGTCCGTGCGGCGCCGATGCGCCGCCGTTTCTCCAAGCCACTTCGACACGCGAGCCGCCCCGGTGTCGGCGCGCCACGTCCTCCGTAATGACCCCGCCCGGGGCGTCCTCGCCGTTCACCCGGACGCGCGGCGTGACGCCCGGAGCCCATGAGCGCGCGTCGAACTCGACCGTGAGACGCGCGCCGCGCCACGGCCGTTTGAACCGCACCAGGCCCAGCGACGCCGGCGGCACGGGATCGACGAGCAGCCCCTCCCCCTCCCTCGTGAACACCGGCCGCACGCCCAGCATCCACTCGTGCGCCACGCGCCGCAGCCACGCCGCCGAGCCCGTGTACCACGTCCATCCGGCCCTGCCCGGCAGGTCCGACAGCGGGCCGTCCACGTTCCCGGGCAGCACGTACGGCTCCGCCCAGTATGCCTCGGGGTCGTTCCCGCACCGCACCGGCGGCGAGATCGACGACCAGATGGACTCGACCGCGTCATGGTCCCGCACCGCGCACGCCGCGGCCAGCGCCCACGTCGCCGCGTGCATGTACACGCCGCCGTTCTCCCGCGTGCCCGGAGCGTACCGCGTGATGTACCCGATATCCGGGTCCGGCGTTGTGTACGCCGGCGCGAGCAGCAGGGGCCCGAATGGGGTGAGAAGCTCGCGCTTCACGGCGAGCCACGCTCGCCCGGCGCGCTCGGCGGACGCGACGCCCGCGAGGATCGACCACGTCTGCGGGTTGAGGTGGATCTTCCCCTCCGGCGACGACGACGCGCCGACCCACTCGCCGCTGTCCTTGGTGGCGCAGCGGTAGTAGCCCGCGGGGTCCCACGCGTGCGCCTCGATCGCTCGTAGTAGCGACTCGCGTCGTCGCGCCGAGGCCTCCGACCGCGAGCGGTCGCCGACGCGCGCGTAAATCGTCTCCCAGTCCCGCAGGATCGAGCAGAGGAACATCGCGAGCCACACGCTCTCGCCCTTGCCCGCGAGGCCGAGCGCGGAGAGCCCGTCGTTCCAGTCGCAAGAGCCGATCAGGGGCAGTCCCCGCTCGCTCATGCGTCGGAACGACCGCTCGATCGCGCGCGAGCAGTGATCGATGAGCGGGCCGTCGCCGCCGTCGAGGAACGGCGCTCGGCGCTCGAGCACGCCGTAGTCGCCGGTCTCCTTGAGATACGCCGCCGCGACGAAGGCCAGCCAGAGATAGTCGTCGCTGCACTCGGTGTGATTGCCGAAGTTCGCGAGCGCGTGCCACCAGTGGTTCACGCTGCCGTCCGTGAACTGCCGCGAGGCGTGCAGCATCAGTTGATCGGCGCAGCGCTGCGGCTCTGTCGGCAACCAGACCTGGCTGTCCTGCAGTTGATCGCGGAAGCCGCGCGCTCCGGACTGCTGGTAATAGCCCGTGCGTCCCCAGAGCCGCCCGCTGATCGCCTGGTACGGCAGCCAGGTGTTGACCAGCAGATCGAAGTCCGGCCGCCCGCTCCGGACCTGCGCCCCCGCCAGGCGCTCGCGCCACGCCGCCCGCGCCGCCTCGAAGGTCCGGTCCACGGCGGCCCTGCTCACGAACCTGTCGACGACGGCGAGCGCACCCGCTTTGTCCGCCGCCACCGCGATGACGAAGTGAACTTTGGCCGTCGCCCCGGGCGCGATCGTGACCTCGCCGCCCAGCGCGGCGCACGCATCCCCGAATCTGCCGAAACCGCCGATCCGCTCCCCCGCGCCGTCGATCAACGCACGCGGGCTCGCCGTCGAGCCGTACCTCCCGAGGAACCGCCCCTTGTCCGCGAGCGCGATGGGCGCGACGAGGGCGTCGCCGCCGACCGCATGGGCCGCGCCGTACGGCCACGGCACGTTCCAGTGGTCCCTCTCGGGAAGCCCCGGGATGTCCCACATGTTCTTGGTCGCGACGATCGCGCGGCGCCCCGCGTCGTGCTCGGTCGTGAAGAACAGCCGGTGGAACTCGCGCTTGCTGTCGGGCGCGACGCCGCACGTCCACTCGAAGTACGACGAGACGCGCAGCCGGCGGGACGCTTCCCCCGTGTTCGTCAGTGTGACCGCCCAGAGTTCGGCGCCGTCCTCGGGCGCGACGCACAACTCCCAGACGGCGTCGATGCCGTGCGACGACGCGCGGAACGTGGTCACGCCCGGCTCGTGCGTGCATCGGTACAGGTCGAAAGACGGGAAGCACGGCGCGGGCGCCGCCGACCACACGGCGCCGGTCTCGGTGTCGGCGAGGTACAGGAACTTGCCGTAGCAGTCCCGGACGAGGTCCATCTCCCAACGCGTGAGGACGTTGTGCTGGGCGTCGTCGTACCACGAGAACCCGCCGCCGTTGTGGCTGACCACCAGGCCGTAACGGCCGTTGCAGATCACGTTGCACCAGGGCCGGGGCGTCCCGGGGTCGGTGACCGTGAACGACCACCCGTCTTCGTCGAAGTGCCCGTTCCGGTTGGCGTTGCTGTCCGTGGTCATGGTCCGCGCGGCGTGCGCTCACCGCGCCGAACGCCGCGTCGCTCGCATTCTACTCGAAAACGCGGGCGCCGGAGATGCCGGGAAGTGAAAAGACGCCGCCGATTGTGTCGGCGGCGTCTCGGTGAAGGGATCTTTG
Source organism: Phycisphaerales bacterium (assembly GCA_035628115.1). Taxonomy (GTDB): domain Bacteria; phylum Planctomycetota; class Phycisphaerae; order Phycisphaerales; family UBA1924; genus BJHL01. The sequence continues at coordinate 70,297 of DASPKL010000017.1, read as the reverse complement.
CGCCTCGTTCAGGCGCGCCGGCGGCGGAACGCGGCGAGGCCCGCGACGCCGAATAGGGCCGCGGCGGTCGGGGCCGGGACGACCGAGATGTTGTTGTACGTGATCACAGACGTGTCATTGATGAACGGATTGCGGCTGTTCTGGGCCTTGAACCCGATCGCCGTGTCGGTGTTGAAGCCGATCGTCCCGTCAGCTTCGTTGCCCCAGATCTTGATGCCGCTGCTGTGCAGCCCGTTCACCGCGTCGGTGAAGTCGAGCTGGTATGCGCCGAGCGACGGGTGGTGCACGCCCGCGGCGAAGAACTGCATGCGCACGTGAGCGGTCGTGCCGAGCGTGTAGATGAAGCCCAGCCCGGTGAAGGGCATCGCGGCCCCGAAGACGGCGACCTCGCCGTCGCTGGCGATCAGGACCTGGCCCTCGTCTGTGAAGGGCGGGTTGTTCGCCAGCCGGGGGTTGTGGATCTCGATGCCGGCCTCTTTGCGGGGCGAGCCGGCGGGGGCATCGATGCGCACGTTGAACTGCAGGTCCCACGACTGGCCGGGGTTCATGCCGAACCGGCTGGCGCCGCCGTCCGTCGAGAGCCAGGCGACATGCTTGTTCGTGTTGCCGCCGGGCGTCAACGCCGTGAACTGCTCGTCGAACACGATCGGCCCGGCCGCGCCGGCGATCATGCCCGCGCCGGGCGCGGGGTAACTGGTCCCGTTGATGGTCAGGTTCGTCGTCGGCTGATCGTTAAAGATGCGGGCCTCGACACGGTAGCCGTTGACGGTCGAGATATCGCCAACCGCGCTCGCGACGCCGGCGGCGCACGCGAGGACGGACACGCTGAGAAGCATCGAACGCATGGACTCTCTCCTCTCCTCTGAATCTGCCGCCGATCGGGGGCACTGCGCCCTCGCTCGGCACTGGGGATACCGCTCCAGCCTAAACGCCGCGGCGCGGATCGTCAAGCTTTTTTTGCCGGTCCCCGCGCGGCCGCTACAACTCGATCCGCCGTCCTTCAGCGCCGGGCTCGAACCAATGGCATTCCGCCGCGTCGACGTCGAGCCGGCGCGTCTGGCCGGGGACGATCGCATCGTCCATCCGCGCTCGCGCAACGAACCGTGCATTCCCCGAACGGAGGGTGACATCCATCAGGTCGCCCAGCGGCTCGACGATCTCGACGGTTGCTTCGAACGCGCCGTTCTCCCCCAACCGCATCGACTGAGGGCGGATCCCCAGGGAAACCGCGCCCGACCGGCCCGACGAGGCGCGAACGGGGATCCGGACGCCATCGCTCTCGAACACCGCGCCCGCCGGCAGCGCGCGAACCTCCCCGTCCAGGAAGTTCATCGGCGGCATCCCGACGAACTGGGCGACAAAGCGGTTCGCCGGTCTGCGGTACACATCCATCGGCGTCCCGACCTGCTGCACCACCCCCTGGCTCATGACCGCCACCCGGTTGCCGAGCGTCATCGCTTCTTCCTGGTCGTGGGTGACGTAGATCGTCGTCGTCTTGAGACGCTGGTGCAACGCCTTGAGCTCGCCCCGTGTGGAAACACGGAGCTTCGCGTCCAGGTTTGAGAGCGGCTCGTCGAAGAGCGCGACGCGCGGTTCGCGCACGATCGCGCGGCCGACGGCGACGCGCTGACGCTGGCCGCCGGAGAGCTGGCCGGGCTTGCGGTCGAGCAGCTCCTCGATGGCGAGCATCCGTGCCGCGTCGACCACCCGCCGCTCGACATCCGCCTTCGGCGTCCGACGGAGCTCGAGCGCGAACGAGAGGTTCTTCCGCACGGTCATGTGCGGGTAGAGCGCGTAGTTCTGAAAGACCATCGCGATGTCGCGGTCTTTGCTCGGAACGTCGTTGACAACACGGTCTCCGATGGCGACCGTGCCCGCCGTGATGTCCTCGAGACCGGCGATCATCCGCAGGACGGTGGACTTGCCGCAGCCCGACGGCCCGACAAGAACAAGAAACTCTCCGTCTTGCACCCGGAGCGACACACCGCGCACGGCGTGGAACCCCGACGGGAAGCGCTTTTCAAGGTTGGACAGCGTCACGCTGGCGATGGGCTACCTCCGGTTCGTGCGCTGCATGCCCAACCGCTCCATCCCGCCGCGGACGAAACGGTGCGCGTGGAACGTCCGCCAAATCAACCCCGTCCGCGCGTTCTCGATCGCGAGCAGCAGGGGCCCTTGGTCGATCGCGACGCAATCCGGCGCGACCCAGCCGGTACGCTCGTTGTACGCGTCCTGGAAGCCGAACCCGCCCGACGCCGGGTCGCTCCACAGCGACCGATCGCCGCCCGGTCGCAGCCCCCGCATGTGCCGCAGCGCCGCGACCGCTGCTGCCGGATCGAACATGACGCAGCACCCCGCCGCGTAGGGAGCGATCGTGCCGTCGCCCCAGTCGTCCTTCGCGTCCCACTCCGTGTAGTCGCGGACGGGGATCGAACCGGGAATCAGGGCTTGCATCGGGAGTGCGTCCGGGAACAGGCCAGGGACCGCGTAGCCTCCCTCCACGTCCGACGCGCTCAATCCCCAGCCGTTCTCGCCGAAGCCCGGGAGACCCAGCGGATTCTCCACCGCCTTCGCCCGGTGCAACAGCATCGTCCGCCGGCTGTTCTCCCACCAATCCACGCGCGCGCGAGGCAGGTCGGTGAACGCGGAGGGATTGTCCGGCCCCATGCCCGCGTAGTCGATCCAGCAATTCGCGAAGAAGGCCGCGAAGAGCGCGCCGGACCACGGGAACCAGACCATGCGCTCGGCCCCCGGGTATCCGCCGAGTTGGCGGCGCAGCCGATAGTACACGGCGGCGTCGAGTCGGTGCGTCTCGCGCGGCGCACACACGCCCAGGAACGTCACGAGCCGGTGCTCGTCGCCGCTGTCGACCCAGCCGTACGGCAACAGCGAGCCCTTACCGGTCGGCGCCTCCGCGTCCTCGGGCTTCCAGCCGAGCGTGACAAAGCGGCGGATCTGCGGGTCTTCGGCGTCCCGCGGCGCCACGAAGAACCGCCAGTCGGCGTCCCGAAAGAGCGCATCGCCGAGCCGCGCGACATCGCCCCCGAAGTACGAGGAGGCGGTGATCACGCCGGCGAAGAGCAGCGCCGAGTCGATCGTGCTCACCACGCGCTCGTACGCGTCGGCTGGCTGGCCCGCCGTCACGGGATCGATGAAGTGGTAAAAAAGGCCGGCCTTCCTGTTCTCCGGGTTGGCGGCGAGCGACCGCAGGATCAGTTCCGCACGCCCTCGCCCCTGCTCGCGCGTAATCCACCCGCGCTCCACGCCGACGCACAGGCCCGACAACTGGAACCCGACGCCGGCGATGCTCACGGTCGGCTTGCTCGTCCTGTCCGGGCACATGCCCGTCTCGACACCCTTCGCCGGGTCGCTCGTCGCCCACATCCAGTTGAACGCGCCCCGCTGGACCTCCTCCAGCAGCGCTTCGTCCCGAGCCGAGAATCGATACGGCGGCCTCGCGACGCCGGGCGGCGACTCGATCACGACTCCTCCGCCGGCGTCGTCGTCCTTCTGCGTTGAGCACGAGGCCAGCAGCGCCGACGCCGCGAGCGCGACGGCGGCGACGGTGCGCGTTGGGTGTTGCCGGCTCATGCCGCGCCGAGTATATCGTCGGGCCGTCATCCCGCGTCGAGCGCTGCGCCGTTGGTTTCGATGACCCGGTTGTACCAGTGCGCCGAGTCCTTGAGGACGCGGCGCTGGGACGGGTAATCGACGTACACAAGACCGAATCGCTCCCGGTACCCCGCCGCCCACTCGAAGTTGTCCATGACCGACCAGTGGAAGTACCCACGCACGTCCGCCCCGGCGCGGATCGCGTCGCGCAGGGCGATGAGATAGCGCCTTGTAAAGTCGATGCGCTGCGGATCGCGCACCGCGCCGTCGAGCGAGATCCAATCGACGTTCGAAAGGCCGTTCTCGGTGATGTACACCGGCACGCCGTACCGCTCGTGCATGAACCGCGGGCCCCAGTGCAGGCTCTGCGGCTCGACCGGCCAGCGGAACGCGGTGAGCGGGTGCCCCGTCCCGCGCTCCACGGGCGCCGGCGCACCGTCCGCGCCCGCCCGCACGGGCTGTCCCTCATAGATATTGACGCCGAGGAAGTCCATCGGCTGGCGGATGATGCGCATGTCCGCGTCACGAAACTCCGGCACCTCGTCGCCGTACAGCGCGGCGACCTCCGCCGGATACTCGCCGAAGAACACCGGGTCGTTCCACCAGCTGTTGTTCCAAAGGTCTTTCGTTGAGGAGCCGTTCGTCGCGCGTCTCGCCGCCTCGATATCCGCCGGGACTGTCGTCGCCGGGTACTTCACGACGCAGACAACCGCCCACCCTATCTGCGAGCCGGCCGGGAGCACCGATCGCAGCGCCGAGACACCCATCCCGTGCGCCAGCAGCACGTGGTGCGCCGCAACGAGCTGCTCACGCAGCGGCAGCCTCAGCCCCGGCGCATTGACCCCGTCGCCAAGCCCGAACTTGATGAACACCTGCGGCTCGTTCAGCGTCATCCAGTGCCGGACGCGGTCGCCGAGGCGTTTCGCGACCACCGCCGCATACTCCGCGAACCAGCCCGCACTCTCGCGGCCGAGCCAGCCGCCGCGGCGTTCGAGCGCGGCGGGATAATCCCAGTGGAAGAGCGTGCAGTACGGCGCGATCCCCGCCGCGAGCAGCCGATCGACGAGCCGGCTGTAGAAGTCGAGGCCCTTCTCGTTGACATGACCGACACCGTCCGGCAGGACGCGCGGCCACGACACGCTGAAGCGGTACGCGCGCAGGCCCATGTCCTTCATCATGGCCACGTCCTGCGGCATGCGGTTGTAGTGGTCGCAAGCGACGGCGCCGCTCCCGTTGCCCCAGATCGCCCCGGGCTTCGCGCAGAAATCGTCCCAGATCGACGGCCCCCTGCCGTCGGCGTTCGCCGCCCCTTCGATCTGGTACGACGACGCCGCGCCGCCCCAGACGAACCCTCGCGGGAAGCTCACCGGTTCCCTCCTGTCTTCCGCCACGAAACTTCCGCGGGCAGCGCGATCAACTCGTGGTCATCGCCCTCGCACCCCGGCGGCCTGCGTACCACGCAACCGCCCGCGGGGAGCGCCGCGTCGCCGCTGACGGACGCGATCACGCGGTCGGCCTCATGATGAAGCGAGACGCTGAGCGAGCCCCGGCCGACGCGCAGCCCGCGTATTCCGAGCGGCTCGCCCGAGGTGATCCAATCGCGGCTCACGCCGGCGAGCAGCACGAGGCGGCCCCCTTGCTCGTACGCGAACATGGACATGACGCCATGAAGGAAGTCGGACCCGACCCACGTGTGCGGCATGTCGCCGATGAACTTCGGCGTCGACGCCTCGCGCCACACGACTTCGGCCCAGTGGTTCCAGCCCGCGGGCCGGCGGTGCCCGCCGATCCACGCGAGGAGCCTGTGAGCACGCTCGGGCTGCCCGAGCCGAACGAACGCGCCGACGCCGCGCTGCTCGTAGGGCGTGTATCCCTCCCAGTTTTCATCCGTTATCCGCGACTCGACGAACGCCCAGTACTTCTCGAACGTGCGCCCGAGCGCGCCGTCGGGCAACGCCGCGCCGGCGTCGCACGGGAACATCGCGACGGTGGTGGAGGTCGCGTCGAAGTCCCCGAGCTCGACACACCCCGGCAGGTACTCGACGCCGTGGGATCGCATCGCCAGCGTCAACGAATCGCGGATGCACCGTTCGTACCCCGCCGCCTGCAGCGCGAGGCCCCGCGCCATGTCCGGCTCGCCGACCTCCGCGGCGAGGTACGCCGCCTCACGGAGACCGAGCAGGGCGAAGAAGTTGTCCCAGTACGAGTGCATCGGCTTGGCGGAGTACCCCTCGTGGCTGATCGACTCGGGCACGAGACCGAACTTCGCCTTCTTCTCGCCGATCGCGTTCTCGTATTCCGGGACCATCCGTTCTGCCCGCAGGGCCTGGATGTACGAGGCGGCCTTGTGCACGCGCGGCCAGTGCCGCGACAGGAACTCTCTGTCGCCTGAATGACGGTAGAAGTTCGCGACCGCCCAGATGTACTGCCCGTGGCTGTCGTGCTCGGGCACGGGGTCGGGCCCGCGCCGATCGACGACGCAGGGCACCTTGCCGCTCTCAAACTGGTGCGCCCCGAACCAATCGATCCACGCCCGCACCTCGCGCTCAAACCCGCACGCGAGCATCGCCGACGCGGTCAGCGAGCCGTCACGCGCCCAGGAGCGCTCGTACGAGCGAGAGCCCGGTTGGATCGAGGGCCCGTCGCGGTTGATGAGGATGTAGGCCAGTTGGCTCTTGAAGGCTTCGGCGATCCAGCGGTCGCTCGCGGGCAGTACGATCTCCACAGTGGCAAGGCGTTCGCGCCAGGAAGCCTTGCAGGCGTCGAGCGCTTGCCGTGCGGCGCCCACCTGGACCGGCGCCAATGGGTCGCCGGCGTGGCGGTCGCCCTCGAGGAGCACCTCGATCGCCGCGGCCCTCGTCTCGCCGGGCGCGAGCGTCCACACCGCGGAGAAGGCCCCGGACCGGAAGCCGTCGCCGAAGTCGATCGCGGCGTCCTCCCGCTCCGCGCGCAGGACGGCGTCCGCGTTGTCGGCGGAGACGGTCCAGCCGGCGCCCAACGGAGTCTTGATCGTCGCGGCGTGGCGGCGACCCGAGAGCACGGTGAGCCCTTTGTCCGTGCCGAGCCGGGCGACACTACCAATCGGCGCAACGCCGCCGTCAAAGTTCAGCCGCTGCCACGGCGGGTTCACCTGGAACGGCCGCAACGCGAGCACCAGACCCATCGACCGCTTCGTCGGCCCGGTGTTGGTGAGTTCGTACAGAACCACGAGCCGAGTCGTGCGCTCGGCCGGGCGTGTGAACGCGGTGATGTCCAGCGTCGCGCCGGGCGAAACCCGCGACACGGCCGGAATCGGCAGAAAGCCTTCCGCGAGCGACGCGCTGTTCACCGAGTCCGCCCACGTGATCAGTTCGCCCGCGTCCCGCACGAACGGCTCGATCGAGAACATGCGCTTGCCGACCTCGACCTGCCCGTCCTGGTTGATCAACGCTTCGTTCGCGCCCTCCGCGTCGCCCACAATCGTCCAGTACGTCGCTTCAGCAAGAAACTGACGCGGGAACAAACCGCGCCTCACCTCTCGCGCGATCGCCTCGATGACGCCGTTCCGTGATGAGCCGAAGGCCGGCTCACGCAGCGTCACTTTGCGCACACCCGTCGCCGCGGCGTCGTCGGACACGACGCCGACTTTCACGTACCGCGCCTGCTCGTCCGGGGTCGGGACGATCCAGCGGCCGGCCGTGATCGGCAACACAGCGCCGAGCCCCCGCCATGTCCTCCCGTCATCGGACGCCGAGACCTCGCCCCGGGAGCCCGCCCTCAGGTCCCAACGGATGTCGACACCGCCGAACTCTCGCACGAGCCCGAGATCGACGACAAGATCGCCGCCGCGCGCGTCCGGCGTCCACACCGTGTTGGGATCGCCGTCCACCGCCGCCGCCGCATCCTCCCCGTCGCTGCTCGCCCGCGGCGCCGGGGGCGGCTCGCTCGAAGGCGGCGGAAGGTCTCGCATCGTGAGTTCATCGATCCACACCGTGCCCTTACCGCCGCCGTCGACGCCGCCGCTCGCGATGGCGAACTCGATCGCGCCGACTTCGCGCATAGGCGCGCCGCCGGAAGGCCCCCAGGCGAACTCGATGTTCCGCTTCTTGTTCGGCAGGACGGTCCACGCGGCGGGCCACTCGAACGCACGGCGGTTCACCCACCAAACGTTCTCGCCGCCGGTGTCAACCAGCTTGAATTCGAGGTTGTTGGGCTTTCCCGCGCCCCTGACGGCGTACCGAAACTCGTAGTTCTCCGGGAGGGTGATCCGCTCCTCGGGCGCGAGGTCGCGCCGGACGATGCAATACCCACCGCCGGTGACAAACTCATAGTCGAGCCGGAGGGCCCCGTCCTCGACCTTGGTCGAGAGGCGAACGCCCTCCGGCGTCACGACCTTCCAGCGCGACGCGTCGTCCATCGAGTCCAGGAGCTGCGCACGCACTTCCGTGCCAGACACGAACGCGCCGATCATGATCGGAATCAGGCTTCGCAGCACGCCGGAGGGTACAGGGGGAGGAGACGAGCCCGTGGCCGAGCCGTCTCGCAAAAAAACCCGGTCCTTCGCCCGTGGCTCGTGTCCGGCGCCGAGCACATGATGGCTGAACGCCTTCTTACAGGCAGGGCCCGCCGCCGAAGACGCTGAAGAAGGCTTCCAGGTCTTGATTGTCCGGGAAGAGCTGGTCGTTGTTGAAATCAATATCGGCGCACATGCCCGTGGAGCACGGCCCGCCGCCGAACACGCTCAGGAAGTCTTCGAGGTCCTGGTTGTCGGGGAAGAGCTGATCGCCGTTGAAGTCGATCGAGTCGCACGCGAGGCCCGTGTTCACGCGGATGACGGTGATCGCGTTCGCGCCCGTCTCCAGGGGGAGTGTGCCGACGGTCACCCGCCCTGTTGCCGGATCGAGCGTGTACGGCACCGGCACGCCGTTGCGCGTCACGCTCGCGATCGGGACGTTCGGGTCCGCGCGGAGGATGGTCTCAACGTCCAACGCGTTCCCGAGGCGGTTGACGAAAGTGTGCACTTCGCCGGACGCGTCGCGTGCGATGGTTACGTCGACGCGGTGCGTCGGCGCCGGCGCGCCGGACTGCATCTCGACGTTGTTGAACGTCATCGTCTGCCACGTGCCGGGGAGCTTTGGCTCGAAGCGCATCGTGTTGGCGCGGGCGTCGGGCTTGTACTCGAGGAACATCATGAGCGAATCCACAAAGAAGCTCATGCTCTCCCACGCGTTGGGCCACGCCGTCTGGAGGGTGAAGTCGTTCTGTCCCGGGTAGAGGAGCGAGCCGGTGAGGCCGCCGCCCGCGCTGCGCGGCGCGATCTGCTCCGCCCCGAGCCCGACGGGCCCGAGCTGGTCCATCAGGAGTTCGAGCCGGAACTTGTGGTTGTCGATGTCGCTCGTGCCGGGCGTGAAGTCCTGCCTCGCGGCGTAATAGCAGCCGTACCACATCGTGGTCAGGAACCACGGGCCCGCGCCGTGCGGCGTCCCGCCGCCCCAGTAGCCGTCGCCCCAGTAGCGGTTGATGAGGCCCGTCCAGCCGTACTGGTCGTTCGGATAGCCCGCGAAGTTGACGAGGGGCTCCGGGTTCGGGTGCGTGTTGTTGAACTTGCGGCGCACGCCGTTGATCCTGTCGATGACCCGGGCGGAGCGGAAGTCGATCGGCGAATAGACCTCGAAGGGGTAAACGATGCCGAGCTGGCTGATGTCGGTGTTCTCGCCGTCCCAGTCGAGGCGGCCGTCGAGCCCGCTCTTGACCCACCCCGCCCGGGTCGCCGCGTCGGAAGCCTCCGAGCCGAGCCCCAGCCTCGTGAAGATCGTCGCCGCGTCCTGCAGGCCGCGGTGGATGTTGGCGTTGCTGAACAGGAACGTGTCGTACGAATCCTCCCAGAGGTTGTTGGAGTAGGAGAGGTTGAAGGCTTCCTCCCAGCGCAGGCGGGAATCGGAAGAGTCGCTCGTCATCGAGAGGACCGCGTCGCGCACCGCGTCGAGATTCGTCGAGAGGTACGCGGAGTCGCCGCTCATGTCGTCGTACATCTTGAGCGCCCACGGGAAGACGGCCGTGCCGTCGATCTGCGGCGCGCCCCAGACCGTGAAGCCGTCCGTCGTGCACTTCTGCTTCCAGAAGCCCTTGCGGCCCCACGGCTCGAAGTCGCGGTAGCTGTGGACGCGCATCCAGTCGATCGCCTTGCGCGCTTCCGGCGTGTGGCCGGTGCGGGCGAGCGTCACGGCCGCCCACATCGCGTCGCGTGGCCAGACGTAGAGGTACGCGCCGTTGTGATAACCGGCGACGATGCCGCCGTGCACGCCGTCCTGATGGAGCGCCGTCGCGAGGAGCGAGCGCTTCATCAGGCGGTCGAAGCCGTCGTCCGGCGTGTCGATCGTCGTGCCGTCGGCGAGCCAGCCGGACCAGTGCGCGTCCGTCTGGGCCTGAACGCCGGCCATGTCCGCCGCGTTGAACCAGTCGATGGTGGGCGCGAGTTCGTTGTCGTAGACGCCGTCGAAGGCCGGCATCGGATCCGTCACGGGCTCGGGCCGGTAGTGCGCTCCCGCGAGCATGAAGTCGATCTCGACGTCCACGCCGGGCGGGAGCGTCACTCGCTTACCGATCCAACCCTGGCCGTTGTCGCCGCTGCTGTCCCGCCACGCATCCGTCGCCGGGCCCGCCTGCGGCCCGCCAGCGACCTTCATCGCGCCGGAGAGGTACAGCGCGATGTTCTTCTCGTAGCCGCCGAAGGTTGTGATGTTGTACTCGTTCGGCGGTGTGATGAAGGCGCCGGTCCCGGTCACCGTGCGGCGAGTTTTGTCGAAGACCGTCATCGCCCCGCGTGAAGCATCCCAGAACATCGCGTCGTAGTCGTCGCCCCCGTTGATCGCCGGGTCCATATAGAGATAGACATTCACGTCCGCCTGCGACGCGCCGTTGTTGCGGAGCACCACGCGCTTCACGAGGATGTGCTTCTGCTCGCCCGTCCCTGCGAATCCGTCGGGGAAGTCGATCCCCGCCGGCGCGAAGTCTGTCTGCGTCACGCCGATGTTGTTCCCGCCGGCCGTCAGCGTCTGCGCCGTGCGCACCGTGTTCGTCTCGTCCGTCAGATACGACTGCGTGACGCCCGTGTAGGAGACGCCGTTGGGATTCGCGAGCCAGTGCGTCAGCCCGCCCACGCGGATGCCGACCTGCGCCTGGTTCAGGTGCATCTGCCCGCGCTTCTCCGGGCTCAGCATCGCCGGGAACGTGTCGGGCCCGTCGGAGTACCCCTCGTTCTTCGTGCCAACGACCTGGACGCCGCCGGGCGTCGGGAACTGCATGTCGTACCACGCGCCGTTCTGATCGAGCATCGCGGCGGTAAACGTGTTGCCGATGAAGGCTTCTTCCTTCCAGAACGCGACGGGCGGATAGCCGGCCTGCGGATTCGGCTGGCCGGCGCCCGCGCCCGGCCACGCGAGCTTCAGGGCGTACTGGAACGTCTGCGTCTGTGCCTCGGCGCCGACACCGTTCTTCCACACCCCGATCTTGTAGCGGATCGTCGTCCCGACGCGGTACTGGAACGCGCCCGCGAAGTCCGCGCGCCACCAGTCGTCGTTGCCCGACTGCCCCGGCTCGTTGCGCACAAAGCTCACAGCCGGTGACGGGCCGTAGCTGCGCAGCACGAGTGTCGCCGGCGAGAGGGCGCTGCCGAATGATCCGTTCGGTTCACTCCCGTCGGCCGTGTAATAGACGACAACGAAGTCGTACGAGAACGACGGCCCGGTCTTGATCCACCAGTCGTGCTCCTCGTCCTCGCGGGCGACCTCCGGTTCCCGCATCGAGGTGCCAGCGGGCTCGCCGTGGACCGGCGAAGCCGGGTCGTGGAAGACGAACGCCGGCTGCGCAAGCACGGCCGGGACGCACAGCGCGGCGGCGAGTGCGCCGATGAGCGGGCGGATAAGTCCGAAAGGCGCTCGGCGCATGGACGCTCCTCCTCTACGGCCGACGCCGAAGCGGTCGCCGGGAGAGCCAATCTATCAGACCGGCCGCGCTGGTCAAGCCCGGCGGCACGACAGGGCCGTCGGAAGAGCAGATTTCATACAGGCCCACGAAATCGGCCCTATAACCCGCTCGTAGGATCCTCCCCCGTCGTCACGGCGCGGAAGAGCCAACGACGCTCGCCGTCCGCGTCGCCCACCGCGGCGCACGCGGCCGCCGCGTCGCGCGCGAGGACCTGACGCCACCTGAAGCTCGGCGCGGTGCCGCGCTCGTACGCGGGCGTCCACACGCTCTCGAAGAGCCCGAGGGCCTCCGACGCGCTCGCGGCCAGAGAACCGGCGTCCAGACCTTTCCTGACAAGAACGTGACCGCGGACGAATCGCATGTGCGCGAGCTGGTCGTCGGCGGTAGCGGGCAACGCGAGCGCCAGCGACAAGGCGCTCGACGACAAGCGCTCGGCGGTCTCGAAGTCGCCCATCTCCGCCGCGCAGAACGCGAGGCCGCTGTCCACGATCGCGACCGCGTGGTGCCGCTCGCCGACGACGGGGATGAGTTCTTGGCGGGCGCGGTTCCACATCGGGACCGCGTCCGCGTACTCCCCGACGAGCGTGAGCGCCCACGCGTAGTAGCGCCGGCTCGAGGCACGGAGCAAAGGGTCGGCGACGTGCGGCGGCGTCGCGTCGTGGATCGCGCAGACCCGGGCCATCAGCCCGACCGCTTTCGCGCCGTTGCCCGTGAACAGGTGAACGACCGCCGCCTCTTCGAGGCACGTCAGCACGGAGATGTCGTTGGGTCCGAAGCGCTCGGCGAGGAGCCCGGCCGCCGCGAGCGCCGCGTCGGCCTTCTCTGCGCTCAGCCCCTCGCTCTCGGCGGCGCGCACCTTCGCGACGAGCATCCGCACGGCGGCGCCGTCCGCATTCGGCTCCAGCGCTTGCTGCAGGAGCATGATGTTCGAGATCGCGGCCGTGCGGCCGGTCCGCCGGCCACGGAACGACTCGCCGTGATCGGGCGAGAGCAGGGCGGCGATGTCCGAGAGCAGTCGCTCCGGAGCTCTGTCGCCCCAAGCAGCTCCGAGGCGGCGCGCCAGGTCGCTCGAGGGGAGCGCTTCCGCCACCTGCGCCGCGACCCCGAGCGAGGCGAGAAGGTCCGGGTCGTCCGGGGGCAGCGTTCGGAGGCGGCGCGCGAGCGAGTCCCGCGCGGGCCCCTCCGCCTTGCCCGGTTCACCGCGTTCGAGCCACACGGCCGCTTCGACGACGGCCATCGCCGCGAGCGGAAGGTTCGAATCACGATCGGGCAACGCGCCGTACAGGTCGACCGCCGCCGCGGCCTGAGCGAGCGCGTCGTCGTGCTCGCCGAGCGCGAGATGGACACGGGCCAGCAGGGCGCGTGACTCCGCTGCGGCGATGCTGCGCGCTCCGTGGAGCCGCTCGCGCATCGCCAGGGCTTCGCGGCAGTAGCGGCCCGCTTCGCCGTACCGCTTGCGGACCAGGAGCACGCCCGCCAGCTCGTGCAGCGTGCCGGCGATCTCCGGGTGCTCCGCGCCGTAGCGTTCACGCAGCCGGACGAGGCCACGGCGCAACGACACTTCGGCGAAGTTCACGAGCACCGCGGCCCTTCCGCTGCCGAGCCCGGTATACACGCTGCCCCAGAGCCGGCGCAGCGCCTGGTCGACGTCGGGCTCGTCGGCGTACGCGCCCGTCTCGAGCCGCAGGTATAGGCGCGCGAGCCCGTTGCTCACGGCGTCGGCGACTTCGGGGTGTTCGGGATCGGCGTGGGGGAGGGCCTCGCGGAGGAGCTCGGTCACCGCCCGGGCACGGACGCCCTCCGACCGGGCCTGCTCCTTCTCGAACGCCGCCTCTCTCGCCGCGTCCCGCGCACGGGCGGCGCTCGCCAGCGCCGCGATGACCGAGGCCGCGATCAGGAGCGCCGCCGCCGCTCCCCACGCCACGCGCCTCCGGTTCACGGAGACCGCCTTGCGGAGGAGGTACCACCCCGAGCCCGCGCGTGCCTCGACCGGTTCGCCGGCGAGGTACCGCTCGACGTCCGCCGCGAGCGCCGCCGCGGACTGGTACCGCTCGTCCCTGTTCTTCCGCAGGGCGCGCAGGATAATCGCCTCCAGGTCCCCGTCGATCGAAGGGTCCTTCTCCCGGGGCGGGTCGGGCGGCGTGTGCTGGATCGTGCGGGCGATCTCGAAGATCGAGCCGTCCACGTCGTACGGGAGCGTGCCGCACGCGACCCGGTAGAGGACCACGCCGAGCGAATAGACGTCGGTGAGCGCGTCGATGGAATCGGGCTTGCCGGCGACTTGCTCCGGCGAGGCGTACGCGGGCGTGCCGGCGAACTCCCCTGTCACGGTCGCGTGCAGGCTGCCCCCCGCGCGGGCGATCCCGAAGTCGACGACCACGGGCCGGCCCTCCGGCGTCACGAGGATATTGGCCGGCTTGAGGTCGCGGTGAATCACGCCGTTGAGGTGCGCGTGGTGAACGCCCGCGCAGACGGCGATGAACGCGCGGAGCGCGGCGCGGCGGCGGTCGGCCGCGGGGCCGCCGGGCGTCCAGGCATCGAAGGGCGCTCCGTTGACGTATTCCATGACGACCGCGATGCGGCCGTCCGCCAGCGTGCGTGACTCGTACACGCTCACGACGTTCGGGTGCTTGAGCCGGGCGAGGATCTCCGCTTCACGCTCGATCCGCAGCCGGTGCCGCGGGCCGACGCCGGCCGATGCGAGCGTCTTGATCGCCACGGCCCGGCTCGTCGATTCCTGCACCGCGCGGTAGACGACGCCCTGCGCGCCGCTGCTGACCGCCTCGAAAGACTTGTAGCCGGGCACGCGCGGAGCGCCCGCGGGCTCCGCGCTCGTGAGCGAGCGCACGCGCGTCAGGAACAGCGCGTCGTCCCGCGCCGCCTGCACGCGGGCAGCGCACGCCGGGCACTCCTCGATGTGCCGCCCCAAGACCGTGCCCGGCTCGTCGGGCGAAACGCCCACCGCCGCGTCGACCTGCGCGTCGGTCAGGCACCCGGGCCCGGGCGCTGCGCGATCGTCACGCGTCTTCTTCAAACGCGACCTCCATCGCCTCGACCAGCCCCCGCAGCCGCTTCGTGCACCGGCTCTTGGCGACGTAGACCTGCTCGACGCTCATGCCGCACTGCGACGCGGCGTCCGACGCCGGAACGCCCCGCAGCGCGACGAGCTCGAACGCGAGGATCGTCCGCTCGTCGGTGTCCGACTCTGCGCGCAGCACCCGGAGCGCTCGCTCGAGGATCGCACGGTCGCGCTCCTCCGTCCAGATCAGGCGCAGGCTGGACTCGTCGGGCACCGCGTCGAGCGCGGTGTTCCCCGCGTGGCCGCGCCGCGACCGCAGCGCCTTGAGCGCCGTGATGTGCGCGATGCCGAGGAGCCAGCTGCTGAGGCGCCCCCTCTCGCGGTCGTACCGCCCGTCGCGGTACGCGCGGACAAATTCGGAGAGCGTCTGCTGCGCGGTCTCCTCCGCGGCCTCGTCGTCCAACCCGAGGCGGCGCGCAAGCCCCTGGATCACCGGCCGGTAGCGGGCGTCGAAGAGCGCCCACACGGGCTCGTTCTTCAGGTCCCGGAGCGCGTCGAGCAACTGCGTCGTCGTCCGAGTCGCGTTGACCAGATCCGCCGACGGCAATGGGGCCTCCGCACGGCAGTATACAGGACGGTGCAAGGGGCCGCGGGGCCCGCCCGATTGCCTGTTGCCAACAATGACCTGTGGCCGGCGACGACATCACCCGCCTGATCGAAGACGTGCAACGGGGCGACGACGCCGCCGGGCGGGTTCTTCTCGCGCAGGTTTACGACGAGCTGAAGCGGGTCGCGCAGTACTGGATGGCGCGAGAGCGGACGGACCACACCCTGCAGGCCACGGCGCTCGTGCACGAGGCCTACATGAAGCTGGCCGGCGAACGCGACGTGCCGTGGTCTGGCCGCGGCCACTTTTACGCGGCGGCGGCCCAGGCAATGCGGCGCATCCTGATCGATCACGCCAGGGCCAGGGCCGCGGGCAAGCGGGGCGGGGATGGCCGAAAGGCCGCGCTCTCGCTCGCCGGATTGCCGGACCTCGCCTCGCCGGAAGAGTCCGAGGGATTCCTGATCCTGGACGAAGCCCTTTCGCGCTTGGAGAAGGCGTACCCGCAGGAAGCGGAGGTCGTCCGGCTGCGGTTCTTCGCCGGGCTGACCGTGCCGGAAACGGCCGGAGCGCTGGGCATTTCCGAGCCGACGGTGAAGCGCCACTGGGCGTTCGCGCGGGGGTGGCTGAGGGACGCCATCGAACGCGGCGGGCAGGACGTTTGAGGAGCGTGCATGGCAGGTCAGCGCACCGACGAACTGCGGTCGCTCTTCGACAAACTCATCGACCTGCCGCCCGCAGAGCGCGCGGCCTTGCTGGACCGCGCCTGCGCCGAGCGGCCCGAGCTGCGGACGCGGCTCGAGGCCATGGTGCGCGCCGCGGAGGACGACGGCGGGTTCCTCTCGGAGCCGACGCACGACGGCCGCTCCGGGGGCGCCACGATCGCCGCACGGAAGAGCGATGCGCCCGGAACGCGCATCGGCCTCTACAAGCTGCTGCAGCTGATCGGCGAGGGCGGGTTCGGCAGCGTCTACCTCGCCGAGCAGGCGGAGCCGGTGCGCCGTCTCGTCGCGCTCAAGATCATCAAGCTGGGGATGGACACGCGCCAGGTGGTCGCGCGCTTCGAGCAGGAGCGCCAGGCCCTGGCGATGATGGAGCATCCCAACATCGCGCGCGTCTTCGACGCCGGCGTGACGCCGACGGGCCGCCCGTACTTCGTGATGGAGCTGGTGAAGGGCGTGCCGATCACCAAGTTCTGCGACGACGGCAAGCTCTCCGCGCGCGACCGGCTCGAGCTGCTGATCCCCGTCTGCCACGCCGTGCAGCACGCGCACCAGAAGGGGATCATCCACCGCGATATCAAGCCGGGGAACATCCTCGTCACCCTGCACGACGGCGTGCCGGTGCCGAAGGTCATCGACTTCGGGATCGCCAAGGCCACGGGCGGGCGCCTGACCGAGAAGACGCTCTTCACCGAGATGCGGCAGTTCATCGGCACGCCGGCGTACATGAGCCCCGAGCAGGCCGAGATGAGCGGGCTGGACGTGGACACGCGCAGCGACGTCTACTCGCTCGGCGTGCTCGCGTACGAGCTCCTCACCGGCAGCACGCCCTTCGACACGCGCACGCTCCTCGACAAGGGCTACGCCGAGATCCAACGCGTCATCCGCGAGGTCGACCCTCCCAAGCCCAGCACGCGCGTCAGCGCCCAGCGCGACACCGCCGCCACGGTCGCTCTCCTGCGGCGCACGGAGCCCGCCAAGCTCCTCGGCCTCCTGCGGGGCGAGCTCGATTGGGTCGTGATGAAGTGCCTGGAGAAGGACCGCACGCGCCGGTATCGAACCGCCGACGCGCTCGCCGCGGACATCCAGGCCTACCTCGCCGGGCGTCCGGTCGACGCGGTCCCCGCGAGCGCCGCGTACCGCTTTCGGAAGTTTGTCCTGCGCAACCGGCTCGCGTTCGCGGCCGGCGTCCTCCTGTCGCTCACGCTCGCCGCCGCGGTCGCCGGGACGTCGTGGGGCTACGTCAACGCCGAGCGCGGGAGGCGCGAGGCGCAGCTCCAGCGGGACCGGGCGCGCACGGCGCAGCTCTTCCTCGAGGGGACCTTCGGGGGCATCGCACCGGAGGTGGCCCGCGGCAGGGACACCGCGCTCCTCGGCGATCTCATGGACAAGGCCGCGGCGCGCATCGAGAGGGGCGAGCTCGCGGCGGACCCCGACACGGAGCGCGAGCTCCGCCTCGTGATCTCCCGGGTGTACCACGACATCGCGCGATTCGACGACGCCCGACGCGTGCTGAAGCCGGTGACGGATCGGTTCCGCGCGGAACCGCCGACGGGACGCGACGCGGCCGCGTACGCCCAGTCCCTCGCGATGGCCGGGGAGCTTGCGCTCCTTGACGATGACCTCGACGGCGCGGAGGCGTCGTTGCAGGAGGCGCTGCGGGTCATCGGTGCAAGACTGCCGGATGACCACGCCGCGAAGGCCTCGGTCTGCTCGAAGCTCGGGGAGGTCGCGAAGCAGCGGTCCAAGTTCGCCGAAGCGGTCCGGTTTCACGCCAGAGCGCTCGAGGCCGCGCGAGCCCTGTCGCCGCGGGACGACGCGTTGCTCGTGGCCACCCTCGGGAACCTCGGCGAGTGCCAGAAGCTCAACGGCGATACCGCCGGTGCGCAGGCCTCCTATGACGAAGCCATGACAATCCTGGAGCGGCCGGAGTGGGCGGACTCGCCGCTGCGCGTCGAGCTTCAGAACAACCGCGCCTCGCTGCTCGTGAGCCAGAACAGACCGGACGAGGCGATCCAGGACATGCGGGCGGTGCTGGGCACCGCGAGGCGGATATTCCCGGACCCGCACCCGAAGATCGCGACGTCGATGCACAACCTCGCGGGCACGCTCTTCCACGCGGCGCAGAAGAGCCCGAACCCCGGGCCGCTCGTCGAGGAGTCCCTCGCGCTCACGCGCGCATCGCTCGCGATGGAGAAGCGGCTGTTCGGCGAGCGCAGCGCGGAGGTCGCGGGCACGACCGCGGCGATGGCGGCCGCGCTGGCCGAGATCGGTCGGCCGGAAGACGCTCTCGCCGGCTTCGACGACGCGGTGGCGATTTACGGATCCCTCGCCCCGCCCCGCCTGCCCGAGATCGCGGAGATCCGCTCCAACGTCGCCCTCACGCTCCTGCGGCTCGGGAAGACCGCAGAGGCGATCGACGCGGCCCGGCAAGGCGTGGACGAGTGCGCCCGTTACTTCGCGGAGGAGAGCACGCAGGTCGTGCGTGCCCACGCCGTCTACGGCCGATGCCTCCGCGACGGCGACCGCCTTGCCGAAGCCGCCGAGCAGTACCGGCTCGCGCTCGCCCCGGCGCGCGAACCCGCTTCCGGCGCGTCGCGCTGGCGCGCCGACGACCAGGCGATGCTCGCCGGCATCCTGCTGCAACAAGCGACGCCGGAAACATTCCGCGAGGCGGAACAGGTTCTCCGCGACTGCCTGAAGGCCCGCGAAGAGCGATTCCCGGGCGGCTGGTTGGTCGCGAGCACCAAGTCGATGCTCGGGCAGGCGATCGCCGCTCAGCCCGACACGCCCGCCGACCAAAGCCGCATCGACGAAGCCGTCACGCTCCTCACGCAGGGCTACGAGGGCCTCGTCGCGAACGCCGCCGCGATTCCCGCCCCTGTCCGCGGCAAGCGCATCGCAACGCCGGCGGCGACGCTCGCGAAACTGTACGAGCAGCGCGGCGACGCCGCGAACGCGAAGATCTGGGCCGACCGCGCCGCGGAGTCGGAGAAGCGATAATGGTCAGAGCGGCTCCACGCCGAGCTCGTCCACGAGCTCGCGTCGCAACTGCGCGAAGAACAGCGCCGCAAGCCCCTTGCGCCCGAACGAGCCGACGTCGGTGAAAATCCGGGTCACCGTTTCCGTCCGCCGCTCGATCAGCACCGTCAGATACTGCCCGCGCTCGTCCCGGTACCGCAGCCGCATGCGGCCGCTGTACTCGCGCACCGCCGTTTGCTCGAGGCTGAGCGCCGCCGCGGTCTTCCGCACCGCCTCGACCGACAAATCGAACGTCGCCAGCTCAAAGACCTGGCTCTTGCCGCGCGCAAAGACGCTGGCGCCGGTCTCCGCCACGGACGCGCCCGCGGAAAGGACCGTCGGCTCCAACCCGGTGCAGGAGCCGAACGCGATGGCCGCGGCGGCCGCCGCGAGAAAGGCTGAGTGGTATCGCGGCGTCCGCATCGGGGGGTATTGTCGGCACTTCGGGCGCGCGGGGATAAAACCGGTGGCCGGGTGCGGGTCGATGTGCAACACTCTTCGAGCCGGCCGGTGAGACCCCGGCATGAGGAGACGATGCCATGGCCAAGAAAACCGCCCGCAAGATGAGCAAAAAGACAGCGAAGGCGAGCCGCAGGCCCGCCCCGAAGAAGGCCGGCAAGAAGCCCCGTGCGCCAAGCGGCACGCCCTCGGGCATGTTCAAAGTCTCGACCGGCCCGGGGCGAAGCCCGGCGGAGATCGGCGGCGGCCTCGTTTCGATGTTCAACAACGGACAGTTCGCGGAGATCGAGGAAGAGTTCTGGTCGCCCGCGATCGTCTCGTGCGAGGGGTGCGGCGTCGGGCTCGAGTGGCGCGGCCGCAAGGCGGTCGAGGCCAAGAACAACGATTGGATGTCGAAGAACGAGATCCTCGGCGCCCGCGCCACGGGGCCCTTCGTCGGTTCCACCGGCTTCGCCGTGCACTTCGACATGGAGGTGCGCGACAAAGCCTCCGGCGCAACGCGCACGATGAAGGAGGTGGGCGTCTACACCGTGCGCAACGGCAAGATCGTGCGCGAAGAGTTCATGTACGGGTCGTGACCGCCGGCTCGTACAATCCGCTGTGACGGCTCTCCGTACGGAAGGAGCAAAGCTGGGCGAGCGACGCGGCGACTGGTCGCCGGCGTCGTGGCGGTCGCGTCCGCACGCGCAGGAGGTGCGGTATCCCGACGCCGCGGCTCTCGAGGGCGCGGTCGCGCGCCTGTCCGCCCTCCCCCCGCTGGTCACGAGTTGGGAGATCGAGCGTCTCCGCTCGTTGCTCGCCGACGCCGAGGCGGGCAAGCGATTTATCCTGCAGGGCGGCGATTGCGCCGAGAGTTTCGCCGACTGCAAGCCCCGCGTCGTCACCGACAAGCTCAAGATCCTCCTGCAGATGTCGATGGTGCTCGTCCACGGGCTCGAAAAGCCGGTGACGCGCATCGGCCGCTTCGCGGGCCAGTACGCCAAGCCCCGCAGCAGCGCGACCGAGACGCGAACGGTCGGCGGCGCTCCCGCCACGCTGCCGAGCTACTTCGGCGACCTGGTGAACCGGCCCGCCTTCGACGCCGCGAGCCGCACGCCCGACCCGGAACTCCTGCTCTCCGGCTACACGCACGCGGCGATGACGCTCAACTTCGTGCGTGCGCTTGTGGACGGCGGGTTCGCGGACCTGCACCACCCGGAGTACTGGGACCTCTCGTTCCTTCGGCACGCGGGGCTCGCGCCGGGCCTGCGCGAGGAGTACGAACGGCTGTGCCGCAACCTCGCCGACGGCCTCCGGTTCATGGAAGCGCTCGGCGAGAAGACCGTGGACGATCTCACCCGCGTCGAGGTCTTCTCCAGCCACGAGGGGCTGAGCCTCTGGTACGAGAGCGCGCAGACGCGCCGCGTCCCGCGGCGCGACGGGTTCTACGACCTGACGTGCCATCTGCCGTGGATCGGCGAGCGCACCAGGGACATCGACGGCGCACACGTCGAGTTCTTCAGGGGCGTGCGCAACCCCGTCGGTGTGAAGCTGTCGGCGCTCGCGACGCCGGGCGACGTGCTCGATCTCGCCGCGGCGCTCAACCCCGCGAACGAGCCGGGCAAGCTCGTCTTCATCGCTCGCCTGGGCCGCGCCAACGTCGAGGCAGCGCTCCCGCGTCTCCTCGAGGCGAGCAAGGCCGTCCGCTGCCTGTGGGTCTGCGACCCGATGCACGGGAACACACGAACGCTCGCGAGCGGCGTCAAGACGCGCTCGTTCGACGACATCATGGCCGAGCTCACCCTCGCGCACGCCGTGCACCAGCGAGCCGGCGTCGTCCTCGGCGGCGTCCACTTCGAACTCACCGGCCAGGACGTCACCGAGTGCGTCGGCGGCGCCCAGCGGCTCGGCGAGCGGGACCTCGCGACCAACTACGCCAGCGCGTGCGACCCGCGCCTCAACTATCACCAGTCCCTGGAGATGGCGTTCCTGCTCGCACGGCTCTTCGCCAAGCCGTGAAGCCGTGAGTTGCCCGGGCGACGCGAACGCACTACCCTTGCGCCCCTCACAGGGAACCCTGGGCGCGTGCCGGAGTGGCCAAACGGGGCAGACTGTAAATCTGTTGGCGTAAGCCTACGGGGGTTCGAATCCCTCCGCGCCCACTTCCTTTTCTTCTCGACCGTTCGAGCGCACCATCGCCGCGCCTGTCCGGACCGCCGACACCGAAGCCAAGAGATCCATCTCCTCGCGGCGTGGCATGATGGCTTCTTCATCAGCCCGCGGCCGCACGCGGCCAATACACTGCGTCCGCACACGGGCGAGCGGTGCACGAGGAGACGCGCATGTCACGAATGACGACCCCGGCGAAGTCACCGTCGGCCTTCCGCCTCTACGACGGCGACGCCGACACGCTCATGATGGCCGACGCCGCGCCCGAGAAGCTCGTCCTCCTCCCCAGCGGGCACAAGCGCGTCGAACGCCCCGAGGACATGCACGAGCGCATCCGCGTCATGTGGGGCCAGGACCTGCTCCGCGACCTCTTGGACGGCCGCTACCGCACCGTCGTCTGCGGCGTAAACGAGGTGGACAACAGCCACGGCGTCATCTCGCACGTCTGCGACCTTGTCTCAACAAGCCAGTGGAAGCACGAGACGGTCACCCGCTACGCCCGCATGTTCCACGATTCCGTCGGCCAGCTCGCCGGCGGCGACAAGGAGCCATACGTCCTCAAGTTCGATCTGGACCGCCTCCTGGTGCTCGCGATCCTGCGGCCGCACGGTCGCGAGCACTTCACGCTCCACGACCTCTCGCGCGGCTTCCGCACCGTGGTCAAGATGCTCGACCACCGCGGCGACCGCCAACCGGTCGCGAGCGTCTCGTTCCTGAACGCGAAGGCGAACAAGCTCCTGGGCCCCGACGGCCGCGAGCCCACGTTCGAGACGGTCCTCCGCACCATGTACGAGGCCGGGTTCCGGGGCGACGTCTACACCAGCCCCGCCGCGTGGAGCACGCACGTGGGCGTCTTCCCGAGCTACCCGTTCCCCGAGGGTCTCGAGCGCATGCGCGCCGGCAGCTCGTAACGCCCCGCGCCGCGCGATGAACAATCCGGCATGTCCAGGCTCGCGGGGCTCGCGCTCAAGGACCTGAAGCTCCTCCGCCGCGACGGCGGCGGGTTCTTTTTCACGTTCATCTTCCCGATCCTCTTCGCGATCTTCTTCGGGTTCATCTTCCAGGGAAGCGGGAGCAAGCCTCGCTCGGGCATGGAAGTCGCGCTCGTCTGCGAGGACGCAGGGCCCAGCGCGCAGCAACTGGCAAAGGACCTCGAATCCGACGCTGCGCTGAAGGTCACGCGCGTCGCGACCCGCGCCGAAGGCGAGGCGCTGGTGCGCACAAGCGACGTCGTTGCGTGCGTCGTCATCCCGCAGGGGTACGAGCTGGGCGTCGAGGCGATGTTCGGCGGCGGTGGGGCGGAGATCGAGGCGCTCGTCGATCCCACGCGCGGCGCGGAGGCGGGGCTGCTCCAGGGCAAGCTGACGGAGAAAGCCTTCGCCGCGTTCGGTGAGGCGCTCACCGATCCTGCGAAGGCCAAGCGGACGCTCGCACGCTCGCGCGAGCAGATCAACAGCGCGGCGGGGCTGACAGCCACGCAAAGGCTTGCCTTCGGAACATTCTTCAACGGCATCGACACGCTCGTGGACTCCGGCGCGACGACCGTGGGGGACGACGCGGACGATGCCGCGCCCGGCCCCGCGTGGATGCCGGTCCAGGTCACGGTGACGGAGGTCCGCGCCCAGCGCGACGGTCCCTCGAGCAGCTTCGATGTCTCGTTCGCGCAGGGCCTCGTCTGGGGCCTCATGGGCTGCGTCACCGCGTTCAGCATCTCCATCACGCAGGAGCGCGCCGGCGGCACGCTCCGCCGCCTTGTCGTCAGCCCGCTCACCCGGCGCCAGATCCTGCTCGGCAAAGCGCTCGCGTGCTTCCTCGCGTGCATCGCCGTGCAGGCCGCGATGCTCGGCGTCTTCGTCGCCTTTTTCGGCCTCGGCGTCACCAACTGGCCGGGCATGGCGCTCGTGCTCGTCGTCAACGCCGTCGGCTTCTCCGGCGTCATGATGGCCATCGCCGGGCTCTCGCGGTCCGAAGAGGGCGCCGGCGGCATGGGCCGGGCCCTCATCATGATCCTCGCGATGATCGGCGGCGGCACGGTGCCGCTCTTCCTCCTCCCGGGCTGGATGCAGACCGCGTCGGGCATCAGCCCCTTCAAGTGGAGCGTCGTCGCTACCGAGGGGTGCGTCTGGCGCGGCCTGTCCTGGAGCGAACTCGCGATCCCGATAGGCGTCCTCTGCCTGTTCGGCGCCGCGGGCTTTGTCTTTGGATGGGCGGCGCTGAAGCGCACCCTCGTGGCGTGAGACCTCCAACAATCGCACGACGGGCGAGTAGCTCAGCGGCTAGAGCATCCGCCTTACACGCGGAGAGTCCCGGGTTCGAATCCCGGCTTGCCCATTGAGGAACAATCAAACCGTTGGACAACGCGCTACAAAGTTCGGACTTGCAATTCGAGGTGGCAGAGGACGCAATCGCTCGTGGCCTCGTCGAGGATGAACTCGAGTACGGCGAGCAGATCATCTGGTTCGGAAGAGCGGCGAGGTTCTGCGCTCCGCTCTACACCCTCGCGCCGGTTGTGCTTCTGTCAACGCTGTTTCTTATGGTCGGGTGCATGCTTGCGCTCGCGACGATCGTGCGCCTTAGAGAGCCGCACCGCGAACAGAGCGCAGGATACATCTTCCTCTGGATTCTGCTCGGCTTCTTCGCGCTCGGCGCCGTGTCGTCGATGCTCAATCGCTGGTTGCACGCGAGGGCTGGGCGCAAGGGCGTCTATGCCGTGACGGAGAAGCGGGCGATCGTGATACTCGGCTGGCCGCTAAACGCTAAGCGTGAAGTCAGGTCTTTCACTTCCGACAGTTTGTATCACGTCAGAGTGGCACTGCGATCCGACGGAAGTGGCGACATCGTATTTCGCGAGGCGACGACGCAGGGGTATAGCGACTTTCGGCTGCGCACGAGGCCGGTCGGGTTCATGGGGATCGCGGAGGTGAAAGACGCCGAAGCGGCCCTGCGGACTTTGCTCAACTTGAACACCGGCAAAGGTCGGCCCGCGTGCCGGGACCCCGCTCTGATGCAGAGCACTTCCTGACCATAGAAGTCTCGTGATGTATTTCCCTGCTGCTCGTTGCTCCGCTTCTGTGTCCTGCTCCGTGTTCTCGTACGCTCAAACGCAGTGACCCTCCTCGACGCCCTCTATATCCCCGCCGCGCTGCTCTCCGCGCCCGTATGGGCGCTGAAGAAGCGCGCCGGCTGGCGCGGGCGTTTCGGCCACGCGTCGCTGAAGCCGCCCACATCGGGAAAGCCGCGTGTACTCCTGCACGCCGTTTCCGTCGGTGAGGTGATGTCGCTCCGGGGCGTGGTCCCGCTCCTGACGCCGTGCGCGGACGTTGTTGTCTCGACCACGACCGACAAGGGCTGGGAGACCGCGAACAAGCTTTTCGCCGCGACGTGCTCCGTCGTGCGCTACCCGATCGATCTCTCTTGGTGTGTCAACCGCTTCCTTGATGCTGTACGCCCGAACGTCGTTGCCCTCACCGAAGGCGACGCGTGGCCGCAGTTCCTCCGCGCGTGCGCGTCGCGGCGGATCCCGTGCGGTCTCATCAGCGCCCGCGTCAGCGAACGCACCTTCACGCGCTATCGCCGCCTCGCAAGTTGGGGCATCAAGCCCGCGTGGCGCGGCGTGGACTTCATCGCCGCGCAGGACGAGACCTACTCGCAGCGCTTCGAGCAACTCGGGATGGACGGCAACCGCGTCTTCATCGCCGGATGCCTCAAGTGGGACGCTGAGCCGGTCGTGCGCACCGTCGAGGGCGCCGACGCGCTCGCGCGCGACATGGGCATCGACCGCTCGCGCCCTCTCATCGTCGCCGGCAGCACGGCGGAGCGCGAGGAATCCCTCCTGTTCCGCAGCCTGCCCGCCGGGGCACAACTCCTCTGCGCGCCGCGCAAGCCCGAGTACTTCGACGCCGCCGCGGCGCAACTCCCGGGCTGTGTTCGGCGCTCCAAACCCGGGTCGGGCGACCCCTCGAGCCGCCTCTTTCTGCTCGATTCGATCGGCGACCTCCGCCGGGCCTACGCCCTCGCCGACGTGGTGGTCCTCGGGCGCAGTTTCGGCACGCTCAGCGGTTCGAATCCCATCGAGCCGGCGGCGTTGGGAAAACCTGTGATCATCGGCCCCCGGTTCGGTGACTTCGAGTCGATCGTGGGGGCGCTGCGGTCGGCTGGTGCGCTCCGCGTCGCTCCCGCGGACGGTCTCGCGGACGCGCTCCGCAAGGTCTTGTCGGACCCGGAACTGCGTGAACTGATGGGCCAGGCGGGTCAAGCATGCGTCGAGTCGAACCGGGGATGTGCACAAGTCCACGCGGAGTTCATCATGGGCGCGGCCCGCACCCGGACCCCCATGTATTCGGAGGATGTCCGGTCTCCGGAACGCGGGAACAGAATACCGGTGCGTGCCTGACAAATTCCGACTTGTGCATACGATGGAAATCGGGGAAGATGGGAACAAGAAGAGGCGGTGTCCGTAGGGGCGCGTGAGGCCACACGGACGGAAGCGCACCAACGCCGGTCGGTCCCGCGAGGCGGGATTGGCCAGAGAAGAATGGCGTGGCGCACCGCACCTCTCAGGCGAAGCGCAGGCAGTTCCGCGTTCGCGAACAGGCGAACGTGGCGTGGAGTCCATCAATGACGAGCCGTTCGAGCCGCGTGTTCCGTTCCGCCCGTGCGTCGATCTCGCGCCTGCTGGGCGCCGCCGGGCAGGGCGTCGAGGCGTTGGAACCGCGCCAGTTGCTCTCCGCCGAGCCCCTCCCGCTCGGGGCGAGCTGGACGCCGTGGCAGGGCGCCGAGGTCGCCGCGGTCACCGGCTCGTACATCGTGACCTTCGATGAGAAGCTGAGCGCGGCCAACGCGGAGCTCATGGCCCGCGACGTGGCCCGCACGCTCGGCATCGCCGCCTGGAACTTCGAGGGCCTCGCCAACGGCTACAACGCCACGTTCACCACCGACAAGCGCCTGACGGGCGACGACGCCCGCCGGGCGATGGAATCGCTCCCGGGCCTGCGCGGCGTCGAGCCCAACCGTGTCTTCCAGAGCCACGCGCTCCCGAACGACCCTCGCTTCAACGAGCAGTGGCACCTCCGCAACGTCGGGCAGCCCGTCGGCTTCTCCGGCCCGGGCGTCCCGGACGCGGATATCGACGCCGAGCAGGCGTGGGACATCACGATCGGATCGCGCGACGTGATCGTCGGCATCATCGACACCGGCGTGCAGATCAACCACCCGGACCTCGCGGACAACATCTGGATCAACCCCAACGAGGTGCCCAACGACGGCGTTGACAACGACGGCAACGGCTACGTGGACGACGTCAACGGCTTCGACTTCGGCGAGTCGGACAACAACCCGGACGACAACGGCGGCCACGGCACGCCCGTCGCCGGCCTCATCGGCGCCGTCGGCAACAACGGCGTCGGCGTGACCGGCGTCAACTGGCAGGTGTCGCTGCTGCCGCTCAAGATCTCCAACTCCTTCGGCGGCCTTTCGCTCGCCGCGATCGTGCAGGCGCACGACTACGTCACCGACATGCGCAACCGCGGCGTCAACGTCGCGGTCACGAACAACAGCTACGGCGCGTACGGCCAGGCCGGCGACTTCTACGAGGACGAACCGACGGGCTTCAACGCCGAGCGCGATGCGATCCTCAGGTACCTCAACTCCGGCGGCATCTTCGTCGCCTCCGCGGGCAACGGCGGGTTCGACGGCATCGGCGACGACAACGACGATCCGGAAAGCACGGCCTTCCCGGCTTCGTACAACCTGCCGGGCATCATCTCCGTCGCGGCCATGGACAACGCCGACGGCCTCGCGGGGTACAGCAACTTCGGCGACCAGACGGTGGACGTCGCGGCGCCCGCGGTGGACACGCTCACCACGGCGATGAACAGCGGGTACACGTTCTTCGGCGGCACCAGCGCCGCCGGCCCCGTGGTCGCGGGCATCGCGGCGCTCATCAAGGCCGCCAAGCCGACGGCGAGCGCGGTCGAAGTCCGCGAGCTTCTCCAGTCCACGTCCGACCCGCTCCCGAGCCTGCAGGGCAAGGTCCGCTCGGGCGGCCGCGTGAACGCGCACCGAGCGCTCCTCGCCGCGACGACCGAGGGGCCTCTGGTCCAGTCCGTCACGCCCGGCCCGATCACGACGCAGCTCGATCCCTCCACCGGCCAGCCGCTCACGCAGATCACGGTCCGCTTCAGCGAAACGATCTCGAACGACGCGTCGTTCTTCAACGCGACGAACGTCCGCCTGCGCCACAACGGCGCGGACAACTCGTTCGGCACCGGCGACGACGTCCTCGTGCCGATCACCTCGATCGTCCGCTCCGCGACCGACGACCGGACCGCGATCATCACGCTCAATCTCGCCGGCTTCCCGAGCCAGCGCCTGCCGATCGAGGACTACCAGCTCACGCTCTTCAACGCCGGCTTCCGCGATATCTCCGGCAACCGCCTCAACGGCAACACCTCCGCCGGCATCGACGACGTCCGCCCGTTCCGCGTGGTGAACACCACCACGGAGACCGGCGGCACGGACAACGACACGCTCGCCACCGCGACGCCCGTCGTCTTCAACGCCAGCGGCGTCGCGAACGTCAACAGCGCGTTCCTCGGCGACGGCATCGCCGGCGCGCTCGACGTCGACATCTACCGCATCGACATGAGCCGCGGCGGCCTGATCAGCGCCGAGATCACGGCGCGGCGGCTGCCCGGCGGCTCGACGCTCGACAGCTACCTGCGTCTCTTCGACGGCAACGGCGTGGAGATCACCGACAACGACCAGTTCTACGGCCAGGACTCGGCGATCGACTTCTACGTGAGCACCGCCGGCACGTACTACGTCGCCGTCTCCGGCTTCGGCAACGACGACTACGACCCGACCGTCCGCGCCAGCGGCCGCGCACAGTCCACCGGCACCTACAACCTGCGGATCAGCGCCCAGCTCTCGCAGGACGACACAGTCCTGTACACGAGCGACGGCAACGCGCCGCAGGGGCAGCCCGATCTGCCGTTCAACATCCCGCGCGGCAACGAGCCCAACGAGCCCAGCGGCACGACGGGCGTGACCACCGCCGCGATCGTCGTGCAGGACACGCGACGCCTCAGCGACGTCAACCTCCGCATCAACGCGGCGCACACGGCCGTCGGCGACCTCACCATCAGCCTCATCGGGCCCGACAACACCACGATCCGCCTGTACGGCAACGGCACAGCGACGCCCCTCTACGGGTTCGACCAGGACAACTTCGGCACGCGCGACGGCAACGGCAACCCGCTCACCTACACCACCTTCGACGACGAGGCGGGCACGGCGATCTCCGGAGGCACGGCGCCGTACGTCGGCACGTTCCGGCCGGAGCAGGCCCTCTCCGCGTACGACGGCAAGGTCGCCGCGGGCCTGTGGACGCTCCGCATCGTCGACAACCGGCCCGGCGACAACGGCCGTCTGTACGACTGGGACATCCAGTTCACGTTCCAGAACAACGTCTTCGGCCCGTTCGAGTCCAACGACACGATCGCGACGGCGACGGTGATCAACGAGTTCACGGGCACCGGCAGCGCGACGCGCGAGGCGTTCATCGGCGACGGCGGTTTCGGCAACCTCGACCGCGACATCTACCGCTTCGTCGCCGAGGCCGGCAGCACGCTGAGCGTGAACGTCACGTCGCAGAGCGCCCTCAACACCACGCTCCGCCTCTTCGACGCCAACGGCAGCCAGATCACCATCAGCCGCCCGACCGACACGCGCAACAGCTCCATCGCCGGCTACGTCTTCCCGATCGGCGGCACGTACTACCTCGCCGTCTCCGAGAACGCCAACTTCGAGTACAACCCCGCGCAGGTCGCCAGCGGCGTCCCCGCGGCGACCACGGGCGAGTACACGATCACGATCGAGGTCGCGCCGGGCGTCTCCGATCCGGCCGTCTCGCTCAACGGCAACCGCGTGGACGTCGGCCTCCGCCAGGGCGGCCTCTTCACGGCCGGCGGCCTCGCGTTCGAGAACTTCAACATCCTCGGGCCGTCGGACATCGACGAGCAGTTCTTCGGCGCCACCGTCGGCGGCCAGGGCTTCGTCAACGACCAGTCGGGCGTGCAGACGCCCTTCGCCGTCAACGACGAGAGCACCGGCACGACGCTCCGCGCCAGCACGAGGGGCAGCTTCCGCGGCCTCTCGATCGAGCGCACGTTCACCTACGGAGCGAACGATCCGTTCATCGCCGTCGACGTCTACCTCACCAACACCACCGGCGCGGCGCTCACCAACGTGTCGTGGATGGAGGGCTTCAACCCCAACCCCGGCTACGCCTTCGGCGAGGACACCTCGATCACACGCAACGACGTGGACGTGACCGGCCGCGTCGCCACGGCGACGTACGTCACGAACCAGTTCCTCGGCGGCTTCACGGTGGCGCTCGCGGCCCCCGCCGTCGATCCCGACGGCGATGTGTACACCGTCCGCGCCACCGTCATCGATCCGGGGGTGGTCTTCCGCGACTCGGAGCGCCTCGCCGCTCTGCCCGCGAACGACCCCAACGGCGCGTCCGGCGACGGCTCGCTCGCCCTCTCGTATCTCGTGCCGACGATCGGCACCGACGAGGCGACGCGCACCGTCAGCTTCCGCTACTTCATCTTCTTCGGCGCATCGTCGCCCGCCAGCCCCCCCGGCACTCCCCCGGGCCAGAACTCGATCGATCAGATCAACGCCATGCTCGCGCAGGTCAACGGCGGCACCGGCACCGGCCACCTCGCCGCCGGCCCGTCGGAGGCGGCGACCGAGCAGCTCGACAACTCGCTCACACAGCCGACGCAGCGCGACGTCCGCCAGTACGCCTACCGCCTCTATTACCCCGAAGGCTTCCTCGGGCCGGACATCTTCTCCTTCATCCCGATGTCGAACCCCAACGACCAGACGGCGAACTTCTCCGTCATCCTGCGGTTCGAGAACGTGCCGGCGGGCAAGAAGGACTACCTCATCGCCGACAGCTTCATCCCGGCGCGCCGCCGAGCCGGCGTTGATATCAACCGGCCCGAGACGTACGACGCGGGCACGTTCCCGAATGGCGCGGCGATCGACGCCGACCTGCGCGGCAAGCCCTACGCGATCGAGATCCGCAGCGACCAGCCGATCGCGGCGACGTTCAGCTACTACGACCTCGTGCAGATCGGCTCCGGGCCCGTCGCCGTGGGCGAGTCCTTCACGCCGATCGTGAGCCAGCAGTGGACGTTCGCCGACGTCGAGAAGAACGGCGGCCAGGACAACCCGATCGACAACGTCCCGGCCGACACCGAGCCGAGCGACGACGTGCAGTCCTACATCGTTTTCTACAACCCGCACCCGACGCAGGAGGCCAAGGTCAACGTCCGCGTCTACGGCAAGCGCGCGCACCCGCAGACGGGCGAGCTGATCGACGCCACGTGGATCTCGCCGCGCCGCGTCGCGCCGCTCGGCCGCTCGGGCCTCTGGATGGGCGCGGGCGACTCCTTCGACCTTCTCACCGAGATCCCCGGCCTCGAGGTCGTCGGCGAGAGCTACGGGCAGATCCCCAACGGCCGCTTCGGTGTCTTCGTCGATTCGGACGTCCCGATCGTCGCCGCCAAGTCCACGTACTCGGCCGCCGACCGCGAGGCGACCGGCACCGTCGGCAACAGCAGCCGCGGCAGCACCACCGGCCTCCTCGCCGAGGGCCAGTTCGGCCAGCGTGCCGAGAGCGAGACGCTGGGATTCCTCAACACCAACAGCACCAACGCGACGGTCGACCTCTCCTTCCTCTTCGAGAACGGCTCGGCGTACCGCACGACGCTGGCGGTGCCGGCGAACACCCACCGCGAACTCGCCGTCGAGAACCTCCCGAACTTCCCGAGCGGCCAGGCCTACAGCATCTTCTTCACCAGCAACGTCGCCGTGAGCGCCAGCGCGACATCGCCGGTCGAGCAGGGCGGCGTCCGCGACGCCTTCAGCGCCAGCCAGTCCGCCAACGCCTACACGTACTGGGGCTTCGGCGAGGGCTTCCGACCGGGCGACAACAGCGGCCACCCGGGCGTCATCGAGAACCTCCGCCTCTACAACCCCTCCGGCGGCGACATCACGGTCGAGATCACCTTCAACTACGACCTGCAGCCGGGCACGGAGACGTTCCGCCGCACGCTGCCGGCGCGCCGCGTCACCGAGTTCAACGTGGACGAGTTCATCTCCGGCCTCCGCCGGCAGAGCAACCAGTCGTACGGCATCGCGATCAAGGCCCCGGTGCCGATCGTCGCCGAGATGAGCCACTACGACCTGCTCTTCCCGGGCGGCTTCGCGACACTCGGCACGCCGCTGGGCCGCTTCGCCGCGATCACCTGACCTCGACGCGGACCGCACGAGTTCATACGACAAGGGACCCCTCGAGGGGCCCCTTGTTACTTGCGCAAGAGAAGAACCGGGAGCGGGGAACAGAGAAGGGTGAAGAGAAGCGGCGAACTTCGCCGTTCCTCCTTTCTCTTTCTATCTGCTCGTTGCGCCTGCGCGGCGACGGCACGCTACCCGTTCTTCCCCGCGCTGATCGTGAGCGGCACCGCGCCGTAGATCTCCTCGGTCACGACCGGGGCTTCCACGCGGAAGCGCCGAGAAGCCGGGTCGACGCCGCGCTCGGCCATCCGCCTGCGCAGCGCCGCGGGGGCCAGGAATTCCACCCGCTCCTCGAAGACCTGCGCCACCTCGAGCCGTCCGCCGAAGCGCTCCAGCAGCGCGCGGCAGACGCCGGCGACGAGGTCCTCCGGCGCGCTCGCCCCCGCGGTCAGCAGCACCGTCTCTTCGCCCGTGAACCACGACCAGTCGATGTCGCGCACGTCGTCGATCAGCCGCCCCGGTGTGCCGACGTTCGCGGCGATCTCCGTGAGCCGCACCGAGTTGCTCGAGTTCTTGCTGCCGACGACCAGCACGAGGTCGCACGAGGGCGCGAGTTGGCGCACCGCGTGCTGCCGGTTCGTCGTCGCGTAACAGATATCGCTGGTGGGGGGCGCCTTGATCTGCGGGAAGGCTGCCTTGAGCGCATCGATGACGATCGCCGCGTCGTCGGTGCTCAGTGTCGTCTGCGTGAGGTACACCAGCCGCGACGGGTCCTTGATCGAGAGACGCGGGATGTCGTCCGGGGACTCGACCACCTGGGTCGCGCCCGGCGCCTCGCCCGACGTACCGACGATCTCCTGGTGCCCCCGGTGGCCCACCAGCAGGATCTGGTACCCCTGCCGCGCGTACCGCACCGCCTCCGCGTGCACCTTCGTGACGAGCGGGCACGTCGCGTCGATCACCGTCAGGCGGCGCGCCGCCGCGGCGGCCCGCACCTGGGGCGACACCCCGTGCGCCGAAAAGACGATGATCTCTCCCTCCGGGACGTCCTCGATGCGCTCGACGAACGCGACACCCCGGTCGCTGAAACGACCGACCACGTGCTTGTTATGGACGATCTCGTGATAGCAGAACACGCGGCGGCCGGGGAACAAATCCAGAACTTCATCGATGACGTCCACCGCCATCCGGACGCCGGCGCAAAAGCCGCGGGGATTTGGAAGGATCACCCTCATATTTCAGGGATAGCTTCATCCGGGGCCGAAGGACACATCGTACGCCGTGTACGCTCGTCGGCTCCGTGGGATCGGGAGGCAACGCTCAAGATGTGCGCAGCGACCTTCGACCGGCACGCAATCACAGGCGCGGCCCCCGGCCGCGAAACCCGCGGGACCGCGGACGCGCACGCGTGGGCCGCCGCCGAGGTGGCGCTGCGGGACGATCACGCAGCGTTCGCGCTCCGGCTCGCGCCGGCGCACGCCCGTGACCGCGCGACGCTGCTCGCGGCCATCGGGCTGTGCGCGCTCGCCGGCGAGACGCCCGACCGGCCCTTCTCGGTCGTCGAGGCGCAGCTGCGCGCATGCCCCGTCACCCCGCAAGACGATCCGCTCGTGGCCGGAGCCTGCACGCTCGTGCGCGACGGCGTCTTCGACGCCGGCTCGCTCGTCGATCTCTTCGATTCCATCGCGACCCTCTCGTGCGGCCCGTTCCCGACATGGGACGCGTTGCAAGCGGCCCTCCGCCTCGCCGCGACGAACACCGCCAAGGCGCTCACGCGCCTGGGCATCGGGGACGGCCGAACCAACGCGCTCGCGTCGCTTTTCATGGGCTACACCGCGGCGCGGCGCCTCGCCCGCGTGGGCGCCGACGTCGCGTCGCGCGGCTTCTCGCCGGTGCTCACGCTCGACACCGGCCTCACGCCCGCGGTCGCCCGCGAATGGCGCACCAAGCCGAACGAACCGCACGTGCGCCGGCGCACCGCCGACGAACTGCGGGCGATCGCGACCCGGGCCCGCGCGTGGCTGCTCGCGTCGCGCCCGCTCGGCGACAGCGCAGAAATGTGGGCAACCTGGTACTTGCGCGCGATCGGCGACGCCACCCTCGACGCCGTCGCGCGAGAGCGCTTCGTCACGCTCTGGACGACCGCCGAGGTCTACCCGAGCACCGCCGCGTTCCTCCGCTGCAAAGCCCGTGTCGGCTCCGTGTTACGCCCGCGGGGTTGACCGCCCTCCGTGCGGCCCGGGTCCCCTGGACCGAGTGCCGTCCGATCCGAACCGGACCGTCAACGTTCTGTGAAGACCGCCGGGCGGCCGGCGACCGCCAGCCCGTGCGCATGACAACCAGCCCGAGGTCTGATACGCTGGGGGGCCGGGTTGCTCCGGCGGTGGTGACTCAGGAAGGACCCGGATGGGCGAGGCTCGACCCTGGCAAGTCGCGGTGGTGGTGGTGGGCCTCCTCGTGCTCATCGGCTCGGTCGTCTATCAATGCACCGCCAGCAACGATGTGTCGCTCGCGGACTCGGTGATCATGGTGGACGTCTCGACCGGCGAGCTCATCGAGTCCAGGTACCCGAAAAACCGCCCGGTGAGCTTCCCCGCCGAGCACCCGGAAACCAAGTCGAAGACGCTCATGCCCGCCGTGCAGGACCCCGAGACGGGGCGCTGGATGGTGGAGGGGCGGTACGTGTCGTACCTCAAGAACCTCGGCAGTCTGGGCGGTCTCGAGGACCCCGAGTCCGGGTTGGTGAAAGCCGGCAAGTCGCCGTCACGCAGGAACGTGTTCAAGTGAAGCAGTCGATGAGCACGGGAGATCCCATGAAACGCGCCTTTACGCTGATCGAGCTGCTCGTCGTCATCGCGATCATCGCCCTGCTCATCGGCCTGCTCCTGCCGGCGCTGGGCAAGGCCCGCGACGTCGCCCGCACGGTGGTCTGCGGGTCGAACTCCGCCAACCTGACACGGCTCGCGCAGTCGTACGCCATGGACAACAAAGAGTACTTCGCGTGCCACTACACGAGCGGCGCGGAGGCGGACCGCACCGGCGGCACCGCGATCGAAGGTGACACGCGCGGCGACGCTCCGACCGCGTCACAGGATTGGATCAGCCCGATCCTGAGGGACTTCGGCAATCTAAGCCCGAACAGAGCGATGAGAACGCTTCAGATCTTCAACACGTGGGGCTGCGCCGGCACGAAGGGCACCAACAATTCACGGCTCTTTGTTCCGTCGGGCGTTTCCGACCAGCCCGACTTCGAGAACAATCAGACGCAGTACACATACCGTCAGGTCAGCTATCTCATGCCGGTCCGGTGGGCGTTTGTGAGCAATCAGGAGCCCAACTCGTCGCAGGTCCGTCAGTACCGGGGCTTTGTTCGCGACAACGCCAGCGCGTTCGCTGACCCGGCGTTCTCGCCGGTCGGCTATCAGCCGCGGATGGACAAGGTGGGGACCCAGCTCTCCGAAAAGGCGATGTTCCTCGACGGAACGCGGTTCCTCGCCTATCCGTCCGGCCAGCCGCCATACCTGGACTTCGATATCGACTCGGACCCGGCGTTCCACGGCTCCTTTACGGAAGACCCTACCTACCGCAAGTCGACCGCCTACGGGCGTCGGCGTGACCTCGCGTCGTCGAATCCCTCCCCGCCCGGCGCAACCGCTCACGTCAAGCTTTCCCTCCGCCACGGCAACGGCGCCAACCTCTCGTTCTTTGACGGGAGCGTGCGTCACAAGTCGGCCCAGGATATTTGGACGTTTGCCGAGTGGTTCCACCCGTCCGGCAGCCGGTGGACGAGCGTCGATGCGAATCAGGAAGCCGCGTCCCGTTTCTCGGCCGGCCAGTACCTGCCCTGAGACCCCCTCGCACGGCGCGACTATCAGCCGCCGGCGGTCCGCGGCAGCACCGTTTCGTTCCAGTACCGGTCGCTGAACAAGTGCAGACCGCGCTCGTAGGCGTGGACGCGCAGCGTCTGCGGATCGTGAACCCCGAGCTTCGCGCCCACGCGGTCCATCTTCCGATCTAGCTGCGACGTCGTCAGCCCCAGATGCACGCACACGTCCTCCGGCGGAGAACCCGCCGCCAGCAGGCGCATGAGGTGCAGCTCGCGCATCGTGAGGCTCGCCAGGACTCCCAAGTCCGCGACCTTGCGCTCCAGCCGCACGGCGCTCGCGGAGTTCCCCGCGGGCATCAGCCGCCGCCGCGCCTCCGCGACCGGGTCGGGCAGGCGCACGCGCCCGAGCAGCGCGCCGTCCGTCCCTTCGATCCGCACGGCCCAGGCCTCGACGCGCACGTACCGGCCGTGCAGCATCGCCGTGGTGATGCTGGCGCCGTTGCTCAGCGTCTCGCCGTGCATCGCGTTCAGTTCGTCCACCGACTCGCGGGGCCGGAACTCGTACAGCGTCCTCCCCACGACATCGCTCGCCGGCGCGCCGAGGAAGGCAAGCGTGTAGCAGTCGTTCGCACGGAGGACACGCGCCGCGCCGTCGCGCACGAACATCGGGTCCTCCGCGGTCGCGAAGATCTGATCCAGGCTCACCGCCGCGCTCTCGAGATCGAGCCCGGCCGCGCTGCTCCGTGCCGATGACACAGACGGTCCCCTCTCTTCCATGGAACAACGACGCACTTTACCCGTGCGTTGCCGCGGTGTCGGCGCGAAAACCCGGGGGTCTACCGCATGTCCCTACTGCCGGGGGCGCAGGAGCGGATTGGGTGCGCCGTGCGCGTAGGTCGCGGTGGGGCTCAGGTTCGGCATCGGGTTCAGGAAGACGTCCGTGTACAGCTCCGCGCCGTCCGGCACCGGGCTGGCCTCGGCGAAGTCGATCGCCTTCTTCACCGCGTCCTTTACCTCCGCCTGCAGCGAGAGGAATTGCTCCTCGGTGAGGATCTTGCGCTCGTTCATCAGCACGTGGGCGAGGCGGTCGATCGAGTCGCGCCCCTTGTATTGCTCGACCTCGTCCTTGGTTCGGTACTTCTGCGGGTCGCTCATCGAGTGCCCGAGGTAGCGGTAGGTCTTGAGATCGACGAACGCCGGCTTCTGGTTCTCGCGGCACCAGTCCACGATCGGCTTGAAGTGGTCGTACAAGTCGATCACGTCGAAGCCGTCGATGATCGCGCCGAGGATGCCGTACGCGTCCGCCTTCTTCGTGAGGTCGTGCGCCATCGTGGTGCCGCGACCGATCGCGGTGCCCATCGAGTAGCCGTTGTTCTCGACCACGTAGATCACGGGGATGTCCCAGAGCCCCGCGAGGTTCATCGCCTCGTGGAGCGCCCCCTGATTGAGCGCGCCGTCGCCCAGGTACGTCAGGCACACCTTCTTCTTCGCCTGCCCGCCGCCGAGCGAGCGGCGCAGCACTTCCCACTCGTAGCGTGCCGCGAACGCCAGACCCGTGCCCAGCGGCGTCTGCGCGCCCACGATGCCGTGGCCCCCGAAGAGCCAGTTCGGCCTGTCGAACATGTGCATGCTGCCGCCCTTGCCCTTGGCGCAGCCGCTGATTTTGCCGTACATCTCCGCCATGCACGCGCCCGGGTCCATGCCGCGTGCGAGCGCGTGGCCGTGGTCGCGGTAGGCGGTGATGACCGGGTCGTCGTGCTCGAGCGAGCCGATGGTGCCGACGGCGGTCGCCTCCTGCCCGGTGTAAAGGTGGCAGAAGCCGCCGATCTTCGCCTGCTGGTACGCCTGCGCGGTGCGGTTCTCGAATTCGCGAATCAGATACATGGAACGCAGCCACGCGACCAGCGCCTCGGGGGGCAGGCCGTCGCTGGGGCGCCGCCCCTTGCCCCGCTTCCAGGCGGGGTTCGTGGGCAGATTCTCCGGGTGCGTGAGCTGCTGCGGCTGGGTCTCGTTCTGCGAGGGCGCTTTGGTCATGTGCTTCTCTATCTACGGACGCCGGAGTTTAGGAGATCGAACGCCCGGGCGCAAGGAAAACGCCCCGCGGCGGGGCGCTCGCTCGGACGGTCTTTGACGCCGGGGGCAGGGCTCAGGGCGTGTTCCTGGCGGCCGCGGGCTCCTTGCCCGCCACTTTCGTCGCGTGCTCTCCGGCCACACGCGCCTTGAGGAGCACGCACGCCGCGTCGAGCTGCAGGTCGATGCCCTTGGCGAGCAGGTCGTCGAGCTTCGCGGCGTCCTGGCCGCCACCGGCGACCTGGCCCCGCTCGTCGAGGGGCAGCACATCGGCGTTGCGGCGGATCGTGATGGCCTCGCTCGTCTGCTTGGGGAGCATCTCGACGGCGAAGTTGGGCTGGATACCCCATGTCTTGCTCCCCGGGCGGCGGTGGATGACCGAGTCGTCCGGCAGCGTGTAGTACGCCGTGGTGAGCTTCATGAGCGAGACCGGCGAGAGCTGCCACACGTTCTGGACACTCCCCTTGCCGAAGCTCCGGGCGCCCAGGACGACGGCGTCGAGGTCCTTGGTGCGGGTAAAGACGCTGATGGCCCCGCTGACGATCTCGCTCGCGGACGCCGACCCCTCGTTGACGAGGACGACGACGGGGATGCCGGCGACCGTGGCCCGCTCCGCGCTCGTGTACCCCTCCGGCTCCTGCTCGCGGCCGGTGCGGCGCTGCGCCACGACAACCTCGTTGTCGAACGGGAGGAAGCGCTGCGCGACCGAGACGGCCTGGTCGAGGAGCCCCCCGGGGTTGAAGCGCAGGTCGACGATCAGGGCGTTGAGGCCCTTCTTCTTCATCTGCGAGATCGCGCGGTCGAGCTCCCACGTCGTCTTGTCGGAGAACTGCGTGACGCGCACGTACCCGATGCCGTGGTCGCCGTCCACGAACCAGTCCCACGCGTCTTCGCGCGCCCCGTCGCGTTTCCAGCCCTTCACCGTCGGCACCTCGATCTCCGCGCGCGGGACCGACAGCACCAGCGTCTGCGCCTTCGGCGCGTCCGGGCCCGCGTCGGCGACCGGCCGCTCGATCGTGAGCTGCACCTTCGTCCCCTCCTTGCCCGTGATCAGGTCGACGACCTGGTCGAGCGAGAGGCCGAAGATCGATTTTCCGTCCACCTGCGTAATGAGGTCGTTGGGGTGGATGCCCTCGCGCTGCGCGGGCGTGCCCTCGATCGGCGTCACGACACGCACGTTCTGGAAGTCGTCCAGTTCGATCGACACGCCGATGCCGACGAACCGGCCCTCCGTGCTCTTGCGGAAGCGGGCGACCTCGTCGGGCCAGATGATCGCCGAGTACTCGTCCAGACGGCCCATCACGCCGTTGCCGAACTCGTGCAGCAGCGCCTTGGAGAGGATCTTGGTCGAGGTGTCGTTCGCGTCGAGGACGCGGTCGAGGACGGTCGAGACCTGGAAGGCGTCGAGCGGCCGCTGCGCCGCCGCGACGGCCTGGCGTTCCTTGTCGATCTGCGCGAGCAGCCTCGTGCGTGCCTGGTCGTCCGCGAGGCCGGGGAACGCCTCCGCGAGCGGGGCCGTCGTCGCCATCGTGCGCAGTGCGTCGAGGCCCGCGCCCACGAGCTGGTTCATCGGCACCTGCTCGACGTGCTGGCTCGTGTACTGCACGGCGCGCTCGACCATGTCGCGCGTCACGCCCTGCAGGCGAGAGCGGAAGTCGTCGCCCAGGTCGTTGTACGGCGGAAGCTCCTTCTCGCCGGCGTCCTTGCGGCGCTCGTTGCTCATCGCCCAGAGCTTGTTCGGCACGTACAGCCGCAGCATCTGCTGGCGCTGGGCGCAGCGACGGACGTCGGGCCGAAACTTGCCGGAGATGTCCTCCAACGCGTCGAGGAGCACGAACGCCTCCGTCGCGTTCAGGATGTCCCCGTCCGTCTCGGCCCGGCGGGCGAAGGCCTCCGCGTTCGACACGAGCGTGCGCACCTGCGGCATCGCCAGCACGGAGTCGTGGTCGGGCGTCAGGAGCTGCAGCTCGAGCGCCTCGCGCAGCGCCTTGATGATCGTCGCCGGCGTCTGCTCCTGCGCGAGCAGCTTGTCGAGCTCGGCGCGGGACTCGTTGATCTGGGCCGCACGCTCGATCTCCCGCTTCTCGAGGTTCGCCCGGTGGCTCGCGGCCGCCTCGACGATCTTGTCTTCAGCGCCCGAGACGCGCCCGTCCGCGATGGCGTCCAGGAGATCGGCGAACTCCGCCGCGTCGCCGCTGTGCGCCGCCGACCAAAGGCCGGTGCTCCACGCGTTCACCGTCATCATCCGCGCGTCGACCGCCGCGGCCTTCATCGCGACTTGGCGGTCGTCATCGAACGCGCGCGCCGCGTTCGCGGCCAGAGCCGTGCTAAGGAACGCCCAAAGAAGCGCGGGCACGGCACGGCGGCGGGCTGGCTGATGCATGGACGGTGCTCTCCCCGATCGGGTTGCTCTCGAACAGACGGCGGGCGACGCCCCGAGGAACAATCGACCTCGCGCCGTCGGTCCATCAGTCCCGCGAGCATCCGCGACGCGCTCGCATGATATAGGACTGATGCTAGCCTCCGGTTCGCTTCATGTGGCCATCATGTTCCGATGCGGCCGTGAGGATTGCGTCGCCTTTTCGTCCCCGGGCGAGAACCGACGCCGACCCGAGAACGACGAAGGCGCCGACAACCGCGAGCAGCACCGCGTCGAAGCCTTTCGTCGGCACGAGGCCCGACTTCACGCCAGCAATCGCCAAAAGTCCGCACGACGGGCCGATCATGTAGCCCGCGCCGATCAGCGCCTCGTGCACTCCTCCCGCGTCGAGGGCGGCGTCGCCGACCTCCATCGCGTAGTAGATCGCGCCGCAATAGATCGTGCCCATCGCCAGCCCGAAAACCACGAGGCCGAGAACCATCAGCGGCAGCGCCGCCGGCGAGCCCGCGCTCACGCCCGCCCCGACGCAGAGCCCGAACCCGAGCACGAGCCCCGCCGCGCCGAAGAGCGCCGTCCACCACCGTCCGTGCCACGCGCCCCAGCGCCCCAGGACGACGAACGCGATCACGCGCGGCGCGAGCCACGCGCTCACCGTGAACGTCCGCCACGACGGGTCGACGCCCAGGCGGCCCATCAGCGACGCGAGATAGGGGGAGAGCGCCGAGAGCGCGAGGTAGCTCAGCGGCAGCAGGACGCGGAACGCGCGGAGGAGGTCCTTGTAGACCGGCGGGTGCGGCTCACGCTCGACGTGTCCGTGCTCCGGCGCGTGCGCCGGGAACCAGACGAGGCAGGCGCACGCGATGAATTGCACGACGCCGAGGCCGAGGAGCGCGACCTCCGGCGTGTCCTTGATGAGCGGCGAGATCCCCCAATACGCGAAGACGAGCGCGCTCGACCAGACGACGTTCCAGACGCCGATGTCGCGCCGCAGCGCGGCGCCGCTCTTCCCGCCGGAGAGAAAGCTCTCGACGATCGGCCAGAGCAGCCCGGTGAGCGGCGTATAGAGCGCGACCAGCGCCCAGATGGGCCACTGCGCGGGCGCCGCCCCCGGCTCCGCGAGCCGCCGCACGAGCGCCGGCGCCGCGGCGAGGAGCCCCATCCCGACCATCAGGCAGACGAGCACGCCGCGTTCGCTCAGCCACGCCGCGCTGCTCCGCAACCGTCGCAGCAGCGGGCCCGCGAGCAACGCCGCCGGGACGTACGTGAGGCCCTGCAGGACGCCCAGCGCGAAGTTCTGCGCCTGCGTGAAGCCGTAGCCGTCCTGCGCGATGAAGAAGATTCCGGAGGTGGCGACGCCTGTGCCGACGCTGTTGAGGAAGGTGAAGATCAGAACGCTCCACAGCGGCGCGGCGCGTTGCGTTGGGTCGGCGTGCATGGGCGGGGATGGTGGGCCGCGAGCCCCGGGAAGGCAAGGCGGCATAGCATCACGCCGTCGTGTGCCCGTAGCTCAATTGGATAGAGCGTCGGCCTCCGAAGCCGAAGGTTGCAGGTTCGACTCCCGCCGGGCACGCTTCTCGAAGAAGTGATCGGTCAACGGTGATCAGCGAGTGGCGGCGCCCGGTTTCCCGGCCTTCTTCACACTCGCCGACCGACCACCGCGCCCGGTCCCCGAACGCTGATCACACCGCTTGTCCGGTCCTGTGCGACGCGCCGACCGCGTCGGTGGCCATCCACCGCCGAAGGTCCGCCGCCCACGGGTCCTGCGGGTCGAATGAGTTCCCGTACCGCCGCTGGATCGCCGCGGCCACGAGGCCCAAGAACATCGGCTGCGGGCGCAGCGGCCGGCTCGTGAGCTCGGGGTGGAACTGCCCGCCGATGAAGAAAGGGTGCGTGACGCCGGCCTTCTGCAGGCCCGCCGCGGTCGAGCCCGCCAGCGCCTGCACGCCCGTGCCCGACGACGGCGCGATGCGGCGCGGCAGCTCCATCATCTGCATGATGGGGCGCGTCGGGTGCCTGCCGGAGAAGACCATGCCCGCCGCTTCCAGTCGCGCGACGAAGTCGGGCTCCACCTCGTAGCGGTGGCGGAAGCGCTCGCGGATCGACGCCCGCCCGCCGTAGAGGAAGCTCGCGAGGGTGTTGGGCGAGACGAGGATGTCCTGCGCCCCCAGACGCATCGTGCCGCCCAGCCCCTCGATGCGCTTCTGCTCGGGCAGCTCGCTGATCACCGGCGCGCTCGTCCGTGCGTTGAACTCGGTGCTGTTCGCGTCCGCAAAGCCCAGCACGTTGCGCGCGAACTCGATGACCGCGACCTGAAACCCGAGGCAGATGCCCAGGTACGGCACGCGCTGCTCGCGGCAGTACCGCACGCACGAGATCTTTCCCTCGACGCCGCGGGAGCCGAAGCCGCCGGGCACGATCACCGCGTCCAGCGGCCCGAGGACCGCCGCGACGGTCGCGTCGGAGAGGCTCGTCGTGTCGATCCACTCGAACTCGATACGCGTCCCGAGGTGCGCCGAGGAGTGCTCCAGCGCCTTGTCGATGCTCGCGTAGGCGTCGCGCAGGTCGGCGTACTTGCCGGCGATGCCGATCGTGACCTCGCGCGGCTTCTCCGCCGTCAGGCGGCGCACGAAGCCCGTCCAGCGCTCGCGGGCGCGGTCCTCGGCGGCGATGTCCGTCCGCTCGTGCAGCCCCAGGTGCGACAGGACCTCGCGGTCGAGGCCCTCCATGCGCATCTCCTCGGGGATCGTGTAGATGCTGGCGCGGTCGTGGAGCGAGAAGACGCGCCGCAGCGGCACGTTGCTGAACATCGCGATCTTCTCGCGGACGCGGTCGTTGACGGCGTTGGTGGCGCGGCAGGCGATGATGTGCGGCTGGATTCCCGCCTCCATCACGCGCTGGATGCCGAGCTGCGCCGCCTTGCTCTTCTGCTCGCCCAGCGCGGGCGGCTCGATCACGTAGGTGAGCGCGACGAAGCAGACGTTGCCCGGCCCCTCCTCGAAGGCCAGCTCGCGCATCGCCTCGATGTAGAACCCGTTCTCGTAATCGCCGACGGTGCCGCCGACCTCGACGAAGACGACGTCCGCCGGACGCTGCCCGTCCCCCTCCATCGCCAGCCGCCGCAGCTTGCGCTTCACCTCGCCGGTGACGTGCGGGATCATCTGCACGTCGCGCCCGAGGTACTCGCCCTGCCGCTCGCGCCGCAGGATCTCGCCGAAGATCTGGCCGCTGGTCGTGAAGTTCGTGCGCGAAAGGTTCTGGTCCAGAAGCCGCTCGTACGTGCCCAGGTCCATATCGCACTCGGTGCCGTCGTCCAGCACGAAGACCTCGCCGTGCCGGAACGGGTTCAGGGTCCCCGAATCCATGTTCAGGTACCCTTCCATCTTGATGGGCGCGACCACCAGGCCCTTGTCCTTCAGCATCTTCGCGAGGCTGCTCGAGAAGATGCCCTTCCCCAGCCCGCTCATCACCGTGCCCAGCACGATGACGTACTTGTGCCGGCCTCGTTGATACCCGTCGGGCGCCGGGCTGTAGAACTCCGACTCGGTCGCCCCTTCCGACAGCTCCGCCAGGTCCGCGGGCCGGTGGCCCCGGAAGAGCTCCGGTGCGGCGGGCGGCGCGCCGTTGGGCTTGCCCGCGCCGGCGGTCGGATCGATGCGGGCGGCGTCAACGCGGTCGTGCGACGGGAGTCCTGTCGAGAGTGGCATCGGACATCATATCAAACCTCTCCCGAAACCGCCGTGAAGCCCCGGCGTCCGCGCGTGTAGGCGTACGCTGCGCACGTGAAAAGACTGGCGCTTGCGGCATTCCCCGCGTTCGTCTCGCTCGCTCTGGGGGCGCCTCCGCCGCCGGAAACCACGCCGGGCGACCCTCGCATCGATCCCAAGTCGGGCCGCGAAGCGGTCGTCTGGCGCAAATCACACCCCATCGATTGGAAGAGCGTCTCGATCACGCTCGACTTTCCGGACGTGACGCGCCCCTTCGCGCGGGGCTCGGCGAGGCTGACGGGCGTTGTCGGCGGCGTCGGCGCCGCGAACGTCACGCTCGATTGCGACGGTCCGCAGGTCCGCCGCGCGGTCGTCGACGGCGCTCCCGTCGCGTCC
Source organism: Phycisphaerales bacterium (assembly GCA_035628115.1). Lineage (GTDB taxonomy): Bacteria > Planctomycetota > Phycisphaerae > Phycisphaerales > UBA1924 > BJHL01. The sequence goes on along the minus strand of DASPKL010000017.1, from coordinate 26,060 downwards.
GCGCAGCACAACGGCAAGTTGGTGCTCGAGACCGGCGCGCTCGCGCCCGGCGCGTCGGTGCGCGCGGTTATCGACTACGACCTCGAGATCATCGACCGCAAAGGCGTCGGTCTCACCTTCTCGCCCCCCAAGGACCAGCCGGAGAACGAGACGGACAAGTTCCCCGTGCTCCATGTGCAGGGCGAGGCGGAGTGGAGCCATACCTGGTTCCCGTGCCAGGACGCGCCCTTCGAGCGCATGGCGAGCGACGTGACCGTCATCGTCGATGATGGATACGAGGTCGTCTCGAACGGCCTGCTCGCGTCGCGCGCCCCCGCGCCGCCCGGCGAACGCGGCCAGCCCCGCACCGAGTGGCGTTGGGTGCAGTCGCGCGAGCACCCTGTCTACCTGATCACCCTCGTCATCGGCAAGTTCGGCGTCGTCGATGTCGGCGGCTCCAACTCCGCTCGCCCCGGTCTCCCGATGCCCGTCTATGTCCCCCTCGGACGCGAGGAGCCCGCGCGCGAATCCTTCGGTCAGACGCCGGCGATGCTCCGCTTTTTCGAGGACGTGCTCGACGAACCTTTCCCCTGGGACAAGTACGCGCAGGCGTGCGTTCGCGGCTTCAAGTGGGGCGGCATGGAGAACACTTCCTGCACGATCCTGTACGAGCCGGCGGCGTACCGCGACGCCGCGGCGAACCGCGACCTCATCGCCCACGAGCTGGCGCACCAGTGGTTCGGCGATCTCGTGACCTCTCGGCACTGGGATCATCTCTGGCTCAACGAGGGGTTCGCCGTCTTCTGCGAAGGACTCTGGCGCGAGGAAGAAGCGGGGGGGCGGGAGACGCCCGAGGGCCGCGCGGCGTACGACACGTTCGTCCGAGACACGCTCCGCGGCCAGATCCTGCGGAACAAGGCGGCGTCCCCGCAGCACCCGGCGATGGTGAGCGCGCGGTATACGAACCCGGACGAGGTCTTTGGCAAGACCGACAATCCTTATCCCAAAGGTGCGCTCGTCCTGCACATGCTGCGGAAGAAACTCGGCGATGGGCCCTTCTTCGCCGCGGTCCGCGATTACCTCGATCAGTTCGCGGGGAAGGCCGCGGAGACGGAGGACCTCCGCCGCGTGATGGAGAAACACCACGGGCGCAGCCTCGAGGCGTTCTTCGCCCAGTGGACGCGCCGCCCGGGCATCCCGCGCCTTCGCGTCTCGACCGAGGCGGAGGACACGACGCTCCGGCTCAGCGTGGAGCAGACCCAGCCGATCGACGGCCACAACCCGCCGTGGCGGCTTGAAGTCCCCGTGCGGTTCACGCGGGCCGATGGCGGCGTTGAGTGGGAGATGGTCCGCGTCGAAGAGGAGACGACGAAGGCGGAGGTCCCGTACCCCTCGGACGCGGTGCGGCTGGAGTTCGATCCGGAGTTGACGCTCGCCGCCTCGATCCGACCGCGAATTGTTGATCTCCAGACCGAGATCGGCGAGGACACAACCCTCGAAGAAGAAGACAAGCCGGCCGAGCCGGAGGCCACGCCCGCCGCCGAGCCGGAGAACCAGATCCAACCCGCCGCGGCCGGGCAATGATCCACCCGGCAAAGTGGCGGGGCGACGCCCGCCGCGCCGACTGATTCTGTCGTGAGCACCATCATGCCCAAGAGCAAGGCTCTGCTGTTCGTCACCGTTCCCGCCCTGACGCTGGCCGCCGGCCGCGTGCCGGCGATGGATGATGTCTGTTGCGCGTGGGAAGACGCGCCGCGGACGATGACGCCGATCCGCGAGCACTTCCCGAAGGACCGCGTGGTGGACCACCTCCACATGCGGCTCGAGATCGTGATCCCCGATATGAACCGGGCCCGCGCGAGCGCCAGGCAGACGCTCACGGTGACGCCGATCGGCGACCAGCCCGTGACCGAGTTCGCGCTGGACGCGAAGTCGCTCGAGATCCGCTCGGTGCGTGCGGACGGCTTCGGCGTTTCGCACGAGCACGACCAGAACAAACTCCGCCTCCGCTTCGACCCGCCGATCGCGCCCGGCCGGCGCGTGGACGTCGTGACGCAGTACGAGATCTTCGACCCGCCCCGCGGCATCATCTGGAACCCTGAGTCCTCCGCGTGGCCGGGCGCCACGGCCCAGATCCACACGCAGGGGCAGCCGGAGACGAACAGCTACTGGTTCCCATGCCACGACTTCCCCAACGAGCGGCTGACGACCGAGGTCATCGCGACCGTCCCCGCCGGCTTCACCGTCTCCAGCAACGGGCGGCTGGTGTCGCGCGAGAAGTCCCTGCGCAACGCGCCGGGGTCGAACGACGCGACGATCCTTCGCGCGACGGAGACGTGGCACTGGCTCCAGGACAAGCCGCACGCCAATTACCTCGTCTCGCTCGTCGTCGGCAAGTTCGACGTCGTTGATCTCAACGAGGGTCGGGACGGCGCGTTGCCGCTCCCGGTCTACGTCCCCCCCGGGCGTGGCGACGATGTCCGCCGGACGTACGGCAACACGGGCGCGATGGTCGCCCGCTTCGAGGAGGTGACGGACGAGCCCTACCCGTGGGACCGCTACGCCCAGCTCGTCGTGCGAAACTTCGAGGCGGGCGGCATGGAGAACACCAGCGCCACCAGCATGCACGACAACGCGATCTTCTCCGAGAGCGCAGACCTTGATCACGACCTCGACGGGCTGATCGCGCACGAGCTGGGCCACCAGTGGTTCGGCGACTTGATCACGTGCAACTCGTGGGAGCACATCTGGCTCAACGAAGGGTGGGCGACCTACATGGACACCCTCTGGCACGAGCAGCGCGACGGCGAGGAGGGGTACACCCGGTCGATGCTCTCGCGTTTCGACAGCGTGTTCGAGAACGACAAGGGCACGCTGCCCGGCACGCAGCCGATGGTGAGCCGCGTCTACCGCCACCCGTGGGAGACGTTCCGCCGCGGCTCCAACCCCTACCCGAAGGGCGCGTCGATCCTCCACATGCTCCGGCGGGCGATGGGGGACGAGGCCTTCTTCCGGGGCGTCGCGTCGTACGTCGATCGGTACAAGTACAAGACGGTCGAGACGGACCAGTTCCGCCGCGCGATGGAAGAGGCGAGCGGGCTCTCCCTCGAGCAGTTCTTCCGCCAATGGGCGTACCGCCCCGGCGTGCCGAACGTCGACGTCTCCTTCCGCTACGACCCGTCACGCCGCAGGCTCCGCTTCGACGTCGCCCAGAAGCAGCAGATCGACGCCGACAACCCGGCCTTCGAGTTCCCGCTCGTGGTCTTCATCAAGAACCAGGGCGGGCCGGACGTGGTGATCGAGCCCCCGATCGCCGCGCGTTCCGACGCCTTCGAGGTGGAGCTCGAGGGGCCGCCGCGCTTCGTCGCCGTGAACTACCGCCTCGACGCCCTCGGCGCGTTCAACGTGACGCAGAGCCCGGAGCAATGGATCGCGCAGCTGACCGACGGCCCGACGCTTGCCGCGCGCGTCCTCGCCGCCCGCGCTCTCGGCTCCCTCGGCGAGCAGGGCGGGTCGGTCGCGCACGAGGCGCTCCGGCGCATCGCGGCGAGCGGCGGCGAGCCAACGCTCCTTCGCGTCGAGAGCATCCGCGCCCTCGCGAAGCGCGGTGCGAAGAACGACCTGCGGTCGCTCGCGACGGGCAACGGCGACCGGTGGGAGGTGCGCGAGGCGGTCAGCACGGCCATGGCGGACGCCGCAAAGCGCGACGAGCACAAGGAGGACGCGTCGTTCCGCGCCTTCGTGATCGAGAGCCTGATGGCCCGCGCCACGCGCGACGAGAGCCTGAAGGTGCGCAACGCCTCCATGAAGGGCCTCGCCTCGATCGGCGCCCGTGAAGTGTTGCCGCTCGTCGAGGAGTCTCTCTTCGTCACGTCGCAGGGCGACGCCGCCCGCCAGACGGCGATCGACTGCCTCGCGACCCTCAAGCCCGACGGCGCGCTGCGTACCGTCGCTGGGTTCGCCGCGGACGGCTTCGACTCCCGCACCCGCACGACCGCGATCGACGCCGTCTCTCAACTCGCGGAGCAGGACCGCGACGCCGCGTTCAAAGCCCTCGCCGCGCAGGTCTCCTCGCGCCAAGGCCGTGTTCGCCGCGCCGCGACGACCGCCCTCGCGGAATTGGGCGACCCTCGGGGCATCGAGGTCATCGACAAAGCCCTCGCGGCGTGCCGCAGCGACGAAGTCGCGGATCAGCTCCGCGAGGCGCGGGAAAAGCTCCAAGCCAAGCTCTCAACCGCGTCCGGCGGTTGACGTCGCTGTCAAGAAGAGAGTGAACATTGAGCGACGGTGACGGTCCTCCCCCGCCCTGCGCGAGTGGGGAGAGGTGGCGGCGTGTTCGCCGCCGGTGAAGGTCTTCTGTTTCTGCCCTCGCTCGCTTGTTCGCTCTTCCCCTTCTTCACTGCCCCTGCGCCATGCTGTAGCCCTTCACGCCGTCGAACGTGCGCAGCAGCTCGAACGAGCAGACGGTGAACTTCTCCGCGACTTTGTCCATGAGCGCCACGGCGCGGCTCTGGCCGATCGCCCCCGGCGCCACGTCCTTCTTGAGCTCGAACCGAACCCGGTAGTAGTCCACGCACTCGGTGTAGACGCTCCCGGTCGGCCATACCTGCGTGCCGCGGTTGCTGATGAGCGTGAGTTGGAACGGCGTGTCCGCCGCCGCACGCGACATCTCGTCTGCCACCGCCACCGGCGACAGCGGGGTGTCGAGGTAGATGTCGCACCCGACCACGTGCGTCACGACGTTCGCGAACGTCCGGACCACCTGCTGGTGCTGCGGCCGGATCGGCTTCTGCAGCGTCCAGCGGTCCGTCTCCGGCACCGGCACGGCCGCCACCGTCCGCGGCTTCTCGCCCAAGCGGTCGATGAGCGCCCGTGTGAACCCGGCCGTGTTCACCGCCGGCTTGTAGTTGGGCGCCGTCGAATCCCCGAAGTCGCCGGTGTGCACGCCGCTCTCGAGCGCGTTGAGGAGCGCGTTCTCGATCACCGCCGCGTGTTTCAGCAGCCCGACGTGACGCAGCATCATCAGGCCCGACAGGATCAGGCTCGTGGGGTTCGCGATCCCCTTGCCCGCGATGTCCGGCGCCGTGCCGTGGACGGCCTCGAAGATGTTGATGTGCCGCCCGATGTTCGCGCTCGGGGCGAAGCCCAGCCCGCCCACGAGCCCCGCGGCGAGGTCGCTCACGATGTCCCCCTGCAGGTTCGGGAGCACGATCATCCGGTACTGCTGGGGTTTGACGACCAGGTTCATGCACAACGCGTCGATGATCACGTCGCCCGTCTCGACCTCCGGGAAGTCCTTCGCGCACGCGCGGAAGCGCTCGAGGAAGAGCCCGTCCGTCATCTTCATGATGTTGGCCTTGTGCCCGCAGTGCACGCGCGGGATGCCCATGGTCCGCGCCGCGTGGAACGCGAAGCGGTGCACCATGTCGCTGCCGGGCGCGCTGATCAGCCGCTTGCACTGGATCATGTCGTTGGACAGCCGGTGCTCGACGCCTCCGTACGTGTCCTCGATGTTCTCGCGGACGATGTAGAAGTCCATCGTGATGCCGGCCTTGGAATAGACGGTCGGCACCCCCGGCAGCGTCTTGAAGTGCCGCAGGTTCGCGTACGCGTTGAAGAGCTTGCGCAGCGTGACGTTGATCGACTTGCCGCCGCCCCCCTTGGGCGTCTCCATCGGCCCCTTGAACAGCACGCCGCAGTCCTCGACGGTGCGGATCGCCGCGTCGGTCATCCCGCGCGTGTCACCCTTGTCGAAGACCGTCCTGCCCATGTCCACGGGCACGAAGTCCGCGTGGTCCATCACGCCCGCGGCCTTGAACAGGTCCAGCGTCGCGTTCATGATCTCCGGACCGATGCCGTCGCCCGGCGCGAGCGCAATCAAGTTCTTCTGCGACATCTTCGCAGCCCCTTCTCGTTGGGCCGCGTTCCTTCCGCGGCTTTCCCTGTCGCCCACGCCGGCCTCCGTGTGCCCGCGCAAGCGCCGGAGCGTAGGGAACTCCCTCGGCGGCCACCGGCCGCGCCCCTCTTCCACTCCGCCTTTCGTTTCCGCGTCTCTTCTCCGCAACCTCCCGCCCCTCCCGGCATCTTCACTCATTCAACCCCGAGGAGGTCCCGCCATGTCGATCACAGCGCCCGCAACCGCCGGAGAACTCGCACGCACCGTCGCCCATCTGCGCTGGACGCACGGCGTTCTCGAGAAGACCATCGCCGACTGGCCCGCCGAGAAGCGCTTCGCCCAGTTCGACGGCCTGCCGAACCACCTCACGTGGCAGCTCGGCCACCTCGCGCGCACCTACGACTGGCTCCGCTGCTGCCTCGACGGCAAGGCGCCGACGGTGAACGAGGCGTGGAAGCCCGTCTTCGGCGGCGGCAGCAAGCCGACGGCGGACGCCGCGGCATACCCGCCCTTCGAGCAGGTGAAGGCCGAGTTCGACCGTACGTTCAACGACTTCGCGAAGGCCGCGGAGTCGATGCAGCCCGAGCTGCTCACCGCCAAGCCCGCGCTCGAGGCCGGCCAATTCGCGGACACGCGCTTCCGCATCATCACGCAGGGCGCCTGGCACGACGGTTGGCACATGGGCCAACTCCTCGGCACCCGCAAGGCGCTCGGGATGAAGAGCATCTTCGAGTAGGCGGGCGCAAGGCGTCGGGAACGAGGCACGGACGAAGGAAACCCCGGGCAAAAGCCCGGGGGCTTTCTGATGGAGGCCCGGCGTCTCGTCGGCAACCGGCGATTCCGGCGCCGAACGCCCGATGCCGAGCGCCTCTGTCTTCAGCACGGCCCCCCGCCGAACACGCTGAAGAACGCTTCGAGGTCCGCGTTGTCCGGGAACAAGCCGTCGTTGTTGAAGTCGATGTCGCCGCAGTTCGGGTCGTTGCTGCAGGGGCCGCCGCCGAAGACGCTCAGGAAGTCCTCGAGGTCGAGGTTGTCGGGGAAGAGCCCGTCCTGGTTGAAGTCGATGCTGTCGCACCCCGCCGGCGGCGTGACATTGCCCACGTAAAGCACGACGTTGTACGCCTCGTCGAGGCTGCCCGCGTTCCCCGTGGGGAACGTCGGGTCCTCGAATGCCCCGTCGTTGTTCGTGTCGTACACGATCCGGGCGCTCGCCACGAGCCCGCCCAGGTGCTGCGGCGCGTTCGGCGGGAGCGCCGATACATCCGCATCGTTCCACGCCCGGCTCGAAACCGACCCGGACCAGAGGGCCGCGGACGACGTCGAGTCCGCGTCCGCGACGCCAAGCCAAGCCACGCGCCAGTTCCGCGCCGAGTTCTGCCCGAGGAACGTCTGGCCCGTCGCGAGCACGAGCTCCAGCCGGTAGCAGAACGTGGCGGGGTCGTACACGCCGCGCAGCAGCGCCGTCTGAAACTCATCGACGACGATCGAACCCGTCCGCTTCTTGAGCGCCACGGACGCCGTGAAGTACGCGTTCCCGGCGCTGTCGAACGCCGGCGCCGAGAGCGACGGGCCAGCGAGCCCGGTCCCCAGCTCGTTGAACGACGCCACGCGCCCGATCGGCGCGTCCAGCCCGGTGATCACGCCGTCGCCCTCGCCCGCGTCGCCGCTGCCGGGCGCTCCGTCAACGCCGTAGTCGCCCAGGATGTCCTTGCCGTCGGAACCCGACGCGTCGACCCACGCGACCACAGTCCACGACGCGGGCTGGCCCGGCTGGTTCATGTCGAACCTCGCCGCGGCGAGCGCGTTGATCGGGTTGTTCGTCGCGAGGCTCGTGCCCGAATACACCAGCGCCGCCGCGAGCCCGCGCCCGTGCGCGTCGCGCCCGACCGCGACGGGGCCGGACCCGCCCCGGAAGACGGCCTGGCTGTCGTACTGCCTGAAGTCCCCGCCCGCGATCGGCCAGCTGAACGCGTCGCACGCGTCGCTGATCGAGGCCGGCATCGTGAGCGTGCGCGACGCGACGACCGCGCCCGAGAACGAGAGCGCGAAGAGGCTCATCGAATCGGTCCTGCCGCCGCCCGCCGCGCTCCGCGAGAGCACGCCGCCGGCGCCGACGCTCCCCGCGACCAGCGGCTGCGCCGCGAACGACGGCCCGCCCCGGTGGTCCAGCGAGTTCGGCCGGTGCGCGCCCGAGAACGTGACCGTGCCCGGGCTCGTCTCGACACCGAGCTGACCGACAAAGTCCGCCGTGATCGCCACGCTCCGCCCGGCCAGGTCCGTCGGGATGGCGCTCGGCACGCTCGTCGTCATCGTCGACCGGACAAGCGGCCAGTCGAGCGAGGCGGGCTGGGTCGCCCCGTTGTTGTTGATGATGTTCAGGCCGGCCGTCCGCGCCGGCGTCCGGATGCGCATGATGTTGTCGCCGACGAGCAGCGCGGCGGCCGCCGCCCCGGAGCCGAACGAGTCCGCCCGGAACACGACCGACCCCGCCGCGTCGACGGCGCCCAGGCCGAACTGCGAGCCGTCGAGCTGCCCCGAGCCGGCGTTCAGCGCCGCGTTCACGCGCGTCACGAACAGCCGCGTCGGCTCCGCGGGGTCGTACATCACCTGCGCGCCCGTGAGCACGTTGACGAGCGCCAGCGACGCGCCGCTGGGCTGCTCCTCGAAGTCCAGCAGCGCGACGCCGAAGCCGCTCCGCTGCGCCGGGAGCGTGACGTTCGTGTTCAGCGCCGGGTTGTTGTCCGTCGGGCTCACGCCGCCGCCGGCCGCCTGCCAGCGTGAGAACGCCGTCGCCTGCGCCGCCGGGTTCGACACCGTCGTCGCGCTGATGCACGACGGCCCGTTCACCGCGTTGAAGCGCGCCGCCGCGACCTTGTACGACTTGATGATCGGTGCGACGCCCAGCGGCGTGCCCCACGACGCCGAGAAGGGCGTCAGGTCGACGACGTAGTTCGCCCGCTGGCTCACGCCCGTGCCGAACGCCGAGAGGGCGTCCCCCGGCAGCCCGTTGCCACCCCCCGCGTTGATCGACACCGAGTCCTGCGCCGCCGCCGTCCCGGCGAGCGCAGCAAGGGTGATAGCGCACAGTGCGAAGCGCGGAGCGACTCTCATGCATGCCTCCGGTGCCGCGCTCCCGCGGCGGCCTCCATGATATCGAACAGCGGGAGAACGCACCAGAGCGAAATCGCGCCCGCGGCCGAGAAAGCAGGCCTTTTATACGGGCGACAGGCTCGCCGTCCCCCGAAAACACGGCCGTTTCACGCCGCGGGCCGGAGGTTCCTCGCCACGCTCGTCCGGTACGCCAACACCGCCGGCGCGAGGCCGGCGACGCACGCCAGCGCGACCGTGGCCCCGATCACGATGACAAAGACCGGGATGTCAGGCCGCGGCTCGATGACGAGCCCGAGGCGGTCGCGCAGGATGCCCGACGCCGCCCAGGCGCCGATGTGCGCTAACGCGAGCCCCGCCGCGGCCCCGAGCACACCGATCAACGCACACTCCGCGAGCACAAGCGAGAAGACCCGTCCTTTACTCGCGCCGAGCACGCGCAGCACCGCGAGCTGCCGCCGCCGCTGGTCCATCGAGTTGTACAGCGCAAGCATGATGCCCACCGCGCTCGAGACCATCACCACCGCCGCGATCGCGACGAAGAGGCGGTTGGTCGCGTCCACGATCCTGAAGAGCCCGGTGATCTCTTGCGACGGGTTCGCGACCGTGATCGAGGGGTCGCGCCGCAGCCGGTCGAAGACCTGCGCCAGGCCCGCGGGCGTCCCCGAGTCGTCGCGCGACATCATCCGCAGGTACGCGCCGGTGATGCTCCGGTCCGCGTCCGTCAGGTCGTTCGCGGTCGTCGCCGTGACGGAGGCACTCTCCCGCACGCGCCGGTCGTGCGCGTGCATGATCCACGTGCTCTCGAGCGTCGTGAAGAGCGCGCGGTCGTGGGGGGTCGCGCTGCGAGCAAGGATGCCGACGACCGTGAACGGGAAGTCCGCGTGCACGTGCGCGGCGCTTCCTTCGTGGCCGTGGTCGTGATCGTCGTGCCCGTGGTCATGACCGTGATCATGGCCATGCCCGCGGTCGCCGTGCCCGTCCTCGCGCGGCAGCTTCGCGCCCGCCGCGATCCCGCGCGTCCAACCGTGCGCGAGCGCGATCCGGTCGCCCACCCGCAGCCCCGTCTTCGCCGCGGCGTCCGCGCCCACCACGACCTCGAAGTTCTTCTCGAAGACCTTCCCTCCCGCGAGGCTCCACGCCTCGCCCGGCGCCGGGCGGAACGACTCGAACATCTCCCTCGTCGTCCCGACGACAGGGAAGTCGAGGAAGCTGTCGCCGGTCACGATCGGCACCGCGTACGCCCAGGGCGCCTCGCCCTGGAGCGTCTCGAATCGTTTCCACGGGATCGACCGCCGCGGCGGGTCCGCGTAGAAGATGTTGTTCAGCACCGCCACAAGCGGGCTCGCCTCGGCCGACACGACCAGGTGCATGTCCCCGCTCCCGCGCTCGAAGGCCGCTCGCCCGCTGTTGCGCATCGTGAGCAGCACCAGCATGAGCGCGACGGCCACCGCCACGCTCGCGACGGTGACGATGGTCGAGAAAAGCCGGATGCGCATGCTGCGCAGCACGATCGCAAGGTCGCTCACGCCGCACCCCCGCGCGAAAGCTCCGCCAGCGTGACCCGCCTCGAGAACCGCGGCGCCGCCCGCGGGTCGTGGCTCACGCATAGCAGCGCCGAGTTTTTTTCCCTGCACGCGTCCTGGATCAGCGCGAACGCCGCGTCGGCGTTCTCCGGATCGAGGCTCGCCGTGGGCTCGTCCGCGAGCACGAGCGCCGGCTCGCACGCGAGCGCCCGCGCGACGCCGACCCGCTGCTGCTGGCCCACCGACAGCTCCTCGACGCGCGCGTCCGGCCGCTCGATCCCGAGCCGTGAGAGAAGCGTCGCGGCGCGCGGCCCGTGCTCCCCCGCCGGCACCCCGGCCATCAGCATCGCCAGCATCACGTTCTCCCGCGCGGTGAAGCCGGTCAGCAGGTGGAACGTCTGGAAGATGACGCCGATGCGCCGGCCCCGAAGCCGGTCCCTCGCGGCCCCTTGCGCCGCGTGGATGCTCTCGCCCGCGATGCGCACCGATCCGCCGGCAGGGTCCAGCAGCCCGCAGATCAGTTGCAGCAGCGTGCTCTTCCCGGCGCCCGAGGGCGCGGTCAGGAGCATCTGCTCGCCGGGCGCAAGCGAGAGCGCCGGGACCTCCAGCCGGAAAGGCGTCCCCGGGTACGCGAAGGTCAGGTTGGACACCTCGAGTGCGTTCGTCACAGGCCGCAGGATATCAGGCGGTCGCCGGTTTCCAAGCAAGCACCACCGCGTCCACCCGCACGTCGGTCTTCTTCGGCCGCACGCTGACCATCTCGAAGACCTCCGCCGCCGGGTCCACCCGGGCCGCGAGCGCGTCCACGTCCGCCTTGAACTGCGCCTCGAGGTCGGCGAGTTGCTTCTTGACCGCTTCAAGATTCTCCGTCGCCCGCGCTACGTCGCCCGATTCCTGCATCGTGCGGGACGCACCCCTCGCGGCGGTCGCCAGCCGCCCGACGTTCCCCGAACTCACAACCTTGCGACCGAGGAACCCGCCGAGGATCGCCGCGCCGACGGACAGGGCTGTCGAGACCTTCGCCTGCGCCGCCTGCGCCCGCTGCGACTCCACCGCGTGCTCCGCGCGCCGCACGCGATCGGTCAGCGTCCGCAGCTTCGGCGCGTACTTCGCCCGCAGCTTCTCGGCCATCGCGTCGCGCTCTTCGCGGGCCTCCTGCCCGAGCCGGACGCGGAAGTCCCGCTCGCTCTCGTGCGGCCGCGACAGGACGCCCAGCGAGGGGCTGCGCAGCAGCCGGAGCTCGCGCGTCCGGAAGAGCGAATCCGCGAGGCGCTCGCTCCACCCGGCGTAGTTCTTCGCCTCCGCGGCCTCGCCCGGGAGCGGCGAAAACACCGCGCCGGTCGCCGGCTCCTGCCCGAGATCATCCGGTGTCACGCCGGCGTCCGCGGCCCCGTCCCAATCCACCGCAACCAGCCCGTCGCGCAGCGGCGCAAGCAGCGCGACCCGCTCGCGCGTGTCCACGGCCGCCCTTCGGTCGGTGAAGTGCACCGTCGCGAGCCCGAGAAGGTGCGGTGTGTACGACACCCGCGCGGGCATCACCCCGCGAACGGGCAGGAAGGCCTGCCGCACGTTCGGCCGCAGCACCGGCCGCTGCCCGAGGGCCGGCGTCTCGCCTGCCGCGCGGGCGCCCTGCGCGTCAGGACGCGGGGAGTTCGAGAGTGGAGGAGCGGGAGGACGGGCGCGCGCGTTCACCTCCTCCTCGCCATGTCCCGCACTCTCCGCGTCGCTCTTGACGCCGTCCATCAGCGCCTTGATTTGCTGCCTCGTCAGCGGGCCGCGGAGGTACGACATCGCCCACCGGCTTTCGAAGACAACCGGGCCGTCCTCGTGCACGTTGCTCATCAGGAAGACGCGCTTGCCGAGCGACGATATCGCCCGGTCGATCGCCGCGCGGTCGAACGCCCTCCCGCCCGCGTTCATCGCCCCCGAGAGCCCGTCGAGCAGCCGCGCCTTGTCCTGCTCCGTCTGCAATCGCCCGACGAACCACGTCCCCGCGTTCGAAAGCCCCTTGTAGTCGATGTCCACCGGGTTCTGCGTCGCGAGCACGACGCCGAGCCCGAAGGCGCGCGACTGCTTCATCAGCGTCAGCAGCGGCTCTTTGCTCGGCGGGTTCGCGACGGGCGGGAAGTACCCGGCGACCTCGTCCATGTAGAGAATCGCGCGCAGGCTCGCCGTGCCGCTCTGCGTCCGCACCCACGCGAGCACCTCGTTGAGCAGCATCGAGACGAAGAACATCCGCTCCGCGTCGCCGAGGTGCGCGACGCTCACCACCGCGATCCGCGGCTTCCCCTCCGGCGTGTAGAGCAGTCCCGCGGCGTCCATGGGCTCGCCCCGCGTCCACGCGTCGTACCGCGGGCTCGCGAGCAGGTTGTTGAGCGCCATCGCGAGCCCGAAGCGATCCTCCGCCGGGAAGAACCCCTCGACCTCCATGACACCGATCCGCCGGAAGGGCGGCTGCTGCACGCGTCGGATGATCTCGGCCAGGTCGAGGCCCTCGCCCGCCGCCCACGCGCTCGCCATGATCTGCGACAGCAGGATGTGCTCGCGCCCGCGCATCGGGTCCGGGTGAATCCCCGCCAGCCCGAGCAGACCGCTCACCACCGCCGTGGTGCGCTCGCGGAGCGCCTCCGGATCGTCCGCGACCTCGAACGGCGGACAGGCGAAGCTCTTCGCGATCGAGAGCGGGATCCCGGCGTTGCTGCCGGGCGTGTAGATGCGAACCTCGGCCGCGTCACGCAAGCGCCGGATCCGCTCCGGCGGCTGGCCCCAGCGGGCGAGGCCCTCGCGCCACGCCTCCGCCTCCTGCCTCGCAAACTCGTCCGGCGATACGCCCTTTATCGCCGCGCCCGACTCGTTGATCCACGGCCGGAAGTCCGCCGGCGCGAGCCCCGGGAACGCGAGCATCAGATTGCCCATGTCCCCCTTGGGGTCGATCACCAGCGCCGGGACGCCGTCGATGGCCGCCTCCTCGAGGAGATCGATGCAAAGTCCTGTCTTCCCCGAGCTGGTCATGCCCACGCACACCGCGTGCGTCACGAGGTCCTTGGAGTCGTACAGCAACAGATCATCGGTCCGCCGCCCTGTCGCCGGATCGACGACCCGGCCCAGGTAAAAACTCCCCAACTTCTCATAGTCCGTCATTGGCACCGTGCGCCCTCCCCGCGTGCATGGTACAGGCGGGCGTTGCGGACCCTCCGGGTAGCACGCCGACCGCTTCGCGCAACTCTTGCCTCACACGGCCGTTGCGCGCAATTTCGCCGCTTTCATTCGCCCCACCGGCTGAAACTCTCTTCGCTTGCCCCTCATCGTTGCGATCTCTAAGCTCCCATGTTCTGGAACCCGGTTTCACGGGATGGGGGCCCTTCGTCTAGACAGGCCGGTTTCGTTCCTCACCGAGGAGAACAACACATGAAAGGAAGTGCGCGGATGGCAAGCATGTCTACACGTTGGTTCTTGGCGGCTCTCCCGATCGCGGCAGGGGCCCTTGTCGGTTGCGAAGTTTCGGGCCGCCCCGGCGGCGCTGTCGTTCCCATCGGCGGTGGCACGGCGGGCGACGCCTCGCCCCGCGGCGCCCGGGCGGACAACACGAACCGGGACCGCAGCAACGCCGAGGCCGGCGTTCGAAACGAGCGGGAACGGGCGAACCGCGAGCGCACCGAGCGCGCGGATCGCGACCGCGGCGACCGCAACCGAGACCGCGCCGCGACCGGCTCCAGCGTCGCCTACTACCCGACCGGCAACCGCGCCTCCTCGGCCCTCATGATCGAGAAGATCGCGCCCGCCGAGGCCGCGGCGAACCAAGCGATCGAGTACACGATCCGCGCGACCAACATCTCCGGCGGCCCGCTCGACAACGTCACGATCAACGAGAGCCTGCCCCAGGGCTTCAACGTCCAGAACGTGTCGCCGCAGGGCAATAACGGCCAGTTCAATCTCGGCACGCTCGCGCCGGGCGAGAGCAAGGCGATCACCGTGCGAGGCTCGTTCGCGCGGCCCGGGAATTACGGGTCGTGCGCCACGGCGTCGTACTCCGTGCCGGTGTGCATGGACATCGCCGTCGTCGCACCGTCCCTCGCGATCACCAAGACCGCGCCCGCCGAGGCCCTCATCTGCGACAACTGGCCCGTGCAGATCGTCGTGACCAACAACGGCACCGGCACGGCCCGCAACGTGGTCGTCCGCGACCCGCTCGCCGCCGACCTCGTCCCCGCCAGCGGCCGCGCGGAGTGGAACATCCCCAGCCTCGCCGGGGGCGAGTCGCGCACCATTACCTTCAACGTCAAGGCCAACAAGGTCGGCTCGTTCAACAACACGGCGACGGCGATGGCCGACGGCGGCCTCCAGGCCCAGAGCAACGCGACCACGACCGTCGTCCGGGCCCCGATGCTCGCCATCGACGTCGCCTGCCCCGAGCGCCTCCGCACGGGCCAGAGCGCGAACTACCGGATCAAGGTCACCAACACGGGCAACGCCCCGGCCGCGAACACGGTCGTCCGCAACGCCATCCCGGCCGGCGCGACCTTCCGCCAGGCGAGCAACGGCGGCGCCGCGCAGGGCAACGCCGTCGTCTGGAATCTCGGCACGATCGCGCCGGGCGCGAGCGCAGAGGTCATGCTCCAGCTCTCGAGCAGCACGGGCACGATCACCAACGAGGCCGTCGCGACCGCCACGTGCGCCCCCGAGGTGCGTGACGGCTGCGTGACCAGCTTCCAGGGCGTTCCGGACATCGGCACCGCCGTGGTGGACGGCGACGGCGTCGTCGAGGTCGGCGCGAACCACACCTACACCGTCGAGGTCCGCAACCAGGGCGGCGTCAACCTCACCAACACCAGGATGATCGTCACGATGCCAGAGGGCATGGCGTTCGTCTCCTCGGCGCAGGCGACGGCCGCCGGCAACAAGGTCACGTTCAACTTCGGCACGCTCGCGCCGAACCAGACCAAGACCGGCACCTTCGTCGTCAAGTCCAGCCGCGCCGGCGAGCTGGTGGTTGTGGGTGAGACGACCTGCAACGAGCTCCAGACGCCCGTGACCGATGAAGAGCTGACCAACTTCGTCGACTGAACCTCTTCGCCGGGGCCCGGCCGCCCGGGCCGGAACGAACCTCTCGGGCCGCACGGTTCGCGCCGTGCGGCCCTTTTCGTTCCCCCCGGCGAGCCCCTACAACTACACATGATCCAGACGCGTCCGATGCTCGCCGCCGGTCTGGCCTCCGCCGCCGTGTTCCTCATCGCGTGCTCGAGCCCGGGCGTGTGGGAACGGTCGGTCCGGACCGGCCCCGAACGCGCCGCTCCCCTCGCGTCGACGACCGATGTCACGGTGCGGGAAGTGCCGTGGGACCGGGTGCAGACGGCGCTGCTCGACCTGGAGCGCGAGATCGCCGCCAGCGACATCCACCCCGACGAATGGCCCGACCCGAAGCGTGACGCCGCGAAGGCCCGCCTGCTGCGCGGCCTGCAGATCAGCCAGGACCCGCGCGCGGTCGCGATCCTCGGCACGGCGCAGTTCCGCACGACCGAGAGCCTCACGGCCACCGACGACGAGCTGCGCCGCATCGCCAGGCGCCTGGGCGCGAACATGGTCGTCCACAGCGAACGCGTCCTCGGCAAGGCCGACCGCATCGTCGACCGGCCCGCTTCCGCGAACACGCACGGCACCGGCTGGTGGCGCGAGGGGGACGGGTCGCGCAGCCCCGACTCCTACCACGAGTCCAGAACAACCTGGATCCCGATCCGCATCAGCGTCGACGAGACCGGCGCGGTCGCGTACTTCCTTCGCGTCTGAGCTCGATCCGCCCGCAGGCCCGGCGTCCCGCCCGTGACAGGACGCTCGGATGGCGCAGGTGCGCTCGGAGCGGCGCGAAGCGACCATTCACCGATCACTGTTCACCG
The DNA here is from genome assembly GCA_035628115.1 of Phycisphaerales bacterium. GTDB lineage: Bacteria > Planctomycetota > Phycisphaerae > Phycisphaerales > UBA1924 > BJHL01. Next base: position 9,660 of record DASPKL010000017.1, on the reverse strand, counting down.
ATCCCCGTTTCCTCTACACTCCCCGCCATGACGTTCGACGCTCTCGTCCTCGGCGGCACGATCCACACGCACGATCGTTCCTACGCGGGCGACGTCGCGGTCAGCAACGGCCGGATCGCCGCGGTCGCGGCGCCGGGCGTGCTCCGGCCGGCGGACGCGGCGCGCGTGATCGACGCCTCCGGCTGCGACGTCATCCCCGGCTGCATCGACGTCCACGTCCACCTCGCGCTCCCCTTCTGCGGCACGGTCTCGTGCGACGACTTCGAGCACGGCTCCCGCGCCGCCGTCAACGGGTGCGTCACGACGGTGATCGACTTCGCGATCCCGGGCAAGGGGCAGACGCTCCGCCAGGCCCACGGCGCGTGGATGGAGAAGGCCGCCGGCAGGAGCCTGGTGGACTTCTGCTGGCACATGGCGATCACCGACGAGCGCCACCTCGCCGAGATCCCCTCGCTCATCGAAATGGGCAACCCGACGTTCAAGGAGTTCATGATCTACGAGGGTGAGGGGTGGAACAGCGACGACGCCCGCATGTTCACCACGCTCGAGCTCATGCGCAGGCACGGCGGCATGCTCCTCGTCCACGCCGAGAGCCCGCGCGTCCTCGACGAGCTGATCCGCCGCGAGCACACGCCGGCACGGATGCGCGAGCTGGGCGCGAAGCTCCACGCCATCACCCGCCCGCACGTCGTCGAGGTCGAGGCGATCGAGCGCGCGATCCGCTGGTGCGAAGAAACCGGCGGCCGCCTGTACGTCGTCCACATGAGCACCGGCGAGGGCGCCGATCTTGTGAAGGCCGCGCAGGCCCGGGGCGTCAACGTCCTCGCCGAGACGTGCGCCCAGTACCTCGTCCTCGACGAGAGCGTCTTCGACCACAAGGACGGTCACCTCTTCGCCTGCTGCCCGCAGGTCAAGACCAAGGCCGACAGCGAGCGCCTCTGGAAGGGGCTCACGCGCGAGGTCTGCGTCGTCTCGACCGACACCTGCTCCTTCACCCGCGAGCAGAAGGCCATGTGGCGCGTCGATCACCCCGAGGGCGCGTACGGCGACTGGACGAAGATCCCCATGGGCCTGCCCGGGCTCGACACGCTCGTGCCGATCATGCACACCCGGGGCGTGCGCGCGGGGCGCATCGGCATGAACCAGCTCGTCGATCTGTGCGCCGCGACGCCCGCCAGGGTCATGGGCCTGTGGGGCCGAAAGGGCGCGATCGAGCCCGGCTTCGACGCCGACATCGCCGTGATCGACCCCCGGGAAACCCGCCGCGTCGCCCCGACCGGCCCCGGGAAGAACCTCCAGAGCCGCTGCGACTGGAGCCCGTACGAGGGCTGGGAGCTCTCCGGCTTCGCGAAGCACACGCTCGTGCGGGGCGTCCCCATGCTCGAGCACGGGAAGATCGTCGGCGACCTCGGCCACGGCCAGTTCCTCCCGCGCCGGCGCTTCCCGGCTTCTTCGTAGTCCCGGCGCCCCGCCCGCGACGTCGCTGAAACCCCGCCGCCCCGGCCCCGAACAACACCCGGGAGGGAACAATGACGACCATGGAACGTGAATCAGTCGCCGCGATCTGTCTGCTGGCCGCGCTCGCCGACGGCAACAAGAGCGACGCCGAGCAGGAGCGCCTGCGCCGCACGCTCGTCGATCTCGGCGACGTCGATCCGCGCGTTTTCGAGCGGGTGATGACGGGCCGCACGAGCGTCGAGGAGGAGGCGCGCCGCATCGGCGACCCCTCGGTGCGATCGCAGGCGTACGAGTTGGCCGTCGGCATCTGCAACTGCGACGGTTCCGCGGGCGACGCCGAGAAGGAGTTCCTCGCGAGGCTGGCCGCCGCCCTCGCGATCCCCGCCGCGACCGCCGCGCAGCAGGCTCGCGACGGCGAGGCCCTCGGCGGCGCAACGCTCGCCCCCGCTCCGGCCGCCGCGACGGCCGATCCGGCCGCCGCCGCCGCGCTCGACGCCGCCCGCCAGGCCGACGAGACGATCCTCACGTACGCCGCGCTCAACGCCGGTCTCGAACTGCTCCCCCAATCCCTCGCGACGATCGCGGTCGTGCCCCTGCAGACCAAGATGGTCCACAAGGTCGGCACGCTCTACGGATACAAGCTCGACAGCGGGCACATGAAGGAGTTCATCGCGACCGTCGGCCTCGGCCTCTCCAGCCAGTGGGTCGAGAGCTACGCGCGCCGCGCCCTGGGCTCGCTCGCCGGGCGATTCCTGGGCCGCGCCGGCCGGGATGTCACGCAGAAGGCCACCGGGCCCGCGATGACCTTCGCGACGACGTACGCCCTCGGCCACGCCGCCAAAGCGTACTACGCGGGCGGCCGCCGCCTCTCGATCGACACGCTCCGTCAGACCTTCTCGCAGCAGCTCGACGCGGCCCGGGACGTCTACGCCCGCCGCGAGCCCGAGATCCGCGCCCAGGCGGGCCGGCTCGACCCGTCGAACATCATGAGCATTCTCCGCGGGGCCTGAGGAAGATTCACCGCAGAGCCGCAGAGAATGCAGAGAAGAGAAGTGACTGGATTGGAGAGGCGCTCTCGAGCGCGCTCTTCAAACCAGGCCGTCCTCTTCTCATCTTCCTCTGCGACTCTGCGGTGAACTAAAACCCGAGCAAGCCGCGGACGTCGTTATACGTCACGAACAGGAAGACCGCGGCGATCATCACGAGCCCGGCCATCGTCACCGCGCTCTGGACACCGATGGGCACGGCCCTGCCCCGGACCGCCTCGTAGACCAGCATCAGGAACTGCCCGCCGTCCACGATCGGCAGCGGCAGGAAGTTGATCACGGCGAGGTTGACGCTGATCAGCGCCAGGAAGAAGAGCAGCCAGACGAAGCCGCGCCCGGCGACCAGCGTTCCCAGGTGCGCGATCCCCACGGGCCCCTTCATGTGCTCGACCTTGATCGTGCCGTCGGCCAGCCGCGCGAATGTGAGATACGTCGTCAGCATCACTCGGCGCGTCTCGGCGAGACCCATCGTGAGCGCCTCGACCGGATTCCCCGCCCGCATCTCCACGCGCTCGAGATCGAAGAGGAACGGCGACACATCGGTCGTCCACGCCAGCCCGCGCAGCGCCGCCGCGGCGTCCGCGGGGATCTCCCACGCGAGCGTCTCGACCGGCGCGTCGGGCGCGGGCAGATAGGACCCGCCCGACGGACGCACGACGCCCAGCTCGACGCTCACGGGGCGCCCGGCCGGCGTGCGCTCGGCGGCGCGCCGCAGCGCGATCACCGCGTCGTTCAGCGTCGCCGTTTCGGTGCCGTTCACCCGCACCACCCGCGACCCGGCCGTGACGCCCGCCTCCGCCGGCGCGGCGGGCGGCGAGGCCGAACCGCGCAGCGGCGTCGCAACGATCGGAAGCTCCGCGCCCGAGTCGGCGATGCCAAACCCGATTGTGCCGGACCGCGATACGCGCACGCCCGGCAGCTCGACAACGCCCCACGCCCCGTCCGTTTCGCGCATCACCGTCACGTCGATGCGCTGACCGGCGCGCGACCGGATCGCCTTCACGCCTTCGGTGATCGAAGGAAACTCAACATCGCCCGCCCGGATGACGACGTCGCCCGCGAGGATGCCCTGCTTCTCGGCGGCCGCCGTCGTTTGCGCCACGCGGATAACGCCCGACAGCCCGAGCACGTGAGGCTGCGCGATCTCCGCCCGCCCCGCGCCCGGAAGAGTCGCCGTCATCGTCGCCAGCCGCGGCGTGATCGTGCGAACGACCGGCGCCCCCGTCTCCCCCTCGAAGATCACCTGCACGGGCGCGCCGTCGCTCGTGCGCACGGCCTCGAAGAGCCGGTGCGCGCCGTCGACCGGCGCCATGTTGACTCCCGTCAGCCGCATGCCGGGTTCGACGCCCGGCAGCCCGGATCCGGCGAGAGCTCCCGCCACCATCTCGCGCTCGTCGCCGCTCTTCGCCGTGACCAGCCGCGGCGTGCGGAGAGGGCCCACGCCGATCTCGAGCAACCCCGTCTCCTTCGAGGTCCGGGGCGAAACGTCGTACACCAGCGGCTCGCCGACGCTCTCCCGCTCGATCTCCAGCCGCAGCGTGTTGCCGCGCCCGGCCATCGCCGTCGCGAGCACGAGGTCGTCGAACGAGCGAGCCTCGCGTTCGCCGATGCGCTTCACCACGTCGCCGGGGCGCAGCCCCGCGCCCTGCAGCTCCGCCGCGTCGTTCACCGCAGCCGCGACCGCCGCCGGGGAGCCCGGCTCCACGTCGCCGATCTTCGCCGGCTCGACCAACCGGCCGGCCATCATCACGACGATGAACAGCACGGCGGCGAGCAGCAGGTTCATCACGACCCCGGCAGAGATGATCACCATCCGCTTCCACACCGGCGCGCTCTGATAGCTGTCGGAGGCGGCGCTCACCGCGCCGGGATTCATGTCGTCCTGGCCGAGCATCCGCACGTAACCGCCGAAGGGCAAGATGTTGAAACGGTACTCGGTGGGGCTCACGCCCGGCCTGAGGAACCCGCCCGCCAGGGCCTCGCGCTCGCTGCTCCCCGCGCGCCAGCCCAGGCCCTTCCGGTAGCTCGCGACCGCCTTGCCGAAACCGATCGCGAAGGCGAGCACGCGCACGCCGGCCCATCTCGCGGCGAGAAAGTGCCCCAGCTCGTGGATGAACACGATGAAGCCGAAGCCGAGGAGAACCAGCAACAGGTCAAAGAGTGTCGCGAGCATCAACGTCCTTATCGGCGGCGGGAAGGGTCATCGGTGACCGATGACCGATGAATGGAGGCGGCAGTCGGTCCAAAGCAGCGGTTCTCCGCGCCCTAGCTCCTCTTCGTGCCTCCGTGCCTGTTCACTCGAAAAAGCACCCCTCCGGCTGTCACCGAAAGGGTGCGATGAACGATTCAGTACTTGACACTGCACCCGTAGGGCTTGGTCTCGGGCATCGAGACCGTGGTGCCCGCGAGCAGCTCGTCGAGCGCCTTGGAGACGTAGTTCGTCTTGCCGGGCTTGTCGCTCTTGTCATCGATCGCGCCCATGTACGCGACCTTCCCGTCCTTGCCGATCACGAACATGTGCGGCGTGGTCTTGGCGCCGTACGCGCGGCCGACGTCGCCGCTCTCGTCGAGCAGGACGGGGTAGGTGATGCCGTATTCGCCGATCGCCTTCTTGTTCCGCTCGAGGCCGGCGCCCTGCTTGCCCGCGGCGCCGCTGTTGATCGCGAGGAAGACAACGGGCTTGTCCTTGTACTTCCCCGCGAGGTCCTTGAACGTCGTGTTCTCGCCGTGGTGCATCTTCACAACGGGGCAGTCAGGGTTGAACCACTCGAGGACGACGACTTTGTCGCCGCCGGCGAGGATCGTGGAGAGGTTGTGCTCCTTGCCGCTCGTGTCCTTGAGGGTAAAGGTGGGCGCGGCCTGACCGACGGAGACGCCGCCGGCGTGCTTGCCTCCCTTGCCGGGATGACCGTCCGGGTTCCCCTTGTCGGTCTTGTCCTTGCGGGGCTTCTCGTCCGTCTGCTTGGTCGCGGGCTTCTTCTCGTCCTGCGCGCTCGCGACGGCGGCGACGCCGGCCAGTGAAATCAGACCGATGCACACGCCGCTCAGAATCCGTTTACCGATCGCCATGAGCTTCTCCTTTGTTCTCGCACGTTCATCCGCCCGTCAACACGGCGGCCGGCGAACACTCGCCGGCGCTACCGAGAGTCGTCCTTCCGAAGCACCCGGTCCGCGGGCGCGGGGCTCTTGTCCGTCGTGTCGATCACGTACCACGCGCGCTCCGCGCCGCGGTCCACCCGCAGCACGCCCTTGCCCAGCGGTTTCTTGCCTTCGCTCGCGCGGAGCGCGACGCGGAGCGTTGCGCCCCTCGCCTCGCAACCGTCAACCATGTCCGCCGGCGGCGTCGCGTCTTCTGCGGGGAAGTACGCGAGCGCCGTGACGCCCTTGCGTCCTTCGAATACGAGCGTGTCGTTCGTGATCGAGACGCCGATCCCTGCGTCGGCGAGGAGCGGCTCCGGGATGCGCGATGCGCCGGGTATCTTCCGCGCCCGGGCGGGGCGGTCTTCCGGCTTGACACCCTCGCCGCCGACGGTCACGGTCACGCGGGCGTCGCCGCTTTCCAGCACGCACGCCTCGCTGCACACCATCCACCGCGCCCCGGCCTTGATCTCGACGCGATCACCCGCCTTCGCGCGCTGCGCGACACGAATGGGCACAACGACGGTGACGACGTCCTCGTAGATGTGATCGACGATGTCGCCGGGCAGCACGTGCCGGGTCGGCGCGGGCCACATCGCCTCATCGGCGGTCCATCCGTCCGGGAGCGTCAACTCCCAGGCGGCGGGCATGCCGGAGTCGTTCAAGCCCTGCCAGTAGGTGTGCCAGCCGGGTTCCAACTTCCACGTAAGGCCCAGCAGGAACTCGCCCCCGGGCGGCGCGCCCGCGGGCTCCGCGATCAGACCGAACGCTGTGCGCTTCCCGGCCTTTCCTTCGGGCTGGCCGGCCCCGAAGGCCGCGGCGGCGGCGGCGATCAACCCCGCGATGATGGCAGTATTCGTCATGGTCGGAAAAGAGTCGCCGCGTACGCTCCGGAGATGATGGTACGTGCAAACCTGCCGGATTGGTCGCTCCGCGGCGTGCTTGCCCTGCTCCTCGCAGCGCTGGGGCTCGCGGCGTGTGCGGGCAGCACGACGGACCGCGATGTCGGGTATGTAGACGCCGCGAGAGTGAAGTTGTGGCACGATGAGGCGAAAAAGGCGGGGAATGAGGAGAAACTCATCCTCATCGACCCGCGGCCGTCCGAGGCGTACGCCGCCGAGCACATCGATGGGGCGCTCAACCTGACGATCGCCGACGCGCAGATGCCGGGGTCGTCGGTCTTCGCCGGCGCACCGGGCGGGCTCAAGAGCCCCGTCAAACTCTCGAAGTTCAAGCGCATCGTGGTGTACGGCGAGGACGCGTCGAGCGCGCTCCCGTTAGCGATGGCCAAGCGTCTGCTGCGGCTGGGATATGAGGACACGGTCGTGCTCAGCGGTGGCATGCGCGCGTGGAAAGCGTCGGGGGGGCCCACGACAAAGCCATGATCACGGCGAGGCGTCGGGCGGTGCGAGGTGTCGCACCTCTGCGGGCGAGTGGCGCCACGCGGTCCGCGTGACGTTCTCGAGCCACGACGCCGCGTCCCGCAGCAGCACGGCGGAGAAGACGTCGGGGGCGCCGCGCCCGACCAGCGCGTTGTGAACGAGGGCCTCCGCGTAAAGGCGGGCTGCCCCGCGCACCTCCGGCGTGCGGGCGGGATCGCAGGCCATGACCACAAACGGGTGCGACGCCCACGGGCGCTGTGTGGCGTTGTCCGGCTGCACCTCGTCGATCAGCCACTCGGCGCACGCGAACGCGCGAGCCAGCATGCGCTCGTCGCGCGAACGCAGCCCAAGCCAGCAGAGGGCGTGGAGCGCCGACATCTCCGCCTCCGTCCAAACCTCGATCGCGTCCTCCGCGAGCGACGGGAAGAGCCGACCCCGCGCAGACCAGTCGATCGGCAGCCGGTCGCGCGCCGTGCCGTCGTGCAGAGCCCACCACGCGATCGTGTCAGCTCTGCACGCGTCCGGGCCCGGCAAGGGGCCGGCGGGCACGCCGAGCATCGCGCTCAGGAGCGGCCGGTCCACTGCGCGGCGGTCCCCGGAGCCGTCGCGGAACTCCGCGATAAACCGCTCTCGCGAGGGCGCGGCGGGTCGATCATCGCGGCCGGGCATCGCCGCGACGATCGGCGTGGCGGCGAGCGTCGGCTCGGACACGGCGCGCAGGCGGCGGACCCACGCCGCGACGAATGCGCCGGGTTGCGCGGCCGGGTCGAGCACGCGGCAGTGTACCGGTACCATGCCGCGTGGCCGACCGGACGGAAGTCATCACGACGGAGCGCGCGCTGCACGAGCGCGTGCCGGCGGCCGGGTGCGTGGTCGTGCCGACGATGGGGGCGCTGCACGCGGGGCACGCGGCCCTGGTCCGTCTGGCCGCGGGCCTCGCCCGCGAGCGCGGGCTCGGGCACGTCGTGGTCACCGTCTTCGTGAACCCGACGCAGTTCAACGAGAAGGCCGACTACGACCGCTACCCGCGCACGCTCGAGGCGGACGCGGAGATCTGCCGCGACGTCGGCGCGACGGCCGTCTTCGCGCCGTCGCGCGACGAGGTGTACCCCGCGTCGGATCCGCCCGCCGTGCCGCCGCTGCCGCGCGTGGCGACGGCGCCCGGGCTCGAAGACGCGTTCCGCCCCGGGCACTTCGCCGGCGTCTGTCAGGTAGTGAAGCGGCTCTTCGAGATGGTGCGCCCCGCGGCGGCGGTCTTCGGCGAGAAGGATTGGCAGCAGTTGCAGGTCGTGCGCGCCATGACGCGCGAGTTGGCGCTCGGTGTCGAGATCATCGCGGGCGCGACGGTGCGCGAGGCGGGGGGCCTCGCGATGAGCAGCAGGAACGTCTTCCTGTCCGCTGAAGACCGTCGGCGCGCGCTCGCCGTGAGCGCTGCGCTCTGCGACGCGGCGGGCGGGCAAACGCCGGAGGCCGCGGAGCGGGCGATGCGCACGCGGCTCGCGTCGGCCGGCATCACGCCCGAGTACGCCGTCGTGCGCGACGCGGAGACACTCCAGGCGCCGCGCGACGGCCGCCCCGCGCGATCGCTCATCGCGGCGCGGGTGGGGGCGGTGCGGCTGATCGACAACGCGGCGTGGGACCCGCACCGCGAGAACATGGAAACCGGGCGTGAGCGCGGGCTCGCGAGCGCCTAGTGCCCTGTGCGCCGCGCGTGGGGTGAAGAGACTGTCCCGCAGGCGCGAGGAACACAGAGCGGCGATCGCCGGTCACGCTGCGTCGATGCCCAGCTTCTTCCGCAGCCGCGGACCGACCACGAGCCCGTCATCATCCGCCTCGATCAGCTCAAAGCCGCCGGCGTCGCGCCACCAGAGCCGCGGCGGGAGCGCCTCCTCATCTTCGACCATAAGTTGAAACGCCGAAACGACAGCGTTGATCGCGTCCCCGATCTTGTCTTCGGCGTCGCACTTGGCGAGGAGGTACGTGTGCCGATCGACGTAGGCGACCGCGCTCCCGGTCGAGCCGGTCCACTCGGGCCGCTGGTGCCAGAAGAGCGGCACGCTGTGGATCGCGAGAGAGTTCTCGACCATCAGCGTCCAGAGGTTGTGCTCCTCCGAGACCTCTTCTTCCACAACCTCGCCGAGCAATTCGCGCGTGTTCCGGCACGCGACGTCCCACGCCTGCTCCAGCGTCAACCCCGCCGCCTTGATCGCCGCGGCGTCGGCGTTGCGCACGGTGTCGCCGTTCTTGATCGCGAGGCACGTGACGAGACCGGGCACGTCGCTGCGCACGAGCCCCTGCTCGCGCAGGCCGCGGACCTCCTGCTCGTCAAGATCGTACAGGGCGCACATCAGTTGGGACTGGTCCATGACGCACCGTAGGAACCGGGGACGCGCCAAAGTGGCGAAACGGCGAAGTGACAGCGCCGGAGCGCAGCAGTGCGTCGCCGACCGCCGCGTGAACCGCCGCACCGTTCGGTTCCTCTCGCTCCTCGTGACGGCTTTCCCTCGCGCCGCGGGCGGTGGTCCGCGGCGCGGTGCTGATCGGGGGGACACGCTTCCCCGTTGCACCGTGCCTTCGTCGGAGCCCGCGGGCGCTGGACGGGCGGACGGACTCGGTGCGTGTTCGGCACGCACGAG
>DASPKL010000016.1:0-134314 GCA_035628115.1 Phycisphaerales bacterium | reverse complement strand
CGCTCGCGATGATCACCGGCGTTCCGTCGGCGGTCATGCTCCGCCGCCACAAGAAGAAGATCGCGGCCGGGCTGTGCGCGGGGTGCGGCTATTCCCTCGCGGGCCTGCCCGTTGACGCCGCGGCGTGCCCGGAGTGCGGCGGGAAGATCGGGAAGAGCGCTGCCGAAGCCCGCTAATCGGCTGAGTCAGTGGCACACAGAGAAGAGAAGAGCCGCCGCGGAGCGGCGGACCACCGAAGAGAAGACCCCTCACCGGCGGCGGGGTCGCCACGGGCGGCCCGATGGCAGGCGGGACGCCTGCCCCACATTCTCTCTCCGCGCCGCACCGCGACCTCCGCGACCCCTGCGTTCAATCTCTTCCACTCCGTGCCGTCGTGCCTGCGTGCCTCCGTGCCTTTCTTCCCCACGCACCACGCACAACGCACCCCGAAGCCCTCCTTGACGGTCGGGCTACCTGTTGCGATCGCGTTGCGCGCTCCGCCCTCGTTCGCTCGTTCGCTTGCTCGCTCGTTCCCTTCTTCCTACAGCATCCCCGCCCGCACGCGCACGCCGTCGATCACGTCGCGGACTTCCATCGCCATGCGGCTGTTGGGGAACTGCTCGATGATCTGCTCGCCCAGGCGCACGGCCTCGGCCCAGCGCCGGTCCTGCACCGCGAGCTTGAACTGCGCGCCGAGGTTCTCGCGCGCCTTGCCGATGACGCCCCGCACCACCTCGCGCAGCGGCTCGGCCTCCTGCGGCGTGAGGAAGGCGTCGAGCCGCTGGAGGAGGTCCATCGCGTCCTCCATGCGCTCTTCTTCGGCGGCGATGAGGAACTTGCGCTCCAGGTCGCGGCGGAACTCGAGCCGCGCCGCCTCGACGCGCTCGCGCAGTCCCTCGCTGCGCGGCGAATCGGGGAAGAGGCGGCGGATCTTCGCGGCCTCCGCCTGCGCCTCGTCGAAGCGGGTGTCGGCGATGTACGCGTCGAGCACCGCGATCGCCTCGGTGACGGCCCGGTCCATCGACTCGCGGCGGGCCTCCTCGATGCGCTTGCGGAACTCCTCCGCCTCGACGCGGTACCCCTCCGACTCCCCCAGGTCGCGGACGAGGAGCATGGCGGCGTCCCAGTTTTTGCTCGCGATCTCCTCCTCGATGGCGTCCGAAAGAATCTCGCGCTGGCGGCGGCGCGACAGCACGCGGCGCGTGGCGTCGGGGAGCGTCGCGGTCTCGCGCAGGTCGCGGAGGGCGTCGTGCAGGTCGGAGAGCCTCCGCTCCTGCTCCTCGCGGGCGCGGGCGAGGAGGCGCGAGACGTAGAGGCCCACGGGCGCGAGCGTGGCGATGAGCACCGCGCCCACGATCGCGGCGTCGGACCCCTTGATCGCGAGGTAGAGACAGACGGCGAAGGCCGCGGCGAGGGCGACACCGATCACCATGACGGTGCGGGCGTCGTCGGCGAAGGAGGATGGGCGGGAGGGGTCGGGCACGCGTTCGCAGCCTTCAATACGCGGTTCGGTACGCATTGTTGGGAGGTGCGGATGGGATCGCCCGGGGAAGAAACGGCCGTGAAACATGATGGAGCGGCGGGAACGCCCGAGATCTCGCGCCACGAGCTGGGCCCGTTCGCCACCAACTGTTATGTCGTCTCCTTCCCGGGCTCCAAGGAGTGCTGGATCGTGGACGCGAGCTTCGGCATCGCGCCGCTGATCGCCGAGGTTCGCAAGCGCGGGCTGGCGCCGGCGGCGCTGGTGCTGACGCACGCGCACGTGGACCACATCGCGGGCGTGGAGGCGGTGCGGCGGGCTTTCCCGGGCGTGCCGGTGTGGATCCACGAGGCGGAGAAGGAGTGGCTGACGGACGCGGAGCTGAATCTCTCGGCGCTGATGGGCGAGCCGGTGACGTGCGGCGCCGCGGAACGATTGCTGAAGCACGGCGAGACGCTGACGCTCGCCGGCCAGCCGTGGCGCGTGCTGCACACGCCGGGGCACTCGCCCGGCGGCATCGCGCTGGTGCACGACACGTCGAAGACGGCGCTCGTCGGGGACTCGTTGTTCGCGGGGTCGATCGGGCGGACGGACTTCCCCGGGAGTTCGTTCGAGGAGCTTGCGGCGTCGATCCGGACGCACCTGTACACGCTGCCGGGCGGGACGCGGGTGCTGCCGGGGCACGGGCCGGCGACAACGGTCGCGAAAGAGCGGGCGGGCAATCCGTTTGTGCGGGGATAAGTGAAGAGGAGACGGAGAGACAGAGTGAAGACTCCGCCTCCTGAACGTCAGACCACGGCGCGATAGCCTTCGGCCATGTCTTTCTTCGCTTCGCCCGCTGGGCGTGTAACGACGGCCGTCGGCCTCCTCGTTCTCTCGAATGTTTTCATGAACCTCGCGTGGTACGGCCACCTGGCGTGGTTCAAGCACAAGCCCGCGACGTTCGCGACGCTGGCGCTCGCCGTGCTCGTCTCGTGGCTGCTGGCGCTGCCGGAGTACTGCCTGCAGGTGCCCGCCAACCGCGTCGGGCACACGACATACGGCGGCCCCCTCTCCGCGGCGCAGCTCAAGGTGATCCAGGAGGCCATCACCCTGACCGTGTTCACCGGCGTCGCGGTCTTTGTGCTCAAGGAGAAGCTGCGGCCGACGGACGCCGTGGCGTTCGTGCTGGTGCTCGCGGGCGTCGCGGTGAGCGTCTGGGGCCGGGGCGGGGGGAAGTAGGCCGGTGGGCAGCTCCCGCGTAGCATCCCGACCCATGACGCTCGCCGCAGACTTTGCCCGCGTGCTGGTGGACCGCGACGCGATCGCGCGCCGTGTGCACGAGCTCGGCGCCCAGATTACGGCGGACGTGCAGCGCGTCGCCCCGGGCGAGGAACCCCGGCTCGTGATCGTCGCGGTCATGACGGGGGCGATGCTCTTCGTCTCGGACCTCATCCGCGAGATGCCGCTCAAGCTCCACATCGAGCTGGTGGCGGTGTCGAGCTACCCGGGCAAGAGCGTCGAGAGCAAGGGTGTGATGCTCAAGTCCGCGCTGCCGGACTCGATCCCGGGCTCGCACGTGCTTCTCATCGACGACATCCTCGACAGCGGCCAGACGCTGCACACGCTGATCGACCTCATCCGCAAGCGCACCCCGGCGAGCCTGCGGACGTGCGTGCTGCTCCGCAAGCCCGGCAAGTGCAAGCTGCCGGTCACGCCGGACTACGTCGGCTTCGACATCCCGGACGAGTTCGTCGTCGGCTACGGGCTCGACTACGACGGGTACTACCGCAACCACCCGGCGATCGCGGTACTGCGGCGCGATTGAGTACGATCAACCGATGCGTCCCACCGCCGCGGCAAGTTCCCCGCAGCAGGCCGCCGCGCCGCTGGTCTCGACGCACCCGTCGATCGCGTACTTCTTCGTGCGGCCGCCGTCGCTCGTGCTCGCGCTCGGCGTCTTTTTCGTCGGCCTTGCGCTCGTCACGCTGGGCGTGCTGAGCGTCGCCGCGGCGATGGCGTGGACGCTGCTCGCGGTCGGCGTCGTGCTGCTGATCCAGGTGCCGCGCTGGGCGTTCGAGCGCTACGAGGTCTTCGAAGACCGGGCGATCGGCCGCTGGGGTATCTTCCGCCGTGTGGTGCGGGAGATCCCGCTGGGCATGGTGCAGCACGCCGTGCTCCAGCAGTCGGTGCGGGAGCGGTTCTTCGACGCGGGCACGATCCTGCTGCCCAGCGCGGGCACGGCGGAGTACGCGCTGGTGATGCGGCAGATGCCGATGGCGCCGAAGGTGATGGAGCTGCTCCGCGGTCTGACGGAGCGCGGGCGGGCGCCGGGCCCGGCCGCGCAGCCCGGCGGTGCGAGCGCGTCACCGCGGCGGGGCCTGGTGCTCGGGCTCGTGGGCGGGATCGGCGCCGGCAAGTCGAGCGTCGCGAGAATCCTCGAGGACATGGGGTTCCTGGTGATGGACGCGGACAGGAGCGCGAAGGAAGCGCTCGATCGACCGGACGTGCGCGGGGCGTTGGTCTCGTGGTGGGGCGAGCGCGTGCTGGGGCCGGACGGCCGGATCGATCGGCGCGCCGTCGGCGACATCGTTTTCGCCGATCCGGCGGAGCGCCGGCGGCTCGAGGAGTTGGTGCACCCGATCGTGAAGGCGGGGCGCGGCGGGCTCGTCGAGCGGGCCTTCGAAGAGGGCCGCTCGGGCGTCGTCATCGACGCCCCGCTCCTCTTCGAGGCGGGCTCGGACGCCGACTGCGACGCCGTGATCTTCGTGGACGCGCCGCTCGAGCAGCGGCGGGCGCGGGTGCGCTCGCGCGGCTGGTCGGACGAGGAACTCTCGCGGCGCGAGGCGGCGCAGCTCCCGCTCGATGAGAAGAAGCGGCGTTCCGACGCGGTTGTCGTGAACGACACGGACCTGGAGACGCTGCGCCGGCGCGTCGCCGGCGTCGTCTCGGACCTCATCGCCCGCCCGCGACCGCGGCGCGGATGAGCTCGAGTTTCTCGAGGAAGTGCGCGTACGCGCCCGCGCGCGACTTTTTCCGCATCCGCACGAACATCCACGGGAGCGGCAAGGCCGTCAGCGGGATGTACCACGCGTACGTGTTCCAGTCGTACGACTCGAAGTACGAGCGCAGCATCGAGTCCGTCAGCCAGCTTCCCGGCCAGATCGAGAGGAGGCTGATCACGGCGAAGATCACCGGCGTGCGGCGCTTCATGCGCGCGTGAAAGCGCAGGCGACCCCGCTCGGGCACGACGCCGATCGCGTAGTCCAGCGGGTCGCCGAACGCGACGAATTCGCAAGCCTCGCCGGCGACCTTCGACGGCCCGAAGCCGGGGAGCTTGCCGCGGCGCGAGAGCTCGCCGAGCCTCTCACGCACCTGGTCCTCCGCCACAGGGCAAACGCAATCGCCCCACCACGCCCCCTGCGGCGCCGGCGGCGAGTCCTGCGTGTTGTCGGTCTGCGGCGTCGTCAAAGTGTTCTCGGACAGTGCCACCGGCTCGGATTCTCTGCGCGTTCTCTGTGGATTTCTGGCGTTCACGCCGGAATGAGGTACAGTCATCGGACCGGTGGACCTGGTGCATCACAAAGACTCGCTCCCCGCGACGGCGCGGCCGCCGGACCGCGCGCGGCCCGCGATCGCCCGCCCGGCCCAGGCGCCGCGAAGGCCGGTCGCCGCGCCGCCCGATCCGACGACGCGTCTCCGGCTGGCGTTCGCGGACCCGGGGAAGTCCGACCCGCGGGAGGCGCTGGTCCCGTTCGTGCTGGACCGGCTCGAGGGCGGCCCGTGCGCGATCCTCCCGCCGCACAAACGCCGCGAGGTCGCGACGCGGGCGGCCTCGCTGGGCCTGCGCGAGTTCGACGCGAACCTCGTCATCGCGATCGTGCAGGACGCGGTCCGGCGCGGCGCCTCCAAGCGCGACGAGATCACGGGCCTGCTCCTCCTCGCGCCCGCGCCGCGCAAGGAATCGCAGGACGCGCTCGCGCTCTCGGCCCTCGCCGTCGTTCTGGGCTTGTTCCTGCTCGTCGCGCTCGTGACGCTCGTGGGCGCGTAGCATCGGCCTCGCGGCGTGAGGCTCTTGGACACGCGATGGCACGCAAGACGCTCCTGCTGGTCAACAAAGACAAGCCCGCGGCGGTCGCCGCGGCGGACGAAATCGCCGCGCTCGTTCGTCGGCACGGGGAACTGCTCGCGCGGCTCGACGCCGAGCAGGGGCCGCTCGATGCGCGGTACGACGGCGCGGACTTGTTCGTCGTCCTGGGCGGCGACGGAACCCTGCTGTCGCAATCGCGCCGCTGCGCCGGCCCGGGCTCGGCGATGCTCGGCGTCAAGTTCGGTCGGCTGGGGTTCCTCAGCTCGTTCGACCTGCAGAGCGTTCGATCGCAGGCGCCCGCGCTCTTCGGGGATGCGCCGCTCACGATCCGCGAGTACATTCTGCTGAGCGTGAGCGTGTTCGACGCGCAGGGCGGGGTGAAGTACAGGGGTGTTGCGCTCAACGATGCGGTCGTGGTCGCCGGGCCGCCGTACCGGCTCATCTCGCTCTCGCTCTCGGTGGACGGGCACGTCGGCCCGTCGATCAGCGGCGACGGGCTCATCGTCGCTTCGCCGGTCGGCAGCACCGCGTACAACCTCTCCGCGGGCGGCCCGGTGCTCGCTCCCACGACGAGTGCTCTCGCGATCACACCGATCGCGGCCCAGTCGCTGGCCTTCCGCCCGGTGGTTGTGGACGGAACAAGCCGGGTCGAGATCGTCGTTCAGCACGCCAACGACACGGGCGACGGGCACGGCACCACGCTGGGCCTGGACGGGCAGATCCATCAGCCGCTCCGGACCGGCGACCGCGTCGTCGTGACGCGCCATGACCACGGCGTCAGGTTCGTCGAGAACCCTGCGCACGACTGGTGGAGCAGGCTCATCAACCGGCTGAACTGGGCCGCAACGCCGAAGATCGGGTAGCGCTCTGTTCGGTATCCGGGGCGGACGCGGGGCGGGGGTTCTCTATACTCGGCCCTGCCGCGAGCACGGGGCGGGTGTACCGCCAGCTCGCACCGTACGGGTCGCCCCTCGATGCTTGTCGCAGAAAGTCGCCCCAGGACGCTGGGCTGGACCCACGCCGGCCCGCTCCTCTTCGGCGACTGGGGCACCAGCCGCCTGTACGTCCTCGGGCTTGCCTTTTACTACACCGGGCACGCGTCCGTCGCGTACCTCGCGGCGATATCGGTCATCATGGCGGCGGTGGCGTGGGGGTACGTCGTCGTCTGCCGGTGCTTCCCGGACGGCGGAGGCGTCTATTCAGCGGCGCGGCGGCTGAGCCCGCTCCTCTCGGTCGTCGCGGCGACGCTCCTCTTCTGCGGGTTCATCATCACCGCCTCGCTCTCCGCGGTCGAAGCGTTCCACTACTTCGGCGTGCACTCGCCCGCGGTCATCATCGCGGCATCGATCGGCACGATGGTCGTCCTCGGGGTTATCAATTGGCTCGGCGCCAAGGCCGCGGGGAGGGTGGCGCTCATCATCGCTGTCGCGGCGGTGATCACCTCGGCCGTCATCGGCGCCCTGTGCATCCCGCTGCTGCCGGCGGGCATGGCAACGGCGACCTGGACCGCGCCGGGGGTCGAGAACGCCTGGGATCGGTGGGAGAGTCTGGTTCGGATCGTGCTCGCGCTGTCGGGCGTTGAGGCGGTCGCGAGCATGACGGGACTCATGAAGCGCCCGGTGGACCGGACCGCGAAGAAGACGATCTGGCCCGTCCTGCTCGAGGTCGTGGCGCTCAACATGATCTTCGGCATCGCCCTGAACGCGCTCCCCGGGCGCTACGAGACGACCGTTCCGGATTATGTCGTGTACGAGCGGGGCGGAGCCGACGGCGCCCTCCCGGCGTACGACAGCGACCTGACGCCGCCGAAGGACGCGTCGCCGGCGCAACGCGAGGCGATGCGCGAGGTCAAGGAATACCGATCCACGGCCGTTAAGGTGCTCGCGGACCACGCCGGGACCCGTGCCCTCGGGCCCGCCGCCGGCAACGCGCTGGGCATCGGGTCGGGCATCGTGCTCGGCCTGCTGCTGCTCTCGGCGGTGAACACGGCGATCCTCGCGATGGTGTCCGTGCTGTACTCGCTCGCGCGCGACCGCGAGCTGCCGCCGGCGCTCGGGCGGCTGAACTACTCGGGCGTGCCCTGGCTCGGGCTGATCGTGGCGACCGCGGCGCCGGCGGCGGTCCTCCTGTTCGTGCACGACGACAAGGCCCTCGGCGAGCTGTACGCCATCGGCGTCGTCGGAGCGATCGCGATCAACATGGTCTGCTGCGCGATCAATCGCGGCCTGCCCATCAAGAGGTGGGAGAGGTCCGGCCTTTGGCTCATCGGCGGTTTCATGTCCGTCGTCTTCGCCACCATCATCGTCGCCAAGCCGCACGCGACGCTCTTCGCGGGCTCGATCATCGCCGCGGTCTTGGCGGTTCGGTTTGTCGTGCGCCGGGGAACGGCCGCGGCGGCGAAGGACGCGCTGCCGGCGCCGGCGCAAGGGTGGATGGCGGAACTCAGGCAGGACGGGTTCCCGAAGCTCGACCCGACCATGCCCCGCATCATGCTGGCGGCGCGCGGGCGAGACAACGCGCAGTGGGCGGTGGACCTCGCGAAGCGTCGCGGCGCCGCGCTCTTCGCGATCTACGTCCGGACGCTCCGCGTGCTCGACATCACACCGGGCCAAACGCCCTCGATCGAGGGAGACCCCGAGGCTCAGGAAGCGCTCGGGACGGTGGCCTTGCTGGCGAAGCAGGCGGGCGTGCCGTTTTTCCCCATCTACGTGACCAGCCCCAGCGTGGCGGACGAAATCCTCGATTACACCGTGACCTTCGGGTGCGACACGCTCATCATGGGCAAGAGCAAGCGCAGCCTCTTCACCCGCCGTGTCACGGGCGACGTGCTGAGCGAAGTCTCGGAACATCTGCCCGACGGCGTGTCGCTCGTGACCCGCGCGGGCGAGGCGAGCGTACAACCACCCGCGGAATGAACCATCCTCCCAACCACATCTTCGAGTTCACGCCCGAGACCCTCGGCCGGTGGTTCGAGGAGCGCCAGCTCCCCCGCTACCGCGCGAAACAGGTGCTGGAATGGGTGTACGAGAAGGGCGTCGCCGATCCTTCGCTCATGACGAACCTCTCGAAGCGCGAGCGAGAACTGCTCACGCGTGAGATGACGTTCCTGTCGTGCCGCATCGTGCGTGACGTTGTCGCCAGCGACGGGACGCGGAAGCTGCTCGTGCAGTGGACCGACTTTGCGCCCGACGCGGGCACGACGCCCGCGGCCGAGACGCCGGCCGCGAGTCTTTCGCTGCCGCAGGTCGGCGGCGACGTGCTGGATCAAACGCGCCAGACCGAGTCCGTGATGATCCCGACCGAGGATCGGCGTACGGCGTGCATCTCGAGCCAAGTCGGCTGCCCCGTGGGGTGCCGGTTCTGCGCCTCGGGGCTCGGCGGCCTTGACCACAACCTCTCCGCCGGGCGCATCGTGGAGCAGGTGTGGCTGCTGCGCAAGGCGATGCAGACGGTGGCGGGCGAGTTTCCCCGTATCACGAACGTCGTCTTCATGGGCATGGGCGAACCGCTCGCCAACCTCTCGGCCGTCGTCCCCGCGGTCCGCGCGATCTGCTCGCTGTGGGGCATGGCGATCTCGGCGCGCAAGGTCACGATCTCGACGGTCGGCCTGCCGAAGGCGATCGAGCGGCTCTCGGAACAGCTCGACCTGCCCGTCACGCTCGCCCTCTCGCTGCACGCGCCCAACGACGAGGTGCGGCGCACGCTCATCCCGTGGGCCGAGTACACGACGATCGCGGAACTCCTCCAGGCGTGCCGCGCGTGGTTCGAGAAGACCGGGCGAGAGATCACGCTCGAGTACACGCTCCTGCGCGGCGTCAACGACCGGCCCGAGCACGCCCGGCAGCTCGCGGAGATCGCGAAGACGCTCCGGGCGAACATCAACCTCATCCGCTACAACGAGGTCGCGGGCCTGCCCTTCGAGCGGCCCCGCGACGAGGATGTGCGCGCGTTCCAAGAGCTGCTGCGGGCGAAACAGATCAACACCCACATCCGCGCCAGCCGCGGGCGGGACATCGCCGCGGCGTGCGGCCAGCTGCGTCACGAGACGGGGCACAAACAGCGCTCGCGCGAGCGCTCGCCCGCGCAGCAGTGAATCTCAGGACCAACGCTCCCACTCCCGCTGCATGCGGGCGATGCGCTCGCCGATCGATTCGCTCGTGAGGCGGGCGGCCTCGCGCTCGATGACGAGCGGGAACGAGAGGGGCGTCAGCGCCCGCGGCCGCGCCAGGATGAACTCGCTCCCGTGGATGCGCTCCATGGCGCGGGAGATGCGCCCGCTCTCGAAGTGCTTCTCGAGCACCTCACGCCGCGCTTGCGCCAAGAGCAGGTTTTCGGGGTCGAACTCGGTGAGGACGTCGTAGATCAGCCCGGCGCTGGCCTGCATCTGCTTGCCGGTGCGGCGAGCGCCTGGGTGGTTCTGCGGCGCCAGCCCCGCGACGCGGGCGATGTCACGGAACGCGAGGCGCGCGAGCTGGCTCATGCTCACGCTCGCCATCGCGTCGTCCGCGAGGTTCTCGCTCGAGAACAAGTCCTTCGAGAGCGTCTCCTCGAAGGGGTAGTTCTCCGCGCAGAGCACCTCGAAGCCGTAGTCGTTCGCCGCGAGGGAGAACGTCGCGGGGCGCAGGCGCGAGAGCCGCAGCGCGACCAGCGCCGCGATCCCGGCGTTGGCGAGCCGTCCTTCAAACGGGAAGAGGAAGAGGTGCGAGCCCTCGCGCGTGCGCGCGAACTCGACGAGCACCTGGTCGCTGCGCGGGATCTCCGAGAGCCGCTGCTGCGTCCGCACGAGCGGGAGGGCCGCTGCGGCCTCCTCGTCCGCTTCGTCGTCGTGCATTTTCGCCAGCCGTTCCAGCTCGTCGCGGATCGCAGCGGAGAGGGACTCGCTGATCGGCAGGCGCGTGCCGGCCCACAGCGGCGTGTTGCGCGTGCTCCCCGCGGCGGGACGCACGAGGACGGTGAGGTCGTGGATGCCGACGAACTGGAGGACTCGCCCGGCGAAGACGAACTTCTCGCCCTCGCGCAGGTGCGTCACGAAGGACTCGTCGATGACGCCGAGGCGGCGGCCGCTCACGAGGCGGATGTCGAGCGCGCCCTCGGACGTGATGGTGCCGATGTTGAGCCGGTGGAGCAGCTTGGCGCGGTCTGAGGGGACGCGGTACCGACCGGCGTCGTCACGGACAACGCGCTGGAACTGCGGGTAGGCGCGCAGGATGCCGCCCTCGCGCACGAGCTCGAGCGTCCAATCGAAGGAGCGCCGCGTGAGGTCGCGGAAGGACCACGCGGTGCGGACCTCGTCGTACATCGCGTCGGCGTCGAAGCCGCCCCCCATGGCGCACGTCACGAGGTGCTGGGCGAGGACGTCGAGGGGCTCTGGCGTGGGGAACCGCGCCTCGAGCAGCCCCCGGCGCTGCGCCTCGCGGGCCGCGCGAACCTCGACGATCTCCATCGCGTGCGTCGGCACGCAGTGGATGACACTCACGCCCCCGGCGAAGTGGTTCGAGCGCCCGGCGCGCTGCACGATCCGCCCGACGCCCTTCGGCGAGCCGATCTGCACGACGCGCGAGACCGGAGAAAAGTCGACGCCCAGGTCGAGCGAGCTCGTCGCGACGACGATGCGCAGGGCGCCGCTCTTGAGCCCGCCCTCGACGCGCTCGCGCTCGTCGCGGTCGATGCTCCCGTGGTGGAGCGCCATCACCGGCGCCCACTCGGGGCGCTCGAACTGGATCGCGTGGTACCAGCGCTCCGCCTGCGAGCGGGTGTTCGCGAAGACGATCGTCGCGTGCGCCGGGTCGAGGAGGTCGAGCACGTCGGGGAGCATGTTGAGGCCCAGGTGGCCGGCCCACGGGAGACGACGCAGGTCGGACGGCACGACCAGCTTGATGTCGATGGGCCGCTCGTCGGGCGCCCTCACGACGCGCATCGGCGGCGCCGGGAGGCCGACCAGCGCCTGGAGCGCCTCGTGCCCGTTGGGGAGCGTCGCCGAGAGCCCCCACGTCCGCACGCCGGGGGCGAAGGCGCGCAGGCGGGCGAGCCCCAGTTCCAGCAGCGATCCGCGCTTGCTCACGATCAGCTCGTGCCACTCGTCCACGATCACGGCCCGAAGCGGCGCGAAGAGCTCGCGGGCGTTGTCGCGCGACAGCAGAAGCGCGAGCGACTCGGGCGTGGTCAGGAGCACGTTGGGCAAGCGCGAGCGCTGTTTGGCCCGGACGCCCGCGCTCGTGTCGCCCGTCCGCGTCTCCACGGACAGTCGAACCTTGAGGTCCGCGATCGGCGCCTTGAGCGCCAGCTCCGCGTCGCGCGTCACCGCCCGCAGCGGCGTGACAACGAGGATGCGGATGCCCTCGAGCGGCGTTCTCCCCGCGGCGAGATACTCGTCGATGACCGACGCCAGGGGGCCCAGGTACGCGCCGTACGTCTTGCCGGCGCCGGTCGGCACCTGGATCAGCCCGCTCTCGCCCCGCGCGAAAGCGTCCCACGCCTCTCGCTGGAAGCCGAAAGGCGTCCATCCGCGCGCGGTGAACCACGACTCGATGAGGCGGCGCCCCGTGACCGGCTCGGCCGCTTTGGACTTCTTCGCGCGAACGGGCACGGAGGATTGTGTGCGCGCCGCGGGCGCCAATCATTCCGGTGCGCCGCCGCCCGCTCGCGGGGTTGGCGCCGCGACTCGCCGCCGAGGAGAGAACCGTGGGCACCGACTCTGTCACAGTTCGTCCCGCAACCGGCGGCGACTTTGGGAAGATCGCCGCGTTGACCAACCGGTTCATCACGGACACCGCGATCCACTTCGCCTACGAGCCGGTCGACGCGGCGGGGCTACGGACGTCGTGGGAGAAAGCCCGCGGTGTGTACCCGTGGCTCGTGGCCGAAGCGGACGGCGTGTTCGCCGGGTATGCGAAGGCCGGGGTCTGGCGCGATCGCACCGCGTACTCATGGACGCCGGAGGCCGGAATCTACGTCGAGCCCGCGGTGCACCGCCGCGGCGTCGGGCGACTGCTCTACGGACGCCTTATTGATGCTCTCCGCGACGCCGGGTTCCACAGTGTGATCGGTGGAATCACGCTGCCCAACGACGCGTCGGTGCGCCTGCACGAATCGCTCGGGTTCGTCAAAGTCGGGCACGTGCGGCACGCGGGGTGGAAGCTTGGGCAGTGGCACGACGTTGGCTTTTGGCAATTGGCTCTGCGCGGCGGCGACCACGAGCCGACACTGATCGGCAGGTAGCACCGGCGCAACGGAGGAGAGTTCGTCATGGCCCAAGTCACGATCGCGGATGTCCGACGTCTCGAGCAGGAAGTCATCGACGCCAAAAAACGATTCACGGAAGCGGTGTGGGCCCTGCCGCGTGAGGCGGTGGCGGACGTCACGCTCCGCGTCGCCGGCTCGGGCGCTCCCGTGCGGCTGAGCGAGCTCTTCGGCGAGAAGCACGACCTGCTCGTCGTCCACAACATGGGCGAGCGCTGCCCGTACTGCACGCTCTGGGCGGACGGGTTCGCGTCTATGTACAAACACATCGCGGACCGCTGCGCCTTCGTCCTTACGACGCCGGACGAGCCCGCGGTCGCGGCGGCCTTCGCGGGCGCGAGAGGCTGGACGTTCCCGGTGGTGTCGCACGCGGGGACGGACTTCGCGAAGCAGATGGGGTACGAGGGCGAGGAGAGCACATACGGGCGATTCCGGCCCGGCATCAGCGCGTTCCGCAAGCGTGAGGACCGCTCGATGGTCCGCACGGGCACACGCTCGTTCGGCCCCGGGGACGACTTCTGCGCGCTCTGGCCGATGTTCGACCTGCTGGAAGGCGGCGCGGGCGAATGGGCGCCCAAGTACCATTACTCGCCCCGGTCACCGTCGCGGTAGCGCCGGCCGCGCCACCCAGTGCAGCCTGATGATTCCCACCGTCGCGGCGAGGACGAGCGTGATCCACGCGCGGACAATCGGACGCGGGACAAAACGGGCCGTCCACCGGCCGCGGACGCCGACGAGCACGCGCGTCGCGCAGGGGCCCGCGTCCTGAAGCGCAAACTCGCAGACGTGCGGGAATCCAACGCCGGGCGAGCGCCGCGACAGATCGCTCACAATGAAGCCCTTTCCCTCACGCCAGCGCAGGATGCGGCCCACGCGGTCGACACCGATGCCCAGCAGTCGGTGGCGGATCCGCAGGTCGGCGTGCGGGAGCGGCGGTTCGAGCGCCTCGACGCGGACGTGCAGCGGGTCCATCTCGAGGAACGAGCGCCAGTCGCGCATCCAGCCCCAGACGCGCGTGCGCGGGGCGCGCAGCGTGCACGCCATGCTCGCCCGCACCACGCCGCGTTCGTCGATGGTGCAGGTCACGGCCCCTCCGCGGCACGGCGCGCGTCGATCTCGATGCCGTCGATCACGTGGTTGTGCAGGGTGCGGATCGCGAGCGCCTCGCCCCACCGCCACGCGAATCGCGGCCCGAGCCGACCCTCGTACGACGTCCGGAGCCGGACCACGCACCGCTCGGGCCCGACGGGCTCGAACTCGAAGGAACCGCCGGCGAGGCGCACGTCCCGCTCGTAGCCGATCTGCTGGTCGGTGACGGTGAACGCGAGCCGCCGCCCCGCGACGACCTCGTCAACGCGTTTGGTGATGTGGCCCTTGTTGTAGACGCACGTCCGCACGTCGCCCTCCGCCGGCGGATGACGGCGCACATGGAGCGGCCGCGCAAGACCGACCCGCAAGATCCACGGTGGGTTCGCGTGCACTTCCTCGTAAAACTGGAGCGCGGCGAACGCGCGGGCGGCCGGGACACCGACCTCGCGCTGCGTGGTCACGGTTTCGACCGGCCGCCGCGGCGGCGGACCGTCGAGCGCGTAGCAGATCAGCAGCGCCGCGGAGACGAGGAGGACCGGCAGGTACCAGCGCTGGCTGAACGACGATCGCCGCAGAGCTTTTCTGAGCGCGACCCCGAGACCGATCGCCCCGGTGATCGGAACGACCACGACTCCGGCCAGCATCAGGCCGCAGAAGACGCCCCCAAGATTCATCGAAATGACCATCAGGAGGAAGGCGACCCCCACGAACACGATGAGCAATAACCATCCGAGCCATGAGCGCACGCTCGTGCCGTACCCCGCGAGGACCGCGCCGGCCATCGGGGTCGCGAGCCAGATGGACCATCCCCAGGACCTGAAGCCGAAGACGCCGATCCAGAGCCCGAATGCCATCACCAACGCCGCGGCGATCAGCCCCGGGAGCCAGTAGCGCCCGCGCCGGAAGACGTCGTGCCGGATGAACGTCGTGGGCTCCGAGAGGTCGAACGCGCGTCCGCACTCCGGGCACGCGCCCGGAGAGGCCAGCCCAGCGAGGAAGTACCCGCACGCCGCGCACCGCGCTTCGGCGTCGATCGGCGGAGGGCGCACGGTGCCGGGCATTCCCGCATGATACACGATCGGGGTGGGTCGCCGATGTGCGCCCGCCTCGACGCGCGATCGGCCTAGAGGCGAAGTTCGTAGAATACCCGCCGCACGCCGCGGCGACGCGTGAGCCACCGCCCCTTCCAAGTCGTCTCCGAGTTCTCGCCCACCGGCGACCAGCCGCAGGCAATCGAGCAGCTGACGAACGACCTGCGCAAGGGCGCTCCCGCGGTCTGCCTCCTCGGCGCGACGGGCACGGGCAAGACGTTCACGATGGCGCACGTTATCGCCCGGCTTCAGAAGCCCACGCTCATCCTGAGCCACAACAAGACGCTCGCCGCCCAGCTGTTCGAGGAGATGCGCGAGCTCTTCCCCAACAACAGCGTGAACTACTTCGTGTCGTACTACGACTACTACCAGCCGGAGGCGTACATCCCGCAGCGGGACATCTACATCGAGAAGGACTCGTCGCGCAACGACGACCTCGACCAGCTGCGCCTGGCGGCGACGAGCAATATCCTCTCGAGGCGCGACACCGTCGTGGTCGCGAGCGTCTCGTGCATCTTCGGCCTCGGCTCGCCGCTGGCGTACGCCCAGCGCGTGCTGACGCTGACCCGCGGCTCGCGCGTCAACCGGCGAGCGATGCTCGGGGCCCTCACCGCGATGCAGTACCAGCGGTCGGAGCTGGAGTGGAAGCGCGGGCTCTTCCGCGTGCGGGGCGATGCGCTGGACGTCTGGCCGGCCTACGAGAAGTTCGCGGTGCACATCGAGCTTTTCGGCGACGAGATCGACCGGATCGAGCTCATCAACCCCGCGAGCGGCGAGGTGATCGCGGAGGAGAAACAGTTCTTCCTCTTCCCCGCCGTGCACTACATGATGCCCGAGGAGCAGCTGCAGTCGGCCCTCTCGGGCATCCGCGCGGAGATGGAGGCCCGCGTCCTCCAGCTCCGCAGCGAGGGCAAGCTCCTGGAGGCCCAGCGCCTCATCTCGCGCACCAAGTACGACCTGGAGCTGCTCGAAGAGACGGGCACGTGCCCGGGCATCGAGAACTACTCGCGCTTCATGGACGGTCGCATGCCCGGCGAGCGGCCGTACACGCTCCTGGACTACTTCGACTTCGCGCCGCCCGCGGAAGGCAGCGGCGGGCTGGCGATCGGCTCGGGGCGTGACGCCGAACTGGAATCGCTGACGCCCGACGCCATCGCCGAGGGCGGGACGCGCGGGTACCGGTCGCTCGACACGGACCGCATCGCCAACGAGAGCGCGCCCCGCCCGAACTACCGCGACTGGCTCCTCATCATCGACGAGAGCCACGTCACGATGCCGCAGGTGCGGGCGATGTTCAACGGCGACCGCGCCCGCAAGCAGGTGCTCGTCGATCACGGCTTTCGCCTCCCCAGCGCGCTCGACAACCGGCCGCTGCGCTTCGAGGAGTTCGAGTCGATCGTCCCGCAGTTGATGTTCGTGAGCGCGACGCCCGGGCCGTACGAGCTCGAGAAGTGCGGCGGCGTGGTGGCGGAGCAGGTCATCCGCCCCACCGGCCTCCTCGACCCGGAGATCGAGATCAAGCCCACACAAGGGCAAGTGCCCGACCTGCGCGTGCAGTGCGAGGATCGCGTGGCCCGTGGCGAGCGTGTGCTCGTCACGGCGCTTACCAAGCGCCTGTGCGAGGACCTCGCCGCGTACTTGGCGGAGAAGGGCCTGCGCGTCCGCTACCTGCACAGCGACATCGAGACGCTCGAACGCGTCGAGATCCTCATCGACCTGCGCCTGGGCAACTTCGACGTGCTCGTCGGCGTGAACCTGCTGCGGGAAGGCCTCGACCTCCCCGAAGTCTCGCTCGTCGCGATCCTCGACGCCGACAAGGAAGGCTTCCTGCGCTCTCCGACGAGCCTCATCCAGCTCATGGGGCGCGCCGCACGCAACGTCAACGGCAAGGTGATCATGTACGCCGACCAGGTCACGCCCGCGATGAAGAACGCGATCGAGGAGACCGACCGCCGGCGCGCCAAGCAGGTCGCGTACAACCGCGAGCACAACATCACCCCGACCACGATCCAGAAGGCGATCCGCCGGGGTCTCGAGACGGAGCTCAAGGCCCGCAAGGCCGCGCGGGAGGCGGTCAAGAGCAGCGAGCCCGAGGTCGAGATCGCCGAGCTCATCTCGCAGCTCGAGGACGAGATGCTCGAGGCCGCGCGGGAGCTGCACTTCGAGCGCGCCGCGCACCTGCGCGACGCCGTGACCAAGCTCAAGCAGCGCCAGGCCGACGCCGCCAAGCGCGGCGACGCGGTGCGCGTGCGTCGGAGCGACGTGGAGCAGACCGACCGCTCCCGCCCGGCGCGCAAGGGGCCGCCCGGCACGCCCGGCACGCGCGCCGGGAAGCGCCGCCGCGGCTAGCAAAGGGCGAAGGCTCTTGCCTCACCGCTAGAATGCGCCCGTGACCGCGCCCGGCCTCTCCAACCCCCCCCGCTACTTCGCGTCGCCAGAGTTTCGGCGCAAGGTCGGCTACCTCTTCCTCGGGCTCGCGATCGGCTTCGTGATGCTCGGCTTTTTCCAGCGGCATCGGGCCGCGGAGGCCGCCGAACGCGAGCGGGCCCGGGAACAGGCCCCCAAGTCCTCGCCGTTGTTTCCGCCGCCGCCGGAAGAGACGCCCCCGCCCGCGAGGACCCCGTGACGGCCGCCGGAATCCCCGCGGACCGCACCCAAACCGATCCCCAACAACCTACAATCGCTCCTTCGACTTGCCGGCCAGGGAGGAGCCTTGAAGAGCGCAACCAACAACCGCAAGCCGCGGCGTTCACCCGCCTCGGAGAAGCCCGTCGTTGAGGTGATGGGCGCCGAAACCCCCCCCGCGGAGACGCCGCCCGTGCACGCCCGCGCCATCCGCGTGCGCGGCGCCCGCGAGCACAACCTCAAGAACATCGACGTGGCGATCCCGCGCGACAGGCTGATCGTCATGACCGGCCTCTCCGGGAGCGGCAAGAGCAGCCTCGCGTTCGACACGATCTTCGCCGAGGGGCAGCGCAAGTACATGGAGAGCCTCTCCGCGTACGCGCGCCAGTTCCTCGATCAGCTCAAGAAGCCCGACGTGGACGAGGTCGAGGGGATCCCGCCGACGATCGCGATCGAGCAGCGCACCAGCGGCAGCAACCCGCGCTCGACCGTCGCGACGACGACCGAGATCTACGACTACCTGCGCCTGCTCTTCGCGCGCTGCGGCAGGCCCTACTCGTGGGCGGTGACGAAGACGAAGAAGGACGGCTCGCCCCTGGAGCGCAGCGGCAAGCCGATCAGCGCGACGACGACGACGCAGATCGTCGACTCCCTGGTCTCGTACGACGCTTCGGCTCACGCGCCGCGCGCCGTGATCCTCGCGCCCGTCGTCCGCGGCAAGAAGGGCTTCCACCGCGACGTGCTCGAGGACCTCTCGCAGCAGGGCTGGAGCCGCGTGCGCGTGAACGGCGAGCTCAAGGACCTGCGCGAGGTCCTGAAGGACCCGTCGGAGAACCCGCTCAAGCTCGGCCGCTACGAGAAGCACACGATCGAGGCGGTGATCGACCGGCTCACGCTCGACGCCGAATCGCGCCAGCGCGTCGCGGAGAGCGTGGAATCCGCGGTGCGGCTCGCGGGCGGTGTGGTCGTGGTGAGCACCGAGGTCGACGGCGGCGCGTGGCGCGACACGTCCTACTCCACGAAGTTCGCCGACCCGGAGCACCCGGAGGTCGCGCTCGACGAGCTCGAGCCCCGCCTCTTCTCCTTCAACTCTCCGTTCGGCGCCTGCCCGTCGTGCAACGGCCTGGGCACGCTCCTCGAGCTGGACGAGAACAGCGTGATGCCCGACCCCGGCAAGACGCTGCGCGAGGGGGCGATCGAGGCGTACGCGAAGAACGTGGCGGTGAAGGTCTGGTTCAACCGCGGGCTCAAGAAGTTCTGCAGGGCGCACGGCATCTCGTTCGAGACAGACGCCGTGGACACCTTCACGCCCGAGCAGCGAGAGGCGCTGCTGTACGGCACCGGGCCCGCCGCGACGAACGGCGGCCGCTTCAAGTGGCAGGGGGTGATCCCGGAGCTCACGCAGTGGTGGAAGACGACGGACAACCCGTCGGTCAAGGAGTGGCTCGGTCAGTTCATGACGGACAAGCCCTGCCAGCAGTGCTGCGGCGACCGGCTCCGTATCGAGGCGCTGCACGTCCTGGTGGAGAGCGGGCACTCGGTCGACCCGAAGGGCGTGGTGTCGGGGAACGTCGTCGGGCGTCCCGCCGCGGCCCGATCCAGGAGCGGCGCGCTCTGCTTCCTCAACATCGCGGAGTTCTCACGCCTCAACATTATCGAGGCGACGAAGTTCGTCGCCGCGATCAAGCTCTCGGAGGAGCAGCGCACGATCGCGGAGCCCATCCTGAAGGAGATCAACAACCGGCTGCGCTTCCTCGCGGGCGTGGGGCTCGAGTACCTCGACCTCTCCCGCAAGACCGCGACGCTCTCCGGCGGCGAGGCGCAGCGCATCCGCCTCGCGTCGCAGGTGGGGTCCGGCCTCGTCGGCGCGTGCTACGTCCTCGACGAGCCCACGATCGGCCTGCACCAGCGCGACAACACGCGCCTCATCTCGATGCTCCGGCACCTGACGGACATCGGCAACACCGTGCTCGTCGTCGAGCACGACGAGGACATGATCCGCGCGGCGGACTGGATCGTGGACGTGGGCCCCGGCCCCGGCGTGCACGGCGGGCGCATCGTCGCGCAGGGGCCCGCGAACGCGATCGCCGCGACACCCGGCTCGATCACCGGCGACTACCTCGCCGGCCGCAAGCGCATCGACCTTCCCGCCGGGCGGCGCACCCTCTCCGAGAAGAACGCCGTGGTCGTCAAGGGCGCGAAGGAGAACAACCTCAAGGGCGTCGACGTCCGCGTGCCCCTCGGCGGCCTCGTCTGCGTCACCGGCGTTTCCGGCAGCGGCAAGAGCACGCTCGTCAACGACATCGTCCTGCGAGCCGTCAAGAATTCCCTGCAGGGCACGCGCGAGCGCCCCGGCGCGCACGCGTCGCTCACCGTCCCGAAGACGCTCGACCGCGTCATCGAGGTCGACCAGACGCCCATCGGCCGGACGCCGCGATCGAACCCCGCGACGTACACCGGCTTCTTCGACGACATCCGGCGCGTCTTCGTGACGACCAAGGAAGCCAAGACCCGCGGCTATAAACCCGGACGGTTCTCGTTCAACGTCCCCGCGCAGTCCGGCGGCGGGCGCTGCGAGGCCTGCCAGGGGCAAGGCCTCAAGAAGATCGAGATGCACTTCCTCCCCGACGTCTTCGTCGAGTGCGAGGTCTGCCGCGGCAAGCGGTACAACCGCGAGACGCTCGAGGTGACGTACCGCGGCAAGAACATCGCCGACGTGCTCGCGATGACCGTCGAGAACGCGCTGGGGTTCTTCGAGAACCACCAGAAGGTCCTGCGGTACCTGCGCTGCCTGCACGACGTCGGGCTGGACTACATCCAGCTCGGCCAGCCGAGCACGCAGCTCTCCGGCGGCGAGGCGCAGCGCATCAAGCTCGCGACCGAGCTCGCCCGCGGTACGAGCATCTTCGGCGGGTGGGACGGGATGGAGCAAACCGGAAAGACGGCGAAGCAGCAGAGCGGCAAAGACGAGAGCACGAACGGCGAAGAGATCGACGCCGAGGAAGAAGAGTCGCGCGGCTCGCCGGGCCGGCCCGGGCGTACGCCGATCAACGCCCACACCCTCTACATCCTCGACGAACCGACCACCGGGCTGCACTTCGAGGACATCCGCAAGCTCGTCGGCGTCCTGCACCGGCTGGCCGACGCCGGCAACTCGCTCGTCGTCATCGAGCACAACCTCGATGTCATCAAGTGCGCCGACTGGATCATCGACCTGGGCCCCGAGGGGGGCGAAGGCGGGGGCCGAATCGTCGCCTGCGGCACGCCGGAGCAGGTCGCGAAGGTCGAGGCGAGCCACACGGGGCGGTACCTCCGCCCCCTGCTCGCGCGGTGAAGACGGCTACTATGAGCCCGATGCACGGCGCAACGACCACGACGACGCGGACGACGAGCCTGGGCTGACGCCGGAGCCCGGGAACGGACGATATCGATACGCCCGGCGAACGACCGCCGGGCGTTGTTGTTTTCAGGAGCACGCAATGGGCGCTCAGCCAGTCTGCCTCGTCTGCAAGAAGGACATGGAGCCGGGGTTCCTCACCGACCTCGGCCATTACAACGCCATCCACCTGCCCCGCTGGTGCCCCGGCGAGCCGGAGAAGAGCTTCTGGTCCGGCGAAGCCGAGGCTTCGCAGGTCAAGCAGGGCTTCAAGGTCGTCGCCTTCCGCTGCCCCGAGTGCGAAGCGCTCCGTCTCTACGCGCCATCTCAACATTGACTCGGAGCAACGGCCGCATGTCTTCCACGCCACCCTTATCCGCTACCGACATCAATACGAAGCCCCGCAAATGGCTCGGCGTCAGTGTCGCCGCATGGATAACGCTCGGGGTGTCCATCACTGTCGTGCTGATTGTGTTCATGAGCGATTGCAACTCGATCACGCAATCTATCAACATGCGTGCGGCGAGGCAGCATATCGACGCAATCGCGCCGCGCGTGCTGAGCGCCCCGGGCCGCGAGCAAGTGACCATGTCCGACTACACCGGCGGTCGTTGTGGCGCCATCATGGTCACCGGAACGGTGCGAGACGCCGCGGCGGCCACGTCGCTGCGCGACGATATTGCTGCTACGAGACCACCGACAGAAGTCTTGTTTAACGTGTACTCCGGCGCCGGCGAGTTCCCGATGTGGATACAAGTCGACCCTATCCCCGCAGCCAAGTGAGCCCCGCCATGATCACCGTGACCCTGCCCGACGGCAAAACCAAGTCCTTCGACAAGCCCGTGACCGGCCTCGAGGTCGCGCAGTCCATCGGCGCCGGCCTCGCC
Organism: Phycisphaerales bacterium; assembly: GCA_035628115.1. Taxonomy (GTDB): domain Bacteria; phylum Planctomycetota; class Phycisphaerae; order Phycisphaerales; family UBA1924; genus BJHL01. Next base: position 112,479 of record DASPKL010000016.1, on the reverse strand, counting down.
AAGGCCGCGATCGGCTGCCGCGTGGACGGCGAATTGCGCGACCTCTCGTTCGTCATCGACCGCGACGCGCAAATCTCGATCGTCACCGCGCCCAGGCCCGGTCAGGCGAGCACCCCCGACGCGCTCTTCCTGATGCGTCACTCCGCGGCCCACGTGATGGCCGAGGCGATCCAGGACGTGCTCGGCAAGGACGTGCTCCTCGCCTACGGCCCCCCCACCGACACCGGCTTCTTCTACGACATGTACATCCCCGAAGGAAAGAAGCTCTCGAGCGACCACTTCGAGGCGATCAACAAGCGCATCGCCGAGATCGTCGCCGAGGACCGTCCCTTCACCCGCTACGAGGTCACCGCGTCGGACGGCCTGCCGAAGCTCAGGAGCGAAGGGAACAAGTACAAGGTGGACAACGCCGAGCGCGCCCTCGGCATGCCGTCCTCCGTTTACCGCGGGCACAAGCCCGCCGCGCCCGACACCGCCGGGCCGAAGGGGAACGGGCGGCTGTCGTTCTACGCAACCGGCCAACCCGGCAAGAACTGGGAAGACCTCTGCCGCGGCCCGCACGTGCCCAGCACCGGCCGCATCGGCGCCGCGCGGGTCATGAGCCTCGCGAGCAGCTTCTGGCACGGGGACGAGAACTCCGACCGCCTGACCCGCGTCTACGGCACCGCCTTCGGCAGCAGGGAGGAGCTCGACGGGTACCTCAAGCAGCTCGAAGAAGCCAAGGCCCGCGACCACCGGGAGATCGGCAAGCGCCTGCGCCTCTTCCACATCGACGAGTCCGTCGGTCAGGGGCTTATCCTTTGGACCCCGAACGGCTCGATCATCCGCAAGGAGCTCCAGACCTTCATCTCCGCCGAGCTGCGCAAGCAGGGGTACACCGAGGTCTTCACCCCGCACATCGGCCGCCTCGAGCTCTACAAGACCAGCGGCCACTTCCCGTACTACAAAGAGTCGCAGTTCGCGCCCGTCATCGAGCGCGACGCCCTTGACCAGCTCTGCTCGCAGGGGTGCTCATGCGCGGACATGATGCGGCGCATCGAAGGGGTCTCGGCGCGGTTCGCCTCGTCGATGAACGAGCGCACCGGCGCCACCACCATCACCCCCGACCGCGTCCTGCCCGACGACCAGCTCATCGATGGCTTCCTCCTGAAGCCCATGAACTGCCCGCACCACGCGAAGATCTTCGCGAGCGCGCCCCACTCCTACCGCGACATGCCCGTGCGCCTCGCGGAGTTCGGCACCGTGTACCGCTGGGAGCAGTCGGGCGAGCTCAACGGCATGACCCGCGTCCGCGGCTTTACCCAGGACGACGCGCACCTCTTCTGCACCGAGGACCAGGTGCCGGCGGAGATCCAGGGCTGCCTCTCGCTCGTGAAGGTCATCTTCGCGTCGCTGGGGATGAAGGACTACCGCGTCCGCGTCGGCCTGCGCGACCCGGACTCCAACAAGTACACCGGCGCCAAGGAGAACTGGGACAAGGCCGAGGCCGCGTGCATCGACGCCGCGGCGAGCTTGGGGGTTGCTTTCAGCAAGGAGCCGGGCGAGGCGGCCTTCTACGGCCCCAAGATCGACTTCGTCGTGAAGGATGTGATCGGGCGCGAGTGGCAGCTCGGCACCGTGCAGGTCGATTACAACATGGCGATCCGGTTCGACCTGTCGTACATCGGGCCCGACAACAAGCCGCACAAGCCGGTGGTCATCCACCGCGCGCCCTTCGGCAGCTTCGAGCGCTTCTGCGGCGTGCTCATCGAGCACTTCGCGGGCGCCTTCCCCGCGTGGCTGAGCCCGGAGCAGTGCCGCGTGCTGCCCATCAGCGAGAAGAGCAACGACTACGCGACGGCCGTGGAGCGTGCCCTCCGCGAGCGGGGCCTCCGCGCCCGCGCCGACCACTCCAACGACCGCGTGCAGGCCAAGATCAAGGTCGCGGCGGACGAGAAGGTGCCGTACATGGCCGTCGTCGGCCCGCGCGACGCGGAGAACAACACCGTGTCGGTGCGCGTGCGCGGCGTTGAGAAGGACCTTGGCGCGATGCCGCTCGGAGCGTTCGTGGACGGGCTCGCGGCGGAAGTGGCGGAGCGGAAGGCGGAGCTGGGCGTGAGGCCGTAAGTCGGCACCCGTCCAAGTTATAAGCCCCGCGTAGCCCCCTCACCCCGAGGGGGCTATGTTCATTGACCCGTGTGGACCTTCTCGCCAGGCGCTGGGGGTGGTTCATGAACGTGAACACGCCAGGTAAGGCTTCGAAGCCCAAGCTCAAGCTCGCGTGGTGGTCCGCCGTGCCGCTCGCGGGGATCACGCTCATCTTCGGGTTCGCGAGCTGGCAGACGTCGAAGTCTGACGATGTTCTGACGCGCGCGTCCGGCGTGCTTCTGATGTCCGTCATCATGGCGTCCCCGGCGCTTTTTCTGTCGCTGCTCGTGTACGCCGCGAGCCGGCGGTCCGCGTTGGCCTTCAACATCACCCTGTGCCTCGCCACGATCGGCACGCTCGCGGCGGTTCCGATCTCGAGGCTCGCCCGCAAGACCGACGCGCCCGGCAAGGTCGCGCGGGTCGAGTCCGAGCGAGCGCGGATCGCGACCGAGGTCGTCCGGACCATCGAGGATCGCGCCGCAAGGCGCGCGGCAGGTCAGGCCCTCGACGAGGAGGCGGACGCCGAGCGCCAGGCGCTGCTCCTCGAGCGGGCCGCGCAGCTCGAGCCCGCCGAGACCGCCGTCTACATCCGCGCCCTCGCGGGGTTCATCCGCGAGATGGGCGCCGTCATGGGCAAGACCAGCGACGCCGCTGCGGCGCTGCGCAACGCCGGAGGGATCGACCCGTCGACCTTTGGAGAGCGCGCGGACCTCGCGGCCCGGATGGAGATGGTCGCGGCGCTCCGTCGGTCGCAGTCCGAAGCCGAGGAGTGGCTTCGAACGGAAACCGATGATCTTCAAGAGCGGCTCCTGCGAGCTGGCGTTTACCCCGAGGAGGCGGCGCGATCCGCCGCGGAATTGAAGCTCGGCTTGAGCGGGGCATTCGAGATGCGCCGCCTGCAAGTCAAGCTGTGCGACGCGATGACGAAGTACCTGAAGTTTCTCGACGACCACTGGGACGACTGGGACATCGACGAACTTGGCGTTATCCGATTCGAGACGCCTGACTTTTCCGTGGTGCACGATCAGGTCCGAGGTGAGTTTGATGCTCTCGCGCAGATGGAGGCCGACCTATTGAGGCGCGCTGCGGCGCGCCGGCCCGAGTGATCGCGCCTTCGATAGGAAAGCCGCCCAACGACCAACCGATCGTCCCGAATTGCATTGCAAGACGCGGGGTGTTGAGGTACGCTGTCTCTGCGGGCAGGCCTGCCCGCGCCTGCACAGGGGAGAGTCCATGCACCGTCTCACGCTCGCCGCGTTCCTGCTCGCCGCCCCCGCCGCGTTCGCCCAGCTCGCCGTCACGAGCACGACGCCGACCATCAACGCGAACAACCAGTCGCGGACGCAGACGATCACCGTGAACTTCGACCGGGCCGTCAACCCGGCGACGTTCACCGCCAACAACTTCCGCGTTTTCGGCAAGCTCACCGGCCCCGTCGCCGGCACGCTCGCCTTCACCAACGGCGACACGCGCGTCACGTTCACGCCCTCGGTCACGCTCGCCGCGGGGGAGCAGGTGCTCGTCGTCATGTCCCGCAACCTGCAGGCTGCGGACAACTCCTTCCTGCGTGCACAGGGCTACACCTTCACGTTCACGACGGGCGTGACGCCGACGTACCACAAGTTCCGCCACCTCGCCACCCTCACCAACATCGACCCTACCGGTGCGCAGACGCGCATCTACGGCGGCCTCGCGTGCGACTTGAACCATGACGGCTCGTGCGACCTCACGACCGTGAACGAGGTCTCCGCCGACCTGCGCGTCTTTCTCAACCGCGATGACGGATCGGGCCTCTTCCAGCCCATGCTCGCCCCGTACACGCCGGTGCCGGTCGAGTCCAGCCCCAACGACGTGGGCGACTTCAACAACGACGGGCACATCGACGTCGTTACCAGCAGCGCGGGCGACGACATCGCCGTCTGCTTCGGCAACGGCGACGGCACCTTCGACCCGCCGCTGATCCTCACCGTCGGATTCTACCCGAGGGGCTTCGGCATTCTCGACTGCGACGGCGACGGCGACCTCGACATCACCGTCGCGAACGCGGTCTCGCACACCGTCTCGATCATCCGGAGCAACAACAATGGCACGTTCCAGCCGCCTGTGAACATGAGCGTCGCCGGCGGCCCCTACGGCATGCAGGCCGCCGACATGAACAACGACGGCATCCTCGACCTCGCCATCGGCTGCCGCGACAGCCAGCAGGCCAAGATCCTCCGGGGCAACGGCAACGGCACGTTCACGCAGGTCTCGGCGCGCCCGATCGGCGGCTCCAACTGGGTCGTGACGTGCGCCGACCTCAACAACGACGGCAACATGGACATGTCCGCCGCGAACTCCCACTCGAGCAACGGCTCGGTCCTGCTGGGCAACGGCAACGGCACGATGCAGGCGGCGCAGGTCGTCGCCACCGGCGGCCACACCGTCTCGACCGACCTCGCGGACCTGGACGGCGACGGCGACATTGATTGGATTCTGTCGTCGTACGGCGCGGGCGAGTGGTACGTCTACCTCAACAACGGCTCGGGCCAGTTCTCGATCGACATGACGATCCCCGCGCCGGCGAACCCCTCGTGCGCCGTCCCGATGGACATCGACAACGACGGCGACATCGACCTCGTCCTGACGGACGAGATCGCGGACGACATCGTGATCCTGCGCAACGAGTGCTCGGTGGACTTCAACGGCGACGGGCTCTTCCCCGACAACCAGGACCTGGAGGACTTCCTCTCGGTCTTCGGGGGAGGGGCGTGCCCGACCGGCAACTGCGACACGATCGACTTCAACAACGACGGGCTCTTCCCGGACAACGAGGACATTGAAGACTTCTTCAACGTCTTCGGCGGCGGCGCCTGCGCGTGAGCGCGTTCAGTCCGCCGCGAAGCCCTTGCACTTGGGGATCAGCACCCGCTGGATGCGGGGTTTGCCCTCCGCGTCCTTTTCGACCAGCTTGTTGAGGTACGCGTGGAGCTGGCGGTTGAGCGTCTCGAGCCCGGGCTCGACGAGCTGGGTGTGCGGCGCGCGCCGGAAGATGAGCGACACGCCCTCCTTCACCTCCGCCGCCTTCTTCTCCAGCGTCTGGACGACGACTTCCTGGTCCTTCTCGCGCACCTTCAGCACGATCGACGTGTCCCAGATGAACGGGCGGCCGCTCTGCATGTTCTGGAACTTGTCCTCGAGCAGCGGCACCTCGATGGTCGCGTCGTGGTCTTCCTCCTCGCCGTGACCGGTCTGGATCTCCGCCGCCGCGGACTTCGGACCCGTCGCGGACGCAACGAAGTAGACGGCCGCGCCCTCGACAACCATGATTCCGGCGACGGCGCCGATGAGCATGAGCGGCGGCTTCTTCTTCGCGGGCGCGGCGCCGCCTTCCTTGGGCGTTTCCTTGCCGTCGGGTTTCTTGTCTGGCTTGGCGCTCATAGAGGAGGCACTGGGGGACTGAGGATTCGGCATCCGGATCCGGCACAACGCCGTCCTCCGGCAAGATCGGACGAAGAACGACGCCGGTCAAGCGGACGCGAACGATCTGCGCCGCGCTCGGACCGAGAACCGCGTGTCAAGCGGCCTTGCGCGCCTGTTCGGCCGTGCGAGCGGGTGCCGCCCGCTTCGCCACCGCGGGCGTCCGCTGGGCGCCGGCGATCGTCAGGAATGACAGGATCGCGCACCCGAACGTCGCCATGGCGGCGATCGGGTTCAGGAGCCCGGTGCCGGGGATGGCGCCGGTCATGAGCGACACCGTCGCGCCGAGCGCGACGAGCCCGAGCACCGTGCGGGCGGGGCCGCCGGCGCCGGGTTCGCTCGTGACCGAGACCGCCTGCGCGGCCCAGAGGCACGCGGCCACAACCGCAACGCTCGCGGCAAGCAAGGCGACAAGGAAAAGGCCGTCGTTCAGCATGCTGCGTCTCCGGGTGGCTGCACCCGGAGTGGCTTATCGGGTCATCGGGGCGCCGACTTCATGGAGGTCTCTCTTTTTACCGCCCGAGGACGAGGAGCTGCTGCATCAGTTCGTCCGCGGTCCGGATGACGCGGCTGGATGCCGAATAGCCCGTGCTCGAGAGAATGAGCTTGATGAACTCTTCGCCGATGTCGACGTTCGACAGCTCGAGCGCGCCGGCCACGATCTGGCCCGTGCCGAACTGCCCCGGCGTCGCGATGATCGGCGGCCCGGAGTCCGCGCCGACGCTGAACAGGTTGCTGCCATCGTCCACGAGCCCCTCCGGGTTCGCGAACGTGGCGAGCGGGAGCTGCCCGAGCGTCCGGACAAGACCGTTGCTGAAGGAACCGGATATCGCGCCGTCGGCCCCGACCGAATAGCCGCTCAGCGTGCCGATCGGCGCTCCGTCGCGGAACGACGCGGCGATCGCCGATTCCGTGTCCGTCAGCGCCGTGAAGCTGTCCTCTGCGCCGCCGAACTCGAGCGAGAACGTGAGCGGCGTTACCGCGCCGCTGTCCGAGCGGTCGACCACGATCGGCGCGGGCGACCCGGAATCAAGCCGTCCCTCGTTGTCGAACGTGATCTCGCCGGACGCGACGCCCAGCGCCGCGCCCGCGTTGTCGCCGGACTCGACGGTGTACCGCCAGGTCGTGCCGGTTGTCGCCCGCCCCGTCAGCGCGAGCGTGACGTCGAGCTCGACCGGCGTCCCGAGCGTGTCGTAGACGACGAATGTCGTGCGCACGCTCTCGCCGTCCGCGCTCGAGAGCTTCGTCGGAACGAACGGGTACCCGGCCACGGAGCCGTCCGCGTTGAGCAACCGCAGGTCCGCGCCGTCGATCGTGATGTCGTTCGCGACGCCGGTGTTGCCGACGACGCTGAGGATACCGGTGGCCGGGTCGAGCGTCACGCCGGGCGTGTTCCCGTCGGGGTTCACGCCGGCCGTCGTGTCGATGCCCAGCGACTGCGCGATGAAGTCCAGCATCTGCTGCACGGTCGTCGTCGCCGTCACGTCGAACGAGGTCGTCGGGATCAGCCGCGTGCCCTTGAGCACGTTGCGCAGCTCGAGCGTCTGGCCCGCCGCGAAGAGCGGTGTTCCCGAGCCCGGCGAGGCCGGGGCCTCGACGTCGACCAAGCGCGTCGTCGCCTCCAGCACGTTGCCCGGCCCCGGGGGGGGCGTTGCGCCGGCGATCGCGCTCAGGCCCGCGGCGGCGGTCCCGCCGAGCGTCAGCCGGGCCCCGCCCGTCGGCAACGAACCGTCGGCGTCGAGGTTGCCCGCCATACGCACCAGCCGTGTCGGTTGCGCGATGGTCAGTTGGCCGACGGGGATCGCGATGGGGAGCAATTCACCCCCCTGGACGTTGAACTCCTCATCGACGCCGTACCCGAGCACGCGATCGCCGGAAATATTGGTGAGCATGTTCTCGGCGTTGAGCCGGAACGCCCCCGCCCGCGTGTAGTGCTGCCCGCCGTTGCGATCGACGACGAAGAAGCCCGCGCCGTCGAGCGCGAGGTCGCGCCCGTCGCCGGTCGCGGAAATCGTGCCCGCGTTCATGTTCCGCTGCGTGCCCGCCAGCCCGACGCCCAGCCCGATCTGGAACGGGTTCGTGCCTCCCGTCGTGTCGCCCGGCGGGGTCCCCTCGTGGTACGTGCGGCTAAACATGTTCGAGAACATCAGCCGCGTGCTCTTGTACGCGGTCGTGTTCACGTTCGCGATGTTGTTGCCGACGACGTCGAGCTGCCGCGCGTTGGCGTTCAGGCCCGTGAGGCCGGTGAAGAGTGCGGTCGTGCTGGCCATGCGAGGGAGACTCCGGGCCCGCGCCGCGCGATCCCTCGCGCCGTTGCGGGTCAAACTCCGTAGGGCCTCCGGCCCGTGCCGTGTCTATCGCAATGAGCGGGCCAGTCGTCAGCCGGCGAGAACGCGCAGCAACGCCTCGTTCATGCCGCGCCCGGACAAGCCCGGCGGCGCAAGAACAGCCTCGCCGTCCGCAGCGGGCGCGGGAACGGCGACGACCGCGTCGATCTCACCGAGGACACCCTCCCCGGAGAGGTCCATCGCGCCGAGGACCCGCCGCACACCGACGTCCATCACGACACACCGGCCGTCGATGAGAAACGCCGCCCGCCCCGCGCCGTGCGCCTCCGCGCGGTCCGCGGCGGCGCTCAGCCGCTCCAGTTGCTCGCTCGTCAGCGTGACGCCCGCGCCGCTCACGATCCGCACCGGCGCGCCGCTGCGCAGCTCGCCCGTCCGCGCTCGCTCCAGAATGCGCGCGAACGCGTCGCCCTCGCTCTGATTGCCGCGGGTGGGCCCGCCCGGCGCCCGCACGCCCGCGAGCGCCCGGAGCATCCGCACCGGATCCGTGCCGGGGCCGCTCATGCGCGTCGCTCCCTCAGGCGGCCGCGGCGTCCACGCGGTCGAGATTCTTGAGCTGGAGCACCGCGCCGTCCTTGAGTTTCACGAAGACGCCGTCCCGCGTGCGTCCCACAGACTCAACCTCGCCGGTGACACGCTCGTTCGAGAGGCTGACGCCGCTCACGGTCCGACCGATCATCCCGGCCGCAGCGGCGAAGTCGCTCTGCTGCACCAGCGACTTGAGACCGTCCGTCAGGTCCATGTCGCTCTGGATGGAGCGGATCGTGGACAGTTGCTGGAGCAGCGCGTTCGTGTCGTTGGGCTGCAGCGGATCCTGCTTGCTCAGCTCGGTGAGAACGATCTTGGTGAAGTCCTCGCTCGAGAGCGCGCTGAAGCCGCCGCCGCTCGCGCCCGTCGAACCCAGCACGCTTGAGACGTCCATACCACGAGCCTCCGCCCGCCGTCAGGCGAGCCAATCGAATCCATCGCTGATGCGCCCACCGAGCGCGCCGACACCGTCGGGCGCTCCCGCTTCGAGCGGCCCGCCGCCGCCCTCCGCCCGCGCGCCGCGATCCTCCGCGCCGTGCCGATCGCCCTGATCCCGGGCTCCGCCGCCGGTCTCCCCGGCTCCGCCGCCGGCTGTTTCGCTCGCCCGCGCCGGCTCCGCCGTGGTCCGCGAGCGTTCGTGCCCGTGCGACTGAGCGTCATGCGCAGGCGCGGGCGAAACGGCGGGCCGCGCGTCCGTGCGCGGCCCTTCGACAACAACCTCGTCCACCGTGAGGCCTTGCGCCTCCAGCGCGTCCCTCAGGATGGACATCGACTCGACGAGCAAGTCCCGTGCCAGATCCGTCGTTGCGCGGAACGTGGCCCGAACATGCGCATCGCGCACGCTCAGCTCGACCTTGAGCGCGCCGAGCGCATCCGGCGCCAAACGGAGCGTTGCGTCGCCGCCGCCCTCTTTGAGCGCGAGGTTCATCGCCTTGATCGCGTTCTGCTCGACCTCGCGCTGCACGACGGCGCGGCGGGCGGGGACGCTCTTCTCGACGAGCTTCGCGAGCGCGTCGGCCCGCGACGATCCGCCTTGCACGCCGCCGATCGCTCCCGCCGCCTGCCCGCCCGCGCTCGCCGGCCCCGAACGAGGTGTTACAACCCCCGCCGCGGCCGCGACACCGGCAGTGGCCGCGGACCGCGGTGCCGGTGTTGCACCGCCCTGCAACCCGGTCGGCGAAACCGGCGCGGCGGTATCTCGGGGCGCGGCCTTCGCGCCCGCGCCGCTCCGCGATCGCCCGGGAACGTTCCCCGCCGCACGCTCCGGCGTCAGCGCGCTCGCGGCCGTCTGCGCTCGCGCGGCCTGATCGCGGACTTCCGGGCGGGCTCGGCGCTCCGGCCGATCCTTATTCTCCTCGTTGGCCTCCACGGTCGACCGCGCCTCCGCCGCGGCGTCGGTCTTCGCCGATCCCGGTGTGCGCAGCTTCATCGCGTTCCGCGACGCGACGTTCACCTGCAGAGACGCCTGGTGCGCATTGACGAACTGGAAGGCGGCGCTGCGGGGGTCGACATCGCCCGTCCGGCGCGAGCGCTCGCGCGGCCGACGAAGCCGGTCGGCCGCCGCCGCGATCGTGTTGTTCGTGTCCGTTGTCTGGATCATGTGCCCGCGTCGGCGCGCGGCGTTTGGCCGCGTTGACGCAGGGCTTCGAGCAACTGCGCTGCCAAGGCCGGGTCTTCCTTCGCGAACTCCGCCATCACCCGGCTCCGCGCGCGGTCTTCCATCGCGTTGAGATACTCAACCACGCGCGCGACACCGGGGCTCGGCGCAGGAGCGGCCGGCTGGTTCTGCGCGACCGGCGCAAACTGCGCCGCCGTCGCGGGCCCCATCATCTCCCGCAGCATCTGCTTCGCGGCGGACGGCTTCATCGCCGCCAGCACGCCGAGCGTCTTCTGGAACTGCTCATCGCCCGTCGTCCTCGCGAATTCCGCGAGCTGCGCGTCCCACGCCTTGCGGTCCGCGTCCAGCTTCGCCTGCTTGGCCTCGAGGTCCGCGATCGCGAGGCTCAGTTGCTTGCGCAGAGCCTCGACCTCGTCCCTGGTCCGCTCGAGACGCTCTCGATCCAGGTCCGTCAGCTCCACGCGGGAAGCGAGCAATTCGGCCGACGAGAGCGGCGCCTTGCCCTCCTTCGCTTCCTGCTCGCGCTTGGCGGCCTCCGCCGCCAGAGCGGCCGCCTCCGCCTCCTTGTCCTTTTTTTCCTGCGCGACCGTCTTGGTGAACACGGCCCGCACGGCGCGGGCACGCTCCACGCTCAGCCGGTCGCCCGCCTTCAGCCAGAGCAGCAGCCCCGCGACGGCGATCATGTTCGCGACCGCGATGACCGACAGGATCGTCCAGACCTTCTTCATACCGTCTCCACGGCGTCCCCGTGCGCCGGCTCGCCGTTCGACTCCTGCAAAGCCCGCGCCGTGCGGCCGCCGGCGATGTCGTCGAGCGCCTTGACCTCGCGCCGCTTCTGCTCGTCGAGCCACTCCTGATGCCGGCGCTCCTTGAGGTTCGCCACCGCCTTCCTCGCCGCCACCGCCGCGGCGAGCCGCTCACGCTCCGTCTCCACACGCCTCATCGCGCCCGCGAGGGTCAGCGCCGCGCGGCGAGCCTCCGCCATCACCGCGAGGGCCGCGCCCGCCTGAAACCCCGCGCCCCGCAGATCGACGGCCGCTCCCCCCGGCCCGAGAAACCCGCGGAGCGCGTCTCGCTCCCCGTCGATCACCGCCTGGAGCGCCCGGAGACGCTCTTCCGCCGCGAGGCGCGCCCGCTCCGCCTGCGCGAGCGTCAGCGTCCGGTCGCGCTCGGCCGCCTCGCGCTGGCGCAGCACCGCCTCCAGATTGAAGACGAACCTCGGCACGGCTTACCCCTTCTTCCCGCCCGCCCTGCCGCAACGCTCGGAGAACTCGCGCGTCACGCGCAGGAACTCCTTCGCCGCGCTCTCCGGCGTCGTCTTGTCGCCCCCGCCCTGCCGGAGGATGTCGTTCACCGCGCGCTGCAGCTCGATCGCCGCGTCGCTCTCGGCGCTGCTCCCCTTCGCGTACGCGCCGATCTGCACGAGGTCCTCGACGTCGCGGTAGACCGCGAGCAGGCGCGACGCCGTGCGGCGCGCGTGCTGCATCTCCGGCGTCGTGACGTCGTCCGCCACGCGGCTCACCGAGTCGAGGACGTCGATCGCCGGGTAGTGCGCCCGCTGCGCGAGCCTGCGCGAGAGCATGATGTGGCCGTCGAGGATGCCGCGGGCGGCGTCGGCGACGGGCTCGCTCATGTCGTCGCCCTCGACCAGGACCGTGTAGAGCCCGGTGATCGAGCCGCCGGTTTCGACGAGCCCGGCGCGCTCCAGCAGGACCGCCATCTGCGCGAAGACGCTCGGCGTGTAGCCGCGCGTCGCCGGCGGCTCGCCGACGGAGAGCCCGATCTGCCGCTGCGCGTGCGCGAGGCGCGTCACCGAGTCGATCATCAGCAGCACGTCGCGCCCCCGGTCGCGCAGGTGCTCGCCGATGGTGCACGCGAGCTTGCTCGCCCGCACGCGCATGAGCGGCGACTCGTCCCCCGTCGCGACGACGACCACGCTCCGCGCGAGCCCCTCCTCGCCCAGCGCGTCCGCGATGAAGTCCTTCACCTCGCGCCCGCGCTCGCCGATCAGCCCGATCACGTTCGCGTCGCTCGACGCGCCCCTGGCGATCTGGCTCAGCAGCGTGCTCTTGCCCACGCCCGGACCGGCGAAGAGCCCGATGCGCTGCCCCCGCCCGAGCGGCGTCATCAGGTCGATCGCACGCACGCCCGTCTTCAGCTGCTTGGTGATGCGGGCCCGGTTCATCGCCGACAGCGGCGGCGGCTGCACCTCACGCGGCGAGAGCTCGCGGAGCGGCCCCTTGCCGTCGATCGGCCTCCCGAGCGCGTCCACCACGCGCCCGAGCATCGACGCCCCCACCATCGCGATCGGCGAGCTCTGCAGCGCCTCGACGCGCTCGCCCGGCCGGATCGGGGGCGTCCCGCCGAGCATCATGATGATCGCGCTGCCGCGGGAGAAACCGACGATCTCTCCCAGCGCCCCGTCCCCCTCGCCGACGCGCACCAGCGACCCGACCGGCGCCGGCAGCTCCTCGGCGAGCACCGTCATGCCGCGGACCGCGCTCGCGACGCCGCGCACACGCATCGGGCTCAGCCGGCGCGCAAGGTCCACCTCCGGCGCGAGGACGCTCAAGTCCGGCGCGAGGACGCTCAAGGGCCCTCCCCGGCCGGGAGCAGCGCCGCGGCGATCCGGTCGAGCTGCGCCGCGATCGACGCGTCGACCTCGCCGCCGCCCTCGGTCCGAACGACGCACGATCCGCGCGCGAGCAGCGGGTCCGCGAGAAGCTCGACGTTCGACATGCCGCCGACGGCGGCGCACAATCCGGGCAGCGCCTCGCGCACGAGCGGCTTGTCGTCGGGGTGCACGTGCACGCGCAGCCGCGTCGGGCGCCCGATCAACCCGATGACGGAGCCGACCTGATCAACCACCAGCGACGGGTCCGTCTCCAGCGCACGCTTGACGACGCGCTCCGCGAGCACGACCGCGAGGCGCAGCACGTCCTCGCGCGCCTGCTGGTGCATCTCGACTCGCCTGGCCTCGAAGCCCTTGAGCGCTTCTGCCCAGGCTTTCTCCAGGGCCGCGACCGCCTCGCGACGCTCCGCGAGCCCGGCCTCGTGGCCGGCCCGCCGCCCCTCCTCCAGCCCCTGCTTCCGCCCCGCCTCGAGCCCCTCCCGCCGCGCCTGCTCGAAGTGCTCGGCGCCGATGCGCTCCCGCTCCCGCCTGGCGCCGGCCACGATCGCCTCGCCCTGCTCGCGGGCCCGCGCGAGGATCGCCTCCCCCTGGCGCTTGAGATCGCCGAGGTCGAGCATCAGCGCCCGGTCGGCCAGGCGCTGCGCGTCGTGTTGACGGATCACGGCCATGCCTGCTCAACGCTCCTAAAGGGGGCGGCGGGAATTCGACTTCAGCACAGAGTCTCGGAGCGGATGAGATCGATGAGAAGAGCAAGGTTTGGGCCGAAGACGCGGATGCCCGATGCTCTCGCGTCTCCGTCTTCAGGCCCAGTATTCTCTTCTCTTCCTCCTCATCTTCTCTGTGTCTCCGTGCTGAAATCGATTACCCATCGCGCCGCTACACCAGCTGCTCCGCGTCCCCGCCGCGGCCCTCGATGATGACGTCCCCCGACTCCTCGAGCCTGCGGACGATGTCCACGACGCGCTGCTGGGCCGACTCGACGTCCGAGACCTTGACCGGCCCCATGTACTCCATGTCCTCCTTGATGAGCTGCGCCGCGCGCTCGGACATGTTCTTGAAGATCTTCTGCTGCAGCTCCGGGCTCGCCGTCTTGAGGGCCAGCGCCAGCTCGCTGTTGTCCACTTCCTTGAGCACCGTCTGGATGCCCTTGTCGTTGACCTTCTTGATGTCCTCGAAGACGAACATCAGGCGGCGGATCTGCTCGACCAGGTCCGGGTCCTCGCTCTCGAGGCCCTCCATGATCGCCTTCTCCGTCGAACGCTCCGTGAGGTTCAGAATCTCCGCGACCGTGGGCACGCCGCCCGCCTTCTCCATGCTCTGCATGAGCATGCTCGAGAGGCGGCTCTCCAGGCCCCGCTCGACCTCCTTGATCACGTCGGGGTTGGTCTGCTCCATCGTCGCGACGCGCTTGATGACCTCGATCTGCTTCTGCAGCGGCAGCCCGCCGATGATCTCGCTGGCCTTGTGGTGCGGGAGGTGGCAGAGGATGAGCGCGATCGTCTGCGGGTGCTCGTCCTGGATGAACGTCATCAGGTTCTCGGACTCCGCCCGCTGCAGGAACGCGAACGGCGTCTTCTGCACCTGCCCCTGGATCTGCTGCAGCATCCGTTCCGCGCTCTTCGGGTCCGTCATGGAGTCGAGCAGGATCTTCTTCGCGTAGTCGAGGTTCCCCTCGTTCGCGTACTGATTCGCGACCGTGACGTTGTAGAACTCCTCCACCACCTGCGCCTGCAGCGGCCCGCTCACGCGCCCCAGGCTGGCCAGCTCGCGCGTCACCTCCTCGACCGCTTCCGGCGCGAGGAACTTGAGCACGCCCGAGGCCTTGTCCGGCCCGATGGCGAGGAGCAGCACCGCGGCCTTGGTCACGCCGTCCAGCTCGTTGACCTGCTCGGGGAGTCGTTCGTGTGGTTTGCGGGGCATGGGGATAACCGACAATGCGGCGAATCAGCAACGCGGCAGATCAGAGAGGTTCTTGAACGCGATCACCGTTTCATCCTCGTACCTTCGGGCCTTGTTCGCCCGTTCGCTTCCTCGCTCGTTCGCTCTCTTCTATTCATCCGTCTGAATCCAACGATTCAGCAACCTCGCCACCATCTCCGCGTTCTGGTCCACCATCGACGTCACCTGCTCGAGTTTCTTCTGCGACTCCATCTCGAGGTCGCCCACCTCGATGCCCGCCATCGCCGTCTCCGATTCCTCGGCCTCGCCGACGACCTCCGAGCCGCCCTCGAGCGTCGGCGGCATGCCGACCAGCTCCTCCGCCGACGGCAGCTCCGCCTTCTTCGTGCTCTTCTTGACGAGCGTGAACATCATCCCCAGCGCGACCAGCGCCAGCGTGCCGAGCACCACCTTGTCCACGATCCCGCTGCCCAGCAGCCCGCCGCCCCCGCCGCCGGAGTTCAGGATCGAGCCCAGCACGCCCGCCGTCTGAACGGTCGGCTCGGGGACGTCGAACGGGATGAGCGACACGCCGACGCTCTGAGCCACCATCGCCTGAAGCTGCTCGGGCGTCACGCTGCCGCCCATCTGCATCGAGAGCGCCCGCACCTGCGGCGTCAGCGTCTCGAGGATGGTCGGCCGGACGCGCTTCTCGAAGACCTCGCGCACCTGGGCCTCCGTCGGTTCGCCGGCCGCCGGGTCGGCGCCCCCCGACGACGCGCCCCGACCGCTCTCCGCGTGCGCGAGCCTCGCGACGAACGACCGCGGCACGTTGACGGAGATCGCGACGAGCGTCGGGAAGCCGCGCGGGTCCACCGTCTTCTCGACCTTCGTGCCGACGTGGTTCTCGTAGGTGGTGTTCGACGTGTTGGCCGTCGAGCGCGTCCCGCCCCCGCCGCCCGAGCGCATGATGTCCGCCGTCTGGTTCGCCTCGACGCCCGGCGCCGCGCCGCCGGCCGAGGCCGCGCTATCGTTGGTCTCGCTCGTCTCCTCGCTCAGCGGCAGGGAGACCGAGCCTTGTCCGGTCGGCAGCGCGCTGTTCACGCTCCGTTCGACGCGCGTGACGTCCACCTGCGCCGTCACCGCGACGACCACGCCAGGGATGTACCCCAGCAGCTCCGAGACCTTCTCGTGCGTCTGCGCCTCCACGCGCGCCGCGTGCTCGAGGTACGTCGTCGGCAGCACGTCGTCCTCGCGGCTGGCCCTCCGCTGCCGGCCCGAGGCGCCGTCGATCACGCGCACGTTCTCGACGACCAGCCCCGCCTTGCTCCCCGCGATGAAGCCCGCGACCGCGTCCACCATCGCCTGGCTCATCGCCTGGCCGCCGCGCGTCGTGACCGAGACGGACGCCGTCGGCTTGCGCACGGCGCTCCCCAGGCCCATCGGCGGCGGCGCGTCGATGAAGACCTTGGCGCTCTTCACGCCGTCGAACCGCTCGATCGTGCGCGCGAGCTCGTTCTCCAGCGCGTTGTTGAAGAGGGCCGCGTTCTGCTGCGTCGTGTTCGTCCAGCTCTGCTGCCGCAGGATGTTCTCGTATAGGATCTGCTTGTCGCCGGGCATCAGCCCGCCCTCGGCGAGCGCCGCGCGCGCCGCCTGCGCCTCTTCGTGACGCACGACGACCCGGCCGTTCTTCTGCTTCGCCTCGAAGCCGTTCGCCTGCAGGTGCGCGAGCGCGGTCTGCTGCTGGTCCGGCGCGGCGTTGGGCAGCACCTCCGCCATCGAAGGCTTGGCGGTGTTCTGCGCGACAATGAACAGCACCAGCGCCAGCGTGATCGCGACGAAGGCGACCAGCAGCATGTGCGTCGGCGTCAGCTTTCCGAGCTGCGCGCGCAGGTTCGCGAGAAGTTCGCGGAGTCGATCCAACCTCGGCCTCCTGCCCGCAACCCGAACGCCCAGCGCAATCCTTGCGCGTGGGGCGCAGGCGCCACGCAAATGCGCAGCGCCCGCGTTGCGTCATTCGGCCCGCGCCCTCTCCTCCCTTGAGAATGGCGCGGCGAGGCCGCGTCCCCCGATTCTCGGCACCCCAAACATTGGCCGACCACGGTTGCCCGCGCAAAGTCCCGGACCTACTGTTGGTGGACAAAGGAATCCACCCGCATGGCATTGCTCGCTGAGGAACGTTCCAAGGTCGTCACCACCAACCGCCGTCACGGCTCGGACACCGGCTCGCCCGAGGTCCAGATCGCCATGCTGACGGCGCGCATCAACGCTCTTTCGCAGCACATGCAGGGCAACGCGAAGGACTTCCACAGCAAGCGCGGCCTGCTGATCATGGTCGGCAAGCGCAACCGCCTGCTCCGCTACCTCGCCCGCACGAGCCCGACCGACTACCAGAAGCTCATCGCGAGGCTCGGCCTCCGCAAGTGACTTTTCCCTGGCCCGGGGCGCAAACGCTCCGGGCCGGTTTCGTTTTGTACGCCGCGCTCGGAGTGGAGCGGCAGTGGGCAGCACGCGGTGACAACCACCGCGCCCTGCCTTCTGCCTCTCGCGGCACCGGACGCGGGCTCCAGATTGGCCCAGCCGGCCGGCGCCCATCAGCGGCGCCGCCCGCACGCGCGATATTCCCCCCGCGCGGAATCCCCAGAGGATGACCCCATGGCGACGTTCATTCAACCCGACACCGGGCTTGTCCGCGTCCAGCGCGAGTTCGCCGGCCGCACGCTCACGCTCGAGACCGGCGTCATCGCACGCCAGGCCAACGCCGCGGTGATGCTCACCTACGGCGGCACGAGCCTGCTCGCCGCCGTCGTCCGCGCCAACCCGCGCGAGGGCATCGACTTCTTCCCGCTCACCGTCGATTACCGCGAGAAGCTCTCCGCGGCGGGCAAGTTCCCGGGCGGCTTCCGCAAGCGCGAGGGCGCCCCGAGCGAGCGCGAAGTCCTCACCATGCGCATGATCGACCGCCCGATCCGCCCGCTCTTCCCGGACGGGTTTCTCGACGAGGTGCTCATCCAGGTCTTCGTGATGAGCCACGACGGCGAGAACGACAGCGACGTGCTCGCCGGCCTCGCGGCCTCGGCGGCGCTCGCCATCAGCGACATCCCCTTCGAGGGCCCCACCGCCACGGTGCGCGTCGGCCGCATCCACACGGACAACGGCCCGCAGTACGTGATGAACCCCACCGTCACGCAGATGGACTACAGCGACCTCGACGTCGTCGTCGCCGGCCACAAGGACGGCCTCAACATGATCGAGGTGGGCGCCGCCGAGGTCGACGAGGACGGCGTGCACGGCGCGCTCGCCTTCGGGTTCGACGGCATCCGCGAGCTGCTCACGGTCATCGACGAGCTCGCCCGCAAGGCCGGCAAGGAGAAGCGGCAGGGCGAGCTCCACCTCCCGCCCGCCGAGGTCACCGAGGCCGTGCGCTCGATCGCCGAGCGCGAGCTGCTGGGCCTCCGGCAGATCAAGCGCAAGCAGGAGCGCAACGAGAAGATCTCCGAGTACTTCAAGAAGGTCCTCGACGAGCACTTCCCGGTCAAGACCGCCGGCACGTACGAGGAGGCGCTCTCGAGCCAGAAGCGCCGGGCGCACGCCAAGGCGGCGCTCCAGCGCCTGGACGAGAAGCTCACCCGCCGCCTGATCGTCCAGGACCGCGTCCGCGCGGACGGACGCAAGCCCAACGAGATCCGCCCGCTCACCGGCGCGGTCGGCGTCTTCCAGCGCACGCACGGCAGCTCCATGTTCCAGCGCGGCGAGACCCAGACGCTCTGCTCGGTCACGCTCGGCACCGGCAAGGACGAGCAGATCATCGACGGCCTCCTCCCCGAGTACAGCAAGAAGTTCACGCTGCACTACAACTTCCCGCCCTTCTCCACCGGCGAGGTCAAGCGCATCACCGGCCCCGGCCGGCGCGAGATCGGCCACGGCGCGCTCGCCGAGCGCAGCCTGCTCGCCATCCTCCCCGGCGCCGAGCAGTTCCCCTACACCATCCGCGTCGTCAGCGACGTCACCGAGAGCAACGGCTCATCCAGCATGGCCAGCGTCTGCGGCGGATGCCTCGCGCTCATGGACGCGGGCGTGCCCATCACCGCCACCTGCGCCGGCATCAGCGTCGGCCGTTTCGCGGACGACAACGACCAGAACGAGCTCTTCGTCACCGACATCATCGGCGAGGAGGACTTTTACGGCGACATGGACTTCAAGGTCGCCGGCACGCGCAACGGCATCACCGGCATCCAGCTCGACCTCAAGACCCGCGGCCTCTCGCTCGAGCAGACCCGCCGCATCCTCGAGCAGGCCCGCGTCGGCCGCATCGAGATTATCGAGGTGATGGAGCAGATCATCGCGGCCCCGCGCCCGAACATCTCGGAGTTCGCGCCGCGCATGATCACGATCAAGATCGACCCCGAGAAGATCGGCAAGCTCATCGGTCCCGGCGGCAAGATGATCCGCGGCCTGCAGGAGAAGTGGCAGGTCACGATCGACGTCGACGACGACGGCACCGTCCAACTCGCCGGCACCGGCAGCGAAAACCTCGCCGGCGTCCGCGCCGAGATCGAGGCCCTCTGCGAGGAGATCAAGGTCGGGACAATCTACGCCGGCAAGGTCGTCAGCATGAAGGACTTCGGCGCCTTCATCGAGCTCGCGCCCGGCACCGACGGCATGTGCCACGTCTCCGAACTCGCCGAGGGCTTCGTCCAGTCCGTCGGCGATGTCGTGAAACTCGGCGACATCGTGAAGGTGAAGGTCATCGCAAAGGACGAACAGGGCCGCATCAAACTCAGCCGCAAGGCTGTTCTCATGGAAGAACGCGGCGAGACCTACGTCCCCGCGCCCTCGGGCGGCGGCGGTGGTCGCGGCGGGCCGCGCGGCGACAGAGGCGGCGACAGAGGCGGTGATCGCGGCGGGCCCCGAGGCGGCGGACGCGGCGGCGATCGGGGTGATCGCGGCGGCGACCGCGGGCCGCGCGGCGGCGGCGGTGGGAACCACGGCGGCGGTCACGCGCCGCGCGAGGGCGGCGTCACCAACGATCGCGACGACTAAACGCGCGGTTGCTGCGCACGATGGCACGCACCACGGACCGGGCAGACTGATCCCAAGGGCATGTGAATCTGGGCAATTTTGCCCCAGTTTCGGTGCTTTTCCCTTGACCGAAGGAACCCGTCTGATAAGTTACAGACGGTCTGTTCCGAGCTTGGTCGCAGGGGGTGCTGCCATGTCCGATGCGGGCGCGCGCCTGGATGGAATCGAAGGACAGGTCAAGTGGTTCGACCCCCGCAAGGGGTTCGGCTTTATCGTCGGC
This sequence comes from Phycisphaerales bacterium, assembly GCA_035628115.1. Taxonomy (GTDB): domain Bacteria; phylum Planctomycetota; class Phycisphaerae; order Phycisphaerales; family UBA1924; genus BJHL01. The sequence continues at coordinate 92,590 of DASPKL010000016.1, read as the reverse complement.
CCGGAAGGCCAGGACATTTTCGTCCACTACAGCGTCATCCAGGGCGAAGGCTTCCGTGTGCTGAAGGACGGGTCGACGGTCCAGTACGACGCCCAAGCCACAGGCAAAGGGTGGAAGGCGACGCGCGTGGCCCTCGTGGGCGATATCCAAGTGCCGGGGGCGCGGCAGGTTCGGCCCGCTGGCGACCGTCCGTCATGACCACGCCGGGCGTCCTTCACTTGGTGCCATGACAGGCTGGGCAATGTTCTCCCTCGGTGTCGCGAGCGGTGTCGGGCTCGCCGGCGTGATCGCGCGCTGGCGCGTCCGGCGGCTGATGCAGCGGCGCGCCCAGGCCGAACGTCGCGCCCGCGATGCGGAGCGCATGGCCGAGATCGGCGCCATGACCGGCGGCCTTGCGCACGAGATCAAGAACCCGCTCTCCACCATCGGGCTCAACGCGCAGCTCCTCGCCGAGGGCGTCGAGGAGCTCCCCGAGGGCGCACCCGTGACGCGCGACGACAAGCAACGCCTCGTGCGCCGCATCGGCAGCCTGCGGCGCGAGACCGAGCGCCTCCGCGGCATCCTGCAGGACTTCCTGACGTACGCCGGCGAGCCGCGGCCGGACGCCAGGCGTCAGGACCTCAACGCCGCGCTCACGGAGCTCGTGGACTTCTTCCTGCCCCAGGCGCAGACCAACGGTGTCCGCCTGCACGCGGACTTCGCGCCCGGCGAGGTGCCCGCCGTCTTCGACGCCTCGCTCGTCAAACAAGCCGTGCTCAACCTGCTCCTCAACGCGTTGCAGGCAATGAGCACGAACGCGCCGGGCGCACCGCGCGAGCTCATCGTGCGCACGCGCGCCGCGCAGCCGCGCACGCCGAACGAGCCTCGCGGCGCGGAGATCCACGTCATCGACACGGGCCCGGGCATCCCGCCCGGCGTGCGCGACCGAATCTTCCGCCCGTACTTCACGACCAAGAGCGGCGGCAGCGGGCTCGGCCTCGCGACAGCGCGGCGGATCGTCGAGGCGCACGGCGGACACATCGACGTCCGCTCGGACGTCGGCCGCGGCACTGACTTCTGCATCAGCCTGCCGGCGTGACGGATGGTGCGTGGTGCGTGGTGCGTGGTGCGTGGTGCGTGAGAACAGCGTACAGCTGAAAACTGACAGCTGGCATGCTGCCGGCGGGGTCAGCCCGATGCCAGCCGTGCGCTGTCAGCCTTGACCTGTCTTCCCGCGCACCACGCACCCTTATCCTGCCGCATGAAAGCCGAAACGATGCTCGCGGAGCTCAACCGTTTGCGCAAGGACCTCAAGCAGGACCCCGCCGATATCGAGTGGCTGACGCTCCAGCACGCGTTTATCTTCATCAGCTACAAGGTCGGCGACTTCCAGAAGTACCTCGACGAACAGACCGAGAAGGGCGCCTTCCGCGAATTTGAGGCCGAATAGCGGGAACCCTCGACGCATCTTCCGCATACATATCTCGTGCATGCCGGCTCCGCGCCGCCGCCGCCCCTCCGGCCCGGCGAACGCGACGCGACCGGCACCGCGGCGAGTGTCCCGCCGCGAGCGTGCCCGGGCGACGGCCCGGGAAACAGGCCCGGCGGGCGGCGGACAGCGCCGCCGACGGTTGGGTGTGTTGGGCCTCTTCAGAAGGAGGTGATCCAGTGAATAAACAAGACTGTCAGACGGGGCCGCGTCGCAACTGACGCAGCCGACGGGTAGCGTCCGACGTTCAGGCTACCGAGCTGGACGGGCGAGCGCCGGCCCCACCTACGGCTATGCCGTACCGCAGGCTCCCTCCGCAGGGGGAGCCTGCTACTTTTTTGCCGGCCTGCTTGCCTCCACCGTGCCAAGCCTGAACAACCGTGTGCTCCGGAGACACCGCGTAACGTTCATCATGGCAGCCCTGCGAGGTGTATATCGCGACGGCGTGATCGTCCTCGAAGGCGATCCTGCCTCCATCCCGCTCAGGGATGGCGAGGCCGTCGAAGTCCGCAAGAAGCGTCGGGCGGAGACGACCCGCGGTGCGAAGCAATTCAAGACCCCCAAAGCGCGGAGCGGCGCCCGCGCCGCACGCGCACTCGAGACACACGACGCGGTGTGGCGAGACCGCGCCGATCGGAAGGGCCTGACCTCGGTCAAAGCGCTCTCGGTGATGCGGGCAGACTCCGCGGAGCGCCGACGTCCCCGCTAGCACGGTCGTGGATACGAGCATCTTGATCGACGTGGAGCGTGGCGTTCCGGCCGCGGTGCAATGGCTCCGCATCAGCCTTGCATCGAATACCTGCCGCGTTCACTGTGCTCGAGTTGCTCGCGGGAGCACGGTCATCGGCGGAGAGCCGTGCGATCCGGTCGTGGACTGATGCTCTGCCGCTCGTGGCCTGCCGGAACGCGGACTTTCTCCACGCGGCCGATCTCGTGAGCGAAGTCCGTCCGGCTATCGCAATCGATTGGCCGGACTGCATCATCGCCGCGACGTGCAAGCGCCTGGGGTTGACAGTCGCGACGTTGAACGAGAGACACTTCGGCGCAGTCAAGGGGCTGCGTGTTCGTCGGCCGTATTGACGACCGACTCGTTCGCTCGCTTTGCCGGCTTCACCGGCGTCTGCCGTGAATCCGACTCCACAAGGCCGTCCGCGAGGCGCACCACACGCTGGCAGCGCCTCGCGACGCTGGAATCGTGGGTCACGACGATGATCGTCATGCCGGCCGCGTGCAGGTCGTCGAAGACCTCGAGGATCGCCTGGCCTGTTGATGAATCCAGGTTTCCCGTCGGCTCGTCCGCCAAGAGCAGAACCGGCCGCGTGACGAGCGCTCGCGCGATCGCGACGCGCTGCATCTGGCCGCCGGAGAGCTCCTTTGGGCGGTGGCCGGTGCGGTGGTCGAGCTGCACGATCTTGAGCGCCTCCAGAGCCCGCGCTCGGCGCTCCGCCGGCGGGATGTGCTGGTAGAACAGCGGGACCTCGACGTTCCCTTCGATCGTCAACTCGGGGATCAGGTTGAACGCCTGGAAAATGAACCCGATCGCCTGGCCGCGGTACCGCGAGAGCTCCGCGTCGTCCATGCGGGCGACGTTCTTGCCGTCGAGGTAGTAATCGCCCGTGCTCGGGCGGTCAAGACAGCCGAGCACATTCATCAGCGTGCTCTTGCCCGAGCCGCTGGCGCCCATGATCGCGACGAATTCGCCTTTCTCGATCCGCACGTCCACGCCGCGGAGCGCTTGGGCCATCACGCTCCCGTCGGGCTTGTAGTATGTTTTCGTGACTCCTCGGATGTCGATGACGCCCGTGGCGGGAGGCTCTTGGATCACTCGCGCACCGGGCTGGTTTGTGGCTTGAGCGACGGTCATCGCGACATCCTTCGCCCGGCGCAACCGGCCGTTTCCAACGCGACTTCAGGGGAAGAAAGGGCCTGCAAGCCGCGCTCCGTCAACGGATTATGAGCACTTCCGAAAACACAAGAAAATCCGGAAGTTTGGTTGCACTTCTTTGATTTTGTAGTACACTGCGGCTCCTTCCGCCCGTGGCAAGTGCCGGCAGAGGGGAGAGAGACAAGACGACTGAGAGGAGAGCGTTGATGAGCGCGGTCGTCGCGATCGTTGATGATGTTGTGGGTGCGGCGAGCTTGTTCGCCGGGTTCGTTGTGTGCGTCGCCGGCGAGTTCCTCGCGGGCGAAGCGTGCACGGCCCGCGAGTTGGTCACCGTTGTCGCCCGCTGACAAGACACCCGGCCGCGTTCGAGGAGAGACGCGTCCGGGCTCCTGACAACAGCCGGTTCCGTGAGAGAGCGGGGCCGGCGCACGTCCGAACCGTGCCGCGTGCTTTATGCCTGAAGCGCGCGGCGGCAAGCGAGGGCGACCTCAGCAACCCCGGAGTTTCCGCCGGGGTTGGTTGCTTTTTGCGGTGGTCACGGCGTCCGTGCCAGGTCCGCTTCCGCCGCGATCGCGCCGAACGAGGCCCAGTTGGCCTCTCGCACAATCCGCTCGAGCAGTTCTCGGCCAGCATCGGCGTCGCCGTCCAGCACCATCTTCATCGCCGCGGCGTACCCCGTCGCGGGATCGATTGCCTCGCCGGGCGGCGGCACCAGGTCGGCGATGGGCACCGCCCCCTTGTACATCAGGCAGATCCGGTGGTACGACTCATTCTCGATCACATCCATGCGCTCGGTGACGGCGTCGAGCAGCGCCCCGGCCTCGCGGTCGCGTCCGACCCGGCGCAGCGCGAGATACCGCCAGTGCGTCGTCGAGACGAGCATGTCGTCGTTCCACGCCGCGAGGTTCTTCCGCCGAGCGAACGCGCGATCCGCCTCCTCGAACCGGCCGAGCAGGTAGTACGCCAGGCCGAGGTGGTAGTCGATGTTCGAGCGGTCGGTGCTCCGCGGCACGCCCGCGGCGTTCGGCGCCCCGTCGGGCTCGACGGCGTCGGGTACTCGCTCGGCGAGGCGCCGCGCCCTCTCAAGGTCCCGCACCGCGTCGTCGAACCGGCGGAGCGTGATGAAGCGGTGGCCCCGGTGCCGCAGGAGCCGGTGGCTCGTCGGGTGCAGCGCGACGCCGCGGGTGAAGACGTCGACCGCCTCACGGAACTTCCCGAGGTACGCCAGCCGTCGGCCGAGCCATATGAGGTTCTCCTCGCTTGCGGGATCGGCGGTGTACGCCTCCCGCGCCGCGGCGAGATCGGCCTCCAGTTCCGTGCGCCGCTCCGGATCGAGCCCCGTGGAGGCAAGCGGCGCGCCGAGCAGCGAGACCGTTTCCGCGCCCTCGGGGACAGCCGGCCGAGGCGTCGCACAAGCACCGAGAAGCGACAGGCAGCAAACAACGCGGAGAGCATGCGCGTGCGGCATCGCGCACCATAGCGCGCGCGGCCCGGACTCACGCCGTCGCCGCGTCGTACTCCTGCACGCCGTACGCCGTCACCCGGTCCGTCCGCCGCCGCACCTCGCTCGCGTAGCGCCGCCCCAGCCGGTCGCGGTGCTTCGCCGCCCACGCCGTGAGGCGCGTCGTCCCGGCGGGTGGATGGTCGGAGAGGAGCAGGCCGCGCATCAGCCCCTCGATCTCTTCGCGGGTGACGACGACGTCGCCGACGATCGGGTTGATGAGCTTGCTCACGGCGTAGCCCACCGACGGCGGCACCGGGACGATCGGCCTCGGCACGCCGATGATCCGCGCGATCTCTCGCACCAGCCCTCGGTACTCGAACGTCTCCGGGCCCGCGGCGTCGAGCACCGACCCGCCGGGCATGTCCATCGCCCCCACCGCCAGCGCCGCGAAGTCGTCCACGTGCATCGGCTGGATGCCGTAGCGCCCGTCGCCGAAGACACCGAACACCGGCAGGTGCCGGAGCACCCACGCGATGTTGTTGACGAGAATGTCGCCCCTGCCGAAGAGCACGCCAGGCCGCAGGATCGCGTGCCGCACGCCGAGGCCGCGCAGCACTTCCTCGAGGCGCAGCTTGCCGTCGTAGTACGCCAGCCCGCGTCCCTGCTCGGGCTTCATGATGCTGACGTGGACGATGCGTCCCACGCCCGCGTCGCGCGCCGCCTCGAAGAGCCTGATGGTGTTGGCGACGGCCTGATCGAACGTGAAGAGCCGGTGGTTGAACCGGACCCAGTACGTGTTGATCAGCGTCTCCGCGCCGCGCAGTGAATCGACGAGGGCCGCGTGGTCGTCGAAGGCGAGCGGCCGGACTTCGAGCCGTTCGCCGAACGGGTTGGGCCGGTCCGGCGAGTTCGTGAGCGTCCGCACGCGGTCGCCCCGCGCAAAGAGCCGTTCGGCGATCGCCTTGCCCGAGTACCCGAGAGCGCCGGTCACGACACGGAGGGGTGCGGCCATGGCCCTATTGTACTTTCAAAAAACATTGAAAGTACGTCCACGCATCCGAATCCTGATTCAGCCCACCATCCTGATTCAGCCCACCCGCTCGGGCTTCTGCTCGCGGCTCATGAGCTGCCCGATCGCCGCGATCGGGTCGAGGCCCTCGAAGAGCACCGCGTTCACCGCCGCGACGATGGGCATTTCGACCCGGTACTTCCGCGCCAACTCCATGACCGCGCGCGTCGTCGCCACGCCCTCGACCACGTGCGGCGACCCAGCGATGTACTCCTCGAGCCTGCGTCCGCGCCCGAGCGCCTCGCCGCAGGAGCGGTTGCGCCCCTCCGGGGAGAAGCACGTCGTCGCGAGGTCGCCGACGCCCGAGATCCCGAAGAACGTCTGCGGGCTCGCCCCCATGGCAGTCCCCAGGCGCACGATCTCCGCGAGGCCGCGCGCCAGCAGCGCGCTCTTGGCGTTGTACCCGGCCTGCAAGCCGTCGCAGATCCCCGCGGCGATCGCCACGACGTTCTTGATCGCCCCAGCGAGCTCCACGCCGAGCACGTCCGAGTTCGTATACACGCGCATCCACGAGTTGCCGACGACGGCCTGCACGTGGCGGATGAACTCCGCGTCGTCGCCGGCGGCGATCATCGCCGCCGGGAGGCACCGGGCAAGCTCCGCGGCGATCGTCGGGCCCGACAGCGCGGCGATCGGACGGGGTTTGCCGTCCGGGTCGTCGCGGCGTGTGCTGCGGAGCACGTCGGCGATCACCTGCGTCGGGCGCAGCAGCGTGCCCTCCTCGACGCCCTTCGCGACCGAAACGACGCCGACATCGGGCCCGATCTTCGGGGCCAGCCGCTCCCACGCCTCGCGCATGTGCTGCACCGGCACAGCGGAGATGATGAACGATGCGCCCTCAATCTGCTCGTCGCGCATCGCCACCGAAACCGGCCCGGGGAGGACGAAGCCCGGGAGCCGCTCGGAGCGCCGAGTTTGCGCGAGGTTGGCCGCCTCCGCCTCATCATGGCCCCACATGGCCACCCGGAAGCCGCGGCGGGCCCACGCGGGCACGTCCGGGTTGGGCATCTGGCTCGCCGTGTGGAGCAGCCCTGCGCACACGAGGCCCATCTGGCCCAGCCCCAGAACCACGGCGTCGGGGGGTGCGTGCCGGGCTTTGGGCTTGATTTGGCTTGCCATGTCGATGCCCGCATCCCCCGACTGAACCCTGCATCCAACGCGGGCGTAAGCCTACGGCGGGCGGAAGAGCCCGGTGGTTTCCTATTCTTGTGCCCCGCGTCGGCCTCCGCCGGCGCGTGCTTCTTTGCCCAGAACCTCACCCATGGCCACATCCCAACCCTCCCACGACCATCACAACCACGACCACGACGCGGGCGCCGTCTGCTGCTCGCACCACGAGATCGAGATCGAGCGGTGGATCAAGTGGACGCTCGTCGGCGGCGTGCTCGTCCTCGCCTCGTCGATCATGTCCATCTTCGGCCTGAACGACAGCGCCGTCGCCAAGCTGCCGGCGCTCTTGGGCGCGGTCCTGCTCGGCTTCCCGCTCTTCATCGCCGCGTGGCAGGAGCTGCGGGTCGGCAAGGCGAGCTCGTCGTCCCTCGCCGCTCTCGCGATCATCGCCGGCATCGCGGTCGGCGAGTACGCGACGGCCGGCTGGCTGGCCTTCATCCTTGTTGTCTTCGGCCAGCTCGTCCGCCGCAGCGCCAGCGGTGCGCAGCGCGCCATTGAACAGCTCGTCAAGCTCACGCCCGACACCGCCCGCCAGCTCGTGAACGGGCAGGAGACGGAAGTCCGCGTCGCCGTCCTCAAGGTCGGCGACATGGTCCGCGTGCGCCCCGGCGAGAACCTGCCGGTGGACGGCCGCGTGATCACCGGCCGCTCGACGCTCAACCAGGCGTCGCTCACCGGCGAGGCCGCGCCCGTCGAAGTGAGCGAGGGAGGGCTCGTGTACGCGGGCACGACCAACCTCACCGGCGTGCTGGACGTCCAGGTCACGACGGTCGGCCAGGACACCACCATCGGCAAGGTCACCCAGCTCATCCGCCAGGCGGAGCAGAGCCGTACGCCGCGCCAGATGCTCATCGAGCAGGTGTCGCGCTTCTTCGTGCCGGTGGTCCTCGCCACCGCCGCCATCACGTGGTTCGTGATGAGCCAGTCGAGCAGCGAGTCGCTCCGCGGCGCCGCGGGCGTCACCGCCGTCACCATCCTCGTCGTCGCCTGCCCAAGCGCCCTGCTGCTGGCGAGCCCGAGCGCCATGCTCGCCGCCTTCGCGGCGGCCGCGCGCCTGGGCATCCTCATCAAGCAGCCGCAGTTCCTCGAGGCCTCCGCCAACATCACCGCCGTCGTGATGGACAAAACCGGCACGATCACCACGGGCAAGTTCCAGGTGACGCGCCTCGCCCCCGCCCCGGGCGTTGAGGGCGCCGACCTGCTGGCCGCGGCGGCGAGCGCCGAGCAGTCCAGCAACCACCCGCTGGCCCAGTCGATCCTCACCACGGCCCGCGCCGCCCGCATCACCCCGGAGCAAACGGCCGCGTACGAGGAGATCCACGGCCGCGGCGTGCGCGCCCGCACGGGCTCGGGCGAGCTCTGCGTCGGCCGCGCGTCGTGGCTCATGGAGCTCTCGCCGAGCATCCGGCCCGACGTCGAGGCCGTCGAGGGGAAGATCGAGGGCATGACCGGCGTGCACGTGATGCGCAACGGCCGCTACCTGGGCGCCGTCGGCCTCGAGGACACGATCCGCGCGAACACCAAGACCGTCATCACCCGCCTGCGAGAGCTCGGCGTCAGGTACATCGCGATCTTCACCGGCGACCGCATGAGCGTTGCCCGCCGCGTCGCCCAGGCCGTCGGCGTCGACGCGGTCGAGGCCGAGTGCCTCCCCGAGGAGAAGCACCAGCAGATCAGGACGATGGTCAAGAGCGGCTACCGCACGCTCATGGTCGGTGACGGCATCAACGACGGCCCGAGCCTCGCCGAGGCCGACGTCGGCGTCGCCATGGGCCTCTCCGGCAGCGACATCGCCGCGAACAGCGCGGGTGTTGCGCTGATGAACGACGACCTCTCGCGCGTGCCCTTCCTCATCGAGCTCGCCCGCCGCACCCGCGCCATCATCGCGCAGAACATCATCATCTCGGTCGTGATCGCGATCGTCGGCCTCGTCCTGGCGATCACGGCCACGAGGTCGATCGGCCAGTTCGCCCTCCCCGCGGCCGCCCTTTACCACTTCGTGGGCGACGTCTTCGTGCTCGCCAACAGCTTCCGCCTCTTCCGCTTCGGCGAGAACTTCACGGCGGCGGAGGAGCAGGCGCAGGCGCCGACGCTCGGCCGACGCGCGGCGAGCGTGCGCGGCCTGGCGGCGCAGCCGGCGTAAGAGGTTCACCGCAGAGACGCAGAGATCGCAGAGTTCAAGACCCGGGTGGCCAGCCACCCGGGTCTTTTCTTTGAATCCACCGGTACCCTTCTCGTCTTCCGCCGCGCTTCCGCGGTGAATCTTCTCCCGCCGCGTACCCTCCGCCCATGACGAAGTCGGCCGCCACGACCTACGCCGCCGCGGGCGTTGACATCGACCGCAAGGACGCCTTCACGGAGTCGCTCGACAAGGTGCTGCGCCGCACCTTCACCGACCGCGTGCTGCCCAACCCCGGCGGCTTCGCCGGCCTGTTCCGGCTCGACTACAAGGCGCGTCTCTTCGCGAGAAACTACAAAGACCCCGTGCTCGTCGCGTGCTGCGACGGCGTGGGCACCAAGGTCAAGCTCGCGGCGGACCTGGACGTCTTCGACACCGTGGGCGTCGACCTGGTCGCGATGAACGTCAACGACCTGGTCGTGCAGGGCGCGGAGCCGCTGTTCTTTCTCGACTACATCGCGACGCCGAGCCTCGAGGACCGGTTCCTGAACGCCCTGGTCCGCGGCATCGCGGAAGGGTGCAGGCGCAGCGGGTGCGCGCTCCTCGGCGGCGAGACGGCGCACATGCCCGACCTCTACCGCGACGGCGACTTCGACCTCGCCGGCTTCTGCGTCGGCGTCGTCGAGCTCAAGCGCGTGCAGCGCCCGGCGCGTGTCCGCGCGGGGGACGTCATCCTCGGCCTCGCGAGCGACGGCGTGCACAGCAACGGCTATTCGCTCGTGCGCAAGGTCGTGAAGGACGCGAAGCTCGACCTACGGCGCGTCTACCCGGAACTGAACGCCCCCGCCGGCCGCGCGCGACGGCGCACGGCGCCGCAGGCGCGGACGCTCGGCGAGGTCCTGCTCACGCCGACGCGGCTGTACGCCGACCCGATCGTCCGTATGCTCCGGGCGTACAGCGTCAAGAACGTCGTCTCGGGCATGGCGCACATCACCGGCAGCGGCATCGAGGGGAACCTCTGCCGCGCGTTGCCGCCGAGTCTCAGCGCCCGCGTGGACCGCAACGCGTGGCAGCGCCCCGCCGTCTTTTCATTCCTGCAGGAGCGCGGCAACATCCCAGAGGAGGAGATGTGGCGCGTCTTCAACATGGGCGTCGGCTACTGCGTGATCGTCAAGCCCGCCTTCGCGGACGCGGTCCGCGACCGCCTGCGCCGCCTCGGCGAGCGCGTCTCCGTCATCGGTCAGGTTGTGAAGGGCGACGGCCGGGTCGAGTGGGCCGACTGAGCGGCGCCGCGGACGCGACCGGCGGGAAATAAAAACCGGCCCCGGAGGGCCGGTCGGAATCCGAATCAGTGCGGGTTTATTCGTCCGACTCGAGCTCTCGCTCGCGGTGCAGCATCTGGCTCTTGAGACGCGCGAGGATCGAGCTGTGCATCTGGCTGACGCGGCTCTCCGAGAGGTCCAGCGTCGCCCCGATCTCCTTCATCGTCATCGACTCGTAGTAGTACAGGATGATGATCAGGCGCTCGCTGCGGGAGAGGCCCTTGGTCATCAGCTCCTTGAGGTCGCGGCTCTGCACGTCCGTCAGCGGGTTGGCCTGCGACTCGTCGCGGATGATGTCGATTTCGCGCACGTCGCGCCCGCCGCCGTCGGACTGGAAGCACCGGGCCGAGAGGCTCCGGGTCATCACCGTGCGGCTGTCGCGGGTGAGCTTCTCGAGCTCCTCGCCGGAGACGTTCAGCAGCTTCGCTACGTCGTCGTCCGTCGCCGGCGTGCCCGTGCGCTTCTCGATCTCCTGCCGGGCCTGCTCCACGCGTCCGCTGCGGTGGCGGACGAGACGCGGGACCCAGTCCATGTGGCGCAGCTCGTCGAGGATCGCGCCGCGGATGCGCGGGGCGCAGTACGTCTCGAACTTCACCTTACGGGAGAGGTCGAACGCGTCGATCGCGTCCATCAGCCCGAAGACGCCCGCGCTCATGAGGTCCTCGACGTCCACCTCGTCCGGGAGGCGCGTGTGGATGCGCTCGGCATTGTAACGCACGAGCGGCAAGTACTTCTCCATCAGCCAGTTGCGGACGCTCTCGTCCCGCTTCTTCTGGTAGAGCGTCCAGACGTCGTTGATCGGCATCTTCTCGAGCTTCGCCGACTGCTTCGACGTGTCAGCCGGGCGCGTCAAGCACCACGTTGACCGCCCTCCCCGCATCCCTGCTTTGGTGAGCGCCATTCGGTCCTCTCCTTGACCTTTCCAGATGCCGGTCGAGCACGGGAAAACCGCTCACGACCGCCCGCCATCTTGCGTTGGATCATCCGTGACCCGCCGCATATTCAGTATACCAAAATCCCGCGCGCTCCGGCGCGGATCACGATCTTTCCTCATTTTCTTCACATCATTTTTGCTCCCGGTTCACCAGGTTGACCGAAGCCGGGGCCCGTCTGTTGATGCTCCGCGTCGCTCACGCCACCGGCTGACGCCCGCGCGGCGCGGCGCGCCGCCGTGTGCTCGCGCAGCACGCGGTCGAGGACCCACGCGGCGCCGCCGCCGACCGCGTAGCACACGGCCATCGCGATCAGCGCGCTGGTCAGCCCGTCGCCGCCGGAAGCACCGCGGGAAATGCCCGAGAGCGCGGAAGTTGCGAAGCCGGCGAGCGCAAAGACCGGCGGGATCGCTCGAATCTGCTCCATCTCCGGACCCTCCGTGCCCGCCCCGCCGTCTCCATCGGCGCGCACGGCACGCCGATTCGTCGGGCGGTGAAAATCCGCACGGAATTTCTCAAGAGCAATCGGCGCGCCACCGGGCGGTCATCCCCACAGCCGCGACCACCAGCCGCCCGCGGCTTCCTGCCGCGGCCGCACCAGCCGCACACCCGCTTCGTGCGCCAGCGCTTCCGCCACCTTGCGCACCTGCGCGCACGCGGGGGAACGAGGCTTGCCCAGCAGCACCGGCACGCGGCTCCGCACCGCGTCGCGCACGCCCTCGTCCACCGGCACATACCCCAGCATCTGCGGCCGGAACTTCAGGAACTTGTCGCATGTGCCGGCGATGCGCTCGAAAGTTTCACCGGCCTCTTCCGGCGCACGGGCCTGGTTGACCACGACCAGCACTCGCGGCATCGGGCCGGTGCCGGGGCGCGTGGTTCGCCGCAGCAGCTTGATCGCCGCGTACGCGTCCGCGATGGACGTCGGCTCCGGCGTCACCACCACCAGCGCAAGATCCGCGAACCGTACAAACGCCAACACCGATTCGTGGACACCCGCGCCGGTGTCGATCACCACCAGGTCGTTGTCTTCCTCGAGTTCACCGATCGCGTCCAGCAGCGCCGCCCGCTCGGTGGGCGGAAGGTTCGCCATGCGCTGCACGCCGACCGAGCCCGGCACCAGCCGGAATCCCGCCGGCGTCGGCACGGTGATCTGCCGGAGCGTGCGCCGCGCCGCGCCCACCTCCACGATCGACTCCAGCCGCCGCACCGGCGACAGCCCGCACATCACGTCCGCGTTCGCCAGACCCAGGTCCGCGTCGATGAGCGTCACGCGCAAGTGCCGCTGAGACAAGGCCGCGCACACGTTCACGGCGAGGCTGGTCTTCCCGACGCCGCCCTTGCCGCTGGTGATCGCCACCACCGGCACACGCCGGACCGCGCGGGGCGGCGGCGGCGGGCGCGACACCAGGTTCACGTGCATCACGTTGATATCCGCCGTCGCCGTGTAGCCGACGACCTGCGGCTCGCGGAAGCTGGCCACCAGCTGACGAAGGCGCGACGCCTGGTCTTCTTGCTGCCCAGCCGGCGGCGTCGCGGCGCTCATGCCCGGAGCTTCCCTTCGTACACCAACCGCGCGAGGCGCTCGGAGCGGGCCGGCTCGATGTGCTCGGGCACCTCCTGCCCGATCGTCACGAAGCTGATCTTCGTCCCCGCGGCCTGCGCGAGCGCCACGAGGCTGCCGAACCGCACGGCCTCGTCCAGCTTTGTGATCACGAGGTGCGTCGGGCGCAGCACGCTGAAGCGCTGCGCGGCCCCCAGCATCACGTCCTCGGCCGCCGCGGCGGAGAGCACCATGTGCACCTCGTCCGGCCGCGCGGCATCAACGAACGCGCTCAGCTCATCCAGCCGCTGCGCATCGTGCTGACTCCTGCCGGCCGTGTCGAGGATGATCACGTCGCACGACGCGAGGGAAGCGCACGCCTCCTCCACCTCCTTGGGCGTCAGCGCGACCTTGAGGGGCAGGCCGATGATGTTCGCGTACGTGCGCAGCTGCTCCACCGCCGCGATGCGGTACGTGTCGCACGTGACGAGCCCGACCGACGCGCCGTGCCGCAGCTGATATGTCGCCGCGAGCTTCGCGATCGTCGTCGTCTTTCCCACGCCCGTCGGGCCGACGAGCGCGATCACCAGCGGGCGGAGGCCCGCGGGCGTGCTGCGCTTCCCCGCCTTCGTCAACCCCGGCGCCGACGGCATCATCGCGCCCAGGTGCCGCAGCAGCGTCGACGCGACGATCTGATCATCGCGGAGCTCCTCGGGCGAGAGTTCGTCGCGCACGCCGCCGATCAGGCGGTCGAGCAGGTCGGGGCGAACTCCCGCGTCCTGCAGCCTGATGTACGCGTTGGCGAGCGGCTCGGCCAGCCCGGCGTGGCCGAGCAGCGACTCTGTCGTCAGCACGTTGCGGCGCGACTCGCCGAGCAACTGCCCCAGCAACCGCTTGATCGACTCCAGCTCCGCCCGCAGCGCCGCCGCCTCCGCGTCCGAGCCCGCCCCCGCGTCGACCGTACCGGCCGTGACGCGCTCCGTAATTCCTTGTGCGCGGGAGTGTTCCGGCTTGGCGGACCGGACCGTCGCCGGAGAAGGCGCCGGGGCCTTCGCGGGCACTTTCAACTCGACGATGGCCTCTTCGGCGGACGATGTCGCCACCGCGGTCGCGCCGATCGCGCTGTACGTCGCCGGTGTAAACCCCGAGCCGTTCGCCCCGTGCTTGCCGCCGTTCGCCGCGGCGGCGAGGGCCTGTTCCCGCGGCTTGGGCGGCGAGAACTCCTTGATCGCAGGGCCCCGCGCGGTCGCCTGATCCGCGGCGGTGATCTCGAATTCCTGGTACGCCCCCACGCCCAGCATACCCCCGACTTTGTACGCGCGGGTGTGGAGGATAACCGCGTCCTTGCCGAGGTCTTTCTTGACCTCGGCGAGGCACTCGGCCATCGTGCGCGCGCGGTACGTCTTGAGGTTCATGCTCGCCGTCCTGGCTTTCCTACGCCGTCGGCGTCCTGCCGACGCCCGCCGTGATCACAAATGAAGAGCAGGTGAATGGGAGGGTAGCAGGTTCTTTCTTCCACTCAAGTTACGCGGCCGTATGCGCGATTCCTGCGCCCGCAACTCTTGCGTGCTGCATCACTTCCGTCGGGGGCATTACGAGCGCGACCGACTCGACGTCGATCCCCTGGACAACTTCGTTGTAGCCGAGCACCGCAACCCCGGGGGCGATCGGGTCCACGATCTGCCGAACGACCGCTCGCACCGGCGGCGAAGCGATCACGACGGGCAACCCGCCCCTGCGCGTCACCCCCTGCAGCGCCTCGCCGACGTGCCTGGCGATCGCCGACGCGACGCGGCTGGGCATCGTGAGCGTCGTGCCGGCGGGGCCCCGGTCGATGTACGCCGAGATCACGTCTTCGAGCGACGGGTCGAGGGTCACGCAGATGATCTTCCTCGCCCCCGGGCCCTGCTGCATCGAGAACTGGTGCGAGATCGTCCGTCGCAGCGCGTTGCGGGCGTACTCGGTCAGCACCTCGAGGTCCTTTGTCTTGGGCCCCCACTCCGCGATCGCTTCGAGGATCGTCTCAAGGTCGCGGATCGGCACGCGCTCGCGCAAGAGGTTCTGGAGAACGCGCTGCAGCTCAGCGGGCTTGAGGACCGCGGGCACGGTGTCCTCAACGAGCTTGGGCGCGCGCTGCCTGAGTTGCTCGATCAGATTCCCGAGCTCGTCGCGCGTGAGAAGCTCCTCCGCGTGGGTCTTGACGACCTCGGTGAGGTGCGTGCCCAGGACGCTCGTCGGCTCGACCACCGTGTAGTTCAGCAGCTCCGCCCGCGGCCGCATCGCGCCGTCGATCCACCACGCGTCGAGCCCGAACGCCGGCTCCTTCGTCTTCTCCCCCTCGATCGGCCCCGTCGCGAGCCCCGCGTCCATCGCGAGGAGCTTGCCCGGCCGCACCGCGCCCGCCGCGACCGCGTTGCCCCGGATCTTGATCCGGTACTCGCTCCCCGCGATCTGCATGTTGTCCCGGATGCGCACCGGCGGCATGACAAGACCCAGCTCCACCGCGAGCTGCCGCCGGATCGCCGAGATGCGGTCGAGCAGGTCGCCCCCCTGCGACTTCTCGACGAGCTGCACGAGGCCGTACCCGACCTCCAGCTCCAGCGTGTCAACCTTCAGCAGGTTGTCGATCGCGGGCGCCTGGGGCGCGGCGCTCGCCGCGCCCGGCTCTTCCGCCTGCGCCGTCACCGCCTTCTTCTCCGCCTTCCAGAGGTAGAACGCGATCCCGCCGAGCACGACCGCGATGGTGAGGAGCGGGATCGTCGGCAAGGGCGTGAAGACGAGCACGGTCATGAAGACCGCGACAATCGCCAGGCCGCGGGGCTGGCTCACCACCTGGTCCGCGAACTGGTCGCCGAGCTGCTGCTTCGCGCCGCTGCGCGTCACGATCAACGCCGAGGCGATCGAAATCACGAACGCGGGGATCTGGCTCGAGAGGCCGTCGCCGATCGACAGCTTCGTGAAGACCTTGGCCGTCTGGCCCGCCTCCCACCCCTTCATCCCGACGCCGACGACGAACCCGCCGACGACGTTGATGATGGTGATGAGCAGGCCGGCGATGGCGTCGCCCCGGACGAACTTGCTGGCGCCGTCCATGGCCCCGTAGAAGTCCGCCTCCTGGGAGATCTTCTCGCGGCGGCGACGCGCCTCGGACTCGTCGATGATCCCGGCGTTGAGGTCGGCGTCGATCGCCATCTGTTTCCCGGGCATCGCGTCGAGCGTGAACCGCGCCGCGACCTCGCTGATGCGCGTGGCGCCCTTGGTGATCACCAGGAACTGCACGACGACGAGGATCAGGAAGATCACGACGCCGACGAACATGTTGTCGCCCGCGACGAACTCGCCGAACGCCATGATCACGTGCCCGGCGACGGTCGCCGCTTCTTCCGGCGTGCTCGCGTCGGCGGTCAGGATCAAGCGCGTGCTCGCGACGTTCAGGACGAGCCGGAACAGCGTCGTCGCGAGGAGCAGCGACGGGAAAACGGAGAAGTCCAGCGGCTCGCGCATGTAGATGGTGGTGAGGAGCACCACCAGCGCCAGGCTGATGTTCAGGCAGATCAGCGCGTCCATCACGACCGGCGGCAGCGGCACCAGCAGGACCGCCGTCATCAGCACGAACGCCACCGGCGCGATGTACCCGCGGTACTCGCTCAGCACGAACATCCAGCGCGGCAGCCCGTCGCGCGCCGACAGCGCGGCCGGCGCCGCGGGCTGCGGCGCCTTGCGGGGGCGCGGGGTTGTCACCGGCTTCGCCATGCGAAACGGTCTTCCTCCTCACTCCGTCTCTGCTCTTTGCCCTTGCTCGCCCGCCGGCCGGCGGGCCTCACGCCGCTTCTTTCTCCAGCCTGTACACGTACGCCAGCACCTCGGCCACCGCCTGGTAGAACTCCGGGCTGATCTCCTGCCCGGCGCGCGTGCCGTAGTAGAGGCCGCGCGCGAGCGGCGGCCGCTCCACCATCGGCACCTTGTGCATCGCCGCGACCTGCCGGATGCGCATCGCCATGAAGTCCACGCCCTTCGCCACGACGCGCGGCGCCGCCATCGTCTCCGGGTCGTACCGGATCGCGACCGAGTAGTGCGTCGGGTTCGTCACGACCACGTCGGCCTTGGGCACGCTCCGGCCCACCTGCTGCATCGCGATCTCGCGCATCATCCGCATGCGCCGCCCCTTCACCAGCGGGTCGCCCTCCATGCTGCGGCGCTCGTCCTGCACCTCGCGCCGGCTCATCCTCAGGTCTTGGGTGTGCTGCCAGCGCTGGTACATGAAGTCGATCACGCCGATGAGCGCCAGCAGCGCGACGAGCCACGCGGCCAGCTTGAACATCAGCGCTCCCAGCGCGGCCACGCCGTGCCACAACTCCAGCCGCGGCAGCGTCGCGACGCCGCCGAACGACGCCCCGAGGATCAGCCAAGAGACCCACACGACGAGCCCGAACTTCACGATGCTGATCAGCGACTTGACCGCGTTCTTCTTGCCGAAGATCCGCCCGAGGCCCGCGACAGGGTTGAGCCTGTCGAACTTGGGCCGCAGCGGCTCGAGCGTGAGCAGCGGGCCGGTCTGCCCGACGTTCCCCGCCAGCGCGATCAGGATCATGGCGCCGATCGCCGGCGCGACGCCGACCGCGACCGGCAGGATCACCGTCCGCACGACGTCGTGGTAGTCGACCCCGTCCAGGCTCCACGCCCCGCCCGCGAGGCCGTCCTTGACGAGCCGCGCGAGCGCCCTCGCCAACCCGCCCCCCAGCACCGCGAGAACGACGAGCGCGCACGCCAGGTCCAGCGCGGCCACGAGGTCCGCGCTCTTGGCCACCTGGCCCTTCTCCCGCGCGTCGTCCAGCTTGCGCTGCGACGGCAGCTCCGTGCGTTCGCCCAGGTCCTCCGCCATCAGCCCGCCCCTCCCAACGCGCTCGCCCACGACAACGCGGCCTCGAGCCCCGCAGCGACGCCCTGCTCGATCGGCTCGCGCATCGCGCTCAGCCCGAAGGCGAGCATCGCGAGGCCCGCGAGCAGCTGCAGCGAGAAGCCGACCGTCATCGCGTTGAGCTGCGGGATCGTCTTCCCGAGCACGCCCATCACGATGAGCAGCAGGAAGACGATCCCGACGATCGGCGCGGCGACCCGCAGCGCGACCTCCGTGCCGCTCGTGAGCACGCCGACGAACACCGCCAGCACGCTCCCGGCGCCGGCGGGCCCGACACCCGCCACCGCGCCCGGCGGCACGCGCTCGAACGTGCCGACAAGCCCCGCGAAGACCGCCTCGAGCCCGCCCAGCGCGACGTAGACGCCCGCCGCCACGAAGAAAAGCAGCTGACCGACGATGTCGGTGTCGATGTCCGACTCCGGGTTGAACACCCGCGCCAGCCCGAGGCCCATCGTCGTGCCCGCGAGCGTCCCGGCGAGCTCCATCATCAGCAGCGGCAGCCCCGCGATCGCGCCGATCGCCAGCCCCACGAAGAACTCGCCCAGCACGGACACTAGCGCCCGCGGCAGGTCCTCGATCACCACCGGCCCGACGCCGGGGATCATCGGGTACGCGCAGCACGCCAGCATCGCCGCCGCCAACGCCTTGTACCGGGCCGGCACCATCACGCTCGTCAGCACCGGCGCGGCGACGAACACCCCCGCGACGCGGAACAACACCAGCGTCCACGCCGTGGCGTGCGCCAGCAGGCCCTCCGGGTTCAGCGAGACCCCTTCCACGGCGACTCGGCTCCTACGGCGTGAGGCGGAACAGCGCCGCCGCGTACTCGATCAGCTGCGCCGCGATCCACGGCGTGAGCACGACCACCGCGACGATCATGACGACGATCTTGGGGACGAACGAAAGCGTCTGGTCCTGGATGCTCGTGACCGACTGCAGCAGGCTGATGACAAGCCCTACGAGGATGCCCGCGAAGAGGATCGGCGCGGCGATCTTCAGCGTCATCACCAGCGCCTCGCGCACGAGTTCGATCGTCGCAGCGTCCATGCGCCCTCCCTCACGTCAGCCGCAGGCCCGCGAACGAGCACAACGCCGTGCTCGCGGCGTGCTGCACCGACTCCACCGCCGGCAGCAGCGCCGCGTGCTCCACACCCGTCACCGGCTGCGCGAAGCTCGCCATCAGGCCCCCCACCACGAGCGTCCACCCGTCGACCAGCACGAACAGCAGCAGCTTGAAGGGCAGGCTCACGAGCACCGGCGGCAGCATCATCATGCCCATCGCGATCAGCATCGTCGAGACGACCATGTCGATCACGAGGAAGGGCAGGTACACGCGGAAGCCCATGAGGAACGCCGCCTTGAGCTCGCTCAGCATGAAGGCCGGCACGAGCGTGATCATGTCCGCGTCCGCCCGCTTGAGCTTCGACGGGTCGGAGACGTCCACGCCCCGCTGCTCCATCACCATATAGAGGCTCGACCAGTTGCCCGTCGCCTCGATCTGCGCGAACATGAAGTCCCGCACCGGCTGCTTGGCCTTGTCCCACAGCTGGTCGTAGTTCTCGATCTTCCCCTCGCGGTACGGCGCGATCGCCTCGCTGTTGATGCGATCGATCGTCGGCGTCATCACCAGCAGCGTCATGAAGAGCGCCAGCGCCGTGATCACCTGCGGCGGCGGCACGCTCTGCACGCCCAGGGCCTGACGCACGAGCCCCAGCACCACGAGGATGCGCATGAAGCACGTCGTCATGAGCATGATCGACGGCGCCAGCGCGACCACCGTGAGCAGGAGCATCACGTTGAGCGCGGTCGAAAGCCCCCCCGCCTTCCCCGCCGCGCCGGTCTTCGCGCCCGGGAGATTCTCGCCCGCGCTCGCCAGCACCTCGATCGGGTTCGTCAGCGTTGCCGGCAGCGCCGCGGCCGCCGAGCCGTCCGGCGCCGCCTCGCGCACCGGCGCGGGCTCCTTGTACTCGGGCAGGGGCGGACCGATCCGGCCCTGCGCGAGCGCGAACGGCGCGACGAGCGTCAACGCCGCGATGACAGCGATGCGCCTCATGCCACGAGCCCCGAGCGGACACCGCTCCGAGGCGTCGCGCCTTTCACCCGCGGATCCGGCACAGGCACCGGCCGCGTCGCGAGGCGTTGCCGCAGGACCTCGACGCCCTGACGCGTCGGCGCCGGCGGGCCGAGCCGCGCCACCGGGGCGTCCTTGATCGCGGGTTGCCGCCGGGACGGCTGCCGCTTCGGCGCCGGCCGCTCCTCCTCGAACGCCGCGTCTTCCTGCGACAGCATCGCCTCGAACTTCGCCGCCAAGCGCGACTGCTCCTCGCCCCTGATCCGGATCAGGATCGACGCGACGTCCTCCGGCTCCGAGACTTCGCACAGCGTCGAGAGATTGCCCGCCGACCGCAACCCGCGTCCGCCCGTCTGCGACACCAGCAGGATCTTCCGGTCAAGCTTCAGCAGCAGCAGCGTCGCGCCCGGCTGCAACGGATAGCGCCCGAGCACTTCGAGCACGCCCTGCGGCGACGGAGCACGCCCCGCGAGCCCGCCCGCCGCGAATCCCGTCCGCTTCGCGAGCCACCGCCCGCCCAGGCCCAGCGTCACGATGATCGCGAGCACCCCGCCCAGCGACAGCGCCGTGCGCGTGACCGACGCCGGCGACGCCGACGGCTCCGCGCCCGCCGGGTTCCCGACTCCCCCCGCCGGGCCCCGCGGCCCGAGCGTCATCAACTCGCTCGCCGGTGTATCGGCGCGCACGACCGGCGACGCCGCGGCGAGCAGCAGGCACGCCGCGGCCGCCCCGCACCGGATCCACCGGGTTGATCCCGCCGTTCCACGCATCGGTTGCTCGCTACGCCGCGCCCTTGGTGTCGCTCACCTCGATCATGGGCGTGATGACCTCATTGATGCGCACGCAGAAGTTGTCGTTGAGGACGAGCACCTCGCCCCGCGCCACGTGCCGCTCGTTCACGTAGACGTCCACGGGGTCGCCCGCGAGTTTGTCCAGCTCCACGACCGCGCCCTCGGCGAGGCGCAGCACGTCCTCCACGAGCATGCGCGTGCGGCCCAGCTCGATCTTGACGTTCAGATTGACGTCGGAGAGCAGCTCCAGCGCGTGCACCTGCGACGGGCTGAGCTTGCCGTCGAAGCTCGGCAGGTCGAGCGGCTTGGCGCTCGCAGACCCCGCGGCCTGCGCCGCGATGCCGTTCAAGTCACCGAGTTGGTCCACGGCGTCCTGCGCCGCCCGCAGCGCGGCGTCCGGATCGGGCGCGTCGGCGCCCTGGGCGTTGGTGTCGTCGGTCATCCTGACCTCCCCGGGAGCATCCTGCTCCCGCCCGGACCGAGCCGGGTCGCCTTGCATCGGTCAGGGCGCGGACGGAGGCCGGAACTTTCGGGCAAGTCGTGCGCCGAGTCGTCGTTGGCTGCGCCGGAAGCAGCGCAGATTCCGCGCGAACGGCATTGGGGCGCCGTCACGTTCCGCGTGGCGCCAGATCTTCGCATGCCCGGCGCTCCGCCGGACACCCGCGTGCGGAGTCGGTGACCGGCGAACGGCGATCGGTGAATCGGCGCCCGGTACCGGTCGGAGCGTGCAGACGCGATCTGAGCGTCCCACGTCCACCAATCCCCGTTCCCCGCTTATCTCCTCACGGCCTCATCCGTCGTCCTCTTCCTCCCTCGCGTCCTCTCGCTCCTCGATCCACACCCTTTGGATCTCTTCGAGGATGCGTTCGTTGCACGGGTGGCCGGGCTGTTCCTTGAACCCCGGCAGGGCGGCGACCAGCCGCTTGAGTTCAACAAACCCGACGCGCATCGGGTCGATCTCCGGGTGCCGCTCGTTGAGCGTTTCCCCGATCACATCGACGTTGAGCCAGTGAAACGTGTCCATGGGTTCCCCACCGCGACTTTACGGTTCCTTCTGCGCTTCCTGCCCCCGTGTCCTCGCGCCTCCCTCCCTCTCTTCTTCCCCACCTGTTCCGCCCGATACCGTCATCCATGCACGAGATTCCGCTCAGCAAGCCGGACATCGGAGACCTTGAGGAGAAGCTCGTCCTGCAGACACTCCGCTCGGGCCGCCTCTCCATCGGCCCGGTCGTGGAACAGTTCGAGACCCTCGTCGCAACCCGCGCCGGCTGCCGGCACGGCGTCGCGGTCAATTCCGGCACCTCGGGCCTCTTCCTCGCCCTCCGCTCCCTCGGCGTCGGGCCCGGCGACGAGGTCATCACCACGCCCTTCTCCTTCATCGCCTCCGCCAACGTCATCCTCATGTGCGGCGCGACGCCCGTCTTCGTCGACATCTGCCCGCGCTCCCTCAACATGGAGCCCGCCTCCGTCGAGGCGGCGATCACGCCCCGAACCCGCGCCGTCCTCGCCGTCGAGGCCTTCGGAAACCCCGCGCGGATGGACCAGCTCGCCGCGGTCGCCGCGAGGCACGAACTCCCGCTCGTCGAGGACTGCTGCGAGGCCCTGGGCGCGTCCCTCCGGGGCCGCCCCGCGGGCCACTTCGGCCGCGTCGGCGTCTTCGGCTTCTACCCGAATAAGCAGATCACCACCGGCGAGGGCGGCATGGTCGTCACCGACGACGCCCGCCTCGCCGACATGTGCCGCAGCCTGCGCAACCAAGGCCGCCCGCTGGGCTGGTCGAGCCAGACCGCCGCAGAGCCGTCGCACGGCGGCACCGCCACCGGCAGCTGGCTCCGCCACGAGCGGATGGGGTACAACTTCCGCCTCAGCGAGCTCAACGCGGCGTTGGGCGTCGCCCAGATGCGCCGCCTCGACGAGATGATCGAGAAGCGCCAGCGCGTGGCCCGCATGTACCTGGACCGCCTCGGCGGGCACAAGGACCTCGTCCTCCCGACCGTGGACGACGGCGTCTCGATGAGCTGGTTCGTCTACGTCGTGCGCCTCGCGCCGTCGTACTCGAGCGACGAGCGCGACCGCATCATCAAGGGCCTGCGCGGGCAGGAGATCGGCGCCAGCGACTACTTCCCCTGCATCCACCTCCAGCCCCACTTCCGCGAGCTCGGCTTCCGTCAGGGCATGTTCCCCATCGCCGAGAGCGTCGCCGGCCGCACGATCGCGCTCCCCTTCTACAACACCCTCACCGAGCGCGACGTGGACCAGGTGGCGCAGGTGCTCGAGATCATGATCAAGCGCGAGAACCTGCAGCGATGAGAAAACGGAGGCGCCAGGCCTCCGCTTTCCTCGTCCCTCGATTCAGCCTCTTCGCCTCGCTTCGTTTCTTCACCACCAATACCGCACCCTGAACCGCACCGTCGCCTTCCCGTTCGGTTCGATCCGCACCGGGAAGTGCACCGTGCTCGCGTCGAGCTTCTTGTGCTCGGGCGCCTCGCCCACAAACTCCCAGTTGGTGTGGCGGAACATCCGCTCCTGCACGACCACCTCCACCGGCGTCTCCTTGCGGTTCCGCACCTCCACCTCGATCGTCTCCTCCATCCGGCGACGACCCGCGTCGAGACTGAAGTCCACCTGCCGGCGCGACCCCACCACGTCGAAGGCCTTGCCCATCTTGATGAGCACCTCCTCCTCGCGCGGCGTGTGCTTGATCACGTCCTCGCCGACGAACTCCATCCCGCCGTCGTCCGGATCGACCTTGCTCACGCGCACGCGCCCCGCGGGCAGCGGCATCCCAAGGCCCTTCTCCTTCGAGTTCTCGAACTTGAGGTACACGTCGACGTCCGACTTGCTCTCCACGCCGAAGTTCTGGTCCGTGATCGGACCGCCCCCCCACCAGACGTGCTCCTGCCCCGCGTAGAGCAGGATCTTCTCGACGGGGATGTCGCGCGCCGTCGGGAAGAGCTCGAGCTGCTTCGTCGAGTTCTGCGGGATCGTCGTCGGCTCGCTCAGCGTGTAGAGGTGGTACTCGAAGAACGACTTCTCCGCGAACTCCGGCGCCGCTTCCGCGGCCATGTCCGACGCCGGCGCCGCGCCGCGCATCATGTACACGTTCTTCTGCTGCGGCGCACGGTTCACGTCGCCCGCGACCAACTTCAGCTGCGTCTCCTCGTACGACGCGCCCGACTGATTGAGAATGCTCACCCACGCCGAGAGATCGAGCGTGCCGCGGTTCGCGTTGTCGCCCTCCGCGTACACGAGGTTGTAGTCCGCCCACCACGTGATCCCCTGCGTCTGGTACGCGATCCGCACCGTCTGCGGCCCCGCGCCCCGGCTCAGCACGTTCCACACCAGCGTCGGGCGGGTGATCAGCCCCTCGGGCAGCGTCGGCAGGTCGATCCCGTTGTACCCGTTCACCACCTGCACCGCGCCGTCCCGATCCCGCAGAATCAGCTGCCCTCCCTGCGCCGAGAGCAGCGTGCCGCTCACCACGGCCGGCTCGTTCCCGCGCGTCACGACCGCGTTGATCTCCTGGTCCACGAACCGCTCGAGCAGCTTGTCCGTGCTCACCAGATCAAATTGGAAGTTCTGGTCGATCACCCGGGTGTCTTCGTCCGTCAGGCTGCGGAACGACACCGTCGTCGGATCGATCAGCGCCGCGACGTCCGTGATCCGCACCTCGCTCCGCCCCGCCTCGATCCGGATCGGCCGGTCCTCGCGCACCAGCGCATACCCGGGAATGGGGTTGCCGTAGCCGGGGTTGTACCCGGGCCGCGGCCGGTACAGGTCCGGATCGATCGCTCCCGGCGCGGCGGACGAGTAAATCGTGATGCTCTTGGGCGGCGCGGCGAGCGTTGTCGCGGTCCCGGCGGCCAGGGCCAACGCGGCGATGATCCCGGACGCGGCGGACGACGTAGAACGGGCGTTCATGAATGACTCCTTCACGCAGGCGTCGCGTTGGGCAAGGCCCGGCGACCACACTGCGTGCAGTGTTGGACGGGTCAGACGAAGAGGAGGTTCCGTTGCCGGGAAGATGCCGTGACAACGGCGTGACGCGCGGTTGCCGGAGCGAGCCCCTCCGCGACAGCGTCGGGCGGAGCGCCCACAATGGAATCTTGACGACACCGCAGCCGCAACCCCCGGGGCGCAACGGCGATACGTCGCGTGACGGCGTCTTCAAGCGCCTCGCCCCGCCCGGATACGACGCCAAGGCCGCGCGCAGCACCCTCCGCCGCTACCCTCGCACGCTGGGGGGCACGCTCACGAGCGCGGCGGGCGCGCCCATCTCCATCACCGGCGACGACTTCGACAAACTCGCCGCGTCGAAGCTCGGCGGCGTCTGGCTCGGCCACGCCACGGTGCTCGTCCGTGTCGGCGGCATGTGGGTCCTGACCGACCCCGTCTTCTCCGAGCGCATCGGCGTCAAGCTCGGCCCGCTCACGTTTGGCGTACCGCGCCTCCTTCCCGCGGTGGACCCCGCGCGCCTTCCCCGCGCAGACCTGATCCTGATCTCGCACGCCCACTTCGATCACCTCGACCGACCGAGCCTCCGGGCGCTCGCCGACAAACGCACGCGCGTGCTCACGGCGGCGCACACCAAGCGCCTCATCCCGCGCGGTTTCGGCACCGTCGATGAGCTCGCGTGGGACAAGGAGATCGACGTCGGCGACCTCCGCGTCCGCTCCGTCCGGCCGGCGCACTGGGGCGCACGCGCCATGTGGGACCGCTTCCGCGGCTTCAACAGCTACCTCATCGAGCATCACGACACCCGCACGCTCTACGCGGGGGACACCGCGAACTGCGACCACTTCGCAACCATCGGCCCGGTGGACCTGTCCATCTTCGGCATCGGCGCGTATGACCCGTGGGAGCACGCGCACGCGACGCCGGAGCAAGTCTGGCGCATGCACCTGAGCGCCGGGGGCCGCTTCCTCATGCCCATCCACCACCGCACCTTCGAGCTCTCGGACGAGCCGCTGAACGAACCGATGGAACGGCTCCTCAACGCCGCCGGCGAAGAGCACCACCGCGTCATCGGCCGCGAGCTCGGCGAGATCTGGGTCCGCCAAGAGGGCGAAGTCCCGCTCCCGTAGGCCCGATGTCCCGCCGGGCGCGTTCTTTCTTCTTCCATGTGGGGCAGGCGTCCCGCCTGCCACCCGCTCGAAGCAAGACAAACCCGGGATCGGTAAACGGTGACCGGTGCATGGTGTCAGCGGGTCGCTCGAACCTTGCCGCGGCGCTCCAAGCACGCTGTCATCATCTTCCATTGCCTCGTGCCCATTCCCCACTGCCATCTTCTTCACCTGCTCACCTCCTCACCTGTTCACCTCCTCTTCTTCTCTGCCCTCGCTCGCCGGCTCGCTTGCTCTCTCGTTCGCTTCTTCTATCCTCCCCTATGCGCACCCTCTCGCTGCGGGTCTCAACGCTCCCCCGCGATACCAACCATTACGGCACGATCTTCGGCGGCGTGATCCTCTCCTACATCGACCAGGCCGGGTTCATCGAGGCCCGCAGGCACGGCGCGCACCGCTGGGTCACCGCGGCGCTGGAGAAGGTCGAGTTCAAAAGCCCGGTCCACGTCGGCGACATCGTCAACTTCTACACGACCACCGAGCGCACCGGCACCAAGTCCGTCACCGTCGCTGTCGAGGTCGAGGCCGAGCGCTTCACCACCGCAGAGTGCGTCCCCGTCACCAGCGCCCGCATGACGATGGTCAGCGTGGACGCCTCCGGCAAGCCAATCCCGTTCGCCGGCCCGGCGACCGTGTAGCGCCTCGTACGATTCCGCGCATGGACGCACGGCAACAACCCGCCCGCCTCTGCTGCATGATCTCCGGCGGCGGGCGCACCGTGCTCAACCTCCTCGACGCGATCGAGCGCCGTGAACTCAACGCAGCCATCCCCCTCGTCATCGCCAGCGGGCCCTGCACCGGCGTCGAGCGCCTCCGCGCACGCGGGCTCAACGTCGTCGTCGAGCCCGGGACGGTCCCAGCGCCGCGACTCGGCTCGCTCCTCCGCGAGCACACCATCGACTGGGTCGTCCTCGCCGGTTACCTGAAGCTCGTCGATATCCCGCCCGCGTACGCCCGCCGCGTGATCAACATCCACCCCGCGCTGCTCCCGAAGTTCGGGGGCAAGGGCATGCACGGCGAGCGCGTCCACGCCGCCGTCCTCGCCGCGGGCGAGCGCGAGAGCGGGTGCACCGTGCACTTCTGCGACGCCAGGTACGACACCGGCGACGTCATCCTCCAGCTCCGCTGCCCCGTCATGCCGGACGATACACCCGAAACACTCGCCGCGCGCGTCTTCGAATTGGAGAAGATTGCGTACCCGCGCGCCCTCCGCCGGCTCATCTCCGGCAACGCGGAGGCCGAGTGATGCGCGGCGCCGCGATCGTCATCGCGGCGCTGTCGCTCGCCGCAGCGCCCGCTCTTGCTCAGAGCGCCGCCCCGCGAACAACCCACGACGCGCGCGATCTCCCGACGAAGCGCCTCGGCCCCGCCGACTTCCAGAAGCTCGCCCGGCAAGCCGCCGCGGCGTACGCCTCCGGCGAGTATGACGCCGCCGAACGAGCCCTGCGCGAGCAGCTCGCCGCCCAGCCCGACAACACGAGCGTCCGCTACAACCTCGCCCTCTGCCTCGGCGCCGCGGGCAAAGACGCGGACGCCGCGGCGACGCTCCTCGAAGTGATCGACGGCGGCTTCTCCAACCTCGCCCGAATCGAGCGCGAGCCCGCGCTCCGCGGAGCGCGCGAGGACGACCGCATCGCCGCGCTCCGCGGCGACTGGCCCGCCGTCCTCAATCGTCAGCGCGACAACGTCCTCGCCCTCGCGCGAGAGGACTTTCCCGGCTGCAAGCGCGAAGTGATCGACGACGACCTGCGCATCGTCATCCTCTCATCGCACAGCGCGCAGGCCGTCGAGCGCACCCGCCGCGACCTCGCCCGCGTCGCGTCCTGGGCCTCGTGGCTGAGCGCCGGCGGGAAGGCCGATGTGCCCGACCCCTGGGTCGTCGTCGTCCTCCCGCCAAAGCCGGAATTTCGCGCCTGGGCTGCGCGCTCCTTCGGCGCGCTCGCCCGCGGCTCCTTCTCGCAGGTCGGCGGCTCGTACGACAACGCGCGCAAGCGCCTCGTCGCCCTCGACGCCGGGCCGACGCTCCGCCACGAATTCGTCCACATCCTCCAGTTCCGCGCCGGCGAGCGCCTCGGCCAGGAATACCCCATCTGGATCCTCGAAGGGATCGCCTCCCTCGCAGAGGACATGGACCCTGCAAGAGACGGCCTGTCGCCCGCGCCGAGCTGGCGCACCAATATCGCGCGGCGCAGCCTCAAGTCCGGCGTCCTCGCCGGCTTCGCCGACCTCGCGGCGATGAACCAGACGCAGTTCCAGCAGCCGCGTCCGCTCGTGAACTACGCCGCTGCGAGAGCCTTCTTCCTCTTTCTCAACAGCGAGGGCCGATTGCCCGCGTTCTGGAAGGACTACGCCTCCGGCGGCCACGAAGAGGACCGGACCGGCGTCACGTCGATCGAGCGCGTGCTCGAGATGAACGCACGCGACGCGCAGACACGGTTCGAGACATGGCTGCGCCTGCTGCCCGACGTCAACGAAGAAGTCCCATCCGGCGGCGCGAGCCTCGGTGCCGACGTCGAAGCCCGCGAGGGGGAGGGCGTCGTCGTCTCCGCCGTCGTGGGCAACAAGCCGAACGGCCTGCGTCGGCGTGACGTCATCCAGGAGATCGACGGCCGCCCCATCCGCGACATCGGCGAGCTCATCCGCGTCCTCGGCAGCTACCACCCCGGCGCACGCGTTCCCGTTATCGTCGAACGGGGCGGCGCCGAAGTTGAGATCGAACTCGAGCTCCGTGCGGCAAGGTAAGAGAAACCGTGGAAGTTGGTGCTCTTCACTTCGTGCCACTGGTCGGCGTCTTCGACGACCAGTGCTCTTCCCACGCCGAAGGCGTGATCGTCAGTAGCCGGGGGGTGGAGCGCAGCGACACCCCCGGAAGGCGCGCGATCGGACCGCACGCCGAAGGCGTGCTCGTTGGTCACGCCTCGCTGATTGTTTGACCGAGCGACGACACAACACCCCTACGCCTCGCCGCACTCCGGGCACCGCGAGAGTCCCGCTCGCTCGTACCCACACGTGCGGCACGCACCGATCACCGTGCGCCGACGCGCAGAAATTTCAGATCGCGCCGCCATCCCCGCGATGCATACGGCGACGCTGAGCGGGAACCACAGCGGCATCGCCACCCACTGCTGACGACCAGCAACGCTGCACGCAAACAGGTACGGCGTCGAGATTGCCGCAGCGACTGCCGGAAACTTCGACGGATACACATTGATCGGGTCTACGTCCCCGTCGTGCACGACGACCAACCGGCCGTCGAATGACCTGACGTCGAAACGCCGGGCCGCAAAATCCGGCCACCACTCCCAGCGCACGTCGTAGACCCACAGCCACACCGACGCCGCGGCCGTGAGGATCGCGCCCATGAGAATCGTGCGCTGCACCATGGAGCGCAGTTTCACGCCAAAGCCTATGAGGTGCGGCGCGCCGTGCCGCACTCCGGGCACACAGGGAGCCCGGCGCGATCATAACCACATATCTTGCACGCGCCGACCTGCGTCCGCCGCAGCTTCAAGTCCGTCCTCCACACCACAAAGCCCCCAGCCACAGTGGCGCACAACAACGCCCACGCCGGGACGTATACATAAAGCGCGGGCCGCAGTTGGATGGCGAAAGCCCAACGGAGCCGTGGCTCGTGCTCCCAAGTGTCGTACGCGGGGTTCCCAGGCGCAGGCGTTGCATCAGGATCAAGCCAGACCCAGACCTGGCCCGAAGACACGCCGCACCCCCATACACCCGATGGGTCCGTCGTCCACGCCCGCGTTGACGACCAGAGGGTGAGGGCCACGATCCCGGCGGCCAGCACCGGCGCGCTCAGCATCACGGCCCGGCGCACGAGCATGCCAAACGCCATCAGCACATGGTACGAAGCATCGTGCACACCGGATTGTGGCCTCCCCGCGCACCCAAGCATGAGAACCGACAGATTCTCCAGCCCCCGACGGCGTAGCGTGATCACCGACATTTTCTTTTTTCACCGCCCGCACGTCCCGCCGCGCGAACCATCACGCATGAGCGAGACGCGGAGCGCTGGGCGCACGATGAGCGAGCAGGCGAACATCCCGGCCCGGATCGAGGCGAAGCCGTTCGAGTCCCCCACCGACGACGTGATGCGCGGCGCCGCCCGCTGGGAGATCAAGTGCCTCGACCACGGCTTCATCGCCCTCGTCGACGCGATGCCGCGTCTCGTGCCGCACGGCCAGACCGCCGACAGCGCCATCGTGCAGGCGGCGCGCGTGAGCTACGGCCAGGGCACCAAGCAGGTCCACGAGGACCGCGGTCTCATCCGCTACCTCATGCGACACCGCCACACCACGCCCTTCGAGATGCTCGAGTTCAAGTTCCACATCGCGATGCCCATCTTCGTCGCGCGCCAGTGGATCCGACACCGCACCGCGAACGTCAACGAGTACAGCGCCCGCTACTCGATCCTCCCCGACCGCTTCTACCGCCCCACGCTCGAGTCCGTGCGAAAGCAGAGCGCGAGCAACCGGCAGGGCGGTGAAGAAACGTTCAAAGTGGACGCCGCGGCCGATGAAGCCAAAACCGCGCAGGACTTCCTCGAGTACCTCTCCCGCGCCGAAGCTCTCTATCAGGACTATCTCGGCCTCACCGAGCACGGCGTCTCGCGCGAGCTGGCGCGCACCGGCCTGCCAGTCAGCGTCTACACCGAGTGGTACTGGAAGTGCGACCTGCACAACATCCTGCGATTCCTCGGCCTGCGCATGGACCCGCACGCGCAGCTCGAGATTCGGGAGTACGCCCAGGCGATGCACGACCTCGTCGCGCCCGTTGTCCCCCTGACGATGGAGGCGTGGCGCGACTATGAGATGGATTCGGTCCGCCTCACACGGCTGGAGGTCGAAGCCCTCCGCTCCTCGATCAAGGGGGGTGCGGCCGCCCCGATCACCGAGGGGAACAAGCGCGAGCAGGCCGAGTGGGCGGCGAAAGCACGAGCTTTCGGCCTTGAACCCCTTCCAAAAACCTAACCGTCTCTAGCACGCTGCTGTGCCGAGTTTCCCAGCTTTCCAGGAGGAAGGCCGCGACGCTGTTGCGCGCCCCGGGTTCGCCCCTTCTTGCAAAAAAGTGAGGTCATTTCTGAACTTTGGTGGCATCTTCCGCGGCGTGATGTAGGTTCCTCATGGTTCGGAACGAGTCGTTCGTTCTCAGGCATCCGTGGACGGGTGGACATCACCCAAGAAACTGTGAGGAGAATCAGAAAATGAAGAAGTGCGTCTTCGCTATCGTCGCCTTGGCCGGCGCCACGACCACCGTGCTCGCCCAAGCCCCCGAGGCCAACGGCTCGCAGATGCGGTTCGAGGTGCTCAACGGCGCCACGTGGGGCAGCTCGATCAACGCGAACCCGGGCGAGACCGTGGACTTCCGCGTGGTCGTCAGCTACACGGGCACCCGCACCGACCTGCTCGCGCTCGGCAACGCCCGCTTCCAGCCCACGTTCAGCAACTTCGACAACAGCGGCACCGGCGCCGACCGCGACAACTTCCGCCCCTGGCTCAACGGCGGCACCAGCGGCAACAACATCCCCGGCTCGCTCCTGTCGCAGGCCGAGGGCAACAGCACCGCGACGCTCCCGGCGTACGGCCGCGTCTTCCCCTTCGGCTCGACGGCCATGAACTCGGGCGGCTCGAACATCCTGACCGAGTTCCGCCACGACGGCGGCGCGAACCGCGCCCCCGCCGGCTCCTGGGCCCGCCTCTCCGGCAGCTTCGGCAGCAACTGGCCGCTCCCCGCGCTCACGACGACCCCCGTCGCGACGAACGAGCTGCTCGGCATCCTCCGCGGCGTCGCGGCCAGCCAGCTGGCGCAGGCCTCGGCCGGCTCGGCTTGGCAGGGCGGCACGCAGAACATCGTGATCTTCCGCGGTGCGATCACCCTCAGCAATGACGGTGCGGCCCGCACGATCACGATCTCCAACGCCGAGGGCTCCCTCCTCCGCGTCGGCAACGCCCAGAGCGCCGACGACGCCCGCTACATCGCCTGGCAGGAGTCCGCGACCGACCTCGGCTCGTACCGCACGGCCGTGAACGTCGTCTCCGGCGCCATCACTGTTATTCCGAGCCCCGCCTCCCTGGCGCTGCTCGGTCTCGGCGGCCTGGCCGCCGCCCGCCGCCGCCGGGCCTAAGCCCACGGCTCGGGAAGGAACGATGCACGTTCCGAACGCGTGAGTTCCATCACCCCGGGGCGAGAGCCCCGGGGTGGTTTTGAGAGACACCCGGGTCCCGGTTTCCGGAGACCCCCACACGGTCCGAACGCCGCCCCCTTTGTGTGCGGGTGTGATTGTTCAGGGCAAAGAAATTCATGCGCATCCCTCGCAAAAGGGCTTGCATACATCCCCGCGCTCGGATAGCCTCTCTTTCGTGAGACGGCTCTCTCTCCGACCGGCTGGCTTGTCCGGTCGGGGTCAGTCTCCGGGCTCGATGCAAGTTCTGTTTGGAGGAGATCACATGAAGATCGCTGTTGGCTCTCTGATCGTGTTGGCTGGCGTCGCGGGTCTCGCGAACGCCCAGTCGACCCCCCCGTTCGAGACGGGCACCCGTCTCAGCTTCCAGGTGTTCAACGGCACGTCGTGGACGAACTCCATCGATGTGCTCCCTGGCAGCAATGTTCAGTTCCGCGTGACGGTGTCGTACATCGGCACCAACACCAGCGTCTTCGCGCTGGGCAACATGCGTATGCAGCCCACGTTCGGCGGCGTTGACAACACCAACGACCTGAACGGTCTGGACAACCTCGCCCCCTGGCGTAACAACGGCGACTCGGGCAACACCCAGCCCGCGCCGAACGGCATGATGACGCAGGCCGAGGCCTCGCTGCCCGTCGTCGCCGACATGGGCCGCGTCTTCCCCTTCGGCTCGACCGGCATGAGCGGCACGTCCGCCACCGGCACCCGCGGCACGACCTTCCGTCACGACGGCGGCGCCAACCGCGCCCCCGCCGGCTCCTGGATGCGTCTCTCGGGCTTCTCGTCCAGCAACTGGCCCCTTCCGACGATGACGGCCGCTCAGGCCACCGCGGCGGAGATCAACAACATCCTCCGCGGCGTCGCCATCAGCCAGCTCTCGCAGGCGAACGCCAACGGCGCTCACCTCGCGGGCACGGCCGACGTCGTCGTCTTCCGCGGCTCGATCACCCTCAGCGCGGCGACCGATGTCCGCACGGTGACGATCAGCAACGCGCAGGGCAGCCTGCTCCGTCACGGCAGCGTCGGCAGCGCCGTCGATGACCGCTACGTCTCCTGGCAGACCAGCTCGACCGACCTCGGCAGCTGGCGCACGGGCGTGTTGGTCGAGAACGGCCTCATCAACGTCGTTCCGACCCCCGCTTCGCTCGCCCTGCTCGGCCTCGGCGGCCTCGTCGCCGCCCGCCGCCGTCGCGCCTAATGGTGCGATGCTCGGTGATCGCTGAAACACGCGATCGATTCCTCTGAACCGATGCCCGCCCAGGACCCGCGTCCTGGGCGGGTTCTTTTTTGCCCGCTCAGATCGCCCCCCGCGGAAGCGTGAGCACGCCGCACGGTTCTCGGCCTCACGCGACTTTCCCGCCGCAAAGCAACGCGAATTCCGTTGACAATCGGGTGCGGTCCCGTGTACATTTTCGTCGGAGACAAGACCAGAGGGCCGCCCCAAGGATCGGTGCGGCGATGTGCTGCCGCGCACGGCTCTTTGGGAGTGCATAGAGGAGAGACGAGAATGAAGTTTGTCGCTGCGCTTATCGCGCTTTCGGGCGCTGCCGCGGTTGTGACCGCCCAGCCCGACACCAACCTCCCCACCGAGACGCAGGTCAGGTTCCAAGTTTGGAATGGTTCGTCATGGTCGAACCAGGCCGCGGCGTCGCCCGGTGACCAGGTCGAGTTCCGTATCGTCGTGAGCTATACGGGCAGCAACAGCTCCGTCATGGCGCTGGGCAACGCCCGCCTGCAGCCCGTGATCAGCAACTTCGACAACGACAACGGTAATGGCTCGGTCGACGGCTTCGCCGCGTTCCGTAACGGCGGCGTCTCCGGCAACTTCATCGCCGGCTCGATGCTGTCGCAGGCCGAAGGCCAGAACGGCAACGCGCTCCCCAGCTACGGCCGCGTCTTTCCCTTCGGCTCCGCGGCGATGAACGGCGCCAACGGCAACACGCTGACGGCCTTCCGCCACGGCGGCGGCGCCCCGGCGAACGGCGCCCCGGCCGGCTCGTGGGCCCGCCTGGCGGGCAGCACCGTGGCGACCTGGCCCGCCTCCGGCCTGACCGCGGCGCAGGCGAACGCCGCCAGCCTCAACGGTATCTTCCGCGGCCTAGCCGTCAGCCAGCTCTCGCAGGCGAACGCCGGCACGGCCTGGCAGGGCGGCACGCAGGACATCGTCGTCTTCCGGGGCGCGGTCCAGCTCAGCACCAACGCGGGCAACCGCACGCTGATTCTGAGCAACGCGGCCGGCTCGCTTCTCCGAGTCGGCGGCGTGGGTTCGGACGATGACGCCCGCTACGTCGCGTGGCAGACAAGCACGACCGACAACGGCAGCTACCGCAGCGCCGTGCAGGTCCTCACCGGCGCGATCGTGATCCCGACGCCCGGCGGCCTCGCGCTGCTCGCCGTCGGCGGCATC
This sequence comes from Phycisphaerales bacterium, assembly GCA_035628115.1. Classification (GTDB taxonomy): domain Bacteria; phylum Planctomycetota; class Phycisphaerae; order Phycisphaerales; family UBA1924; genus BJHL01. The sequence goes on along the minus strand of DASPKL010000016.1, from coordinate 58,129 downwards.
GCGGCCGCCCGCCGTCGCCGCTAAGCGACGCCTCGATGCACTCTTCGGAAGGCCGCCCCGGACACGGGCGGCCTTCTTTTCTTTGGCCGTCCGCTCGAGGGCGGTTCGGAAGGCGCCGCTTCCCGCCGCGCCGCGTGCGAGCGAAGCACCCGGCGATCAGTGATCGGTGCATGGAAGCGATGGCTCTTCCTCCCCGCCCCCGCGCTCGACAGGGAGAGGCGCCCGCGCGGCGGGCGGAGCGAAAACTCTCAAGAGCCCCGACGATGCCCGTTGATCCATCGCGGCGGTGGACGGTCTCTTTCCACTCCGCGCTCTCCGCGTTCTCGACGCTTCTCCGCGGTCGGGTCGACCTGTCCCGCTCTTCTTCCCTCTTCGTGCTCAGTGTTCAGCGGTCGCCGTCTACAAGCGGCGGCTTCGCCGTTACTTCTTCGCCGCGCGGTGGCGCGTCGCGATCGTCTTCTTGGAGATCGCCGGCACCGGCTGCGCGTGCGCGGCGAGCGGTTGCGCGGGGTGCTCGATCTTCTCGCCGGTGATCGGGTTGTTGAAGTGCGACTCCTGCACGGGCACGACGTGGTCGAGGATCAGCTCGAGCACGCGTCCGGGGCTGCCGGTCGCGTCCACCTCGCGGATGATCTCGCGAGGGTAGTGCTGCAGGACGGGGAACGTCTCCTTCTCGTAGACGTCCCAGCGCCGGCGGATCACCTCCTCCTTCGCGTCGTCGATCCTGTTCTCCTTGAGCGCGCGCCGCCGGAGGCGCTTGATCATGTCCTCCTTGTTCGGGCAGACCAGGTGGATCACGAGGAGCACGTTGATGTGCTTCTCGAGCAGGCGCGCCTGGTTGACGTTGCGAGGGATGCCGTCGAGGACGAGGAGGTCCTGGCGCGGCTTGTACTCGCTGAGCACCGTGCGCGCGTCCATGTTCTGCTTCCACATCTTCACGGTCACGTCGTCGGGCACGAGCAGGCCCTTGGACGAGTACTGCATGAACGTCCTGCCCAGCTCCGAGCCGACGTCGAGCGTGCGGAAGACCTCGCCGCAGGAGAGGTGGTAGAAGCCCGGGATGCGCGCAAGGATCTGCCCCTGCGTGCCCTTGCCGGCGCCGGGGGCGCCGAAGAGGAGGACGGTCTGGTACCGGGGGTGGGTCATGCGGGTCTCCGCGAGGATCGTACGAGAGAAGGAGCGACAAGAGATCGGCGGAGGCCGGCGTCGGCGGGGCGCGCGTTCGATCGAATCCCGCGGCGTCGCCTCGTCCCCGCACCGCCCCACCGCTTCTCCAAAAAACAACGCCGCCCCGGGGCTCTCTTCCCGGGGCGGGCGTGATCGCTGTTGTTCTTCTCCCCGCCGATGGCTCGGTCGGCGAGGAACAGCTCTGTCTTACTTGGCCGAGCGGCGCGGGCGGGCGAGCGCGACCAGACCGGCGACGCCGGCCATCGCGAACGCGCCCGGGCTCGGGATCGTGACGCGGAAGAGCAGGAATTCGCCGTGATCGGCGCCGGGCGAGAAGACGTCCTCACCGGCCAGGCTGTTCGCCCAGATCCAGCGCGCGTCCTGCGTGATGCCCGGGATCTCGTTCCACGGCACCGTCGCCGGCGTGTTGTTCTGGCCGACGCTGGGCGTACGCCACAGGTTGCCGCCCGTCGCGAGCGCGATCTGCGCCGCGACCGTCGCGATGCCCGGCTCCGGGTCGCCGTCGTCGAGATCGATGCCGGTGCGGAAGACCTGCCACTGCGGGTCGCCCGTCAGGATCGTCGGGCCACCGACGACCGACAGCTGCGCGAGCAGACCTTGCGCGAAGTAGTCGTCGCTCCACGCCGCGATGTACAGCGTCGTGGTCGTGTTGATGTTGTTCCACGTCTCCGGCAGGCTCCAGTTGTACTGGCCCGGATCGCCGAACGGCCCCACCTCGTTGCGCCCGACGAAGGAGATACCCCCCCCGGCGGACTGGCTGTAAATCGAGTAGTGGTTGTCCGCCGTGATCGTCATGTTGACGATCTCGGCCTGCGAGACGCCTGCGCCCATCACCAGGGCGACAGCGCCCGCACCAATCGTTGCGGTGAGCCTATCCATAATTACTCCAACCCTTCTCCGTGGTTGTTGCGACGGCGGGAACAAACCGCCGAAGCACCTACAACTTGCCACAAGTCCGCGGAGATGCCAGCAAACCGTGCGAATTTTTTCGCCCTCACCGCGGGAATGGCGTTCCCCCGCACGGATGGGCCCTGGTGCCATAAAAAAGCCCCGTCCGCGGGGACAGGGCTTTTTCGGACCTTAGATTTGTCGGCCTCGGCTTACTTCTTGCCCTTGCCGCCCTGCTGACTCTCGACCAGCTCGCGCTGAAGGCTCGCGGGCATGGGCCGATATTCGAGGAACTCCATCGTCGCGCTGGCGCGGCCCTGCGACATGCCGCGGAGGCTCGTCGTGTACCCGAACAGCTCGCTGAGGGGGATTTCGGACGTGACGATCTTCACCGGGTCACGGTCCTCGGTGTCGATAATCATGCCGCGCCGGGCCGAGACGTCGCCCGTGACGTTGCCGAGGTAGTCGTTGGGCACGGTGATCACGACCTTCATGATGGGCTCCAGGAGCTGCGCCCCCGCGGCCTTGGCGGCCTCCTGGAGGGCGATGCGGCCGGCCTGCTCGAAGGCGACCTGCGAGCTATCGACGGCGTGGTACGAGCCGTACGTGAGCGTGACCTTGGCGTTGATGAGCGGGTAGCCGAACGCGACGCCGGTCTTGGCGGTCTCGCGCACGCCGTACTCGATGCTGGGGATGAACTCCTTCGGGATGACGCCGCCGACGATCCCGTTCTCGAAGGCGATGTTGTCGGTGAAGTCGAGCTCCTCGGCCTCCGCCTGCTCCTTGGTGAAGGGCTCGAGCGTGATCACGCAGTCGCCGAACTGGCCGCGGCCGCCGGTCTGCTTCTTGAAGAGGCCGCGCACGTCCTCGACCTTCCGGCTGATCGCCTCGCGGTAGGAGACCTTGGGCTTGCCGGTCTCGACGTTGATCTTCATGTCGCGGATGAGCTTGTTGCGGATGATCTCCAGGTGGAGCTCGCCCATGCCCTGGATGATCGTCTGGCCGGTCTCGTCGTCGAAGGAGTAGCGGAAGCTGGGGTCCTCGCGGCGGATCACGCCCAGGGCCTCGGAGAGCTTGCGCTTGTCGTCCTGGCTCTTGGGCTCGATCGCCATGGCGATGACGGGCTCGGGGAAGTGCATGCGCTCGAGGATGATGGGCTTGTCCGGGTCGCAGAGCGTGTCGCCCGTGTAGCTGTTCTTGATGCCCACGACGGCGACGATGTTGCCGGCGGTGACCTCCTCGAGCGGGATGCGGTTCTGCGCGTGCATCTCGAAGATCCGGCTCGCGTTCTCCGTCTTGCCGTTGCCGGGGTTGACGACGCGCGTCCCCTTGGCGATGCGGCCGCTGTAGACGCGGATGTACGTGAGATCGCCGTGCGTGTCGCTCACGACCTTGAAGACCAGGGCCGCGAACGGCGCGTCGGGGTCGTGCGGGCGCGTGAGCGGCACGTTCTTGTCGCGCGGGTCGGTGCCGGCGACCTCGGGCTTCTCCGTCGGCGACGGGAGGTACTCCACGATCGCGTCGATCAGCAGCTGGACGCCGATGTTGGACAGCGCCGCGCCGCACAGCACGGGGTAGCACTTGCGCTCGACCGTGCCCCTGCGCAGCGCGGCCTTGATCTCCTCCACGGTGGGCTCCTTGCCCTCCAGGTACTTCTCCATGAGGTGGTCGTCGAGCTCGGAGACCTTCTCGAGGAGGATGTGGCGGTACTTCTCGGCCGTTTCCCTCTCTTCCGCGGGGATTTCGCGCTCGACGACGGTCTCGCCGTGCTTGCCCTCGAAGTAGAAGCCCTTCATCGTGACCAGGTCCACGACGCCCTTGTGCTCGTGGCCCAGGCCGATGGGGCACTGGATCGGGATCGCGTTCGCGCCCAGGCGGCTCTTGAGCGTCCCGAAGCTGAAGTCGAAGCTCGCGCCGATCTTGTCCATCTTGTTGATGAAGCACAGGCGCGGCACCTTGTACCGGTCCGCCTGGCGCCACACCGTCTCGGACTGCGCCTCCACGCCCTCCTTGCCGTCGAAGACCGCGACCGCGCCGTCGAGGACGCGCATCGATCGCTCGACCTCGATCGTGAAGTCCACGTGGCCCGGGGTGTCGATCAGGTTCAGCTTGTAATCGCGGCCGGCGAACGTCCACGGGCACGTCGTCGCGGCCGACTGGATCGTGATGCCGCGCTCCTGCTCTTCCTGCAGGAAGTCCATCGTCGCGGTGCCCTCGTGCACCTCGCCGATCTTGTAGTTCTTGCCCGTGTAGAACAGGATTCGCTCGGAGCACGTCGTCTTTCCGGCGTCGATGTGGGCGCAAATCCCGAAGTTGCGGATGTGAGACAGATCGGCTGACATGACTGGTCCTTTCTGGATGATGCTGGCTTCGGCGCCCGGCGCTTCACGCGTCGAACGCCCGTGTCGGTGGGTTGCTCGTGACTGGATACCGCCGCTCGGGCCGCGCCGCACGCTGCGGCGGGTCGGGGCGGCGGGTCGATCGGTGTAAACGGAACGGCGCTGCGCGCAGGAACGGCTTACTCGGGTTCGATGTCTTCGTCTTCGTCGTCGCCCATTGGTCAGCCGTTCCGCGGCGGGAAATGGGCCTACAAACAAAGGCCGACCCGCCGCCGCAAGAGGCGGAATAGTAAGGGGGAAGAGCGCGGGGGATCAAGCGCAGACGCCGGACCTGAGCGCAGCGAAGGTCCGGGTCGAGCGACCCCGACGTGGTCACCGCCTACCTCGTCCGCTGCTTTAACTCAACCTGTTTGGCTTCTGGAAGGGCCGTCAAAGGATCCAGCCGCCGGAGCCCGCTCCGCCGGATCGCTTCCGCCGCCCACCGCCCCGCTACGGCCGCCTGGCCGGCCGCTGCGGCGATATCAGACGCCTTCGCCGCGGGCATCCAGTCGTACGGGGAAAGCGCGGCAGCGGCCTCATAGGCGGCAAGCGCCGAGCACTGGTGGGAGGATCTTCGGAGCGGGTCCGCCGTCCACATCGCGGCGGACTCGTGCATGACCGCCAGCCAGGCCCAATACGAGGCGACCTTCCCGAAACGCCGCCGGTGTTCGTCCATGACCGCGAACGCGGTATCAGTGGAACCGTTGGCGGCCGGGTTCTGGGAGCGCATCAGTTCAACACGCGACCGGGCGCGGAGCGTGCCGAAGTGCGTCGGAACGGCTCGCTGAGCCGCCGCGAGTTGCTCGGCGGCGGTTCGGGCTGCCCGCGCGTGCATTTCGGCGAGCTTGGCGTCAACGGCGGCCGGGGTCGGCGCGGCGCCGACGTCCCTCGCGAGCACGGGAAGCGAGTCCGGCTCGGACCCTGCAACGCGGATGCCGGCGGCGAGCAGATCGCGCCGGGTCTGGAGGTCCCGCCACGCGGCGACCGGCGCCGCGGCGTCGCGCAGCGCTCGCTCCCACCTCCACGCCGCGACGGCCCACGCACCGCAGCCCAGGGCGACGGCCACGGCCACGAGATGCATCGGCGCGCCGCGACCGTGTCGTGGTTTGCCGGGTTGTGCAGCCGGCGTCGCGACGCCCGCGGCGAGCCCGATCAGGGAGAAGCACCACGCGCCCGCGCCCGCGACCGTGCCCGTGAGCTCGATCTGCAGATGGGCGATCGCGACCACGGCGGCCGCGCCGAGCGCGACCATCATCGAGCGCAGACCCACCGCGATCGCCCTCGCGCACGCGCCCGCCACCGCAACGCCCGCGACGATCCCGGCGATGCGCATGAGCGATGTCTCGAGCATCGCCGCCTCGCGCTCGAGAAACCCGGCGAGGGCGGTCGGGAGCATGAGCACGACGGCGATGATCAGGCGGTCGCGCCGGGCGTCCCATCCCTCCCCGTCGGTCGGCGCGTGCGCACCCTCCACCAGCGTGCGGCCCGCTCTCGACGCCCACGCGATCCACGTGGCGCAGAGCAGGAGCCCGCCGAGCCCGAGGGCGGCGCCCCAATCGAACAGGATGCTGTGCGGGCTCGAGACCTCTTCCGGGGAAAGCGGGTTCTTCGCGCCGAGGTACGCGTCCTTGAAACCCGCGGGGCCGACGCCGACGAGCGGATGCTCGGCGAAGATCCGCGTCGCGGCCTGCAGGTAGAACCAGCGGAACAGGACGCTCAGCTCGCCGGTGCGCTCGCCGATCGCGCCGCGGAGCGCAACCGCGGTGAGCGCCGCGACGACAACCCCGGGGCCGAAGACTTGCGCGAGAACGTTCGGCATGGGCCGCCCCCCCCGCCGCCTCCGGATCACCCAGGCCGCGCACAGCGCCGCGAGGCCCAACGCGGCCGCGGCGTAGCCGCCCTTCGCGCCGGCGAGCAGGAGCGACGCGCCGCTCGCCACCGCGCCGGCGCCGAGCAGCAACGCCGCGCGTCGTTCCTCTCTCCACGCGGCGACGCACAGACCGCTCAGCAGCACGAGCGACGCCGCGGCGAGCGTGGCGAAGACGTTCGCGAAGCCGAACCAGCCGCTCGCCTCCGCCTGCTCGATGCGGCGCGTGTACGAAAGCGCCATGGGCGAGTCCTCGGTCCATCCCATCGACGCGAAGAACTCGCTTCTGGTGGCGCGGAAGTTGGCGAGCGTCTGCGGGTGCTCCACCGCCACCTGGAACATCCCCTTGGCCGCGATCATCATCGCGAGGCCGACGAGCACGCCCGCGGCGATCGCGCGCAGACGCGGAACCGACGCCGCCGCGGACACCGCGAAGGCGGCAAGGAGGCCCGAAAACCACTCGGCGCAGACGAGCGCGTTGTCGAGCGCGTGGAGTTGTCGCGGCACGCAGTGCGCATTCGCGGCGGCGAAGGCGACCGCGAACGAGCACACCTGCCACGTCGGAACGCGGCGGCCGATGCGCGCCAGCCCGACGAGCGCGACGCCCGATGCGAGCGATTGGGCCGCGTCGATCGCGAACGCGAGCCACGGCGTGAGGCCGAGGACGGGTTGGTCGCTGATGAAGGGGTCGCCGGACCAGATCGGGAACGGGTCGAGCGTCGCGACGCACTTGGCTGCGACGCACGCGAGCGCGGCGCACAGGCCGCCGGCGGCCGCCCGCGGAACCGGGGGCGGGGCGGTCACGGGCGTGTGCCCCGGCGCAGCCGGCTGTCCGCCGGAGCGAACTCGATCGCCGCGATGACGCACAGGAGCACCAGGACCTGCGCGCCGACGAGGATCGCGCCGGGCGCGTCGCTCCGCGAGAGGATGACGCCCGCCAGGCCGGTAACGCCCGCGAACCCGACGATCACGAGCACGGCGGCCCGGCGCGAGAGGCCCCGCTCGACGAGACGGTGCGAGAGGTGCTGCAGGTCGCCCACGAAGGGCGACCTGCCTTGACGCAGGCGGATCGCGACGACCGTCGCGAAGTCGTACAGCGGCACCGCGAGAACGACGAGCGGCGTCAGCAGGGCGTGCCAGGGCATCGCGGGAGCCGCCGCGGGCACGTGCGCGTACGTGATGCGCACGCTGAGAAACGCGAGCAGAAACCCGAGAACGATCGAGCCCCCGTCACCCATGAAAATCGACGCGGGCGGGCTGTTGAAGAAGAGGAACCCGACGAGCGCACCGAGGAGGGCCGCGAGGCACGCGGCGACGAACCACTGTCCGGACAACAGGGCCACGGCGAGGAGCGCCGCGCACGCGACGGACCCGACGCCCGCCGAGAGCCCGTCCATGTTGTCGACGAAGTTCATCGCGTTCACGACGACGAGCATCCAGACCACGGTGAGAACGCCCGACAGCCAAGGACCCCCGGCGTGAGCGTCCGCGAACGTGAACAGCCGCGTGCCGGTGAACGCCACGGCGAGCGCGACCGGCAGGGCCATCACGCCGAGTTTGATGAAGGGCCCGAGCGGCCTGCGGTCGTCGACGACGCCGAGCACGTGGAGCACCAGCGCGCCGCCGAGCAGGACCAGCGCCTCGGGCGTGCGCTGCGCCAGGCCGGGCGCGTGCGTCCGCAGCGGTGCGAGCCAGCCGTCCGTGTCGCCGCCCGCCGCCGTCCGGACCACGACCAGCCCGGCGCCGATCAGCGCGGCGAACGCCCAGAAGATGGCGACGCCGCCGGTGTTCGGCACTCGGCGCCGCGCGGCCTTGACCTGACCCGCGACGCCCGCCGAGTCGTGCGCCCCCGCCCGGTTGCTCACCGACCGGACGATCGACGTCAGAACCGCCGCGACAACGGCGGCGGCGGGGATGATGCTCAGCACGAGCGCGGTCACGCGGGCGAGTTTACGGGCCGACGCGGCGCCGGCAGCAAGGACGCCGCGGCCGTCATCGCCGCGTAAACCGCCTCGACCAGCAGGAACATCCAGAGCAGGCGGAGCGGCCACGGGCCGAGCCTGTCGATGAGCGTGGGGTTGGTCGGGCGCGTCGCGTTGAGGTAGCCGTAATTCCAACCCGTCAGAACGTCGAACGGGAGCATGACCGCCGTGTACGCGACGGTTACCAGCGTGATCGTCCGGAAGTCGCGCCACGACGGGCGCAGGCCGCGGCAAGCGACGTCGAAGATCGGCGTCGCGACGACGGTGAAGTGGCTCAGGAAAAAGATGTGGAAGCGCGCGGTCCCGGGTCCCTCGGTGATCACCGGCGTGACGAACCCCTGCGTTGAGAGCCCGAGCCCCCAATAGAAAACGATGATCCGGGCGAGCCGATGCTCCGACGCGAGGGCCACGACCGCGGCGATCCCCGCGAGGTCGCAGATGTGCAGCGGCAGGCTGCTGTCCCACTCGAGGTTGGACGGGGCGAGCCAGAAGACGATGTTGAAAACCTGCACGCAGGCGACGAAGGCGAGCCACACGAGCGTGACCGTGCGCAGGCAGCCGGCGGCGATCGCTCGGCGGCCGGCGAAGAGGAGCCCGAGCGTCGCGAACAGGTAGGCGGCCGCGACGACGGCGTGCGTAACGCCGAAGGGCTCGAATCCTGATTGCGCCGCTGTCCCCTGGGGCACGGCGGAGTGTTGGAGGCAAAAAAGAACCAGGGCCGGGGGTTGATCCCGGCCCTGGCGGAGTTGCCTCAAGTCAGGCGGTCAAAGACCGCCGGTGGTGAGGATTTAGTAGGGGCAGTTCGCGCCGCCGAAGACGTCGAAGAAGTCCTGAAGGTCCTGGTTGTCCGGGAAGAGGCCGTCGCGGTTGAAGTCGATCGAGTCGCAGCAGGCCGAGGGGCACGCCGCGCCGCCGAAGACGTCCAGGTAGTCCTGGAGGTCCTGGTTGTCCGGGAAGAGGCCGTCGTTGTTGTAGTCGATATCGCAGTTGCAGCTGTTGCCCTGGATGCTCATGTTCATCCAGTAGCGCTCGGCGACACCGTCGCAGTTGTTGGCCCCGGTGAACTGAGCGCCCATGAAGGCGACGTAGCTACCGGCGTTGAGCGTCGCGGTGAGGCTCATGTCGGTGCAGGGGAGCTGGTTGACTTCCTGGCCGACGATGAACGCGCCGCCGCAGCCGCCGTTCATGTCGATGAGGAACATGACCGCGTCGAACTCGGCCTGGGCCGTGAACGTGACCGTCTCGGTCGCCGTCAGCGTGAAGGCGTACCAGTCGGTGTCACGCCAGAGGTCGCCGGGGTTGGCGCCGTCGTAGACCGACGACGTGCCGCCGACCGTCTGGCCGCAGCTGATGGTGCTGTAGACCTCGGGCGAGCTGTTGCAACCGCCGTTGGTGACGTCGGGGTTGAGGAAGGGGTCGAAGCAGGCTTCGTCCTGGGTCGTGTCGGCGCACACGGTGGTGTCGAAGGCGTTGCAGACCGCCTCGCCGATGAAGAGTGAACCGGCGCCGAAGGCGGGGGCCGCGGCGTTCCAGCCCGCGACGCGGACCACGACCGGCGTGCCGGCCGTCACGGGGACGAAGAGCGAGCTCAGGAGCGGAGCGCAGAAGTCGTCGTTGCAGGCCAGCTCGGTCCCGCCGCAAGCGTCGAAGACGTTGACGACGGTGTCGCCGATGCCGGTGCTGCCGCAGGTGTTGACCTCGGCCGTGCCGGTGAAGCTGGGCGTGTAGAGGAACCAGACGTCGTTGCCCGAGCCCGCGCCGCCGAAGGAGCAGCTGTCGGTGCCGTCGGTCGTGGCGAAGGTGTTATCGAAGGCGAAGGTGCCCTCACCGACCGCGGTGGCCGAGGCGCAGTTGTCGTTGGCGGGCGGGATGACCTCGAGGATGTCGAGGTTGCCGTTCGCGCCGGAGCCGGTGCCCCAGTTGGCGACGCGGATGAGGTAGGTGGTGCCGCCCGTGGCGCTGATGCTCACGCCGCTGGAGAGGCCGCAGAAGTCGTCGTTGCAGGCGACCTCGGTGCCGCCGCAGGTGTCGAACACGTTGACGAGCGTGTCAAAACCGGTGCTGCAGGTGTTGGCCTGGAACGTGCTGGTGGACGGTGCCGTCCACGCGAACCAGACGTCGCCGCCGCTGCCCGCGCCGCCGAAGGAGCAGCTGTCGGTGCCGTCGGTCGTTGCACCGAGCGTATCGAAGGGGAACGAGCCGAGGCCGCTGATGGCCGTGGCCGAGCCGCAGTTGTCGTTCGCCGGGGGCGTCAGAGCGCTGATGTCGAGCGTGCCGGGGCCGGAGGCGCCGCCGAAACCGTCGACCTTCACGAAGTAGGTCGAGCCCGCCGTGAGGCTGGCGACAAGCTGGCTCTGCAGACCGCAGGCGGCGGAGTCGTCGTTGCAGCCCAGCATCGTGCCGCCGCAGGCGTCGAACACGGCGATCACCGTGTCATACCCGCTGCCGCACATGCTGAACAGGTGCGAGGCCGTGCTGCTCGCGGTGAAGGTGTACCAACGGTCGGGGCCGCCGAAGTTGCAGTCGCCGCCGCTGCTGGTGTAGCCGGTCGTGTCCGTGGCGTTCGTGCCGAGCGTCAGAGCGCCGAGCGTGCCGGTGCACTCGTCGTCGGGAGCGAGGGCCAGGATGTCGAGGTTGCCGTTCGCGCCGGAGCCGGTGCCCCAGTTGGCGACGCGGACGAGGTAGGTCGTGCCGCCCATGAAGGTGCCGGTGACCTGGCTGGAGAGGCCGCAGGAGTCGTCGTTGCAGGCGACCTCGGTGCCGCCGCAGGTGTCGAACACGTTGATGAGCGTGTCGAAACCGGTGCTGCAGGTGTTGATCCCGTAGGTGTCGGTCGCGGACGGGGTCCACGCGAACCAGACGTCGCCGCCGCTGCCGGCGCCGCCGAAGGAGCAGCTATCGAAGCCGTCCGTCGTCGCGCCGACCGTGGTGAAGGGGAAGGAGCCCGTGCCCGCGATCACGTCCGCGCTGGCGCAGTTATCGTTGGCCGGGGGCAACAGGACGCTGATATCGAGCGTGCCGGGACCCGAGCCGCCGCCGTAACCGTCGACCTTCACGAAGTAGGTCGAGCCCGCCGTGAGCCCCGCGGTGATCTGGCTCTGCAGACCGCAGGCGGCGGAGTCGTCGTTGCAGCCCAGGAGCGTGCCGCCGCAGGCGTCATACACCGCGAGGACGGTGTCATACCCGCTGCCGCACATGCTGAACAGGTGCGAGGCCGTGCTGCTCGCGGTGAAGGTGTACCAACGGTCGGGGCCGCCGAAGTTGCAGGCGTCCGCGCTGGTGGTGTAGCCGGTCGTGTCCGTGGCGTTGGAGCCGAGCGTCAGGGCCGTCAGCGTGCCGGTGCACTCGTCGTCCACCGCGCCGCCGCCACCGCCGGAGATAGTCAGCGTGCCGTCGATGAGCGTCGGACCGGTGTTGTACTCGGCAAGACGCAGGACGACGGGGGTGCCGGCCGTCACTGCCAGCGTGATCTGGCTGCGGAGTCCGCAGAAGTCGTCGTTGCAGGCGAGTTCGGTGCCGCCGCAGGCGCTGAAGGCGTTCAGAACGGTGTCACCGTTGCCGGTGCCGCACGTGTTGATCGTCGCGCTGCCCGTGAACGTGGGCGTGTACATGAACCAGATGTCGGAGTTGCCGCTCGCACCGCACGACGCGGCGCCGTCGGTGCCGGCGAAGATGCCGCCACCATCCTGGTTGCTAAACGGGAATGATCCTTCGCCGACCGCCGTGGCGTTCGCGCAAAGGTCGTTTGCCGGCTGCGCAAAAGCAGCACAGGCCAGCGCAAAGGCGGCGCTGACGCCAATACAGAACCGAGTCTTCATGTGGGAACTCCCCTTTACCAGACCCAACTCTCCTCGCGGCCTCCGCTGCCCGTCGCGACAGGCATCCTCCGGCGACCACGGCCCTCCCCTCCCGGCGCACCACGTGAACAGTGGTCCATGATCGGGAGATAAGAACGAAGTCAGAATACCCGACTTTTTTGCCTTCGCAAGCCAAATCCCGGGAACCGTTGCACGAGTTTGTGGTATCGCCGCAAAACTCACGTTGTTGCAACGACTTATAACATAGTTTTGTTCCCGTGATTCATGCCCCTGGTTATGGGGCGAAAAACGCGGCGAATGGCCGTGCGGACGTCATCGTCTGAAAGCGGCCTGAAACTTCATCCACCGGACGGTGGGAGGTAATGAAGACCACCACCCGGGCCCAAATCGGCACCTGACATGTACCAACCGAGCAGGAAGAGCGTCCAGACGATCCCGAATACAAGGGAGTAAGGCGTCATCAGCGCGATGAGCGTTCCCAGACCCGCTTTCGTGTTGTACTTGCGCAGAACGACCAAGAGGATGGGCAGGTAGGTATTGAGCGGCGTGATGACGTTCACCACGCTGTCGCCGATCCGGTAGCCGCCCATCGCGAGAGCGGGCGACACTCCCACCATCATGAACATCGGGATGATGATCGGACTCAGGAGCCCGAACTTGGCCGTCATGCTGCTCATCGCGAAGTCGGCGAGGATCACCAGCAGGACGAAGAGGACGAGGAGCAGCGGCGCCGGGAGGTCGGCCGACACCAGCAACTGCCCGCCGGTGTACGCGACCATGCGGTCGAGATTGGTGTAGCCGAAGTACGCGAGGAACTGGGCCGCGAAAAAGTTCATCGCGAGCACGGGCGCGATGCCCTTGATCGCCGAGTAGAACCCTTCGACAACGTCCGCCTGGCTCTTGATGCTGCCGGCGACAACGCCGTACGCGAGACCGGGCAGGAGGAAGACGAAGAACATCATCGGCACGATGACCTGCGACCAGCGGTCGCCCGGGGCTTCGACCAGACGGCCGCGCGTCTGCGACTCCGTGACGAGGAGGGGCTCGCGCGCGAGGACGTCGTGCGCGGCGACCGCGGTTTCCGTGCCGCCGGGCGCGACCTGCACGGCGTGGTGCACGATCACACGCCCGTCGGCGAGCGTCGGCTGGCCGACGCCGGAGAGGGGCCAGCCCTTCACCACGATGAGCGCGGCGAAGATCCCGACGACGCACGCCATCGTGACCGCCGCGGCGGACAGTCCCCGCTTCTCCAGCGGCGTGAGCGTGAAGTCGCCGGCCTTGACGGACGCGACCTCGGCGGTCGCGATGTCGCGCCAGTCGGCGCCGCCGCGGCGGAGGCGCGGCTCGACGATGCGGTCGGTCACGTACCAGCCCGCGAGCGCGACGATGGGCGCGGAGGCCGCCTTGAAGTACCAGTTCACCGCGGGGTTGACGGTGACGGAGTCGTCGAGGATGCGCGCGGCCGTGGTCGCGAACCCGGCGAGCACGGTGTCCGCCGCGGTCACGAAGACGCCCGCGCCGAAGCCGCCGGCGACGCCGGCGAAGGCCGCGGCCATGCCGGCGAGCGGGTGTCGGCCGACCGCCGCGTACAGGGCAGCGGCGAGCGGCGGGAGGATGATGTAGCCCGCGTCGCTCGCGATCGACGCGTTGGCGCCGAGGAAGACGATCATGGGCGTGAGGAGCTTCGCGGGCGTGATCGAGGCGAGGAACCGCATGACCGCGCTGAAGAACCCGACCTTCTCGGCGAGCCCGATGCCGAGCATGGAGACGACGACGAGGCCCAGCGGGGGGAAGGTGATGAAGTTCCGGACCATCGAGGAGAGCATCCAGTAGACGCCCTCGCCGGTCATGAGGCTTCGCACGCGGATGGGGTCGCCCTGAGCGACGAGGTTGATGGCGGGCTTGGCGCCGGGTTCGACGGCCTCGGCGAGGCGCGGGACGACGGGCTGGACGGACCAACCGGCCATCGCGCCGATCCCCGAGGCGAAGACGCACACGACCGCGAGGATCGCGAAGAGGAGGACGGGCTCGGGGAGCTTGTTCCCGACCCATTCGATCCAATCGAGCCACGAACGCCGCGCGGTCGGGGGGTTCATGGCGGGGAGGCTACGCGCCGTTGCGGCGGGGCGGGCGGCGGTTTTCATCGCACGAGAAGCGAAAGTCTGCTATCTTGTGCCGCGACGCGCCGATGGGACGACTGCGCTTCGGCGCGCACGAGGACAAGCACATGCCGACCACCCCGTTCGACCAGGAGAGCGCGACGCCCCCGACGGAGAAGACGCTGTGGGGCCACCCGCGCGGGCTGTTCCTGCTGTTCATGGTCGAGATGTGGGAGCGGTTCAGCTACTACGGCATGCGCGGCCTGCTGGTCCTGTACCTCGTAAGCGTGATGTCCGTATTCCACTTGAAGGACGGCGCGTACACGAACACGCTGCTGCTGAAGCAGGTCGAAGACAACCCGGCCGACCCCGGCAAGCCGATCGAGAAAATCGCCTCACGTTCGCACACTGTGGTCGTCGGCGGTGCGCAGGTTCAGGACGCGCCCGCGTGGACGAACCCGACCGGGCTGACGTTCCAACGCCTCCGTGCGAACCCGGGGCAGAATCCCGACGACCCGAACGACGACTGGGTGGCGGACGGTCCCGAGACCGGCGAGCCGCACGTGGTGCGCGTGTCGGGGGAGAACGCCGAGGACGACGTGTACGCGCTGCGGGTCTCGAACCCGACCGACAAGCCGATCAAGTTCGTCGCCGTTATCGACCGCGAGTCGAACCCGAAGGGCCCGGGGATCGCCACCCGGACGTACTTCACTGTCAACGACAGCGCGGGCTCGAAGTCGTACACGATCGAGCCGGACGCCGACCGCAAGCCCGGCGCGCCGCCCTACGACATTGTCGTCCGTGCCAACACCGGCGACAGCGGTCGGAACTGGGTTCCGTCGGAGGCCAGCAACCTTTACGGCTGGTACACCGGATTCGCGTACCTGCTCCCGATCCTCGGCGGGCTGATCGCGGACAAGCTTATCGGCACACACCGCAGCATGGTCGCCGGCTCGCTGCTCATCACGCTCGGGCACATCGTGCTGGGCGTGTCGGGCATCGGGGACCTGGCATTCAGCGACTTCGGGATGTCCGCGTTCGTCTTCGGGCTCGCGATCATCATCGTCGGGACCGGTCACTTCAAGCCGAGCGTGAGCGTGATGGTGGGCCAGCTCTACGCGCCGGGCGATCTTCGGCGTGACGCTGCGTTCAGCATCTTCTACATGGGTATCAACACCGGCGCGTTCCTGTGCAACATTGTCTGCGGCTATCTCGCCGCTAAGTACGGATGGCACTACGGCTTCGCCGCCGCCGCGGTCGGCATGATGCTCGGCCTCATGACGTACCTGTGGGGCAAGCCAAAGTACCTGCGCGGGATCGGAGAACCGCTCGTGACCGAGCGGGCGAAGAACTGGTGGGCGTTCCTGCCGGTGGGTATCGCCGTTTCGGCGATTGCGGCGTTCCTATTCCACCGCGGCATTCTCTCGGATCTCGACGCATTTCTCGGCCATAAAGCCGTGATCGGCACGCTGGTCGCCGGCGCCCTGGCGTGGGCCGTGTACTTCATCGCGACACAGGAGAAGCAGGACCGGGGGCCGGTCGCCACCATCTTCATCTTCATGCTCTTCAACGCGGTGTTCTGGCTGTCGTTCGAGCAGGCCGGCAGCTCACTGAACCTCTTCGCGGAGACCGACACGGACCGGATGATCGGCTCGTGGGAGTTCGAGACGCCCTGGTTCCAGTCGATGAATCCGCTGTTCATCATCCTGTTGGCGCCGCTGGTCGGCGTGATGTGGGTGTGGTTGGGCAGGAAGCGGATCTTTGTTCCGCAGCCGTCCAAGATCGGGCTCGGCCTGATCTTCGTGGGTCTCGGGTATGTCGTGATGGTCTTGGCCGGGATGAAGCTCAACACCGGCCTCCCAAAGGTCGGCATGATGTACCTGACGACCACGTACTTCCTGCACACGGTGGGCGAGATCATCCTGAGCCCGACAGGTCTTGCGTACGTCTCCAAGACGGCGCCGCGTCGGCATGTCAGC
The DNA here is from genome assembly GCA_035628115.1 of Phycisphaerales bacterium. GTDB lineage: Bacteria > Planctomycetota > Phycisphaerae > Phycisphaerales > UBA1924 > BJHL01. The sequence continues at coordinate 41,930 of DASPKL010000016.1, read as the reverse complement.
ATGCTCATGGGCATGTGGTTCATCAGCAGCTTCATCGCGGGGCTCGGCGCGGGCAAGGTCGCGGCGCTGACGGAACCGATCATGGAGGGCAAGATCGATCTGCCTTGGAACCTCGGCGGCAAGGCAGACTTCTTCCTGCTGTTCGTGATCACGAGCATCGCCGCGGGCGTGCTGATGATCGTCCTCACGCCGTTGCTGCGGAAGCTGATGCGGAATCCGAACGACTGAAGATGTGCGTTGTGCGTAGGGAAGAGAAGAACACCAGAGCCCGAAGACGGGCTGTGGTGGTGGCACAGGACGGGGCCTGAAAGGCCCAGCCCCAAGAAAGACCCCTCACCGGCGGCGAAGACGCCGCCACCTCTCCCCGAATGAGCAGGGCGAGGGAGGAAGAAGACCGCCGCGGAGCGACGGCGTACCCAGGAGAAGAGCCGCTCCTCCGGGGCGGACCACCAAGAACGTCATCCGCCTAGGCCGAGCTCGGGGCCGTTCACGCAGTTTACGGCGCGGCCGTCCTCCTTGAAGACTTTGACGACGCGGACGGCCTCTTCGGCCACGGCCGCCTGCGCCTGGTCGGTGCTCGCGCCGCAGTGGTGCGTCGCGTAGACGCCCGGCATCCTCGCCGTCGGCGAGTCCCACGGGGCCTCGGTCTCGGCGGGCTGGTTCTCGAAGACGTCGAGCCCGGCGCGGATGCCCTTGGCTTCGATGGCGGCGCGGAGGGCGGGCTCGTCAACAACCGCGCCGCGCGACGTGTTGACGAAGATCGCGCCCGGCTTCATCGCCTCGAAGAACGCGGCGTTGAAGAGCTTCTTCGTGCTGTCCGTCAGGGGCAGGTGCACGGTGATCGCGTCCGCCCGGCGCGCCAGCGCCAGGAGCGCGGGCGTGTCGGTGCCGCCGAACTCGCAGTTGAGGGCCGCGGCGTGCTGCGGGGTGATCGAGCGGCTCCACGCGACGACGTTCATCCCGAAGGCAACGGCGCGCTTGATGACCTCCTGGCCGATCGCGCCGACGCCGATGACGCCGAGGGTGCGGCCCTTGAGGCCGCGGGCCTTGCTGAACTCCTTCTTGTTCCACTGGCCGTTGCGGGCCGTGGCGACCTGGTCGGGGATCCGGCGGTCGCAGCAGATGAGCAGGCCCATCGCGATCTCGGCGACGGCGACGGCGTTCATCCCCGGGCAGTTGCAGACGGCGATCTTCTTTTTGGTGGCCGCGGGGACGTCGATGTTGTCCACCCCGCTGCCGGCGCGGACAACGAGGCGCATGCGTCTGGCGCCGTCGAACGCCGCGGCGGGGACTTTCGTGGACCGGACGATGAAGACGTCGGGGTCGTGCGTGGCGATGAGCCCGGCGACGCCGGTGGCGGCGGCGTTGGGGTCGGCGATGACCTCGCAGCCGAGGGCCTTGAGGGCGTCGATGCCTTGCTTCTCGAACTTGTCGGCGATGAAGACCTTCACGGCGACCTCCGGGGGTTGGGCCGGGAGGGTAGTGAGGCAACGCGTGAATCAGGACGGGAACAGAGCGAGGAGACGGAGAGACGAAGTGAAGACCCCTCACCGGTCGCCTGCGGCGACCACTTCTCTCGGTGAAGACACGGGGAGAGGGAGGGCTGCGGGTGCTCGGCGGCAGGCGGGACGCCTGCCCCACATCTTCTCTCCGCGCACCTCCGCGGTCTCCGTGTTCAACCTCTTTCACTCCGTGCCTGCGTGCCTTCGTGCCTTCTTCACTGCGTCTCTACTCTCCCCCATGCAATCCAAAGCCCAGACGGTGGATGCCTACCTCGCGTCGCTGCCCGCGGAGCGGCGCGAGACGGTCGAGGCGGTGCGGAAGACGATCCTCAAGAACATCGACCCGGTGTTCCAGGAGCGCATGCAGTACGGCATGATCGGGTACTCCGTGCCGCACAGCGTCTTTCCGGCGGGGTACCACTGCGACCCGAAGCAGCCGCTGCCGTTCGCGGGGCTCGCGGCTCAGAAGAACGCGTACTCGCTCTACATGCTGGGGCCGTACGTGGACCCGCAGATCGACCGGTGGTTCCGCGAGTCGTGGCTCAAGACGGGCAAGAAGCTCGACATGGGCAAGGCGTGCATCCGGTTCAAGAAGCTCGACGATCTCCCGCTGGACCTGATCGGCCAGACGTTCAAGCGTCTGAGCGCGAAGGAGTACATCGCGCGGTACGAGTCCAACCTCGCGATGACGAGGATGTCGAAGCCGGCGACGACGAAGGCCGCGAAGAAGACGGTGAGGAAGGGCGCAAAGAAGGTGGGGAAAAAGGCGGCGAGGAGGTAGGAGAAAACGAGGAGATGAACAGGCGAGAGCGCCTGCGCATTCCTTGTTGACCCGCTTGCGTCCTCTTGTCCTCCGCCCCTGTTCGCTCGCTCGCTATCCTCGTCCATGTTCACCACCGCCGCGACAATCGCTTTGCTCGCACTCGGACAGGCGGGCGCGCAGCCCGAGACGAAGTCCGCCGACAAGCCCGCTCAGACGACAGAGGCGGCCGCGCCGCTCGCGCCCGTGACGAGCGTCTTCGAGGCGGCGGAGCTGACGCTCGTGGCCGACGGGTGCACCTTTACCGAGGGGCCGCTGTGGCGTGACGGCAAGCTCTTCTTCTGCGACCTCGCGGGGGACGCGATCTACGCGGTCGCGCCGGGTGCCAAGAAGGAGGTCTTTCGCAAGCCTGCGTCGCGCCCGGCGGGGCTGGCGACGGACACACAGGGGCGGCTGCTGACGGCGCACTTCGCGGGGCTCGTAACGCGCACAGAGAAGGACGGCACAGTCGCGACGATCGCGGAGAAGGCGGGCGAGGAGAAGCTCGCGCGGTGCAACGACCTCGCGGTGCGCCCGGACGGGGTGATCTACTTCACGGACTTCGGGGGGCGGAACTCCAAGAGCAAGGGGCTGTACAGGATCGATGCGGCGGGCGCCGTGACCTCGCTCGACGCGGACTACCAGGCGGCCAACGGCGTCGCGCTCTCGCCGGACCACAAGACGCTGTACGTGAACGATTACGGCAAGCAGCTCGTGATCGCGTACGACGTCGCGGCGGACGGGGGCGTCTCGAACCGACGCGTCTTCGCGGACTTCTCGAAGGAGACGGCGGAGGGGCGCTGCGACGGGATCAAGGTCGCGCCCGACGGACGGGTGGTGACGACGGCGCCGGGCGGTGTCTGGGTGCTGACGCCCGGGGGCGAGCGCGTGACGCTCCTGCAGCACGCGGAGGGGGCGTCGAACATCGCGTTCGGCGGCGAGGACGGGCGCACACTGTTCATCACGCGGGCCGATTGCGTGTGGAGCGCGCGGCTGAAGTAGTTCCACCGAATCGCGGACTTTCGCGGAAGTTTCGCACGCTCTGTTTCGCGGCGCGACATCTGTGAGCGACGTGGCGTCCAACCCCATGGTGCAGACCACACCGGTACGCGCGGCTGAGGGGTTGTCCGCCGAGGAGTTCGCGCGCCTTCATACGCAGCATGCGCCCGTTCTCTGGTGCATCGCGGTTGGCGTCACGGGGGACAGAGAGCTGGCTCGGGACGTGGTTCAGGAAGCGGCCGTCATCGGCCTCGCGAAGCGGTCCGACTTTTCGGTCGGGACGAGCTTCCCGCATTGGATGGGTCAGATCGTGCGATTCGTGGCGCTCAACCAGGCTCGGCGCGCACGCCAGCGGGCGGGGATATCGATCACGCCCGAGTCCGCGGCGGACACCTCGGCGCCCGCGGAGCCGCTCGGCGTGACGCGGACGGGCGACGTGCGCGTGGACGAAGACGCGTTCGACGACGCGACGACCCGGGCGCTGCGGACGCTGGACGAGGTCGCGCGGTCGTGCCTGCTGATGAAGACGGTGCTGGGGATGAAGTACAGCACGATCGCCGCGGCGCTGGGCATCCCGGAGAACACGGCGATGAGCCATGTGCACCGGGCCCGGCGGCGGATGCGCGAGATGCTGGGCGGGCGGGGGGGCGCCGCGTGAGCGAGCACCTCCACCAGAGCGACGCGATGGACGAACTCGAGCTCTATCTCGACGGGACGCTGGCGGGCGAGGATCTTGCGCGCTTCGAGGCGCGGTTGTCGGCCGAGCCCGGGCTGCGCGCGCAAGTGGAGCTGCAGAGGCGGGTCGATGCCTCGCTCTCGCGCGTCTTCGCGCCCCAGATCGCGTCGCCGGCCGCCACCACCCCGTCCGCCACACCCGAGCGCCCGTGGATCGCGCGCATCGGATGGACGCGGCTCGCCGCGGCGGTCTTCCTCGCGCTGCTCGCGGGCGCGGCGTTCGTCGCGCACCGTGCGGCGAGGCCCGAACGTGTGCACCCGGTCGCCGCGTACAACGACGAGATCGCGACGGGATTCCGGCCGTCGGTGGTCTGCGAGAACGACCGGCAGATGATCGAGTTCACGCGGAGCACGCTGGGCGTGGCGCTGGTGTTCGCGCGGTCGCCGGACGTGCATCTGGTCGGTTGGGACTACAACACGAAGGTGTTGACGGACGACACGGTGAGCCTGCTCGTGAAAGCGGGCGACGACCGGATCGTGGTCTTCATGGACAGGTCCGAGAATGACCGGAGGATTGGGAAGTTCGAGGGCTCGAGCGGTATGTACGTCCACCGCCGGCAGATCGGAGACGTGGTGCTCTACGAGGTCTCTCCGCGGCGGGAGGCGGTTGTGCTGCCGCTGGTGAAGCCGGCCGCGTAAGAGCGGCCCGGCGCTGAAGTCGGGGTGCGGAACGTCCGATCACCTCCGGAACACCCGGAGATGATCATGACGACCCCCAATACCGCCCGCACCGTCCGCGCAGCCGTCATCCTCGCCGCCGTCATCGCCCTGCCCGCGTGCGACGCGGCGCGGAAGCACGGCAAGTACACGACCGAGGGGAAGAGCGCTGCGCAGGCGCGCATGGACTCGATGAAGGCGGCGACGGAGTACCAGATCGCGCTGCAGGCGCTGCTGGCCGGCAACCGCGACAAGGCGCTCAAGCACGTGGACCGCTCGCTCTCGCTCACGGACAAGATCGCCCGGGCGTGGGTGCTGCGCGGGCGCGTGATGCTCGAGCGCGGGCAGCTGGAGGAGTCGTCCCTGTCGTTCGACAAGGCGGCCGAGCTCGAGCCCAAGAACGCCGAGGTGCCGTACTACCGCGGCGTGCTCGCCGAGCGCGTGCAGCGCAAGGAGGACGCGCTGCTCGCGTACACGGAGGCGGCGCGGCTGGACCCGCTGCGCCCGCAGTACGCGCTCGCGGCGGCGGAGATGATGATCGACATGGAGCGGCTGGAGGAGGCGAAGGCCTTCCTGAAAGAGCGGCAGCGCGACTTCTCGCACACGCCGGGCATCCCGCAGGCGCTCGGCCACATCGCGATGATCCAGGGGGACTACGCCGAGGCGATCAAGCAGTTCTCCGAGGCGAGGCTGCTCGCGCCCGACGAGTTCGAGGCGCTGGAGGACCTTGCCCGCGCCCAGTACATGGGCGGGAGCTTCGCCGAGGCGGAGGCGAACCTCGCGCGGCTCGCCAGGAGCGAGGCGTTCCGCGACCGACGCGACCTGGCGCAGATGCGCGCCCGTTGCCTCGTGAACATGGAACGCTTCGCGGAGGCCCGCGACGTGCTGCTCGCGCTGACGTCGGACGAGGCGGGAGCGGCCGACGCGGACCTCTGGATCGAGCTGGGCCAGGTGGCGTACCAGCTGCGCGACATGTCGCGCCTGCGCGACGCGTTCAACCGCACGCTGGCGATCGCGCCCAACCGCGCGGAGGGGCACGTGCTCAAGGGCCTGTACCAGCGCCGCATCGGGCGCAACGCCGAGGCGGCGGAGACGTTCCGCCGGGCGGCGGAGCTCGATCCCAGCGCGGACAACTACGTGCTGCTGGGGGTGACGCTCAACGACCTGGGCAAAGCGCAGGTGGCTCAGGAAGCGTTCAGGCGCGCCGCCGCGATCGATCCCGACAACGAAACGGCGCGCAAGCTCGCGGGCGTCTCGAACTGATTCTCTCTCCCATCACGCGCAAAAAGGCCACGGGCCGTCGGGAGTTCCCGACGGCCCGTGTTCGCTCGCGCGGCGATAAGCCGAGTTCTGTGCCGGCCGGTGGTTTCCGCCCGTTCTTGACGGGGGCGGGGCGGACCTTCCGGTTGGCCGCGGCCATTTCTCTGGGCCCCCCGTTGCCGAGAGGCTCGAGCGGTCTACCCGCGTTCATCGCCCGGACAGGGCTCGAGCGAACGCTGTTCGACCTTGCACGCGGTGGGGTTTGCCGTGCCCCCGCCGTCACCGGCGGGGCGGTGGGCTCTTACCCCACCGTTTCACCCTTGCCTGCGCCCTCGCGGGCCATCGGCGGTCTGTTCTCTGTGGCACTGTCCCTCGCGGGGAGCTTTCCCGCGGGTGGGCGTTACCCACCACCGTGTCCTGCCGTGCTCGGACTTTCCTCATTCCCCGCGCGCGATGCACGGAGAACGCGGCCGCGTGCCGCGCTTGCAAGAAGTATATGGACCGAGCGGCGGCGGTTCGGTCTTTCTCTACCATGCGGGATGCCCCGCACCGTCCGCGCCGCGTTGATCCAGCACTCGTGCGCCGACCTCATGCCGGCAGACGTCGGCTCGCTCGACGTCCGGGCGATCAGGGCGCAATGCGTGGAGCGTCACGAATCGCTCGTGCGCCGCGCGGCGCAGCAGGGGGCGCAGGTCTGCTGCCTGCAGGAGCTCTTCTACGGCCCGTACTTCGGCGCCGAGCAGCACGACCGGTGGCACGCGCTGACGGAGCCGATCGGGGACGCGCCGGACGGCGCGGAGGCAGGGCCGACGACGCGGCGGATGATGGCGCTGGCGCGGGAGGTCAAGATGGCCATCGTCGCGCCGATCTACGAGCGCGCGATGCCCGGGCTCTTCTACAACACCGCGGCCGTGATCGACCAGCAGGGCGTGCTGCGCGGTCGCTATCGCAAGTCGCACATCCCGCACCTCTACCCGGGCTTCTGGGAGAAGTACTACTTCGCGCCCGGCGACCTGGGCTACCCGGTCTTCGACCTGGGCTTCGCGAGAGTCGGCGTGTACATCTGCTATGACCGGCACTTCCCCGAGGGGTGGCGGGCGCTGGGGCTCAACGGCGCGGAGATCGTGTTCAATCCGAGCGCGACGGTCGCGGGGTTGTCGGAGTATCTCTGGAAGCTGGAGCAGCCCGCCGCGGCGGTGGCGAACCAGTACTTCGTCGGCGCGATCAACCGCGTGGGGACGGAGAAGCCCTGGTCGATCGGCGAGTTTTACGGGACGAGCTACTTCTGCGACCCGCGCGGGCGGACGGTGGCGCAGGCGCCGCGGGACAAGACGGAGGTGCTGGTCGCGGACCTGGACCTGTCGCAGATCGACGAGGTGCGGGCGACGTGGCAGTTTTACCGGGACCGGCGGCCGGAGACATACCCGCGGGCATGACGGCGCGGGTCGGTATCATGCGGCGTGACCGGCCGGCGTCAGCGCGAGTCCATACCCACCGCCCGCGACGCCGCGGCGGCGGTCGTGCGGACGCTGCGGGGCGCGGGGTTCACGGCGTACTTCGCGGGCGGGTGCGTGCGCGACGAGCTGCTGGGCGTTGAGCCCAGCGATTACGACGTGGCGACAGACGCGACGCCGGAGATCATCGCGAAGCTCTTTCCACGCACGGCGGAGGTGGGCGCGCACTTCGGCGTCGTGCTGGTCAAGATGTACCCGCACGTGGTGGAGGTGGCGACGTTCCGCGCGGACGGTGACTACACCGACAAGCGACGTCCGGACAGCGTGCGGTTCTCGTCGCCCGAGGAGGACGCACGGCGGCGCGACTTCACGGTGAACGCGCTCTTCCTCGACCCGCTCGCGGCTTCGCCGGCGGAGCGCGTCATCGACTTCGTGGGCGGGCTCAATGATCTCAAGTCGCGGGTGCTGCGCGCCGTCGGTGACCCCGAGAAACGCCTAGCGGAGGACCACCTCCGGGGGTTGCGTGCGGCACGGCTGGGGGCGAAGCTCGGGTTCGAGATCGAGCCGGGGACGGCGGGGGCGATCCGTCTGCACGCGCGCGAACTGGCGGGTGTCAGCCGCGAGCGCATCCACGACGAGGTCGCCGCGACGCTGACGCACCCGTCGCGCATGCGCGGCGCGGAGTTGCTGCGGGACCTTGGTCTTGAGGCGCCCGTGCTGGCCGGTCTCCCGTTGTCGCTCGCGGGACGCGGCCCGCGGGTTCTCGCGGGGATCGGCGGGGCCGGGTCGAACTTCGGCGTGGCGCTCGCGGCGTGGTGCCTTGACATGGGCCTGCGGGCGGAGCCGGGGGCGGTCGACGCCGCGGCGGATGCTCTCCGCAGAGCGCTGGTGCTGAGCAACGAGGAACGGGCGGAGTTCCACGCGTCGCTGACCGGGCTGCGCGTTTTGCGGGAGGGGTGGCTGGCCATGCCGGTGGCGCAGGCGAAGCGGTTCGCCGCCGGCCCCTGCTGGGCGGGCGGGCTCGCGCTGGCGCGGGCCGACGACGCGAACCTCGCGGCGCGTGTGGAAGCACGGGCCCGGGAACTCGAGGCGGACGGCGTGGGGCTCGCGCCTCCGCCGCTTCTCACGGGCGACCACCTGATCGCCATGGGGCACAAGGCGGGGCCGAAGTTCAAGGCCGTGCTGGAGAGCGTCTACGACGCGCAGCTCGAGGGGCGGGTCCGCGATCTCGGGGCGGCGCGGGAACTGGCCTCGTCCCTGTGCGTCTAGACGCGGGAAGGCCCGTGCGCGCGGGCTTACGCTTGCAACCGCTGGTCCGGAACGGGGGGGTCTTGCTCCCGCGGGCTGGGCATTCGGATTCTGGAGATTCTCGATGGACCAAGCGCGGAAACACCGTGGCGTGCTGAAGGCGTCGGCCTTGATGCTGGGGGCGATGCTCGCGTCGAGCGTCGCTTCGGACATCGGGTTGTTCGTCTCTCCCGCCCTCGCCCAAGAGAAGGCCCAGAAGCCCGTCGAGGGCACGGAAGAGGACATGCTCATCTTCCGCACGGGCAAGATCCTGACTGGGAAGATCATCTCCGAGAACGACAAGACGATCCGCTTCAAGGGCATGATTCAGGGGATCCCTTTCGAGACGGACTATGACCGGTCCGAGATCCTCGAGGTCAAGCGCGCGGCCGTCAAGACGGACCAGAAGACCGCGAAGGACGCCAAGCCCGCTGCCGCCGCGGCGAAGGCGGATGTGAAGGACGCATCCAAGACAGCGAAGGACGAGAAGGAGAAGACACCGGCGCCGTCGGAGACGGAGGGGAAGCAGCGGTACTACTGGATCGACCTCAAGGGCAGGTTCGGGCAGGACATCACGCAGACGCCGATCCGCGACGCGATCGACAACGCGAAGGCCCAGCAAGCCGACGTGCTGGTTTTCCACCTCGACGCAGCGCCGGTCGGCGACTCGCTCGACTTCGCCGGTGATGCGAAGGTCGAGCTCGAGCACCAGTTCGATGAGCTGATGCGCGCCGAGGAGATCATGCCCATCCTGGTGGACGAGATCTCGACGGAGTGGGAAAACCCGCCCCGGATCGTCTTCTGGGTGAAGCGTGCGATGGCGGGCGCCGCGTTCCTCCCGCTCGTGAGCAAGGAGATCTACTTCCACCCCGAGGGACGGCTGGGCGGCATCGGCAACCTGAGCACGATGATGAGGGGCAACGAGCGCGTCGTGGAGAAGCAGATCTCGCTGCGTCTCCAACACGCCGCCGGCTGGGCGAACGTGGGCGGCTACCCGGAGGTGCTTGTCCGCGCGATGGCACGCGAGGAGTTCGTCCTTTCGTACAAGATCGAGGACGGCCGGCCGGTCTACTTCGAGCGTCTGCCGGAGTCACCGGACGAGGAACTCCTGACCGACAGCGGCAAGGACGCCTTCGCGGACACGATCGACGCGGCGGCCCGCAACACCGGCAACGACTCGCTCACGCTCGACGCGGCCCTGGCGCAGAAACTGCTGGTGAGCAAGGGCACGGTCGAGACCAAGGACGACCTGCTGATCGCGCTCGGCCTCGACCGCGAGGGAGTGGACGTTTCCGACAAGTCGAAGAAGATCACCGAGGGCTGGAGCGAGCGACTGGGTCGTGCGCGGCGCGACGTCGCGCGGTTGATGGAGGAGTTCCAGGGCATCGAGGTGCAGGACCCCGCCGGCTATCGCGAGCGTACCGCGGCGCGGTCGGCCCGCATCAACAAGCTCCGCCAGCTCAAGACGGTCCTCGAGACCTTCATGGAAGCCTGGGACCCCGAGTACCTCAGCCGCGTGGGCGTGCCGCTCGGCAACGGCGGAAAGCCCGATATCTCGGCCCTCGACACCCAGATCAAGCGCATCCAGACCGAGCAGCAACTGGACAAGAAGTAAACGCGCGTGGCGTGAGCGCCGCGGCAAGACAAGGACACTCGCAAACCATGATCACATTGCACAAACTCATCGCATGGACGGTGGTCGCCGTCACGCTGTTTCTCGGCGCGCCCGGCGTCTTCGCCGCCGATAAGGTCACGCTCAAGGACGGCACAACCGTTGAGGGCACGATCACGCGGGAGCTGAACGGCTACGTGTGGATGAAGATCAAGGTCGCCGGGATCGAGCAGGAACGGTTCTTCCAGCCCGGGGAGGTGGCGAAAATCGAACGCGACGCGGCCGAAACGCCCAAGGCGGCGGCCGTTGATGCCAAGGACGAAAGTGCGGCGGCCCCCGCCGCGCCCGTCGCCGGCGGCGCGAAGGCCCCGAAAGGGCTGGTTCTGACGCTCGGCGATCAGGAAAACGGCGACATGGTGGGCCTCTACATGGTCGCTGACGTGCTCAAGCGGGCGATCCCGACCCTCGAGAAGGAGCTCGGCACGGACGGGACGGGCATCCTCGTGCTCCGTATCCACTCGGGCGGCGGCTCGATTTCCGAGATCCAGCCGCTCTCGGACGTCATCCACAACGACTTCAAGCCCCGTTTCCGCGTGGTCGGCTGGATCGACACCGCGATCTCCGCCGCGGCCATGACGTCGCACTGCATCGAGGAGATCTACTTCACGAGCCGCGGGAACTACGGCGCCTGCACGGCCTTCGCGGGCTCGCTCGACCGGCCGGTGGAGGGGTTCCAGCTCGAAACCATCCTGGCGATGATGGAGAAGATCTCGGCGCGCGGCGGGTACGACTACCGCATCATGCGGTCGATGCAAATCCAGGACCCGCTGAGCGCGACGATCACGCCCGAGGGCGAGGTTCGCTACTTCTCCGACGCGACCAGCGGCGACATCGTCGTGAACCGCGAGAAGGACATCCTCACGTTCAACGCGGTCACGGCCGAGCGGGTGAAGTTCAGCAGGGGCACGGCGGACACCCTGGCCGAGCTCGCGAGCCTCATGCGGGTCCCGGAGATCGAGTGGGTCGGGAAGCGCGTCAAGGGCGTGCCGTGGCCCGTGTCGGAGTCCGAGCGCATCCAGATCGACTTCCGCAAGAAGACCAAGGAGGACGAGAACCGGCTGAACGAGTATTACGAGGATGTCCAGCGCAACCTCCAGGTCGCGGCGGGCCTCCCCCGGGAAGAACGCGGGCCGTTCATCGGCAAGGCCGAGCGGGCCCTCGACCAGATCAAGCGCATGATCCGCAACAACCCCAACTTCATGGACATGACCTTCGGCGGCAAGGAGCGCTACGAGCAGATCATCAAGGACATCGAGCGGCAGATCACCGAACTGAAGAAGTGACGCAGCGGACCACGGTCCAGCCGAAGGCCCGGGCGACAGCCCGGGCCTTTTCGTTTCATCCCCGGTGCGCGGCGAGGGGTGCCGCGTCGGCGCTCCCTCCGTACGCTCCGCGCGTGAACGCCCCCACCACGATCCCCCACGGTCTGGCCATCCGCAGCTACGAAGACGTCTCGCCGCACCTCGACGAGCTGGCGCGGCGGCCCGTCAGCTCCCGCGCCGACCTCGAGCGCTGGCTCGCCGACCGGAGCGAGCTGATCGCCGCGTGCGCCGAGGCCCGCGCGAACCTGTACATCACGATGACGTGCGACACGGACGACGCCGCGGCGAGCGCGGCGTACGCGTCGTACATCGCGGAGGTGGAGCCCAAGCTCAAGCCGCGCTGGTTCGAGCTGGAGAAGCGTTTCGTGGAGCTGGCGAAGAAGTTCCCGCTCCCCCCGGAACGGTACGGCGTGCTCGAGCGCTCGGCGCGGACGGAGGTGGAGCTCTTCCGCGAGGAGAACGTGCCGCGCGAGACGAGGCTCGACGAGCTGACCCAGAAGTTCGAGCAGCTCGCGGGCTCGATGTCGGTCGAGTTCGAGGGTCAGGAGCGGACGCTCCCGCAGATGGCGCGGTACCAGGAGATGACGGACCGCGCCCTGCGCGAGCGGGCGTGGCGGGCGGTGTCCGAGCGGCGGCTGCGCGAGGTGGGCGGATTCAACGCGATCTACGACGAGATGATCGCGCTGCGGCACGAGGTCGCGCGGTGCGCGGGGTTCGAGAATTACGTCGGGTACGCGTTCAAGGCCAAGCACCGCTTCGACTACGGCGTCAAGGAGTGCCTGGACTTCCACGCGGGCGTCGAGAAGGCCGTGGTGCCGGTGATGCGCGCGGTGGACGCGCAGCGGGCGAAGACGATGGGGCTCGACGAGCTGCGGCCGTGGGACCTCTCCGTCGATCCGCTGGGCCGCCCGCCACTGCGGCCGTTCGGCAACGGGCGTGAGTTGATGGGGCGTGCCCGCGCCGCGATCGCGCGGCTGGACCTGCGCCTGGGCGAGATGCTCGGGCGGCTGGGGGACGGGAGCGAGGCGCGCGGCGCGCGCGAGGGCGCGTGCCTCGACCTCGACAGCCGCAAGGGCAAGGCGCCCGGCGGGTACCAGTACATGCGCGACCGGTCGCGCCGCGCGTTCATCTTCATGAACGCCGCGGGGCTGCACAAGGACGTCGAGACGATGGTGCACGAGGCGGGGCACGCCTTCCACAGCATGGTGTGCGTGGAGGAGCCGCTGGTGGAGTACCGCCGCAGCCCGATCGAGTTCGCCGAGGTCGCGAGCATGAGCATGGAGCTGCTCAGCATGCGGCACTGGGACGCGCCGGGGAGCTTCTACGAGGGCAAGCCGGATGAGTTCCGTCGCGCGTGCCGCGAGCAGCTCAAGCGGAGCGTCATGCTCCTGCCGTGGATCGCGACGATCGACGCCTTCCAGCACTTCGTGTACGGATTCCCCGCGCACACGCACGACCAGCGATCGACGTTCTGGCTCGGGCTCGACGAGCGGTTCGGCAGCCGCGTGTCGTGGCGCGGCATCGAGCACGTGCGTCCGTGGATCTGGCAGCGGCAGCTGCACCTCTTCAGCCACCCGTTCTACTACATCGAATACGGGATCGCGCAGCTCGGCGCGCTGCAGCTCTGGCTCATCAGCCTGGAACGCGGCGAGAGCACCGCCATCGATCTGTATCTCAAGGGCCTCTCGCTGGGCGGGAGCAAGCCGCTGCCGGAGCTGTTCAAGGCGTCGGGGCTCGAGTTCCGCTTCGATGCGGAGATCATCGCGCGGCTGGCGGACCGGGTGAGCAGGGAGCTGGAGAAGTTGCCGGAGTAGCGGTAGGCAGGCCCGCCGGCTCGCCGAACTTCGGTCGCTCTCGCCATGCGTGATAGGGTGAGGGAGGGAGTCACCGCACCGCAGCCACCGCCGGGTCCTTCGGCGTCGCCGACCAGCCGCACTCCGTGCACAGCCCTCCCGGGCACGGGTACGCGCACGTTGGACAGAGCCCGCGGCGGAATCGGCGTGCGCGGCGGACCTCGCCGACGGCGCGGGCGACACACCAGACGTGCGCCACAAGCCCGGCGAGGGCCGCGAGGTTCCACGCGACGCCCGACCACGAGACGCCGTACTCGGTCTTGCCGCCGTATGTCGCGGCGAGCACCGCCGGGCAGGCGATGCCGTAACCACGGATGGAGATGACCTCCAGCCGAACGACGGCGTTCGGGGGCGCAGGGACGGTGAACCTGTCGATCAACGGCAGCCAGTCCATGTACTTACTCTGGGAGACCTTCGACCGAGAGGCGGGCGCCGGCGGGTAGATGGAAGTCGCCGATCCGCGGTGGGCGACCCTCGGCGCCCAAGCCGGCTGGTGGTCCCATGACAATCTCCGCGACCGGTGGACCTCGGCTGCGGCGTGCTGGCGTGGCGCGATGATGACGACGCTCGACAGGCACAGCACGGCGAGCAAACCAAGAGCGAGGGTGCCCGGCACCCGTGCAGATCCTGCGGACCATGGGCGTCGCGGTGCGGCCGTGCGAACTCGATCGCGGCGACACATCGAGCCGGCCAAGACGACAAGGGCGGCGGCGCCGATTCCCTTCGCGATGAAACGCCCTGGTCTGACGCCGAAGGCTTGCGCGTGCGTGCAATCGAAGAGGCACGAAGGGAACAACGGGCCGGCTTCGATCCACTCGAATCGCCGTCTGTTCGTTGACAGTCGCTCACGGACCTCCTGCGGCAGAGCCGTGTCGCTTCGAACGACGACACCAACGAGTGCGCTGCTGATCAACCGTGTCCTGGCTGCGGTGCCGGTCTGCACGCCCCACCGGCGTGAAACATCCGCGCGGAGCCCCGGGGCGTTGACAAAGACCGTCTGCGAATCGCCGGGCGAAACGCGGAGGTCTCTCCACGCCGCGGCGGACCAGAGGGCTTCGATCCCGAGCACACCGACCGAGCAGGCAACCGCCATGGCAGCGAACCTGCCCGCGCTGAGCAACCACGATTGGATTCGTGCCCACCGGGTCACGGCGAACGCTAGCCCTCGGTAGGGTTCGGCTGAAACCCGGCAATCGCCAGGTGGTTAAGCGGGCGCCGCCCACCCGCACTCCGTGCACCGTCCGTGCGGGCTCGGGTACGCACACTTCGGGCACTGGCCGCACCGGAGTCGACGGCCGCGGCGGACGTCGATTGTCACACGGGCGGCGAACCACATGAAGCACCCCAAGCCCGCGAGGGCGACGAGGTTCCAGGCGACACCGCGCCATGAAACGCCGTACTCGGTCTTGCCACCGTAGGTGGCGGTGAGGAGCACTGGGCGTCCGAAGCCGAAGCCACGCAGGCTGATTCTCTCGAAGTGAGAAGGGTTCGAGGGCGCGTATAACCGGTCGCAGCGAATGACGATGTCTGCCCAATCATCAAGATGCTCGTCAAATGTGACTGACCAGCCCCAGTTGACGTCAACATTTCTTGCGACGACGGCTTCGGCACGGTGTAAAAATCTCGGCGCCCACCTTGGCTCTCCGTCATAATTGACGGAGTACATGTCGTGCAGAATCGTCCCACCGGGCGTGACACTTCCTAAAACGTAGAAACAACCTGTGAGTAGGGCAGCCACGGCACAAAGTGCGATCGTGATGCGTCGACGTGAACGGCTAGCTCCATGGGCTGTGGTCATGGACCTTCTCGCGGACACCCGTGAAAGCAACACCACTCCTGCCGTAGCGATCATCCCTTTGGAACAGAATCTCTCCGGACGGAGGGCGAAGAGCTGATCGTTCGTTTGGTCGAACGCAGCAGAAGGCAGAAAGGGGCCGATCTCGATCCAATCGAAAGGATCTCTCCCGTCGCGCGTCCTGTCGACAATGCCTTTTGGAAGGACCCGCTCCGGATCTGTTACGACTACTGACAGTCGAAGTCCGGGTGTCGCGCCCCATCGACCATCGGCTTTGCCTTGCACGACGCCCCAGACCGTGCTGAAGTAAGCCTCAAATCCATCTTCGACGCAGTGGCGGCGTTCCGGCCCGATCACAAATCGGTTGCCGATCAGAGAACACTGCCGCGCCGCCGCGGCGGACCACAGCGCTTCCAAACCAAGCACCGCGACGGCGCAAACGACCGTCAGCACGGCAAACTTCACCGTGTGACAAACCACGGACTTGGCCTTGCGCCGTCCGTCCACACCCGACGCTATGCGCCGCGCGGCGTTGCCTCACCGCCTGCTCGTCATCCCCTCCACCGCCGTCTGCCAATCGACGGCGCTCGGCTCGGGCGTGCCGGGCGCGACGCCAGGCACCGGCGCGCCCAGCCGCCGCAGCATGTTCAGGCACTGGGCGCGGTGGTGGTAGCCGTGCGTCGTCACGTGCGCGAGGACCGCGCCGGACGTGAACGTGTACGTCTGCGGCGTTCCGTCCGGCCCCGGCCACTGCACCACCACGGGCTTCGAAAGGTCCTTGAGGGACGCCGCGACGGCGAGGAGGTCCTTCTCCGCCTCCGCGAGGAGCGTCCGCATCTCCGCGACGGGGATGTCCCGCGACTCGCCGCCCAGGTGCGGAAGATCGGGGATCGCGAGGAGCACAGGGCGCGGCGTGCGCCCGGCGAGCCGGTCCGTCCAGCGACGCATCGTGCTGATGACGTGCGCGAGCGTGTCGTGCAGCGAGCCCAGCCCGATGTCGAAGCGCTGGTGGAGCTGGTCGCGCGAGAGCTTCTCGCACTGATCGAGGATCAGGCCCGTGCCCCACGCGTCGGACCTGATGAGCACCTGGACGACGTCGCTTGTCATGGCGGCAGCGTACGCGGGAGGGACGCGGCGCCCGCGCTCCGTTTCCTATCCTCGCTCACGCGATGGCATGGACGCCTTGGGTCATCCTCGGTGCGTGGCTCTTCTGGAGCGCCGTATGCAGAAACCTCGCGCGCGGGCAACCGCGGCGTGATCCGGGCATCGGCGAGGAGGCGCTGCTCGCGCTCGCGGCGGGTTTCAACAGGGCGTACGTGCGGCTGCTGCACCGCGTGCGGTACGTCGGCGCGGAGCACGCGCCGCGGGGACGCGACGCGGGACCCCTCATCGTCGTCGTGAACCACACCGCGGGCGTTGATCCGCTGTTGGTGCAGGCGGCCCTCGACTTCGAGGTTCGGTGGATGATGGCCAAGGACATGCGCCTCCCCGCGCTCGACCCCGTCTGGCGGCTGCTGCGCATCATCGGCGTCGAGCGCAACCTGCGCGGGGACCGGCCCCGGGACTCACGATCGCTGCGGGAGGCGCTCGCGCATCTGCGCGAGGGCGGCGTCGTCGGCGTCTTCCCGGAAGGGCGGATCGAGCGCCCGCGCGGCGCGTTGCTGCGGTTTCACGAGGGCGTCGGGCTCCTCGCGGGGCTGAGCGGAGCGCCCGTCCTGCCCGTGCTCGTGCAGGGAACGCCGGACGCGCGCACCGCCTGGGGCAGTCTCGTGCGCCCGAGCCGGTCGGTCGTGACATTCGGCCGGCTGATGGACGGTTGGACGCGCGACGCGGCGGAAAACACCGCGAGAATCAGGCGGTGGTTCGAGGAGCAGCTCGCCGCGGCGTGATCATTCGTCGCCGTCGGCCGCGTCGTCCGTATCGGCTTCGTCGGCTGCGCTCGCGGCGGCGTGCCGGGCGAGGGTGTCTTCGATTGCTCGCGCAAGCGCCGCCCCCCCACCGTCGAACGTCATCGCCAGGCGGGGCCGGAGCACGGGGCAGCCCCATGCGTCGTCCTTCACGCGGCGGAGCTTCACCCAGTCCTTCTCGGTCACGATCAGCGCATGCGGCGCGACCGCCCGGACACGCTTGATCAACGCCGCGACCGTGTCGTCGCCGTACGGATCGTGGTCGCGCAGGGCGATCGCGGGCTGGGGCGCGGTCCGTGCGGCGTGCGCAACCATCTGGAAGAAGGGTTGCGGATTGCCGATTGCGCACGCCGCGGCGACGCGCTTCCCGGCGACAGCGTTCGGCGGCAGGTCGCGGTCCTCGCCCCCGCCGCGCGTGCGGAAGCCCGACCACGCGTGCCGCGCGACATCGACGACGAGCGATGGATTGACGGCGAGCGCTTTCACTCGGATGTCGTTGACCGTCGGCGCGGGCACGCTCTCGGCGTGGGTGATGACCGCCGCGTGCGCGCGGGCGAGCGCCGCCGGGGGCTCGCGCAGCCACCCCTTGGGGAGCAGGCTGTCGCCGAACGGCGGGCGCGTCGCGTCGATGAGGACGATGTCGAGGTCGCGGGCGATCGCGCGGTGCTGGAAGCCGTCGTCCAGCACGACTGCGTCGATCTTCCGGCCCGCTTCGGCCGCGAAGAGTTCGAGGAGCCCGCCGACGCGGTCGGCCCGTGCGACGACGGGCACATCCGGGAACGCGTCGCGGTATTCGCGCGCTTCGTCGGATTCACCGCCGCTCGGCGCGTACCCGCGCATCGCGACGCAGGGGGTGCGTCCCAGCGACCGCAGCAGGGTCAGCAGGTGCATGACCATCGGCGTCTTGCCCGTGCCGCCGACGGAGAGGTTGCCGACGCTGATCACGGGCCGGTCGAACGTCACGACGCCCCGGCCCGCGTCGAACGCGCGGTTGCGCCGGGCCACGCCCCGGCCGTACACCCACGCCAGCGGCCCGGACGCGAACGAGAACGCGCCGAGCAGCCCGGGCCGCCCGCTCGATGTCCGCTCGGTGCCCATGCCGGACAACTAAAGGCGCTCGGGCGTGGGTTCATCCGCCGCCCGCTCGGCGGCCTTGGCGATGCGGGCTTTCCGGTATTCCTCGCGGAGCCTGGCCCTCTCGCGCGAGGCGAGGACCATTGTGTGCCCGGCGTCGAGAAGCGCAACGACGAGCACAAGCACGAGGAGCGCCGTCGCGAGCATCCAGGAGAGGACGAAGCGCCGCTGATCGGCGGAATCCGCGATGCCGAAGGCGTACGCCAGCACCGGGATCGTGATCATCATAAGCAGGCCGTTGGCGGATCGGAGCCCCTTGCGGAACGGGGGCATATCTGCCTTCCCCAGCGAGACCCAGTGCCCGGCGACCACCATCAAGGCGAGGATCGAAACGGGCAGGACGAACCACGCGGGCGCGATGACCGCGCCCACCGTCAGCCCGGACATCCCCGCTCCATCCACCATCAATCGCTCCCGACCTGCATCGCCGCCAGCGCCCGGCCCAGCTTCTCCATCGGCAGCCCCATGACCGCCGTCGGGTCGCCGGACCAGACGATCGGCCAACCGGCCTCGAGCCGCTCCGCGAGGTTGTACGCCCCGGCCTTCCCCTGCCAGGCGCCGCCCTCAACGTACGCCTCGATCGCCGCATCATCGACGTTCCCCCACCGGACGCTCGCGGAATCGACGAAGACCCGTGTCCGGCGGGGCGGAAGTTCCGCCAAGGATCCGGCGAAGCCTCGCAGGTCGATGAGCGCGACGCCCGTCAGGACCTCATGCTCCGTGTTCCGAAAGGCCCGGAGCATCCCCCGCGCCTCCTCCGGATCCCGCGGCGTGCCGATCATGCGGCCGTTCATCACGCAGGTCGTGTCCGCGCCGATCACGAGCCTGCCGCCTCCTTCGAGCGCGCTGGGCTTGTGCGCCCCCGCCCACGCCTTGAGGTAGGCGAGCGACGCCACCCAACCGCGGGGCGTCGCCGTCCCTGGCTCCAACGCGCCGTCCTCGAAGCCGGGGGCCTCCGCGACGTGCGGCAGCCCCGCCTCGTCGAGGAGGCGCTGCCGCCGCGCGGAGCGGCTGGCGAGGAGGATCGTCGGGGAGGCGTTCACGCCGAGTTGTTCGTCATTGCGGGGCGCGCGTTTCGATGGTTCGCCGCGCTATGGCCCGTTTGCTTCGACGGGCGCGGGGGGCGCGGGCACGCTCGCCGCTCGTTGTTGCGCGATGAGCATCAGGATCGCGCCGCAGATCGCCGCGGCGCCGGTGGCCCACTGGATGGGGCGCATGATGTCGCCGAAGATGAAAAGCGCCGCGAGCGAGACCGTCACGGGCTGCAGCTGCACGACGCCCGTCGCGACGACGAGCCCCAGGCGCTGGATTGCGGCGTAATAGAGCGTGTGGCCCAGGCCGATGCCGACGATCGCGCTCAGCAGGAGCAGGCCGAACTTGAAGGGCGGGAGGTCGATCGCCCCCCCGCCCATCCGATCGCCGAAGGCGACCATGAGGAGGAGGAGCCCCACACCCGTGTACTGGCTCACCGCGGCGAAGGCGGTGAACGCGGGGAGGTGGTGCATGGAGCGGCGGACGGCGAGGGAGTACGCCGCGTAGAGGAGGCCCGAGGCGACGGAGAGAGAGACGCCCAGCGCGCTCGCCCTGTCGCCGAACCCGCCCTCCTTGAAGGCGATCGTGGCGCTCGTGCCCGCGAGCAGAAGGACAAGCCCGGCGAGGAAGTACGGCGAGCGCACCACCCGCCGCTCGCCGGGGAACATGAGCATCGCCCCCACGGTGAGGAAGACGATCTGCAGGCGCAGGCCGAAGGTCATGAGCCCGGGGCTGATGTAGTACGGCGCAAGGCCGAAGCAGACCTGGGCGGCGATGTTGAAGACGCTGGGCCAGAAGGCGGCGCGCCAGAGGCCATCCGGCGTCGAGCCCCGGAAGGCGTGCATCAGGAGGACGGGGAGCCACATGAGCGCCGAGAAGCCGTAGCGCCAGCCGTTGGCGGTCCAGGCGTCGATGTCCTTGACGAAGTACCGGAGGAAGAGCGGGATGCTCGTCCAGCCGGCGAGGGTCAACAGGATCATCGCAACGCCCGCCCAGGGCGAGACGGGCTGGGAGTTCGGGGTGGGCATCGGGGAGGCGGAGGGTAGCGACGGGCTGTGCCGCGCAGCGCGTTTTCAGCACCTCTGCAGAGAGATATGGCAGTGAGTCGCTCGGCTCCTCCCAGACAGTCCCCGCTGTTTGTTCGCCGTTGCACAAACGATCTTCGGCTGTGCCCTTCGGCTTAAGCAATGCTACCCAGCTGGTGCGGCAGGTTGCCGCCCAGGAACCACGCTGAACAAGCTGATGCGTAGTGGGCCAAGACCGAAGCGGCCAGACACCGATTCGTACGCTAGGACTTTATCTCATCCGCGTTACTCGTCTACGCGTCACGCCACACGTTTTCCACATGCGTTGAATGCGCACCTATGCGTTATTCCTCGTCTGGAACAGTCACATTGTGTGTCACGCCAGCATCTCGTTTGGCACCTTTGCATCACATTTGAGTGATATCCCACTCATTTGATTTCCATGGGTCCTGCTGGACCCCTCGCCACCAACACTGACTCCCCTTTTCTTGTATGCTGCTACGAAGCTGCTTTGGACTGCCATGGAGATGGGTATGCGTCGAGCCACACAAATCGCGGTTGGACTGCTGGCATTGCTCTGCGGAACCTCATTCGCTCAAGAGCCTCTACTAAAGGTGCACACGCCGTCGCTCACGAGCGCCACGCCGGTATTCTCAAGCTCGTCGACGCCGGCGCAGCCGCTCTCGCTGACGTGGATGCACCGCGCAGCGTTTCTCGACGGAGCCGCCCGCACTTCGTGGGTTGGCGGCCCGCAGATCGGCGCCAATCCCGGCGACCCGGCCGGGCTGACCGACGCGATGATCGGCGGCGTCCGGCTCAGTACGTGCCTTTATGCACCCACCGAGGTTGATCTGGCGCTTCCATCCGCTGGCCCCCAGTGGATCATCGGCCGCACGCGCTCGCCGATTGGCGTGAGCGGGCTTGTTCACGGCGCGGGATGGTTCCAGACTTCTCAGCCGCAACTGGCCTTCCGGGACAATCCGGGCGAGACCGACGACCGGGTGTACATCGCGTTCGGCGGTGATCGGTACCTTGAGTTTGTCCGTGTGATGGCAGGTGGATTTGCGACGGATGTGTTCCGGGGTGTGAATGGCACTTCGGGGGCTGTCGAGTTGACTACTTCGGAGATGGCGTTCGGCGGCATGGGGCTCATGCAGTCGATGGGCGATAGCGGCGGGTTTGAACAGGTCCCGACCCAGGTCTGGATCTATCACGATCCCACAGGAATGAAGGTTTCGTTCTTCGGCGGCGACGCACAGTGGAACGGCCGCGACGCAAGATGGCAGGTCTGGAAGATCACGGACGCGAGCGGTCAAGAGAGCCATGCGGGCGACAACCCGGGCTTCTTGTCGGCGCTCACCAGCGGCTACGACGGGCAGGGACGTCTCGTGCGGGCGCACGACGCATCGGGGCGACGGTTTGCGTACACCTATGGGCTCGATGGCGGGTCTTCGAGACTCCTGCGTGTCGTCGCCTATAGCGCGCCCGGTGGCCCGGAGGTTGCACGCGTCGAGTACGACTACTGCGATCAGACCACGGCAAACGGCATGGCAGGCGACTTGTGCCTCGTTGCTGTTCATTCGCCGTGCACACCGAACGCATCAAGTTCCGCCGGGAGTATCGTCCGGGAGACATACTACCGAAACTGGGCTTGGACGTCGGGCCAACCTTCGGCGATTGACGGGTTTACACCCGGTCAACAACGCTCGGTGCGAATAGTCGTGCGGCCGGAAGGGATGAGGCGGCTTCGTCAGGCGTACCCAACGAACTGGGCCAACCAGCCCGACACGGTTTTGGCCGCGTATGCGAGCGTACGGCTCGGATATAGCAGCACTACCTCAACCGGTCTCGTGGCGCTGCTCCAGTCTGAAGGCTTGACCGACAAACGCACCGAACTCCGCCATGAGTTGCGTCCGGCATCTCTCCAACCCTCCCACACGCCCGCCTATGACGCGTTCTGAGCGCGAAGGACCACGGTGCTTGAGCGGACGGTGCAGGGCCAGACTGTCGTTCTGGAGCGAGCGACGACATTTTACTTTGACGAAGTCGGACAACGGCTCTCGTCCGTCGTCACGCCTTCCGATCCGGCGACGGGCGGCGCCTCCAACTGGACAACCTACGTCGAACGCGACAACCAAGGGCGTGTCGTGCGCGTCGGCACGCCGGCGAGCATCGCCTCATACTCGCATGCTCTCGGCAGTTTCCAGGCGAGCTCCGACTGTCTCCTGCACATCTTCAGTCGCCAATCAACGGCATCCGGGCACCCGGTCGAGCTGGATGGATTCATCTGGCGGGTTGGCCGGGCGCTGTCGTGGAACGGTCCAACGACCTGGGACGCGGCCTTTGAGTTCGAGCCGATCGGCGGTTTGATTCGCCCGAGCAAGATGTTGCCCGGTTACACCGTCCGGCGCCCGCTTGTCCACGCGGTGACCAAGTATCCCGTCGGGGGGCAGGGCGACCCTGGGAACGAGACCGTCTTCACCTATCACCTCCCGTCGTCCGCGCCGGCGGAGTCGTCGCAGGCGCTCACGATCGATTGGATGACGACGGACGCGCCGGCGGTGAGCGCGGCGCAACACGGTTCCGGTCAGCCGACGTTCGCCGCGGCCGCGTTCCGGCCGGACGGGCGTGTCTCGTATGTCCGCAGCATCGGCGACGGGAACGGAACGCTCACGTACTTTTCGTACAACGTTCCGGGTGTCGCCGGCAGCGACGGAAGTGGTCTGCTGAAGTCCGTTACGGTTGACGTGGACTCTGCAAACCTGCCGTCGCCGAGCGAGTTCCCGCTCGAGTTCCCGGCAGGATCGGCGAACCCCGCGCCACGCACCACTCAGTTCGTCTACGACTCACTCGGCCGCGTTATCGAGACGGTGGAGCCGACGGGCCTGCGTTCTCACACCGCGTACCAGCGCCTCGCGGACGGCCGCGCGGCCGTCGTCCGTGGCGTCCAGGTCGAAGGGCCCGCAGCGGCGTTCGCTTCGCCGGGATCGATTGCGATCCTCAACCTTGCCGGCGCGATCGAAGCAACGGGCCTTGTCACCTTTGGCGAGGCTCCAGCGTTCGGTGAAGTGACGACCACGAGCGCGCCCCCCTCGCATTGGCTCGACGTCGCATCCAGCGATCCCTTGCGCTGTCTCTTGCAGGGCACGGTCCGCAGCCCAACAACCACGCTGTACGGCGATACAGGCGTACGTCCATACGAGCACCGCAGGTACTTCGCCATCCCGGTGTCGGGGAATGGGACGCCCAACAGTCACTACGACCAAACGACCCTCACGTACGACGCACTGGGACGACCGAAGGCGGGGACCGACCCGACAGGCACCATTTCACGCGCTTCGTATGACGTGCTTGATCGGACGGTCAGCACGGAACTCGGTGTGTCGCTCTCGGCGATGCGCCTATTGACGACAGTGGAGTACGACGGCGGCGCCTCTGGCGGCAACAGCCTGCCCACCACGATCACCGAGCACGGCGGCACCCTCGGCGGCGCCGACAGGGTCACAACCACGTTGTTCGACCTGTTCGGGCGGCCGCGTGTTGTGGTCAACTCGGCACCGCCGCACGCGGTGATTTTGTACGACAACCTCGGCCGTGTGACCGCGGCGGGAACCTATGGGGATGACGGCTCGTCCCTCCTTGGTTTAGATCCGAACCAGGCAGATCCGACCGCTGAGACTTCTGATCGACTGCTGCTCATCGCCATGCTCTGGGCGGAATGGCATACCGCGGCGGACCGCCGCGAAGTGGAGCGAACCGGACTCGAACCGGCAACCCCTAGCTTGCAAAGCTAGTGCTCTACCAATTGAGCTATCGCCCCGACGGGCAACGGTAGCAGCCACGCGCGCGGGCGGGTAGACTCCGCTCCATGAGCGACCGCCCCACCGCTGCCTTCTCCCCCCGCTCCCTCCTCTTCACCGCCGCGTGCGCCATGGGCGTCGCCGCGGCCGGTGCGCTCGCGCAGGGCGCCGCGCCGACGCAGGACAGCGCGGCCGCCGCGCAGCAGGAGAACACCGCGCCGGCGCAGTCCACGGACGAGCGGCGCGACGAGGCCGTCTTCGGCAGCGGCGCGAAGGCCGAGCTCACGCTCGGTGCGGACCACGCCTTCTCGTCGGACCTCGAGGACGACGCCGGCTCCTTCTCGCTCACGCGCGGGGCGGTGGGCATCAACGCGTCGTTCCGGGCGACAGAGAAGGCCCGCGTGGGCTTCTCCGTCAGCGGCGATCAGTTCTGGTACTCCTTCGACGACGCGACCGCGTTCGGCGCGGGCGTCGACCAGCCGTGGGACGATGTGCGCGTCCTCGCGGTCGGCGCGAGCTTCACCAACCAGGCGTGGGACACGTGGGGCTACCGGGCGTCGGCGAGCGTCGTCTCCTCCGGCGAGGAAGGGTCGGAGTTCAGCGACACGCTGACGTACGCGGGGAGCCTTGGCTTCTTCCACACGCCGCGCGAGGGGCTGACGCTGGGCCTGGGCGTCGCGGTCAGTTCGCGCCTCGAGGACGACGCGACCGTGCTGCCGATCCCGTTCATCCGCTGGGAGTTCAACGAGCGGTGGAGCCTCTCGACCGACGCCCGCGGCTCGCGCTCCGGCGGCCTCACGCTCGCGTACAAGCAATCCGACGAGTGGACCTACTTCGCCACGGCCTCGGTCTTCGGCGAGGAGTTCCGCCTCGACGCCGACAACGCCGCGGCCCCGGAGGGCGTGGGGCAGCACTTCGGGATCCCCGTCGCGGTCGGCGCATCGTGGACATTCCACCCGCAGGTGACGCTCACGGGACGCGCGGGGTACGTCTTCGGCCAGACGCTGCAGCTCGACGACATGGACGGGATCGAACTCGCGGACGTCGATGCCGACGGCGCGCCGTTTGTCGGGCTCGTGCTGACCGCGCGGTTCTGAGGACGCGCCGGCGCCCGGGCACCGGGCGCGTGAACAGTGACCGGTGAACGGTGAATGGAGGGCTGGGTACGCTGACCGCGCAGCGCCCCGAGTCAACGTTGCCACCGTTCACCGATCGCTGCTCACCGTTCACCCCGATCCAGGAGCACCCCATGCGCACCACCCATCGACGTCTCGTGATTGTCGCCGTCGCGGCGGCCGCCGTCGTCGCCGGCCTCGCGGCGCTCTCGCCCCGTCAGCCGGCGGGCACGTCGCTCGCGCGGAGCGTCGGCCTCAAGGTCAGAGCGTACCTGCAGGCGGATACGCCGAAAGAGCGCTCGGAATCGAGTATCGGCGGTGTGATCTGGCGCAATGACATGCTCGTCGAGGTCGAGGGGGTTCTGACCGGCGCATCGGACGGCGCCGTCACGATCGAGGCCGGCGACAAGCTTTACTGGATCCCGCTCGCCCGCGTGCAGGCGATCGAGATGCCGCGGCCGCGCTAGACGCGGTTCTCCGCGGCCTTGCGCCCGCCCCGTTTCGCCGCCGCGGCGTCGAGGGCGTGCTCCACTACCGTCGCCGCGCCGGCGAGCTCGCCGAGGATGCGCGCGTGCATTTGCCCGGCGCGGATGACGACGTCGCGCGACGCGGTGAGGAGCCACTCCGGGTCGGTCTGGAACCGCCCGGCGCCGGTCAGGAACCGCCCGATGTTCTGCCCGGGCTCGGAAGACTCGAACGGGTACTTGGTCCCGCCCGCGTCGCGCCGCACCTCTTCGAGCGGCGGACGCAGGGCGCGGTCCAGCTGCTTCACGCGCTTGCGGACGCGGTCGTCCTCGCCCGCCCCCTGACCGACGGCCATGATGATGGCCTCGAACTCGTCGAGCTGCTCGCCGATCATCCGGACCGCGGGCTGCACGCGCTTGAGCGCGTCGAGCGCGACAACGAGGTCCATCGCGCGGGCCGCGAGCGCGGCGCCGTCGGGGAGCTTGCCGTGCACGTCCGGCCGGGCGAGGAGGTTGAGCGCGGCGCCCAGCCGCTTGGCGCCGGCTTCGAGCGCACCGTCGAGCGTGTACGACGTTGCGGCGAGCTGATCGCGGGCGTCCTCGAGCGCCTTCGCGACCGCGGCCGGTGTCGCCCTCTCGATCTTGAGGCTCTTGCTCAGCTTCGTCAGCCCGAGGTCCAGCAGCGTCTTGGCCTGTGCGCAGCGAGAAACCTGCCTGTACGCCTGGTCGTACGCCTCGGCGTGCTTCGCGAGGTCGCGCATCGACGCGAGCGCCGCCCGCGCCTCGCGCACACGGGCCCACGCGCGGCCCGGGTCCTCCGCCGGCGCCAGCACCGACTGGCCGAGGAAGATTGATCGCGATGCCGGCGGCGTGAAGCCCAGATAGCGCTCCAGTTCGCCCGTCATCCGCTCGGCGGCGCTGTGCTGCTCGACAAGGACGGAACTATCGACGAACGTCCCCCCAAAGACCTCTTCGCCGATGAACTCCTTGTACATCGCGTACGTCGCACGCACGTTCGCGCCCTTGAGGTCGCGGAAGAGGGCCGCCGCGGGTCCCGGCGGCCCGTAGACGCCGGACTCGTTCTGCCTCTCCATTGCGCGGACGCGGCGCTCGGGCGCCGGGTGCGAGTCGAATAGACCGGCGCCTTCCTCCGTCAGCATCCGCTCGATGCGGTCGCGCTCCGACGCGGGAAGGCTGCGCGACGCGGCGGCGATGATCGAGGGAACGTCGTTCGCCAGCTTCTTCGTCGCCCGCCACTGCTCGTGCGCCTGGGAGATCGCCGTCTGCGTCGCCGCGGAAAGCTCGTGGATGCGCCGCATCGTCGCGATCGCGTCCGCGCTGCCGATGAGCCTCGCCTGGTGCCGGTCCGCGTCGTACTCCATCTGGCGGGACATGAAGCTCGTGAGCGCCGCGGCGACGAGGGCGAAAACCCACAGGACCATGCGCGTCGCGAAGACGCAGAGACGGAGCACGAGCACGGTGATCCAGACCACCGGGTGCGGGGCTTCCTCGGCCCATTCGTCGAGGGCGTCGTCCCACGTGTCTCGCCTCGCGGCCCGGGCCTGGAACCACGCGACGATCGTGTGCGTGATGAGGTACGCCCGCATCGCCGCACCCTGGTTGAAGTGCGCGAACTCGTGCGCGAGGACGCCGGTGAACTGCCGGAGCGAGAGGCCCGTCACCAGCGGCATGCCGATCGTGAGCACGAGGTCGCCCGGGACGAAGACGCTCCACAGTCCGCGTCGGAACGACGCCGCGGCGTTCACGTCGCCGGTCAGGTCGATGCGCTTCGGCGTCGGTGCGCCGAGCACGCGGCAGACTTCCTCCACGTGCGCGAAGAGCGCCGGTTCCTCGGACGGGTAGATGCTCGGGTGTTCGTAGCGAGAGCTCTCGCTCGCGACAAAGGGCTTGAGCAGGAAAACCAGAAGGCCCGCGGCGACGACGAGCGGGCCGGCGTAGAAGAGAAGCCGGAGGAGGAGGCCCCATCCACGCGCGCGATAGCCTCCCCGCGCCTCGCTTCCAATCTCGGTGATGAGCGAGAGGTTCTCGGTCGCGTGCCAGTACGCCCCCCAGCCGACGCCGACGATGAGCGCGAGGTACGCGAGCGGGAGCAGCACGATGACCGCCGCGACCGCGAAGAGCGAGAGGTGGTAGAGCGGCGAGCGCCAGATGGGCCTCCACTCGCCGACCCAACCGGTGTTTTGCTGAACCGATGCCGTCGTCATGCCCCCTCCAGGCGGGCAGCGTACACGGCGACGCGCGTTTCTGCAAGACCGTCAGCGCGACTGCTCGAAGGTCGCGCCGTCGAGCACGTCCATGCTCACCAGCGTGCCCGGCTGGAATTGATCGGGGCTCTGGCGCTCGTCCGTGGGCGTGACATGGATCGGTACGCCCGCGTCCACAACCACCGCACCCGACTCGGCGCGGATTACCGTGCCCTGCACGCGGCGGGGCCGGCCGAAGACCGGCTCCACGAACTGCCCGCCGGTGCCCACCGCGTCGATGCGCCGGGCCTTGACGCGGATGACACCGACGAGCCGCTTGCCGGGCTGGGCGTGGATCTCGCCCGCGGGGAGCAGGTGCAGCTCGTAGGACGTGTTGGGAACCAGGAACTTGATATAGCCGGGCTTGAGCGCCGTCGGCGCGACGACCGCGCCGAGCACACCGCGGGCGACCGCGGGGTCGATCTTTGAAGTCGGGTGCGGGGTGATCATGGGCGGACTGTACGGAAAGAAGCGGGGAAAGGCACGCAGGCCCGGGGGCACAAAGGGATTGGTGTGAGAACCTTGCGTATCGAGCCGCCGCTTTCCGCAACCCGGGGTTGCGCGCACCGGTATGACCAGCTGCCGGGCGGTCGCCGCCCGGCGCCCGCTCGGGGCGGGACACTGTGTTCGCCTAGTCCGCGAAGATTGTGCCAATCGGTCGAGGGATCGAGTGCAGCCGCCACGCGCGCTCAATGATTCCGCTCCGTGACGCCGCACCTCCCCCGCTCCCCCCACTCCCGCCGTCAATTCCTCGGCCGTTCGATCGCCTTTTCCGCCGGCTTCATCGGCCTGCACGCGATGTTCGCGCGGTCGGGCCAGTCGCTCGGCGTCGCGCTCGCCGCGGCGGGCGATGACAGGCTCGTGCCGGACCCGGAGAAGATCCTCGACCTGCCGCCGGGCTTCTCGTACAAGGTCATCTCGCGCGCTGGTGGGCCGATGAGCGACGGCCTGCTCGTCCCCGGCAGGCCCGACGGCATGGCCGCCTTCCAGGGCGAGAACGGCGTGACGCTCCTTGTACGCAACCATGAGCTCGAGGCATCCTGGGTTCCGCTGAGCGCCTTCGGGCCCGGCAACCGCCTGCTCAAGAACATCGACCCCGAGTTCATTTATGACACAGGCCGCGGTGTGCGCCCGAGCCTCGGCGGCACGACGACGGTCGTGTACGACACGGCGAAGGAGCGCGTCGTGCGCGAGTTCATGAGCCTCGCGGGCACGAACCGCAACTGCGCGGGCGGACCGACGCCGTGGGGCACGTGGCTCACGTGCGAGGAAGACGACGTGAACGAGGGGAAGGACGACGCCGAGGTCCGCCACGGTTACGTTTTCGAGGTCGTGCCGACAATCGAGCCGAAACTCTCGCGCCCTGTGCCGATCAAACCGATGGGCCGGTTCATGCACGAGGCGGTGTGCGTTGATCCGCGGACGCACATTGTCTACCAGACCGAGGACCGTGCGGACGGCCTGATCTACAGGTTCATTCCGGAGAATCGCGACAACATCCACGCCGGCGGGCGGCTGCAGGCGCTCGCGCTGGCCGACGCGCCGAGCGCCAAGACCGGCAACCGGCCGAAACGCACGATCGAGCCGGGGACCAAGCTCGCCGTGAGGTGGATCGACCTCGACGAGATCGATGCGCCGAAGGACGATCTCCGACACCGCGGGTTCGCCGCGGGCGCCGCGATGTTCGCGCGGGGCGAGGGGATGTGGTGGGGCAACGGCAGCGCGTACTTCGCGGCGACGATCGGCGGCGCGGCCCAGAAGGGGCAGCTCTGGCGTTACACGCCGTCGACGGCCGAGGGGACCGACGCGGAGCGCGACGAGCCGGGCGTGCTCGAGCTCTTCATCGAGCCCAACGACGGACGCGTGATCGAGAACGCCGACAACATCACGGTGGCGCCGTGGGGCGAGCTCTTCGCGTGCGAAGACGGTTACGAGCACGTCGACGCGGGCAACCGCCTGCTGCGCATCTCGCCCGAGGGGACGGTGCGCACGTTCGCCCGCAACGCGAGCAGCGACGGTGAGTTCGCGGGCGTCTGTTTCTCGCCGGACGGCTCGACGATGTTCGTCAACCTGCAGATCGACAACCTGACGCTGGCGGTGCGGGGGCCGTGGCGCGAGTAGAGAACTCAAAGGTCAACGCAGCAAAGCTCGAAGGAAGAGAGTCAAACGACGCACACGGCATCGGTCTCCTTCAGTTGAGCTATGAGCCTTTCGCTTTGAGTTCTCTTCAGCATGGCCCCCCGCCGAAAACCCTGAAGAACGCCAGGATGTCCTCGTTGTCGGGGAACAACCCGTCGTTGTTGAAGTCCAAGTCGCCGCAGTTTGGATCGTTGGAGCAGGCCCCGCCGCCGAAGACCGCGAGGAAGTCGACGAGGTCGAGGTTGTCCGGGAAGAGCCCGTCGTTGTTCCAGTCGATGCTGTCGCAGCCACTGCCCGCCTTGAACGCGACGTGTTTGCCCGTTTCTACGACGTCGAGGTTGATCCAACCGATGTTCTCGCCCCACGCGTAGCCGTGGAAGCGGCGCGGCGAGTCCATGCTCAGGCGGGCGGCCGTCGCGGCGCCACCGGCGACAGCGCCGCCGGAGAAGTTGATCCACCCGACGTTCTCGCCCCACGCGAGGCCGGAGAGGTCGCCCGTCGCGACGTCGACGTTGACGCCGAAGTCCGCGCCTGCGGTGTTCGCGTACGCCGCGCCATTCGCGGGCGAGCCGTCGCCGAGGTTGATCCAGCCGATGTTCTCGCACCAGATGAACCCGGAGAGGAACCGGCCCGAGCCGTCGATCCCGACGCCCTGCGACCCCGCGGGGCTGCCGGCGTCGGCCCAGTTCATCCACCCGCAGTTCTCGCTCCAAGCGAACTTGTTGACGCCGTCAACGGCGGTCTGCGCGAGCGCGGGCGCGGCGAGCGCGGTCATGATCGTTGCTTTCGGCACGCTCTTCATGGCTTGCTCCTTGAGCGACGCGAAGCGTCGCGTTTTCTTCGCTTCAGTGGGTGAAGTTGGCGTTCGGGTCGGTCGTGCCGAGCGTGCCCGCGGCGGCGTTCCCGACCACCGCCGCCGTCGTTGCGGCGGAGCGGTCGATGATGGGCCCGTACAGGTTGTTCGCTTCGATCGCCCAGTTCAAGACTGTGTTGGAGGCGCACGTGTTCCGCACAATCACGCTGCGCGCGCCGTCGATATCGAGCCCGAGGTCGTTGCCTTGGCAGTGGTTCCCTTCGATCCGATTGTCGCTCGCGCTGGCGTAGATACCCGCGCCCTGCTGCGTTGTCACGCCGTTGCCCGTGCAAACGTTGTCCATCGCGAGCGACCGCGCGGTTATCTCGATCCCGTCGCCCCCGTTCTCGCTCGCGGTGCAACCGATGACCGAGCTGCCCGTGTGGACCGAGATGCCGCGGCCTGCATTCAGTGTGGCCGCGCACGCCCGCACCACGCTGCCGCTCGCGGCGTGGATCCCGTTGATCCCGTTGCTCGACGCGGTGCAGGTCTCGACAACGCTGTCGTTCGAGACGGAGATGCCGTGGCCGCTGTTCGACGACGCGGTGCAGGACCGGACCGCGGTGGAGCCTTGCGCGGCGATACCTGCGGAGTTGTTGCTGGCGACGCACTCCGCGACAATCGCGTCCGAGCCGAGCGAGATGCCTCGCCCCACATTCCCGATCGCACGCACCCCGTCAACGGAGCAGCGGGGGTAGGCCGAGAAGTCGATGCCGTCCGCACCCCACGCCCGGATCGTGCCGTTCATTACCTTGATGTTCTCGATCGCGAAGGACCCGCGGATGCCGTCCATCGCCCCCATGCCCGCCACGCCGGAGAGCGTGAACCCCATGAGATCGATGGTCACACCACCGGCTTCAACTTCAATGCCGTGCTTGCCGCCGACGCCGGTGACGTTGCCCGTGAGGTAATACGACCCGGGCTGCGTGATCTTGAACAGGCTGTCCGCGTCGCCGGGCGTGTTCACCGCGTTGATCGCGATCCGGGGCTGAACTTCCGTCAGCGTCTTGCCCGTCGATCCGACGGGCCCGGCGGGCGGGTCGAGCGGGCCGGCGAGCGCCGAACCGGCGGCGAGGATGATTGCGGGCATCGATGCGAGTCGGCGGTTCCTGTTCATGTGAACGCTCCTGGGAAGGTGTATACCCCGGAAGCGTCGCCCGCTCCCGTGCCGGCTGGCTCGGTTTAAGTTTTTCGCGCAGGCCGATTACCGCACGGCCGCACGGCGTGCGAAGTACCCGTGCAGCAGGAACAGCACCGCCGGCGTGGCCAGGAGCGCGAAGTAGGGCCCTGCCGGCACGCGCCCGCTCGCGGCGAAAGCCACGGCGTAGAAGGCCAGCATGTTTGCAATCGCAACGGCCCCGCCGAGAAGCTCATTCCACCAACCGAGCAAGAGCCCCACGAGCAGCCCGATCGGAAAGAACGCCAGCAGGAGCCACTCCCGGCCGCTCGGCGTCCCCTCGCCGAAGGCGAACGCCGTGATAACGGCGATCGTCCCGAGGCTTGTCAGCCGGGCGACCCAACGGATGAATGTGAGCACCCGTGGCGGCCTTGTTGCGAGGGTCTGAGCGTGTATGCGAAAACTCCTGTGAGAGTGTATCACACGCTTGTTAGCGATTGCTATTCGACGATTTGACGTTGTTGCCAGGTGCCCGAGAGTCTCCCAGAAGCCGTGCCATTGCAGGACTTTTCGACGCGCAGGGTAGCGGGGCCGGGCGTGAGCCCGACCCCGCGGTCGCTTCTTGACCGCATCGCGATCAGTACTCGATGTTGGCGAAAGGGTTGGTTGCCGTGAACGGCGACGCAGGATTCGTGATGATCTGTGCGACGTGGTTGTTGGGGAACGTGTTCTGCGCCTGGCCGCTCATCACGATCGGCCAACTGCCGGTGCCGCGGATCCGGTTCGCTGCGACAAGGTTGTCGGCCGCCCCGGTGTTGAGCCGGACGCCGACCCAACCGCCGCGGATGTCGTTGTCGCGGACGACGCTTCCCTCGCCGGCGATCGCGATCGCCGAGCCGGACGCGACGCCGTTGTTGTACAACCTGTTGCCTTCGACCACGGCGCCCGCCTGCGCATAGATGCCGTAGGACGCGTTATTCATCGCCGTGCAGCCGCGGACCACGGCGCCAACGACCGAGTAACCAGACTGGGAGTTTTCGGCGGAAGTGCAGTTCTCGACGATCGCCGCGTAGCTGGCGGCGATGCCGATGTTCGCGCCGGTCACGGAGCACCCGCTGACGCGGCCGTAGGAGCTCACGAGGATCCCGTAGCTGCTCGAACCGTTGCCGCGGACACGAACGTTCTCGACCGTTGAGGAATCGTCGAGCGAGACGCCGCTGCCGTGGAACCCGCGGATAGCGCCGTTCTTCACGGTGCAACCGCGTTCGGGGATCTCGTCGTCGCTCGCTTCGATGCCGGAGGAGTCGCTGTCCGGACCTGAGTACGAGATCTCGAACCCGTTCAGATCGATCGTAACGTTCTCGGCGTCGATGAAAATGCCCGACTTGTTCGGCGAGACAACGAGATTGCCGGTGAGGTAGTACGAGCCGGGCTGCGTGATGCGGTGCATCCACGACGAATCCCCCGGCGTGTTGATCGAGTTGATCGCGATCCGCGGCTCGACCTCGGCGAGCGTCTTGCCGGTCGGTGCGACGGGCCCGGCGGGCGGGTCTAACGGCCCGGCGAAGGCGGCGCCGGCTGCGAGAGCCAGCAGGGCGGAGGTACGGACGAGGGTAATGGTCTTCATGGCGGAGCGTCCTTGATGGGTCTTCACCGCCGGAAGCGTCATCGGGGGGCCGACCGGCTGACGCCCAGCAAGAAAAACGGGCACGCCGCCCGATCCCCTACCTACTCCGCATCGCTCCGCGATCCTCCGCGGAGGGGCCGCGGCCCATTAGTGCCGGTGCGAAGGATCCCGGCACGCCGCCGCGGCGTGGGCGTCCACGTGCACGTCGCCGAAGATCGCGGCCACATCGTGCCGGAACACCTCGGCGAGCACGCCCGGCGTGAGGCCGGCGGGCGTCGTGTGCGTGTGGAGCGCGCGTGCCAGGCAGGCGACGGCGTCGCACCCCGCGGTGATCGTGCGCAGGTCATGGCTCACGACGATCACCGTCAGCTTCATCGCTTCGGTCACGTGCTGCAGGAGGCCCGCGAACTGCTGCTGGCCGGCCGGGTCGATCCCGATCGTGGGCTCGTCGAGGAGCAAGAGTTTCGGCCTCGCGGCGAGGGCTCGGGCGATCATCACACGCTGGACCTGACCGCCTGAGAGGCTCCCGATGTGCTTGTCGGCGTACGCACGGGCCCCCACGATCTCGATGGCGTCCTCGACGGCGCGCTGCGCCCCACCGCCGAGCGACCGCCACGGCGGCACACCCAGGGACGCGCCGAGGCAAACCACCTGCCGCGCGCTGAGCGGGAAGTTCAGCTCCGCCTCGACGCGCTGGCTTACGTAGCCCACGAGCCTCGCGCGACGCGCTTCGGCGGGGGTCGATCCCAGCACACGCACCGTGCCGCTCTGCGGCTGCACGAGACCCAGGATGAGCTTCAGCAGCGTGCTCTTGCCGCCGCCGTTGGGGCCGAGGATGCCCAGTCTCTCGCCGTGCCCCACGCGCAGCGTCACTCGCTCCAGCGCCGGCGCATCCGCACCGCGGTACGTGTACGTCACGGACTCGAGCTCGACCGCGTGTTCGCTCATTTGTGGCCCGGCGCGCCGCCAAGCGTTGATCGGAGCGCGGCGAGGTTCTTCTCCATCATCGCGACCCAATCTCCGTCGCCCAGCGGGTCGAGCTCCCCCACCGGCACGCCCGCCTGCGCCGCGATCTTGCGCGCGATCTTCGCGTCGTACTGCGGCTCGACGAAGACCGCCCGCACTCTCTGCGTGCGGATCGACTCCACCGCCTTCTCAATGTCCTTCGGGCTCGGCTCGGCCGAGGCGCCCGGCCTTACCACCGCGGCGATCTTGAGGCCGAATCTCGCCGCGGGGCGGCCGAAGGCGTCGTGGTGCGTCACGATCGCGGCGCCGCGGTAGGGCGCGAGGCCCTTGCGCCACTCGTCGCGCACCGCACGCACGCGCTCCTCGGTTTTGCGAAGGCGCTCGCTCAGCGCCTTGCTCGCTCCATCGTCGAGCAACCCCTTGCGCCGCATCGCCTCGCGCATCGCGTCGCGCACGGCGGGCAGGAGCTGCAGCACCATGTCCGGGTCGAGCCAGAGGTGCGGATCGACGGCGTGGTCGCACCCCGTGCCGTGCTCGTGGTCATGGTCCGCGTGATCATCGGCCTTGAGGCCCACGACATCGGCGAAGCGCACGCGCGACTGCTTGTCCTTCGGCACGCGCTCGAGGGCTTTTTCGAGCCGCGGCTCGAGATTGAGCCCGACCCACACGACCACGTCCGCCCGCGCGAGCCGCTCGGCATCCTTCGAGGAGATCTCGTACCCGTGCTCGCTGCGCCCGGGGCGGATGAGCATCTCGACCTCGCTCCCGGCCGGCGCGATCTCTTTCACCAGCCCGTGCAGCGGCGGGACGGAGACGACAACCTTGAGCGTCTGCGCGAAGGACGACCCGGCGAAGAGGACCGCCGCGGCGAGCGCAGCGACAACCGCCCACGCCCCGCCGCCCCGTACCCGCCCGTCACTCCGGATGGCTTGTTGAGAATACATCCTCAAAAGCGTACGCCGGTCGTTGGTACCCTGCCGCTCCGCGGCGGGTCTTCTTCCTTCCTCTCCCCGTTCCGTGAACGGGGGGAGGTGATCGGTGCAGGCGACCGGCGAGGGGCTTCCACTCCCACCGCGTGACGACGGCCCGCCCGCGCTCTATACTCCCGCCCTTGGGACGGCCCACGGCCGCCCTGACAACCTGTTTATGGGGCGGTAGCTCAGTTGGTAGAGCGCGTCGTTCGCAATGAAGAAAAGCCCCATACCAGCCAGCCAAATACGAAGCGCGGGTAGCGACTACCTGCGGTACGACGGGTAAAGGCTCCACAAGGAGCCCGTCATGCTCGCTGCGCCGAAACTCAGGTTCCACAAGCCAAGCGGTCAGTACCTTGTCGCCCTCCCTAAGCCCGAAGGCGGCGTCAGGTATGCCTACCTCGGCAAAGACCCGATCGCCGCTGAGCAGCGACGCAAGGGCTTGCTGAGCGAACTGGTTCCGTCCGCCCCAGCGCCCGTGGCAACAAAGACTGTGACAACGGGCACCGTCGCCGCAGCCGCCGAAGCGATGATCGAGTTTGTCGCCTCGTCCAAGCCGGCGACAGCCGACGAAGTACGGCGCTGGACGACGCAGTGCCTGAAGCCGCTGGTCGAGAAGCACGGCGCGCTGCCGATCGCCGCTCTCGATACCGACCATCAACAAGTATCCGATGTGGCGGCTCAGCGCCAATACCAGGCGCTGCATCGTCCCCGTCAACGGCTTCTACGAATGGTCCAAGTGGGACGGACAGCCGTGGTTCTTTCAGCGCGCAAAAGGCGAGCAGCACGGCATCGTCGGACTGGCGGGGATCTGGGAACCGGGCGAGCGCCCGCACCACGCCGATGTGTACGCCATACTGACGACAAGCCCGAACGAGCTGATGAAGCCCATCCACAACCGAATGCCGGTCATTTTGCCTTCCGCCAACTGGCACGAATGGATGAGCGAGAAGCCCTACTCGGAGGTGGAGCATCTTGTCAAGACGCCCGCGGAAGATGTTCTGACCTACCACACGGTTTCTCGGCGCATCAACATCAAGGACGTTGATGAGCCTTCGCTGATGGACCCTGTGAAGGTCCATTCGCAGGGCGCGTTGTTCGGAGATGGCTAGACGATCTTGCCTCGCATCTTGGCGATGCCGATGTAGATCAATGAGCCGATGACGAAGACGCCGCCAGCGGCGGCCTCCCCGGCTGTCAGCCCGGCAACGGCCATTGCAACGATCAAGACCACGAAGGCGGCGGTATGCGCCTGGCTGTCTTTCTGCGCTTGCTCTACTTGATTCATACTCATGCGAGAAACCTCCGCCCGTCAGTGTACCGCCTGAACGGTCCACGCGCCACTTGGACAGGTGTAGAATGCTGCGTGTCAAAGGACGAGAGTATCTCTTGGAAGATCGAGAGGCTGTTCACTGATTTGTGTCCAAACGGTGTCGCCAGTCTTGATGAGCTGACCAATCAAGTTGCCACCGGAAACGAAAGAGAAAGGGTTATTGCGCTTTCGGCTGTGCTTGACGCTGCGCTCGCTGAACTGATCGCGAAGCGCCTTGTGAACAAGCCAAAAGAAGTAAAGGACTTTCTGGGTGCTGATGGAGACGGTCGAGCACCAGCAGGCTCATTTGGCGCACGGATTCAGCTTGCGCTTCTGATCGGCCTCATCGACCCGGACACTGCGCAAGCACTTCGTGCGATCAAAAGCATTCGGAATGTATACGCACACCGCATTATCGTAGATAGTTCTCATCCCGAAGTACTTAAACACCTAGAGGTGCTGAAGGTGGTTATGAACGATTGGGTAAGTAGTTCGCTCTCAAGACAAGATATGTCTCCGCGCATGCGTACCGTGGTAAAGCAGTCTATTCATGACGAGTTTGAACGATGGTTCACGCCTGACACGGGCGGTCGTATGTTCCTGTTTCTCACGACGGTGCGACGGTTGACCGGATTCTTGCATGTTCAATCGCAGATAGCCATTCATATAAAGAGTGCGCACGCTGATTACAGCGCAATGGTCCGAGAAATGGAACGCATGAACAAAAAAGAGGAGCGTCGCAGTCGCTGGCGAGCGAAGCGGGCGGAGAAAAGACGTGCAAGACCGTGACCGACAGGCTCATATTCGCCCGCTAGGCAAGATTATCTGCGGCGACGTTTTGGGCGCAATAAAATGATCCTTCGACGACAGGACGAGATTGAATACCCGATCGGCATGGAGCAGGTGCGGGAGAGAAGGGGTGGCTAATGGCACAGAAGACGTTTGACAAACTACTCACCGGGCAGGCTCACAACGCAGATGGCCTGATTGCGCTTATCGATGAG
Source organism: Phycisphaerales bacterium (assembly GCA_035628115.1). Lineage (GTDB taxonomy): Bacteria > Planctomycetota > Phycisphaerae > Phycisphaerales > UBA1924 > BJHL01. The sequence goes on along the minus strand of DASPKL010000016.1, from coordinate 3,865 downwards.
AGTATGCCGCAGTCGGATCGTGAGACCGTGATCTTTATGGTTGCGATGATCGATGCCGCACTTGTTGAATTAATTGCGGCCCGCTTAGCTTATGACAATGAGGGAGCGTATCAATTCGCAACGCGGGCTGAGCTGACGGGCAGGGCATCGCTAGCGCTATATCTTGGCATCATTGATAAAGACGAGTGTGGCTTCATTGAAAAGATGGCCGACATACGCAATCACTTTGCACACCGCGTTAAGCCGACGTTTTCTGACACCGACGCCGGGCTCCCTAAGAAACTAACGTACTTGCGAGACAGGGCGATCAAAACCATCAAAGATGGAATTGCGACGGCGATTAAGGAGAATCCACGGGCTTCTGCGCACTATCAGATGGTGCAAACGAATATTCTCGGCGAGTACACTATTAATGAGGCAGGCTATCGCGCCGCATTCAAAACTTGCGCAGCTATACTGCTTGGTAAGTTTCAAGACCGTCTCCAACTCGTCAAGAGAATCGAGTGCCTTCCGACTGGCCCTAGCTTGCAATCGTGATTTTGAACACCATGTCAGCCTGACCGGCCGTCGCCGCCATCGCTCCCAGCATCCCCATGACCGCCCTTAAGGGCAACGTCGCCGGGATCGTCTGCTCGATGACCGTCCGACTGCCCAAGTCCGCCGGCTCGACCAGCGAAAACGTCTTCTCCCTCGTATCCACGTACAGGTCCATCCCATCCCCTCCAATTCAGACCGTCAACCAGATCCCTGACCCGTTCGGTCAGTTCCTGCTCCGCTCTCACTTCATCGCCTCCGCAAACTGCGAAGCGATGACCGCCCCGCCGACCACCAGCCCGACAACGAACGCAGCAACAAATATCAAAACCGATACCGCCCAGAACATCACACGCCTCCGTTCGCCTTCAACTTCGCTTCCCTTCTGTCGTCAATCCAGACCCATAGACCCAGAGCGACGGCGCTGAGCGCCACAACAGCAAGGCCGATCCATGCCAATGCCTGCGCGAAAACGGATACCGCCAGCGTCACCGTTACCAGAACGCCGAACCCGACAGCGGCTGCGAGCGCCCGCGGCGTCTTGAACCACAACCCGACGATGACAGAGCCGACCAGCCCGAGTATCCCGACAGCGAACAACGAAGCGTTCAGGGACATGAGGCGCTTGCGGGCTGACTCCCGCTCCCGGTTGAGCTGATCCTCAAGTTTGGCGCTGTGGGCGTCCAGATCGCTCAGGTTTGCGTCTACGACGCCAGCCTGCTCAATGATCGTCTCCATGCGTCCGGCGATTCCTGGGGCTTCCTGGCGGGCCGCAGAGGCTTCCGAGCGGATGACCGACGTTGCGGCCTTCCCGGGCTGCGTCATTCCCGAGCGGATCGGGTTTTTCGCGCAACCAAATGTCAAAGCCAAGAAGAGCAGGGGCAGCCAGCGCATCCGTTTGATACAGCTGGACGGGCTGGATGACCTTCACCCGGTAGAATGGGGGCATGATGCTGACGCTGGCCGAGTCTGGGTTGTGGGAGAGTGCGCTGGTGAGCGGCGTTGTCAGCGCCGTGATCACAGCTGGTATTGCATTTCGCATGCAGAACAAACTCTTCCAGGACAACCGCGTTCAGGACGGGTATAAAGAACTGTCGGATGCGTATGCAGCACTTACATGCCATTGCCTTGACTATCTTACCGCGAACCGTCTCGCGTTGGTAGCCGCTGATACTTCTCAGAATGACCCTTCTGCAAACGAAACGTTTTATCGCCATACAGAAGAGATGCATCTACAACAGTGTTTGATAAGAAAGTCAGAGCTGCGACTCATTAGCTTGGAGCAGAATGAGAAGCGCCTTCATCGTATCAAGGGACTAGTCACGAGAACAGAACAATACGGGCGCGACCAAGCGAAGAAAAGAGATGCGTACCACGAATGGATTAAGGTGCACGATCAGTATGCTGAGTGGCTCAGACACATCACTGGCGAATTACAGAGAGAGGAAGCTGCCGAACTTGGTCAGATGTAGTACAGTCGGAAGGGGGCTCCATTGTATCTAGTGCTAGCAGTTGACGCTCCGTGGTGGCTTGGTGGAGCCTCGGTCCTTCTGGGCGCAGCGATTGCAGCAGCCGGCGCGCTACTGGCTCAGGTTTATGTATTCAGATCAAACCGTGTTCACGACCACTACAAAGAGCTTAAGGACGCATACACGCTATTCGTTAGTCTATGTATTCAGTCAAAACACGAGGCACGCATGGTCTGGGCTTCTGAACCGCAAGATCATCCTGCGGGTTCGGATGTGGACAAACGGTATGAAGAACTGCTCTACAAGTATCACGATTTAGTTGTGCGTCGCGAGCTAGTCTTCACGACGCTGATAGGATTGGAGCGCTCGCAGAAGAGAGTCGAAACGTTGATCGAGGTAGCCAACCGAGCAGAGAAGTTCAATTACCAACCGTGTGACACTAAAACTGAGGAAGAATGCAATAACGACTTTAACCGCGAGTGCAACGCCGACCGAGAATGGTATCATGCGACCGTTTTAGAACTACGCGAGGAGCGGCGTCGGTACGTGGGGACAGTGTTTGGCGTATGATTATCAAACGCTAGAAACGAACAGGTAGGGGTGCCAGTCCAAAAAACCTGAAACAGCTTCTTTCAGCAGCCCCCGCCGCCCTGCACCCCCCGTACCCGTCCCTCAGTTTCCATCTTTTCCTGTTCGGCGCGTGTCCTGCCGCCGTTAGGCGGCTATAGGCGTACGCCTGCCCAACCAGTTGGGTACGGCTGCCGTCCTGCCCTACCAGACCGCTCGGGACTACCTGTTGTGCAGTTGGTACCGAACCAACTGTCGCAGGTACTGAGCCGGTCTGTCGGGGAAACCCGTGCAGTTTCTGGCTGTTGACGGGTTTTCCTGTTTCGGGTACGGCTGGGCGGGGGTGAATGAGATGGAGTAACTAGGCTACGGCCGCTGACCGCTCGTGCCTGGCATGGCTCTCGTGCCTGCCTTCTCACTCCATCTGTTATTACTTCAAACCGCTCTCGGGTTTGGCGCTGCCGACGTACTGCGGGTCTATGCGCTCTCGCATATGTCCTGTTTCTGTACGTCAGGGCTGTTTGTTGTTTACATCTTTTCCCGGGTTTTCCTTCAAACCCGCTTGCGCGATCGCTGAATCCGCGCTATGTGTGTGGGAACGGGCGAGCGATGTACCGCCAGTCAACAGACAGCGTGCATATGCCGGTACGGGGCGCCTTTACCAGCGACGAGGCGTGGTATTCGGTCTTGGCGCACGAGCTGGCGCATTCGACGGGTCATCCGTCCCGCCTGGCGCGCGATATGGGCGGCGGGTTCGGGAGCAAGGCCTATGCGCGCGAAGAGTTGACGGCTGAGATTGGCAGCGCCTTTGCCGTCGTCCATCGCTCGGCCTCTGGCGAGCAGGTAGTCAATCTCTTCGTCGCTGATGGACGCGCCCTTGTAGACGGTCGGATCGGTGAACTGGTACTCCGACCATGCGGCCTGGATTAGCTGATCGCCCGCCGCGTACCGATCGAAGACAATGACCGTGCTGTTGGGGCCGTCGTTGTCGCTGGTCGAGACGAAGATCGCATCGTCGATGAAGAACGCCCGCTCCGGGTTGTACGGCGCGAGAATGTCCCGGCGGTGCGCGTTCAATGTTTCGGGGGAAGACTGCACGCCCTCGACAAGCCCTCGGTAGGCGAAGAGGTGCAATTCCTTGCGCCGGTCGATGATGGCGCAGTTGTCCAGCGATTCGATGGACGCCGCCGCCCATTGCCTGAGCCACAGACAACGGCTGCGCCGCCCGTGCCTAAACCTTCGCAGAAAAGCGGCGACATTCCTTCTGTCGGCGAGAATGACGCAGTGCGCGCAGG
>DASPKL010000015.1:0-245175 GCA_035628115.1 Phycisphaerales bacterium | reverse complement strand
CTTCAACGGTGACGGGCTGTTCCCGGACAACCAGGACCTGCAGGACTTCCTGGACGTCTTCGGCGGGGGCGCGTGCTCCACCGGCACGTGCGGGGACCTTGACTTCAACAACGACGGGCTCTTCCCGGACAACCTCGACCTTGAAGCCTTCTTCAGCGTCTTCGGCGGCGGTCCCTGCCTCTAAGAGGGCATCGGGCATCAAACGCTGGTACAAAAGCCCCGGGTGAGAGCCCGGGGCTTTTCTTTGTCGCCGCTCCGCGGTGGTCCGCCCCTCCGGGGCGCGTCCTCAATCCATGTCTCTTCCTCTGAAAACACGCCCGGGCCGGTCGGCCGCGGGCGTGCGAGGAGTCATTCCATGCCGGTCGAACGCATGCCGGAAACTGTCGGAACAACACGCGTTCATCAACCGTTGTCGTAGCCGGAAGAACCGCCGCCGGAGGAGCCGCCCCCGCCGCCGTTCCCGCCGCCGCCACCGCCCCGGTTGCCGCCGTTCCCGCCGCCGTTGCCGCCATTGCCCCCGCCGCCGCCCCCGCCGCCACCGCTGCGTGAACCGCTGCCGCTACGGGAGGAGGACCGGCCGGACGAGCCTCCGCCACCAGTGCCGCCACCGCCGCGGGAACCTCCACGCGACGAGCCCTCACGGGATGAACCGCCGCGCGACGAACTGCTCCGTGAGGAGCCGCCGCTCCGGGACGAACCGCCGCTCGAGGAGCCGCTGCGCGACGACGAACGGCCGGAGGAGCTGCGCGAGGATGAACCCCGGCTCCCTCCGCTGCTGCCGCCCCGTCCCGAGCTCCCGCTGCGGGAACCCCCGCGGGATGAGCTGCTGCGGGACGAGCTGCTCCGCGACGAGCCGCTGGCGCTGCGGCCCGACCCGCGTCCGCCGCCGCCGCTGCTGCCGCGCGAGCCGCCCTGCGCCGAGCGTCCGCCGCGTGAGGATGAGCCGCGGCCCGACGACGAGCGGCTACCGCCGCGTCCGCCGCTCCCGCTGCCGCCCCGTCCGGAGCCGCTGCTGCCGGCGCGACCGCCGCCCGAGGGCGAGCCCTTGCGGCCGCTGCTGCGGCCCCGGCGTCCGCCGCCGGTCTGCTTGTTCACCGTCGCCCAGGCGATGCGCTCGGCGCGGTCCTCGCTCGAGCCTTGCTCCCGATAGCCCTCTTCGATGTGCCGGGCTTGCCTCTTCTGCTTGTCCGAGTACGAAGACTTGTCACCGCGTGGCATCATGATGCTCCTGGTGTACGCGTCGCGCCGCGGCCGGCTGACGATGCCGCCCGAGCCGGCGCTCCGCATGAGGAAAGTTCTCGCGCGCACGTAAGCCTGGCGTGAAAGTGCGCTGTTCTGTGCGCGCGATCTTGCGCCGGAGCGCGCGGCCTTAGAATCGCCGCTTATGCCCGGACCGGACGACAGCGCGCGCACCGACGAGCATCCGCTGCGCGAGATGCTGCGCATCGCCGGCCCCACCGTGGCGACGATGACGTCGTACACGCTGATGCAGTTCACCGACAAGTGGCTGGTATCGCGCATCGGGCCCGAGCCCGTCTACGTCGGCGCGCAGGGGAACGGGGGTCTGGCGGCGTGGGTCCCGCTGTCGGTCGCGGCGGGCACGCTGATGATCATCAACACCTTTGTTGCGCAGAACCTGGGCGCGGGGAAGGCGGACCGCGGGCCGGCGTACCTGTGGAACGGGCTCTGGCTGTCGGCCCTGTACTGGCTCTTCGTGCTCGTCCCCCTCTCCTTCGCGCTCCCGGCGATCTTCCGTGCCGCCGGTGTGGACCCGGTGCAGGCCGAGCTCGCGACCGAGTACGGCCGCATTCTCCTCTGGGGCGCGGTGTTCACGCTCTTTGCCCGCTGCGTCTCGCAGTTCTTCTACGGCATGCACCGGCCGAGCGTGGTGATGGCCGCCGGCGTCGCCGCCAACATCTTCAACCTTTTTGCCAGCATGGTTTTCTGCTACGGCGACGGCCCCACGCCCCCCATGGGAGAGAACTGGCTCGGATCGATCATGCAGCCGGTGGCGGGGGCCGCCCACGCCGTCGCGGCGGTCTTCTCCATCGAACCGATGGGCGTGGCGGGGAGCGGCGTCGGGACCGTGCTCGCCACGCTGGTCGAGTTCCTGATCCCCCTCGGGGTCTTCCTGAGCCCGTCGATGCACGCCCTGTACACGACGCGCTCGGGCTGGCGGTGGTCGCGCTCGCACGTGGCCGAGATCCTGCGCAAGGGCCTCCCCGCCGGGCTCATGTTCGGCAATGAGATGATCTGCTGGGGCTTCTTCATGGTGCACCTGGTGAGCCACTTCGGGCAGGTTCATGCGACCGCCGGATGGATCGCCCACCAATACATGTCCCTCTCGTTCATGCCGGCCGTGGGCATTTCCGCCGCGTGCGCGGCGCTGGTGGGGCGGTACCAGGGCATGAAACGCCCCGACCTCGCGGCGGCCCGCGCGTGGATGGGCGTGCGGCTTGCCCTTGTCTACATGGGGTTGTGCGGTCTGTGCTTCGTCCTCTTCCGGACGAGGCTGATCGGGTTCTTCGTCCCCGCCGACGCGGACCCGGAGACCGCCGCCGCGCTGGTGCGGCTGGGGAGCGCGTTCCTGATCGCGACCGCGGCCTTCCAGCTCTTCGACGCCGTCGCGATGGTCCTCTCCGGCGCGCTGCGCGGGGCCGGGGACACGTTCTGGCCGGGCGTCGCGACGATCGTGATGGCGTGGACGGTGATCGTCCTCGGGGGATCGTTGATCGTTCGCTTCGCGCCGGGGCTCGAGTCGGTCGGGCCGTGGATCATGGCCGCGTCGTACATCGCGCTGCTGTGCGCGTACCTCCTCGCGAGGTTCCTCTCCGGCAAGTGGCGGACGATGACGGTGGTGCGGGAGGACGCGGCGGGTTGACTGATTTCAGCACAGAGACACAGAGAAGTTGAGCAAGAAGAGAAGAGCAATTGTGGGTTCGAAGAGGTAGATGCGAGAACTTCCAGCATCCGCCTCTTCAAGCCAATTCATCTCGACTCATCCATCTCTTCTTCTCTGTGTCTCTGTGCTGAAAAATGAACTCCCGCCGCTGCGTACGCTCCGGTGTGCGGCTCGCGCTCGCGACCATCAACCCGACGATCGGCGACCTCGCCGGGAACGCCAAGTTGATCGCCGCGGCGGCGGAGCGGGCGCGAGACGCTGACGCCGACTGCGTCCTCCTTCCCGAGCTCGCGCTCAGCGGCTACCCGCCCAAGGACCTGCTCCTCCAAGAGGGCTTCGTCGCGGCGTGCGCCCGCGAGGCGAAGCGGGCGGGCGAGACGGCCGGCAAGGGGCTCACGCTGGTCTTCGGGACGCCTCTCCCCGTCGATCAGTCCCAGCCGGAGCACGGGTGCGCGAACTCGCTCGTGGTCTTCCGCGACGGCGCGTACGTGGACTATTACGACAAGCGACTCCTCCCGACGTACGACGTCTTTGATGAAAACCGGTACTTCGAGCCCGGGTCGCGCGCGGTGGTCGTGGACGTCAAGGGCGTGCGCGTCGGGCTCTCGATCTGCGAGGACCTCTGGCGAGGCGAGGACGCCGGCGTGGCGCTCCGCTACAGAAGCAGCGCGGACCCGATGCGCGCGCTCGTCGAGACCGGTGCTTCGGTGATCCTCTCCGCGAGCGCGAGCCCGTTCGCGCTGGGCAAGGGCGTGAAGCACCGCGAGATCCTGCGGTCGCACGCGCGGCGGCACAACGTGTGGGTCGCGTCGGTCAACCAACTCGGCGGGAACGACGAGCTGATCTTCGACGGTCACCGGTACACCTACGCCCCCGGCGGCGAACTCGCCGCGGCGGGGGCGTTGTTCGGTGATGATCTTGTCGTCGTTGACATCCCGGGCAACGCCCGCGCGCCCCTCCCGCCGGAGGACGAGTGCGGGCTGTTGTATCACGCGTTGGTGGCAGGGGTGCGCGATTACCTGCGCAAGACGGGCTTCCGCAGGGCCCTCATCGGCCTCTCGGGGGGCATCGACTCGGCGCTGACGTACGTGCTGGCGTGCGCCGCGATCGGGCGCGAGAACGTCCTCGGCGTCGCGATGCCGGGGCCGTATTCATCGACGCACTCGGTGGAGGACGCGCTGGCACTCGCGGCGAACGTCGGCGGCGAATGCCGCGTGGCGCCGATCGGGCATTCGTTCGAAGCGATGCGGACGCAGCTCGACAGGTCCTTCGACGAGATCGGGGCCAAGCGTCTCGGCGCGTCGATGCCGGACCTGACGGAGGAGAATCTGCAGTCGCGCCTGCGCGGCACGACGCTGATGGCGATCTCCAACCGCACCGGCGCGATCGTGCTAACGACGGGGAACAAGAGCGAGATGGCGGTGGGGTACGCGACGCTGTACGGCGACATGAACGGCGGGCTCGCCGTGCTGATCGACGTGGGGAAGCAGCAGGTCTACGCCCTGTCGCGCTGGATCAACGAGCACGCGGGCGAGCTGGGATTCGAGAGACCGCCGATCCCCGCGCGGACGATCGAGAAGCCCCCGAGCGCGGAGCTGCGCCCCAATCAGACGGACCAGGACTCCCTCCCGCCGTACGACGTCCTCGATGCGATCATCGATTTGTATGTGGAGCAGCGGCGCAGCCCGGCGTCGATCGTGCAAGCGACGGGCTACGACGTGGCGCTCGTGGCGCGCGTCGCGCGGATGATCGACCTCGCGGAGTTCAAGCGCAAGCAGGCGGCGGTGGGGCTCAAGGTGACGAGCGTGGCCTTCGGCGCGGGCCGGCGCTGGCCGATCGCGCAGGGGTGGCGACCACAGGCTTCGTGATCGCAGTTCGTGATTCCCGCAACCGAGTGGCCTCCGCTACCTTATATGTGTGCAAGGAGATTCCATGCGCACATTTATTATTCTCAGCGCGATCGGTCTGGCATCGGTTTGCACCGCACAACAACCCTATCCATTGGAATCCGTCATGCGGTTCCAAGTGTGGGACGGGAGCGGATGGACGAACGAGATTTCGGTCTTGCCCGGCAGCCGCGTCGAGTGGCGGGTGACGGTGTCGTACACCGGCGCGAACACGAATGTGTTCGCGCTCGGCGGCGTGCGGTACCAGCCGACGATCTCGAACTGGGACAACGACGGTCAGTCGGTTGATCAATTGGCGCCATGGAGGAACGGAGGGCAGAGCGGGGAACCGGCGGTCGGTGCGTTCGGAATGCTCGACAAGGCCGAAGCGGTTGGTTCCAGCGCGCTGGACGATTACGGCAGGGCGGGGTTTGGTACCCCCGGCATGATAAATGCATACCAGAATCGAATGACTTCGTTTACACACGCTGGTGGCTCGGGCGGAGCCCCGTCGGGCTCGTGGCTCCGGATCGCTGGTTCGTTCGTGTCGATGTGGCCGCGAGAGGACGGTGATCCTTGGACGGTTGATGACGGGAATCGCGTCGCGCGCGGTGTCGGCGCGGGCCAGTTCCAGTGGAACGGTTCGGAGTCGCACCCTTACTTCATTGCGGGCACGCAGGATAACGTGCTGCTGCGTCAGGCCGTGACACTCAGCGCGGACAGTGGCGCACGCACGTTAGAACTGACAACTGGCGAGTGGTCGATGCTTCGAGCCGGCGGTGTCGGCAGCGCAGATAACCGACGCTTCATCAGTTGGTATGACAGCCCCAGCGACGATAGCCTGGGGAGTTACCGCTCATCCGTCTCGTTTGTTCCCGCCACGATCCACGTCATCCCGCCGATCCCAGCCCCCGGCGCGATCGCCGTGTGCGCGGGCGGCGCGTTGATCCTCGCGCGGAAGCGCCGGCGCTGAGCCGGCTCACCGCAGCCCGTACTCCTTGAGCTTGCGGTAGAGCGTCCGCTCGCCGATGCCCAGCAGCTTCGCGGCGTGCTCGCGGTTCCCCTGCGTCAGGCGCAGGGTCTCGCGGATCGCCCGCTTCTCGATCTGCTCTAGGCTCGTGCCCGCGAGGCTCGCGCCGGCGGTCGCGTCCGGCTCGTCCCCGTCGCTGCGCACGTCGTCGGGGATGTGGCGCGTGTCGAGCATCGGCGGCTGGCCCTGCGGGCGCGGCTCGCTCAAGCAGACGACGACCATCGTGCGCACGACGTTGAGGAGCTGCCGCACGTTCCCCGGCCACGCGTAGCTCGTGAGCCGCATCATCGCCGCGTCGGTCACGCCCGGCACAACCGTTTTCTCCGGCCGCTCGGCCAGCTCGCCCGCGAAGCGCTCGCAGGCGTACGAGACGAGCGCGGGGATGTCCTCGCGACGCTCGCGCAGCGCCGGCAGGTGCACGTGCGCGCCGTTGATGCGGAAGAAGAGGTCCTCGCGGAACGCGGCGGAACCGATCATCTGCTTGAGGTCGCGGTTGGTCGCACTCACGAAGCGCACGTCCACCTTCCGCGCCTCATTGCTCCCGAGGCGGACGACCTCGCCGGACTCCAGCACGCGCAGGAGCTTGGCCTGCATCGCCAGCGGCATGTCGCCGATCTCGTCGAGGAAGAGCGTCCCCCCGTCGGCGTACTCGAAGACGCCCGCGCGGTCCTTGTCCGCGCCCGTGAACGCGCCCTTGACGTGCCCGAAGAGCTGGTCCTCGAGCAGGCTCTCGGATTGCCCCGCGCAGTTGAACGCCGCGAAGCGACCGCCCGCACGCCGGGAGTTGCGGTGTACCGCCGCGGCGATCACCTCCTTGCCCGTGCCCGACTCGCCCGTGATGAGCACGGGGATTGTGGAGGGGGCGACGACCTTGATCTGCCGGAGGACGCGGCGCATGGGATCGCTCTGCGCGACGATCCCCTCGAAGCCGGCCTGGTCCACCTGCTGCTGGAGCCGCGTGTTGTGGTGGCGCAGGAGGACGGTCTGCGCCGCTCGGTTGACGAGGTTGCGGAAGACCTCGAGGTCGAGGGGCTTCTGGATGAAGTCGTACGCCCCGAGCTTGAAGGCGGCGCGGGCGGTGGGGACGTCGCCGTGCGCGGTGACAAGGATTGTTTCGCTTTGGGGCTGGAGCTGGCGCGCCGCCTCGAGGACGCGCAGGCCCGCGTCCGCGCCGTCGGGCCCCACGGGCGCCAGCGCGAGCCCGGGGGGCGAGACCGCCGCGCCGGCGTCGGCCGGCATGCGCAGGTCGGTCACGATGACGTCGAACGCGCCCAGGCGCAGCTCCTCCAGCGCGTCCTTGACGCCCGTCACCACGGTGCAGACGTGGCCCGGCTTGCGCAGGGCGTCGGCCATGACGTCGGCGTGGTCGGGCTCGTCCTCCACAATGAGGACCTGGGCGGCGAGAGGGGCGTCGGAGGCGGGCATGAACGATCATAAAGGCGCGGGGCGGCGCGGCCAAATGGCCGGCGTCCGAAATGGCCGGATGGGAGGCGAACGGAGCGTCCGCCGGCGCAGTTTGATATGGCAATTCGGTAACTCGGCCGTTCCCGCTCAACGAGCGAGCACATCGGCCGGCAGCGTCCTGCGGCGTTTGCGGGCGCCGGACGCGGTCGGTGCCGGCAGCCCCAGACGCGAGCGCTCGCTGGCGCAGAGGGCGATGGCGATCGCGTCCGCGACGTCCGCGGGCGTGGGAGCCTCGGCGAGGCCGAAGTGATGCTGCACGGCGCGCTGCATCTGCCCCTTGTCGGCGCGGCCCGAGCCGGTCAAAAACTTCTTGACCGCCGCCGGCTTGAGTTCGACGAGCGGTAGCCCTCGCTGCGCGACGGCGAGAAGGAGCACGCCCCTGGCATGGCCCATGATCATGCCGGTCGCGGGGTGCTCGCGGTGCGCGAAGAGCCCCTCGACGGCGACGGACTCGGGCGTGAGTCGCTCGAGCAGGGCCCGGAACTCGCGGTCGAGTTCCGCCAGGCGCTGCGAGACGCTCGGCGCGGCCTTCGGGTCCTCCTCGTCGCGCCGGCGCAGACGAATCACGCCCGCCTCGAGGATCTCGCAGCGGGGGCCGGCCACGCGGATGCACGCGTAGCCGGTGAGACGCAGGCCGGGGTCGACGCCGAGCGTGATCACACGGCCTCCGGTTGATGGGCATAGTTGCGCAGCCAGTGCACGACCTGCTTGGCGACGGCGTCGCACTCGATGTTCACGCGCGAGCCGGGCGTGAGCCCCGCGAGCGTCGTCTTCGCGAGCGTCGTGGGGATGAGCGCGACCTCGAAGCACCCCGCGGCCGGGTCGAGGCCCGCAACGGTGAGCGACACGCCCTGCACGCAGACGCTCGCGCGCGGCGCGAGGTACTGCATTAGTCCGTTGCCGGGCGCGATGCGCACGCGCCACTCGCCGCGGTCGGTGACGCTCACGACCTCGCCCACGCCGTCCACGTGCCCCTGCACGATGTGCCCGCCCAAGAGCGTCGCGGGCGTCGCCGCGCGTTCCAGATGCACGCGCGCGCCCGGGGCGAGCGAGCCCAGCGTCGTCAGCGCCAGCGTCTGCGGGACAACGTCGAAGGCGAGAAGCCCGTTGGTCGGTTCCGCGGCGAGCGTAAGGCAGACGCCGTCCACCGCGATCGACTCGCCGGCGGAGCACCCGCCGAGCGCGGGCGCATCGATAGCCAGCCGCTCTCCGGCGGGGGTTGAGCGCCGGCTGTGCACGCTCCCAACGTGCTCGATCAGCCCGGTAAACACGCCCAAGCGTATGGACGCCCCCGCGAGCGCCCGAGAACCGGCGGCGGAGGCGTTAAACCCTGCGCGCCCGACGCACTCCCCGCCCTCACGGCGGCCATTGTTTCAAGGCCGCTTGCATCGGCGTGGCGCCGGCGCATATTGCCGGGACATACCGCCGCCGGCCGCGTACCGGCGGAAGGAGCAGATCAGATGTGCTCGGTTCTTCGCCGTGTTTCCATCGTCGCGTTCGCCGGTCTTGCCTGCTGGGGGAGCGTCCGGGCCTTCCGGGGCTGGCGCGACGGCCTTGCGCCGATCGATCTGGCCGCGTGGCAGGTGCGCCTGGGCGACGACAGCGCGGCCCTCGCGACGCTCGCCGCGGAGTACGAGCAAACGGGCGACCCCGGGCTGCTGTGCGAGATGGCGGCGATCTTCGACGCCAAGGGCGACCGGCGCTCGGCGTCGGCTTTGTATATGACCGCGTCGGACCATCTCGCGCATTCGAACTCGCCGGAGATGGCGTACCACCGCGACCGCGCGGGGACGCTGCGGGCGCTGGGGTATTGACGCGCATCGCGGCCGGATAGGCGATGGGGATCGCTACCCTTCCGCATGACGCGCTGGGTGACGATCCTGCTTGCCGTGCTGGGCCTCGCCGTCGCGATCGTCGCCGTGAGCTCGGCGCGCGACGAGAAGGCTGAGCTCCCGCTCGCACGCCCCGCGTCCGTGAACCCCTTCGCGTCGGGCGTTGCGGCCCTGGGCATCGTCGAGCCGACGGGCAGGGACGTCGCGATCGTCGCGCCGGAGGCGGGGCTCGTGGCCGCCGTGCACGCGGAGGTCGGCCGGGCGGTCAAGACGGGCGAACCGCTCTTCGAGCTCGATACCCGCGTCCTGCGCGCCGACCTGATCCGTGCGCGGGCGTCCGTCGAGAGCGCAAAGGCCGAGATCGCGCGGTGGCACGCGTTGCCCCGGGCCGAGGACCTGCCGCCCCTCGAGGCCGCGGTTGCGCGGGCGCGAGCGCAGGTCGCCGATATCGATGAGCAGCTGCGGCTGACGGAGCAGACGGTCTCACGCGGCGCGGGGACGGACCGCGACGTGTCGAGCGTGCGGTACGCCGCGGAGGCGGCGCGGGCGGACCTTGCCCGGGCGGAGGCGGACCTCGCCAAGGCCCGCGCCGGCGGGTGGGAACCGGACCTCGCGATCGCGCGGGCGCAGCTCGCGCAGCGCGAGGCCGAGGTCGCGGCCCTCGAGATGCTCATGGGGCGGCTCGTCGTCCGCGCCCCGCGTGACGGCGTCGTGCTGCGGCGGGGCGTCGAGCCGGGCGAGTACGCGACCACCGACGCGTCGCGTCCGCCCATGATCCTCGGCGATCTCTCGCGCCTCAGCGTGCGGGCCCAGGTGGACGAGGAGGACATCGCCCTTGTCGGGAACGAGCCCAAGGCGGTCGCCCGAACGCGCGGCAGTGTGCAGCGCGACGTCCCGCTGCGGCTGACACGCATCGAGCCGTACGCCCGCCCCAAGACCGACCTCTCCGGCGCGAACGTCGAGCGGGTCGACACGCGCGTGATCGACGTGGTCTTCGAGGTGACGGCCCCGCCCGACACGCCGCTCTTCCCCGGCCAGGCCGTGGACGTCTTCATCGAGGCGTCGGCCGCCTTGCCGCGAGCGCCGCGCTGACGAGGCCCGCCACGCTCACCCAGAGCGCGACGTGGACGAGCGGGGCGATCGCGAGGACATAGCGGTGCTGCGCCCAGACGCCGCAGGCGTCGAGGAGCACGGCGAGGGCGAGCCGCGCGAGAATGAGCGTCAGGAGGACGCCCAGGATCGCGACGGGGCCGCGCTCGGCCCGGCCCTTGAGCGCCAGCCACGCGAGCGCCGGGAACGCCGCGAGAGGGAACCACGCGCCGTAGCGCGTCACCGTGTTGTAGAGCGCCTGGAGCGATTCCTGGATCATCATCAGCGCCCCGTGCACCCGCGGCCGGTGCCAGAGCGAGGGGCCCACCGGCCTTTGCTCGCGCAGGTCAACAAGCGACAACCGCCGCAGGCCCATGAGGTCGAAGGGGGCGCGGTCGGGCCCGACGTCCGCCGGCCAAGCGCGGGGGACCGGGTCGCGCGTCAGGATCTTCCAATACCTGCCGAAACTCGTCGGCGCCTCGCGCGCGAGCTGCGGCCAGTTGGGCTGCACGAAGGAGATCGGCACCCAACGCGAGGGGAGCCGCCCGTCCCCGATCGCGGCCCGGACCTCATCCGCCGCCTTGTTCCAGAAGTCGTTGTACGTCTTTGCTCGCACCACGGCATCGACAGGGATCACCCTGAACGTCGCGTCGCGCAGCGCCCACACCGCCCAGGCGCCGTGCTCGCCCTTGACGCCGGTGTCGCCGTACACCAGCGGCTGGAACGCTTCGAGCGTCGGACCCTCCATCGCCTCGCGGATCGTCGCCAGCGTCGGGCTCACGGCGTAGGCCCGCTCGCGCACGTCCCGCGGGATCGGCAGCTTTGCGTGCGGGTGGTCGGGCTCGATCGCGAGCAGCGCGTTGTACAGCCGCTTGAAGCCCGGCATCGCGAGCTCGTGCGCCATGAAGACGCCGGTCTTGGCCTTTACGCCCGCGGCGGCGGCCGCCGCCGAGCCGAAGACGATCGCGCCCGCGAGCAGGCAGACGCCCGCGGCGCGTCGGCGTGCCGGCTTCTCCCGCGATGCAAACCACGCCGCGGCCGCGACGCAGACGGGCACGAGGTAGACGAGCGCGCCCTCGGGGCGGGTGTTGATCGCCCACGCCCCTGCGACCGACGCTCCGAGCGCACGGAGGAGCGCCGAGCGCGTCGTGGGGGCGAAGGCCGCGAGGGTGAGGAGGCCGATGAAGAGCGTGTACCAGCCCGCGTACGGCGCGTCGGCGAGGAAGCGCTCGAAGAGTCCGAACGTCCAGGGGTGGTAGAGCACCGCGAGGGAGCAGAGGAGCGCGACGGACCGGTGCACGCCGACCGTCCGCAGCGCCGCGAGGACCGAGGCGCTCGCGCTCATCCAGAGCAGCTCGTACGCGAGGCGCAGCGGAAGGCCAAAGACGGTGGCGGCGCCCGCGAAGAGCGACAGCCCCGGCTGCTTGGTGAAGGCGTTGATGCCGTAGGGGGTCCCGTAGTGCCAGAACTGGGCGTTGCGCGCGTTATCGAGGTCGTCCCACGCCATCGTGATCACCTCGTCGTGCGAGACGAGGATGAACTTGAGGACGCAGAAGGCGGCGAAGGCCCACCAGACGCGCACGGGGCGTGATGCCGTCTCCGGGGGCATGCCCAAGTGTTGGCTCAGCGCTTCTCGAAGACGAAGAGGTTGTTGAGGCCGAGCTGGAACGTGCGGTGCGTCGCGAGGCGGAACCCGGCTCCCTCGAAGACCGCGCTCGTCCGGCGCGGGTCGTAGCCGTGGTGTTGTTCCAGCGACATGCCGTGCACGAGGCGCACAGCCCTCAGCACCGCCAGGATCGCGTCCACGCGCGGGCTCGGCACGGTGATGATCAGGCGCCCGCCCGGGGCGAGCACGCGCGCAAGGTCGCGGGCGAACGCGGGCGCGTCGGGCACGTGCTCCAAGACGGCCAGCAGCGCGACGCACGTGAACTCCGCGTCCCGGAAGCCAGCGCTCGTCAGGTTCGCGCGGCGGATATCGAGGCCCGGGAAGTCCCCCGGCGCGGCGGGGTCGATGCCGACGGCCCTGCGCGGGCGCCGGTCCTTGGGCAGCGCGAGGGCGCGGGAGACCAGCGCGCCGTCGTAGCAGCCGACGTCCAGCAGGTCCGCGCCCGGCGGCAAGTGCGCGAGCGCGACGCGGACGCGCCAGCGTTGAAGGAACCGGTCGAGCCCCGTCACGCCTCATCCCTGCCGCGTGCGAGCGAGAGCATGCTCGCCACCACGCCGCTCATCACCGTCTGGCCGCCCAGGGCGATCAGCGTGAAGCCGAGCATGGTGGGGCGGAGCGTTGTGCCTGTATCCAGGGGCCCGAAGTCCGCGCGCGCCCACGTGGCGATCAGCCATCCCATCGGGACGAGTCCCAGCAGCACCATCACGCCGCCGGTCAGGAGCAGTCGCTCGGCGCTCAGCCGGTTGAGCATCCACCCCGCGAAGCCCTTCGCCGGCCCGATCGCCGTCGCGACGCCATGCAGCCGCATGACGCACGCCGCGAGGAGCCACTGGTGCCCGAGCAGGATCGCCAAGCACGCGGCGATCAGGGAGTGGATGTCGAGCCCGACGCCCGCGACGCGCCGGGCGCCCGTCGAGAGAAAGAGCGCCGCGCTCAGCCCGAGCGCTAGCAGCACTAGCCCCGGCAGCAGGAGAGCGAACCGCGGCGAGTGGCTGAGCATGAAGCGCAGGTGCCGCCACCCGTCACGCCACGGGCGCAGGTGCGGCGGCCGGTCGCGCCCGTCGCGCCGCAGCGTGATGGGCGACTGCGTGATCCGCATGCCGCGGAGCGACGCCTTCATCACCATGTCGCTCGCGAACTCCATCCCCTGGGAACGCACGTCGAGGCGGTCGAAGGCCTCGCGTGTGAAGGCCCGCATGCCGCAGTGGAAGTCGCGCACCGGGCAATCGAAGAGCGTGCGGCCGATCCAGCTCAGCACGGGGTTGCCGAGGTAGCGGTTCTTGAAGGGCATCGCCCCGGGCTCGATCCTGCCGCCGAAGCGGTCGCCCATCACGAGGTCCGACCGACTCTCCAGGAGCGTCCGCACCATCGGCAACGCCTCGCGGAAGTCGTAGCTCCCGTCCGCGTCGCCCATCACGATCGTGCGCCCGCGCGACGCGACGATCCCCGCCCGCAGCGCCGCCCCGTAGCCCCGGGCCGGCACGGGCACGACGCGGGCTCCGTGCGCGGCGGCGGTCTCACGCGAGCCGTCGGTGCTGCCGTTGTCGGCGACGATCACCTCGCCGGGGAGTCCGAGTTCCCGCACCAGCGTCCTCGCCTCGTCCACGCACCCCGCGATCGTCTTCGCCTCGTTCAGGCACGGGATGATGACGCTGAGCGCGAGGGGCGCGTGGTGATGAGCCGCGTCGGGCTTGACCTCGACGGTGCCGGCGGCCGTGGTTGTCGTGTGCGCGGTCATGCGGTGGCTCGGCGCTTGTCTCCGCCGCGGCGCTCAGCCGCGCAGCGCGAGTTCGCACATCATGCGCACGCCCACGGGCAGCGCGTCGTCGTTGAAGTCGAAGTCCGGCTGGTGGAGCGTCGGGTACGTGCTCGCGCCGCGCGGCCGCAGCCCGAGCAGAAAGAAGCAGGCCGGCACGCGCTGGCCGTAGTACGCGAAGTCCTCGCCGCCCATCGTGGGCTGGTCGATCATCTCCACGTTCGCCGCACCGAAGGCCGTGCGCGCGACCGCGAAGAACCGCTCCGCCGCGTCGGGGTCGTTGATCGTCACCGGGTAGCCGGGGTTCCACGCGATCTTCGCGTTGCACCCCAGCGCCGCGCCGGTCTTCTCCACGATCGCGAAGAAGCGCTCCTTCGCGAGCCGGCGCATCTCCGGCCGCAGGGTGCGGACGGTGCCGATGAACGAGCACGACTCCGGGATGATGTTGTCCGCCGTGCCCGCGTGGATCGCGCCCACGCTCACGACGCACGCGTCCAGCGGCGAGACGTTGCGCGAGACGATCGTCTGCAGCGCCGCGATCGTGTGCGCGCTCGCCGTGATCGGGTCCGCGCCGAAGTGTGGGTAAGCGCCGTGGCTCTGCGTCCCCTGCATCACGACCTCGAAGTCGTCGGTCGCGGCCAGCAGCGGCCCCGCCTTGCTCGCGACCTTGCCGACCTCGATCGTGGGCCATCCGTGCAGGCCGTAGACCGCGCGGACGGGCGCACCCACGCCCCCCTTGCCGTCGCCGTCGAGGACGCCCTCGTCGCACATGACCGCGGCGCCGCCGCCGCCCTCCTCGGCGGGCTGGAAGAGGAACGTCACCGGCCGGGGCCGGTCCACGCGCGAGAGCACGCGGGCGGCGCCCAGCAGGATGGCGGTGTGCCCGTCGTGCCCGCAGGCGTGCATCACGCCCGGCGTGCCGGAGGTGTACGCCTTGCCGGTGCGCTCGGTGATGGGCAGGGCGTCCATGTCCGCCCGCAGCGCGACGGCGCCCTTCGCGTTGTCGGCGTCGTTGGTCGCGGGGAGGTAGGCCACCACGCCCGTGCCCCTGCCCACGCCGGCCTTGAACCCGATCCTGAGCTCGCGCAGCTCGCGCTGCACGACCTCGCTGGTGCGCTTCTCTTGGTACGAGAGCTCCGGGTGCTTGTGCAGGTCGTGCCTGATCGCCCGGAGGGCCGGAAGCTCTTCGTCGATCAGCGCGGCCAGATTCGTGGACATGCCCGGATCGTACGGGTCTTCGCGTGGTCCGCCGCTCCGGGGCGGCTCTCTTCATAGGCCCGGCGTCCCGCCGGGCACCGCGTGTAAACGGGGTGGTCAGTGAATGGCGGCCATGGCTCTTCCATCACCTCCGCACCTCCCCACCCGTTCACCTCCTCATCCTTTCTCTGCCCTCGCTCGCTGGTTCGCTCTCTCGCTTCTTCCTCACATCTGCCACAGGCTGCTCGCCCACGTCAGCCCCGCGCCGAAGGCGAGGAACATGACCTTGTCGCCGGGCTTGACGCGCCCCGCGCGGCGGACCTCATCGAGACAGATCGCAACGCTCCCGGCCGATGTGTTCCCGATCCGGTCGATGTTGATATAGAGCTTCTCGGGCGGAAGGCCGAAGCGCTCGCGGGCCGCGTCGAGGATGCGCCGGTTGCTCTGGTGGCAGACGTACATGTCGATGTCCGCCGGCGTCAGGTTCGCGCGCTGCAGTGTCTCCTCGATCAGCGCCGGGAACTTCAGGACGGCGAACTTGAAGACGCCCGCACCGTTCATCTGCACGCGGTTGTGCTTTGCCGGGTCGGGCGTGACGCCGGGCGGAAAGTCCAGCGCGCACCGCGGGATGTAGATCTCCTTCCAAGCCTCGCCGTCGCTGTGCATCGCCTGCGCGATGATGCCCTTGCGCACGTCCGGCGTCGCCCGCAGCACCGCGGCCCCGCCCCCGTCGCCGAAGAGAATCGCAGTGCCGCGCCCCTCCGTGGAGTAGTCCATGAACTGGCTCAGCGTGTCAACGCCCACGAGCCCCACGGCGCGGTACGCCCCGCCGCGCACCAGGTCGTGCGCCACGTTCAGCCCGTACACGAACCCCGAGCACGCGCCCACGAGGTCGAAGGTGCCGATCTGCCCCGCGCCCAGCAGCGCGCTCACCCGGTTGCTCACGACGGGGCACGACATCTCCGGCGTCATCGTCGCGCAGATGATGAGGTCGAGGTCCCGCGCCGTCATGCCTGCGTTCGACAGCGCGCCCGACAGGGCCCGCGCGGCGAGCGTCGTCGTCGATTCGCCCTTGGAGCGGTCGATGATGTGGCGCTGGCGGATGCCCGTCCGCTGGACGATCCACTCGTCGCTCGTGTCCATCACCTTCTCGAGGTCGGCGTTCGTCAGCACCCGCTCGGGCAGCGCGTGCCCCGTGCCCGCGATCTCCACCCCGACCCGGCCCGCGAAGGTGCCCGAGTCCTGCCCGAAGCCGAAGCCCGGAGTGCGCGGGACCGTCACGCCCTGGCCCTCTCGGGCTTGGGCTCCACGACCGATTCCAGCACGGGCGCGACCTCGGCCAGCCGGCGCACAACCGCCTCGTTCACGCCGAGCCGCACGAAGTTCCGGCAGTTGCGGATCGCCGCGCGGATGGTCCGCGCCTCCGACGAGCCGTGCGCGATGAAGCACGCTCCGTTCACGCCCAGGAGCGGCGCGCCGCCGTGCTCGTGGTAATCGTTCTTCGCGTAGATCGCCTTCACCACCGGCTCGAAGCGCGGCAGCAGCGCCGCGTCCTGCGTCAGCAGCTCGTGCCCGATCGCCTTGAAGAGGCTCTTGGCCATCCCTTCCGCGGCCTTCAGCACCGTGTTGCCCACGAGCCCGTCGGTCACCACCACGTCCGCCACGCCCTCGAAGAGGTCGCGCCCCTCGACGTACCCGATGTAGTTGAGGCCCGGCGTCGCCTTCAGGAGGTCGCGCGTCTCCTTGATGATGCCCGTGCCCTTGGCCTCTTCGGAGCCGATGTTCATGAGGCCCACGCGCGGGCTCGCCAGGCCCAGCGTCAGCCGCGCCATCGCGTCGGCCATCACGCCGTACTGCCACAGGTGCTCCGCCTTCGGCTCCGGGTTCGCGCCGGCGTCCGTCAGGATGAACGGGCCGTTGAACGCTGGGATCGTCACGGCGATCCCCGGGCGCAGCACGTTCGGCAAGCGGCGCATGTGCAGCATCGCCGCGGCGACGCACGCGCCGGTGTTCCCCGCGCTCAGCACCACGTCGCACCGCCGCGGGTGGCCGGCGCCGCCCATCTGGTGCATCCTCACGATCGACGATTCGGTCTTCTGGCGCACGGCCTTCGCGGCCGAATCGCCCATCTCGATGACGTCCGGCGCATCGACGACCTCGATGCGCGGGTCGTCCGTCTTGATCGCCCGCTCCGCGAGCATCTCGCGGATGAGCCCTTCCGGCCCGACCAGCACGAGCGTGTCGCCCGCCGGCAGGTCGGGCAGCGCCATCACGCAGCCCTTGATGATCGCGTCGGGCGCGTGGTCGCCGCCCATGATGTCGATGCCGACGCGCATCCCGCGTTGGGCCACGCGCACGTCTCCGGCCTGGGTCGATGCGTGGTTCATGCAACCTGAGCGCGGCGTCCACCGCGTGAAGCGATACCCCCGCCCATGAACGGCTGGTCCGGCCCGGGCGGCCGGCAAGAGTTTACTTGCTCACGCCGATCTTGAGCTTGGGCACCTTGATCTGAAGGCCCGCGCGCACATACCCCGAGGCCTTGCACGGCCGGTGGTGCATCTTCGGGAGGCCCGTCAGGGGGCAGAGGGTGGGGTGCACGGGCTCCAGCGCGTGGTGGTTGCGGCGACGACGCGTGCGTCCGTGACTGACTCTCTGTGGGGGAAGCATCGCCGACTCCTGCCCGGTTCCGGGCGTTCATGCGCGTGAAACTCGACCGTCAAACCCCGCGAGGACACTGCTTTGGACGCTGCGCCCCGGGCCAAAACCCTACGTCGAGCCCCCGCGCAAGTCAACTCGCCGCTGGACTCCGACCGTAGGCAGAATAAAGTAGCTCACCGATCGGCGTCGGGTTCGCGGGCCCCCTTTACCAAGGGAGCACGGACCCGCGGCCGCGGCGACATCCAGCCCTCCTAGCTCAGTTGGTAGAGCAGCTGACTCTTAATCAGCGGGTCGAAGGTTCGAGTCCTTCGGGGGGCACTTTCGCAGGACGCCGCGCAAATTGCGGCGGCTCCGAGCGCCGCGAAGCCCAACAACGCGACCCGCGGCGTGCTCCCGGCCACGCACCCCGGTCCAGCCGCGCTGCTGACGATGCACAACCTGCTTCGACGGCCGTAGCGCTCGGAATCGCGACGGCCGGATCATGACGAGAACAGCCGGCCCGTTCGCCTTTCGGGTTCTACGGCAGACGCGCACGGCCTGTTGGGCGCTTAACGCGCTGCAGTGCCGAGCTCCATCTGAGAATCCGGCTCATCCGCGCACGGACGGCGGATTCGGCCCGATCGCTATGTCCAAGTGGGCGTCGCGGGTCAGCAGTCTGTAATGAAAACGCGACCGAGCGCGTTGCACTCTCTCGGCAACAACTGCCTCTTATCGACTTGCCGCCCCCGTCATACCCAGTCCGCTCCCGCGCGGCTTGTTATACAGATCGGGGTGCTGATATGTTCCTTGCTCGACGCCCTGTTTTTCAATCTCGACAGGGGCGCCGTGGCGCTGGACCCAGCGGTCGTTGCGCACCGCTTCGATGCGCCAGGAGACTTCCATGCTCGGTGCCCCGCCGGCGATCCTGAATGTGCAGAGCGGGGCGGCTTGATCGGGCTCGAGGCTGGCGCCGATCGCGAGTGACTCGTCGCTGATTTTCTGCGCGACGTGCAGCATGGGCATCGGCGCGCCGACCGCCGTCAGCGTGTACCGCGGGTCTTTGTTGATCTTGGCGAAGTAGCGCGGCAACTCGACCTCCGCTTCGCCCGCACTGTCGAGTACCGCCGTGCCTGAGTAGGCGTTGAGCACCTCAGGGGACTCGGTGCTGTAGTGCAGGAGGTACTTTTCGGCCGGGGCATCGGGGTGATCGATGCGGAAGGTCTTGATCGTGCCGCCGGATGCGCCCGACGCGAAGACGCCGTAACCGGTGGGGCTGTCGGATTGTCCGAAAAGACCGTAGGTCCCGCCGCTCGTGGCGCTGGCCCACGCAAAGACGCCGCGACCGGTGGTGCTGGCGGCTTGGAAGATCCCGGCAAAGGTCGTACCAGTGCTCGCGGTCGCCTGGCTGTAGACGCCGATCCCAGCGGTGCTGGCGGCCTGAGCGCGCACCCCGTAGTTTTCTCCGGTGGTGGCGTTGGCAATCCCAAAAACGCCGGTGCCGTTCGTGCTCTCCGTCTCGCCATACACGCCGAAGTTCTGACCGCTCGTCGCGATCGCTTCGCCAAAAACCCCGTACCCCGTGGTGCTATGGCTGCGCCCGGCAACTCCGTAGTTAATGCCGGTGCCCGCGGCTGCCACGCCATTTATACCGCGGCCCGTTGAGCTCTCGGATATCGCGTAGACCCCGTACCTCACGCCGCTCCCGACGGCTCGGGCATAGACCCCATACGCGGACGAGAGTCCACTATTGCCCACCACGAACTCGCCACCTTTGTATCGACCCTCACCGTACAGGCCCGTTCCGACAGTACTCATCGACTCGAAGTAACCGCCGAACGTACCACCACTTGGCGCGGACGCGACACCATAAACACCGATGCCAGACCCATTGACGGCTTCGAAGTAGCCCCCGTAGCCGATAACTCCCGTTTCCGTATTGGTGGAGCGACCCCGCACGCCACCGGCCCAAGCCGCCCGCCCCTCGAAGTCGCCCCCCCAGTTGCCGCCTTCCCCGTACACGCCCGTGCTAAGCATGCCATCAGCTTCGAAGTAACCGCCGTAACCACCAGCAGAGCCGTTGGCCGAATTATGTCCTGAAACGCCCACGCCATTGGGCGCGAGGGTGATAAAAGTACCTCCGTTCGCAGACCCGGTTGTGGCCATGGCGTCACCGCGAACGGCGCTGCCGCCGAGGCCGCGAGTTTCCCCTCGCACGCCATAGCCACCGAAGCCGGTAGTACTGGTGGAGAGGCCGAAGACTCCAACGCCGGACGAACTGCCGCTACTGCCTTTGACGCCGATGGTTTCACCTGTCGCGGCAGGCGACGAGCCCCAGATCGCCACAGAATTGTCCACTGAAGATTGATTGATTCCGCGGATGATCTGAGTTTGAGCAGTGCTCATTCCAAGCAGGTCCAAAGTTCCGGACGCTATGTTGGACGCGTTCAGCGATGTGAGGAGAGCACCGTTGCCGGAATACGCGTTGCCGGAGTTGGAGAACGTGAGAGCGCTCGTGTAAGTCCCTCCCAGACGGTTATTCGGGATCGTGCCGGTGCTGAGGTTCGCAGCGTTCTGATAGAACGCTGCCGTCTGACCGTTGAGCTGGGTGGCATTGGTCGCGGTGCCCGCCGTGGTGGCGGTGCTCGCCGTGGTCGAAGTCAGTGCGTAGAGAGCGTTGGGCGCGGCAGTCAGCGGTTGCCGTGGCGCGAGCACCGTGAAACCGCTGATGTCGGAGCAGTCTTGGCCGGCATCCGCGCGCGCCTCGACTTCCACAAAGCGCTGCTGACCGGCGAACTGCTGGCCGAAGTCAAGGTGCACCGTGAAGGTGCCTTCCGTGACTGTCACATTATCAGCGCAGAGGGTGGACCCGACTTGGACGCCGTTCAGCAGGGCGTCGTACAGCCGGAACCGAAGATCATGGACAGCCGAAGTCAGTTCGCCATCAACTCGCAGCTCGCCCTGATACGTGAACCCGGTTCCCAATGGCTGAGCATGAGCCAAAGAGCACAACGCGGCCAAGGCAAACAACGACGCATCGGAAACGCGCATGGGCACCTCCACAGAGGGGCCCATGATATGAAATCTACTGATGGAACACAAGTCGATTTGGCATGCCGCAGCGCGGACGCGCGGGTTCTCTCTAAATCGCCCGGTCGCTGTGGAATCGTTGGCGCGACCGCGGCGGTCTCGCACGACCTATTGGGCGGGAAGCGCGCTGGAGCGCCGAGCTTTATCAAGAACTGCACTCACGGTCGCACGGGCCGCCCGTTCGCCCGCAGCGCAACCTCGATGTCGCCCCGCGTCGCCTTCGAGTACGGGCAGATCGCGTGCGCCTTCGCCACGAGCGCCTCGGCTTTCGCCTGATCAACACCCGGCAATTCCGCGTTCAGCGCGACCGAGATGAAGAACCCGCCGTCCTCCTTGTGGAGCGTGACGGTCGCCGTTGCCGCGATGTCCTTCGCCCGCAGCGGCACCTTCTCGTTCGCAGCCGCGGCACCGATCGCGCCGCCGAAGCAGGCCGAGTACCCCGCCGCGAAGAGCTGTTCCGGGTTCGTCCCGGCCCCGTTCGATCCCCGGGGAGATCACGAGATTGATCTTCCCGTCGGTGCTCGTTGCGCGCCGGTCGCGCCCGCCGGTCGTGCTCGCGTTTCTGTTGCTAGGACGGTCATGGCTTCTCCTTCACGTGTGGCCGGGCGCAAGTGCCGCGCCGGCCCCCGGCGCTGCAGCCGTGCTGGGCGTGCTCGGCATCGCGGCCATCCGCCGCCGCCGGTAAGCCATCCCAGCCCCGTTTAACCAGACGGTCAGCAGGACCGGACGTCCAAGCCCGAGCGCCCGCACGGAAGGGTGTACGGTGTCTCTTGTTTGCCTTCCACGAACCCCTCTCTTGTCCCCATGAACGAGAGAATTGCGGCCCATCCGGCGGCGACTTCCAGCTCTCCTCGTTCAGTTGCTAGAACAGCTGACCCTTGATCAGCCGGTCGAAGATTCGAGTCCTTTGGGGGCATATTCCCGCGTACCACCGGGCCGCACCCGACGCCGCACCCCGCCATAACCGCAGAGTTTTCGGGGCTTGGCGCTTCACGGTGTCCGCCTGCGGTGTGGCTTGGCGCGGTGTGCCGCCGCCTCACCATGGCCCGCCGCGAGTTTGCCCGACGTGGTGTTCAACCGGTGTTGTGCGGCGCTCAATCGGCAAGTGTCCCAACGGAAGCGCGATAGCGGGCGCGGAACGCCGGTGAGCCCTGCGTGTGGCGCACTCCATTCGCACGGTGCAGAGCACCAGCGGCAATGTTTGCGCGGTTTGGGTTCTGGACCCGCCGGCTTCCAAAGCTGTGTCGGTGTACCGGCTGATTTTCTCGAGAGCCCTGCAGCGCGACCCCCGCGCGCCGCGTAGCGAGATGTCGGGGGTGGTGTGCGAGCGCTCGGGCCGCTCCGGAGCCGCGCGCATTCCGCTGTTCGTTCCGCGAGGAGGTTTCCATGTCCGGATTGGCTAATCGGTACGAGACCGCGAGTTCCTCTGGCGCGAGTCCGCGGGTTTTGAACGATTCCTCGTCGCTCACGCCCCGAGCGACCGAAGGGTGCAGGCTCGGCGCAAGATCCTCGCTCGCGCGGCACGCGGCCGCGTGGCTGGTCGGCGCCGCGGTGGCCACAAGCGCCGTCCCGGCGTGGGGGCAGAAAGCGGCGGTGAAAGGTTCAGCCTACGGGTGCGCCATGGCTGTGGACGGCAACGTGGCGGTAGTAGGGTCTTGGGCGGCCGGCTACATCGCTCAGATCGGCGATCAGCTCGGTCTGGTTCGGGCGGGCGGCGCGCACTTCTATGACCGCAACGCTTCGGGCCAATGGGTCGAAGCATTTCGATGGACTCCGAATACCGAGCAGGCCGGGGACCGCTTCGGCCACGCGGTGGCGATCCGCGGCGGTCTGGCGGCGATCGGCGGGCTCGACGACTGCGACGCGGCGTACCTCGGTGGCGCGGTCTACGTGATTGAGCGAATCAACGGCGCGTGGACCCAAGGGGCCAAGCTCACGGCTGCGGAAGCTGCCCGCGACGACCACTTCGGCCGGGCGGTGGCGATCGGGGACAACATGATTCTGATCGGCGCGGATTACGACGACGATGCCGCCGACCCCGAGGCCCCCGACAGGACAACATGCAACTCGGGGTCCGTCTACGTCTTCGAGCGCTCGAACGGTGTGACGTGGGTGCAGACGGCCAAGATCACCGCTCCCGACGCGGGCTGCGACGACCACTTCGGATTCTCACTGGCGGCCTCCGGTGGCCTCGTGTTCGTCGGAGCGCCGCTTGATGACGACGGCGGTCGTGACGCCGGCGCGGTCTATGTCTACGAGCGGGTTGGTGGCCTGTGGACGATGCGTCTGAAGCTCCACGCCGCCGACGCAGCCCCCAGAGCTCAGTTCGGCTTTTCTCTTGCGGCCCGCCCCTCCGGGGGCTCAACACAACTGGCGGTGGGTTCGCCGTGGCAGGGGCCTTTGTCGCGCGGCGCCGCGTACCTGTACAACTATTCCAGCGGTGCGGCGACGCCGGTGGCACAGCTCTCTACATCCGACACAGAACCCGGCGGGGGGCTGGGGTTCTCGGTTGCGCTCGACGACGGGCTGTTGGTTGCCGGTGCGCCCCTCGAGGCCGAGTCCGGACTCCAGCGCGGCGCGGCGTTTGTCGCGACGTCGAGCGGCGGTACCTGGGGAGCGCTCCAGCGGCTGAATACCGGCGGGACCGGGCTGGCGGACTCGGAGGGTTTAAGCGTGGGGGCGGCCGCGGGCCATGCTCTAGTCGGCGTCCCGTCCGGCGACGCGTTTCCGGGCTCCAATTATCTTAACACAGGGTTGGTCGTAGCGTTCGATCAGGCCGCGTCATGGGCGCCGAGTCAGACGCTGAAGCCCACATTCCCGTGCCCCTTCTCCTGGACGAGCGACTGGAACGGAAACGGGAAGGTGGGACTGGATGACGATCGGAACGACCGGATTCTCTACCAAGCTCATCTCAGCACGTGCCACAAGTACCCGTCGGATCCCCCGCCGGCAGACTTGAACGGCGACGGTGTTTGCAACGAAGCCGACCTCTTGCTGTTCGACTTCGCGAACAAGGAACTCGGATGCTGATTGATTCATCCAATCTGAGGAGCCGTGCCATGCGCCGAGTTTTCTGTCTTTTCGCGATCATCGCTGGTTTGCTCGCGGCCGCTCCCGCGGCCCGCGCCATCGTCAATGGGCAGGAACCCGCGGCCAACGACCGCCGCTTCGACGCGATTGGCGGCGTCACGCTGACGCAGTGGACGTCTGAACACAACCTCTTCTGCAATGCCACGCTCATCGCCCCTGACCTTGTCCTCACGGCCGCGCACTGTGTCACCAACGAGGGCGGTCAGTCCTCGCCTTATGTCGAGCCGCCGGACTACTACTACACGGTCCGCTTCCGCCGTCACCCGAGCGGCGAGCTGGGCTCGATCGAGAATCCGCAGTGGTTCCACGACGTGCGCGTGGTGCGATGGATTTCCATCGCGGTCTCCACCGGACACAGCGTGTCGGCGGATGCGCTGCTGGGCGTGCTCGAGACCCCGGTGACGCACATTGAGCCTCTGCGGGTCGCGCACAACCGTTACCCCGTCGCGCTGCACCCCGACCGCTCGCTCACAACGCCGGTCGTCGTGGCCGGCTGGGGGTGGACTGGCCCGGAGTTCGCACAGGGCGAAAGAGGGCGCCTTCGAGTGGCAACCGTGACCTTGTTGGCAACCAATGGTGATCCCGCCTTTGCTCGGTCCGAGAACATTCAATACCCGGGCGCCAAGAACCCGAATGGCTGCCTATGCGGACCAAATAAGTATGACTCCGGCGGACCGAACATCATCGAGGATTGCTGGGGCAATCTCGTCATCATCGGGGTCATAACGGGGGCGGACTTTGGCGTAGAAGGTACCTCCAGCGGCCCGAGCATTTTCGCAGCCGCCAACACCGCGGGGTTCGGCGAGCTCGTCTTCACGCCGCCGCTCAGCAGCCTCGACCTGAACCACGACAGTGTGCTCACGCACGCCGACTACGTGCTCTTCATGAATGGGTACATCAACGCCGCTGGGTACCGGGGTCTGTGCTCCGACTTCAACGACAGCGGGACGCTGAGCGGCAAGGACCGCGTCGCATACATCCTGGCGCTGACCGCCGCGGGCGGGACGTACTGCGCGGCGGACGTTGACCTGGACGGCCAACTCACGGAGGCCGATTTCGATACGTTCGATGCGCTGTTCGCGCTGCACGACCCGCGCGCGGACATCGACCTGAACGGAGATTTCAACGCGGATGATCACTCGGCCTTCATGACGGCCTTCGGGCTGGGCTGCTGATCGTCGGCCCGGCCGCACGCACCCCGTGGGGCGCTGAGAGTCGGCTCAGCGCCCGCACACCGGGATGCTGGACGCCCGCGCCGGGACGGTTCATGCCCGCACCGTCCTGCCGTTGGCTTGCAGCGTCACCTCGATATTGCCCCGCGTCGCCTTCGAGTACGGGCAGATCGTGTGCGCCTTGGCGACGAGCTCCTCGGCCTTCGCCTGATCGACGCCCGGCAGCTCCGCGTTCAGCGTGGCCGAGATGAAGAACCCGGTGTTCTCCTTGTGGAGATCCACCGTCGCCGTCACTTTGATGTCCTTGGAGCGCAGGGGGACCTTCTCCTGCGCGGCGGCGGCGCCGATCGCGCCGCCGAAGCACGCGGCGTACCCCGCCGCGAAGAGCTGCTCGGGGTTGGTGCCGGCCCCGTTCGATCCGGGCGGCGAGATCGCGAGGTCGATCTTGCCGTTGGCGCTCGTCGCCCGCCCGTCGCGCCCGCCGGTTGCGCTCGCGGTTTCTGATGCAAGGACGCTCATGGTTTCTCCTTCGGGAATGGCCGGGTGCGCATGCCGCGTGCCCGGTGTTGCCGCAGCATCATTCGCCCGCGCCGGCGCGGACACCGGGCCGAGCGATGAGCACGGTGGGAGCGCCGAACGCGGCGCGGCGCCGGGTCAGCGCGCCCGCAGATCGTGCAGGACACAGTGGCGCGAGACGCCGGGCGTGCGCAGCGTGATGAAGTCCGGGCGCGGGCCGTCGCGGGTATCGATCGTCTTGACCACGCGGTACTCGCACTCGGGCGCGAACATCAGGCGTTTGCTGAACCTCGCGGCGGCGCGGGCCTCTTCGCTCGGCGGCTCCGTGCCCGTCGGCACGACGTCCTCGTAGAAAACGGCGCCGCACTCGAGCGGGCCCACGGCGCCCGGGAACGCGCGAAACCCGTCGGCGATGATCGCGAACACCGCCTCGGGCTCGGCGATGGTCACGCGGAACGGGCCCCAGCGGCGGGCCATATCGGCGTGCGCCGCCGTGTCGGCGCTCGTGAGGCAGAGCAGGTAGGCCGGAGACGTATCGATGACGGTGGTCTGCTCGACGCCGTCGCCGCGGCGCCCGACGCTGCCGCGCCCCGGGTGCAGCACCTCCGCCTTGCCTTCCTCCTCGTCGCGGCGTTCGGGCTCGGGGGCGTTGGCGTAGTAGTCGTACGACCCGAAGCGGAGCTCGCCCCCGCAGAAGCGCTCGGCGTGCGCGCGCTCGCGGAAGAAGCGGAAAAGCATGGGCGGCGGGGATGTGTGAATCCGCAGGGTGCTCATGCGCGCGACGCCGCGACGCGCGTTGGTAGGAGCGGCGTCCAAGAAGCCCATGCTTGAGAATCGCCCGCCCGCCTGCATATGAGCGGAGCGGTGGTTGAACCGGACTTCACGGTGTCGGGCCGCGGAAGCCCTCCTCGTCGGTCGAACAGCGCGGGCTGGCCAAGCGGCGGAGATGGCCGGTTCCGCACCCCGACAATGGAGGGGGTCCCTTCGCCCGCGTCGTGAATTTCCCCGTTTTTGTTGGCATCCGGCTGGGCGTGGCGCATGTTTGAGGCGGATGCGTGCGTCTTCCGTGCTGTGCGGGGTGCTTGGGGGTTCGCTCGCCGCGATCGCGGCGCGCGGCGACCTTATCTACACCTCGCAGAACCGCTTTGTCGAGGTCGCGACCAGCGTCAACGAGCAGGTCCTGACGGACGCCGCGGAGGACTTCGGCCCGTTCATCACCACGCTCACCTCGTCCGTGATCTTCCAGACCCCGACAGGCCCCGCGGAGAACGAGGGGACAACGTCCATCGACTGCCAGCTCGACCCCAACGCCATCATCGCGACCGGGTCGCTCACCGGCGCGGGCGGGCTGAACGTGAACGGCAATCTTGAGGTGGGCGAGGCCGAGGCGTTCGTGTTCGTGACGTTCACGATCACGGAGCTGACGCCCTGGCAGATCCTCGCCTCCCAGCGCCCGAGCGACAACCCCGAGGACGAATGGGAGATCGAGCTGGAGAACGTCGGCACGGGGACCAACATTTTCCGCATCGACGAGACGGCGCCGCCCCAGAGCGTGAACGTCTCGGGCATGCTCCAGCCGGGGACGTACAGCATCCAGTTCGAGGTTGAGATGTCGGTCGCCTCCGCCGAGGAGACCGAGACCTTCGACTTCCTCTTCGCGATCCCCTCGCCCGGCGGCGTCTCGGCCTTCGCGGTCGCGTCGCTCCTCGCATGCCGCCGGCGCCGCCGCTGATCACTTTTTCTGAGCCGGTGCCGCCTTCTCGCGCAGCTTCGCCGCGTCTTCGGTGCGCCCCGCGCGCTCGTAGACGCCGATGAGTGCATCGGTCACCGCCTTTGTCACGCCCGCGAGCTTGGCCTGCTCCACGAGCGGCAGCGTGCGCTCCAGGATCGGCAGCGCCTCCGCGTCACGCCCCGCCGCGGCGAGCGTGACGCCGATGTTCGCCTCCGTCGCCGCGAGCGGACCCGCGTCGCCCGGCGTGTGCTCCGTCTGCCAGGCGTGGATCGCTCGCAGGAGCGCGATCGCGTCGTCGTGCCGGCCGAGCTTGCGGTAGGCCTCGGCGAGCGATGTCCCCGCCGCGACCCGCCCCGGGTGCAGATGCCCGAACGCGCCGTTCCACGACTCGTACGCGTCGCGCAGCGGCGCGACGGCCTCCTCCGCCTTCCCGTCGCGCACGAGCGCGAGGCCCAGGTTGCTCTTGACGCGCACGATGAGCGGGTGGTCGGGCCGCAGCTTCGCCTCTCGCAGCGCGATCGCCGTGCGGAACTCAGAGATCGCCTCGGCGTACGCGCCCTTCACGAAGAGGGCGGTGGCGATGTTGTTGTGCGACTCCGCCGCCTGCAGGCTCTCCGCTCCGTGCAGCGCCTCTCTCGCGCGCAGGGCCTCGCGCTGCGCGGCGAGCGCCTCGTCCCCCTTCTTCTGCACGCGCAGGGCCGCGCCGAGGTTGTTGAGCAGATCGGCCTCCCGCGTCGTCGCCACGCCGCCGTTGCGCGCGCGCTCCTCCGCGAGCAGCGTGCGCAGCGTCGCCTCCGCGGCCGCCGCGTCCCCCTCGAAGTACGCGAGCACTGCGAGGTCCTGGCGCGTGTCGATCACGGGGTCGGAGTCGTCCGGCAGCTCCGCGCGAAACTCCGCCTCCGCCTGCGCCAGCAACTCACGCGCGTCCTTGAGCATCCCCAGGTACATCGCGCAGCGGCCGACCGCCTGGCGGAAGCTCGCCCGCGTCAGCGGGTCCTCCGGGGGCGACTCCCGCAGCCGCACCAGCGCGTTCTGCATCACTTCCGACAGCGGCGCGCTGGGCCCGAGGCGGCCCGTCTCACCCTGCGAGAGCATCCCGACGAGGAAGTCGCGTGTTTCGGAGAGACGCGTATTCGCGGCTGAGACCTCGGCGACCTTGGCCTGCAGTTCCTGCCGTTGCAGGAAGAGCACGGCCGCGGCCCCCGCGAGGAGGGAGACCGCCAGCACGCTCAGCGCCGTGCCGATCGCGTGCCGTCGCACGAACTTCGAGACGCGGTAGCGCAGCGTGTCCCGCCGCGCCGTGATCGGCATGCCGGCGAGGTACCTGCCCACGTCGGCGCTCAGCTGCTCCGCGCTCGCGTACCGGCGCTCGGGCTCCTTGCGGAGCGCGGTCATGACGATCGTGTCGAGGTCGCCCCGCAGCATGTTGCGCAGGCGGGTGAGCGAGATGCCCCGCGTCTTCGGCGCGTCGGGGGGCGCGTCGGGGGGCGCGTCCGGGGACGCCCCGGGACGCGGGGAACTCGGCCCGCCGGGTTGCCCCGCGGGCGTTCCCGCCGTCCCCGCGCCCATCCGCGTGAACCGCAATGTCACCGCCTGGCTCGGCATCGGCGGCTGCTGAAGGCAGACCACGCGCCGCACCTCGTCCGTCGTCCGCGTCGCGAAGCGGTACGGGCGCATGCCCGTGAGCAGCTCGTACAGGACGATGCCCAGCGAGTAGACGTCGCTCGCCGTCGTCACCAGCTCGCCCTGGATCTGCTCCGGGCTCGCGTACTCCGGCGTCAGGCGCTGGTCCGTCGGCACGGTGTGCGCGCCGTCCTCGGTGAGCAGCTTCGCGATCCCAAAGTCCAGCAGCTTGGGCACGCCCTCCTTGGAGACCAAGATGTTGCCCGGCTTCAGGTCGCGGTGGATGATCAGGCCACGGTGCGCCGCATGCACGGCGTCGCAGACCAGGCGGAAGAGGCGCAGGCGGTCCTTGAGGCCCATCCGCTTCCGGTCGCAGTACTCGTCGATCGGGGCCCCGTCCACGAACTCCATCACGAGGTACGGCCGGCCGTCGGGCGTCAGCCCGGCATCCAGCAGCCGAGCGATGTTCGGGTGGTCGAGCGCCGCGAGCGTGCGCTTCTCGGCCGCGAAGCGGCGGAGGACCTCCTCGCTGTCCATGCCGCGCTTGACGACCTTGATCGCGACCTGCTGGTCGAACTGCCCGTCGGCGCGCACGGCGAGGTAGACCGCGCCCATGCCGCCCGTCGCGATACGCCGCTCGACGCGGTAGGGGCCCAGCGTCCTGCCGAGCACCTCGTCGGAGAAGCCCGCGACCTCCGCGAGCTCGCCGATCTGCCCGCCCAGCGCCGGCTCCTCGAGGAAGCCGCCCACCTCGTCGCTCGCGCGCAGCAGCGCACGCACCTCGTCCATCAGCGGCGCGTCGCCGCCGCACGCCCGCGCGATCGCGGGCTCCCGCTCGTGGGGCAGCAGCGGCGCCACCTCGAAGTAGACCTTCTCCGCCCGCCGCAGCCGTTCCGCCGCGGTCGGTCCGTCCTTCGGTTCCCGTCCCTGCGTCACACCCCACCCCCGGGCGCGGCTTCGAGCTCGCGGTGCAGCCACACGCGGGCGAACTGCCAGTCGCGCGCGATCGTGCTGGGCGAGACCCCCAGCGCCGCCGCGGTCTGATCCACCGACAACCCCGCGAAGAAGCGCAGCTCGACGACCCGCGCCTTCTGCTCGTCGATCGCCGCGAGCTTGTTCAGCGCGCCGTCCAGAGCTTCCATGTCAACGCCGCTCGCCTCGCGCGCGAAGACCGCTTGCTCGTCGAGCTGGCCCGGCTTGACGCCGCCGCCGCGCTTCAGGCGGTTGCGCTCGCGGGCGTGGTCCGTCAGGATGCGCCGGATCGCGCGGGCCGCGGCCCCGAAGAAGTGCGCCCGGTTCTCCCACGCCACGTCGCTCGGGCCCACCAGCCGCAGGTACGCCTCGTGCACCAAGGCGGTCGCCTGCAGCGTTTGGGCCTTGCTCTCGCCCTTGAGGAAGTGCTGCGCGAGCTGCTTGAGCTCGTTGTAGACGATCGGGAAGAGCTCGTCCGTCGCCTGGCCGTCGCCGGCCTGCGCACGCGCGAGGAGGATGGTCACCTCGCTCCGGCCGCCGCCCGAACCGTGTTGTGCGCTCTCGCTGTTCACGTGCAACCGCTCAATCGTAACTCGTCCCCGCAGCCCACCCCCGCGAGCCCTCCGCCGCCCGTCGTGTGTGGTCGGGCGGCGGAGGGTGGCTTGCGCCGCGGGGAGTGGCTTGCGCCGCGGGGAACGGCGGCACGCCCGGGGAGGGCCCGGGCGTGCGCAGCCGACTTGCAGAGGAGCGTGCTCAAAGGGGGAGTCTTACTGGCACGCACCGCCGCCGAACACACGGAAGAACGCGAAGATGTCCTCGTTGTCGGGGAAGAGCCCGTCGTTGTTGAAGTCGATGTCGCCGCACGTGCCGGTCGGGCACGCGCCGCCGGCGAAGACGGCGAGGAAGTCGCGCAGGTCGTTGTTGTCGGGGAAGAGCCCGTCGCCGTTGAAGTCGATCGAGTCGCAGCCGGGCGTGGGCTCCGTGCCCGTGTTCATGAAGAGGCTGACGTTGTTGCTGTCGCGGTTGGCGACGGCGATGTCGGGCAGCTGCCCGGCGTTGAGCCGGCCGACCGCGATGCTCGTGGGGTTCGTGCCGGTGGCGAGAAGAGCCGGCGTGCCGAGCGAGCCGCCGTTGTTGGTGAAGACCGCGATGTTGTTCGTGTCCTCGTTCGCCGCGATCACGTCCGTGTCGCCGTCGAGGTCGAGGTCCGCGACGACGAGGGGGCCCGGCTCGAAGCCGATCGTGTTGTAGTTCTGGAACGCGCCGAACGTGCCGCCGTTGTTGGGGTAGACGGTCACGAAGCCCAGGTTGTCGTCGGAGGTCGCGACGACGAGCTCCGGCAGGGGCGAGCCGCTGATGTTCGCGAACGCGAGCCCCTCGGGGCGCGTGCTCGGCGGGACGTTCAGCGTCCCCGCGGGCGTGAAGACGCCGCCGGTGTTGTTGAAGAGCCGCACCGTGCGGTCGTCGTGCGACGAGACCGCCATGTCCATGTCGCCGTCGCCGTCGCGGTCGCCGAACGCGGGCTGGCGGGGCTCGACGCCCGCGGGCTGCGTCGCGACCGCGAGGCCGCCGCCGGTATTGGTGATCACCGACACGGTGTTGCCGTCGCGGTTCGCCACCGCGATATCCATGTCCGCGTCGCCGTCGATGTTCACCGCCTGCGTGCCGCGCGGGTTCGCGCCCACGGCCGCCGTCGCGCCGAGCGTGAACGTCCCCGCGCCGCCGTTGACGAGGATCTGCACCTGCGCGA
The DNA here is from genome assembly GCA_035628115.1 of Phycisphaerales bacterium. Classification (GTDB taxonomy): domain Bacteria; phylum Planctomycetota; class Phycisphaerae; order Phycisphaerales; family UBA1924; genus BJHL01. The sequence goes on along the minus strand of DASPKL010000015.1, from coordinate 213,774 downwards.
GGTTCTGGTACGCCACCGCGACGTCGACGTCGCCGTCGCCGTCAAAGTCCGCCGCGGCGATGTCGCCCGCGCCCGAACCGCTGGGCAGCTGGCGGGAGAGCGCGGCGCCGAACGTGCCGTCGCCGTTGCCGGGGTAGACGAGCAGGCGGTCGGGGTTGTCGACGGTCACCGCGACGTCGTTGCGGCCGTCGCCGGTAAAGTCGGCGATCGCAACGCCGCTGGGGCGCAGGTTCGCGGGCAGCGTGCCGCCCGCGGTGAAAGCGATCTGCGCTGAAGCGCCGGCGGCGATGCCGCACGAGGCGATGAGAAACGCGATGCTGGTCTTGCTGGTCATGTCTTCGACTCCTTTTCCTTCTTGGAACGCGTGCCTCGGCGCCCCGCCCGCTCCGATCGCGGGGCGCGTTGGGCCGGCACGGCAGACCATGCGGCGGGGGGCGTACGCGGATGTCAGAAATGTCCGCCCGCGACGCAGCGTCGGACCGTCGGCGCAGAGCCCCGTTCGTCACAGGATGAATCCGGCCTCATCGTCCTCGAGCCGCTCGATCAGGGCGTCGCGCACTCGGTCGATGTCGAGCAGCACGTCCTCCGGGCTGCGGCCGAGGATCGCGGCCACCTCGTCGTCGTTCCACCCCTCGAGCGCGTAGAGCGTGAATGCCCGCCGCCGTGTGCGCGGGAAGCCGCGGAGCCGCGAGAGAATCCACGCGCGCTGCTCGTCGTCGGTGGCGCGGTCCCACGCCGTGCCCGCGCGGCCGCCCGGCACGACGTCCGCCAGCGTCAGCCGCTCGGCGCCCGGGCGCGGCGGGCCGCCGTCGGTCTCGCGAGCGCTCAGGCGAGCGTCGTCCGACGCGAGGCGCGCGCCCGGCGGCGGCGCCGTCTCGGCGCCGCGCCCGTCCAGCGCATCATGCAGCTCGCGCGTCAGCCAGAGCTCGAGGCGCACGCCCGGCGGCCGGCGCTCGAACCGCTCCCACGCCCGCTGGACGAGTTCCGACAGGAGCGCGCTCACCGAGAGCGACCCGGGGGGCACGATGTTCTCGAGCTGCGCGAGCACCAGCTCACGCCGCGCGTGCTCGCGCAGCTCGCGCAGCGCCGGCCGCAGCAGGTCGTCGAACGCCTCCCGGTCGCCGCGCTCCCGGCACTCCTTCAGCACCGGCAGGATGCCGGAAAGGTCGCCGCGCCGGCGCCTGCGTCGGTCGAAGAGGAACGCGCGCCGCAGCGAGGCGTTGTGTCCGTGGAGCTCCGTCAGCACCTTGTCCGCCGCCTCGTCGACCGCGCCGGCGGGCTCTTCCAGGCGCGACCGCCCGCGCGCCGTCAACGTGCCCGTCGGCAGCATGAGCACGACCCGCGCCTCGCACCACGGCGGCTGAGCGCTCAGGAGCAGGCGGACGGAGCGCTCTTCGGGATCGAACGCGGCGAGCCGGCGCTCGAGCGCCCGCCAGCGCCGGTCCCAGTGCGCCAGCGCTTGGGCCTTCTGGGACTCCGAAAGCCCCGTTGCAGCAAGATCGATCGACATAACAAGCTCCCGGCCGCCCGGGGAAGTACACGGGCGCCCCGTGTTGCTATACACAGACCGCGATAAAGGTTCGGCCTCCCCCGCGGCGACCACCGCCCGAGCGCGGGGCGTCCGGCTGTCGCTCCGGGCACCGTCGCCGCCGCTCGGCTGCCAAAATGACCGGCAAAGTCCCTCCAGCGGCGTCGCGGGGAACGGCACGGCGTTTGTAATGTCATCTCCGCCGCGCTCCCGGGCGCGACACATCCCACGGAATTACAACACAAGGAGGTTCACGATGACCGTGATGGAAAAGGTTCGTGAAACCGCCAATGAGTTCTCTGGCGATGTTCGCGAATCCATCAACCACCTGAAGCAGAAAGTCGGCGCGATCCTGCCGGCGAACCGCCGCAACGCCCCCGCACGCCGCGACGACGCGGTGCGGGTCCACGCCGTCGATTCGCGCCGCGCGCCCGCGCCCACCGCGTGGGCGGGCTGGCCGGACGACGTCTTTACCGCCCTCGATCGCGTCGAGCGAGCGATCGACAGCCTCGGCCAGTGGCCGCGGCTTGACGTCACCGAGAATGACCGGAAGATCACCGTCCGCGCCGAGCTGCCGGGCGTCGACGAGAAGGATGTGGAAGTCACGCTCGCCGGCGACCTGCTGACAATCCGCGGCGAGAAGCGCACCGAGCGTGAGGACGCCGGCGACGGCTACCGCCGCCACGAGTGCTCGTACGGGTCCTTCTCACGCACCGTCGCCCTGCCGGCCCAGGCGGACCCGGAGAAGGCCGAGGCCAAGTTCCGCCGCGGCGTCTTGACGGTGACGCTCCGGAAGATGGCCGGCCGCGCGGGCCAGCGGCGCGTCCGCGTCCGCGCAGCATGACGAACGCACGACGGCGAACACGAACTGAAACAAAAGGAGGAAGTATGCTCAGCACCATGTTCCCGATGACATTCCGGAATCCAGTCTTCGACCGTCTCTCGGAGGAGATGGACCGCCTCTTCGAGGCGACCACCTCGATGCTCCCGCCGTTCACGGATCAGAGCCAGGGCGCCTGGCCGGGGCTCAACATCTGGCGTCAGGGCGACAGCATCGTCGCCGAGGCCGAGGTCCCCGGTTTCCGCATGGAGGATGTCGACGTCCTCGCCGGTGAGGCCGACCTCACCATCCGCGGCCAGAGGCCGGACAAGGCGCCCAAGGGCGCCACGCCGTTGCGCGTCGAGCGCGGCGTCCACCGCTTCGAGCGCACCGTGTCGCTGCCCGTCGAGATCGACGCCGAGCGCGTCGAGGCGACGCTGAACAACGGCGTCCTCCGCGTGGTCATGCCGATCGCGGAGTCGGCCCGGCCGCGCCGGATCGAGGTGAAGGCGCTCCCGTCCGGCTCCTGACGCCCCGGGAGCGGCGAACACGAAAGGAGATGAAGCCATGAGCAAGAACAACACCAACCCGGGCACCGCCATCGAGCGCCGCCCGTCCAACGCGCCGGCGCGCCAGGAGTGCGCGCCGCAGAACAAGATGAGCGCCGCCGTCTACCGGCCGGCCCTCGACCTCTACGACTTCGACGATCGCTACGAGGTCCGCGTGGACCTGCCGGGCACGACCGCGGATCAGATCGACGTGACGCTGAACGAGTCCGTCCTCACGATCGAGGCGCGCGTGCCGCACCGTTACGAGGACGGCATCACCCCGCTCCACGGCGAGTACGGCGTCGGCGACTTCCGCCGTCAGATCCGCCTCGGTGAGGACGTGGACGCCGACAAGCTCGGCGCGTCGTACGAGCTGGGCGTTCTCACGCTCGACTTGCCCAAGCTCGCCGAGCGCCGCCCGCGGCGCATCGAGGTCAAGGGCGGCTAATCACAGCCGCGCCCGCGGCCGGATCGGCGCGGGCGCGTCCATTGCCCCGCGCGCCGCGCACGCCCGCGGCGCGGCGCGCGGCGTACCGCGGGAAAACCCCGCGGGGACCTCTCGCACGGTAAGGAGGAGAGGGCGCGGGCGACCACCGGGCGGCGCCGGAAACGGCGCCGTGCGGCTTGCGCAAGTTGTCGCTGTTAGTCCCGATACGCCGCGTGGCACTCGTTGCAGGAAGCCGCGATGAACTTGAACTGACGGGAGAGCTTCGCGCCGTCGCTCTCGCCTGCGGCGAGCATGTCCTCGAGCGTTTGCGCGAGCGCGTGCCCTTCGGCCATCAGCTTGATGAAGTCGTTGTCGCGCCGGCCCCGGTGCTTCCCGTCGGCCATCAGTCGGTGCAGGTCCGCGAGGCGACCGGCCTCCGCCGCCGGGACGAGGTCAGGGTGGTCGGCGGGAGGGCTCCACCCGGCATTCTCGATCAACTTGAGATGCTCGAGTGCGTGGTCCATCTCGACCATCGCCTTTCTCAGCCCCGCCGGTCGCGACACGCTCGGGTACACGGCCGGCGCCGCGTCGATCGCGCTCGCCGCGAGCACCGTCGCCCCCGCAGCGCACGCGAATAAGCCCTTGTATCGCGGCGCCGTGCCAGACACCTTCATCCGCGCAACGCCCTCGTCCGGCGTCGACCAGCCCAGGCTCGCGACCACCGCCGCGGCGGCGCCGGCGCTCCGGTGCTTGCCGTGGTGGCAGTGGATGTACACCGGGCCGTCGCGCATCGCGTCGCGCGTCGCGCGCGTGAGTTCGAGCCTGCGCTGCTCGTCGAAGCCGTTGTAGCCGATGGGCAGGTGGATGTACTTCATCCCGCGCGCCGCGGCCTTCGCGACCTCCGGCTCGGCGCCGTCCACGCTGATGATCGTGCGCACGCCCATCGCCTTGAGGGTGTCGAAGCCCGCGTCCCCCTCGGGGACGCTGCCGGAGAGAAACCCGTCGTGGTACGCGACAGCGTTGTGGATGCCCGGGTAATCGCACGGGATCGGTTCAGCCGGGGACGGCAACGCGGCCGCGAACGGCGCGGGTTCGCGCTTCGGGGGCGCGTTGCACGACGCGGCAGCGCCCGCCATCGCGGCGAGTGCGAGAGGAACAAGCGTGCGGACGGTTCGCGACATCGATCCCCCGCCCAATCGTACTGACCGGGTGGGTCGCGAGTTTCACGAAATCACCCGCGCGGCTTCTCCTCCGCCCTTACTCGCCTGCTCCCTGGCTCGCTTCTTTCCCTCCGTGCCTTCGTGCCTCCGTGCCCTTTCTCTACTTCCTCACCCCTTCCTCGTGTCCCGCCCCGGGCGCGTCGGGCCGCCGGACCGGTCGGGCGCGGTGCCCGTGCGCTCGCTGCTGGGCAGGTCGGCCGGGCTGGGCCCGCGCGTCTTCGTGCCCGGACGCGGGTAGCGTTCGCTCGCCGTAGCGTCGCGGCCGGGCGTCACGCCGCCCTGCTGCGAGGGGTGATCGACGTCGGGCCCCTTACGCTGCCCCTTGGGGGAGCCGCCCTGGCCCGTGACGGTCTCGCGCGTCGGCGTGCTCAGGTCGCCCGTCTGCGCTTGGTCGGCCTTCTCGCGCGTGGTGGTCTTGTTCTGGTTCTGGTCCTTCAGCGGGTTCGCGGTGTCGTCGTTGCGCGGCATGGTGATCCTCCGTGTGCGAGAGAGGTGTGCGCCGCGGCACCCCGCCGCGGTGAAGCCGGGGCCAACGCGGGCTCATGGAAGAGGACGCGGGGAAGGGGAGAGCGGGGGACGCGGCGCGCTCATGAGGAGGTGAGCAGGTGAACAGGTGGGGAGGTGATGCGCAGCGGTGCGCTTCACCTGTTCACCTCTTCACTCGCTCACCTGTTCATCTTCAGCTCGCCGTCACCACCACCGCGCTCATCGTCGCGCGGCAGGGCCTGTCGCCGAACTCCTTCGCCAGCGCCTCCGTCACGGCGCGGCGGACGGGCGTCATGTCCGTCACGCCGCGTTCGCTCAGCTCGACGGCCACCGGCGTTCCCTCGATGAAGCCGCGGGCGGCGTCCTCCGCGCTCGGCGCGACGCACGGGAACTCCACCGTCTGCGCCTCGACGTGCGCGAAGCCGCCGGCGCGCACGACGCGCTCCAGCTCCTTCTTGTCCGAGTACCCGAAGGGCAGTCGGTGGAGGAACGTCGGCGGGTTGTTCGGGAAGAGCCGGCCCACGGTCTCGTGACCGATGCGCGCGATCGGGTTCTGCGCGAGTGAGCCCCAGACGTTGAAGACATACCGCCCGCCGGGCGCGAGGACGCGCCGCGCCTCCTTCATCGCCTTGTCCTTGTCCGGGAAGAACATCACGCCGTACTGGCACGCGATGAGGTCGAACGAGCGGTCGCCGAAGGGGATCGCGCACGCGTCCGCGGGCTGGAAGGTCACGCGCGGGTCGGGGCCGACGAATGTTCGCGCGATCTCGAGCATCGGGAGGCTCAGATCCGTCGCCGTCAGCCGTGCGTCCTCCGGCATCGCGTGCAGCAGCTCCTTCGTCACGACGCCCGTCCCGCACGCGAGCTCGAGGACGCGGGCGTTGGGCCCGGGGGCGAGCCGCCGCGCCATGTCCTTCGCGTACGCGTCGAAGATCAGCGGGACGAGGTACGTGTGATAATTCTGCGGGATCGAGCCGGTGAATGCTGGGGCGGTCATGCGCGAGCGTACGGCGTGAAGATGAGGAGGTAAGCAGGTGGGGAGGTGAGCGGGTGAAAGAGCGCATCGGCACTTCACCTCCTCAACTGTTCCCCTCCCCACATCCTCATCTATTCGATCGGCTTCAGCCCCTGCATCGCCCGCAGCGTGTTGATCTGCCCGATGTGGTACGCGTCGTGCGGCAGGAGGTAGAGCAGGCGGCCGATGTCGCGCGATTCATCGCCGAGAATTTCGGCGATGCGCCGGTGCGATTCCGCGAAGCGCCGCTTTGCATCCGCCCACGCCGCCTCCGAGACGTCGGTGATCGCCGGGAAGTTCCCCCGCGCGATCTCCTCCTCGCTCGGCTTCTCGCCCGTCGCGAGTTTGTGGAGCGACGCCTCGCGCCAGAAGACAAGGTGCAGCACGATCTGCCAGATCGAGCGCCGCTCGCCCGTGACGCCGGGCGCCGACGGCGGCCTCCACGCCGCCTGCTGCGCCGTCAGCCCCTCGACCGACTTGCCCCACGCCGCGGCCCAGAGGCCTTCGTTCCAGGCTTCGTTCCACCAGGTGAGGATCAGTTCGCGATCGGACTGGGGCATGGAAAAACTCCTCGTGCCGCGCTGCGTGATCGCAGCGATGCCGGGAGGATACTACGAAGCAGCCGCCTGCTCCTCGACGCGCCGACGGATGCGCTTGTCCCAGAGCGTTGCACCGATGGCGTAGAGGAGGACGACGGCGAACTCGATGCCGGTGACCGGCCAGCGCATGGCCTTGGTGATCTCATCGGCCGTGGCGCTCGGGTTCGAGATGCCGTGCACGACCGCGGCCACGATGCCGAGGAGGAAGACCATGGGGAAGAGCGTGAGGCACGCCGCGCCGAGCCAGCGGTAGTGCGGGTGCGCGACCGCGGTCTTGCCGATGCCCCTGCCGCGGAACAGCATCATGAGCCCCATGACTGTGATAGCGATCTCTGCGCCGAGGATCATCCTGTGCCCTCCGTTCGCACAGCATACCGGAAAACCGGCGGTGTTGGAAGTGCACGCCGTATGAGCCCTGTGCGCAAGCAGTGCGGTCGCCCGGTGGACCGCCATGCACCGGTGCGCACGCCGAGAGGCGGCGAACCACCACCGGATAGCGGCGTACAACCCCGCATGCGCCCGTGGGTGCGGTTCCTGATCGCCGCTGTCGTCGGGCTGGTCCTGCTCTTCGGCTGCCTCGCGGGCGTCGCCTTCCGGCTGCGCTCCACGATGACGGTCCAGCTCGGGAATGGCGTGGAGTTGCGGAACATGGAGGGGTACACGGACTACATCGCGAGGAATGGAACGGTCCTGATGCCGCACGACGGCGGCACGAGCGACCGTCCGAACTACGTGCGCATCCGTATCGCCGCGATATAACCCGATGTCTTCGCCTTGCAGTATGACAGCAACCGAGGACGTCCGTACGGCCTGATCAATTCTGCTACAGCCATCAGTTCGGAGTTCCGCTCGTTGGAAGAGCTGAACGCACACATCGCCGCGGTCTATCCGCACGCAAAGCGCGTGCGAGAGGATGACTTCCTGGAGCGTTTCAACAAGCTGTACTGACATCGGTCTCGGGCGCTGTACGAGCCCTGTGAGCAAGCACAGGGCGATGAACCCGCCGCGTCGGCCATCGCCACGTCACACAGCCGCGGACGACGCCAGCCCACAGGGTCACCGCCCCGAGCTTGCGCTCGGGGCTCGTTCGGTCGCAGGCGAAATCGGAGCGTGCGGATTGATCGGACCGATCCTTACCACATGCCGCCCGCCTCCGTGATATGCCTGCTCGCCCTCCTCGCGTCCCCCTGCCTCGCCCAGGTGCCGGACATTGAGCCCGCGCCCCAGCAGGAACAAGAGCAGGAGGCCGAGCCCCTCCCGCCGGTGGAGGAGCCGACCGCGCCGAATTTGCAGCCGCAGCAGCAGCACCCCTTGCCCGCGCCGCGCATCGGGCCGCCGATCCCGGAGCAGGAGCAGGCCGCGGTGCGCCGCGAGCCCGCCGTGCCGGTTCCCACGCCGCCCGTGCCGCAACGCCGCCTCCAGCCCGCCGCGGCGAGCATCCCGCGCATCGCGGCCCTCGACGCCGAGCGCGCGACGATCGCCCGCACGCAGACGCTCCTCGCCCGCGCCGGCTTCTCGCCCGGGTTGATCGACGGCGTCCCCGGCCGCAAGACGCGCCTCGCGGCGGAGCACTTCCAGCGCTCGCGCGGCCTGCCCGTCACCGGCGTCGTGGACGAAGCGACGCTCAGCGAGCTCGCCAAGAACGATGCCGCCGCGGCGCAGCCGGGGTGGTGCCGGCTCGTGACGGTCACCCAAGCGGACGTCGACCTCATCACCGGCCCGATCCCGGAGGATTGGAACCAGCGGGCGGCGCTCGTCGTCTCGGGGTATGCCGACATGCGTGAATTGCTCGCCGAGCGCGGCTGGTGCTCGGCGCGCCTCGTGGACGAACTCAACCCGGGCGTGGACGTCAACGCGCTCTCGGTCGGCGCGGCGATCGTCCTCCCCGCCGTCGGCGACGCGCCATTCCCGAAACTCGCGCGCCTCGAGATCCTGCTGGGCGAAAAGCTCGTTCTCGGCTTCGACGCGCACGACCGGCTCGCCATGCTCACGCATTGTTCGATCGCGCTGAAGCCCGAGGACCGGCCGGTGGGGGAGCTGCGCGTCGCGACCGTCATCCCGAACCCGGACTACACGTTCGACCCCAAGGACTGGCCGGAAGTGACGAACGTCACCAGGCGCCTGCGCATCGCGCCCGGGCCGCGCTGCCCCGTCGGCGTCGCGTGGATCGGCCTCGACCGGCCGCGGTACGGCGTCCACGGCTCGCCACGCCCGCAGGACATCGGCAAGACCGGCAGCCACGGCTGCTTCCGCCTGACCAACTGGGACGCGGCGAGGATCGCGGGGGCGATCGAGGCGGGGGCGGCGGTGAGCGTGCGCGAGTGAGCCCCCCGGCGATCAGTTCCGAGCCGCGCGGGCCATGGCGGCTTCGATCTGCTCCACGCCGCACGGCTTCACGAGGTGCGCGTCGAACCCCGCCTCGCGAGACTTCGCGGTGTCGGCGTCGCGTCCGTACCCCGTGATCGCGAGCAGCCGCGCCCCGCGCAGCGCCGGGTCGGCCCGCAGCCGGCGGGCGACCTCGTAGCCGTCCATCCCGGGCAGGCCGATGTCGAGGAGCACGACGTCTGGCCGCCATTGCTGCGCGAGCTTCAGCCCGTCCGGGCCGCTGTGCGCCGTCTGCACGCTGTAGCTCAGCTCCTGCAGCGCGCCCGCGAGCATCGTGGCCTGGTCGACGTTGTCGTCCACCAGCAGCACGCGCCGGCCCGACCGGGGAGCGCACCGCTCCTCGGGGCGGACCGCGCCCGGGGCGCTCGCCGGCGGCTCCGCCCGGGGCAACCGCACGCGGAACTCGCTCCCCTTTGCCGCGCCCGGCGGGGGGCTCTCGACGTCGATCGTCCCGCCGTGGAGCGTCACGAGCCGCTGCGCGAGCGAGAGCCCGATGCCCAGCCCGCCCTGCGCGCGGTCGAGCGTGCGGTCCGCCTGCGTGAAGAGGTCGAAGATCCGCGGCTTGAGTTTGTCGTCGACCCCGATGCCGTTGTCGCGGACGCGCACCTCGCACGCGTCCTCCCCGACCGCTGCGCACACGATCTCGATCCGGCCGCCCTCCTCGGTGTACTTCGCGGCGTTTGTCAGGATGTTGATGAACACCTCCTCGAGGCGCGTGGCGTCGCCCGACGCCCAGAGGGGATCATCGCCCGCCGACAAGGAGACGGCGTGCCGTCTCTGGTCCATCAGGGACCGCACCGTCTCCATCGCGTGGCGCACGGTCTCCCGGAGGTCCACGGTCTGCCTGGTCAGACGGATGCGCCCGCTGATGACGCGCGAGACCTCGAGCAGATCGTTCACGAGCTTCGTGAGGTTCCCCACCTGCCGCTCGATGACCTCGCGCGCCTTCTGCTGCATCGGGTTCGGGGCCGCGCCCTTCTCGCTCGCCTTCAGCAGGTGGACCGCGGAGCGCACCGCCGCCATCGGGTTGCGCAGCTCGTGGCTCAGCATCGCCAGGAACTCGTCCTTGCGGCGAGATTCCTCCGCGAGCGCCTCGGCCTGCTTCTTGATCTTGTCGTCCATCTCCACGCGGTCGGTGACGTCGCGCGTGGTGCCGGCGACCGCCTCCACCTGGCCGTCCTCGCCGATGACGGGCACGAAGATGTAGTCGTGGATGCGCCGGCCGAAGGTCCCGGTGAACGGCACCTCGCCCCGGATCGGCGCCTTGGTCGCCGCCACCTGGTCGATCTCGCGGTCGTGCATCGCCGCGTGCCATGGTTCGTAGCCCAGCTCGAGGCAGTTCTTCCCGATCGCCTCGTCCCACGTCCTGCCCCACATCCTGAGCAGCACGTCGTTGGCGTACGTGAAGCGGTGGTCGAGGTCGAAGATGTACGCGAGGTCGGGCGTGTTGTTGAGGATCGCCTCGTACAGGCGCTTCTGCCGCTCGGACTCGGCGCGCACGCGGTGCGCCGCATCCTCGGCCCGCACCCGCTCCGTGAGGTCCACCCCGTGCACGATGACCCCCGAGATCGTCCCGTCGGCCTCGCGGAGCGGCTGGTAGACGAAGTCCAGCACACGCTCCTCGAGTTTCCCGCCGCGCACCAGGCGCACCCGGGCCTCTCTCTCGGCGTACGGCTCTCCCGTCCGTGCCACTTCCCGCAGCAGCGCCGGAAAGGGCGTGTCCGCGACCTCCGGGAACGCGTCGAGCACGGCACGCCCCACGAGCGGCCGGTGCCCCGCCAGCTCGTCGAACGCCGCGTTCGACCGCTCGAAGACGAAGTCCGGCCCGCGCAACACCGCCATGAACGCGGGCGCCCGGTCGAACACCTCGTTGAGCCGTCGCTCGCGCATCTCCGCGAGGTGAGCCGCCCGCTCGCGCTCCGCGGCCGTTCGCTCCAGCGAGCGGAGCAGCCGCGTGTTCTGCACCGCCGTCGCCGCCTGTGTCGCGGCGATGTTGAGGAGCAGGTGCTGCATCGCGTCCGGGCGCACGCCCGGCTCGAACGCCGCGGCGATGACGCCCAATTCCGCGTGGTGGCCGATGCCGCGCACGCTGAACGTCAGCCGCTCCTCGGCGCAGCCCACGACCTCGAGCAGCTCGTCGGGGTCGTGCCCACGGGCCCACGACAACACCTGCCCGGCCAGCCGCTCCGCCAACGCCGCGTCGGTTCGGTAGCGTCCCGTTTGCGCGACGCTGGCCCCGGGCTCGCCGCGATCGCCCGTCAGCACCACGAGCATCGCGCGCGGCCAGGCCGTCGTGAACAACGCCGCGGCGAGGCTCTCCGCGATGCGCACCGGCTGCGCCCCTGACCAGAGCGCGGGCAACGTCGAGATGGCGACCAGCTCACGCATCCCGACTTGGGACGCCGAACGTTCGGCCGCCGCGATCGATCCTGACTCGTCGCTCACGCCCAACATCTCCTCCGCGGCGTCAGGCGGCGTGCCGTTCCTTGAGCTCGCGCAGGAAGTCGTCCGGCGGGACGTACAGCGGGTTCTCCTGGAGCACGCCGCCGATGATGACCATGGGGTGGGTCCGCAGGATGTCCATCACCACGGACGCGCTGTGCTTGTTCAGGTCGTAGACGCAGACGACGGGGTCGGGGAAGTCGGGGAGGACGTAGTTGAGGCTGGTCTCGTACTCGATGATGTCCTGCACGCCGGGCACCGTTTCCAGCGCCCACTCCATGTTGCCCATGAGGCGCGTCAGGCCGTACTTCGCGCGGTTGGCGATGAGCGTCTCGCGCAGGATGCGCACCATGCGCTCGCGGTCGAAGTAGCCGTCCTTGAGGTACGCGTCCTCCCAGTGCCGCACCTCGAGCTGGCCGCTCGCGACCGCCATGTCCGTGTCGATGCCGCAGGCGTCGCAGGCGTGGAGGTGGTCCTGGTGGAGGCGCTTGTCCACGATGTGGAAGATCTTCTCGCCCCGGTCGTACCCCTCCTTGAAGAAGGGCATGAGCACCTTGTGCTGCTCCTCGCGCGAGTTGAAGAACGCGCAGACGTGGTTGTGCCTGCCGAGCGTTCGGCCCGCGAGGCGGATGGGTTTTGTCGCGGCGGTCATGCGGTGCTCCTCCGGTGCGCTCCGTTCATGGTGCCTGCGGCGCAGGCGCACGGCGGCATCTTACAGCGTCGGCGCGGCCGCGCCACCGCCCGGAAGCGTCCGGCGTTCCAGATAAATCAAACTTCAGTAGCTCTTCAGCCCGCTGTTACGCAACGGCCCGCCGGGGCGGCGCGCTACAGCCGGTCGAACATCGAGTCGGGCTGCATCGCGGTTGCATCGGCCATGATGTTGGCGTACACGGCGAGCCCGGCCATCGCGATGACCTCGAGGATCTTCGGTTCGTCGAAGCCGTGGCGACGCAGCGACTGAAAGTCCTCGTCGGTGAGGTCCGCCGGGCGCTGGGCGCACTTCACCGCGAAGAGCACCGCGTCGCGCGTCATGTCGTCCGGCAACATCGCGGGGTCCTTCACCAGACTCTCGATCATGTGCACGTTCACGCCGAACATGCGGCAGCAGGCGATGTGCGCCGCCTCGCAGTAGCGGCAGCCGCGGGCATGGGACACCGCGACGAAGATCATCTCCTTCAGGCCGCGCGACAACTTGCCGCCCACGAGCACGTTGCTCACGATCCCCCATGTGCCCCGAGCGACGGCGGGGGCGTGCCCCTGCGTGAGGATGAAGTTGGGCGGCGCGGGGAACCCCATGCGCTGATAAAAGTCTTCGTACACGGCGCGCGCATCGGGTGGGGCCTGGTCCGGCGGCAGCGGCGTGATTCTGGGCATCATGACTCCGGGAACAAAGGAGAACTCTACGTCCGCGCGCGTGCCGGTGGTGTGAGAAGCCGCTCAAGTTGCACCGAGGGCGGGGCGGGTTCCGCACGTCCGACGCCAATCCCCCACGCCGGCTAGGCGGATGCGCTGCGCCTCTCCGTCAGCGCCCTCAACCGCTCCGGGCTCGCGCCTAGACCACCGACCCCGCGCGTTGTCCCAATCCGGAAGCCCTTTCAGGTCATCACTGTCCGTTCTTCTCTCGCTTCAAGTCCTCGAGACCGCCGAGCGACTTCATCCACACGCCAAACGTGCGCACGTCCATCGACTTCATGTCGCCGAGGTCGGGGCGCGTCGCGAGTAATTTCGCGGCGACGTCGTGGATCAGGTGCTCGCTTGATGGGTCCTTCACTCGGACGTTCAGTTCGTCGGGGAAGTCGTCCGCGTAGAGCTGCGCGTTGGCGTCGCCCGCCGAGGTCCGGCACGTGAAGTCGGCGGTCCAAACGCCGCTGACAGGGCACATCCACGCCTTGCTGAACGTCGCGCCGTACTCGGCGATGAGCCAATCGCGCGCTTTGATCCAATCAACGCGTACGTCCTTGTTGAGCGGCACATCGAAGGAGAGCATGAGCCAACCGCCGATGCGACAGATCATCGGCCACTCATTGCGGATGCTCGTGTAGGTTCCGTCGCTCATATCAAGCTCGCTGTGCTTACGCCACCACCGCCTCGATCACACTCACCGGCGACTTCGTCGGCACGATGCGGCTCATCTTGAGCCCCGCGGCGGCGAGGAGCTTCTCGTACTCCGCCGCGGTGCGCTCGCGTCCGGCGGGCACGGCGAGCATCACGAGGTCGAGCCACTTGCCGGGGTGGAACTCGTCGCCCGGCGGGATGACGCTCTCGACGACGAGCACCTTCGCGCCCGGCGCGGCGGCCTCGCGGCAGCGACGCAGGATCTGGGCGCTCTTGGCGTCGTCCCAGTCGTGGATGATGTGGCGGAGGAGGTAGGCGTCGGCGCCGGCGGGGACGGCCTCGAAGAAGCTCCCGCCCCGCGCGGTGCAGCGGTGGGAGAGGCCCGCCGCGGCGATGATCGGCGCGGTGCGCTCGACGACGCCGGGGAGGTCGAAGACGACGCCCTTGGCGCACGGCGCGGCGCGGAGGATCTCGAGGAGCGTCGAGCCGTTGCCGCCGCCGACGTCCACGATCGTCCTGAAGGCGTTGAAGTCGTAGGCCTCGATCATCGCCGGCGTCTCCGCGCCGTGAACGGAGGTCATCGCCTGGTCGAAGAGCTTGCCCTCCTCCGGGTGCTTGGCGAGGTGGTCGAAGAGGGGCTCGCCGAAGTGCTTGTCGAAGCCGGCCTGCCCGGTGCGGACGGAGTGGAGGAGCTCGCCGAAGGCGGGGTAGCAGTGGTCGGCGATCATGAGGGCGCCCGCGTGCTGCGAGCCGGGGACGCCGGGGCGGAGGCAATCGCTCAGGGGCGTGTTGGCGAACACGCGGGGCGAGACCTCGGTGAAGACGCCGACGCTCGCCAAGGCGCGCAGCACGCGGTAGAGGGAATCGGCGTGCGCATTGGTCTTGCCCGCGAGCTGCTCGACGGGCATCGGCCCCGGGGCGAGGAGCTCCGCGATGTTCAGCCTCGCGGCGACGAAGATCGCCTGGCTGACGGCGAAGCCGGTGACCATCTGGAAGATCTGGGCTTGGGGAGGGAGGGGGTGCATGGGATCAGCCTTGCGATTCGGGTGTCGGGGCGCGGTTGCTCTCGGAGAGGTTCTGATCGTTGGCGGCCGTGGCTTCCTGCTCGATCGCCTCGGCGTTCCGGCGGATGTACTCACAGACCGCCTCGCGCGTCACGCCCGCGGCGGCAAGTTCCCGGCGCACGAATCGTTCCGGGGAGGCGATCAGCGCGAGCAGGAGGTGCTCCGTGCCGACCCACGTGTGGCCGAGAGCGAAGGAGGCTTCGATCGCGTGATTGACCATCGCGCGGAACGCGCTGTTGACGGGGAGCTTGGCCTCGGGGATGAGCGGCTGCTTGAGCGGGTGCACGCTCGTGAGGTCGACGCGATCGGCGACCGCGGCGGGGTAGACCCGGCAGAACAGAAGCGCGTTGTAGCCGAGCCCGTGCGGGCCGCGTGCCAGGGCCGCGAGGACGTGCCGCGGACGGAGCATGGATCGTGGAAGCGGCCGAAGCCACGAGCTCCAATGCGCGGCGCGCCGCGCAACCACGGGGGACAAGCCGCGGTGGCTCAGCAACGAGATAGCGTGCTGGTTCGCGAGGGCGACGACTTCTCGCGCGCGGTCGGTGAAGCGGTAGACGGGGCGGCCGCACTCCGGGCACGCGCCGTCCACGCCGTTCATGTCGTATCCGCAGAACTGGCACGGGGGGAGTTGCGCGGGCGTGGTTGTCACATGGGTGATTGGCAGGTTCCGATCGCTCGTGCCAAGGTACTTGCGCAGACACTTGCTGAAGGGTGGCTAAACGCCTGTGAGTAGGTCCGTAGGCTAAAATCTGGCGTCGTACTCCGCCGAAATCCTCGCTAGAGCAGCAGCGTACTCAACCTTGGTTTCTGCTTCATCCTTCCACTGGAATGGAAACGGGGGTTGATTCGACGCGCTGAAACGTAGAACGAGAAATTCATTGAACGCGCTGCGCACGTGTCGGTTCAGCCGGTCCTCGGCATCTGCCGCCTCTTGAATCGGATGCTTGAACTTTTTGCCGTCCGTCGGATACTCCCGGGTACCCTCGAACGAAACACAGTGAGGAGCCCAATTTACGCCAACGATTGCGACGCAAATGGAACGTGGGCTATTCGCGCGAAACTGCTTCACTTGCCGGCCGAGGTCACCAATGACACGGTCGATCTGCTTGATCATCGCCTTTGCAAGAATCTTGGTTTCCGCACCGATCTCGACCGCCGCAATCCGTCCACGCGGCACGAGAAAGCCGGGTACTGCGATGGCTTGAACGCCAGGGACTACCTCGCCGAAAGTTCCGTCGCCGCGACGACCTTTCTTCCCCACAGTGATGTTTGCCGCATTGACGGCTGCCCGGCCCGTTTGGACTCTGGACACCAGTTTCGTCGAGCGACCAAGGTCCACGAGGTCCTCGTATAGAAACGAAGCTACATGGTCGCCCAAATGCGACTGCCGGTGCATGTACTTCTGTCCGTCAAACACTTCTCTAAACGCTTGAAGCAGCTTGTAGTGCACTCACGCCCTCCGCGCCACTGCAGGCGTTTTCAGCGGCTGCGCCAAGTAGTAGTCCACGGTCGAGGCTAGAGGTGCGGCGTCCAGCCGGTTCTGGATGAGCTTGACGTACTTGGCTTCGATTTCTACTGACACGGAATTGCGGCCGCATTCCATTGCGGCGAGTGCCGTCGTGCCGGTTCCTGCGAATGGGTCTACGACGGTGTCGCCGACAAAGCTGAACATGCGGATGAGTCGTCGGGGAATCTCGACCGGATAAGGCGCCGGATGGTCCCGTCGGATTTGACCTTTGACATCTGTCCACGCCGACGCAAACCACCTGCGGTAATCGTCGGTCGGGATAAAGCTCGCTTTTTCCTGCGCAGCCGTCGGCTTTCGGTACCCGCCCGGCTTGCGGAGGAAGAGGATGCTCTCGACATCGTTCTTGACAACGCCGTTTGGTAGATTCGGCTTGCCTAGAAACACGCTCGATGTTGAAGCCTCGAGCTTGATGTTTGCAACTTTCATCCACCGAATCGGTGTCAAGTTGTCGAAGCCGATGCGACGGGAACGTACCTGAATGTCGGCCGAGAGCGGGAGCACGTGGTGACGGCCAGCGCGTTTCCGGGATAGGCAAATATCTCCGACCACACACGCCACGCGTCCGCCCGGCACCAGGATGCGGAAGCACTCGGCCCATACCTTGTCGAGTTCGTCAAGGAAAAGCTCGTACGACTGAATCGAGCCGAGCTGGTTGGGTCCGTCTGAGTAGTGAATGAGCGCGCCATATGGGGGCGAGGTGACCACGAGATGCGTGCTCTCGCTCGGAATGAATGACAAGTTCCTTGCGTCTGCTAGATGAACAGCGTGGCGCGTGAGCATGGTGCACAGGGTAGCGATCAGCACCCAGTTCGGCGATTCGGCGGACAGTACCGCAGCACTCGCCAATGAAAACCTGTCGCTTGCGAATCGGAGACCAATCCAGCGAGCACAGAAAACACCGGTCTCAGCTCTGCGTTCTGCGGAGCGCAGTGCTGGCCTTATGAATCACTCACACCACCCGGTCCTCTTTCGCGATGCCGAGTGCGGGGCGGACGTCGAGCTGGACGACGGCGGTGCGTTGTTCCTGGAGCTGCTTGGCGGTGTCGGGGTCAACGTAGTCGGAGTGGCAGGAGAGCTTCGCCGAGGTGGCGGAGTGGTCAAGTGGCGAAGTGGCAGAGTGTGAAGACGCGGCGTCGGTCGCTTTGCCACTTTGCCTCTCTGCCACTCTGCCAGTCATGGCCTTCTTCGTCTTGCTCGCGAGCTTGTGGATTTCATCGAGTGAAAGGACGCCGCGTTTGGCGAGGATTTCCTGCTGCTCGGGCGTGAGCGCGGCGGACTTGACGGGCGCGCCGGCGCGGCCGTTGGCGCCCACGCGCTCAAAGCCCTCGGCCTTGCCGCTCGCGAACTCCTGGATCTCCTTGCTGATGCGGACGCTGCACCAGTCGTGGCCGCACATGGCGCAGAAGTCCGTGTCCACGTCGAGGTCCTCGTCGTGGTAGGCGCGGGCGGTGTCGGGGTCGAAGGAGAGCTCGAAGTGCTTCTCCCAGTTGAGGGCGGCGCGGGCCTTGGTCAGCTCGTCGTCGCGGTCGCGCGTGCCGGGGATGCCCAGCGCCACGTCCGCGGCGTGTGCCGCGATCTTGTACGCGATGCACCCCTGCTTGACGTCGTCCTTCTTGGGCAGGCCCAGGTGCTCCTTGGGCGTGACGTAGCAGAGCATCGCGGCGCCGTGGTAGGCCATGGCCGTCGCGCCGATGCAGCTCGTGATGTGGTCGTAGCCGGGGAACATGTCCGTGACCAGGGGCCCCAGGACGTAGAAGGGCGCGCCGTGGCAGAGCGTGCGCTGGACCTTGGCGTTCCACTCGATCTGGTCGAAGGGGACGTGGCCGGGGCCCTCGATCATCACCTGCACGCCCTTGCGCCAGGCGCGCTCGGTGAGTTCGCCGAGGGTCTCGAGCTCGGCGATCTGTGCCGCGTCGGTGGCGTCGGCGAGGCCGCCGGGGCGCAGGCCGTCGCCGATCGAGAACGTCACGTCGTATTGCCGGAGGATGCCGCAGATCTCCTCCCAGCGGGTGTACATGATGTTCTCCTGGTTGTGGACGAGCATCCACTTGGCGAGGAGGGAGCCGCCCCGGCTGACGATGCCGATGAGGCGGTTCTTGACGTGCTTGAGGTGGGCGCGGCGGACGCCGGCGTGGATCGTGAAGTAATCGACGCCCTGGCGCGCCTGGTGGTGGAGCGAGGCCTCGATGGTGGGCCAGTCGAGCTCCTCGATCTTCTTCCCGATGATCATCGAGTAGATCGGCACGGTGCCGATGGGGACGGTGCTGTTGCGGATGATCGCGTCGCGGCAGGCGTCGAGGTCGCCGCCGGTGGAGAGGTCCATCACCGTGTCGGCGCCCCAGCGCTCGGCCCACTTGAGCTTCTCGACTTCCTCGTCGGTGCCGGAGGAGACAGGCGACGCGCCCATGTTGGCGTTGACCTTGGTGCGCGAGGCGCGGCCGATGCACATGGGGTCGAGGTTGTGCTTGAGGTGGTTGATGTTGGCGGGGATGACCATGCGCCCCGCGGCGACCTCGTCGCGCACGGCCTCGGCGGCTTTGCCGGGGAAGAGGGTCTCGAAGTGAGGCTCGCGCTCGGCGACGCGGCGCATCTGCGGCGTGACGATGCCGAGGCGCGCGTGCTCGAGCTGGGTGATGGGCGTGAAGGAGGACGGGTAGGTGACGCGGAAGAGGTCGCCGCGGGCGGAATGGAAAGAAGTGGCAGAGTGGCCGAGTGGCAAAGTGGCAGAGTGGTTTGCGGTTTGTGCACTTTGCCACTTTGTCACTTCGCCACTTTGCCACCGCTGGACGCTCCAGCCGTCCGGCAGAAAGTCCCACGCGGTCTTGTCGCTGGGCGCGGGCATGCCGGGCGTGTCGGGGCTGGCGAACATGAGCGGGCCGCCGACGTCGGGCGCGAGGGCGAAGGAGCCGGGCGTGGTGACGGCGGGGGTGGTGCCGGGGTTGCGCGCGCCGTTGAGGGGCGGGAGGAGGCGGGGAGGAGTGTTCATTGTCGTGCTCGTTTTGCTTTGGGCCAGAGTGGGAACAGAATGCTCAAGAAACTCTCGTCATGGAGCTTGACCCAATGGCGCGAGCCTCCGGGAAAAAGAATGCCGCTCTCGCGGTCGAAGCTGTAAAACGCGCGGCGGATGTGGTACTGGTACACCTGCAGGCGGACAGCGGTCCAATCGTGCACACAGTCCGCGCGGAGCGCGAGGATGTCCGGGCCGTCCGTTGACCGGATCGGCAGGTACTGCTTCCAGAACGAGGCGTTGGCGCGATGCAAGATCGCTTCGAGTTGCTTCACCTCGCGGATGAGCGCGGCATAGGCAACTTTCCGCGAGGGAAGCGTTGTGCTATGAACCGGCGCTACCCGGCGTGAAAGAACCGCGCAGCTCCATTCCAGCTGATGGCACATCCCCTTGAATGCGCGTGCGACGGTGATGCCGTCGGGACTGCGCGCTTTGAGATAGCGGGCGTCGTCCAGATTGACAACGCAGGCGCCGAATTGCGGCACGAACGAAAGAGTTGTATGAAGATCGTCAGAGACGACGATGCTGCCACGCAAGATCGCTTCCCTCCGCCGGTGCGAACCGGATCAGGTTCAACGGGTTCATCTCAGCGGCGGAAGACCCGCCGCGCCCCGAGCGAACGGTGGATCGTAGGGAGCACGACTTCCGCACGCGGCGGTCGGCTCAAGTGATGAGCAGCACCATGCTCATGCCCTTGTGGGCGATCGTGCCGAGGAACTGACGGAGCTGGTCGTAGTAGGTCACGACGTACTCGCGGCTCTCTTCGAGGTCGTGCTCGGGTTCGTCCCAGATGCCTGGGTACACATCCGCTTCGGAGAGTTTCCGTGCGTCGAAGCGTGAGGCAAAGTCTTCGACAGGAACGGCTTCGAGCGCGTCGGCGATCGCCCGTACTTCTGCGGCGGAGAAGGCGCGCGGGATGGTGTAGCCGTACTCCTCGTCGCCGATCGGCCGCCCGCCGACGAGCATGAACGCCTCGGGCCATTCGCCCTCCTCGGTCGAGCCGGTGAGCAGGAAGTGGATGGCGTGCCAGCTCTTATCGAGGTCGAACGACAGGCCCTCGTCGGTGAGCTCGCCGTCGTCCTCGTTGATCATTCCCGCGAGCAGCGACTCGAGACCCGAGGGGTCCTGGATGAGTTCCTCGATCGTGCTCTCGCTCACCGCGTGCATCTCGCAGACCATGCCCATGCGTGCTCCTCCGCTCTGTGACGACGTTCTGTCCGGCGCTTTCGATTCGCGGCCGCGATCACAATTCGCGACATTCCGGGTCGAGCGACGGATACCAACCCTGCGGCGAGGGGCGCCACGCGCCGCGTTCGATCACGCCGAGAACATCGCCGGTGTCCGACGCCGGGCCGGCCATGACGCCCAACGGGGTTCTCCGCCGCGAGAGCTTGGGCGAGATCGCGAGCGCGGTCTCCGCGGCGACAAAGCAGGTGTAGCCGAAGGCCACCGCGTAGATCGCGGCGTCGTCTTCCTGCGAGAATGTCTCGCCGGACCTTCTGAGACGGGCGTTGACGAGCGCTTCGAGATGCTCGATCGGTTCGGCGGGGAGAGAGAGCTCGCGCTTCCCCAGCGGGAGCGGACGGGAGCCGTACGCGTGCGCGGCGGAGTTCGGCGTGAAGTCGCGCAGGCCCCGGACGGCGATCACGGGCTCGTGGCCGGGTACATCGGGAGTGCCGAACCAGAGCGCGCCGATGGATGCGGTGACGGCCTTCGGCGTGATCGCGCGGTTCGCGGCGCGGAGAGAGTGTGCCGCCCCGCGTTTCCAGTCGATCGCGGCGATGTCGCGCCACCACGGGCCGGGCGAGATCTCCTCGCAGAGGCGGATGAGTGCGGGCATCGCGCGGTGCGTGGGCAGACGCGCGACGACGAGGGTGTGGATCGCGCGCTGGACGGCCTCGCGGAGGGACCAGAGGGTGAGCGTGGTGTGAAAACCCTGCCGCATCTTCGACGACTTTACCCACCGTGTGACCGCGACAAGCGCTGCCACGGGCGCAGGACGCGGTGGTTGGGCACGGCGGTGGGGTTTGCGCGGGTCGTGGTCACCAGCTGGCGGCGGTGGAGGTGCGCGAGCGCGCTCTGGACGGCGCTGCGGGAGAGCCCGGTGGCGTCGGCGATCGCCTGGTGGCTGGCGCGCACGGCCCAGCCGGACTTCGCCCCGCGGCGGTACAGGTGGAGGTAGACGACGAGGGACGCGGGGCGGCGGTCGTGGCCGATCAGGTCGGGCATCAAGGCGTCGAGGACGAAGGCGTCAAGGCTCACCTGCTCCATGCGGGACTATACCACACTTCGGTATAGTGGCGGCGGGCGCGACTTGGGGCTGAATCGCGCCGAAGGGCTCGACACACGCGGCCTTCGCGGTATGGTGTTCGTCGAGGAGGACCGCCATGATCCGGAAGATCAAGTTCGTCGGGATCTGCGTGCGCGACCAGGACCGCGCGCTGGACTTTTATCTCAACACGCTCGGGTTCACGCTGGTGACGGACCAGCCGATGGGGCCGGGCAGGCGCTGGATCGAGGTGAAGCCGCCCAGGGGCGAGACGGGCGTCGCGCTTTTCACGCCGGACGGTCAGGAGGACCGGGTCGGCACGTTCGCGAACACGTCGTGGGAGTGCGATGACGTCGAGAAGACGTACGAGGAGCTGACGAAGAAGGGCGTGGTCTTCGAGCAGCCGCCGGAGAAGGCCCCGTGGGGCACATTCGCGATCATGCAGGATTCAGAAGGGAACAAGATCGTGCTGGCGACCGGGAGATAGGCGGGCCGGCACGGACTGACGGATTCGGCCGCCGGGCGCATCTCTTCGTGGGCGGCTCACGCCGCGCGGAGGTGTTGCATGCGCCGAGTGTCCTTGATTCTGGCCGGGGCCGTGCTGGCGTCGTCGCCCGCGGCGCGTTCGCAGCAGGAGCCGGCGCGGCCGGCGGCCGTTGCGCCGCAGCCGCCGGCGTTCGCCGCGGACTTTGAGGCGGGCGAGACGGCCTTCCACGAGGAGAAGTGGGAGGAGGCGATCGGGGCCTACGAGCGGGCGCTGGCGAAGGGCGCGACGATGCGGCTGCTGCACTTCCGGCTCGGGTACGCGCTGCACGTCACCGGCAAGCACGAGGAGGCGCTGAAGCACCATCTGCTGGGCGCGCAGATCCATCACCCGGCGATCCGGATCGATGCGCTGTACAACGCGGCGTGCGCGAACGCGCTGCTGGGGCGCAAGGACGAGGCGCTGGTGTGGCTGGAGCGGGCGATCGACGCGGGGTTCAAGGACACGGGACAGATCGCGAAGGACACGGACCTGGACTCGCTTCGCGACGACGAGCGGTTCAAGAAGCTTGTCGAAGGAATCGGCACGCGGCCGACGCTGCGCGAGCAGATGGACTTTCTCGTCGGGGAGTGGGAGGCGCCGGGCTCGACGCGGCGGATCTCGCTGGAGCGCCCCCGCGACGGGAGCTTCGTGATCCACTCGACGATCACCACGCAGACCAACTCGAAGTGGGACGGGATGCTGGTGCCCAACGCGCAGGACCGGAGATGGCATTGGACAAGCGCGGACGCGGTGGGGACGACGCTGCGGCTCGTGGGCAAGGCGATCGAGCCGGCGGGCGTGCGGTTCGAGGGGCGCGAGGTCTCCGCGGCGGGCGAGGGGCCGTGGGTGCGCTTCACGTACACACCGAGCGAGGGCGGCGTCTCCGAGCGCGTCGAGGTCTCGGAGAACGGGAAGGCGTGGAAGAGCGTGCAGGCGTTCGAGTACACGAAGCGCGAGGCGGAGTGACGCTCGCACGGTCAACGCGGCCCGAAGATTGATGCGAGCGCGGGCGCGAGGTCCGGGTATTCGAAGCTGAAACCTTCGTTGAGAAGACGCCGCGGCGTGACGTAGCGGCCGTAGAGAGCGAGTTCGGGGTCGGTGCGCAGCAGGAGCGGCGCGCCGAGGCGCACCAGCCAGGCGGGCGCGGGGAGCGCGAGGCCGAGGGCGCCGAGGCCGCCCGCGACAGCGCGGAGCGAGCGCATGAAGTCGCGCTGCGACACGGGCGACGGCGACGACGCGATGTAGACGCCGCGCGTGGTTTCATCGGCGAGCGCGCGGTCGATGATGCGGTGGAAGTCCCGCGCGTGCAGCCAACTGAAGCCTTGCTGGCCGGAGCCGACGCGCCCGCCGAGCCCCGCGCGGGCGAGGAGACGGAGCCGGCCGAGCGCGCCCGCGCCGCCGGGGTTGCGTGGGCCGACGACAAAACTCGTGCGGAGAACGACGCCGTGTTGCGACGGGAGGATGGACTTGGCGAAGGCTTCTTCCCACGCGCGGCCCACGTCCGGCGCGAGGTCGAGGCCGGTGGGGGAGGACTCGTCGCAGAGGACGCGGGGCGGGTCGCCGTAGATGTGCGCCGTGCTCATCTGGATCCAGACGGGCGGCGGTGAGGCGAGCATTCGCACCGCGGCGCCGAGCGCCAGTGTTGATTCGACGCGCGAGCGCAGGATCTCGTCGCGGTTGTCCGGCGTCTTGACGCAATCGACGCTGCGGCCGGCGAGGTTGATGAGAGCCGCGGCGTTGTCGAGGGTGGAAGCCCAGGGGCCGACGGTGCGGCCGTCCCACCGCGCATGCTCCCACGGGCCGGACGCGGGCGGGCGGCGGGAGAGGATGACGACGCGGGCGCCGGTGTCGGCGAGGTGACGCGCGAGGCCGATGCCGAGGAATCCGCTGCCGCCGGCGATCACGATGGTGCGGGGCCCGTGCACGGGGGAGTGTATCCGGAGTGTTCAGAACTTTCAATCAAGTGTGAAAACACGACTTCCGCGACTAGCTGAGGGCAGCGAGTCCGCCGGTAGAATCCGCGAACGGTGCTGACGAAGCTTCTGAATGACATCGGCTTCGCGACCGCGACGGGCGTGCTGACCGAGGCCGAAGTTGTGCGTTATGCCGAGGCCGCCGATGCGGCGTTCGCGGCATCTGGTGGACTAGCGGGCGTTCGCGGGTTGTTCAAGGCGGCGCCGGCGTTCGCGGCCCTCGAGCGGCACGCGGGCGTGCGGGCGCTGGTCGAGCCGGTGCTGGGCCCGGGCGCGTTCGTCGCACGGGCGATTCTGTTCGATAAACGGCCTGACGCGAACTGGGATGTGCCGTGGCACCAGGACAAGACGATCGCGGTGCGCGAGCGGCTTGAAGCGCCGGGCTTCGGGCCGTGGTCCGTCAAGCACGGCGTGCACCACGTGCAGCCGCCGGCGGAGGTTTTGGCGCGGATGCTGACCGTGCGTCTCCACCTCGACGACTGCGGGCCGGAGAACGGGGCGCTGCTCGCGATCCCGGGATCGCACATGTCCATGATGACAGAGGAAGAAGTGAGCGCCGAGGCGTGGGACAGGCATCCGGCGAAAGCTGAGTTGGTTGTGCGCCGCGGGGATGCGGTGCTGATGCGCCCTCTGATCCTGCACGCGTCGAAGAAGTCGCGCGAGCCGTCGCGCCGGCGGGTCGTTCATCTCGAGTTCGCGTTCGAGCAACTGCCGTGCGGCTTGCGGTGGAACGACGCGTGAACGCGGGCCACAATGCGCCATGCCGACGCCCCCCGACCGTGCGCACGTTGACACCGAGAAGCGGAACCCGCGGACGCGCGGGCTGCACGCGCTGACGGCGGCCGAGGTCGTCGAGCTGATGCAGGGGGAGGACCGCCAGGTGCTGCTGGCCCTCAAGCGGGCGAAGGCGCGGCTGACGGCCTTCATCGAGGCGGCGGAGCCGGGGTTCGTCGCGGGCGGGCGGCTGGTCTACGTGGGCGCGGGGACGAGCGGCAGGCTGGGCGTGCTCGACGCGAGCGAGGCGCCGCCGACGTTCTGCGTGCCGCCGACGCGCGTCGTCGGCGTCATCGCGGGGGGCGACGGCGCGTTGCGCAAGAGCAGCGAAGGGGCCGAGGACGACCCCAAGGGCGCGTGGAAGGAACTCGAGGCCCTCGATCTCACGTCGAACGACAGCGTGATCGCGATCGCGGCGGGGGGAACCACGCCGTACGCGCTGGGCGCGCTGGACTTCTGCAAGCAGAAAGATCGAACGGCGGAGAAGCGGCCGCTGACGGCGCTGCTGACGTGCACGAGCGTCGAGAGACCCGCGAGCGCGGACCACGTGATCGCGATCAAGACGGGACCGGAGGTGATCGCAGGGAGCACGCGCCTGAAGGCGGGCACGGCGACGAAGATGGCGCTCAACACGATCTCGACGACGCTGATGATCCGCGCCGGGAAGGTCTACGAGAACCTGATGGTGGACGTGCGGGCGACGAACGACAAGCTGCGCGACCGGGCGGCGCGGATCGTGAGCCAGCTCACCGGGCTCGGGCGCGAGAATGCATTCGCCTTGCTCGACCGGTGCGGGGGCGAGGTGAAGACGGCGGCGGTCGTGCACAAGCGCGGCGTGACGCCGGAAGAGGCGCGGGTCTTGCTCGAAGCGGTAGCGGGAAGGCTCGAGAAAGCGATCGGGGGTTGAGCGGAGGCGAAGCGGGCGAGCGAACGAGCGCCGCTTGTCGGGGCGGGGGCTTTCAGCCCCCGCGGGGCCTGAAAGGCCCCGCCCCCAAGAAGAGAAGCCCCCTCACCGGCGGCGAAGACGCCGCCACCTCTCCCCGTTCGCAGAACGGGGAGAGGGAGGGCAACGGCTCTTCTCACCGCGTCACCCCCTCACCCTGTCACCGCGTCACGGATGCGCTGGGTGCCCGGTGTCCGGCGGGACGTCGGGCCTACGGCAGATCACCTGCCCGTCGGCACGAGCCGGGACTTGAGCTGGTCGAGGACGACCGCCGCGATGATCGCGCCGCCGAGAACGATGTTGTTGTAGCTCTGGTCGATGCGGAGCATGACCATGCCGTTGTCGATGAGCTGGACGAGGATCGCGCCCAGCACGGCCCCCAGCGCGCTGCCGCGGCCGCCCGAGAGCGACGCGCCGCCGATGACCGCCGCGGCGATGGCCTTCAGCTCGTACCCCGTGCCCGCCGCGGGCTCCGCGCCCCCGAAGTAGCCGAGGTAGAGGAACGCCGCGACGCCCGCGAGGGCGCCCATGATCGTGTAAGTGATCGTCTTGACGCGCCCGACGGGGATGCCGGCGTAGGCCGCGGCCGTCTCGTTGCCGCCGATGGCGAAGACGCGCCGGCCCAGGACCGTCTGCGTCAGGAAGAAGACGCCGAGCAGACACACAAGGATCATCACCAGCACGGGCACGGGCGTGACGCCCAGGAACGTGAACTTGATGATGTCCTGGAAGCCCGCGGGGGAGGGGCCGTTGGGCGACGGATCGGCCAGGTAGCCCACCGACTGGGCGTTGGTCGGCAGGGCGGTGAGGCCCCGGTACGCCGCCATCGTGCCGAGCGTGATGATGAACGGATGGACGCGCAGGCCGACGATGAGCGCGCCGTTGATCCACCCGCAGACGCCCCCGACAAGGCCGCAGACGATTAGCGCGAGCATCACGCCGCTGATCCCAGGCAAGGGCGAGCGCGGGAGTTCGCCCGACTGGACGCGCGAGCCGACGGCTTGCATCGCGTCCATGAACTGCCACCCCGCGGCGATGAGCAGGCCCAGCCCGACCCAGATCAGCACGCCCGGGCTGGTGCGCACCGCGACGCCCGCGTCCGCGTCGTGGGTGAAGCGCATGCCCTTGAGGGCGTTGCCGCCGACGAGCATGAGCGCTCCCAGCGCGAGCACACCCCACCAGAGGGCTTGCCCGCCCCCGAGCGTCGCTTGCGGGAAGCCCTCGGAGAATGGATAGCGGAGCGCGATCGCCCCGAAGATCGCCGCGAGGGCGTAGGTGGAGCCGATGGAGAGGTCGATACCGCCGAGCGTGATGACGCACGTCACGCCGACGGCGAGGACGGCGATAAACGACGAGTTGACGAGAACCTCCATGAGGTTCTCGAGGTTGAGGAAGGTGTTCCGCAGGCGGGTGCGGCGCAGCGACTGGTCGTCGCCCGCGCCCCGCAGCTCCCAGCCGGTGCGCGCGGGCGCAATGATCGGCCGGATGCTCCGGGCAACGAGGGAGGAGCCGTCGCCGGCGCCGGGCATCGTCCCCACGCCCTGCTTGGAGTAGACCTTCGTCTCGCCGTCGTGCACGACAGTGATCGCCGCGTCCGTCTCGGTGACGGTCGCGCCCGCGGGGACCTTGCGGAAGTCGAGGGTCGCGGCGGTCCCCGAGAGCAACGCGAGGGCGACGCAGAAGAGGAGGATCACGAGGGCGAGGCCGGACTCCTGCACGACCAGCAGGCGGCGGAGCCACGTCGCGGGCGATGTGAAGGCGTTCGGGCGGTCGCTCACGCGGCGGAGGTTAGGAGGTGCGTGGTGCGTTGTGCGTGGTGCGTTGGGGAAGAGGAAGAGAAGCGTTCACCACAGAGACACAGAGGCACAGAGAAGAACTGAGCGAAGAGAATGACTTGGTTAGAAGAAGAGGCAGGGACGCTCCGGGTGGCCAACGGCTCCCGTGCGTCAACCCCGACCCCCTCTTCCTCTTCTCTGTGTCTCTGTGCCTCTGTGGCAAATCGGCATGCAGGTGCGCACGTCCCCCGCGCATGATCGGCCCGTCGCCGCACCGGCTTCAGCCGGGCCCGAGAATCCCGGGGACATCACGGAAATTCCGCCCGGCAACGCCGCTTTGACGGCCGACATCGGGGCGATGCCGGGCGACATCGGGGCGATGCCGTCCGTCAACGGAGCGTTGACGGCCGCCAAAGGAGCTTTGCTTGGCACGAAAACTCCTTTGGCGGGCACGAAAGGAGCTTTGCTTGGCACGAAAACTCCTTTCGTGCCCACGAAAACTCCTTCCGCGGGGACGAAAACTCTTTCCGTGGGCACGAACGCTCCGTTCGTCGGTACGAAGACGGCTTCCGTCCGTCCGAACGGAGCGTCCGCGGGCGCAAAACCGGCCGAGGCGCGCATCAGCGGACCGGGCGTTGGGGGCGCGGGCGCCGGGACGTCGATTCAGCACAGAGACACAGAGAGCACAGAGATCGATGAGAGGAGTAGGGGTTGACGCGCGGACGCCGCGGGCGTTCCTCTCCTCGCGATCCGCTCTGCAAACCAATCAGTTCTCTCTTCTCGATCCGTCTCTCTGGCTCTGCGGCTCTGTGCTGAACTCGGACGCCCATCGCCCCCGCCGCGGCGGTCGCACGACGGCCCCCTTCCACGAAAAAACCCGCCGTCCCCGGCGGGTCGTGCGGCCTCGGCCGCGGATGCGTTCTTCAATTGGGGATCTAGGATTCGAACCTAGACTAAGTGAGTCAGAGTCACTCGTGCTACCGTTACACCAATCCCCAAACACACGGGCCTCGCGGCCCCGTACACCATGATACGCACCTTCCTCCGGGCTTTGTCGTCCGACACGCGGCGGCGGTAGGGAGGGCGGTGCGAGTTGCTCAGGGATCCATGATGCAGCAGATCGGACACGGACGGACCCGGACCCTCGGCGCCGGGCTTGCGCTCGCGGTGCTGGCCTCGGCGGCCTTCGGGCAGAGCGAAGCGAAGAACGCGGAGCCCGGCCTCCACGAGAAGATCGCCGCGCCGATCCGAGAGCGGCTCGACGCCGAGCTCAAGAAGCATGCCGCGGCGGCGGGGCAGGAGAAGGCGCAGACCGCCACGCCCGACCAGGGGCGGCAGGTCTCCGAGGCGGTGCACGAGGCGATCGACGCCGCCCGCGACCGCGTCTTCCCCGCGCTCGTGAACATCCAGGTCGTCACGGTCTCGTACTGGGGCGGCAAGGAGCAGAAGAACGCGGCGACCGGGAGCGGGACGATCGTCTCCCCCGAGGGTCTGGTGGTGACGAACCAGCACGTGGTGAACGACGGCAGGTCGTTCCGCGTCACGCTCTCGGACAAGCGCGAGGTGCCGGCGACGCTCGTGGGCGAGGACCCGCTGACGGACCTCGCGGTGCTGCGGATCAAGATGGACGAACTCGGCTCGGCGCCGCTGCCGGGCGTGGCGGTGTGGGGGGACTCGAACGAGCTGGCCGTGGGTGATTCGGTCCTGGCGATGGGCGCGCCCTTCGGCCTCTCGCGGTCGGTCACCCTGGGCATCGTCTCGAACACCGAGCGCGTCTTCAGCAGCATCTCGGGCGACGACATCGCAGACCAGGAGTTCGACGCGGACTTTTCGTCCGACATTTTCACCCGCTGGATCCAGCACGATGCGCTGATCAACCCCGGGAACTCCGGCGGGCCGCTGGTGAACCTCAAGGGCGAGGTGGTGGGCGTCAACACGCGGGGCGGCGCGGGGATGGGGTTCGCGAACCCCTCGGACCTGGCGCGGCGCGTCGCGGAGGAGCTCATCAAGAGCGGCGAGGTGACGCGGAGCACGGTCGGCGTCGCCTTCAAGAGCGTGAAGCGCGCCGGGCTGCAGGAGGGCGTGCTGGTCAACAGCGTCGATGCGGACGGCCCGGCGGCGCAGGCGGGGATCAAGGCCGGGGACATCCTCCTGACGCTCGACGGCCAGCCGATCAACGCCCGCTTCCCCGAGGAAATCCCGGTCGTCCTGCGGGCGATCGCCCAGCGCCCGGTCGGATCGTCGATCGACGTGACCTACCGCCGCGACGGCCAGACGGGGAGCGCGAAGGTGACGACGCAGCGTCTCCTGAAGGAGCGCGGCGACGAGACCGCCCTGCGCCTCTTCGGCATCACGGCGTCGTCGATCACGGAGAAGATGGCCCGGGCGCACCTGCTCGGCGGGACCGACGGCGCGTTCGTCCTCGGCGCGCGGCAGGGCGGGCCGGCGAACCTCGCCGAGCCGTCCATCACCTCGCGCGACGTGATCCTCGCGGTGAACGACGTCGAGGTCAAGACGCTCGACGATCTCGTGAGCGAGTACAAGAAGATCGCGGCGATGGACCCGCTGCCGGAGTTCGTGACGATCCGGTTTGATCGACGCGGGAAGGACCACCTAACACTCATCAAGCCGCGGCCCGAAAAGAAGGAAGACCCCCCGCGTGAACTGCCCAAGGCGTGGATCGGCGTCGCGACGCAGCCGGTCTTGCGGAACCTCGCGAAGCAGATCGGGCTGGGGGACCAGCTGGGCTTCCGCGTGACCCGCGTCTATCCCGGGACGCTCGCGGAGAGCGCGGGCCTCCAGACCGGCGACATCGTGACGGCGATCAACGGCGAGAAGGTGTCGCCCCGCGGGATGCAGGACATCGGCCTCTTCCAGCGCAAGGTGCGGACGCTCTCGATCGGCGAGGAAGCGACGTTGTCGGTGATCCGCGACGGGGAGCCCGCGGACCTCAAGGTCGCGCTGGAGCGCACGCGCCTGACGCCCGAGGAGGCGTTGCGGGACGAGAACCGCGACTTCGAGATCACGGTGCGCGAATTGACGTTCTTCGACCGCGACGACAACCGCTGGGACGACTCCGTCCAGGGCGTGCTCGTCGAGGGAGGGGAGCAGGCGGGGTGGGCGGGGCTCGCCGGCGTCTATCCGGGCGATGTGATCCAGCGCGTGAACGAGGCGCCGATCACCGACCTCGCCTCGTGGCGCAGGGCGATGGAGGCCGTGGCGAAGGCCCAGCCCGAGCGCGTGACGTTCGTCGTCCTGCGCGGCAAGCGCACGCAGTTCAAGTTCGCGGAGCCGGAGTGGAAGCCCGTGGTCGATCAGGCCGCGGCCCAGCAGACCAAGTAAGTCACGTCGATCGAACCCAAGAAAGGAATCGCAATGAACGCCCGTCCTCTCGCCCTGCTTGTCGCCGCCGCCGCGTTGGCGATCGGCCCGCCCTCGTTCGGAGCCGAGGGGGCCGCGGCGCCCTCGATGATGAAGTCGATCGCCGAGGCCGGCGCGCCGTCGCTGGTGACGGTGAAGTTCGTGATGAAGGTCGAGGGGGCGATGGGGAGCCAGGAGGAGGAGACCGAGACGACGGGCGTGATGCTCGACGGCGAGGGGCTCGTGCTCGTCAACAACATCGAGATGGGCGGGATGCTCAAGATGTTCGGGATGTCGGGCCGGCCGACGGACATCAAGGTGCTCGTGGGCGACGACACGGTGGGCGTGGACGCGAAGCTGATCGCCCGCGACTCGGAATTGAACCTCGCGTGGGTGCGGACCAACGACAAGCCCGCCGCGGCGTACAAGTTCACGGACTTCGAGCAGACCGCCGAGCCGCAGGTGGGCGACTACCTGTACATCGTCGGTCGGATGAGCAAGTTCTTCGACCGGGCCGCTACGGTGCACGAGGTGCGGATGAGCGGGCGGACGACCAAGCCCCAGCCGCTGCTGCTCGCCGGGAGCATGGACGGGGACATGGGCTCGCCGGTGTTCGACGCGGCGGGGAAGCTCGTGGGCGTGACGACGATCGTCGTTCCCAACGAAGAAGACATGGGCGACGGGATGAACCAGCAGGCGATGCGTCAGATGATGGCGCCGGCGGTGATCCCCGCCAAGCGCGTCGCGGACGCGACGACGCGCGCGCTGGAGACGGCCGCGACGAACCCACTGCCCGATGAAGAACCGGCCGTGGAGCCGAAAGAAACGGGCGAGCCGGCCACCCCGACGCCGGCGCCGGGCGGTGGTGGGGGTGGCGGCGGGATGTAACGCCGCGAGGGATAATCGAAGTTCGAACGACCCCGGGTGAGAGCCCGGGGTTGTTGTTTTGGTAGGCCCGGCGTCTCGCCGGGCGCCGACGGCCAGTGTCTTCATGACGCGGTGAGGGGGTGACGCGGTGACAAGGTGGAGTTGGAGTGTTCGCCGCTGGACGCCGCTCGTATGCTGACGCAGTGGCCGCTTGTGATGACACAGTTCTGGATGTCGTTCCGCCCGAGCACCCCGGTGACACGGAGGTCCTGCTGGCACTCGGTTCCGACGAGGCCGTTGCGATGCAACTCGGTCAGCTTTACGTCATGCTGGAAAGCGTCGCCGACGGTCCGCCGCGGCCGGCAGTTCTCCTAGCGAGGGGCGGGCATGTGCTGGAAGCTCACCCGGCGGGTAGCACGGATCTCGAGCTGAGGATTGTTGCGGAACGACCGCTGCGTGTGGTTTGCACAGCGCCGGTGGAGACGTGGCGCGATGTGGTGAGCTTCCTCAAGACGATGCGCGCGACGCCCGCGGCGCGACACGATTATTTTGAGGGGGAGCACAAAGGTGTGTTTCACATTTTGGTGGTGTCGTGCTTTGAGACGAGTTCGTGAGCATCGACGCGCGACGGTGCCGCCGCGCGGAACATCTCGGACGTTGACCTAGAGGTCTTCAGTCTGCAAGAAGGCAGAGCCGGGTGGTCGGGTGATCGACCGCGCAAGATACGGCTCGAAGCCCGTGCTACGAGAGAAGACCTCTCACCGCCCGCTGCGCGGGCACCTCTCCCTGTGAAGACACGGGGCGAGGGAGGCATAGCGCTGCACCGCGTCACCCCCTCGCCGCGTCATGGTCGCCTTGGGAATCCGGTGCCCGGCGGGACGCCGGGCCTACGAAGAAAGACCCGCCTCCGTACGCTCACCCCGTGCCCTTCAGCCCGATCCCTGAAATACTCGAAGACCTGCGCGCAGGGAAGATGGTCGTTCTCACGGACGACGAGAACCGGGAGAACGAGGGCGACGTCATCCTGCCCGCGCAGTTCGTCACGCCCGAGGCGGTGACGTTCATGCTCCAGAACGCGCTCGGGTACCTGTGCCTGTGCCTGACGGAGGCGGACTGCGACCGTTTGCGGCTCCACCCGCAGGGGAGCGTCAACACGAGCGTGCGCGGGACGGCGTTCACGATCTCGATCGACCTGCACCCGCGCTACGGCGGGACGACGGGCGTGTCGGCCAAGGAACGCGCCAAGTGCATCCGCATGGCGATCGACCCGCAGTACGGCCCCGAGGACTTCGTGCGCCCCGGGCACGTGAACCCGCTGCGCTCGCGCGACGGCGGCGTGCTGGTGCGCACGGGGCAGACGGAGGGGAGCGTCGATCTCTGCCGGCTCGCGGGGCTGTACCCGGCCGCGGTGCTGCTCGAGGTAATGAAGCCCGACGGCGAGATGGCCCGCGTGCCTGACCTCGAGAAGTTCTGCGCGGCGCACACGCTCAAGATGTGCAGCGTCGCGCAGATCATCGAGTACCGCCTGGCGCGCGAGAGCCTCGTGAAGCGCACGGGCCCGCGCGAGGGGACGCCGCTGCGCACGCGGCTGGGGGACTTCCGCGCGGTCCTCTTCGAGAGCGTCGTCGATCCGCTGCCGCACCTGGCGCTCACGCTCGGGCTCGACCGCCCGACCGACAAACCGACGCTGGTACGGATGCACCGGCGGAACCTGCTCGGGGACGTCTTCCTCGATCTGGATTCATCGGCGGGCGGGCCGACGGGGGAGACGCTCCACGCGGCGATGCGGATGATCGCGCGCGACGGGCGCGGCGCGATCGTCTATCTACGCACAACGGGCCACGCCGCGTCGCGCAACGCCACAACCGACCTCGAGGGGACTCTCCAGACGATCCGGAGCAAGAGCGAGGATGCCCTCGAGGTGGCGCGGGCGGCCGAGGGCGTGCCGCTCAGGGAGTTCGGGATTGGGTGCCAGATCCTCCGGGACTTGGGCCTCTCGAAGCTGCGGCTCATCACGGGCTCGAACCGCGAGCTGCCCGGGCTGGACGCGTTCGGTCTGCAAGTGGTCGAGCGGGTGGCCCCGACGTCCGAAAACCGTTGAACGCGCATGATTTGCCGGTTCCGGTGACCCGAACAAAGGGCCTCTCACGGTTTTCGGTCATCTCATCCGATCAACAATCGGTCAACGACCAGACGCGCGTCTTTGCCCGGCCGGTGGCCGGTGTTTCGATGAGCACGCGGCGTCGCATTCAAAGGAACGAGCAATGAAGACACTGCGTGGATTGTCGCTTGTGGCCGCCCTGGGCGTGAGCATCCTCAACGCCGGCGCGCGGGGCCAGGACGAGAAAAAGCCGGTCGATCCCAAGAATGTTGAGCAGACGAAAGAAGCCAAGAAGCAGATGGCCAAGGAGCTCGACGAGAAGCGCAACGAGAAGGCGCAGGGGCACGAGGCCGGCGCGGACATGATGGACGCCTGGATGCAGGCGAACAAGCCCGGCAAAGAGCACGCCGAGCTGGTCGGCAACCGGGTGGGCGACTGGAACGTGCAGTGCAAGTTCATGATGCCGGGCATGCCCGCGCAGGAGAGCACGGCGAAGGCGGCGTGCAGGGCCATGCCCGGCATGGGCGGGCGCTTCGTGCAGATGGACTACGACGGCGAGATGATGGGCTTCCCCTTCAAGGGCGTCGGTATCTACGGCTTCAACAACGCGACCAAGAAGTACGAGAGCGTGTGGTTCGACAGCACCAGCACGAACATGATGATCTCCACCGGCGAGAAGAAGGCCGACGGGAGCATCGAATGGCGCTCCGAATACATGGACCCGATGACCAAAGAGATGAAGAAGTCGCGCATGGTCGATCGGTTCCCGGACCGGGACACGATGGTCTTCGAGATGTACGAGGTCAACACGGACGGCACCGAGTTCAAGGCGATGGAGCTGACCTACACGCGCGTCAAGAGCGACGCGCCGGCGCAGGGCAAGTAAGCGACCGAGGCGGTCACGACAAAGGCCCGCGCCCGTGCGCGGGCCTTCTCACTTGCGGGCGAGGCGCTTCTCGAGGACACGGCCGAGCGCGCCGCGTGCGGGCGCCGGACGGCGGGGGCGCTCGTCCCGCACGCTGTCCAGGACGCCTTGGGCGACGCGGAGCAGACGCGAGGGGCTCGGGCCCGCGGCGACGACGGCGCGGGCGACGCCGAGCGCCCCAGCGAGCGCGGCCTCGGGCGCGTCGCCGTGCCGAGCGCAGAGCCAGAGCCAGTTGCGCGTCGCGAGGCGGAGCCAACGCTCGCTCTTGCGGTCGGCGACGGGGGAGTCGTGCCACACGCGCCACGCCGGGTTAAAGACCACCCGCCTCCCTGTCTCGAGGATCGAGAGCGCGAGGTCGGTATCGTTGCGGTAGAGGAAAAACGCTTCCTCGTAACCGCCCGCGTCGTCCCACGCTTCACGCCGCACGATGTTGCCGCAACCCATGAACGGGAAGCGGTCGTCGGGCGTCGTGGCGAACGGCCACTCGACGGCGTGTACGCGCGGGTGCACGGGCAGGAGCGCGATTGCGCCGACGGATCCGTCGGCGTCGTACGCCGCGAGCGCCCGCTCGACGACGCCCGCGTCGGGCCAGGCATCATCATCGAGGAGCAGCAGCCAGCGGCCGCGGGCGAGCGCCGCGCCGGTGTTGAACCCGGCCACGCCGGTGTTGGTTGGGAGGGCGACGACGCGCGCGTCCGGGAAGTCGTTCCGCACGGCGTCGGCGCTCCCGTCGGAGGAGGCGTTGTCCACGACGATCGTCTCGGCTCGGCCTGTCGCGGCGTCGGCGGCGAGGTGCGCGAGCGTGCGCAGGAGCGCGTCGCGCCGGTTGTAGCTCAGGACGATAACCGAGAGCTCGGGGCCGGTCGGCACCGCCTTACCCCGCCGCGCCCAGCGCCGCCGGGCGCGCGATAGGTGCCTTCACCTCCGCGAACGTCGCCGCGGACCGCGGCGGGGCGGGCGGCAGCTTGTGGTACGTGCGCGGGCGGCGTGCGAGCGCGACCGCGGCCTTGAGGCCGCGGAGCGTGGTCTTGAGACCGACGCGGACGCGGTCCATCGTCTCGACGCGCCGGACAAGGAAGCCGTCGGCGGTCATGAGGACGAGCGTTCTCCCGCGGAACCAGCCCGACGGCTGGCCGGTGGGGACGACGGCGATGGCGGCCTTGGGCGCGAAAACGCGGAAAACGGCCTTGAAGAGGTCGCTCTTGATGTGCGAGCCGAGGCTGCGGCGGTTCCAGTAGCGCCAGTCGCGCGGGCGCGTGACGC
Source organism: Phycisphaerales bacterium (assembly GCA_035628115.1). Lineage (GTDB taxonomy): Bacteria > Planctomycetota > Phycisphaerae > Phycisphaerales > UBA1924 > BJHL01. The sequence goes on along the minus strand of DASPKL010000015.1, from coordinate 177,874 downwards.
CGAGCGCCTTGTACTGTGCGCCCGAGCCGGGGAGGTCCTTGCTGCGCAGGAAGAGGATCGGGTGGACCCACAGCGTTGCCCCGGCGCCGGCCTTGGCGAGCTCTTCCTTGATGAATGGCGCGAGCTCGGCCATCGGACGGACCTTGGTCGCCTGGATGATGGGGCCCATGCCGCCGGGGACCTGGTGGCCCACCGTCTTGTTCGCCGCGGCGTCCTCGAGGCCCCGCAGGTGGAGTTCGGCCAGTTCATCCATGCCCGTGATGGTCTGGCCGAGGGCGCGGAGGACGTCGACGAGCGCACGGAGGAAGCGGGTTTTGGCGCCGAAGCCCATGACGTCGATGGGTGCGTAGGCGTTGCGGGAGACGTAGTAGCGAACCCACGTCTGGAACTTGCGGTTCCACAGAGGATGGCCCGCGATGCTGCGCGGGGCGCCGACCACCTTCTGGCCGGTGGCGCGGGTCATCTGCAGGAACCACTCTACATCGTCGCCGTGGATGAAAATCTCCGGCATGAGGCCGGTCTTCTCGACGGCCTCTCGGCGGACGAGCGCGCTGCACGCGGCGAGGTACTGGGCGGGGACGATGCGGCGGTGGTCCACGTCGCCCCGGGCCGCGGGGATGAAGAACCCGTTTTTCGGGTTCACGCGTCCGCCGATCTCGTAGGTTGTGCGGGTGAGGGGATCGACGAGCGCACTGCCGGCGGCGCAGGCGTCCGGGCGCTTGAGCATCACGCGGACGAGCTCGCGCAGGCACCCGGGCGCGACGCGGGCGTCGCTGTCGACGAGCCAAAGGAAGTCGGGCTGGTCGAAGCGGGCGCTGAGGCCGTGCCCGGCGAGGACACGGGCCATGCCGGCGGAGAAGCCGCCGGCGCCGCCCCGGTTGTCCGGGAGGCGGTAGTGCTCCACGAGCACGTTGTCAGGGACCTTGATGGTGTCGAGGGGCGTGGGGGAGTTGTTGTCCACCAGGACGCACCACAGCTCGATGCCGCGCAGGTCGAGGCGCGACATGTCCTTGAAGAGCTTCTCGAGGTCCTCTCGACGGTTGTACCCGGGGATGACGGCGGCGACGCGCACCGGCGGGCGGGCGGAAGGCGCGGGGGAGCAACCCGCGAGCGCGCCGTTCGTATGGGGTTGGCAGTGGCCGTTGAGGGCGTGGCGGGGGTGGTGAGCGTCCGAGTCGCGATCCTGCATTCGTGCACAGTGTAGGTTTGCGCACCGTGAACACGCGCACCGTACAAACGCCGTTCCGCGGCCGGTCGGCGGGGCCGGGGCGGCGGTAGAATGCGGCCCGCCCGGGGGTTGACCGGGGAACCGGGGCACCTATTTCAGCAGCGGAGGTTGGCTTGAGCACGAAGTATCGCTCGTCCCGTCGCCACGTCGCCCACGTCGAGCCCCTGGAGCCCCGCGCCCTGCTCGCGGGGACGCCGCTGCCCGAGCTGGCCGATCTCGAGAACCAGACCCGGCCGGTCGTGCGGTTCGAGACCAACTTCGGCGATGTGGACATCGAGCTGTTCAACGACATCGTGCCCAACACGGTGTCGAACTTCCTGAATTACGTGCGGACGGGGCGGTACGACCAGACGTTCTTCCACCGCATGACGCGCGACGTCGGGAGCAGCATCGAGGTGCTGCAGGGCGGCGGCTTCGCGTACCACGACCTGGGCGCGGGGACGCAGGTGCCGACGGACAACCCGATCAACCTCGAGTTCGTGCAGAACCGGCGGAGCAACACGCAGGGCACGATCGCGATGGCGCGCACGAACAACCCGAACAGCGCCACAAGCCAGTTCTTCTTCAACCTCAACGACAACACGAACCTGGACTCGTCGGGGCCGACCAACGGCTTCGTCGTCTTCGGGCGCGTCATCCAGGGGTTCGACGTCCTGCAGCAGATCCAGACGTTCCAGGTCCGGGACGTCGAGAACGACCCGGCCTTCTCCGGCCCGCTCGAGGGCCTGGGCGGCGAGGTGCCGACGACGTCCTCCTACAACGCGACGCAGGGCGTCCGCGAGTCGTCGCTCGTCTCGATCACGAACGCGGAGGAGATCAAGCCCCAGGGCTTCGGCGGTTTCTTCGCGCAGCAGATCGTTTCGCCCGAGGGGTTCCGGTCCGGCACGAACCAGGAGATCCTCGAGCTCTACAACCCCAACGGCGTCGCGGCCCGGTACAAAGTGGTCGCGCGGCACGAGCTCGCGGGCTCGGAGAACAACTTCGAGAACGGCGCGCGGGACCAGACGATCGCCGAGGGGACGATCAACGCCAACACGAAGCTGCGGATCACGGTCTCCGGCAGCGGCGCGGGCGGGGCCGCGCTGGTGCGCCTCAACTCCGGCTACGCGCTCATCGTCGAGAGCGCGCTGCCCGAGGGGACCGCCAACCCCCTCGCGCTGGCGGGCTCGTTCCTCCGGCAGGACCACGGCTCGTGGACGACCACGGCGCTGCTGGACCCCTCGCAGTACGCGGCGGCGGACATGCGCGACTGGACGTTCGCGCGCATCGACCGCAACCAGTCGAGCATCGAGTTCCTGTCTCTGTACAACACCGCCGACGAGCCGGCGAACGTGCTGATCGACTTCCTGACGCCCGACGGCGTGCAGACGGTCGCGAAGTACCTCGCGCCGTACCAGCGCGGCGGGCTGGCGGTGCACGAGCAGCCGTTCAGCGAGGGGATCCTGGGCGCGCGGGTGCGCTCGAACAACCCGGTCCTCGTGACGCTCAGCGACTGGACCATCTCCGGGCCGACGCGCCCGGGCGTCTCGATGCAGGGCGCGCCGGGCGGGGGCGGTATCGCGGGGGCGATCGCGCTGGCGACGCGCAACGAGACGACGGGCCTCTCGGAGGTCACGCTCTACAACGGCTCGAGCAACTCCACGACGGTGACGCTGACGGGCTGGCGGAGCGACGGGACCTCGAGCAACCGCAGCGTGCTGCTGCTGGCCAACTCGGTCGTCACGAGCAACGTGGACTTCGGCCTGAGCACGGGCGACATCGTCGCGATCACGTACACGTCGGGCACGGTGCCGGTGACGGCGGCGTACACGCACGTGCGGCCCAACGGCGACGTGCAGGGCGAACAGTTCCGCAACCGCCTGCCGGCGCTCGCGGTCTTCGCGGAGGGGGCGAACGAGCCGGATTCCACGGCCGCGCCGATCGGCACCGTGCAGGAGCGCGTGAGCATCTTCAACCCCTTCGAGGCGTCGCCGCTCGATTACACGGTGAATTATGTGTTCGGCGACGGCACGGTCATCGCGGGGGCGACGGGGACGCTCGCGGCCCGCAACCGCGTGAACGTCCTGACGACCGACCTCTCGGCGGTGATGGCGAAAATCGGCTCCGGCACGCAGTTCCGCCACTACGCGATCGTGGTCTCGGGCTCGGCGAACGCGGGCGGGGCGCTCAACACCCCGGGCGTCGTGGCGTACGAGCGGATCGACAACCGCCCGGCGCTGGCGATCATGAACGTCGGCGCCGGCCCGCTCACGTCGCGCCTCCTGAGCGAGGCGGCGTTCGACTTCGGCGGCAACCTGGGAGGGTGACCCGCGGGGCGGTTCCGGCCGCCCGGCGTCGCACCCCTTTTCCTAGCATCCGCCGTTGCGCGACGCCCGCACGTTCCTCGATCCGTCCACGCTCAAGGGGGACCCCTTCTGGGCCTTCGCGCGCGCGATGCTCCGGTATCGGCGCAGCGTCGCGACGGCGGCGCTGATGGCGTGCCTCTCCGCCTTCACGCTCGGCGCGGGGATGGTGGGGGCGCAGCCGATCCTGCAGAACATCCTCGGCGCGCGCAAGGACCTGCCGACGCTCGCGGCGGAGCTGAACGGCCAGCTCGCGCGCAAAGCGCCGGGGCTTTCGTGGGCGAGGGTTCCGCGGGGGTGGATCGACGCGATGCCGGCGAACGACCCGTTCGCGGCGCTGGTGTGGATCATGGGTGTGCTGATGGCGCTCGCGGTCGTCGGGGCCGTCGCGACGTACCTGCACGCGTACCTGTCGCTCACCGTGGTGAACCGGACGGTCGGCGCGGCGCGGCGACGGGCGTTCCGCTCGGTGCTGCGGGCGCCGCTGCGGACGGTGATCGCCGGCGGGACGAGCGACGCGATCGCGCGGATCATCAACGACAGCGCGCAGCTCGCGAACGGGCTCAACGTCCTCCTCTCGCGCACGATCATCCAGGCCCTCAAGGGCGTGGCGGGGCTGCTGGCGGCCCTCTGGTTCGACTGGCGCGTGACGCTGGTGGCCCTCCTCGCGGCGCCGGTCCTCTACACGATCATCCGCAAGCTGGGCAAGCGCATCCGGCGTGCGAGCGGCGCGGCCCTCGAGAGCCAGTCCGAGATGCTGCGCGTCGCGAACGAGTCCCTGCAGGGCCTGCGGGTGGTGAAGGCGTACGACGCGGAGTGGTTCGAGGGCGGGCGATTCCAGCGCGTCAACCGGCGGATGATCGAGGAGATGAACCGCGTGCGCACGGCGCGGGCCGTCGCGAGCCCGCTCACCGAGACGCTCACGCTGCTGGCGCTCTGTGTGATGGTCATCTTCGCCGCCCGCGCCATCCTCGCGGGGAACGTCGAGCCCACCGACTTCATCCTCGCGATCGTGGCGCTCGCCGTCGCGGGGGCGAGCATCAAGCCGCTCACGGGCCTGGCGCACGACATCCAGACCGCCACCCCCGCGGCGGAGCGGCTGCGGGAGCTCATCGCGCTGCCGCCCGAGCCCGGGCACGACCGGACGTTGCCGGCGCTCCCCCGCCACCGGCGGAGCATCGAATGGCGCGGCGTGACGCTGACGTACCCCGGGCGCGAGGCGCCCGCGCTCAACGACGTCAACGTCTCCGTCGCGCACGGCGAGCGCGTGGCGTTCGTGGGCCCCAACGGGTGCGGGAAGACGACGCTCCTCTCGCTCGTCAACCGCGTCTTCGACCCGGACGGGGGCCGAGTGCTGATCGACGGCGTCGACCTGCGCGACGTCGGCGTGCGGAGCGTGCGGCGGCAGATCGGCGTCGTGACGCAGGAGACGGTGCTCTTCCGCGCCACGATCCGCGAGAACATCGCGTACGGCTCGGCGGCGTCGGACCGGGCGGTCATCGACGCCGCGGAGCGGGCCCGGGCGCACGACTTCATCAGCCGCTTGCCGCAGGGGTACGAAACGCCGGTGGCGGAGCAGGGGCTGAGCCTCTCGGGCGGGCAGCGTCAGCGGATCGCGATCGCGCGGGCGATCCTCCGCGACCCGGCGATCCTCGTCCTCGACGAGGCGACGAGCATGGTGGACGCGGAGAGCGAGGCGCAGATCGCGCAGACGCTCGCGGAGTTCAGCAAGGGGCGCACGTGCCTCGTCGTCGCGCACCGGCTCAGCACCGTGCTCTCGTGCGACCGCATCGTCGTGATGGACGCGGGGCGGGTCGTCGATCAGGGCCGGCACGCGGAGCTAATGGGGCGGTGCGGGCTCTACCGGCAGCTCGCCGGGGCGCAGCTCGGCGCGGGGCACGAAGAACACGCCGTCGGGCGCGCGTGATCGGGGATCAGTGGCCGGCGAATGGCGGCAACAGGATGATCGGATCGCGTCGGCGCGGTTCGGGCCACTCGAAGCGACCATTCACCGATCACCGATCACTGATCCCTGTTGACCGGCACCTCTACGCTCCCCCGTGCAGCGACCAGGCGCCGATCCCGAGAACATGGAAGCGCAGGACTTCGTCTGCGACTTCTGCGGCCAGCACTGGGCCCAAGACCGGCCGATGGTGGAGGGGCACCGCGGCAGCCTGATCTGCGGGCGGTGCCTGTCGATGGCGTGCCGCCAGGTGCTCGTCGACAACGCGGGTGTCGTCGTGCCCGAGCACGTCGCGTGCACGATGTGCCTGCTCAACAAGCGCGGCGACTACTGGCAAAGCGGGACCGTGGTCACGGCGAAGCCGGAAGACGGGGCCGTGGATGTCGAGCCCGGGCCGGGCGCGTGCATCTGCCGCTGGTGTATCGAGCGGAGCGCGGGCATGCTGGAGAAGGACCCGGAGAGCGGGTGGAAGCGGCCGCGGTAGAACAGAGAGCAGGACAGGTGGAGGGAGCAGGACTGAGAAGGTATTGATGGATTTGAAGGGGTGTGTCGTCTTCGTTCTCCCTCCCCGCGCCGTTTCTTACGTCTCCGTCTCGCTCTTCACCAGCCACCCCGGCAGTTCCCGCACTTTCCCCTCACGCCCGACGCAGGCGAGCGTCGTGCGGGCCGCGGCGGCCAGAAAGGGGAGGCCGGTCTCGCTCTCGCGCTCGACGACCGAGACCTCGTACCGGTGCTCGATCTTCACGCGCGAGCCGCCGACGACGGCCGTGCGGACCTCGACCACGTCGTCGTACTTGACGGGCCTGCGGTACGCGACCTCGAGCTTGACGATCACCATGAGCACGCCTTCGCGCTCGAGGGCGGCGTAGCTGACACCGGAAGAGCGAAGGAGCTCGGTGCGGCCGATCTCGAGCCACGGGACGTACGAGGAGTGGTGCGCGACCCCCATCGGGTCGCACTCGTCGTAGCGGACGCGGAGACGCGAGGTGCATTCACGCGCGGGAGCGGACGGCGTCGGGCGATCGTTCACGCGCGGAGTCTAACATCGTCCCCGTGTCATGAGTGACCCCGCGTCGCAACCCGCGCAGACGCCCGCGCCGCAGCAAGGCGCCGACGCCGCGCCCATCATCACCGTCCGTCGCCTCGCGCCCAGCGACTCCATCGCCGAGCTCACGCAGCTGCTGCACCGCGCGTACGCGAAGCAGGTCGCGATGGGCCTCAAGCCCCTCGCGGGCCGCCAGGACGACGCCACGACGCGCAACCGCGTCTTTTCGGGAGAGTGCTACGTCGCCGTGCACCACATCCCGCTCCCGGACCTGGACGACCCCGCCGGCGTGCGCGTGGAGACGCGCCAGAAGCTCGTCGGCTCGATCCTGTATCACGAAGTGGAGGAGGCAGAAGGGCCCCGCTGGTTCCACCGGCCCGACGTCGGCTGGTTCAGCCAGTTCGCCGTCGATCCGGACTACCAGGGCCAGGGCATCGGGCAGATGCTGCTGAGCATCGTCGAGCGCCGCGCACGGGAGGACGGCGCCGGGGAGCTGGCGCTCAGCATGGCCGAGCCCGACACCGACCTGATGAACTTCTACCTCCGGCGCGGCTACCGCTTCGTCGAGCACTGGCAGTGGCCGTACACGAACTACCGGAGCGTGATTCTGACGAAGACGCTCTGAAGGAGGCGTCAGGCATCGGGCATGAGTAAAGAGCGGCGATGTCGCGGCGGGCGGGGTAGCGGGAGCGGGACGTGCCGAGCGACGCGGCCGTCACTTGGACTCGTCCGCACGCCGTTGCCGGAAGCGCTCGAGGTTGAACATCTGGAAGCCCGCCCAGATGTACCCCGCCGCGGCGATGAGGAGCGGCACCCAGAAGACGCCGGTGAGCATGTAGAGCCCGACGCCGAGAGCCTGGAAGACTTTGCCCCGGATGCCGACGAGCGTGGCGTGGATCGCGACGTACGCCGCGACCTTCTCCTTGCTCGGCGCGAGGGAGACGGGCCCGAGCATCCAGCCGACGCTCGCGCCCGAGTGGGCGACGCCGTACGCGAGGCTCACGATCGTGAGCGTCTCTTGGTCGCGCGCCGCCATGAGGCCGACCGGGTGCAGGCAGAGCATGAAGAAGGAGAGGCCGGTGCCGCGGATCGCGCCGAACTTGTCGAGCAGCAGGCCGGCGGGGTAGAGGGCGGCGACGAGGGCGACCAAGTACGCGACGTGCGTCGACGAAGCGATCTCCTCGTAATCGAGACCGAGCTTCTTCGTCACGAGCAGGGGTAGGAGCGAGTACGCGATCATCCAGCCCACGCCGTAGGTCATGTACGCCGCTTCGTAGCGCGCGAAGACCGGGTCGGCCTTGAGCACCTGCTTCATGTGCACGATCGGCTCGGTGATCGTGCGGAGGGAGAGCGCGCCGAGGGAGCCGCCGCGCCGGTCCGCGGCGTGCCCGGTCGCTCTGCTGAGGCCGACGAGGATGACGATGCCGACCAGCTGCACCGCCGCGGCGATGGGCATGTAGATCCGGAACGCCTCGGGATCGACGGTGAGCCACTTGCCCACGCCATAGCCCATGACCGCGCCGCCGATCATCGTGACGCCCCAGACCACGCCGTACGCGCGGCCGCGCAGGTGGTCGGCGTAGAGCCAGCGGAGGAGTTCGCCGGAGACGGGCGGCCACATCGCGCCGCCGACGCACGTGATGAGATGGAGGACGAGGAGCGACCAGTAGCCGTTGACGAGCGCCATCGCCGCGCCGGGGAGGCACGCGAGAAGCCAGTACGCGATCATGTACGAGCCGAACTTCCAGCGGGCGAAGGCGGTGTGCCAGAGGATCGAGAGGGTGAAGAAGATCGTGGGTGTCGCGGTGATGAGCAGCGACTGCCACGGCTTGGCGCCGAAGTGCTTGATCGCGAGGACCGGCAGGATGAAGACGACCGCCTGCGATACGGCCTGCACGAGCGTCATGCCGATCAGGTGCGCTGCGAGGCGGCCCGCCGAGAACGCGGCGTCCGCCGGCGCCGGCCCGGCGGGGAAAGGGACCGGGAGCGGTTCGGTCGGTGTAGGTGTCGTGGGTGTCGCGTTGGACATCGGGGAGCCGTGAGGCGGTCTTGGATGCCGCAGGCGTCGGAAGGCCGCTCTTCACGCCGTCTCTTCGCCTCTTCCTTCACAACCACCGCACGCACGCGACGCCCGCGGCGATCAAGACGAGCCCCGCGCCGCGGCCCCAGGTGAAGGGGTGTTGCGCGAGGCCCACGAGGCCGAAGTGGTCGATCACGGCGGTGCCCACCATTTGGCCGAGCACCATCGCGACGAGGTAGTTGACCGCGCCGATGCGGGGCACGAGATAAACGGCGGTGGTGACAAAGAACGCGCCCAGGAGCCCGCCCGTGAAGGCCCACCACGGCGCCTCGGCGAGACGGTCGCGCTGCGGCACCGGCGTCCGCGCGAGCGCGCACGCGAGGGCCATGGCGAACGCGCCGACGAGGAAGTTGGCGAGCCCGCCGTGCAGGCGCGAGGGCGTGAAGACCGCGAGTTTCGCGTTGACGCCGGGCTGGAACGCGGTCGCGACGCCCGCGAGCGCGGCGAGGAGCAGGGGCAGCAGGATGGAGGCCTGTGGCATTCGGCGGAGTCTACGAGGCGGTGTGCCCTGCGCGGCCGCGTCTGGGCCGTTACGAATCCGTCCCCGGATCCCGCAGCCGCTCCAGCACCGGGTGCTTCGCGGCCTTCTTCTCGCGCAGACGCTCGATGACGAGCGCGGGGCACATGCTCGTGAGGGCCGCGAGGTCGTCGCCCATCGCCGCGATCTGGCGGATCAGGCTGCTGCTGGTGTAGGCGAAGCTCTGGCCCGCGACGACGAACGCGGTCTCGAGGCCCGCGACCTCGCGGTTCGTCACGGCCTGCTGCACCTCGTACTGCAGGTCGGAGAGGTTGCGCACGCCCCGCAAAAGCACGGTCGCGCCCGCCTCGCGCGCAACGTCCACCGTGAGGCCGGCGAAGGCGCGGACGGTGACGGGCGCATCGCCGGGAGACTGACGCACGAGCCCGTCGACGAGCCGCTGCGTCATGTCCAGGCGCTCATCGACGGTGAAGAGCGCGTCCTTGCCCGGGTTGCGGCCCACCGCCACGATCAACTCGTCGAAGAGCCGCCGCCCGCGGGCGATCACGTCCAGGTGGCCGTACGTGATCGGGTCGAAGGAGCCGGGGTAGAGGGCGACGTGTTTCTTCACGCCGCGGATGGTACGGCCGGGCGCTGCACGCGCAGAAACGCCCGCGATGAGCGCTCGTGGCGGCCGTCTGGTCGGGCGGTCAGATATGCGGGATCGGCGGGAAGTCCACCGGCGTCTCGTTCACGTGGTTGAAGTAATTGGTGTAGATCGCGAGCGCGTACGCCGCGACGACCTCGGCGATCGCGCCGTCGTCGTACCCCGCGGCGCGGAAAGTCGCGACGTCCGCATCGCTCACGAACCCGCGCTTCTCGTGGATCTTGAGCGCGAACTTCGCGAGGGCGTCGAGCTTGGGATCGGTAAGCGTGCCGCGGCGGGCTTCAACGGTCTGGGCCTCGGTCAGGCCCGCCATCATGCCGATCGCCGTGTGGGCCGAGGCGCAGTACTGGCAGTTGTTGGCCTCGCCGATCGCCAACTGGATGACCTCGCGCTCCTTCGCGGAGAGGGACGCCTGCTCGAGCGCGCCCGCCATGCCGAGGTAGGCCTGCAGCGCCGCGGGCGAGTTGCCCATTGCCTTGAAGATGTTGAAGTGCTTGCCTTTGAGCGGCCCCGCGAAGATGGCGCTCACCGGACCGGAAACGAGCGCGGGATCCACAGGCTTCAGACGTTGCATGGTGGCTCCTCAGACCAGACTGACCGGTCTGTCTTGGTGAGATGCCGCAACCATCAACGCGTTTCGAGGCATCGATTCCACCACGTGCCGGGCACGGCGCGCCGGTTCGGGGCTCTTCCAGAGCTGCGAGGTAACGATCGCACCCTCCATAAGGAGCACAAGGTGGTCGGCGCCGAGCGCCGGGTCGGGCATCCCCGCGTCCGCGCACAGCGATCGCAAGTATTCGCGTACGAGGCGCTTGTGCTCGAGCGCCGCGCGCAGGGCCGGGTGGTTGGGGTCGGAGATCTCCGCGATCATGTTGATCGCGATGCAGCCGCGGAACTCGGGGTCTGTGAACCATTCCTCGAGGAGCGAAAAGACCGCCGCGGGCTTGCCCGCCGCGTCCGGGCTTACGCGGGCCACGCCGTCGCGCAGCCATGTTCGCCACTGGGCCCCGGCTTCCCGGATGCACGCCTCCAGGAGCGCGTCCTTGCTCTCGAAGTGCTTGTAGAGCGTCATCTTGGCAACGCCCGCGTCCTCGACGACATCGTCCACGCCGACAGCACGGAAGCCGCGTGCGCCGAAAAGGCGCGTCGCGGACTGCAACACGCGGGTGCGGGGTGACTTGGACGCCAGGGCCTGCATGAGGGCCGATTGTACCCGGTTGTGTGCGGCAACCCGTGTCGGGGTGCCGAAACCAATGCTCAACGCTCGACGCGCACCGCGTCGGTTGCTTCGGCGAGGCCGATGCGCGCGCGGGTGCGCTTCTCGCGGATCGTCTCTTCCAGGATCGCGAGGTTCCTCGCGCGTCCCTCGGGGGAGTAATTGCCCATGCCGTGGTGCATGTGCAGGCCGATGGTGTTGTGGCGCGCATGACGGGACTTGACGCCGGCGTTCCAGAGACGCCAGCCCAGCTCCGTGTCGTCCTTGCCGGGGTGGTGGATGGTTTCGTCCCACCCGTTGATCCTCACTAGGTCCGCCCGCCACGCGCTCGCGTTGCTGCCGCTGAAGCGAGCGGGCGAGATGTTGAAGGCGTCGATCACGCGCGAGAGCGCGCCGCGGCGGCGGAGCTTGATGCGCCGGCGCGTCGCCTCCTGGCCGATCGAGCGGAGAAACCCGTAGTCGAACGCGCGGCCATCGCTCACGTCGTCGAGCGTCAGGCGCTCCGTGGCCTCGGGCGAGAGGCGGAAGTCGCCGCCCGCGAGGAAGCAGTTGGGCCGCTTCATCTCCCAGTGCGCGCGCACGAAGTCGTGGCGCGGGATCACATCCGCGTCGCCGGCGATGACGTACCCGCCGGACGCGTGCAGCAGCCCGCGGTTCATGATCGACATCTTGCCGTAATAACCCAGGTGCGGCCGCCAGACGTGCACGATCGGGAGCGGCAGCTTGCGCCGCAGGCGGCGGATCGCCTCGCGCGTCTCTTCGCCCGAGCCGTCGTCCGCGATCACGACCTCGAAGTCGGTGAAGTCCTGGCGCGCGTAGCCGGTAAGCACGAACTCGAGGAAGCGCGGGCTGTTGCGGGTGGAGAGGATGACAGAGACAGACGGCATGCTGGTTTCGGCATTCGGAATTCAGCTCGACGCTCCACCGGTCGTTTCGTCAACAGAGGTACTCGCGCCGGCAAAGTCCTTAAGGTGCAGCGAGCCATTCTCACGCCGAAACTCGACGATGACTTCGCCCGCGTTGTGCTGCCAGAGCGCCTTCCCGCTCGCGTCCAGGCGTGCGGCGCCGAGCTCGCCGACGTAGAGAGTCTCGCCGTTGTCGAGAAGCCATGCGGCGTAGACCGCCGGCCAGCCAGGCGTGTGCTCCCATACCAGCCGCCGGTTCGCCGGATCCACCTGCGCGAGCCATTGCGGAGTAACAACCAAGACGCGACGCGCAACGGCGAGCAGCATCGGCTCCCGATAATGCCATCCGTCCAGCACGACAAGGAGCCTGCAACAAGGCGATAGGGCCGCGGCGTCGAGAACTGTGAACGTGTACCAGCAAGGCGAGTGACCGACATCGTCACCAATCCGCAATGTGGGAACATTCGGCGTTGGGTGGAGGCGTGAGTAGTCGTCGCTGCCGAGCTTCTCGCAGTCCACGAGCCAGCGATCGCCGAGTGGGCCGACGCGCATTGTTCCGGTGCTCCGGGTTCATCGCCCCGTGCTTGCGCACGGGGCTCGTACCGAGTTATCCGCCCGCGCTGCCTTCGCCGCCCGGGAGCGTCATTGACCACGGATTCAAGTACTCGTCGATCGCCTTGCGGTCGATCGTCGCTCCGTTCTTGTCCTTGGTGCCGACGAGCGTCTCGTACGCCAGTTCGCGCACGGTTTTGCCCTCGGCGAAGGCCTGCTTCGCGAGGGCCGCGCTGGCGTCGTATCCGATCACGGGCACGAGGCTCGTGCACATCGCGAGCGAGCCCTCGATGAGGCTCTGGCAGCGGTCCTCGTCCGGCTCGAGGTCGCGCAGCAGGTTGTCGTTGAACATCGTCATCGCGCGGGCGAGCAGGTGGACGCTATCAAGCAGGTTCGCGGCCATCATGGGCATCGCCACGTTGAGGTCGAGCAGGCTGCCGACGCCGCCGAAACCGCCGAGCGAGACGGCCGCGTCGTTGCCGACCACCTGGCAGCAGACCATGATCGCGCTCTCGGCGATCACGGGGTTGACTTTGCCGGGCATGATCGAGCTGCCGGGCTGCACGGCGGGGAGCACGAGCTCGCCGATGCCGCAGCGCGGGCCCATGCCCATCAGGCGGATGTCGTTCGCGGTCTTGGAGAGACTCACCGCGATCGTGCGGCAGACGCCGGAGGCCTCGACGTACGCGTCCTTCGCGTGCTGGGCCTCGAAGTGGTTGCTCGCCTCGCAGAAGTGAATACCCGTGACGCGGGTCAGCTCCGCCGCGACCATGCGGCCGAACTCCTCGTGGCAGTTGATGCCGGTGCCGACCGCGGTGCCGCCGATGGGGAGCTCGCGCAGCGTGTGGAGCGCGCGGTGCAGCCGCTCCTGCGCGTGGCGCATCTGGCTCGCGTAGCCGGAGAATTCCTGGCCCAGCCGGATCGGCGTCGCGTCCTGCAGGTGCGTGCGGCCGATCTTGACGATCGCGTCCCAGGCGCGGGCGTGCGTGTCCAGCTGATCCGCGAGGACGCTGACGGCGGGGAGCAGCTCGTCGTTGATCGCCTGGGCCGCGGCGACGTGCATCGCCGTCGGGAAGGTGTCGTTGCTCGACTGGCCCATGTTGACGTGATCGTTCGGATGGACGCCCCCCGCGGCGATGTAGTCCTTGTCCTTGCTGCTGCCGATGGGGGCGTGGCGGCGGAGGCAGACGATGTTGGCGACGACCTCGTTGACGTTCATGTTCGTCGAGGTGCCGCTGCCGGTCTGGAAAACGTCGATGGGGAAGTGCTTGGCGACGCCGCCGAAGGCCGAGAGACCGTCGGAGATCTCGTGGCACGCCTCGACGATCGCGCGGCAGCGCTCATCCGAGAGGCGTCCGAGCTTGCGGTTGACGCTCGCGCACGAGGCCTTGAGGAGCGCGTACGCCTTGATGATGCGCTCGGGCACGGGACGGCCGGAAACCGGGAAGTTCAGGACCGCCCGCTGCGTGCTCGCGCCGTAAAGGACGTCCGCGGGCACGGTCATCTCACCCATCGTGTCCTTCTCGACCCGCGTGCCGGGCCCGGCGGGGCTCGAGATGCGCGAGGGGCCGCCCTTCAGCGGCGCGGGCCGCGCGGCGGGCCGCGCCCGCTCGCCGTTCGCGGGCGCGGGCTTCTGCTTCGGTGTCTGATTCGCGCCGGGGCGCGGGGGCTTCCTGGTCGAGGTCTTGGGCATGAAGGGAGTGTAGAAGAACGCCCATGCCGGGTTTCAGGCCGGGCGCCACATGCAGGCATGCGCACCGCACCTCTCGCCGTCGCCGTCCTCGCCGTCCTGACGCTCCTCCCCGGCTGCATCTTCCGGGATATCCGGACGACCCGCGAGGAGATCGCCGCGGCGAGGACGGAGCTCACCGCGATCCGGAGCGACCTCGCGGAGGTCCGGCGACAACTGGACTCCCTCGCGTCGATCGAGAAGTCGCTGACGCACATCGACGCGCACCTGTCGAGCCTGCGCGGCACGATGGAGAACATCGACGAGGCCGTGCCGCTCAAGGACGTGACGGACGACGCCGCGCCGCCGACGCCGAGCGACCCGCCGGTGGGGCAGGGGAACGAGCGGCGGCCATAAGGAAGAAAGCGGAAAAGTGGGAAAGTGGAAAAGAGGAAATGAAGAAGCTCGGCGTCGCGCGGGTCGCGGCTATACCGGCACTTCGCCCGCCATCACGCCGCAACGCGGGCAGATGCGGCCAGGGCCGGGCAAACGCGTGCGGCACCTGGCGCACTCGACGTTCGCCGCGATGAACTCCCTGGTATGCGTAAAGCGCTTCTCGCTCCAGGCCGCGCTGCACTCTGGGCAGACCTGGCAGCCGTCGCTCTGCACCGGGATCATGCCGAGCATGAAACCGCATGCGCCGACGCGCCGGCCGCCGTCAGCGCCCACGCCGCGGGGTGCGCTTTCCTCGTGAATTCTCGCCTGCACCCGGTGAATATCAGAATGACGACGGACCGAGCGACCCACCCGGAAACCGCGGCGGATGCGACAAAGTACACAACGAGGGAGAGAAGCGGCCAGAGCGCGAGATACCACAGAACCAGCCAGCCCTTCGGCTTCCGGTTCCTGCGTGCCTGCGCGACGTAGGGGCTCCGCATCGCCGGCGAGGCCCTCACGACGCGCAGCGGAACGTGCGGGAGCGCGATACCGCGATCATCGACCTGCGCCGGTTCACACCGGGCCCGCACACAGGGACCGTAGCGCGCCGGGACCCCCGGCCCGGGACGCGCGGATGCGTCGTGCAACATGGCAGCGTCGCGGCACGTATGCCGATTGAACACACACTCTTCCGGCTCTGTCGGGCTCGCGCTTCTTTGGCTTGATCTGTGCCTCAAGATGCCCCCGATGCCGATGAAGAGAAGGGACTTCCCCTAAGATTCAGCACCACGGAGGCAGCATGACCATCGCGACGTCCACAGGCAAAGGCTCTCTGAAGCCCTCGCAGGCCACCATGACCGTCGGGGACGCGCTGCACACGTCGCCCGCCGTCGATGCCGCGGTGCGTGCGCTCGTCGACGAGGTGAAGGCCGCGTCGGCGAAAGTCACCGCGGTGAAGCCGGGCGTCCCCGAGCTGCGCGAAACCTTCGAGGGTCTGCTCGGGCGCGCGACGCAGGCGCGCGGGCGGGCGCTGCTCTACCCGTACCTCGGCAGCGGCGTGGGCAACGGCCCGCTCGTCGAGCTCGCCGACGGCAGCGTGAAGTGGGACATGATCTGCGGCATCGGCGTCAACTTCTTCGGCCACTCCGACGCCGACCTCGTCGAGGCAAGCATCCGCGGCGGGATCGACGACGTCCTGAAGCACGGCAACCTCACGAGCAACTTCGAGGCCTACCACTTCGGCGAGACGCTGCTGGCGGAGGCCTCCCGCGGCAGCCGCCTGCGGCACGCGTACCTCGCCACGGGCGGGGCGATGGCCAATGAGAACGCCCTCAAGCTCTGCATGCAGCGCCTGTCGATGCGGCCCCTCGAGATCGGCGACCCGGCCAAGCTGCTCGCCTCGCACGCGCCCACCCCGCGCGTCTTCGCCTTCAAGGACTGCTTCATGGGGCGCTCGATGATGATGGCCTCCATCGGCGACAACCACGCGGGGCGCGAGGGGCTGCCGATCGTCGCGGACGTCGATTACGTCCCGTTCTGGGACGCGGTCGCGGCGGAGCGCATGGGCGGGAAGCGCAAGTACATCGACTGGGTGATGTCGCGCGTGATCGAGACGACGGAGCGCTACCCGGGCGCGCACGCGTGCTTCATCTTCGAGCTCGTGCAGGGCGAGGGCGGGTTCAACGTCGGCGACCGCGACTACTTCAAGACGTTGATGGACTTCTGCCACTCGCGCAAGATCGCGGTCTGGGACGACGAGATCCAGACGTTCGGCCGCCTGCCGAGCATGTTCGCCTTCGAGCACTTCGACCTGGGCGACTACGTGGATGTGCTGACCGTCGGCAAGATGACGCAGGCGTGCGCGACGCTGTGGACCGAGGAGTTCAACCCCAAGACGGCCCTTCTCTCCGGGACGTTCACCGGCGAGGGGCCGAGCTTCCGCGTCGGCAAGCGGGTGATCGAGCGGCTGCGCGACGGCGACTGGTACGGCGAGCGGGGCGAGTTCGCCCGCCAGCACGGGCTCTTCCGGCGCCACGCCTCGGCGCTGATCGCCAAGCACCCCGAGTGGTTCCCGCCGGTGGAAGCGCTGGGCGGCGGGGGCGAGAACCTCGTCGGCGGCATCGGCGGCATGTGCCGCTTCACGCCCTTCGGCGGTCACAAGCTCAAGGTCCAGGCCGCGTGCAAGGCGATCTTTGAGGAAGGCGTGATGCTCTTCTACGCCGGGCACGGGCCGTACCACATCCGCATGCTTCCGCCGCTGCCGTGCATGCGCGACGAGCACTGGCCGCAGGTCTTCGCGTGCATCGAGCGCGGGCTGGCCAAAGTCACGTAAGTCGCGGGTAGCCGGATTTCAGCACAGAGACACAGAGAGGATGAGATCGGCGAGAAGAGACGAACTGGTTTGAGGACTCGGATGCCGGGTCTCTCGCATCCACGTCTTCAACCCCGCATTCCTCTTCTCATCCTGCTCATCTTCTCTGTGTCTCTGTGCTGAAATCGGATTCCCATTGCTATCGATACTTCGTGCCGCACTCCGGGCACGCGTCGCTCCTGACGCCCCGAAGGTTGTACCCGCACACGAGGCACGAGGCGTCGAAGACGCGGGCCATGCGCATCGTCAGCCGGCGGGCGCCGATCACGAGGTAGAGGCCCGCGAGGAATTGCAGCACGGGCCCCATCCGGCGGAGGAAGTCGTCCTCGTCGTCCGCGCGGTAGCCGTACGCGACGTTAAGAGAGAACCGCCCGACGAGGTAGTCGCGCATCATGACGGCCTGCGCTACGTCGTGGACGAGCTCGTACGCCGCCGGGAGCGCCGCGAGGACGAAGATCAGCCCGATGCAGCGGACGAGGACGAGCAGCAGGTGGCGCGGCGTCATGCGCGATTCTTGACGCACGGGCGGATGGTCAGGCCGGCCACGCGTCGTTGATCGACAGCCCCTCGGGCGGCGTCGCGTCGCCGGCGCTCTCGACCATGCTCGCGACGGGGTGCGCGCAGTAGTCCACGCTGAAGGCGCCGGCGGGGCGGTGGTTGCCGGAGAGGCCCAGGCCACCGAACGGAAGCTTGCCGCTCGCGCCCGCGGTGCCGGTGTTCACGTTGATGCACCCGGCGAGGCAGGCTCGGAGGAACGCCTGCGCCTGGCTCTCGCTCCGTGTGAAGATCGACGCGGCGAGGCCGAAGCGTGTGGCATTGGCAAGTTCGATGGCGTGATCGAGGTCGCGCGCGACGCAGACGCGGACGAGGGGGCCGAAGACTTCTTCGTCCGCCCCCGCGTGCTCCGCGAGGTCGTGGGTGCGGGTGAAGGCGTCCACGCGGACGATGCCCGGCGAGAGGAACCACCCGCCCCCGGCGTTCTCGATCGACCGTGACTCGAGGATGGCCTCGCCGTCCGCACCGAGCATCTTCGCCTGCGCGTGCAGCACATCGTCGCGGGCGGCGCGCGAGACGATGGGCCCCATGAAGACGCCGGGCGAGCGCGGGTCGCCGACGATGATCGTGCGGGCCGCGCGTTCGAACGCGCTCAGGAACTTCGCCGCGATCGGCTCGTGGAGGATGATGCGGCGCGTGCACGTGCAGCGCTGGCCCGTCGTCACGAACGCGCTGCGGAGACACTCGACCAGCGCGAGGCGCAGGTCCGCGTCGTGCATCACGAGGGCGGGGCTGTTGCCGCCCATCTCCAGCGCGAGGATGCGGTCGGGCCGGTCGAGGTTGGCCTGCGTGATGGCGCGCCCGACGGGCCATGAGCCCGTGAAGAGGACACCGTCGACATCCGCCGGGCCGGTCAGCCGACGGGCGATGCTGGCGCCCCCCTGCACGAGATTGACCACGCCGGCCGGCGCGCCCTGCGCGCGGCAGGCTTCGTCGA
Organism: Phycisphaerales bacterium; assembly: GCA_035628115.1. Taxonomy (GTDB): domain Bacteria; phylum Planctomycetota; class Phycisphaerae; order Phycisphaerales; family UBA1924; genus BJHL01. Next base: position 159,449 of record DASPKL010000015.1, on the reverse strand, counting down.
AGAGTTCCGCGAGCATTTGGCCCGCCGCGGGGGCTTTGTCGCTGGGCTTGAAGACGACCGTGTTCCCGAGCGCGAGCGCGGGCACGATGTGGCCGTTGGGGAGGTGCGCCGGGAAGTTGAACGGGCCGATGACGGCCATGACGCCGTGCGGGCGGAAGTCGCAGCGGCCGGTGCGCGTGGCCGAGAGCGGGACGTCGTAGGGCGTCACGCGGTTGATCGCGCCGGCCGGGTCGAGCGTCACGTCCACCTTCGCGGCGAGGAGCGCGGCCTCGGCGCGTGCGTCCCACATCGCCTTGCCGACCTCGTCGCGGACAAGCGCGGCCACGGCCTCGGCGCGTTCGCGCGCGAGCGCCTGGAACCGCCGCAGCACGCGCGAGCGACCCTCGAAGCCCATCGCGCTCCACGCGGGGAGCGCCGCTCTCGCCGCAGCAACGGCGCGATCAACGTGCGATTCGTCGGGCGAGCCCTGCCACACCGTCTCCGCGGGCCGGGCGGGGTTTTCCGAACGCAGCGCGTCGCCGGGAATGGGAACCCACTCGACGCCGATCAGGTTCGACGGTGCGTGCGAGAGTGATGGGTGGGTGCTCGGCATGGGCGGCGTTGAGGGGCGCGGGTCATGCCGGGGTGATCAGCGTTTGGGACGCTTTGATCCGTTGCGGGGCGGCCGGGGCGAGCGGCGGGACGTCGCCTTGCCGCCGGAGCGCGCGGCGACGCGCTTGGCGCGCGGCGCCGGGACGGCGACGTCGGCTCGCCCGTCGTCGCGCGGCAGGCCGAACTTGCCCATGAGCGTGCAGCCGACCTGGGCGCCCGGCTCGATCGCGAGCGCTTCGAACACCTGGGGTTCGAGGCGGACGGTGCCGTCCTTGGTGGCGTCGACCCAGGTCTCGACGGCGCGGAACTCACCCTCGGCGTTGATGAAGCTCACGATCGCGGCCTTCGTGCACGGTCCGCTCGCTCGCGCGGCGACGGCGCGCTTCGTGTCGCGGATGAGGGCGATATCGCCCGCGGGCGCGTCCAAGTGCGGGCCGCCGTCGAAGGGGTCGATGATGTGGCGGTAGCGGAAGCCGATCGATTCGAGGAGCTTGCGCGCCGGGAGCGTCTCCTTCGGGACGACGCCGATGATGTTCTGGATCTCGAGCGGGAAGAGCGTCAGGAAAATCTCTTCCTTCGGGAGGAGCTCGCTGATGAACGCGCGGTTGTGCTGGCAGAAGCGGTCGGCCTCCGCATACGTCACCGGGATGAACTTGCGGCCGAAGGCGTCCCAGAAGGCCGACTCGCCCGCGCTCGTCACGCTCCCCATCATCTCGGCGATCACCGTCTGCGCGAAGCGTTCGCGGAAGAGCCCCATCAGGTGGAAACGCACGAAGCTGATGAAGCGCCCGGGGCGCATGCGGTGCCCGCGGAAGCCCGGGTCCAGGATCAGCCCGCCGACCTCGGTCGGCCCCGATTCGTCCCCGTCGAGCTTCGCGACCGTGTGCGTCGTGCCGAAGCCCAGCCCCGCGGAGAAGAACTTCTTCTCGTAGACACGCATGCGCCAGTTGGGGTCGCCGGGCCCGCCCATCCGCGCCCGCACCTGCGACGTGCCGACGACCGCGCCCGTCTCGGGCTCCAAGATGCTGAACATGAACAGGTCGCTGCCGTCGACGTAGCCGCCGAGGCGCTCCGAGGGACGCTTGGGCTTCCCGTTCTTGTGCGCGTCGGCCTTGCCGCTGGGCTTCTCGACCAAGGACCGAAAACACCGCTGCGAGTGCGAGATCTTCTCCCCGATGATCCGCTCATCCGGGGGGAGGTTGATGAAGTAGACCGTCCGCGCCAGCTTGTGGAGCGTGGAAGCGTCCTCGGGTTTGGACTGTCGGACGAGGAACACGGGGAACTCCTAGACCATGGTATCGGCTCACGGACCGGGGCGATCCGGCCCGGCTATCGGTCCATCTGAACAAACGGGGGCCCGAACCACTATGGTGGGGTGTGCACTGGGCTTGGAGATTGCGCGCGAACTGCCGGAACTGCGGGTACGAACTCGCCGGCCTGCAGCGCCGCCGCGGCGTGCAGTGCCCGGAATGCGGCGTCGTCGTGACGGCGGACCTCGGGAGAGTCCGGGCGGCGATCAAGGCCAAGGGGATCAACCGGGTGACAAAGGTCGCGGCGGCCGTGCCCCCGCTTTGCGTGCTCGCTGCGCTCGTGAGCCTTCTGGTTCTGATTGGTGCTGGCTCGGGACGCGGGAACGAGATCGATGTCATGGGGCTTTGTGTCGCGTGCCTGATCGGGAGCGCCGCGTTCTTCATGGTCTGGTCGGTCGTTGCGCCCGTGCTGGCGTTCGCGCGGGCGAACCGGCTGCTCGCTCACGATTCCTTCGGTGTGGGGCGTCGCGCCGTGCTCTCCTGCGTTTGCACGATCGTGCGGATGTTCCTGATCTGCTGGACGCTGCTCTTTGTCGCGCTGTTCTTGAGCTACGTCGCCGTGCTGGCGTTGAAGAGCTGAGCGAGTGTCGGCCGGGAAACCGGGTTGCGGAGCGGCATGAACTGGGTTTGGAAACTCCGTGCCGTGTGCGGCCATTGCGGGTACAACCTCGCGGGGCTGAGGCGCACGCGCGGCGGGACGGCGTGCCCGGAGTGCGGTGAGTTCATCAGGATGTCCGCGGCGCAGGTGCGCAATGCCCTGTACGCAAGGACCGTCAACCGGATAAGCGCTGCGCTCGCGATCGCACCGTTCGCGCTGGCCTGCCTTGGGGCGGGCGTGATATCGACTCGCGTCGAGTTCCTCTGCACGCTCTTCTACGGCGCGGCTTTCTGCTGCTCGATCGCGTACTTGATCTGGGCAACATCCGCGCCGTTCATCGTGTTCGCGCGGGCACGCCGCACGACGCGACGAGACCCTCATGGGCTCGCCCGGCGCGCGGCGATGATCACGCTCGCCGCGAGCGCGGTCACACTTGTTCTCTTTCTGGTTCTTCTGATGGCCGCGGTCGGTGTGACCGCGTTCAACGCCGACTGATCGCAGCGCTTCTAACCCGGAATCCTGATCAGGAAACTCGGCTGCAGCCCGCCGCGGGTCTTGAGCCCCGCACCGTTCATCAGATTGTGCGGGTGTTTCTCGCGCGCGGTCGCCAGCCGCGGGCTCTCGAGCGGGCGCGGGAGCGTCACCATCTGCCCGTTCTCGCCCGGGACCTGCACGATGTAGTCCGTCTCGCCGAAGACGCCGACGGTCACGGTGCTGCTCCGCGGCCCGTGGTAATAGAACGCCTCGCTCCCGTCCTTGCGGAGCAGGAGCACCGCCTCCTCGGCCTTCGCGCGCATCTCCGCGAGTTCGTCGGGCGACGGGACGCCGCGGTCCTCCCGGCAGTAGATCGCGACCTGGAGCGTGTAGACCGCGTCCTTGCCGTACATGCGGCGCACGAGCGCAAGGTCGTACGCGGGGAGCGAGCCGGCGTCGGCCTCGACCTGCGGCGCGAGCATCCCCGCGCCCGCGAAGGGGCGTGCGCCGCTCACGATGAGGTTGCGGTAGAGCGTGAGGTCTTGGGCGGCGCGCGGATCGTCGGGCCCCGCGTACGCGCCGACCGCGATCGCGCTGGCGTTGCCGCGCTTCACGATGCGCGCCGCATCCAGTCCCGCGCTGCCACGCAGGGTGCTCAGTGCCGCCGCGGCGACCTCGTCGGAATCCTGGCCCTCGAACGTCGCGAGCGCAATCATCCACGGGCCGGCGGCCATCGAAGCGGGTTGCGAACCCGCCACGCTTGCGGTGGTCTGCTGCCCCGTGGTTGTCACGCCCGCGGCTGCGCCGTTCTTCATTGCCTCCCGCACATGGCGGGGGACGAAGACCGTGGGCGTGAATTGTTTTTCTATTTTCACAGACGATTCACTATCCCTTGTTTTTTGTTTGCTACAACCGACGCTGAGGAAAAGCGCAAGCGCAGCGGGGACAGCGCGTGCCACTCGGCGCATGGAATGCCGAGTGAGGGATGTGCGATTTTTTTCGTCCGTCTGCTGCATGGTTATCGAAGACAAGTGACGGCAACGGTAGGGTTTATGCGCTTCTCCGTCCGCGTGGGGAATTTACAGGGTCCGGCGCCTCGGCGTCGATACCACAGCACCCCGTGGACGGTTCCACGATCGTGGGCCCCAAAGGCCCGCGCGGGGACGCGAGGAGCGCGTGGAAGTGGTGGCGGAGCGGCGGTGGTGCGTCGCGCCGGGCTTTGACCGCGCAGCGGCAGGATGCCGATGCACGGGCGCTTTGGGTGGAAGGAATCGCGTCATGGCTGACATTTCTCCGATCGGCGGCTCCTCGGTGAGCTATTCACACGGCGTTTCGGGCGTCTCCGGCTCGCGCGAGAGCGCGTCGGCCGCTCGCTTCTTCGGCACGAACGCGTCCGCGGACAGCGCGGAGATCTCGGTGGTGGCGAACTACATGGCCAAGCTGCGCAGCCTGCCCGAGGTGCGGGAGGAACTCGTCCTCCACGCCCGCGAGCAGCTCGAGCGGGGCGCGTACGACCGCCCCGAGGTCCTCGACCAGGCGCTGGACGAGATGATCCGCGACGTGCTCGAGTAAGCAAGCTCCTTGCTCACAGGACGGGCCGGGCCCGCGGTGGGGCCCGGCTTGTCTGTTTTTGCGGCTTCGGGGGGCGGCGGACGTCAAAGAACGGTCCGGGTCGGGCGGCGAACAATGGCGGCCGCGGGCGGTGGCCGCCCGGGGTTGTCGCGTCGTCCAGACGAAGGGATCGCTCATGAGTTTCACGGGCAGTGCGGTGGTGGCGGCGGTGCTGGCGGCGATGGCGAGCTTGTCGCATGGACAGCTGGTGACCCCGCCGCCCGGGCAGCTCGCGCCCGTGGACGCGGACATCCCGAAGGTCGCGCCCGAAGCGCAGAAGCCGCAGATCCAGTTCCCCGCCGGCGGGCCGGACGGCGCCATCCCGATCAACATGCAGGGAGGGGCCGGCCGGACGCCGCAGACCCAGCCGCAGTTGCAATTGCCGGACCTGCCGTACAAGTCGTTGGTCGAGCGCGACGAGAACGGGAACGTCAAGCCGTTGAGCGAGCCGCTGCACCTGGCTGCGCTGCGAGTCAACCCGATGCTGCGGCCGGACTACGTCGACACGATCCAGGGGTACCTGGTCGAGCGCCGTATCCAGATCGAGAACCTGCTGGTGTCGAACCTCGACCTCGTCGAGAAGATCGACGACGGCATCTTCGAGAATGCGCGGCCCGACAACCAGCAGGCGATCCGCGACCTCCTCAACGTCGTGAAGCCCCTCTCCAAGCCGAACGCACCCGACGCCCTCTCGCCCGAGCTGCGCTCGCGGCAGATGCTGACCAAGGAGGAGGCGGCGTTCAACGAGAAGATCGTGCGTGAGTACACGCTCGCGAACCACTCCGTGGACAAGGCCGCGCCGGCGGACGAGCGCGGCAGGCAGGCGTTTTCCGCGCTGGTGGCGCTCTACAAGCAGAACGTCGAGGAGTACATCCGCTACCACGACGAGGCGTACCGATACGCGGGCGAGCACCTCGACGAGGTCGTGCAGGCGGCGGGCATCCCGGCGGACGCCGCGCGGCGGCTCAAGGGCGCGGCGAACAACCCCGCCGAGCTGAAGCGCGCCGCGCGCGAGGCGCTGACGATCGAGCAGCGCAAGGCCCTCGTGCGAGAGGCGCTGAACCGGTTGAAGTAAGCGAGAAGAGAAGAATCACCGCAGAGGCGCGGAGAGCGCAGCGAAGAGGAATGACCGGTTTGAAGAGGCGCACTCGTGCGCGGTCTTCAACCCCAGGCTGCCCTCTTCTCATCTTCCTCTGCGGCTCTGCGGTGAAACTCCTTCTCTGAGTCCCTACCTTGCGTCCCGTGCCAACGACCTACGTCTTCGCCGGGGGCGGGACCGGCGGCCACATCTTCCCGGGCGTCGCGGTGGCGCAGCGCGTGGCGGCGCGCGACCCGGGCGCGGTGTTCCACTTCGTGGTCTCGACGCGCTCGATCGACCGGACTTCCCTCGCCGGCGTGACGCTCGCGGGCACAGCGCCCGCCCTCACGCCGGTCCACGCCTTCCCGCCGTCGATCTCGCCGCGGCCGCTGCTGCGGTTTCTTGCGAACTGGGGGCGGGGCGTGCGCGAGTGCCGCGGCGTGCTGCGCGAGGCCGGGCGGAACGGGCCCGTGGCGATGGCGGCGACGGGCGGTTTCGTTTCCGCGCCGGCGGCGCAGGCGGCGCGGGTTGAGGGCGTGCCGCTGGTGCTCGTGAATCTCGACGCGGTGCCGGGGAAGGCGAACCGGTGGATCGCGCGTCGCGCGACGGCGTGCTTCGGCGTGTCCGGCGGAAAGGACGCCCCAAGGCTTGCGGATTGCACGCCGATCCCGCCGATCGTGCGCGAGGGGCTCGCGGCGGCGGAGGGCGACGAACGGGCGCGCATCCGGACGGCCCTGGGGCTCGATCCCGCGGTGCGGACGCTGCTGGTGACGGGCGGCAGCCAGGGCGCGGGGAGCATCAACAACCTCATGAGCGCGCTCGCGGCGACGCCGGCGCTCAAAGGTTGGCAGGTCCTGCACCAGACGGGTAAAGAAGGCGCGGACGCTGCAAGGGGGGCGTACGCGGAAGCCGGTGTGCGAGCGATCGTGGCCGAGTTCGTAGACGACCTGGCCTCGTGGTGGCGGGCGAGCGACCTCGCCGTGGCGCGCAGCGGTGCGGGGAACGTGGCGGAGGCGTGGGCGACGCGCACGCCCGCGTTCTTCCTGCCGTACCCGTACCACCGCGACGAGCACCAGAAGTTCAACGCGGCGCCGCTCGTGGAGGCGGGCGGGGCGCTGGTCGAGAAGGACCGGATCGGGCCGGAGAAAAACCTGGCCGGAGCGGGCCGATCGCTCGCGGCGCTGCTCGCGGACCCGGCGCGTATCGAGGCGATGCGGGGCCGGCTCACGGCGCTCGGGCCGGCCGACGGCGCCGAGCGTGTCGCCGCCGCGCTCGTCGAGATCGCCGCGCGACGGTGATCGTCGCTACAGCTCTTCCTCCACTTGCGGGCGGTGGTCGCCGCCGCCGCCGTCGCGGTGGTTCTCCGCCGGGCCGGTCTTGGGGCGGGCGGCGAACCCGGACCCGGGCGGCGGCGGGGCCTTGACCTCGAAGGGCGCGGAGGCGTGCGTCCAGGGCGGGGCGCCGCCGTCGCCCGCGGCGAAGGAGGCCGCGGCGCTCGAGGGTGAGGAATATGAGGGGAAGTCGCTCGGCCCGGCGTCCGTCGGCGCGTAGCTCTTGAAGCGCGTGGTCCTGTTGTCCCAGCTGAGCTTGACAACGCCGGTGGGGCCGTTGCGCTGCTTGGCGATGATGAGCTCGGCGAGCCCGACCTTGTCGGGGTTCTCGACCTTCCAGTCCTCGTCCTGGACGTGGTAGTACTCCTCGCGATGGAGAAGGATGACGACGTCGGCGTCCTGCTCGATGGAGCCCGACTCGCGCAGGTCGCTCATGCGCGGGCGGTTGCCCTCGCGCTGCTCGGAGCCCCGGTTGAGCTGGCTGAGGCAGATGACGGGGATCTTGAGCTCGCGCGACAGGGCCTTGACGCCGCGGGAGATGGCGGAGACCTCGACCTGGCGGCTCTCGCGCGCCGCGCCGGGCGCGCTCATGAGCTGGAGGTAGTCGATCATGATGCAGCGCACGCCGTACTGCTGCACCATGCGCCGGGCTCGGGCGCGGAGGTTGAGGACCGTCAGGTCGGGCGTGTCGTCGATGTAGATCGGGGCTTGCTTGAGGTCCTCGGCCGCCATGACCAGCTCGCGCAGATTGGCGTCGGAGATCTTGTGCCCGCCCCGGAGCACCTGGCTCGAGACGCCCGAGCGCGCGCTGAGCAGGCGCTGCACGATGGCGGACTTGGACATTTCGAGGCTGAAGAGCCCGACCGGGACCTGGCGCGCGCCCTGCGCGCCGGCGGTCAGGCCGCCCAGCGCCATCTGCTCGGCCAGGTTGAGAGCCAACGCGGTCTTGCCCATGCTCGGGCGCGCCGCGAGGACGATCAGCTCGCCGGGCTGGAAGCCCCGGAGCATCTCGTCGAGGTCGTAATAGCCGGTGGCGACGCCGGACATCGCGCCGCCCTCGAAGTCCTCGCGCTCGATCCGGCGCAGCTCCATCTCGAGGAGTTCGGCCAGCGCCTGCGGATCGCTCGCGACGGTCTCCTGCGCGATCTCGAAGACGGCCATCTCCGCCTTGTCGAGCACCTCGCGCGCGCCCTCGGGGCCGAGCTCGCCGACGTGGTAGGCGTCGTGGAGGATCTTGCCCGCGGCGTCGATCAGGCGGCGCAGCTTGGCCTTCTCGCCCACGATGCGAGCGAAGTGGGCGGCGTTTGTCGGCGCGGGGACGCAGTTGGCGAGCGTCTCGAGGTAATCGATCCCGCCGACGGCCTCGAGGACCTTGCGGTCGCGGAGAAGGTCGACCAGCTGCACCAGGTCGCCGCTGTTGCGCTGGTCGTAGAGGTCGATAATCGCCTTGTAGACGTGCGCGTGCTTCTCGACGTAGAAGTCGGCCTCCGAGCGCACGAACGGGAGGGCCTCGGGGATGATCCGGGGCTCGAGGATGAGCGAGCCCAACAGGCTCATCTCCGCCTCGGGCGCCTGCGGCGGCTGCTTGTTGAAGAGTTCCTGCGCCGAGAGCGCCGGCGCGGCGCTCCACCGGCCCCGTCGCCCGCCGCGTTCCGTGTGCCCGTCGCCCATCCGCCCCTCCCTTGCGCAACAAGGTAGCCGCCGGCGGGCGTGCGTCGCACCAAGCGACAGCGCGGTGGGCGCAACCCGTTCTGTCGTCGTCGCCGCGATCGGTACCATCTTGGGATGTCCACAAATCCACACGATGTCCTCATCGAGCGCGTCGCCGTCCCCGCGGCGGGGTACACGCTGCCGATGCAGTTGCCGCCCGAGCCGTTCGGCGTGTTCGCGTCGTGGTTCAACGAAGAGCGGGCCGCCCGGCGGACGCCCAATCCCGACGCGATGACCCTCGCGACCGTGGACAGGTCCGGCATGCCGAGCGCCCGCATCGTGCTCTGCCGGCGCGTGGACCCGGCGGCGGGGACCCTCATGTTCTTCACGAACTACACGAGCCCGAAGTCGGAGGACCTCGCCGCGACGGGCGTGTGCGCCGCGTGCTTTCATTGGGACCAGAGCGAGCGCCAGGCGCGGATCACGGGGCGGGCGGTCAAGGCCGGCGAGGCGGAGAGCGATGCCTACTTCGCGCAGCGTCCCTGGGAGAGCAAGCTGAGCGCGTGGGCGAGCGACCAGTCGCGCCCGATCGCCGGGCGGACGGAGCTGCTCGCGAAGCTGACCGGCGCGGCGGCGCGGCTGGGGTTGGACGCGGCAGAGCTGCTCGCGCGCGGGCAGTCGCTGCACATCCCGCGTCCGCCGCACTGGGGCGGGTGGACGATCACCGCGACGCGGGTTGAACTGTGGATCGGGGGCAAGGGCCGGCTGCACGACCGCGCGGCGTGGGTTCGAGAACTCGGGCCGGAGGCTCCCGGTCCGTGGAGCGCAAGCCGCCTCCAGCCATGAAGTTGGGCTCCGGCCGCGACCGAGAACCGAGAACATGACAGGGGCGGCGGCTCGGGCCGGGCAGCACACATCTGTGCGAAATCCGCCACGTACAGGGGCGGTGTCTCAGCCGGCCGAACGGTGGGCCGATGATCACCTCGTCAGAAGGTGTGAATCGCGGAGGCCATGCGTGGGCATGACGGTGCGAAGCAAGTTAACCGGCGCGCAGGTTGTCGAGCTGCACGCGGCGCTCGACCACCGCCTGGAGACGGTCGGCCTGCAGGGCCAGCCGGAAGTGGCGATCAAGCTGCTGGACCTCGCGAACCGCCCCAACAGCCAGCTCAGCCATTACGCGGAGGTCGTCAAGAACGATCAGGCGGTGTCCGGTCGCGTCCTGCGGCTCGCGAACTCCGCGTTCTTTGCGCAGCGCAAGCCCGTGTCGTCGATCGAGCGCGCGTGCGTGGTCTTGGGGACGGACCGTCTGCGCGCGGTCGCGCTCGGGTACCACCTGAGCCGCGCGGCGCAGGCGCCGGGGGACCGCGATTATTCACGCCGCATCTGGGGCGAATCGTTGCTGCGCGCGTGCCTGGCGGCGCAGCTCGCGCGTCTGACCGCCCCGGCGCAGGTGAGCGAAGCGTTCGTGGTCGGTCTGATGATGGACGCGGGCCTGCCGCTCATGGGGTCTCTCGCGGGCGACACGTTCCGGTCGCTGCTCGCGCGGTCCCCGTCGCCGGGCAGGCTCTTCCGGTCCGAGTTTGACACGCTGCCGTTCACGCACGTCGACGTGGTGGTGGCGCTCTGCCGGCGCTGGCGGTTGCCGGAGTTGCTTGTGAAGCCGATTGGCCTGCACCACACCCGGCCCTCGGACGCGCAGGGCAACGATCCGCTCCAGCGGTTGCACCGCATCGCGTACGCCGTCGGTCTCGTGGAACTCGGCGCCGCGGGCGACGCATCGCTCTCGACGGCGACCCCGGGCGTCGCGACGGCGCAGCGTCTGCTCAGCCTGAGCGACGCCGAGCTGACACGGGCGGTGCGGCAGACCGGGGGCGAGTACACAGCGACCGTCGAGATGTTCAGGGACGTGGCGAGCCCCGTTGTGAACATCGACGAGGTCATGGACCGCATCCACGCCCGGCTGCTCAGCGCGGTGGACGGGCTCGTGGAGCTCGACCTCGCGGCGTCCGAGGCCGACGCGCCCACGCGTCTCACGGTCGGCGGACAGTTCGTCGAGGTGACGCGGGACGCCGAGGGCGGCCCGGTCGCGTACGTCTTCGACTCGCACGGCAACCGCATCATCAGCCACCGCTTCAAGCCCGCGACGGACGCGCCCCTCTCGCTCTGCGAAGCGCTGGGGATCGAGAGCGCCGCCGCGGCGGATCTGGCCCTCCTCGAGCAGGCGATGCGGCGCTTCGCCGCGTGAGCCCGTCGTACGATCGCGCGTGGACACGCGGAGCGCGGGCATCATGGTGCGCCAGATCTCCGCGCGGGGGCCGGTCGCGGTGGTCGTCGCGCTGGTTCTGACGCTCGTCGCGCTGCCGCTGATCCTTCTCGTCGTCACGGCGGTCGCGGCGCTCGGGCTGGTCTTGATCCTGCTGCGGCTTGCCTACGGCGCCGCCGCCTTGCTCGGCGCGCCGTTCAGGCTGCCGCGGCGCGGGCCCGACGAGGGACGACGCAACGTGCGTGTGATCGATCGTTCCGGCGGCGCCTGAGACTGTCAGCTGTCGAGGACGAACGCGCGTTCCTTCCAGAGCCGAGACGTCATCTGCTGTACGGCGCTCTCGCCCTCGGGCAGCCCGGTGGCGCAGCCCACGAGCAGGTCGATCAGGGCGTGGTAGTCGCTCACGCCGATGAACTCCGGCGCGATCGTCGGCGGGCTTGTGTTCGTTCCCGCCTGCACCGCGGCGAGGTCGGCCATGTTGTGGTAGTTACCCAGCGGAAGACAGACGCACGTGGCCTCGTACCCGGCGGCGTAATAAACGCTCGCCTCGCACGCGCCCCCGGCCATGAGCTTGCGCTGCCACTTCCACGCCGGGCCGGCGGCGAGCTTCTCAGAGGCCCGTGGCGTTGAAGGCGCGCCCGCGAGCTGCTCGGCGCGCTTCGCGATCGCGTCGGTGAGCGTGGGGGAGAAGACGCTCAGCCGGTCGCCGACGCGGACGATGGGACCGGCGCCGACGGGGCTCTCGGGGAACGCGCGGCTGTTCTCGAGCGCAATAACGCGGGCGTCGCGCTGCATCGTGCCTTCGCGCACCGCGCCGATCGCGCCGATAAAGCCGACCTCTTCGGCGCGGGTGAAGAGCAGGCGGGCGTCGGCGAGCTTCTCATCGCCCGCTTCCTTGCGCGCGATGAGAGCGTCCATCGCCCCGGCCATCGCGGCGACCGCGGAGAGGTCATCGCACGCGGGCACATAGGCGAAACCGTCTGCCGCGCGCGGAGGGCCGACGTCCCAGACCGCGATATCGCCCACACGGAGCGCGGGGAGCGCCGCGTCGAGATCGCAGAGGTAGTGCTTGAACGGCCCGGCGGACGTGTCCGCGGCCCCCGTGATGCGCCCGCGGGCCGTGTTGTCGTCCGCGTCATACGCGACCACGGGAGCGCCGGGGAAGTAATCGTCCATCACGCCGCCGCGGAACGCGAGCTCGACGACGGCGGGGGCGATGATGCGTTCGACGACAAAGGCGGGGTGGTCGAGATGGGCGGTGAAGTAAATCGGCCGCCCCGGCGCAAGGCCGCGCTTGTCCGCGAACTCGACGTGCACGTTGCCCGAGGCGTCCACGCGGTGCGTGAGCGCGGGGCGGCCGGCGAGCCACGCCCCCAGCCACCGGAGCACGCGACCCTCCCTGCCCGCGGCGGTGGGGATCGCGCCGACGTGCAGCAACAGGTCGAGGTTGCGCTGCTGCGCCGCGGCGTCGATGCCAACGGGCGATGGGACGAGGGACATGGAGCGAGTCTAGTCGAGACGATCAGTGCCTCCCGAGAGCGCACCGGTCGCCGGGGCACGTTTCCGGGGCCGCCGCGGGTTTGCTTCATGTTTGTTCAAGCGCAGCGCCGACGCTGTCGGCGGTCATGGCCGCGCCGCCCGACCCAGCCTGGTTCATCGGTCTTGTCGGGTTCTCGTACCCGGAGTGGGAGAACACCTTTTACCGCGGCGTGCGGAAGAGCGTGCACCGGCTTGCGCACTACGCGACGTTGTTCAACACGGTGGAGATCAACACGACCTTCTACGGCGTGCCGACCGCCAAGACGGCGCGCGCGTGGCGCGACATGACACCGGACGGCTTCCGGTTCTGCGTCAAGATGCCGCGGGACGTGACGCACGGCCCGACGCCTCCCGGCGCGCTCGCGTCGAACGAACCGCCGATCGGCCACTTGCTGCGGGACGAAACGCTCGGCGCCGCCCGGCGGCTGGTCGAAGCGATCGAGCCGATCCGTGCCAAGCTCGGGGCCGTCCTGATGCAGTTCCCGCGGAGGTTCTCGGCGGATCGTCGGGGCGAGCTCGCGGGGTTCCTGGAGCGCTTCGGCGGCGTCGCGCCGCTCGCCGTTGAACTGCGGCACGACAGCTGGCGGACGCCGGAAACCTCTGCGCTCCTGAGCGAGCACGGCGCGTGCTGGGTCGCGGCCGATGAGTCTCCGCGGCGCGACGTCGAAGCGAACGAGGCGTCGGCGACTGACGGCGCGCTCGGACCGACCGCCGGCTTTCTCTATGTGCGGTGGCTCGGCAGGCACGGGCAATTCCCCGATCGGAGCCACGAACACTTCGACCCGACGGCTCGGCTGCTGCGGTGGGCGGAGCGGCTGCGGGCGGCGGTGCGCGAGCATCCCGGCCTCGGCGCCGTCTATGGCTTCTTTGACAACGACTTCGCCGGGCATGCACCGGCCACCGCGCAGCGATTCGCCGCGATCGTCGGCGGCACGGCTCCGGTCGGCGGCTCCCGGCCTCCGAAACAGCGGTCACTCTTTGATTGACCGGCCCGGTGCTGCGGTGCTGCGCGCCTGCACCGCGACATCCGCGATGAAGATCCCGACGGCGATCCACGTGAGCACGAACGCGTACAGGCGGTCCGTGTCGAGCGGTTCGCCGAAAACCAGGACGGCGGTGAGGAACTGCAGCGTCGGGTTCAGGTACTGGAGAAAACCGATCGTGGCGAGCGGGAGGCGTTTCGCCGCGGCGACGAACCACAGCATCGGTGTCGCCGTGACGACGCCGGAGAGCGCCAAGACACCGATCGTGGCCAGCGAGCCGTCCGCGGCCGATCCCTCGCGGCCGTGGAACCACGACAGCCAAGCGACGGCGATCGGTGTCACGAGCGCGGTCTCCACGAACAGGCCGGACAGGGGGTCCACCGACAGCCGCTTGCGGATGAGGCTGTAGAACCCGAAGGTCAGCGGCAACGCCAGGGCGATCCACGGCAGCCCTCCGCTCGTGGCCGAGAGGTACACGATCGCCGCGCACGCGATCGCGACGGCGGCCCATTGCCGGGCCCGGAGCCTCTCCCCGAGGAAGAAGACGCCGAGGACGACGGTCAGGAGCGGGTTGACGAAGTACCCGAGGCTGCACTCGACGAGCCGGTCCGTCGCGATCGCGTGGATGAAGATCAGCCAGTTCACCGACAGGAGCGCGGTGCAGACCGCGAGCCAGCCGAGCACGCGCGGCGAGCGGAGCGTGCCCAGCAGCACCGGCCACCGGCGCGTGACGCCGATCAGGCAGGCGATAAAAAGCGCGGACCACACGATCCGGTGCGCGAGCACCGCCGGGGCGGGGGTGGCCGAGACCAGTTTGAAGTAGAGCGGCGCGAACCCCCACCAGGTGTACGCGGCGAGGGCGTACCCGATGCCGGCACGGCTCGATCGTTCGGTGCTCGTGCTGCCGGCGGCCATGTTGGCGTCCCGGAGTTGCGGCGCGGGCGGCCACGCGGCCCATCGACGCGGCGAGGCGACGGTATCCGGCGCGTCCGCGCGCCGTTCAGGGGCTTCCTCCGGCGGTCGACGCCGCGAGCGCGGGCGCCGGCTCACCGGCCGTGCCGGGCTTGGTCCGTCTTGCGAACACGCGGTCCAGCACCAGGTGGGCGACGGGCGTCACGAGGAGCGTGAGGGCGAGCGAGAGGATCTGCCCGCCGATGACGACCACCGCGACGGCGCGACGCTCCTCCGCGCCGGGGCCGGTGCCGATCGCCAGCGGCAGCATCCCGCCGACCAGGGCGAGGGTCGTCATCAGGATCGGGCGCAGGCGGTCACGGCTGCCGGCGATCACCGCTTCCTCGATCGGCACGCCCGAGCGCCGCAGCTGGTTGATGTGGTCCACCTGCAGGATCGAGTTCTTCTTGACAACGCCGAAGAGGACGAGGATGCCCAGGGCCGAGTAGAGGTTCAGCGACTCGCCCGCGAGCCAGAGGGAGAGGAACGCGAACGGCACCGAGAGCGGCAGGGAGAGAAGGATCGTGAACGGGTGCAGGTAGCTCTCGTAATTGGCGGCGAGGATCATGTACATGAACACGATCGACAGCGCGAACGCGAGGAGGAACTCGGTGAAGGTGCGCTCCAGCTCGCGCCCGCGGCCCATGGTGCGGACGGTGTACTCCTCGGGCATGTTGAGCGCATCGATCTCGGCGCGCAGCGCGTTCAGGCGGTCCGCGAGCGAGAAGCCGGGGCCGACCGAGCCGCGCACGTTCGCCGCTCGCTGGCGGTCGAGGCGGTCTATGCGCGCGGCGGTCCTCGCCTCACGCACCTCGGCGATGCTGCGCAGCTCGATGACGCTCGAGCCCGCGCCGGGCACGAGCAGTCGGGGCAGGTCGGAAGGGTCGGCCCGGTCCCTGCGCGCGAGGCGGAGCTGCACGTCGTAGTCCTCGTTGGTCGCGGGGTCGCGGAAACGCGTCACCTCGGTCTCGCCGCCGACGAGCAGCCGCAGCGCAGAACCGATGTCTCGCGGCGAGACGCCCAGGTCGGCGGCGCGGTCGCGGTCGATCTCGACACGCAGCTCCGGCGTGTCGAGCTTGAGCGTCGTGTCGATGTCGGGCAGGCCGCCCAGGTCGCGCGAGCGGGCCTTGACCGCCTCCGTGTACTCCGCGAGCTTCTTAAGGTCCGGGCCTCGGATGGCGAGGTCGATATCGAAGTTACCGCCGCCGATGTTGAAGGCCGCGAAGGGGCGGACCGACACGGCGAGACCCGGGAAGCCGCGCAGCTCGCGCCGGAGCTGCTGCACGACGTCGGCCTGCGTGTAGTTGCCCCTCAACGCCGCGAGCGGCCGGCCGCGGAGCGTCTCGCGCCACAGGCGAGAGAGGGAGAAGTAGCGGTCGTCGTGCGGCTCGATGCGCACGTACACCTCGCCGCGGTTCACCTGCCCGAGGAACGAGCCGCCGACCGACGAGAGCGTCGTCACGACCGCCGGGTTGGCGCGGACGCGCTCCTCCACCTGCCGGACCGCGTCGTCGAAGGCCTCGAAGCTCACGCCCTCCGGGCCGGTGATGTTGACCTGGAACTCGGCCTCGTCCGCGTCGCTCGGGATGTAGTCCAGCCGCAGCGCGCGGTAGAGCGGGACCGCCGACGCGACGATCACGGCCGCGGCCAGGATCGTGGCGACGCGGTGGCGCACGCACCACCGCAGCGAGCGCTCGTAGACGCGGTCGATCCGCGCGTAGAACCCGCGCCGGCTCGCGGCGGGGTGGCCCTGCGCGGCGTGCCCGGCCTTGGGCGGCCTGAGCATCCGCGACGACATCATCGGCGTGAGCGTGAAGGACACGAGCAGCGATACGAGCACCGCCGCCGCGGCCGTGACGCCGAACTGGAAGAGGAACCGCCCGGAGATCGACGACATGAACGACACGGGCACGAAGATGACGACGAGCGAGAGCGTGGTGGCCAGCACCGCGAGGGCGATCTCGGCCGTGCCCTTGATCGCCGCCTCCGCCGGCGGCATGCCCCGCTCCTCGACGAGCTTATAGATGTTCTCGAGGACGACGATGGCGTCGTCGATGACGATGCCGACCATCAGCACGAGAGCGAGCATCGTCACGCTGTTGAGGGTGAAGTCCAGGGCCCACATCACGCCGAAGGTGGTGACGACCGACGCGGGGATGGCGACGGCGGCGATGAGCGTGGAGCGCCACGACCGCATGAACGCCAGCACCACGAGCGACGCGAGCACCGCGCCCAGGACAAGGTGCGTCTCGATTTCATGGAGCGCCGCGTGGATGTACGCCGATTGGTCGCGGATGACCTCGAGGTCGACCCCCGCCGGGAGGATCGCGGCGATGCCGCCGAGCTCGTCCTTGACGCCGTCGATCACCTCGACGCTGTTGGCGCCCGACTGACGGCGGACTTCGAGCGAGACGGCGGGCCTGCCGTCGAGGCGCGACGCGGTGCGCTGCTCGCGCGTGCCGTCAACAGCCGCGCCGACGTCGCGGATGCGGATCGGCGTGCCGTTCACGACGGAGACGATGATTTCGTTGAAGGCTCCCGGGTCCTCGAGGCGGCCCATCGTGCGCAGGACGCGCTCGTTGGCCGCGCCGGTGACGTTGCCGCCGGGGACGTCCGCGTTCTGACGCTCCAGCGCGTCGCGCACGGCGGTGATAGGGATGCCGAGCGCCGCGAGACGGTCCGCGTCCACATCGACGTTGATGGTGCGCTCCAGACCGCCCACGATGTTCACCTGGCCCACGCCGGGCGAACGCTCGATGCGCGGCCGGATGATCTTGTCGGCGATCTCGGTGAGCTCGCGGATCGTCAGCTCGCCGCTGAGAGCGATCGTGAGGACGGGCGAGGAGTCGTTGTCGAACTTCGAGACCACGGGCGGGTCGGTGTCGTCCGGCAGGCGCCGCAGAACGGTCGCGACCCGGTCGCGGACGTCCTGCGCCGCCGCGTCGATGTCGCGGTCGAGACCGAAGGTCGCGATCACGATCGAGTTGCCCTGGCTCGAGATGCTCCGCAGCTCTTCGATTCCCTCGACGGTGTTGACCGCCTCCTCGATCACCTGCGAAACCTGCGACTCAACCTCCTCGGGCGAAGCGCCGGGGAGCGAGGTGCGCACGTTGACGGTGGGGAGGTCGACGGACGGCAGCCGGTCGACGCCGAGGTTGGTGAGCGCGACCGAGCCGACGACGACCATCGCGGCGATGAGCATCACCGCGAAGACCGGGCGCCGGATGCAGACTTCGGCGAGACGTCTCATGAGGCGCCCCCAGCGGCCGGGGCCGGGTCGGACGAGCGGTTGAGAAACGGAGAATCCGGCACGGGCAACGCCGCGGGGGGCGGCGGCAGCCGCGCACCGATCATGTCGCGGCCGAGGAGCCCGCAGGCCCGGAGCAGCTCGAGGTACGCGGTCTTCGCGTCGTACGCGGCGCTCACCGCCTCGAGCTCGGCGGCGAGCAACTGATCCTGCGCCACCACGCGCTCGAGGTTCGTCCCGAGCCCGGCCCCGTACGCGGCCTCGGCCAGCTCGACGGCCTGCGCCGCTACTCGAACCTGGGCGGCGAGCTCGGCGGAGAGCTCGAGCGAAGCCGCGAAGCGCAGGTGCGCCGTTTCGACGTCGCGCGCCACCTCCCGCGCCCGGGCGCGGTAGACGAGCACGCTCTCGCGGAAGCGTGACCACGCGCCGCGGACGTCGGCGGCGATGCGGCCGCCCGAAAAGACGGGAGCCCGCACGCCCAGCAACGAGGCGATGCTCGCCGGCGCGTCGTCCGGCGCCCGGACCAGGAAGAAGTCGAGGTTCAGCGTGATCGCGGGCTCGTACTCGCCGATCGCCGCGTCCACGAGCGCCCGCGCCGCCTCGGCCTCCGCGCGGGCGGAGAGGACATCTTGCCGGTGCGCCCGAGCGAGCGCGAAGGCATCGTCGACCGACGGCGCCGCGCCCGGCGACTCGAACTCATCCGTGAGCGCCGAGCCGGTCACGCGTGCGTTCACGAGGAGCGCGAGCGTGCTCCGCGCCTCCCCGGCCTGTCGCCGGGCGTCGATAAGCCGGGCGCGCGTCCGCGACACCTGCGCCTCGATCTGCGCGACGTCCAGCGGCCGGGCGAAGCCCACCTCGTTTCGGCCACGGGCGTCGGCGAGCCGCTCCTCCTGTGCGCGCACCGAGTTCGTGAGCACGTCGGCGAGGCGCTCGGCACGGATCGCGTCGTAATACGCGCGCGCCGTCTGCACCAACAGCGACTCGCGCAGGTCGAGGATGAGCCACCGCGCCGAGTCCGCGAAGGCCTCGGCGGCGCGCACATTGCGCAGATCGGTCATGCCCGTCAGGAGCCGGTACTGGCCGTTGACGCCGACGTCCGTCTGCACCACGCCGTCCGATCCGGTGTTCTCATGCATCCCGACGTTCGTGAAGAGACTGACCGTGGGGCGCAGCGCCGCGGCGAGACGCTGGCGGTCCGCGAGCGCTTGGATATACACCTCGCCCTGCTGCGCGAGCCGCTCGTTGTGCGCCGCCGTCAGCCGCAGGGCCCGAACGAGCGGCAAAGGGTCCCCCTCCGCTTGTGTGGGAACAGGCCCCGGCGGATCGCTGATCGCTCGATAGGCATCGACGTCCGCGCGTTGGTCCGTCGCGCACGCGGCGAGGAGTGCAAGGAGCCCGGCGGCCGCGAGCGCGCGGGAGCGGGGATTCATCGAGCGCCCCCCTTCGCGATCCCGCTCCCGAGCACGTGCAGGATGTGGTTCCGGAGGGAGCGCCTCGTCATCTTCGCGGGCGGGTAGAGAATCGCGCCGCGCACGAAGGACATGACGAACTGCGCGGTCAGCGCGGGGTTCGGATCGTCGAGCGTGCCCGCCTCCACGCCTTCCTTAATCACCCGGACGATGCGCTGCACGAGCCCGGCGCGGAGCCGCTGCAGATCGGGGTCCTCCGGCGTGATGATGCCGCTGCGCATGACGCGGTAGACCTCGGGGTGCGTGAACGCGAAGTCGATCAATGCGTCGATCATCGACGCCAGCCGCTCCCACGGCGAGCCCTCGCGCCGCGCGAGCTCGACGTCGACCCGGTCCAGGACCGCCGCGAACCCCCTGCGGATAATCGCGAGGTAAACCTCCTCCTTGCTGGACCAGTAGAGATAGAGCGTCCCCTTGCCGACGCGGGCCTTGGACGCGACGTCGTCGAGCTTGACCTCGTGGAAGGGCCTGCCCGCGAACAATTCCGCCGCGGCGTCGAGGATCGCGTCGGGATCTGTTGTCTTCGTTCTCGACACGAGACCTCCGGCATCAAAACTGACCGGTCAGTATTGATCGTACACTGTCGGACGCCGGATCGGCGCGGAGGTTTCTGGTGAGACGGATCGATTCCCGGGGCATCGGGGCATGGACACGCGGGGGCAGGGTCGCTGGCCGGCGTTTCGTCGTCGTCCTGCTCGCCGCATGGGCCGGCGCCGTGCTCCCGGCGTGCGGGAAGCCGAACCCGTCTGCCGCTCAGCAGCGGCAGGCGCCAGCACCCATCGAGGTGAAGCTGACCCCGGTCGTCGTCCGCCCGGCGGAGCGGTTCGTCGAGGTAACCGGCACGCTCTACGGCGAGGAAGAGGTCACGATCGCCGCGGAAGTACCCGGGCGCATCGTGGGGGTTCACGCGGACCTGGGCGATGTCGTGCCGCACGGCGCCGTGCTGGCGCAGATCGATCCGACCGACTACGCGTTGGCCGTGGAAGAGGCCCGCGCCGCCCTGCTCGCCGCCCTCGCCCGGCTGGGGCTCTCGGAGGTCCCCCGGGACGAGGTCGATCTTTCGACGCTCCCCGTTGTGGCCCGCGCCGAAGCGCAGGCCGCGAACGCCGCCGCGAGGCTCGATCGCGCCCGCCGGTTGTACGATCGCACGCCGCCGCTGATCTCCGAGCAGGACTTCGCGGACATCCAGACGCAGAGCGAGGTGGCCCGGGCCGAGGTCGAAAGCGAGCGACTGAACGCTCGGTCCCTCCTCGCCGAAACCCGGGTCCGGCAGTCCGCGCTCGCGCGCGCCCAGCAGGGTCTCGACGACACCAGGGTCGTCGCGCCGCGGGAGCGCGACCTCCGCTACCGCGTCGCGGCGAAGCAGGTGTCGGTCGGCGAGGTCGTTTCCGAGGGAACACCCCTCTTCCGCCTCGTCGCCAGCGACCGCGTCGAGGTGCGCGCCCAGGTCCCCGAGCGCCTCGCGGGCGAAGCGGCCATCGGCGCGAACGTCCTGCTCTTTGTGGACGGCATCCCGGAGCCGTTCGAGGCGCAGCTGGCCCGCGTCGCGCCGGCGGTGGACGTCGCGACGCGCTCCTTCGAGATCGAGATCGAGGCGAACAACCCCGACGGGGCTTTGAAGCCCGGCGGCTTCGTCCGTGCGCGTCTCCACACCCGCACCGACCCGAACGCCGTGTTCGTGCCCGCGTCCGCCGTGGCCCAGTTCGCCGGCGTGAGCCGCGTTTTCAGCGTCCGCGAGGGCAAGGTTGCCGAGCACCGCGTCGCCGTCGGCGCGCCTCGCGACGGCCTCGTCGAGGTCACCGGCCTGCCCGCGGGCGTGGAGGCCGTCGTCGCGGAGCCACCCCGCGGTATTGTGGCGGGCGCGCCGGCGCAGGCACGCTGACACGGGCCAAGCCGGCTCGGGCCCGAGGCAGGGTCCGTCGCGGCGGGTTCAGTGATCTGTGAACCCGAGCACGACCAGCACGCACGGGCCGCCGGCGATCACGTTCATCTCCGCCGCACGTGCCGTTGCGATCGCGGCGTCGCTCTCCGCCCCGGGCTGCATCCAGACGTGCCTGATCCCCAAACCCACCGCTTCCTTCATTACCTTCTCGGTGATCGCGGGGGGCGTGATGAACGACACGCCGTGCACGCCGCCGGGGATCCCGCCCAGCGTCTTGTACGCGCGAACGCCCACGATCACCTCCTCGATCGGATTGACGGGGATCGCCTCGCGCCCCGCCTGCATGTACGCCCGCAGCACCATGTTGCCGTACTTGTGCCGGCGCGACGACGCGCCGACGACGGCGAAGGGCGAGCCGTTGAGGAACTCCGCGATCCGCGCGTCGAGATTCTTCTCGCCCATCGGCTGCTCTCCAAGTCGCGCGGCGTCGCCCGCGTCCGCCCAAGGAACGTCCGTCGCAAAATGAAAAAAAGGAGGCCCGGCGGGCCCCCCGTGAAAAAGCGGAGAGGGAGGGATTCGAACCCTCGAGGCAGTTGCCCGCCTACGCGATTTCCAGTCGCGTTCCTTCGGCCACTCGGACACCTCTCCGGGAATCGCGGGGCGAGTTTAGGGACCGTTCCGGCCGCCGGCACGGAAACGAGAAAGGTCACTTACCCGCGGCGGTCGAGCGGCACAGCCTCCGGCTCCTCAGGAGGCGGGGCTCCCAAGCTTCCGACTCATCCACCGCCGCTCCATCATCACCGCGCCGATCACCCACCCGATGCACGCGCCCGCGACGACGTCCGACGGGTAATGCGCCCCCAGAATGACGCGGGCGCACACGGTGATCGCCGCGAGGACGACGACCAGCGGCGCCAGGCGCGGATAGAGCCGCGAGAGGGCCGCCGCGGCGCACGCCGCCGCCGCCGCGTGGCTGCTCGGGAGCGACCAGAGGTCGGACGAGATCCCGCGCCAGACCTCGAACGACCGCGCCCACAGATAACCGCCGTCCCGCGGCAGCGGGTACTCGTTCCATGAGAACGCGAGGCGCGTCGCGGACTCATATCCCTCATGAACGTTTCCGCCGAGGACGACGCGGGGTCGGGGGCGCCCGAAGAAGATCTTGAGCGCGTTGCAGAGGACGGCATTAAGGGCGATCGCCGCGAAGAGGTCCACGACGTGGGCGCGGCGTGCGGGGTCGAGAACCCAGATCACGACGCCGACGATCGCCATGCTGGTGATCGCGCCGAACTGCTGCAGGAACTCCAGCTCGCGCCGCACATCGCCGCCGAGGTTCTGTGCGAGCCCGCCGAATGGGCCGAGCATGGTCATCGCGGCGCGGTCGATCGGCAGGAGGGCGAGCGTCGCGAGCGCGCCGGCTCCGAGAATCAGCGCCGCTCGACGCGCCGTCATCGGCGCGACCGCCCACGCCCACGCGCCGCCGTGCGGCGAAGTCGTACAGTCGGCGGCATTGCCCGTCACGAGCGATCATACCACGCGGCCGCCGGAGACGGCCGACGCCGCGCGGGCGCCGGGCGGCGCGGGCCGCGACACGACGCGCATGATGCTGCTCGGGGAGGCCCGCGGCTGGGCCGGGCGTTGGCAGGGCGGGCTGCTGCTCGTGGCGATCTGCCTTGCGGTGCTCCTTCCCGGGCTCTTCACGCTCCCGCCGATCGACCGCGATGAGTCCCGCTTCGCGCAGGCCTCGCGCCAGATGCTCGAGTCGGGCGACTTTGTCGTGCCGCGTGTGCAGGACCGGCCCCGCCTCAACAAGCCGCCGCTGATCTATTGGCTGCAGGCCGCGAGCGCCGCGGCGTTCACCGGCGGCGATGCGTCGCGCGACGCGATCTGGATGTACCGGCTGCCCGGCGCGGCGTGCATGCTGCTGGCGGTCCTCGCGACGTGGCGCATCGGCTGCGCACTGGGTGATCCGCGAGCGGCGCTCCTCGGCGCGGCGCTGCTGGCGATCTGCCCGCTCGTGGTGATCGACGCGCACCAGGCACGGGCGGATCAACTCCTCTTGCTCACGACAACGATCGCGATGTGCGGACTCTGGCGCGTTCTCCGCGGCGGCGGGCGGCTCGCGTGGGTCGGGCTTTGGCTGGCTGTGGGCGCGGGCGTGATGGCGAAGGGGCCCGTTACCCCGATGGTCGTGCTGTTCTCCGCCGCGGCGTGGGCCGTCATGAAGGGCGATTGGAGGGGCACGCTCCGCACCGTGCGGCCGCTTCTCGGCCTCGCCATCGTCGGCGCGTGCGTCGCGCCGTGGGTTGTCGCGGTCGGGGGCCGCGTCGGTTGGGATGTGTATCTCTCCGCGATCGTGGATGAGACGCTCGGACGCAGCGTCGGGGCCAAGGAAGGGCACTGGGGGCCGCCCGGGTACCACCTGCTGCTCCTCGTCGCCCTTTTCTTCCCGGGGTCCATCCTGACGGGGCTCGCGTTCGTGCGGACGCTGCGCTCGGGTTTGCGCCGACGGCCGCTGCGGTGGGACGGGCGCGACGCCGATCTGTTCCTGCTCACGTGGATCGTGCCCGCGTGGATCGTTTTCGAACTCATTTCGACGAAGCTCCCGCACTACACGATGCCCCTCTACCCGGCGGTCGCGCTCCTGACGGCGCGGACGACGCTCCGCGCGTCGGCGGGGCTGGTGCCGGAGGTGAGTGGGTTCGTCACGCGGCTGGGTTTCGCGGCGTGGATGCTCGTGGGCCTGGCGTGTCTGTGCGGCGGGTTGACCGTTCTCGCGCAATTGCAAGGGCCCGGGGCGGTCCGAACGATCGCGTATGTTCTCGCCGGGATCGTGCTGACCCTGCTTGTGAGCGCGTGGCTCGCCGCGCGGTTCGGCCGCGTCCTGCGGGCGCTGCTGCTCGCGGGCGTTGCGTCCGTCGGCGCGATCGCGGCGTCGCTCGGCTGGCTCCTTCCGCGCTCCGACGACCTTTGGATCACACGGTCGATCACGGGCTCAGGGGCGTGGGTCCGGAGTGACCCGGTCGGAAAGCTCCCGATCGCCGCGAGCGGCTACGCCGAAGACAGCCTTATGTTCGAGACACGGGGGCACCTGGTCCGATTGGCGGATGATCGCGACGCAGCGGCGGCGTGGTTGCGCGTCAACAACGGCCTTCTGATCGTCCGTGCAGAGAATGCTCTTGGCGGAATGACGCTTGCGCAGGTGCGGGGATTCAACTACTCGCGCGGACGCTGGGAGACCGTGCTGCTTGTTCGACGCGGCCCCGGAGCGGCGCCGTGACCACCCCCAACGGCATCATCCTGATCGACAAGCCCAAGGGGCGCTCGTCGATGCACGTGTGCGCGAACGTGCGCGCGCGTCTGCGCAAGGGCGGTGCGCCCAAGCGGATCAAGGTCGGCCACGCGGGCACGCTCGACCCGATGGCCACCGGGCTGCTGGTGGTGATGGTGGGGGCGGCGACGCGCCGCTGCGCCGAGCTGATGGCGGACGAGAAGGAGTACGAGACGCTTATCGACCTCGCGCACCGGTCGACGACCGACGACGCCGAGGGAGAGATCACGCCGGTCGGTGTGGGACCGATCGACGAGCCCCGCGTGCGAGAGGTGTGCGCCCGCTTCGTCGGCGTCATCTCGCAGCGCCCGCCGGACTTCTCCGCGATCCACGTCGGCGGCAGGCGTGCCTACGCCATCGCCCGGGAGGGCAAGCCCGTTCAGATCGCGCCGCGCGACGTCTTCGTCAAGGCGATCGACGTGCTCGAGTACGCCTGGCCGCTCCTGCGCGTTCGCGTTACCTGCGGCAAGGGTGTCTACATCCGCAGTCTCGCCCGCGACGTCGGTGCGTCGCTGGGCGCGGGCGGGATGCTGCGAGAACTGCGGCGGACGCGCGCGGGCGCGCTGCGCGTCGAGGACGCAAAACAGCTCGACGACCTCCCCGCAGCCATGACGCAGGCCGACCTCACGTCCGAATCGGAGCCTCGTCACGGCGACGGCGGGGGCGCGAACGGCCCCTCGGTCGGCGAGGGCTGAGCGGGGTGCTCCGGCACCGGGGCGGCCGGTTTTAGCAGGGTCTCGACCGCGGGCGCGAAGTTCTTCCCCGTGTATTCGCTCACCTTGAAGGCCCACGGCGCGAGGCGAGCGTCGATCTCGGACGCTTCTTTCTTGAGCGCCTCTTGCTTCGCCTCGTCGGGCGCCGGCTGGTCCGTGATCTTCGCGGGGTCGAACGCGCACGTGACGTTCACCCACCACCCGCCGTCCTTCTGCACCGAACGCGCGGCGAATACAAGCCCGTCGAACGTCGTGTACGTGCTTGCCGAGGATCCCGCGTCCTCGGTAAAGATGTCGGACCTCAGCCTCGCGTCATCGATGTTGATGCTCGTCGGGGCGTGCAGCACGCGGGCGTGCGCCTGCGTGTCCACGAGCTCACGTCCCGCGGGCATCGGCTCGAGCACGTACGACTCCTCCAGCCGGCTCTTGCGGGAGACGCTGTACGCCTCGCCGCCTGGCCGCGCAACCTCCACCCGCGCGAACCTCGCCGCGTCCAGCGTCAGCACGTCGCGTCGGATCCAGTCAACCGGCTCGACGCCGATGTTGAACGTGCCGCGCACCAGCGATGTCTGGTTCTCCCCGGCGGGGCGTACGAACGTCGCGGCCTTCGCCGGGTCGTAGTTCCCCGCGTCCTGCCGCTTGCCGATGATGAGCGCGGCGATCGGCTTGCCGGCGCCGTCCTCGATCGAGACGAGCGTGGACGTTGCGCCCGCTTGCGCCGGGTCCTCGAGGCCGATGCGTCCGTGCAGCGCCGGGTCCGCCGTCTTTTTCTCGATCTCCCGCGCGTCGAGCACACCCCGCGCCGTCTCGCGCACCTTGTCCTCAAGGGCCGGGTAGTTGCCCCGATCCGCGAGACCCCACGCGCCGCCCTCGGCGCGGGCCAGCACCACCTTCTTCTCGCCGCGCTGGATCGTGATCTTCGCCGCGTCCTTGGCGCGTGCCGGCGCGTCCGGGAAGAGGGGCCGACCCTCTCCGGCGGGGTCGGCCCCGCGCGGCGGCGTCGGGCCGCCGGTGGTCGTCACGAAGTACGCCCCCGCGGCGAGGACTCCGGTCACGATCACGAGTGTTGCGAGCGTCTTGGTGTTCATCGCGAAAGCACCCCGCGTCCTGTTGCGCACCACGATCCGTCCGTCAGCGGTCCCTCACGCCGGCCGCCGGCGCTCCCGGGCACGCAGCCCCCACACGACGACCGCGACGGCGACGACCGCCGCGGGAACGAGCGCGATATTGACGAGCTTGAGCGTTACGCCGAGGTCTTCGACGTCCTTGCGCAGGTTGAATGCGACCTCGCGGTTGCGCTTGCGGGCCTCGACGAGCTTGGTGCGCAGGCCCTCGAGCTCCTTCTGCTGCTCGGGCGAGAGGAGCAGGCTTCCGGTGGCGTCGCCGCCCCGGTCGCGCTGGAGGTCCGAGATCCGCTGCGCGGTCTCCTTGATCTCCGTGTCGATCCGCACGCTCTCTGCCTGGTACTTCTGCTCGGCGAGCCGCTGGATCTCGCGCACCTTCGTGAACGGGCGCGCCGTCTCCTGCCGCGCGCGCACCTGGATCAGATCGTCGCTCCCCGAGAAGTTGTCCGCGCACGCGAAGAGGAGGTCGCCGTTGTCCGCGAGCTTCATCTTCAGGCCGCCGAAGTCCTGCATCCACATGCGGTCGGTGAGCATGTCCGCGTCCGCGAAGACCATGGCGTTGATCGGTCCCTTGCTCTGCTTGAGCTGCGTCGCGGCGTCCGCGGCCGGGGACCCATCGGCGTTCTTCGGCGGGCCGTCGGGGAAGGCAGTATCAACTTCGCCCGTCAGCCGCGCCGCGAGCGTCAGAACCTCTTTGCCCGGCACGAACTCCGCGTAGATCTTCTTGGGGTCGGCCTGGATGCCCAGCGAGTCCGCGGGCACGAACCCGGCGCGGTCGGTCGTGGCGATGACGGGCTGGATCGCCGCGACGCGCGCCGGCGCGCCCTCGGCCGGCTTGTACGGGTGCAACGAGCCCGCGCTCGCGAGGTTGATCCGCGACACCTGGCCCGCGACGGCGTCCTGCCTGTTGAGGCCGCGCTCGGTGTTCGCTTCCAGCCACACGACGAAGGGCACGGCCTCCTGCTGGCCGCCGGCGTTCGACATCACGCGGATCGCCATGTCCTGGTCGCCCACGATTTGTCCCTCGGGCATGTCCACGCCCCACGCGTGCAGCAGCCGCGGCAGGTTGGAGGCCTTCTGCGAGGGCTCGGCGAACCGATCCTCGTTGTCCGCCTCGCAGAGCGGGTCGAGGAAGAGGAGCAGCCGCCCGCCCCCGAGGACGAACTGGTCGATCGCGTACTGCGTCGTCTCGCTCACGCCCTTGGGGTGCACGACGAGCAGGATGTCGATGTCGTCCGGGATCGAGGCCGCGTCCGCCGCGACGCGCTTGACGGTGTACGCGCTCTTGAGGTCGAGGATCGATTGGAAGATGCGAGTCGGTACCGGCTGACGCGAGAGGTGGTCGATGCGGTAGCCCCCCTCGAGCTGCAGCGAGCCGATCCAGCCGATCACGGGCTTTTCCGGCTTCGTGAGGCTCGAGAGCATGCGCGCGATGTCGTACTCGAGCAGCCGTTCCTTCGCCGGGTTGAGCTGCGGGATCACCTCGCGCGTGTCGATCGAATTCGTGCCCACGAGCCCGAAGTAGAGCCGCCCGCCGTTCTGCAGCTGCATCGGCTGGACGCCCGCCTCCATCGCCTTGTCCTCTTCCTCTGAGAAAGGCTCGGGGTCGACGAACGCCACCCGTACTTTGCCGCCGGAGACGCGCGCGAACTCTTCGAGCATCTCGCGGACGCGCTTCGCGAAGGCCTGCGTGAAGGGATCGCCCGCCGCGGCCTTTGACGAGTAGTAGAGCGTCAGGTCGATCGGCTCCGCCGGGGAGCGGGCGATCGACTTCGAGCCGCTCGTCAGCGTGAACTGCTTCCCCTCCGTCAGGTCCAGCCGCACCGGCCGCAGCACGCGCCCGGCGACGATGTTCGCCGCGAAGAGTGCCGCGAGCACGAGCACCACCGCGCCGGCCAATCCGATCCGTCGGTTCATCGTGGCGCCTCCTTATTCGGCCTTCCTCGCCTGCACAACCCACACCGTCATCAGCAGGCACGCGCCGATGATGCTGCCGAAGAAGAAAAGGTCCCGCGCCTCGACGACGCCCCGCGACACGCCCTCGAAACGCGTGAGGAACGAGAAGCCCGCGATCGCGTCCGTGACTGCCGGCGGCGCCCAGTCGCGGAAGAAGCCGATCACCGGCTCAAGCCCCGCGAGGAGCAGAACGAGGCACACCACGACCGTAAGGATGAACGCGATCACCTGGTTCTTCGTGCATGCGCTCAGTAATTCGCCGATCGCGAGGAACGCGCCCGCCATCAGGAAGCTGCCGAGGTACGCCGTCAGGATCGCGCCGTTGTCCGGGTCCCCGAGGAAGTTCACCGTCCACCACATCGGGAACGTGAGCGCCAGCGACAGGCCCGCGAAAAGCCACGCGGCGAGGTACTTCCCGACGACGGCGCCTGTCGGCGAGATCGGCAGCGTCAGCAGCAATTCGACGGTTCCGGTCCGCCGCTCCTCCGCCCACAGGCGCATCGCGAGCGCAGGGATCAGGAACAAGTACAGCCACGGGTGCCAACTGAAGAAGGGCGAGAGGTCCGCCTGCTGATACCGGTCGTAGAACCCGCCCAGCTCGAACGTGAAGACGCCCGCCGTCAGCAGGAAGATGACGATGAACACGAGCGCCACGGGCGTCGCGAAGTACCCCGAGAACTCACGCTTGAAGACCGCGCCGGCGCCCGTCATGCCGTACCTCCGACCGGGACCGGGTCGCGCGTCAGGTCGCGGAAAACGTCCTCCATGCGCCCCGTCTTGCCCTTGGCGACGAGCGCCGCGGGCGTGCAGTCCGCGACGACCTTGCCCCGCGCGATCAGGATCACCCGCGAGCAGACCGCCTCGACCTCCTCCAGGATGTGCGTCGACAGCACGATCGCCTTGCCCCCTTCCTTCGCCATCGCGCGGATGAGCTGGCGCACCTCGTGCTTCTGATTGGGGTCCAGCCCGTCCGTCGGCTCGTCCATGATCAGGAGCGGCGGCTCGTGCAGCAGCGCCTGCGCGAGGCCGACGCGCCGCTTGAAGCCCTTGCTCAGCGTGTCGATGGGCTGCCGCAGCACGCCCTTGAGCTGCGTGCGCTCGACGGCCTTCTCCAGCGCGCTCGCCCGGGCCGCGCCGTTGAGCCCGCGCGCGTCCGCGACGAAGTCGAGGAACGCCTCGGGCGTCATGTCCGGGTAGGCGGGAGCCCCCTCGGGAAGGTACCCCATGAGCCGTTGCGCCTCGATCGTCCTCTCGCGGACGTCTACCCCGCGCACCCGCACCCGGCCGGACGTGGGCTCGAGGAACCCCGTCACCATCTTCATGGTCGTGCTCTTGCCCGCGCCGTTGGGCCCGAGGAAGCCGACGACCTCCCCCGGCTCGACGCTGAAGCTCACCCCGGCCACCGCCAGAATGCCCCGCGCCCCGCCGAACCGCTTGACAAGGTCCTTGACCTCAAGGATCGCCATGCGTCCCCCTCTTGTAGGCCCCGCCGCGGCGAGACTCGCCCGGCGGCACCGCCATTATTCGCCGTCCGCGCACGCCGTTCAGCCGGTGCACACCCACCCTGATAGCGGCGACAACGCTCCACCGACGCGTGTTTTCTGCGCCTCCCGCCCGCGGGTATGGCACCTTGTGTCACCCGCGTGGATCGTCCGTGAGCGAGAAATCTATGGCGAGCGCCCCGTCGACAGCAACCCAATCTCGCGGCGAGTCCGTGCTGACATTCGGCGTCCGCGACAACGCCGGGTTTGTGACGCTCGCCGCGGGGTGGCTCGGGCCGACGGAGGTCAAAGCCCTGCTGGACCACGTCGGCGACCTCGGGCAGCGCGTCGGCGGGAACATGGTTCTCGACGTCGCCGGCGTCCAGCCCTTCGACTGCACCTGGATCAACGCCCTGATCGGGCTCACCGTGCGATGCAAGCGCATGGGCGGCCGGCTGGTGCTGGTGGGGGTCTCGGACGACGCCAACGACATCATCCGCTCGACGGGGCTGACGAAAATGCTCGACGTCGGCGTGTCGCGCGAGTCGGCCCTCGCGGAACTGCAGCGCTCCGGCTCGGGCGGTCTCCTCGACCGCATCAAGGGGCGCACCAAGGCCGCGTGACCCCCGCATCCTGTGCGGAAGAGGGGCGATCGCGCCCCGCGAACCGCTCCACGCCGACCCGATAAGCCCGAGTTCACGGGGCACCGACCGGCCATGAGTGGTGACTTTGGCGGTCCCATAGCACAACGTCTGCAACACGACAACCCACCTCGGCGTATCCATCCACGGGTCGGTGCTTCCCGAGTGCAGGGCAGACGCCGTTCTGGACGTCGGCCCGGTCGATACTGAGTCCGGAGGGCTCGCAATAGAAGAGAGGAGTCGGGATTGGCCACGTTCGGGCGGGGAATTCGCGTCTTGGTGCTGGCCGCCGGCCTCGCCGCGCCGGCGCTCGCCGACACGGTCGGTCTGCTGCCGTCCGGCTTCGACGTCATCCCGCTGCGCACCGCGAACGTGCGCCCGGCGCATCTCGTCAACCTTTTGCACAGCGCGCAGCAGCTGCCCGACGACGGCGGCTTTCTCGTCGTTCCCACGCGCAGGCCGACGGCCGCCGACCGCGATCGGCTCGCGTCGCTCGGCGTCCACCTCCACGACTACCTCCACCCGGGCGCGTACGTCGCCGACATGGCGGGGTGCGATCTCGCCGCGGTTCGAGGCACCGGTCTGATCGCGGGCGTCTACCGCGTTGACGGCGCGTGGAAGATCGATCCCGCTCTCGCGCTGGGTGCGCACGCAGTCGAGTGGCGGACGGAGGAGCGGTCGGCGCTCGCGGCGATGGACCGCGTGGCGGTTGCGCTCTGGCTCTTCACGGGCCGCGCTCCGGACCGCACGCTCGCCGCGCTGCAAGCCGACCCGCGCATCGCCGTCACGACGACGGGCGTTGTCGCCGGCGGGAAGGTCGTCTACGCGACGATGCCGGCGGACGCGGTGGCGAGCCTCGCGTTGCTCCCCGATCTCTTCATCGCCGAGCACCAGCCGGAGATCACCAGCCGCAGCGTGGTGCGCGCACGGTGGATCTCCGAGAGCAACATCCAGAACTCCTTCCCGCTCAGCTCCCGCGGCCTCACGGGCGTGGGGCAGATCGTCGGCGTGACCGACGTGGGCATGAGCATCCAGCACTGCTCGTTCATCGACGCGGTCAACCCTGTCGGCCCGTCGCACCGCAAGGTGCACGCGTTCAACGTCTGGCAGAATTACCCGTACAGCCTCCACGGCCTGCACGTCTCCGGCTCGTTCTGCGGCGACAACGGCGTCGACGACGACCGCCGCGGGGTCGCGTACGGCGCACGTCTCGTGTACGCGCACGTCCCGATCATCTCCGAGCCCGACGTGTACGCCAAGTTCGACCTGCACCGCTCGCAGGGCGCGGTGGTGCACAACAGCAGCTGGGGCGACGAGAACACGAACGCGTACAACGGCACCTGCCGCGCGATGGACTCGTTCGTGCGCGATCACGAAGACCAGGTGCTCGTGAACGCGGTCTCCGACGGCACGCTCTGCACCAACCCCGAGAACGCCAAGAACCTCGTCGCGGTCGCCGCGGTGAGCGCGTTCGCCGCGAACTCCTGGTGCTTCGGCGGCGCGGGGCCGACGGTGGACGGCCGGCGCGTGCCCCACATCATGGGCCCGGGCTGCAGCCTGACGGCGCCGTCCGGCGCGACCGGCTGCGGGACGTTCGCGCGCAGCGGCACGTCGCACGCGTGCCCGGTCGTCGCAGGCATGGCGACGCTGACGCGCCAGTACTTCCTCGACGGGTATTACCCCTCCGGCCTGCCCAACGCCGCGGACGCGTTCGCTCCGTCCGGTGCGCTGGTAAAGGCGGCGCTCATGAACGGCGCCCAGAACATCACCGGCGAGGCCGGTTACCCCGGCAACCGCGAGGGGTGGGGGCGCGTGAACGGCGACGCGGCCCTCTACTTCGAGGGCGACGCGCGCCGGCTCATCGTCAAGGACGTCCGCAACAGCGACGACGACGCGCTCGACCAGGGCGACGAGGAGCACGTCGACCTGCGCGTGACCTCCCCGGACATGCCGCTGCGCGTCACGCTGGTCTTCACGGACCAGCCCGGCGCCGCGAACACCGCGTACCCCGTCGTGAACGACCTCGACCTCGAGGTCGTCCATTACCCCACGGGCGAGGCGTACCTCGGCAACGTCTTCGCGGGCGAAGTGTCGGTCCAAGGCGGGTCCGCAGACCCGATCAACAACATCGAGCAGGTGCTGATCCCCACCCCCGCGCCCGGGCGCTGGCGCGTCACGGTGAACGCCACGGCGGTGACGAGCGCGGCCAGGCAGGGTTTCGCCCTCGTGATCTCCGGCGGGGTCGAGCACGGTGCGTGCAACGACCTGGACTTCAACAACGACGGGCTCTACCCCGACGCGCAGGACGTCGTGGACTTCATCGTCGTCTTCGGCGGCGGGGAGTGCAGCACCGGCGACTGCGACCATACCGACTTCAACAACGACGGGCTCTACCCCGACCAGGACGACCTTACGCGGTTCATCGAGGTCTTCGGCGGCGGCGAATGCGACGACTGACGCGATACCCTCGCGCATGCGAATCATCGCGGGCGAGTTCCGGCGGCGGGTCCTTCTCTCGCCGCCCGACGACAAGACCACGCGCCCGATCCCGGACCGCGTGAAAGAGTCCGTCTTCTCGATCCTGCGCGGCCACTTCGAGGGGGCCACGGTCTTCGACGGCTTCGCCGGGACGGGCGCGATCGGGCTCGAGGCGGTGAGCCGCGGGGCGTCGAAGTGCCTGCTGGTGGAGCAGGACAGGGCGATGGCGCGCTTGCTGACGCAGAACGTCGAGAACCTCGGCGCCGGCGACCGGTGCGAGGTGCTGACGGCGGACGCCCTCGGGCCGGGTGCGCTCGCGCGTGCGCCGCGGCCGCTGCACCTGGCGTTCCTCGACCCGCCCTACCCCATGACGCGCGACCCGCTCGGACGCCGGCGCATCATGGCGCAACTGGCCGCGCTCGTGGACCTGCTCGATCCGGAAGGGTTCGCCGTGCTGCGCACGCCGTGGCCGCTCTTTGATCAACCCGAGCCCGAGGACGCGGCGGCCGACGACGAGCCGCGCCCCCGCAAGGGCCGCAAGCCCACGGGCAACACGCCGGTCGACGAAGAACCGGAAGACGAAGAGGAGGAATGGTTCGAGCCGGACGAGGTCGAGAAGCTCATCGAGGAATCGGGCGCGGAGCAACCACCGCCGGCCGGAGCGCCCGCGCCCCCGCTCAAGCGCCACCGGCCGATCGCGGACTTGGCGCTGCCCAACGCGGCAGGGCCGGAGACGCACCTCTACCGCGGCATGGCGGTGCACCTGTACGCGAAGAAGCGCGCCGGGGAGGGCTGACGGGCGCTGTTACGTCGCTGCGCTGATCTCGGCCATCTTCGGCAGGCTCGCGGGCATCCCGGTCCGCCGGATGCTCTTGACGTGCTTGCGCAGGCGGTCGAGAAGGTTCCAGTACAGGATTAGCGCGATCAGCGGGCCGAGGAAAAACAGCGCGATGCCGACGGTGGACAACAGCGGAAGCAGCCAGCGGTATCGGCCGGCGTTCTTGACAATGAACGCGTCGGGAACGCGCTTCCCGAGCCAGCGCGTGTAGTTCATCATCGCGAAAAACTGGACAAGCCAGGCGGCGATAGCGACGAGTGCGAGGAGGCCGGAAAGGACGTCCAGCACAAGGTTCTGGCCGGTAACCAGCTCAATCAGCGACAGGGGCAGTTGGACGACGGCGACCGCGACCGCCGTGACAGCGGTGATACGGACGACGCTGCGAGCGGAGTCCGGTTTCTCGCTCCCGGTAAACATCGGGTCCGGCTCAGTCGCGCGGAAGTACCCGAAAAAGGACATGGCCGAGATCGCGAGCATGACCGCGTTCAGCACGGCTTGAGAGCCCGCGCTCTTGCCCAACGCGAGCTGGAATATCGTGCCGAAGAAGAAGAAGCAGATGCTGATGAGAATCGCGTTGAGGATGAGCGATAGGCCCGAGTGGATCTTGGCGAGATACTCGGGCGATGCGCATTGGAGCAGCGTGCCCTTCAGCGAGTCTGCGGCGGCGCTGCCGCACTCGGGGCATTGACCGCTGACAGTCAAGCCGCGCAGGTTGTAACCGCACTTGTAACACGGTTGGTCGTGCGCGATCTTGGCGTCGTGGGGGACGGTTGCGCCTGCGACCTGGACGTCAGCGGTTTGCGACATGCCGGCATTCTACAGAAAAGAGGCGATCCCTGCGCGCGTTCCGTACGATCCGTCATGGCAAGGACTTCCGTCACTTCTGGCAAGCGCGGCCCGGTTGGGGGCAAGCCCGTCTGGTACATCATCCTGCTCACGATCGTCGCGCTCCTGATCGGCGTTCTGCGGCCGAAGGGGCTGGTCGGGGAGAGCGAGCAAGCGAGCCAGCGAGCGAGCGAGCAAGAGACCGATCAGCCGGAGCAGCCGCTCTCATCGCCAACGCACGACGCACCGCGCACCGCGCGCACCCCGGGCCGCGACGCCGGCGCGACACCGGCGAAGGCCACAACGGCCTCCCTCGGCGACGGCGGCATCCCGCGCCTCTTCGCGGCCAGGACGTCCGACACCTGGGTCGAGGCGACGGGGACGGTGAAGAAGGTGCTGTCGGATGATGACGACAGCTCGGGCGGTTTGCACCAGCGCTGGATCGTGCGTCTCGCCGGCGGTCACGAGGTCCTGATCGCGCACGACTTCGAGACGGGCGGGCGCGTGCCGCTGAAGGAAGGGGACTCGGTCAACTTCCGCGGCGAGTACGAATGGACGGGCAAGGGCGGCACGGTCCACTTCACGCACGCGCCGAAGTTCAAGCGGCGCGACCCGGGCGGGTGGATCGAGCACAACGGCCGGCGGTACGAGTAGCAGCGGGGAACCGATTTCAGCACAGAGACACAGAGAAGATGAGATCGATGAGAAGAGAGTCATTGGGTTGCAGAAGCGGAGGCCCGAGGCGTCCGCTTCTGCGTCTTCAACCCGGTCTTCCTCTTCTCTTCTTGCTCATCTCCTCTGTATCTCTGTGCTGAAATCGAAGTCCCTTCGCTACATCAGCACGATTTCGTCCTGCACGCAGCTCGTCACCCTCGGGCCCGTCGTCGGGTCGATGTAGACGTTGATCTCGAGCCGCACGCCGAACTCGGGCAGGTAGATCCCCGGCTCCACGGTGAAGCCGAGCCCCGGCAGCACCTCGCGCGTGTCGTGCGTCTCGAGGTTGTCGAGGTTGAATCCCAGCCCGTGCACACGCGGCCCCGGCGAGAGGCTGTGGCCGGTGCGGTGCTTGACGCCGCGCTCGTACCCCGCGTGGACGATCACGTCACGGGCGGCGTCGTCGAGCTGCCACCCCTGCAGGCGCTGCTTGCCGCTCCACGCGGTCTTCGCGAGGGCGACGCTCGCGTCGCGCGCGGCGCGCACGACCCCGAAGACCTCGCGGTGGCGCGTCGGAACAGTGGCGCCGCAGTACCCGACCCACGTGATGTCGCTGAAGATATTCCGGTTCCCCGGGAAGCGCGACCAGAGATCGATGAGCACCCAGTCGCCGGGCACGATCGGCGAGGGGTTCATCGCGCTCACCTCGAAGTGCGGGTCGCCGGCGTGACCGTTCACCGCGACGATCGGCGCCTCCGCGGTCTCGAGGCCTTCCTTCTCGAAGCGCCCGAGGATGAACTCCTGCACCTGACGCTCGTTGATCGCCCGCTCCGCGCGGTGCGCCCGCCGGATCATGTCGAAGGCCTCGTCCTTGATCCCCGCCGTGAGCGCCGACGCCCGCTCGTGCGCTTCGACCGCCTCCGGGCTCCACCGCGCCACGTGGAACTGGATCACGTCGGCGGAGGAAACCACCTCGACCCCGACGCTGCGCACCAGCTCCACCGTGCCCGCGTCGACGACCGAGACGACCGGCAGCGTGCACCCGGGGGCGTACTCCATCGCCACGCGCGCGAAGGGCGACACCGCCGCCCGCAGCCAGTCGTGCATCTCCCGCCAGCTCGTGTAGAGCTGCCGGCGAACGCCCGCGAGGTCCTGGTACTGGTTCGCGTCGAGCCCGTGCACCAGGACCGTGGGCTCGCCCCGCGCCGGCACGAGCAGGAAGGCACGCCGCGTCGTGTGCCGTCTGCCCGGCAGCGCGAGCTCGAGCACGGGGTTCGACCCCCGGAAGTCGTAGACGAGCCAGGCGTCGATGCCCCGAGTAGCCATGAACGACTGCGCGTCGGCGAAGGTCATGGGGGAGCGTACACGGAAAAAAGCGAAAAGCGGAACGCACGCGGCTCGAATGTTGCGGGCCGAACGCCCGGGACGCCCGCCGCGCCCCGCGCCTTCGGAACGGCAGCGTGCGAGCTTCCAGTTGTCCGTTCTGCGCCGTCTCCCGCCGCGTCCGTTTCGATCCTCGACTATTCTCTCCCCGCATGGACGACGCAGGGAAAGCCGCCGGTGGAACCGGCCCGGTCGCGGGGGGTGAAGCGCGCCCGCCCGAGATGGACGCGTCGCTCTACCTCCACCCGCAGACGCTCGCGCGACTCGGCAGCTTCGAGCTGCGCGCCAAGATGATCGTCGAGGGGTTCTCCAGCGGGCAGCACCGCTCGCCCTACCAGGGCCTCTCCGTCGAATTCGCTCAGCACCGCCCCTATGTCGCCGGCGACGATCTCCGCCACCTGGACTGGAAGGTCTACGGCCGCACCGATCGTCTGCACCTCAAGCAGCACCAGCAGGAGACGAGCCTCGACCTCGTCGTCCTCGTCGATTCCTCCGGCAGCATGAGCTACGGGAGCCGCGGCTTCGCGGAGGCGAGCGGCGAGGGGCGCAAGACGAGCCTCGACGGGCGGGCGCACTGGAGCAAGTTCGACCACGCGACCGCGCTCGCGGCGGCGCTGGCGTACATCACGCTCCGGCAGGGCGACCGCGCGGGTGTGGTCGTTTTCGCGGACGAGGTCCGCGCCATGGTGCGGCGCTCCAGCAGCCAGGGCACGTGGCGCCAGATCATCGGCGCGCTGTCGATGCACGCCGTCGAGCCGGCGAATCGCAACCGTCCGACGGACCTCGCCCGCGTCGTCGAGCAGGTGGCGGGGACCATCAACAACCGCTGCCTGATGGCGGTCATCAGCGACCTCTTCATCGACCCCGAGGCCTTCCGCGACGCGCTCGCCCGACTCAGGTTCCGTGGGCACGACGTGATCGTCTTCCAGGTGCTCGACAAGGCCGAGGAGGACTTCGCCTTCACCGACGCCGCGCCCTTCGAGGGGCTCGAGGGCGAGGCGATGCTGCGGGTCGATCCGCGGGCGCTGCGCAGCGCATACCTCGAGGTGGCGCAGAACCACATGGCCCAGATCGAGCGGATCACCCGCGCGTTCAGCTTCGACTACCAGCGCATCAGCACGCACGACTGGCTCGGCCCGCCGCTCGCGGCGTTCGTGGCGCGGCGCAACGCGATGATCAAGGGGCGCAAGCAGACGTGAACTTCGCCCACCCATCCCTCGCCGCGCTCGGCCTCGGCGCCGTCGCCGTGCCGATCCTGATCCACATCCTGATGCGCCGGCGGCGGCGCCCTATCCAATGGGGGGCCATGCGATGGCTGGCGGAGGCGTACCGCCGCCAGCGCCGGCGCCTCCGGTTCGAGCAGTGGCTCTTGCTCGCCGCCCGGTGCCTCGCGATCGCGCTGGTCGGGCTCGCCGTCGCGAGGCCGCTGCTGGGCGGCGACACGGGCGCGGCCGCCGGCCGCGCGACGACGCTGTACGTCCTCCTCGACAACAGCCTCACCGCGGGCCTCACGGACGCGGGCGGATCGGCGGCGTTCGAACGCCTGCGCAAGCGCGCCGACGACATGCTCGCGACGCTCGACGGTGCGCTGGGCGACCGCGCGGGTCTCGTCACGCTCGCGGGGCCGCCCGAAGCCGCCGTGGCCCCCGCCTCGGCGGACATCCAGGAAGTCCGGCGGCTCCTCTCGCGCCTCGAAGGGGCCCACTCGCGGGCGGACATCGGCGCGGCGCTCGAAGCCGTCCGCGGGGCGGTCGCATCCGCCCCCGACGACGACAGCGCCGTCGTGATCGCGCTGATGACCGACGCCCGGGAGGGGAGCGCGGACCTCACGCGGTCGCTCAAGGCGCTCGACCTGGGCCCGCGCGCCGCCCGCGTGCTCGTCACGCCCGCGGCCGCGGAGGAGGCCGAGAACACCGCGATCGCCTCCGTACGGCTGACGCGCCCGTTCCTGGTCACCGGCGAGGACGCGGGGCCGGACGCGTCCAGGGCAGGCGTCCGTGTCGAGCTGCGGCGGTGGGGGGCGCTGGGCGCGGGCGTCTCGAAGGTGCGAGTGGGCATCGTCTCCGCGCGGGGCGCAACGCCCGCGACCGCCGAGGCGCTCGTTCGGTGGCAGCCCGGGCAGGCGAGCGCGCAGGCGACGGTCAACGTCCCGGCGTCCGCCGCGGCGGGCGGCGGCGGGCCGTGGGCGGTTGAGGCCTCGATCGACGCCGACGCCATCGCCGCGGACAACACCGCGTGGGCGCCGCTGCTCCTGCGCGAATCGCTGTCGGTCGCGATCGCCGCGCCCGCGGCGTCGGACATCGCGTCGCCCGATTCCTTCACGCCCGCCGACTGGATGGCCCTGGCGCTCGCGCCCGGCGGCGCGGGCGCGTGGCAGGCCGGCGGCGTCCGGGTGTGGCGCGTGGAGCCGCGCGAACTCACGCCGCAGTCGCGCGACTCGGCGCCCGTCGCGGTCCGCGACGCGGACGCGCTCATCGTCACGGAGCCGCAGACGCTCGACGGCGCCGCGTGGGCCGGCGTGAAGGCCTTCGGGGCGCTGGGCTCGAAGCTCATCGTCGTCGCGCCGCCGCGGGACGCCGCGACGCAGACCTGGCCCGACGGCCTCGTCGGCGCCTTCGAGTTGCCGTGGACGATCGCGCACGAGCCGCGCGAGCTGGCCCCGCCCGCGACGCTCGCGACGAGCGTGCAGGGCCTCGAGCCCGACGCCGACCTGCTCACGATGATCCGGCCCGAGCTCGAGGAGCTGGCGAGGCCGGTGCGCGTGAGCCGCGCGATGACGGTGCGGACCGGCGGTGTCGGGTCGGCGCTCGTGAATCTGTCGGATGGGTCGCCGCTGCTCGTCAGCACGCCCGTCGGCCCTTCCCGGCTTGTCCTGTGGCTCGCGGCGCCGGCGCTCACGTGGACGGATCTGCCCGCCAAGCCGCTGATGGTGCCCTTGGTCCAGGAGCTCGTGCGGCAGGGCGTCGGCTCGGGGGGTCTGGGCGCGATCGAGGCGGGCTCGGCGGCGCCGGTCGTGCAGAGCGCATCGGACCTCGCGCCGTGGCGCGGGGACGGCCGCGCGGTCGCGCTCTCGAGCGCGCCCGAGCCGATGCGCCACGCCGGCGTGTGGACCGTGCGCAGCGCCGAGGGCGCGTCGCTCGGTGCGCTCTGCGTGAACGCGGACGCCGACGCTTCCGCGACCGCGCCGCAAGACCCCCAGCGCGTCCTCGCTTGGCTCGCGGGCCCGCTCGGACCGGACGCGGTGCAGGTCCTGGACGCCGGCCCGGCCGCGGGCGGTGATCCCGGCGCCGCGGTGCGCAGCGCGCGGGCGGGCGCCGACACCTCGGGCGGCGTGAGCCTGTGGCTCTTCGTGGCCGCGGGCGTGATCGCCGTGGTCGAGGCGGTGCTCGCGCGCGTCTTCAGCCACGCGGGGATCGATGCGCAGCGCGCCGCCGCGCCGGGAGGCACCCGGTGAACGGAGCGATCGACCGGCTGCTGGGGCTCGACACGCTGTCAACGGCGGGCGACGGCGTGCGCCTCGCGTTCGCGCGACCGATGCCGGCGTGGGGATGGGCCCTGATCGTCGCGGCGCTCTGCGGGTACGCGTTGTGGACGTACCTGCGCTTGCAGGGGCCCGCGTGGGCCCGTTTCTCGCTCGCGGCGATGCGCGCCCTCACGCTGACGCTCATCGCCCTGCTCATCGCGGGCCCGCATCTCTCCAGGCAGCAGGAGCGCGTGGAGCGCGACTGGGTCGTGGTCATGGCGGACCGCAGCGCGTCGATGACGGTGCGCGACGGCGCGGGCGGAGCGGCGCGCGACGAGCAGCTGCGGGCGGCCCTCGCCGGGGCGTCCCCGGCGTTGAAGGAACTCGCCGAGTCCCGGAATCTCCTCGCGCTCGGCTTCGACGCGGGTGTCTACGACCTGCCGGGGCAGCCCGGCGAACCGGTGCTGCCCGAAGCCTCTGGAAGGCGCACTGCGATCGGCGCGTCGCTCGCCGCGGCTCTGCGCCGCGTCGCGGCGCGTCCCCTCGCGGGCGTGGTCATCCTGAGCGACGGCCGGTCGTCGGACGCCGTCGCGAAGGGCACGCTCGCGCAACTGGCGGAGCGTCAAGTGCCCGTCTTCGTCGTGCCCCTCGGCAGCCCGCGCGCCGTGCCGGACATGGCGCTCGCGCGCGTCCAGGCGCCGCAGGCCGCGTTCGTGGGCGACACCGTGCCCGTCCACGCCGACGTCGAGTGGCTTGGCGCGGGCGACGCGACGCCCAGCCTCGACGGGCGCGTGCAGCTCGTTGCGCCCGACGGCACGGTGCTCGACGAGCGCCCGCTCGCCGACGCGACCAGCACCGGTGACGGCCGCACGCGCGTGACGCTGCGCGCCCGGGCGGGCCGGCCCGGCGACACGCAGTGGACGGTGCGTCTCGTCGCCGACGGGCCCGACCTCTCCGATGAAAACAACGCTCTTTCCGTGCCGATCCAGCTCGCCGATCGTCCGATCCGCGTTCTCTATATCGACGGGTATCCCCGCTGGGAGTACCGGTACCTCAAGAACCTGCTGCTGCGCGAGCGGTCGATCAAGCCCGCGGTCCTCCTCCTCGCCGCCGAGAAGCGGTACATCCAGGAAGGGAGCGAGCGCGTCGAGTCGCTCCCCCGCACCGAGAGCGATTGGGCGGCGTTCGACTCGGTCGTGCTGGGCGACCTGCGCCCGGGCCTGCTGAGCGCCGAACAGCTCACCGCGCTGCGCGACGCCGTCGCCCGCCGCGGCACTGGGTTGCTCTGGATCGGCGGCGGGGGGTTCACGCCCAGCGCGTGGCGGGGCACCGAACTCGACGAACTCATCCCGTTCTTGGGCTCGGCCGACGCGTCCAGCGGCCTCGACACGTACTCGGCGCCGGTCACGCTCTCGCCGGGGCCGGCCGCGGGCACGTACGGCCTCCTGCAGCTCGCCGACGCGGACGGCGAATGGCCCGCGCATCTCTCCGACCCCGATCTGGGATGGACGAGGCTGCACTGGGCGCAGCGCATCGAGCCCTCGCTCCTCAAGCCCGCGGCGGAGGTGATCGCCTTCGCCCGCGCCGACGGCGAGGAGCCCACGCCGCTGGTGATGACGATGCGTTACGGGGCGGGGCGTGCGGCGTACGTCGGCACGGACGAGACGTGGCGCCTGCGCTACGGCAGGGGCGAGACCCTCCCCGAGCGGTTCTGGGTCCCGCTCATCCGCCTCCTCGCCCGCGGCAGCCTCGGCCGCCTCGGCAAGCCCGCGCTCCTTGAAGCGACGCCGACGAACCCGCTGGTCGAGCAGTCCGTCCGGATCAGCCTCAAGCTCTTGGACCAATCGCTTCTCGTCGCGCGCCCGAACACGCTCACGGTGCGCATCGGCCGCGCCGACGCCGCGGGCGCCAATGCGCAGGACGTGGCCCTGACCGCCGAGCAGGGCGCCGACTTGGGCGGCATGGCGGAGTTCGCGGGCGTGTGGACGCCCGCCGAAGCGGGCGAATTCATCATCACACCCACCGAAGCCGCGTTCGCCGGCCTCGACCTCGCGACCCGCGTGCGCGTCACGCTCCCGAGCGACGAGCTCCGCCGGCCTCAGACCGATCACGAGTCGCTCGCGGCGCTGGCGGCGGCCACCGGCGGCGATGTGCTCGCGCCCGAGAATCTCTCGCGGGTCTCGGAGCTGCTCCCGAACCGCGAGGTGCGGCTGCTCGGCACGCCGCAGACCGAGTCGCTCTGGGACAAACCCATCGTCCTCGCGCTGCTGGTGGGCTTATTCGGTTTGGAGTGGATGGGACGGCGCCTGATCAAGCTTTCGTAGCCGTCGGCGCGCCCGTCAAGGATTGGTGAGCGTGCGGGCGCGCCGGACATGCGAACGCAACCCGATCAGGTGTGAGACCAACCTCACGAATCGGACGGAACGGTTACACGCCCGATGCGACCTGTTCCCCGGGCTGGACGTACATTGTGTGGGTCAGGAGGACGCTCCGCGCCCACCGGTCGTGCAGACCGGTGGATCGGCGTTTCCGGAGGGAGTTGTGAGCCGATGAATGATGGCGTGCAGACTCCTGAGCCGCAGCCAAACCGGCCCGAGGA
Source organism: Phycisphaerales bacterium (assembly GCA_035628115.1). Taxonomy (GTDB): domain Bacteria; phylum Planctomycetota; class Phycisphaerae; order Phycisphaerales; family UBA1924; genus BJHL01. The sequence goes on along the minus strand of DASPKL010000015.1, from coordinate 116,986 downwards.
CGTTCCCGCCGACCGCGGTATCGTGGGGCTCCGCGCAACTCTGGCTCGCCTGCGTTCGGCCATCCGCGCCCAACTGATCACGTCGCGGCTGGGGATGATCGTCGCGTCGATCGTCGGCGCCGGGCTCGTCTGGGGCCTGCTCGACTGGTCGCTGCGCTTCCCCACCGCCGTGCGGTGCGTGGTATGGGTGGCGGGCGTGGCGGCCCTCGTCTACGCCGTCCGGCGTCATGTGCTCCCCGCCCTCCGGTTCCGCCCCACGGAAGCGCAGCTCGCGTTGCGCCTCGAAGAGAGCAGGCCCGGGCGCGAGCTCGGGTGGAAAGGACTCCTCACCAGCGGCCTCGAGCTCTCCGGATCAACGTCGAACGCTGAGGATGCGCAGCTCCGCCGCGCGGCCGTCGATGAGGCGACCCGCCGCTTCGGCTCGGCGCGGGTGAACGTCCTCGCCCTGCTCGACCCGGCGACGCTGCGGCGAGCGCTCGCCGCGATGGCGGTCGCCGGCGCCGCGGTCCTCTCGCTCTCGCTGACGCGTCCCGATCTGCTCCGCATCGGCACGCTCCGCGTCGCGGCGCCCTGGGCCGGCGCCCAGTGGCCCAAGCGCACCGGCGTCGTGCACGCGTCGCGCCCCGAGGCCCACGCGCTCGGCGCCGCGTTCCCGCTGCGGGCCCTCCTCGTGCGCAGCACCGGCGGCGCGGAGCAGACGCGAGTCGCCGTGAACTACCGCGTCGTGGCCGACGGGCGCGAGGGTGCGTGGCAGCGGGCCCTCCTGACCCCGCAGGGCAAAAAGGCCAAGTCCGTCGGCGAGGCCGGCGAGCGCAGCGTCGAGGGCGATCTCTTCGAGCGATTCCTCGACACGCAGGGCCTCGCGGCCGAGGGCGCCGAGCGCGTCATGCTCGAGTACGTCTTCGAGACCGAGGATGACCAGACCGATCCCTGGCGCGTCGCGCTCGTGCCCGTGCCGCGCGTCGTCGCGGCCCGCGTGAACATCACGCCCCCGTCGTACATCGACGCCCTCCCGGGCGCGCCCACCGTGCTGCGGGGCGAGGTCGACGCCGGCGTCGGGACCGACGCCCGTTCCACCATCGGCCTCGTGCTCGCGGGGTCGCGCGTCGAGATGACCGTCGAATTCAACAAGCCGCTGCCCGTGAACGCCGAGACCGGCGGCGCGGCGTGGGCGGACGCGGCCCTCTCGGGCATCACCGCCCACGCCCGTGACGTGATCGCCGCGGCGGAGCCGACGCGCTGGCGGGTCGCCTTCACGCCGGAGCGCAGCCTCCGCGTGGCGGTGCGGCCGACCGACCAGTTCGGCATCGAGGCCGGCGATGACGCGCTCTTCCGCTTCGAGGTCGCGGAGGACGGCCCGCCCAGCGCGGGCGTCGTGCAGCCGGCGCAGGACGAGGCCGTGCTCACGACCGCGGTCATCGGCGCGGCCGGCGAGGGACGCGACGACGTCGGCCTGTCGCGCGTCGCGCTGCGGACGCAGGAGGCCCGCGTGGATCCGGCCAGCGCGGGCGGCGCCGCGGAGCCCGTCGGCGAGCCCGCGGAGGCGGCGTTCCTGTCGCCCGGCGCACCGGACGATCCCCGCACGGTCCGCGCCGCGAGCGTGCTCGCGCTCGCGGACCGCAACTTCAAGCCAGGCGACGAGCTCTGGCTGACCGCGACGGCGCTCGATGCACTCGGCGCCGCGACCGGCGCGGAGCCCGTCGTTTCCCCCGTGCGGCGCCTCAAGATCATCTCCGAGAGCGAACTGACGGAGCAGGTCCGCGCGGAGATGACCGGCCTGCGCGACGCGGCCCGGCGCCTCGAGCAGGAGCAGCAGCGGCTGCTCGAGGAGCTCGCGGGCGCTCGGCCCGGCGATGCGGCGTCTGCGGACATCGCATCGCGCCAGACGCAGCTCGCGCGCCGGCTCGCGCCCGTGTCGCAGTCGGTTCAGCGCCTGGCCGACCGCGTGGCCCGCAACAACCTCGACAACCAGCCTCTCAAGGACCTCCTCACCGACGCGAAGGAAACCGCCGACCGTGCGCAGGCCGAGGCCGGCGACGCGGGCGACCAGACCGGCCGGTTCGCGCGCGAGCAGGACGCCGCCTCGGCGGAGGTCGCGCGTGCGGGAGCCCGCGCGTCGCAGGAGCAGGCCCGCGAGGAACTGAGCGCGCTTGTCGAGATGCTCAATCAGGACCAGGGCGAGTGGGCCGTGCGCCGCTCGGTCGAGCAGCTTCTCGCGGAGCAGCGCCAGGTCAGGGCCCAGACGCGCGCGACCGGGGGTCAGACCCAGGGACGGTCCGCCGCGGAGCTCTCCCAGTCCGAACGCGAGGACCTCGAGCGCATCGCGCGCCGCCAGGACGAGCTCGCGCAGCGCGCCTCGCGCGCGCTCGACGATCTCGAGGAGCGCGCCCGCGCGATGCAGGAGGCCGCGCCCGAGCAGGCGCGGTCGCTCCAGCAGGCCGCCAGTAAGGCCCGCGCCGCGCAGCTCACGCAGAAGCAGCAGCAGGCAGCCCAGCAGATCCAGCAGAATCAGACCGGCCAAGCGCAGGAGAACCAGCAGCGCGCGGAGGAAGCGCTGCAGGAGGCGCTGGACGCGCTCGACGACGTGCAGCAGGCCCGCGACGAGCGCCTGCAGCGCGTGCTCGCCGATATCGCGCAGTCCCTCGATCAGTTGATCGCCCGCCAGGAGCGGGAGCTCGAGAAACTCGGCGCGGCGCTCGCCGGCGAGAACGCCCCCGGGCTCGACGCCTCCCTCGCCTCGCTCCATCAGAACACCCTCGGCGTCCTCGCGCTCGTCCGCAGGGAAGCGGAGGACGCCGCGAAGCTCGCCTCGCTCGTGGACGCCGCGGCCGGCGCACAGGCCGCCGGCGTCGTCGCCCTCCGGACCCAGCCCCCGGACCTCGGCGAGGCCGACGCCATGGAGCGCACAAGCCTCGCGCGCCTGCGCGAGGCGCGCGACGAGGCCCAGCGGCTCGCCGACGAAGCGGCGCAGCGCGACCAGGACCGTGTGCGGCGCCGGCTCCGCCAGAAGTACGCCGAGGCGATGGAGCAGGTGGCCGCCGCGAGAGAGCGCACGGCCCCCCTCGTCGGCGACACAGACCGCCGCGCCCGCGCCAGCGCACGCGCCGTCGCGGGCACGCTCGGGCAGGTGCGCGCCGCGCTCGCGGACGTCCGGGCCGGCACCGAGGAGCTCGCCGACGCCGCCGTGTTCGATTACGCCCACACCCGCATCGACCGCGACCTCGCCCGCGCCGCGGAAGTGCTGAACGCCGACGGCGCAACGCCCGGCGTGCTCAGGAGCGAGGACGGCGTGATCGCAACGCTGCGCTCGCTCGTCGAGGCGCTGCGCGACAACAAGAAGGACGACGGTCTGCAGGACGCCGCGGGCGGGGGGGGCGGCGGCTCGGGCGGCCAGCCTCAGCCCGCGATCCCGCCGCTGGCGGAGCTCATCGTCCTCCGCGGTCTGCAGGAGCAGGCGGCCCTCCGCACGCGCAGCGTCGGCGACGATGTCGAGGCGGGGAACACGACCGAGGACCTCACGAGAGAGCTCGCCGACGTTGCCGACCTGCAGAAGGGCGTGACGGAGCAGGGCGAATCGCTGCTCAAGAAGCTGCAGAATCAGAACCCGCCGCGTCCGGTGCCGGCGCCGCAAGACGACGAGGCCGACAAGCCGGAGGAGGCGACCCCGTGATAACCCTCGCGATGATCGCGTCGCTCACGCTCGCCGGGGCCGACGCCGCGCCGGTCGCCGCGCGCACGCAGCCGCCGGCGCGCGACAAGCCCGCGCAGCCCGGCGACGCGCCGCCGCCGGCGCAGCCCGGCAAGAGCCTCGACGAGTTGCTCGGCCTCCCCTCGGCCCCCGCGCCGAAGCAACCCAAGCCGGCCCCAACGGACCAGCGGCCCCCCGCGTCCGGCGACGGCGCCGCGTCGCCGCAGTTGCAGCGCGCCCTCGCCGGGGTCAACGACGAATTCGTGACCGTCGTGGACATGATGAAGGAAGCGTCCGGCCTGCTCGCGGACCGGTCGGACCCCCGCGCCCCGACGCAGCGCCTGCAGCAGGACATCCTGCTCAAGCTCGACAAGCTCATCGATCAGGCGCGGCAGAACCAGTCGCAGAGCCAGCAGCGCAAGCCCCAGCCGCAGTCGGATCAGCAGAACCAGCAGCAGCAGCAACAGCAGCAGTCGAGCCAGCAACAACAGCAACAACAGGGCGAATCGCAGGGCGGGAACGTGCCGCGCCAGGACGCCCAGCTCCGCCCGCCGCCGCCGGGCGCGAGCGCCGCGTGGGGAGACCTCCCGCCGCACGTGCGCGATGCGCTGATGCAGGGTTTTTCCGACCGCTTCTCCTCCTCGTACGAACGGATGACCGAGGAGTACTACAAGCGATTGGCCGACGACCGCGCCGGACCCGCCCCCGCCCGACCCCGCCCGGCGCAGACGCCCCCAGCGGAGACGCCGAAGTGAGCTTTATCCCCGTCCTTGTGCTCGCGGCGTCGATGGCCGAGCCCGCGTCAACGGACCTCGGCGCCGCTGCGCCCGCTCTCGGCGCGCCGGTGGTGGGGCGGCAGGAGGCCGGCCAGCCCGCGGGCGGCGTCGCGGAAGAGGCCGCCCCGAACGACCGGAGCGCGCAGAACAACCCGATCGAGAACGAGATGACGCCCGCGCTCGATCGCGCGGTCGCCCGGGGCCTCGCGCGCCTCGCCGCGATGCAGGCCCAGGACGGTTCGTGGGGCCAGCAGGGCTTCGGCCGCGGCGTCGCCGTGACGTCCCTCGCCTGCATCGCGCTGATGGCCGATGGCAACCTCCCCGGGCGGGGCGCCTACGGCGAGCAGGTCTCCAAGGGCCTCGAGTTCGTGCTCCGCAGCAGCACCGAGAGCGGCCTGCTCGCGACCGACGCCACCAACAGCCCGATGTACGGCCACGGCTTCGCGACGCTCTTCCTCGGCGAGGTCTACGGCATGACGCAGGGGGGAGGGGACACGCAGACGTCCGACCGCGTCCACCGCGCGCTCGTGCGCGCCGTGCGCCTCATCGAGAGCACGCAGAACAGCGAGGGCGGGTGGCGCTACAACCCCGTCCCCTTCGACGCGGACACGAGCGTGACGATCGCGCAGATCATGGCGCTGCGCTCCGCGCGCAACGCGGGCCTCGAGGTGAGCAAGCAGGTCGTCGACCGCGCCGTCGAGTACGTGCGATCCTGCCAGAATCCCGACGGCGGCTTCCGCTACCAGGCCTCGCCCGGCCCGACGGCGTGGCCGCGCTCCGCCGCGAGCGTCGCGAGCCTCCAGTACGCCGGCATCTACGAGGACCGCGCTATCGACAGCGGCCTCGCGTACCTCTTCACGCAGGCCTTTCCGGGCCGGGGAGAGCAAGAAGCCATCCACTATTACTACGGCCAGTATTACGCCATCCAGGCGGTCTTTCTCGCCGGCGGCGACCACTGGGCCCGCTGGTGGCCCGCGGCGAGGCAGGAACTCCTCTCGCGCCAGCGCGACGACGGCAGCTGGGAGGACAGCAGCGCCGGCGACGAATATGCCACCGCCATGGCCTTGATCGTTCTGCAAATGCCCAAGCGGTACCTGCCGATCTTCCAGAAGTGATGCCGCCCCCCGCACCGCACACCGCCCGCCTCGCCCTCGCAGTCCTTCTGACGGCGGCCGCTCGCGCGCACGCGCAGGACGCCGCGGGCCTCGAGCGCGAGCTGATCGACGAGGCGCTCAACCGGCGGCCCGTGCGGCTCGTCGCTCTCGACGCGCAGCAGGTGACGGTGCAGAACGCCCGGGGCGGCACCGAGCGCCTCCCGGTGGAACGCGTCGTCGCGATCGTGCCGTTGTTGGTCGACGCCGCGCCGCAGGATGGAGCCGCGAGCGCACGCCAGACGCAGGGTTCGGGCGCCGGCCTCGCCGTGCTCACAGACGGTCAGCGTCTTCCTGGTCTGCCGGGGCCGGGCGCGTCGGCCGATGCGCTGCGCTGGAATTCGCCGCTCTTGGGCGACGCCACGATCCCCCTCGAATCGCTCGCCCTCGCCCTCTACCGGCCGCTCGCGCCCGGCCTGCACCTCCCCGACGAGGTGTCGGAGGACACGGCGCTGCTCGCCAACGGCGACGTCGTCCGCGGGTTCGTCGAGCTCATGCCCCGCACCGGCGGCGCGCCGGCGCTGCGCGTGGAGCCGGCGTCGGGCGATCCGCTCACGATCGAGCCCGTGCGCGTCGTGGGCGTTCGCTTCGCCAACCCGCCCGCGTCCGCGGCCGGCGCATGGGCCTGGTTTGTGGACGGCACATCGCTCGCGCTGAACGACGCGCGCGTCGCGCGCGGCAAGCTCACCGCCGCCGCCGCTGTCTCGGGCTCGCCGGTGGCCGTGGACGTCGCCGCCGTGCGCGCCTTCGCGCCGCGCCGCGAACGCGTGCAGGCGATCAACGAGCTGCCGATGTCCTGGTCGCAGGCTTCCAGCGACCGCCCGTGGACGCCGCCGCCCGCCGTCCAACGCGCCGACGAGGCGCCGCTGGGCGCCGCGGACATCGCCCTCAGCGGGCCGATCGAGGTGGTGTGGACCGCGCCTGAGGGCGCCGAACGGTTCTGCGCGAGCGTCGAGCTCCCCGTCACCTGCCGCGTGTGGGGCAGCTGCGACATCACGCTCTCGAGCGGCGGCAGAGAGGTCTGGAGCGCGTCGCTCCGGCCCGGCTCGCCCAAGGCGGCGTTCAACGTGCAGGTCGCGCCCGGGCCGATCGTCCTCCGCGTGACGGACGCGGGCGACGGGCCCATCGAGGACCGCGTGCTCATCCGCCGCGGGCTCGTCCTGCGCCGCTGATCACGCGCAGCCTTCCTCGATCCTCGCCGCGATCGCCGCCGTCTGCGCCGCGTACGAGTCCGCGTCCTCACGGGCCTTCACCCGCTCGCGCTCGTCGGGCAGGAGCGGCACATTCACGACGACGTTCCACCGTGCGCTCCTCGCGCACGCCCCGAAGAGCACCGCCGCGATCGCCAGGTCGCTCCGCAGGTGCTGGTTCGAGGCGCCCACCAGGGTGTGCGCCACGCGGCACGCGTCCAGCGCACAGGCGCCGACGGCGAGGGGCACCCGCACGCTCGCCGCCGCCGCCGCGGGCATCTCGCGCACCCGCCGCGCGTCGCTCTCCGGCAGCTTCTGCAGCTCGTTCACGAGCCCGTACGCCTGCGCGTCCTCTTCCGCGAGCGTCAGCATGATCTCCCGCGCCCGCGGCAAGCGCTGCTTCGCATCGTCGAGCAGCGCCGTGTGCTGCGCCAGCGACTTCTTCCCGACCGAGTACGACACGACCATCTCCGCGAGAGCGCACGCGAGCGCGCCCGTGGCGCCGGCCGTCGCGCCCCCGCCGGGCGTCGGCTGCTTCGCGGCCAGCTGCTCGAGGAACACGGACAACGGCAACGACGCGAGGGGCTGCATGCCCGACGGTAGCGGCGGAGGAAGTCTCAGTCGCCGTCGTCCGGCACGACCCCGGCCGTCGGCGGCGGGAATGCCAGCAGCCGGAGCGAGTTGAGCACGACCAGCAGGGTCCCGCCCTCGTGCGCCACGACGCCCAGCGACAGAGGCACGGGCCGCCGCAGCGCCGAGCCGACGAGCGTCGCGATCCCCACGATAACGATGATCCCGACCGCCAGCGAGAGATTCGCGCCGATCGTTGTCCGCGTCCGCCGCGCGAGGCGGATGATCCACGGCACGGCGTGCAGCGAGTCGTTGAGGAGCACGGCGTCCGCCGACTCGAGCGCGGCCGCCGTCCCGATCGTGCCGATCGCGATCCCGATGTCCGCCGCGGCGAGCGCCGGCGCGTCGTTCACGCCGTCGCCGATCACCGCGACGCCGCCCTTCGCGCCCTTCATCTCGCCCACGATTCTCAGCTTGTCCGCGGGCAGCAGTTCGGCGTCGAAGGCGTCGAGCCCGAGCGATCGCGCCACGCGCTCCGCCGTCGCGCCGTTGTCCCCCGTTAGCATCCGGACCGGCTTCACGCCCAGGGCGTGCAGCTCCGACGCCAGCGCCGCCGCCCCCGGACGCACGGTGTCCGCCATGATCAGCACCGCCGCCTCGCCGGCGTCGGGGTTGTCGCGCTCGCGCACGCCGACGACCACGCCGATATGCCCGCGCTGCTGGATCTTCCCGAGCACCTCGCGCGTCCGTTGCCGCAGGCAGACGGGCACGCACTCCTCGACGAACGCCGCGCCGCCGATGCGCGCGAGCCGCCCGTTGATCTCCCCCTCGATCCCCTGCGCGACGGTGTGGTTCACGCGCTCGACGTGCGCCGGCTCGACACCCCGCTCCGCCGCGGCCTCGCGGATGGCCCGCGCGATCGGGTGCGTCGCGTCCGCCTCCAGCCCCGCGGCGACCGCGAGCAGCGCGGAGCCGTCTGACCACGCGACGGGGTGCACCTCGTACAGCCGTGGGCGCCCGTAGGTGAGGGTGCCCGTCTTGTCGAGGCAGACGCTCGAGACGCGGGCGAGCCGAGCGAGGCTCTGTCCGCCCTTGAAGAGGACGCCCGCCCGGGCCGCCCGCGCGATCGCCGCGAGCGTGGCGGTAGGGGTCGCGATGATCAGCGCGCACGGCGACGCGACGATGAGGAGCGTGATCGCCGTGTAGACCGCGCCCGTCGCCGGCGTCTCGCCGATCCACGGCCGGCCTAGCCCGAACCGCCACACCAGCGCCGTCGCGATCGCGATGGCGAAGACGAAGATCGTGTACGGCTGGCTCAGGCGGTCGATCGCCTGCTGGAAGGGCTCGCGCCGTTCCCGCGCCTCGACGACCAGGTTCATGATCTTCGCGAGGCTCGACTCCTTCGCCGGCCGCAGCACCCGCGCCTCGAGCGGGTCGTCCGTGTTCACCGTGCCGGCGTAGAGCTCGTCCCCTTCCTTGACGAGCCGAGGCATGCTCTCGCCGGTGATCGTCGATTGGTCGATCGACGACGTGCCCTTGACGACGGCGCAGTCCACGGGCACGCGCTCCCCCGGCCGCACCTTCACGATCTCGCCCTCGGCCAGGCTCTCCGCGTCGGCCTCCACCCACGCGCCGCTGCGCAGCACCAGCGCCGCCTTCGGCATCAACTGGAAGAGCGCCTCGACCTCGCGCTTCGTCCGCTCCGACGCCAGCTCCTCCAGCGCGCCCGAGAGCGTGAAGAGGAAGAGCAGGAGCGCGCCCTCCTCGGGGTGGCCGATCGCCGCGGCGAGCGCCGCGCCGACGACCATGAGCACGTCGATGTCCACCTTCTTCTCGCGCAGCGCCTCCGCCGCGGCGCGGAGCCCGAAGACCATGCCGACCGCCAGGCTCGCCCAGTAGAGCACCCCGGCGCTCTCGATCTTCAGGAGCGAATGCGCGACGAAGCCCCCGAGGAGGAACGCCCCCGCGAGGATCGCGCCGGTGAGCTCGCCGCGCGGGGAGAAGACGCGGTCGAGAAGACCCGGCGACTCGACCTGCGCGGCGCTCGGCGGCGACGCGATCGGCGCCGACGCCGCGACCGCGGGCTCACGCTCGGGAGATCGCATCCTCACGCGGCACCGAAGACCATCTGCACGATCTCGTCGGCGGTCTCCGGCTCGTTCTTCTGCTTGCGGGCCTTCGCCAGGGCGCGGCGCACGTTCTCCTCCGCCTCGCCCCGCGTCTGCCCGAGCGCCATCAGCGCCAGCACCGCGTCGTCGCCGACGTTGCCGAGGGAGCCGGAACGGCCCGGCGACTTGACCTCGACCTTGACGCCCGCGGCGAGGAAGGGCTCGACCTTGCCGTCGAGCTCGGTGATGATGCGCTCGGCCATGCGCTTGCCGATCTCCGGCATCGTCGCGAGCAGGCGCGTGTCCTTCTCCGCGATCGCCCGCGCCAGGGTCGCCGGCGGTTTGGCGAGCGCCCGCAGCGCTTTGCGGTTGCCGATCCCCGAGACGCTCGTGAGGAGCGTGAAGAACTCGCGCTGCGCCGCGTCCTGGAAGCCGACGATCCGCGGCGTGAACGACGCGCCCTGCCCCTGCCCCTCGAGGTACTCGACGGTCACGAGCGTGACGACCGAGCCCGCCGCGGGGGCGAGCTCCACCGCGAGGAACGCCGGCACCAGCACCTCGTACGCGAACGCCCCGCCCTCGACCGCGATCGTGGCGCTCGTCCCCTCCACGGATTCCAGCACGCCCCGGATGCGGGTGATCATCGGCCAATCGTAACCGTCGGCCGCTGCATCAAGGAAAACAGTGCCGGTGGAAGCCCCCCGGCCGATAGACCACCGTTCCGGGTCGTTCGACACGATGACGCACACGACGACCATCCCGGCGACCGCCCGCCGCGAGCACGCCCTCTGGAGCGCGCCTGTCCTCGTCGGCACGGTCGAGTCCCTCGCGGCTCTCGCCGGCCAGCTCGCGGTGACGGACCTTCTCCCCGCGAGCGTGGGCTGCGTCGTCGTCGATGCGGTCGATCACCCGCCGGACATCGCCGGGCTGCCCGTGCTCGGCAACCTCGAGTCGCTCGGCGGGCTCCACGCCGGCGCCCCCTTCTCCTGCGCCATCGTCAGCCTCGCGGCCGGCGACGCCGCCCTTCTAAGCCGCGTCCGCCACGTCCTGCGCGCGCTGGCGATCCCGGAGCGCTTCGTCCCGACGCTCACCGACCTTCTCTCGCGCCCGCCCCAGGCCAACGGCCTGAGCCCCGCCTCCCTGAACACGACCGAACTCATCGGCCGCACGCCGTACGGCATCGACCGCCGCCTCGTCCGCGAGGCCCTCGAGGGCAAGCGCGTGCTGGTGACGGGCGCGGGCGGGAGCATCGGCAGCGAGATCTGCCGTATCGCCGCGACCTTCGGCCCCTCCCAGCTCATCATGATGGAGCGGTCGGAGAACGCCCTCTTCGAGATCGACGCCCAGATCGGCCGCCGCTTCCCCGGCCTCGCGCGGCGCGCGATCCTGAACGACGTCGTGGACGCCGACGCCACCCTCCGCCACGTCGTCGGCCTCGCGCCGCACGCCGTCTTCCACGCCGCGGCGCATAAGCACGTGCCGCTGATGGAAGACCACCCGGCCCACGCTCTCTCGAACAACCTCTTCGGGACCAAGTCGATCGCCGACGCCGCCGGCGCCGCGGGCGCCGAGCGTTTCGTCATGATCTCGACCGACAAGGCCGTGAACCCCTCGAGCATGATGGGGGCCACGAAGCGCCTCGCCGAGGTCTACGTGCAGTGGCTCGGCGGCCGGTCCGACCGCACCCGGTACTCGATTGTCCGTTTTGGCAACGTGCTCGGCAGTGCGTGCAGTGTCCTCCCGATCTGGGGGCAGCAGCTCGCCGAGGGGGGGCCGCTGACCGTGACCGATGCCCGGATGACCCGGTACTTCATGACGATCCCGGAGGCCGCAAGCCTCGTGATCCAAGCGGGCGCGATGGTGACTGGGGCTCGTCAGCCGGTGTACATCCTCGACATGGGCGACCCGGTCCGAATCCTCGACCTTGCCCTGCGCTTCGCCCGCCAGTACGGCTACGAACCCGTGCTCCCGGGCGCCGCCCCTCAATCAGGCGATGCTCCGCGGATCGACGTGGCGATCACCGGCGTACGCCCCGGTGAGAAACTGCACGAGGAGCTTGCCTACCGCGCCGAGGCCCTTGAGCGCACGCCCCACCCCGGCATCTTCGCCCTGCACGAGGCCTCACCGGTGCGCGACAGCGTGCCCCGGATGCTGGCCGAGTTGGGCACCGTGCGGACCAATCCAGAGGCGAACGCCGTCCGGGCGGCGATTCTGCGCCACTTATCGGGCGTAATCGGCCGCACAAGTACCGAAAACGACGCGAACGTATCGGACGTGTCGGATCCCGCACGAATCGCCGCGGCGTGATATGCTGTTCATCTACCCGGGCCGCCGGCCGGGTGCGCGAGGGGTTTCTATGACGAATCGGGGCTGCTTCAACGACGTGCGAGACCAGATCGAGCGCAACCGCGCCGCGGCGGAGTCGTTGCTGAAGGACCTCATGGCCGCGCAGGCTTCAGCTGAACGGGGCGACCTCTTCCGCGCAGTCGCGGGTCAGTCCGCCATGGAAAAGTCCATCACTGAGACGCGGCGTCTCATCGCGGCGTGCGACCGCCTGTTGGGCGAACTCAATCGGGCGGATAGTCAGACGGTGCAGGTGGTCACCACGCTCAGGCCCAAGGCCCCGATGGGCGTTGCTGTCTGATGACGGTCCGTCTTGAACTCAAGCGTCTGTCGCCGAGCGCTATCACTCCGGGTTATCAGACCGATCTCGCGGCCGGGATGGACCTCGCGGCGTGCCTTCCGGGCAATGAACAACTGTGCATCGCGCCGGGCGCGATCATCGTCGTGCCGACTGGTTGGGCGATCGCGATCCCCGCCGGGTACGAAGGCCAGGTGCGGCCGCGCTCGGGCCTGGCGACCAAGCACGGCGTCACGGTCCCCAATGCACCGGGGACGATCGATGCGGACTATCGGGGCGAGCTCAAGGTCGCGCTCATCAACCTCGGGGTCGCGGCGTTCGTTGTGACGCACGGCATGCGGATCGCGCAGTTGGTCATCGCCCCCGTCAGCCGCGCGGCGATCGTGGAGGTCGCCGATCTTTCGAGCACCGAGCGCGGTCCCGGCGGCTTCGGCTCGACCGGCGTGTGAAGAGAAGCTTATCGAAGGTCGCGTCGGTGGCCGCATCGGGCCGCGAGCGGCGTTGGTATCATTCCTTCGAGGGGCGACGTGTGCCGCACCCGGGAAGGAGCGCGCCGTGGACGAATTCGAACGCCTGGAGCAGATCGTTGCCGAGGCCAAGGGCGACTACATGAAGTGGAAGGGCGGGAACAAGGCCGCCGGCACCCGGGTGCGCAAGTCGATGCAGGACATCAAGGCCCAGGCGCAGGTCATCCGCGAGAAGGTGCTCGAGGCCCGTGACGGTTCGGAAACGGGAACAGAGAAGAAGGAGTGACCGTGTCGGAGCAGGGCGTCGCGGATATCGCCGGCGAGGGCGGGGGGCGGTCCGCCGCGCCGGGCCGGTGCCTCTTTGATCCGGCGGGGGTTGATCTCCGTGCGCGCACGGCGGGCAAGGGCGAGATCGAGCGGCTCATCCCGCACCGCGGCGTGATGTCGTTGCTGGACGCGATCGTGTGGCACGATCCCGCCTGGGAGCGGTGCATCGCCGTCAAGCACGTGCGGGACGGCGAGTTCTGGTGTGATGGCCACTTCCCCGGCAAGCCCACCTTCCCCGGCGTCCTGATGATCGAGACGGCCGCGCAGCTCGCGTGCTATGCCTTCCTTGTGCGTTTGGGCGCGCCGAGCCTCGTGCTGTTCCTCCGGATCGAGAACGCGGCCTTCCGCAGCGCGGTGGTGCCCGGGGAGGACTTGTACATCCTGTGCCGGGAGGTGAAGCGCCAGCGCCGCCGGTTCATCACCGACGTGCAGGGGCTGGTCTGCCCGGCCGGCGGCCCGGACCAGGGGCTGCGCATCGCCTTTGACGCGCGCGTGAGCGGCATGATGTCCGACGGCAGTAAGTACTGAGCGCGGTGGGCCAACACTTGGCCCGTGACGACGCCCTCCCCGCTCCTCCTGCGCCCGCAACTCTTCGAGAAGGTCTGGGGCGGCGACGCGCTGCGCGCTTTCGGCAAGGACGTTGCGCCGGGCTCGCGCATCGGCGAGAGCTGGGAACTCGCCGACCTTGACGCGACGTCCGCCTCGGGAGCGGGGGGCGGCGCCGTGCGGTCGGTGATCGCGAACGGCCCGCTCGCGGGGAAGAGTGTTCGGGACGCCGCGGCGATGTGGGGCGAGGATCTCCTGGGCACCGGGAAGCCGACACGGGCGGGGGGCTTCCCGCTCCTCGTCAAGTTCCTCGACGCGCGCGAGAACCTCTCGGTGCAGGTGCACCCGAGCCACGCGTACGCGCGGACGCACGCGGACGCGCACCTCAAGACCGAGTGCTGGTACATCCTGGGCGCGAAGCCGGGCGCGGTGATCTACAAGGGCGTCAGGCCCGGCGTGACCCGCGAGCGATTCGGGGCGGCGCTTCGGGAGGGCGACGGCTCGGGCGTGGTCGAGCTGCTCGGCGCCGTCCCCGCTGCGCCGGGCGAGATGCACAACCTGCCCAGCGGCACCGTGCACGCGCTCGGCGCCGGCGTCGTCGTCGCGGAGGTGCAGACGCCGAGCGACACGACGTTCCGCGTCTACGACTGGGGGCGCAAGGGCAGGGCGCTCCACGTGCAAGAGTCCCTCGAGTGCATCCAGTGGGAGGAAGCGCGCGACGCCACGCGCCTCGCCCCCGGCGAGCGATCCGCCCGGCTCGTCACGACCGGCTACTTCGACGTGGACGGCCTGACGCTCGCGGCCGGCGAGACCGTCGAGCTGCGCGAAGAGCCCACGCAGCGGCGGCCGCAGGTGGTCGTGTGCCTTTCCGGTGGCGGCGTGATCCATGCCGGGGCGGTAGAAGAAACGCGGCTCTCGAAGGGCGACACGGTGCTCATCCCCGCGGCGTGCTGCGAGGAGGCGGTCTTGGCCGCGTCCGGCGCGTCGTCGTTCCTGCGCGCGGTGGTGCGCTAACGGTCAGAGGATGTACGCCAGCAGCAGCCCGATGATCACGAGCACCACGACGCCGACGGCCCAGGGGGGCGGCCCGGCGCGGGCCGCGGTGAAGGCCAGCCCACACTTGTGGCAGAGCTCCACGTCGTCATAGTTCCGCGCGCCGCACGAGGGGCAGACGCGCGTCGCGTCGTCGAGCGAATCGACGTCCTCGTCGCGCGGCAGGTCGGACTCGTCGGGGTCGAGGTTTCGGTTGCGGACGCGACGCGGCACGGGGGAGGATAGGGGAAGAGCGAAGAAGCGAATGAGCGAACGAGCGAACGAGCGAACAAGCGAACGAGGGTGGAGAAGCGGAACAGGTGAGTAGGTGGGGAGGTGAACAGGTGCGATGAGCGCATCTCCTTGTCACCGCGTCACCCCCTCACCGCGTCCGAACGCAACGTGCAATTGGCGCCCGGTGAGACGCTGGGCCTGCGAAGAAGACCCGCCGCGGAGCGGCGGGGTACCAAGAGCGAGCGAACGATTGGGCCCATGCCCCCGCTCCGCTCATCCGCGACGCAACCCAAGATCGACCAGGCGATCGATCTGGTCGCGCGCGGCCGCGCGCCGGAGGCGATCACCCTCCTGCAGCGTGTGTACGCGAGCAATCCGTCCGATGTCGGCGTGCTGACGGCGCTCGCCCTCGCTTGCCAGTCCGCCGGCCGCGTCGAGCAGGGGGAGTTCTTCTGCGAGCAGGCCGTCAAGCTCGTGCCCGACAACGCGGAACTGCTGACGAACCTGGGCATCCTGCAGATCAACCACCCGCGCCAGACGCAGGCCAAGCGCGACACGGCGCTCAAGAACTTCGAGCGCGCGGTGGCCCTCAAGCCCGACAACCAGAACGCGCGCGTCGGCATCGCCAACATCCTGATGGAGCGGCAGCGCCCCGCTGAGGCCCTCGCGCAGTGCGAGGAGGGCGCCAAGCACGGGATGCACGACCAGCTCACCATGACGCACGCGGTCGCGCTCCTGACGCTCGGGCGCATCGACGACGGGCTCGCCCTCCTCGAGCGGGCGCTCGGGGCCTTCCCCGACTCCCACAACTTCCGGATCGCGTACGCCGTCGCGAACACGAACCGCATCGAGTCCGACCCGGCGAAGGTGGCCTCGGCGCACATGGACTTCGGCCGCCACTGCGCGCGGGCGCACGCGCGGGCGCCCCTGCCGCCGATCGGCCCGGCGGACGCGGAGCGGAAGCTGCGCGTCGCCTTCATGTCGCCGGACCTGCGCCGTCACTCGGTGGGATTCTTCGCGGAGCCGCTGATGGCGCACTTGGACCGCTCGGCCTTCGAGCTCCACGTCTACGCGACCAACATGGCGGAGGACGACTACTCCGACCGGATGCGCAGGCTTGTCAAGTCCTGGAAGAACTGCTGGGCCGACGCCGACGCCGTGCTCGCGCAGAAGATCCTCGCGGACAAGATCGACATCCTCATCGACCTCGCGGGCCTCACCAACGGCCAGCGCACCGGGGTGCTGGCGCACAAGCCCGCGCACGTGCAGGTCACCTGGTGCGGCTATCCGGAGACAACGGGGCTTCCCACGGTCGATTACCGGATCGTGGACGGCGCGACCGACCCGCCGCCGGAATCGACGCCGGGCCTCAGCCCGAACTACGACGAGCGCGCGAGCGAGAGGCTCTGGCGCCTCGACCCGTGCTTCCTCTGCTACCGCCCGCCGGAGGACGCGCCGGATGTCCGCCGCGGCGAGCGGGGGGCCGGCGCCGTGCACTTCGGCAGTTTCAACGCGGCCCGCAAGATCAACGACCGGGTCGCGCGTCTGTGGGCGAGGGTGATCAACGCGGTCCCGGAATCGGTCCTCGTTCTCAAGAGCGCCAACTTCGACGACCCGAGCGTGGCCCGCCCGGTGCGGAAGATGTTCGAGGACGCCGGCATCGGCGACCGCGTGAAGCTCCTGCCCCCGCCCCCGGAGATCCGCGACCACCTCGCGCAGTACGAGCACATCGACATCGGGCTGGACACGTACCCGTACCACGGCACGACGACCACGTGCGAGGCGTTGTGGATGGGTGTGCCCGTCGTGACGCTGGAGGGGGACCGGCACGTGTCGCGCGTCGGCGTCAGCCTCCTGCGCGCCGCCGGCGTTCCGGAATTGATCGCGAGCAACGATGACGCGTTCGTCGAGATCGCCGTCGGGCTCGCCAACGACCCCGCGCGGACGGCGCGGTACCGCGAGACGCTGCGCGAGCGTGTGCGGTCGAGTCCGCTGACGGACGCGCCGGCCTTCGCGGCCCGCTACGGCGCGGCGTTGCGCGCGATGTGGCGCCGCGCGTGCGGCGTCGCGTGAAGCGGATCAACGCGGGTTGTTGATCCAGCCGTACCGCGCCGCGAAGTGCTCGCCCTGGCCCGGCGGGCCCGAGCCCGACAGCCGGTACCAGTTGGTGTTCTGGCCCGTGACATTGATGTAAACGTCGTTCCCCTCGAAGTCGGCGTTGCCGTTGTGCGTCAATTCATCGCCGTCCGTCGGCGGCTTGAGCAGCTCGACATGCCCCTCGAGAAAGACGGCGTTCCCGCCGCGCCCGTGGCGCATCGTCAGCTGATCAAGGTTCCCCCACATGCCGTCTCGGAAGTCCTGGTTGTAGTACTTCGTGCTCTCTTCGATGTAGAGGACGAGGCCGCGGAAGGCCTTGACGTTCTGCGCCTGCGTGGCGTTGAGCCGGAGCGGCGTCGGGTGGTTCGGGGGGACGTACCCCATCGTGCCCTGGAGGCCGAGCTTCGCCCCCTCCATCTCGTCCACCATCGTGTAGTCGAACTGCACGCCCGTACGCGAGTTCCAGACATTCACGCTGGCGTTGCCCGACTCGGCGCCGATCTTGCGGCGCTTGTTGGTGGGGCACTCGCCGACTTCGTGCGCGTTCTGGATGTAGTCGTACATCAGCCCCGGCATGCGCACGCCGTTCTCGACGCGCTGCGCCCAGAGCGCCACGTTCCGGTCGTTGGGGTCCGGGTTCGGGTCCGCCGGCCATTGCACCTGCTGCGTGAGCGGGTTCCGCGGCACGGTGGGCCAGATGCGATCCTTGTAGTCCTGCGCGTAGTTCGTCGCGGCGAGGCCGAACGAGCGCATGTTGATCTGGCACTTGACGATGCGTCCCGCCTCGCGGGCCTTGGCGACCGCGGGCAGGATGAGCCCGATGAGGAGCGCGATGATCGCGATCACGACGAGGAGCTCGATCAGGGTGAAGGCGCGTCGCTGCATGCGGACTCCAGGCGCGGCGCACGCATGTGGAACTTGCGGCCCCGCCCCCACAATGTACCGGAAACGCGGCGGGGTGCAAGCCGCGAATCCGGCCCGTACAGTCGCTCGATGAACGCTCCCGCCACGAAGCCCAACCCCCTCGGCCTTACGAGCGATGAGTTTGTTCGGCTGTATTCGGGGTCTGTTCTGGTGGGGCGGCTCGGCGGCGTCCCGGGGGCGCTCGAGGCGTACCGCACGATCTTCCGCGAGGGCGTCTGCGACCTGCCCGGCGCGAATGTGCCGGCGGTCCGGGTGTCGCGTGTTCTGCGTGAGGACTCGCCCGAGGGCGAGGTCGTCAAGTTCCTCACGCACATGCCTAAGGCGCCGGAGATGCCGGCCGGTTCGCTCTTCCGCCTCCCCGTCGCTTCCGCCGCGCCCGAGGACCTCGCGGCCGAGTCCGTGCTGATCCCGATGACCGGCTCCAAGGGGGAGACGACGTACACGCTCTGCCTTTCGAGTCAGGTCGGGTGCGCCATGGGGTGCGGCTTCTGCGAGACGGCCCAGATGGGTTTGATCCGCTCGCTCCTGCCGCACGAGATCGTGGCGCAGTGGTTCGCGGCGGTGCACGTCGTGGGCGTGCGGCCCCGCAACATCGTCTTCATGGGGATGGGCGAGCCCTTCGACAATTACGACAACGTCATCCGGGCGGTCGCGGTGCTCAAGGACCACAACGGCCCGCACATGGGCGTGAGCCGGATCACGATCTCGACGGTGGGGCGGGTGGACGGCATCCGGCGTCTGGCGGAGCAGATCAAGGAGCCGGGGTGGCACCGGCTGGGGCTCGCGCTCTCGCTCAACGCGCCCAACGACGAACTGCGCGAGCGGCTGATGCCGGTGAACAAGCGTTGGAAGCTCGCCGACGTGCAGCGGGCGCTCGTCGAGTGGCCGAAGTTCGCGGGCAACAAGCTCTGCGTCGAGTACGTCCTCATCCCCGGCGTCAACGACGCGCGCGAGCACGCCGTCCAGATCGCCGAGTTCCTGCGCCCCTTCGGCGTGCATAAGAGCGTCACCGGCGACGCGACGAACAAGCTGCGCGCGGTGCTGAACCTCATCCCGTACAACCCGCGCCGCGATAGCCCGTGGCCCGCGCCCGGCGAGGACGAGGTCGAGCGCTTCATGGGGTGGCTGGTCGAGGAGGGCGTCTTCGTGAAGCGGCGGCGCACGAAGGGCCGGCGGATGATGGGGGCGTGCGGGCAGCTCGGGAGCGAAGAAATCCGCGCCCGCAGGGCGGTGGCGCGGTAGCCGGGACGCTTAGATCGCGCGCACCGCGCGGACGGCGTACGGCACGCCGCTGATCAGCGTCACGATCACCGTCGT
Source organism: Phycisphaerales bacterium (assembly GCA_035628115.1). Taxonomy (GTDB): domain Bacteria; phylum Planctomycetota; class Phycisphaerae; order Phycisphaerales; family UBA1924; genus BJHL01. The sequence goes on along the minus strand of DASPKL010000015.1, from coordinate 97,918 downwards.
CCACGCGATCGCGTCGATGGTGGCACGGCCCCAGGTGCCGTGCTGGACCGGCGCGATCCCCAGCAGGACGAGGATCGCCGGCACCGCGAGGGCCTGCACGATCATCTTCGCCTTGCCGCTCGCGGTCGCGGAAAAGTCCTTGCCCTCGCTCTCGAGGATCGAGCGCACGGTCGTGACGAGCAGCTCGCGCGACAGCATGACCACGACCATCCAGGGCAGGATGCCAGAGACTTGCAGGTTCTTTGGTCCGTCGACGTCGTACGAAAAGTTCGGCCCCGCGAGCATGATGAACGCGCCCATGACGAGCACCTTGTCCGCGAAGGGGTCCATCACACGGCCGAAGCGGCTGACCGTCCTCCAGCGCCGCGCGAGGGGGCCGTCGATCGCGTCGGTCAGCGCCGCGAGCCCGAAAAGCGCCGCGCAGACCAGATACGGCCAGACAGGGTGCACGGGCGTCACGACGAGCTCGCGCGTGGGGTACGTCCAGACGGCGAGCAGGATGAAGAACGCCACCGCGATCAGCAAGCGCAGGCCTGTCAAGGCGTTGGGGAGCCACGCGCGGAACCCGGGGCGGGCGTTCACGGCCGCGCCCGTCGGCATGGTGGTGGTCGTCGGCGCGGACACAGCCGATCGTATCAAACCCGCGCATGGCGGGCCCGCCGGCGGCTGGGTTGAACCGCCGCCCGCCCCCATCTATCCTGTCGCCCTTCCGGGACGTGACGGCACGGGGCACTTGCGCAGAGGAGCGCGGGCCGCGCCGGGCACGGACGGCAACGGTCCGGGATCAGGTTTGAACCAGATCATCAACCCGACCGTGTTCTTCGTTCTGCTGGTGCTGGGGGCCGCGGGCGTGTGCCTTGCGCTCCCCCGGCGGGGCCGCACGCCCCAGATCGTCGGCGGGCTCGTCGCCGGGCTCGCCGCGGGCCTTCTCATGCTCGCGCTGGGCCTCAAGGCGGGCAGAGAGCACCTGCCGAACGTCTATTTCTATATATTTTCGCTCGTCGGACTCGCCGCCGCGCTGCGCGTGATCACGCACCCGAGGCCTGTCTACGCGGCCCTCTACTTCATTCTCACGGTCATCGCGTCCGCGGGGTTGTTCCTGCTTCTCTCCGCGGAGTTCATGGCCTTCGCGCTCATCATCGTCTACGCCGGCGCGATCCTGATCACCTACCTCTTCGTCATCATGCTCGCGACGCAGGCGCCCGAGGAGGGCCAGGAGGAGGTCCTGGCCGAGTACGACACGCAGGCGCGCGAGCCGATCGCGGCGACCATGGCGGGCTTCCTCGTGCTCGCGGCCCTCACGGCGATGGCGTTCCGGGGGCTGCCGAACGTGCCGGCGCCGGCGGTCGCGAACCCGGACGCGATGCTCGCCTCGGTGCCGCGGAAGGTCGATCGCGTGCTGCGCAACCACGGCCTCCTCGAGAGCGGTCAATCCGCGGACCTCTCGCGCGTCGCCGAGGGCGTGGTGGTGCTCCCCGGCGGCAAGGAACTCCCCAGGCCCGAATGGCCCGAGCAGTTGCGCATGACCAACGGCGAACTGCTGGGCTTCAACCTGCTGCGCGACCACCCCGGCACGATCGAGATCGCCGGCGTCATCCTGCTCATGGCGATGCTCGGCGCCGTCGTTCTCTCCCGTAAGCAGGTGCAGCTCGACGAGGAAGCCAAGAGCCGGCGCGTGACGCAGCTCGCCGAGGCCGACGCCGCCGGCGATCCCGCGGTCGATTCGCCGCTCGGGTTGACGCAGCAGCCGGCGCACACCGGGGGAGGGGGCGTATGACGACGCTCGCGCAGGCCGGCTACCCGGACGCCATGAGCCATCTGACGCTCGCGCACTACGTGGCCGTTTCGGCGATCATGTTCGCGATCGGCCTGATCGGCTTCATGACGAGACGCAACCTCATCATCATGTTCCTCTGCACGGAGCTGATGTTCCAGGCGGCGGGGATCGCGCTCGTCGCGTTCGGCCGCTACCACCTCGACTTCTCCGGGCAGACGTTCGTGATCTTCGTGCTCACGGTCGCCGCGGCGGAGGCCGCGATGGCCCTGGCCCTGGTCGTGCTGCTCTTCCGGCGGCGCGACTCGCTCAGCGCCGAGGAGTGGAGGGACCTCGAGGGGTGATCCCGACCGCGGCAATCCCGGCCCTTCTCTCGTCGCTCGCCGTCGCGCAGCACGACGGCGCGCAGGCGGCGCCCGCCGCGGCGGCCGCGTTGCGCGACGGGCCGCCGATGTACCTACTTATCGCGCTCCTGCCCCTCGCCGGGCTCGTCCTGTGCGGGCTGTGCGCCGCGTGGCGGGTCAAGAGCAAGCTCCCGGCGTGGCTCACGGTCGCCTGCCTCGCGGCGTCGTTCGGCCTCACGCTGCACCTGTTCCTGACGCACTTCAACGGCGCCGACACGACGCCGATGCGTGTCTTGGGCTTCCGGTGGCTCCACTGGTCGTGGGGGAGCGGCGTCGGCGAGAGTTTCACCTCGAACTTTGCCTTCTACGTCGATTCGCTCACCTGCGTGTGGATGCTCTTTGTGACCGGGCTGGCGACGCTCATCGCGCTCTACAGCAGCGAGTACATGAGCCACGACCTGGGCGCGGGCTACAACCGTTACTTCGCCGCGTTCTGTCTCTTCGTCTTCAGCATGTCGGTGCTTGTGATGGCCGACAACCTCACGCTCCTGTTCCTCGGGTGGGAGGGGGTCGGGCTGTGCTCGTACCTGCTGATCGGGTACTTCTACAAGAAGCCGGAGGCGGTCGCCGCGGCGAAGAAGGCGTTCATCATGAACCGCATCGGCGACCTCGGGTTGCTGATGGCGATGTTCAGCATCTTCACCGCCTTCGGCACGGTCGAGTACGCGCGGCTCTTCCCGATGATCGCGTCGGGCGTCGACGCGTCGGGCAACCAGATCCAGATGAGCACGTGGCTGACGGTCGTCACGCCGCTGCTCCTGACGGCGGGCGCCTTCGGCAAGTCGGCGCAGCTGCTCCTGTACACGTGGCTCCCGGACGCGATGGAGGGCCCGACGCCCGTGTCGGCGCTGATCCACGCCGCGACGATGGTGACGGCGGGCGTCTACCTCATCGCGCGCATGCTGCCGCTGTACGACGCCGACCCCGACCGGACGGTCCTGACCTTCGTCGCGTGGGGCGGGGCGATCACGGCCTTCTGGGCCGCGACGATCGGCATGGCCTACTACGACATCAAGCGCGTGATGGGCTACTCCACGGTCTCGCAGCTGGGATATATGTTCGCCGGGCTGGGCCTGCTCACGAGCGGGGGCGCGGTCTTCCACGTCTTCACGCACGCCTTCTTCAAGGCGACGCTGTTCCTCTGCTGCGGCGCGGTGATGCACGGCTTCGCCGGGCAGCTCGACCTGCGCAGGCTGAGCGGCGTCTGGAAAATGAAGGGGTGGGGGGTCGTCGGCTTCGCGATGCTGGTGGGCGCGCTGAATCTCGCCGGGTTCCCGCTCGTCACCGCGGGCTTTTACAGCAAGGACATGATCCTCGCACAGGCCTTCAGCAACACGGACGAGGCGAGCATCGCGGGCTCACGGGCGGTCGGCTGGCTCCTGCTGCTCACCGCCGGGATGACGGCGTACTACACGTTCCGCGTCTTCTTCCGCGTCTTCACGGGCCCGCCGATGTACGAGCCGGGGCCCGACGCGCACGCGCATGCGCACGACGATCACGGGCACGACGACGCGCACGGGCATGGCCACGGCCACGGTCACGACGGGGCGGCGTCGCCCAAGGGCGGGACGCCGGAGGAGCACTTCCACCCGCACGCGCCGGGCTGGGCGATGAACCTGGTGATGGCGGCGTGCGCGCTCCTGTCGATCGCGGCGGTGGGCGTCTACTTCGTCCACGGCCACGCCGACGCGCACGGGCACGAGTCGCACGGCGGCTGGGTCGTCTCGATGGTCGATCACAGCAGCGCCGCGATGCACGCGCCGCACGGCGGAACGCTCTTCGGCCGGGATCCGCACGCGCTCATGTACTGGCTGTCGGGCGTCGTCGGCGCGACCGGCATCGCGCTCGCGTGGTTCTTCCACGGCGCGGGTCGCACGACGAGCCACACCAGCCGTGCGGACACGCTCTTCGGCCTTGTCCCCGGCCTGCGCACGGTCCACGGCGCGGCGAACGCCAAGTGGTACGTGGACGAGATCTACGACGCGCTGATCGTCCGCCCGCTCAACATCCTCTCGCACGTCTTCCATCTCATCGACCAGTACATCGTCGACGGGATCGTCAACCTCCTCGGCGCTTTCCCGCGCATGTTCGGGCGCGTCATCCGGCCGATGCAGTCCGGCGAGATGCACGGCTACGCCCTCGGCATGGCGGGCGGCGTCGGCGTCATCCTGCTCGTCGTCTTCATCGTCTCCCTGCTCGTGAATTGATGGACCACCGATGCTCCTGATCGCGCTCCTGCTGATCCCGTTGGTCGGTGCCCTGCTCGTCGCGGCGGGGAGCGCGAAGACCGCGCGCGCGATCGCCGCGTCGACGACGCTCGCCGCGCTCGCCCTCTCGGTCTGGGTCGCGTGCGTCTGGCGCACGGACGGCGCGCAGACCCAGTCCCTCTTCTTCGCCGTGCCGTGGGCGGAGGGCCTGGGCGTCATGCTCGCCGCCGGGCTCGACGGGGTGAGCCTGCTCCTCGTGCTCCTCACCGCGCTGCTGGGGCCGATCTGCGTTTTCGCGTCCTTCTCTGCGGTCAAGGAGCGAGAGCGGACGTACTACGCCAGCCTCCTCGCGCTGCAGGCGGCGGTGACGGGCGTCTTCATCGCCAAGGACCTGATCCTCTTCTACACCTGCTTCGAGTTCACGCTGGTGCCGATGTTCGTGCTCATCAGCATCTACGGCTCGACCAACCGCAAGAAGGCCGCCGTCAAGTTCTTTCTGTACACCTTCACGGGTTCGATCATCGCCCTGGCCGGGCTCGTCTACATCGCGTGGCGGCACGCAGAGCGGAACGAGGGGCAGTGGACGTTCATGATCGACGCGCTGGCCGTGACGGCGCGGTCGCTCCCGATCGAGACGCAGGGCTGGCTCTTGCTCGCGATGATGGCGGGCTTCGCCGTCAAGGTCCCGCTCTTCCCCGTGCACACGTGGCTGCCCCTCGCCCACACCGAGGCGCCGACGGCCGGCAGCGTCGTGCTCGCGGGCGTGCTCCTCAAACTGGGCACGTACGCCGTGTACCGGTTCGTCCTGCCCTTCACGCCCGCGGCCGTCGCGGAGTACGCGCCGCTGCTCGCGAACCTGTGCGTGATCGGCATCGTGTACGGCGGGCTGATCTGCTGGGTGCAGACGGACGTGAAGAAGCTCGTGGCCTACTCGTCGGTCGCGCACCTGGGCTTCTGCATGCTCGGCATGTTCGCGCTCAACCACACGGGGGTCGCCGGCAGCATCCTCTACATGATCAACCACGGGCTCTCGACGGGCGCGCTCTTCCTCCTCATCGGCATGGTCTACGAGCGCTACCACACCCGCAGCATGAAGGAACTCGGCGGCCTCGGGGCGCGCATGCCCGTCTGGTCCACGTTCATGGTCTTCTTCACGATGGCGAGCGTCGGCCTCCCCGGCCTCAACGGCTTCGTCAGCGAGTTCATGTGCCTCATGGGCACGTTCCAGGCCAGCAGCGCGTGGGGCAGCGGCGTCTGGGGTTCGCTCGCGGCGCACCGGCCCGTGGGCGCGACGTTCGGCGACCTCGGCCCCTGGTACGCGATCATCGCGGGCACCGGCGTCATTATCGCGGCGATGTACCTGCTCTACATGCTCGGCCACGTCGTGTGGGGCAAGCTCCGCGAGCCGCACGCGCACGACCACGGCGCGCACAACGCCGGAGAAACGAACGCCGTGCTGCCCGCCGACCTCACGGCGCGGGAGATCGGCGTGCTCGCGCCGTTGGCCGCTTTGTGCATCTTCCTCGGCGTTTATCCCGGGCCCGTGCTCGACATGATCTCCCCGGACGTGCGCAACACGCTCACGATGGTGGAAGTCGGCCGCGCCGCGGCCGACGTTTCGCGTGCTCCGCATGAGCCGGCCGAGGCCAACGCCGAGCACGCGTCGCCGCAACCGGAGGTGCACCGATGACGGAGCGCCTGGCCTTTCTCTGGCCCGAGATCGCCCTCTTCCTCACGACCTGCGTCGTGATGGTGCTGGGCCTCTCCCGTTCCGCCGGCACGCGCCGCGCGACGCCCGTCGTCGCCGGCCTGGGAGTCCTCGTCTCTCTTTATCTCGCGATCGCGACGACGCCCGGCACGACGCCCGGCGTCTGCCCGATCACCGGCACCCGGTTCACGCCCGCGGCGACCGCCGCGTCGGGCCAGCTCCTGCTGCCGGACATGGTCCCGTACGCCAAGACCGTGATCGCGGGCGTCGGGCTGCTCTTGCTCATGCTCCTGGCGGGCGTCGTCGACCGTTCGGAGGAGGCGCAGATCGCCTCCGGCAAGCGCGTCTTCGACCCGCTGCGCTCCAACGCCGCGGAGTTCTACTCGTTCTATCTCTTCTCGCTCACAGGGCTGATGCTGTGCGCCGGGGCCGACGACCTCGTCTGGCTCTTCCTCGCGCTCGAGCTGACCAGCCTCCCCACGTACATCATGGTCACGGTCTCGACGGCGCGCAACGCGAGCCGCGAGGCGGGCGTGAAGTACTTCTTCCTGGGCGCGCTCGGCGCCGCGATGTTCCTCTACGGCTTCGCGCTCATCTACGGCGGCACGGGGACGACCAGGCTCAACGAGATCGCGATGATCTTCCGCGAGCAGGGGATCGGGACGCTCCCGATGGCGGGGGTTCTGCTGGCGCTGCTGGGCATGGGCTTCAAGATCGCCGCCGTGCCGATGCACTTTTACACGGCGGACGTCTACCAGGGCGCCGCGTCGCCCGTTTCGGCCTTCCTCGCGTTCGTGCCAAAGACCGCGGGCTTCCTCGGCATCCTCCTCCTCTGCGCGACGGCGGGCTGGTCGTACGACTTCGCCGGGTCCGGCTCGCGCTTGTTGAGCGGGGAAGCCGCCGTGCAGACCCCGTGGGGCTCGCGCCTGCCCGAGCAGGTGAGGCTGCTGCTGTGGGTCGTCGCGGCGCTCACGATGACCGTCGGCAACGTGCTCGCGATCCTGCAGGGCAGCGTCAAGCGGACGCTGGCGTACTCCTCGATCGCGCACTCGGGGTACATGCTCGTCGGCGTCATCGCGGGGCCCGCGGACGGCTCGTTCGCCCGCTCCGGCGTGGCCGCCGTGCTCTTCTACCTCGCCGCGTACGGCGTCATGAACACCGGCGCGTTCGCCGCGATCGCGATGCTCGAGCGCTCGCCCGGGCGAGACGGCGAGGCTCGCGAGATCGATTCGTGGGACGACCTCCGCGGCCTCTGCGCGACCCACCCGCGCGCGGGCTGGACGCTCGTGGTCTGCGCCCTGAGCCTGCTCGGCCTGCCGCCGCTGCTCGGCTTCTTCGGGAAGCTGCCGCTCTTCACCAGCGGCATCCACGCGGGTGAGATCGTCCTCGTCGTCGTGCTGGGCGTCAACTCCGCGATCGCGGCGTTCTACTACCTGCGCCTCGCCTTCCTGCCCCTCACGGAGCCGGCGGACACCACCGCCGAGCCGGTCGCCGCCGCGCCGTTCCGCTCACGCTCGCTGGCGGGCCTTCTCGCGGCGGCGGGCGTTATCGTGATCGGCATCGCGGGCGGCTGGTTGATGCGCGCGAGCGAGACCGCGTCGGGAGGGAAGCCCGTCGTGGACGACACCCCGGAGGCGATCGGACCGGCGACGCCGCCGCACGGGGGCGGGCCCGCCGTCACGCCGCGGCACGAGTAGAGCCGAGGATCGCCGCGCGTTCCTCGTCGCGCTTCGCACGCTCGGCGCGTCGTTTGTCTCTGTGGCCGTGCCACGCGGCGCCCGCGCCGCTGAGCCCGAGTGTCATCACGGTCCACGCAACGACCCATCCGCCGGTTGTGTAGTCGCCCGGGCCGAGGGCGGGTGCGGCCAGCACAGCCGCGCCGACAAGGTGGATCGCCCCCAGGCCGCTCGTGAGCCAGTTGCACGCTCTCTCGTAGAAGCAGAGCGTGAGGACGAAGCACGCAAGACCGACGAGCGTCGCGATGATCGTGACCCCCGCGATGCCCGCCCACGGGATCGTGCTCTCGTCGATCGGGCCGCCCGCGTGCACGGCCGACGCCGCGGCGGCCGGAGGCCCGCCGCCCGGTGTGCGTTCGCTCGCCGTGCGCGCATGCCAGTCATCATCTGTAATCACGAGGCGGCCGTCGGGGTCGCGTCGCTCCGCGGTCAGGGCGTTCGCGTTTGACTCCGGGAGCTCAGCCTCGGTCGCAGGCGGCAGCGGTGACGGCAGCGCCGACTGCGCGAGGAGCTGATGGAGCGCCGAGCGCTCGCTCGCGGGTAACGCGTCGAGGTCGAGCTGACCGCCCTGCAATGCGCCCAACGGGCCGAGATCGCCGAGCGAACTCCCGAGCACGGACCTTGTGCTCATCGACGGCAGCATCAACGCCGCGGCGACCGTTCCCGCGAAGAGAAAGCCTGTAACACCCGCGATCGAAGCGGCCGCGAGTCGCAACAAGAGGTAGCTCAGCGCGGCGCCGATCGCCCCGCCGACGACCGCGCCGGTGAGGGCCGCCCAGAGTCCCTGTCCGGTCGCCGCGCCGAGGCCGAGGCCTGCCAGCAGCCCGATCGCGCCCCCTGTCATAAGAATGGAGGACGTCAGCGCTTTGCGCCCGCCGACCAGGAACCCCAGCCCGAAGAGGGCGGTCAGCCCCGCGATAAACAGTGTGAGGACATTCCCGACGGCGCGAAGGCTATCCGAAAGGTTCGCCGCATCACCCTGCGTGCCCGGAACTTGGGAGAGCAGGGAGCTTGGGTCGATGGCGAGCATAGATCCTCCGCTTCCTTGGTCGGCAGGTTCGCGGAACGGGTGCGGGGTCAAGCTGCGAAACATGCGCAGGTTCTGCGGTCCGTGACGGATAGGCCGCTGCATCCGTGGGGTAGGTGGAAGTTCGGGCAACCAGCCGGGTGGCGGGCCGTATAGGCACAGTTAGAAGACTTGCGAAGGTCGGCTTGTGCCAACGCCGAACTTCGGATATGCTGAGCGGGTCCGACCGTCCGGCGCAGCCGGGTGGGGCGGGCCGAGAGCGGGCGACGGCGGCGTGAGAACGCCGCGGGCCCGAGAGGGCGCGACGCGAGAGCGGTCCTACAGGAGGACCGGCGGGGCGGAGCGCGACGAGCCAAACGCAGAGCGAGGGGGCGCACAGCCGGCAACGGCTACGCCGCCAGCGTTGTGCGTCCGAGCGTGATACGTTCTGCCTCTGCGCGCACACGTGCGCACGCAGGAGCGCCAGAGACGAGGAGCAGCCATGGGTTGGTTCAGCCGCAACGGTCGTGACGCGGGGAGCAGCGTTCGCAGCACGGAGAGCGCAAAGGCGGGCGCGTTGGCACGGCTGGCGGGCCTTTCGGGCTCGCCGCGCATGGAGGAACTCGAGGACCGGCGGCTGCTCTTCACGGCCTCGATCGGCGCGGACCAGGTCGACCCCGCGACGGGCCTGGGCATCACGACGGTGTACTTCGGGTACTCCCTGCCGTACCTCATCTCCGGCTTTGACATTCCGGACCCGCAGGAGCCGCAAACGGTCGTCGAGGACTTCAACAACGAGGACTACGGGCCCCGCGGCAGCGGCAACGGGGCGGCGTTCGATCAATCCAACGTCGTTCCGATCCACAACATCTTCCCGCCGGCGGACTTCGCCGTCACGTCCGCCAACCCGGGCGACGCGCAGGATCAGGAACGGTGGCTCCGTGTTGCGCTGACGAACGGAGAGTCGTTCTCGTTCTCGCCCCGCACCCAGCAGGACGCGACGCTCCCGCTGCCCTCGACGCGCGTGCAGATCACGTTCCGCGCCAACGGCGGCGGCGACGCCTCGGGCCTCGACCTGACGCGCGTGCGGGTGGACCTGTTCCTGGGCGATCAGATCATCGACACGCTCGCCGGCGCCGAACTGGCGAACGCGTTCCAGGGCAACGACGCCTTCGGCACCGGCATTCTCGACATCGCGGCGCCCGCCGCGACGCCGGCGTTCGACCGCGTGCGCATCACGCAGACCGCGGACTTCGGGCTCGGCGACGACCCGGCGTTCCAGGTGGACGACGTGACCTTCACGACGGTGCAGGGCCGCTTCGCGCAGCTCGTTGGCGGGCAGATCTTCGGCGCCGTCGCGGTCCTGACCGGCCCGGTGGGCGCTCAGGTCACGATCACGGACCTTCGCGGCGAGGACATGCGCGCGACGTACGTGCTGGGCGCGATCCCCGGCTCGCAGGTCACGTTCATCGACCCGGACGACAACGGCATCCCGAACTTCAACTACGGCATCGGCGCGATCCGCATCTCGGGCACCGACATGCGGTCGACGTTCTCGCTGTGGGGCGGGACGATCCAGACCGCCAGCGAACTGAACCCCGACGACGAGGACTTCACGCCCGTCGGCGATCAGGGCTTCGCGTTCCAGTTGATCGACGAGCCGGTCGGCGTGTTCGACGACTTCGAGCAGGCCGGCTTCGGGTATGTCTTCAACGCGGACGACGGCGAGGTCACGGTCGGCGGGCTCCCGGGGGGTGTGGGGTCCGTGGTCGTGGGCGCGCCGTTCGTCCGCAACTTCCAGAACAACTTGCTCGGCTCGGCCATCGGGAACAGCAACATCGCCGACCCCGAGCTCCCGACGGTCAACTTCCGCGACCCGAACCAGGGCGTCTTCGTCGGCACCGACGCGACGCCGGCGTCGATCGGCACGCTCAACATCCACGGCGTGCTGCACGGCTCGAGCCGCGTCACCGGCGCGGCGAACAAGATCAGCGTCGGCTATCTCGTCGGCACGATGGCCGTCGACGGCGACGCGGGCGCGATGTACCTCTCCAGCGACGCCGGGTCGTGGACGATCGAGCCCGACTTCGACTTCACCCAGCCCGTGCAGGCGGACCCGATCTACCGGACCCGCGGCGAGATCATCGTCGGCCGCACGCTGGGCGAGCTCGCCGTCGCCGGGCGCCTGCTGTCGGACGTGCGCGTCATCGGCGACGTGAACAGCCCCCGCACGCGCACCGCGCGCGACAACTTCGTGTACGACGAGGTCGAGTTCGTCGACGCGTGGAACACGCAGACCGAGGAGCTGACGGTTCTCCGGGACAATCTCTACAACAACTCGTTCTTCAACGCGCAGAACGCCGGCGAGTTCGTCCGCACCGGCGGCCAGGCGATCGTCTGGGGGCAGAACTACTACCGCAACGACACGATCATGTCGGCGGAGTTCGTCGGCGGCGCGACGGCGGGCGTGCGCATCCGCGGCGACATCTCGGGCCGGAACCCGTTCCTGGGCGAGGACCGCGCCGACGTCTACGCGTTCGCCGTCGACGGGAACACCGAGGTGTTCATCCAGGGCGCGTACTCCCAGGCGCAGTTCGGCCCGTACTTCCGCGTCGTCGATCAGGACGGCCGCACGGTGACCGCGCCGCGCGGCCCCGACGACCGGAGCGAGCAGGCGCGCTTCCAGACCTCGTTCGCGCGTTTCACGCCGTCCGAGCCGGGCGTGTACTACCTCGTCGTGAGCGACCCGAACGCGGACGACGACGGCGAAGCAAATGTGCAGTACACGTTCGCGATCACCGGCCTCGCGCCGGTGACGGCGGGGTCGATCCGCTCGGGCGCGGGGACCGGGTTCGGAGTGGTGAACACCGGGCAGGGCGAGGCCAACTCCATCGACGTGCTCTTCGGCGGCATGGGACTCCTCCGCGTCGGTGTCGGGGCGGGCGATGAGGCCGGTGAGGACGCCGAGACGACGGACCTGATCAACACGGAGCAGGGCGCCGACGATTCGTCGAGTTTCCAGGGGGGTATCTTCAACATCCAGGGCTCCCTGTGGGGCATCCTGACCGGCGGCGACATCGGATCGCCCCGCCCCGACGGCACCGGCACACGGATCGACATCAACATCGGCGGCGACCTGGGCGGCCTGTACACCGGTCGCTCGCCCGTCGTCGGCGGGAGCCCCGAGGAAGGCGACGTCAACGACTTCACGCTCCGTGTCGGCGGTCGCGTGGGCACGATCAACATCTCCGGCGGCATCGGCATCGACCAGGACAACGAGAACGACCCGCGCGGCGCAGCGGGCGCCGGCATCACGCTCCTCACGGGGCGGCGCGGCGGCAACGGCGACATCGGTCTGTTCCGCGTCGGTTCCCACGTCGAGACCTCGTTCTTCCGCATCGACACGAGCCCGGGCTCGACGATCGGTGCGCTGCTTGTCGCGCAGGACGTGTACGACGATCTCGACGATCCGCGGGCGGGGTTCTGGAGCAGTACCTTCTCCGGGTTCCCGCGCATCAACACGTTCTCGAACTCCGACGTGCTCTTCGTCGACGCGCCGAGGATCGACTGGATCTCGAACAACCGCGTCGACCCCATCGTCGGCGGCAACGCGGTGCGCACGTACGTGGACGACGCGGGCGCGTCGGTCACGATCAGCGTCGGCGGCGTCGCCGACGGGACGAACGTCGGTCAGATCATCACGGTGCCGGTGGACCCCGACAACCTCGGCGGCAGCCAGGGCGTCGTCGTCGCGCAGATCACCGTGAACCTGCCGGCCGGCGCGACCCTTGACATCACCGCGCTCACCGGCAACGGCCCTGGCGGGGGCGGCGGGCCCATCCCCGGCCGCATCGGTATCGGCCGCATCATCGTGACGGGCGAGGTCGGCTCGTCGGTCAACATCACCGGCCAGGTCGAGGTCGACGTCTACCGCGTCGAGGTCGTCGGCGCGGTGGACCGCGTCTCGAACGTCACCCCCGGCGGCGACATCGTGACGATCGACGCGGAGTCCGTCACCGACGTCGATATCGACGGCGACCTGGGGACCACGCAGCTCCCGTCGTTCGGGCCGGACCAGATCGCGGAGCGCCCCGGCATCGACGGCGGCGGGCCCAACGGCACCGTCCGCGGCCCGGTCGGCCTGGCCTGGGATGTCGACGCCGGCACGATCGACAACGACTACAACGGGAATGTTTACCGACCGGTCAGCGACGACGAGTTCGTCGGCGGCAACGCCTTCCTCGACGACATCGGCTCGCCGGTCGACGGCTACCTGGCCGGCCTCGTCGTGCGCACCGGCAACGTGAACTCGGTGAGCGTCGGCGGGCGCGTCGTCAACATCCTGCTGCAGGACGCCGCCGGCGTGCTGACGACCGTCACGGTGAACGACGACGAGATCGTGCCGCTGGGCCAGTTCCACGGCATCGAGGGCGTCGTGTACGCCTTCAACGTCGGCGACGTGTTCGTGGGCGACGGCATCGCGCCGCGGCGGGACACGCCCGTCGGCATCCCCGGGGTCTTCGCCGCCAACAACATCGGCTCGGTGCGCTCCAACGAGAGCACCGTGCGCCGCGCCACCATCGGCGGCGCGATCACGGCGGCGAACGTCACGCAGGAGCCGCCCATCGACGATCAGACCGTGGACGGTCTCAACATCCTGTCCTTCCCCGGCGGGACGATCGACCGCGCCTTCATCTCGTCGGGAACGCTCGACGAGTTCTGGACGTCGTTCAACTTCGGCGAGGAACGCATCAGCGCGGGCGACCTCGGCCAGCTGGACCTCACGAACGGCCTCCTGCGCGCGTCGTCGATGCAATTCCGGGACATCGAGACGGCGGGCGACCCCACGGCGGTCTTCGACGCCAGCGTCATCGACGCCACCGGCCGCATCGGCTCGCTCGACTTCCGGCGGATGTTCAACAGCACGACGGCCGGCTCGGAGGAAGAGCTCCTCCCGGCCCGCGTGCTCGCCGGGCGCGACGTGGACCGCGTGACCGTCGTCGAGGACGTGACCGACGTCAACTTCGCCTTCGCCGGCGACCTGCGCGAGGCGATGAGCGCGACGGACTGGGTCCGCGCGCAGATCGGCATCTCCAACCGCACGGCGTCGTTCGTCGCGCTGCGCGACATCCGCGGCACGACGTTTATCGGCGGCCAGCTCGACAGCGCCACGGCGGGCAACAACGTGGCGTCGTCCACCTTCTCGATCTCCGGGCCGATCATCGCGATGGCCGCGGCCAATCGGTTCATCAACGCGCGCATCGAAGTCACCGGCCCGAGCGGACGCATCGACGCCATCACGGCCGCGAACGGCTTCGACGGCGAGATCAGCGCGACGGGCCCCGTGAGCGCGGTCACCGTCACGAACGGCGACCTCGAGGCGGACATCGTTACCACGACCGAGGACGGCGACGTGGGAACGCTCACGGCCTCTCGCGACGTGGTGATCAACACCAACATCTCGGGCGGCCTCAACACCGTCACGGCGGGGCGCCACATCGGCCGCCTGGGCCGCGCCGACTCGATCGTGGCGGGCGGGCAGATCGGCGCCGTCACCGCCCCGGCCGGCCAGCTCTACTCGGACGTCCGGGCGGGCGAGGGCGTCACGACCGTCGCCCTCGGCGGCGCGACGGCCAAGCCGGGCAACGACCAGACCGGGCGCGGGTCGATCATCGCGTTCGGCACGATCGGCAGCGTCACCGTGACCAACGGCGACTTCGGCGGCGATATCGTCGCGTACACCGGCGGGATCACCGGCGTCACGATCACCAACGGCTCGCTCCTGCCGGGGCGTGTCATCGCGGCGCACGACTCGAGCATCGGAACGATCAGCATCCAGAACGGCAATCTGCTCGGCAGCGTCTACGCGGACGAGGACATCAACAGCCTCACCGTCACGGGCACGGGCGCGTTCGGCAACGTGGGCGTCGACACCGTCGTCTCGCAGTTCACGAGCGCGGACTCGCGCCGGAACCAGCTCCCGATCGGCGTGACCCAGCTGTCGGGCGCCGACGGTCCGACGATCTTCGCCGGCCGGAGTATCCGCACGGTCGCGATCTCCAACGGCGTCTTCGAGGCGGGCTTCCACGCCGGCCGCACGATCGACAGCATCACGATCGGCGGGCGCGTCGCGAACAACTCGGACTTCGGCCGCCAGCAGACCTTCTTCGCGGCCGGCGACGCGATCACCAACATCTCCATCGCGCAGTCCGCCGCGGACGCGCTCTTCATCGCCGGCCTCCTCACGCTCGGCGCGGACAACCGCCCGGGCGGCGGCGGCGCCAACGCCGACCTCACCACGCCCGGCACGATCACGCGCGTGGGCGTGGGCGGCGGCACGTTCGGCGTCTCCTTCGTCGCGGGCGCTCAGGCCGGCGCGAACGGCGTCTACGGCGACGGCGACGACGTCGCGACGCTGGGCTCATCGAGCATCCAGACGCTCGCCGTCTCCGGCACGGTCTCGAACACCGTGGCGGCGGCGGACAACCTGTCCTCCTCGGTCGCGAACGACGCCCGCTTTACGCGCCGCAGCCTCGGCCGGTCCGACCTCGACCAGGGGGGCGCCGCTGGCACCCCCATCGGCGCCTCGCAGCAGTTCACGGTCGGCGGCACTACGTACACCGTCGCCTTCACCGGCCCGGGGCAGGCCTTCTTCCAGGCGCTGCCCATCCAGTTCCCGGCCAACCCCGCGCAGGCGCTGGCCCGCATCACGCTCCGCGGCACGACGAGCGGCAGCACGCTCACGCTCTCGTCCAGCACAGGCGTCATCGACGCGGTGCAGATCATCAGCAGCGACGAGGCCTCGCTCGGCGCGCTCAACGTCACGGGCCGCCTTTCCAACGCGTCGCGCGTCATCATCGACGGCGGCGTGCAGACGCTGAACCTGTCGGGGGGCAGCGCCGCGGCGAAGAACGGCACGCTCATCGACTTCAACCGCACGCCGCGGATCGACATCGGCGGCGACGTGCAGACCTTCACGGCGTCGAACTTCACGGGCGGCTTCGTGACGGCCCGCGCGGTGCAGAGCCTGGGCTTCACCGGCGACTTCGGCACGAGCGACGCCAACGAGTCGGGCCTGCAGTTCCTGAGCCTGGGCACGGCGAGCTTCGCCGGCGGGCTGCGCGGGCGGGTGAGCGTCGACCGCGACATCGGCGGCGTCACCGTCGGCGGCTCCGCGGAGCGGGCGCAGCTCCGTGCCGGCGACTCGATCGCGTCGGTCTCGATCGCCGGCCAGGCCAACCAGCTCGTGGTCAGCGCCGGTGACGACATCGGCCCGGTGACCATCGGCGGCAACATGACGGATTCGTCGATCAACGCGGGCGCCGACCTGGGCCGCGACGCGTTCTTCGACGGGACGGGCGCGAACGCCGACCGGCTGACCTCCGGCAACGTCGGCCAGGTGATGGTGGGCGGCAACTTCCGAGAGTCGGACATCACCGCGGGCGTGCTCCGCGGGCCGGACAAGTTCTTCGGCACCGCCGACGACCTCGTCGCCCCGGGGCGCGGGTCGATCGCGGGCGTGACCATCATCGGCACGCAGGTGGGTTCGTCGCGCTCCAGCGAGAGCTACCGCATCGTCAGCAACGGCACGATCGGCCCCGTGACGCTCGGCGGCCAGCAGGTCGTCATCCCGATCGGCAACTTCGCCGTCGAGCGCGAGCGCGGCGTCCCGATCGCGCTGCGCGTGACGGACATCCGTGTCGCCAGCGCCGCCGGCGTCGTCACGGCCAGCGTGTTCTTCAACCAGCAGATGGACGCCGCGTCTCTCTCGACCGCGCTGTCGGTCTCCGAGGTCCGCGGCCAGGGCGAGATCGAGGTGCGGCTCGTCGAGGGGCCCGACTACACCCTTCGCTACAACGACGCGGCCAACCGGCTCGACATCATCTTCAGCCGCAACGTCACCGAGGCGAACCTGCCGCAGGTGTCGGGCGTGCCGGGCCCCGGCGTCTACCGCATCAGGTTCGACCAGGACGTTGCCCGCGGGCGCATCGGCGGACTCCGGTTCGACGGCGACAACGACGGCCTCATCGAGCCCGGCGACGACTTCGGCGGCGAGGTCACCATCGGCGACGTGGGCGACAAGATCACGCCCCAGCGCATCACGCTCCCCAGCGGGCGTATCGCCGATCTCTACGGCCCGGCCAACCTCAACTACGTCTTCGACAGCTCGTCGACGCCCGACGGCCTCGCCGACCCGAACCAGACGTTCACGATCCGCGGCGTGATCGGCGACCACCCGGACCACGACGTCAACTTCTTCCGCGTCCAGGGCGATGTGGACCTCTACCGCGTCACGCTCCAGGCCGGGCAGATCCTCAAGCTCGGCGCCCTGCGGGGCGGCGCGGCCCGCGCGAACGTCCAGCTCCTGGACGCCGCCGGCAACCCCGCCGGCTTCCTGGCGGACAACGCGGCCGTCACGTCCTTCCCCGTGCCCGCGGCGGATCCGTCGGATATCAGCTTCGCGAGCGTGTACCTGATCAAGATCACCGGCGACTACATCATCGCCGTCGGCGACGCTTCCGAGGTCGCCACCGACGACATCAACAACCCGTTGGGCGTTTCCGGCACGATCGGCGAGTACGAGCTGGACGTCACCATCTTCGACGACGGCGACAGCGGCTTCAACTCCCAGTCCCCGTCCGGCGACGGCACGACGCTCTCTCGCCCGCCCGAGCCGATCAACTTCGCGGGCGCGGACCAGGTCTTCGGCACGCCGGACGACACGCCGGTGGTCACCATCGGCGACTTTAACTTCACGCTCAACGGCGCCCGCACGGTCGTCACGGGCACGAACGGCGACGGCTCGATCGTGATTACCCGCGCCGAGAACGGCACGGTCACGACGTCGGTGCAGTCGGCCATCGGCCCGCGCGGCGCGAAGGGCAGGCCCGACGAGGTCTTCGCCGACGTGGACGTGTACCACCTCAACGGCCGCCAGCCCATCGCGCCGGGCACGCAGATGCGCATGACGCTCCGCCTCACCGAGACGGGCAGCGACATCGGCAGCCTCCAGGCCGCCAGCATCCAGGACGCCATCGGAGCCGTCCAGTTCTCCCTCTTCGACACCACCAACGCCACGCTCTCGAGCTCCACGGACATCGAGGACGCGGATCTGGTCTTCAGCCCGACGGACTTCCGGCCCTACGGCGGCGCGCCCAACACCGTCATCGCCACCAACGGCACGACGACGTACGGCTTCGACGCCAGCGGCGACTTCTATATCGACTTCGTCCTCCCGCCGGCGCTGGGCACCGCCAACGGCGCGGGCACGTTCGCCGCGTACGTGCAGGGCGTGGTCAACAGCGACTACCGCCTCGAGGTCGTGCAGCGCACGACGACCGCCGCATCCGTCCGCCAGCGCCAGAACTTCCTGCTCGAGGTGGAGGGCGGCACCGTCGATTGGCTCGAGGCCAGCGGCCGCACGACCACCCTGCGTCCGTTCAGCGCCGCCGGCCTGGGCTTCGTCGGCTCCGCCACCAACAACCAGCCGGTGGACGAGTACGTCACCGACAGCCTCGTCGCGGCCCTCAACGATCTCTTCCAGAACATCGACACCAACAACGACGGCATCACCGACGGGCTCGACGTGGTCTTCTCCACCAACCCCGCCGACTTCGAGAACCAGGACTTCTCGACGATCTACCTCAGCACGACCAACGACCCGATCAACTTCATCTTCGACAGCTTCACGGCCTTCAACTTCCTCCAGTTCTTCGCCCCCGGCAACATCAACGCGGCGTTCAACTCGACGCAGCCGATGGGCATCTCCGAGCGCTCCGACCCCTTCAACACCGACCTGCGCGACGAGGCGGTCGTCTTCACGCCGGCACTGGGTATCCTCGGCCTCGACCCGGGCCAGGAGGGGCTCGACCAGCTCGTCTCCAGCCTCACGGGCGCGGTCGCCCGGCGGGCGGGCGAACTCATGGGCGCCCGCATCACGGCCGACAACGGGCCCGACGCCGAGGAGTTCGACCCCTTCGCCGCGGACTCGGTCTCGAACGCGCCGGCCTCGGCCTTCGCGTTCGAGATCCCGGACGCGTCCCGCAGCCTCTCGACGGGTCTGGACTCGATCGAGCGGACCAACTTCTTCCTGGGCCGTCAGCGCGCCTACTCGCTGCTGCTCAACAACGTCGCCCGTCGGTTCTGACCGGATCAGGACGGGTACCAACGAAACGACACGCCCCGGCGCACAACGCCGGGGCGTTTTCGTCTTTGGGGCGTCGTCGGCGGGCGGTGTCGACTTCCCGCAAAACCCCAGAGACACACAGAAGACGGACGAACTGGTTGGGAGAGCGGAGGGGTACGCGCTCCGCGCCCGCTGCCCCGCACGCCACCCCGGTTCCGCCCCATCTCTTCTCTGGGTCTCTGCGCCGCCGCGGTGAACCGCCTTCAAAGAGACACGCGATGATCAATCGCCGTGGCGCTCGCGGAGCTTGGCGGACAGCCGCGCGATCAGGTGCGCCCTCTCGAACTCGGTGACCCAGTCCTGCACCGAGGCGCTTTTCTCGTCCGCCGCCTGCGGCGCGCCGGGCACCTCGCACGACGCACCCAGCGACTTCTTCGCCAGCGCCCGCAGGCGCGCGATCGACTTGTCGCCGTGGAGCGTCAGGAAGTCGAAGTCCTCGTTGGCGAAGACGACGGTCGGCACGCGCAGCCCGCCGCAGATGCGCACGCGCTGCGCGAACTCCGCGTGCGCGTCGCGGTCGAAGACGCGGAGATGGATAGACCGCGGGTTGGCCGCCGCCGCGTGCGCGATCATCGGCACCTGCACGACGCAGTCGCCGCACCACGTGCCGCTGCTGACGAGGACGTGCAGCCGGCGGGTGAAGGAGGCGATGAGCGACCGCTGCGCGTCGTCGAGGGCGATGGCGTCGTGCGCCGCGCGCCAGCGGGCCTGCTGGTCCGCGGAGCCCGTCGCGACGTACGCGTCGTAGGGGAGCCCACGGTCGAAGTTGGCCTTCAGGAAGTCGGGTGTCAGCATGCGGCCCTCGCGCTGTGATGGTGTTGCCCGCGGCCCGTGACGGCCGGTCCTCCAAGAATGGACTTGGGGGTTTGATGACCGTGAAGAGCGGGGGTGACAAGACGGGGATCGACGACCCCGCGGACCGGATGCGGGCCCCCGGACCCGTGCGGCGCGCGAGGAAGCGCTTCGCGATCGCCGCTGTCTCGTGCTACGCCGCTGTCATCGTGGCCGTGCCGCTCGCACTGGAGATGCGGGGAGTCGGCGCCTGGCTCCTCGTCTTCATGTTCGCGTGGTTTCCGGTCGTTCTGTGCGCCGTCGTCTTCGAACTCTGGCCCACCCACCGGCTCGCGGCCAAGATCCGCGTCACGCGGGGTGCCGTGTGCTGGGGCTGCGGGTACGACCTCCGGCGTTCGGCGCTGGCCGGCGCGTGCCCCGAGTGCGGAGCGTCGTACAACGCGGAGGACCTGGCGCGGCGATGGGAATGCCACTTTGACCAGTCGTGCATCTACGTAGACGGCGTGCGCCGGAAGCTGTGCCCCAGGTGCAGCGCGAGCGTCCGCGGCCGGCCGGACGAGGGGTGCTGCGACCGGTGCGGCGGACGCGTGCCCGACTTTTACGAGGGCGACGGGCTGAACCTCGACTGGCGGCGCTGGAGGATGCCGGATGCGCCGATCCAGTCCGTCGGAGCGCCGGTGCCGATCCGCCGCGTGATCGTCGCCGTCTTCATTATCGTCTCGGCCCTGTTCGTTCTCGGCGTCATTGCTGTCGGCTTCGCGAACGCCACTTATGTCCCGTCGGCGCGCCGGATGGGCGATGTCTGGAAGTACGCCGCAATCGCGGCCTTCGCTGCGATCCCGGTCGCGCTGACGGGCCTCGCCCTGCACGTCCGCCGCGTGCGTCGCGCCGCGACCGTCGTGGCCGGTGCGATGTGCTGGCGATGTCTCTACGACCTCCGCGATCTCGGCGAGCGCGGCGTCTGCCCGGAATGCGCCTCCCCCTTCAACCGGCGCGTGCTCGCACGGCGCTGGCGAGCCTACATCGATCCGTCTGTCCTCCTCGCCGAGAAGGCAGTGCTCACTCGGTGCCTGGCGTGTGGGTACGACCTCGCCGGGCTCTCTGCGGACGGCGCGTGTCCCGAGTGCGGCGGCGCGTACACGCACTTGTTCAACGACCCGGCCCCGCGGCCGCCCGCTTGACTCCCACCGGAATACGGGTAAACTCGCCCCTGCGCCACGTACTTTTTGCCAGGAGCCTTGCCGTGCATTGCAGTGTTCCATCCAGAGCAATGCGACGCCCGCGGACGAACGCGTCCCGGCCGGCGAGCCGTTCCGCCGACGCCTAAGCCGCGCGTCGCACCCCGATCCCAGCGTTGTTCATGCAGTCTTCTCGGCCGCCGGTGCGACTTCACGTCGCGGGGCTGGGAGGTATTCGTACGTCCGTGTTCGCCGGGAAAGCCCGGCGGGGTTGTGTCATGAAGCAGCACATCGAGAAGTTCGATCAGAGGCCGGCGCGCATCGCGGCCGCTATGGAGTTCGTGCAGCACTGCCTCTGGATCACCGATCCGCCGATGTCGTGCGGGCCGCACGACAAGGGCCGCGATCTCACGCCGCGTGAGCAGGCGGCGTACGACGCGGCGCTCGACGCGCTGCGCCTGTACGTCGCGTGCGAACAGGACTTCGGCGGGCCGCCCGTTCGGACGGAGCAGGCGGACGCCGGCGACGCGGAATCGCCCCGATGCAAGAAGTGCCGGAAGCTCGCCGCGGGCGAGTGAGAGGACCGACGGCCCCCGGGTGGCCCGCGACACGGGCCACCCGGGCCGTCCGGCTGTCGCCGCGCACTACGCTCCCGCCATGCTGCCCGACATGGGGCCCGGGAAGTACCTGCGCCGCTTCTCCCACTCGATCCTCGCGTGGGCGTGCATCGCCGTGCTCGCGGTGCTGCTGCTGTACCCGATCGGGCTCACGCTCCGGGGCGGGTTCTACGAGGACGTCGCCCGCCGCGACGGGTGGACGGTCGCCCACGTCGCGCTCATTTTCCGTGATCCTCGCCTGCTGGGCGGGCTGCTGAACGCCATCTGGCTCGCGATCTCGACGACGGTCGCGGCGATCGCCATCGCGCTGCCCCTTTCGATTATCGGCGCGAAGTACCGATTCCCGGGCAAGGGCGTCTTCAGCGCGCTCGTGCTGGTGCCCCTCATCCTGCCGCCGTTCGTCGGCGCGATCGGCGTGCGTGCGCTGCTCGGCAGGGAGGGTGCGCTCAACGCGCTCCTGGGCGCGGACTTCGACATCCTGGGCCGGGGCAAGATGCTCGGTGTCATCCTCGTGCAGGCGCTGAGTCTGTACCCGATCATCTACCTCAACGCGACGGCGGCGCTCGCGAACCTGGACCCCGCCCTCGACGAGGCGGCGGAGAACCTGGGCGCGGGCTTCTGGCGCCGGCTCTTTCGCATCACGCTGCCGCTCGTGCGCCCCGGCGTGTTCGCGGGCGCGACGATCGTCTTCATCTGGTCGCTCACGGAGCTCGGCACGCCGCTGATGTTCGACTTCCAGCAGGTGACGAGCGTCCAGATCTTCAACGGGCTCAAGGAGGTCGAGAACTCCGCCCGGCCCTACGCCCTCACCGTCGTGCTGCTCGTCCTCGCCGTGACGGCGTACGCGACGGGCAAGCTCCTCTTCGGCCGCAGGGGCTACGCGATGTACAGCAAGGCCGCCCGCGCCGGCGGCGAGGCGCAGCTCACGGGCCTCAAGGCGTGGCTCGCGGCGGGCGCGTTCGCGCTTGTCTGCGGCCTCGCGCTCTTGCCCCATATCGGCGTCATCCTCACCAGCATCACCCCCGTCGGGCGCTGGTACGGCACCGTGCTGCCCGCGGGCGTCACCGGCGATCACTTCCGCGAGGCTCTGACGGCGACCGACTCCTTCCGCGCGATCTCGAACAGCCTCGTCCTCTCCCTCGCCGCGATGGCGCTGAGCACGGGCTTCGGGCTCGTCGCGGCGTACGTCATCGTGCGCACGAACGCCGCCGGTCGCCGTATTCTCGACGCGCTCACGATGCTCCCCCTCGCGGTGCCGGGGCTCGTGATGGCGTTCGGTTACGTCGCGATGAGCCTGCGCTGGCCGCTGGGCTCGGGCCCGCTCGGCGAGTTCGCGAGCGTGATGGCGAGCAACCCGAGCCCCTTCCCGCTCCTGATCGCGGCGTACGCGGTGCGGCGCCTGCCCTACATCGTGCGTTCGACGGTCGCCGGGCTCGAGCAGACGAGCGGCGAACTGGAAGAGGCGGCCGTGAACCTCGGCGCGTCGCGCGTCACCGCGATGCGCCGCGTCATCCTGCCGCTGATCATGGCGAACCTGATCGCGGGCGGGCTGCTGGTCTTCAGCTTCTCGATGCTCGAGGTGAGCGACTCGCTCATCCTCGCCCAGCGTCAGGAGCACTACCCGATCACGAAGGCCATCCTCGCGTTCGGCGATCGGCTGGGCGACGGGCTGTACGTGG
The DNA here is from genome assembly GCA_035628115.1 of Phycisphaerales bacterium. Lineage (GTDB taxonomy): Bacteria > Planctomycetota > Phycisphaerae > Phycisphaerales > UBA1924 > BJHL01. Next base: position 74,631 of record DASPKL010000015.1, on the reverse strand, counting down.
CCAGCGCCCTGGGCGTGTGGGGCATGGCGCTCCTGACGACCACGATTTTCGCGGCGAGCCTGCTGCTGGGGAAGAAGCTCGGCAGCCTCTTCCGCGTATAACAGGGAGCATGCGCGACGCCCCGCTCATCGCCGTCTCCATGGGCGACCCACGCGGCGTCGGGCCCGAGGTCATCGTCAAGTCGCTCGCGCTGGCGAGCGTCCGCGACGCGGCGCGGTGGGCGATCTTCGGCGATCAGGCCGCTCTCGAGCGAGCGGCGGAGGCATCGTGGACGCGCAGGCTGTGGGACGGGGTCTTGTGGAAGCCCTCGGGGCGCGGCGCTGCGCCGCCGGGCCGCGTCGCGGTCCTCCCGGTGGACGGCCTGCCGGCGAGCGGGAGCGACGAGGCACGGGCCGGCGCCGCGTCGTTCGCGGCCGTCGAGCGCGCGATCGAACTCGCGAAGCTGCCCCCGAGCGATCCGTGGCATGCCTCCGCCGTCGTGACCGGGCCGATCAGCAAGGCCGCGTGGCACGCCGCGGGGCGCCGCTACCCCGGCCACACGGAGCTCTTCGCCGAACAGTTCGGCGCGCGGCGGCACGCGATGATGTTCCATGCTCCGCCGGGCGAGACCGGCCCGGGCATGAACGTCATCCTCGCGACGACACACGTCCCGCTCGGCGATGTGCCCGGTGCGCTGAGCCGAGAGCGCATTGAGGAGGTCATCGCTCTGGGCGCGGAGACGCTGCGGTCGATGGGCGTCGCGTCGCCCCGCGTGGGCGTCTGCGGGCTGAACCCGCACGCGGGCGAGGGCGGATTGCTCGGTGCGGAGGATGACGCCGTCATCGCACCGGCTGTGGCGCACGCTCGTGAAAGCGGGATCGACGCGACCGGGCCCCACCCGGCGGACACGATCTTCCAGCGCGCTCTCATCCCTCCGAGCGGCGTCGCCGAGCGATTCGACCTGGTCGTCGCGATGTACCACGACCAGGGCCTGATCCCGCTCAAGACGCTCGCGTGGGACCGCGCGGTGAACATGACGGTGGGGCTGTCGTGGAACGGCCGCCCGGTCGTCCGGACAAGCCCCGATCACGGCACGGCCCTCGACATCGCGGGCCAAGGCCGGGCGAACCCCGGGAGCATGCGTGCGGCGATGCGGCTCGCGGCCACGCTCGCGGCGGAACGTGCGCGGCGCGATCAAACGACGAGCTGAACGCGAGCCCGGTGAGCAAACCCGCGGAGACAGGACGTGCTGTGAACCGGTCGTTCCTGGGCGCCGTCCTCGTGTCGCCTCTGCACTTGTTCACGCGGTGCGTGTGGGGCATCAACCGGGGAGCTGCGCCTTCTGGACATGCTCACCGATGGGTCGCTGATCGGTTTCACGCCCGGGCAAACCGGCGCGCGGCTGCGCGCACACCCGGCTATCGGACCGGGGCTCGACCAGCCGGTTCCCGAGAACGTTCTGCGCTTCGAGGTCAAGAACCCGCGGATACACGTCCACAGCGAGATCAAGTTCGAGAGCGACCGGGCCGCGCGTTCAACCGTCGGCTGGTGACCGGTCCCTACGCCGCGGCGCGTTGGATGCGGCACTGGAGGCCGAGCCGGTAGCCCGTGTCGGTCTTGTCGCAGCGGACGACGATGCCCGTCTGGCGGGGGGACATCGCGTGCTCGGGCAGGACGGAGACGCTCACGCCCGGCTCGACTGCGACCGGGCTCACGAGCCCGAGCCCGTTCCAGCTCGCGTCCACCAACTCCACGCGGGCGACAGTGCCCGCACCGTGGCCGCTGGCGAACACGGCCATCGCGCCTCCGCACACCGTCCGCCGCGGCGTGCGCCGGCGGTCGAACGTCAGTGTCACGCCGTCGTGGTCGTCGGCCCGCACCATCCGGCGCGCCGGGGCGGGGCCGTCGTCGAAGATTCTGCCGGTCTTGGTGAGCTGGCTCATGGCGGCCTCCGTCTCCGGCCGGCCTTGGCCGCGTGCCGGGGACCTTGGAGCTATCGGGCGGGCATGAAGGGGTCTTCAGCCGCGGATTCCGCTCCGGCCGCACATGGGCGGGAAAAACAGCACCCAAGCTTGGAGGCTTGGGTGCTGTGAGGAAGGGAGGAATGTGTTGAAGACGCGGTGCCGGCTCTCGCCGGCGTCGTGTGGAACTCTCTCAGAACCTCCGACCGCCCTTCTGCTGCCCCCGATAGGCCGGCGACAGCCGACTCCCTCACTCACAGCACAACCATCGTGCGGCGCGGCGACGCCGCCACAAAAGAAATCTCTCTATCTTCACAGCCCGGCGTGCACGCGCAAATCGTGCGCGTCAGGGCAAGCCCACGGCGTTGCGGATGTTGCGGGCGATCCGCTCCGGGGAGATTTCCGGGTTCCAGGCCCGGAGCGGGCGGTTCCGCATCGCGTCGTACCACTGGGCCCGCGTCATGCCGGTGGTCGCGACCGACGCATCGAGCGAGATCGGGCCGGTGGACTGGCCGCTGTAAAGGTTGTACCCGACCGGCTCCTGCGGGCGCTGCCAGTTCTCGGCGACCGCCGTGCCGAGGAAGGCGAGGTTGCCGGAGATGTCATGGATAGAGGCCGGCCCCGGCGGGAACCAGAAGCCGCAACGACTTCCGCCGGCCAGCTCCTGCACGACGTTGCCGTGCATCTGCCCGCCCTGGGCGTAGTTCACGCCCAAGGCCATGCCGCGGGGCAGGTTGCCTGCGAGGTCCCGGCCGCCGACGACGACGTTGTTGAGGATGGAGCCGGTCCATTCCTGCCCGGGCGATTGCATCTCATGCCCCGCGGTGATGCCCAGCGCGTTGTCGATGACGAGGTTGTACACGGCGCTGCCGTCGTGGCCGCGCAGCTGGAGCCCGGTCGCGCTGTTCCGCGAGACGAGGCTGCGCTGCACGAGCACGCCGCTGGAGTTCGAGACCGCGTACAGGCCGTGGTTGAACATGGTGGAGGGGCGGTCCGGGATCACCTCGCTCCAACCGTTGTGATCGATGATGCACTCCTCGACATAAAGGCCTGAGACGTTGCTCGCGTAGATGCCCTGCGAGTGCGCCCCCGCGCCCGAAAAGGAATCGACGAAGATGCAGCGGCGGAAGGTGAAGGGGCCGACGTCCTGGCTCTCGGAGGGGGATTGGAGCGAGACGTTCTCGCCGAAGCCGACGATGCGGCAGTCTTCCATGAAGATGTCGCCGCCGTACGCGTACCAGGCGAAGCCCTTCGGCCCATTGTCGATGTCGGCCTGCGAAGCGCCGGGGAGGGCGCGCGTCGCGACGAACTCGAGGCCCATGATCCAGACGTGGCGCGTGGGAGCGCCCTGGATCCGCATCACGTCGCCGTTGTGGATGAAGCGCGGGCGGCTCGTGGCCCACGGCGCCGCCGTGATGATGAGGGGCTGCGCCGCGGAGGGGCCGCCGCGCGTCCAACCGCCGTCGATGCCGAGCGGGCCGAATTGCTCGTAGTAGTCGCCCGACTCGATATAAATCCGGTCGCCCGTGTTCCTGTCGCGAATCCGGCGCCAGGCTTCCCGCGTTGTGCGGACGGGCGACTGGATGGTGCCGGGGTTCGCGTCGTTGCCGCGCCAGGATGAAACGACGATCTCGACCGCGCCGGGCTGCAGCGGGGGCATCGCGGTGAAGCCCACGGGCGGGGGGGGCTGCGTGATCGGGACGCACGGGCCGCCGCCCGCGACACGCATGAACGACTCGATGTCGGACACATCGAGCGGGAGGCCGTCGTTGTTGAAGTCCATGTCGCTGCACGCCTGGGTCGGGCAGTCGCCGCCGCCGAAGACCCAGAGGAAGTCCTCAAGGTCGCGGTTGTCGGGGTAGAGCCCGTCGCGATTGAAGTCGATCGGGTCGCACTGCGACACAACAGCGATCACTGCGGCGCCTCCGGCGCCGACCATTGCGAGGTCGATCATGCTCCATCCTTTGTGCAGGTACCGCCGGCGGGGCCGACAGGGTGTTTGGCGTTACGGGATGGTTATAGCGGTGGTTCCCATAGATTTGCACGGATTCATGCAATTTCCAGCATGAAACCACAATCCCCGAGCGTCGGGCGACGCATGAAATCGGGGAAACGGCGCGCAAGTTCGTGCGAGTGCGTGCGCTGCGGAGCGCGGATTTTTTTCGCGCACCGCGTGTCGCGCACACGCGCGGTGTCGTGTTTCCGCACATTAGCCGGTACTATCCGCACATGGTGATCACCGTTCTGCAGCACAGCGACATCGGCGCACCGGGTCGGCTCGGCGCCACACTCCGCGACCACGGCTTCACGCTGGACATCAGGCGCCCCGACCGAGACGGCGCGAGCGCGGTGCCGGGCGATCTCGACAACGTGCACGGGCTGGTCATCCTCGGCGGGCCGCAGAACGTCACCGACATCTCGCGCTACGGCTGGATGCAGCGCGAGGCGGAGCTGATCCGCGCGGCGCACGCGGCGGAGCTGCCGGTCATCGGGATCTGCCTGGGTTGCCAGCTGATGGCGCACGCGCTCGGGGGCCAAGTGGCGGCGCGCACCAGACCCGTGATCGGATTTCATCCGGTCTCGCACGTGAGCGCGGGCCAGACGGAGCCGGCGCTCGCGGGCATCCACTGGGATCACCAGCAGTTCTTCTCCTGCGGCCAGGAGGTGACGCAGCTGCCGCCGGGGGCGACGCTGCTCGTGACGAGCAGGCACACGAAGAGCGTTGCGTGGAAGGCGGGGCTGCGCACGTACGGCTTCATGTACCACTTCGAGTGCGACCAGCCGATGCTCGAGCGTCTTGTTGCGAGCGGGGAGGACGAGATGGCCGCGGCGGGGACGACCGCCGGCGAGGTGCGGGCGCAGATCGATCAGCAGTACGCGTCGTACGCGCGGCTCTCGTCGCGCCTGTGCGTCAATCTGCAGGAGTGCTGCTTCCCGATGCGCAGAAGGCTGATCGCGTGAGCGCCGCCGAGACGGCCGGGGCCGTGATCTCCATCAGAACGCCGCGGGACTACCTGCTGCGGCGCGACGCCTGCTCGTACGGCTACTTCCTCCTTGCGCCCAACTACTGGGACACGCGGGGCGAGACGCTGTGGCGCGTGCTGACGCTGCGAACGGGCAAGGCCGCGCTCGCGCGTGTGCGCCAGGGGGCGAAAGCCGGGAGCCCGCTGCGGGTGGCCGTCTTCGGGGCGGCGATCGACCGGGACGGGCGGGCCGACGTGCGGGCCCAGCTCTCGCGGATGCTCCGTTTGGACGAGGACGAGCGCGCGGCGCGGGAATTCCACGCGCTGGACCCTCGCTTCGCGAAGCCGGGACGATCGCGGCTCATGCGCTCGCCCTCGATGTTCGAGGACGTCATCAAGACGGTGACGAGCTGCAACGTCACGTGGCCGAGCACGGTCACCATGAACGCCCGTCTGTGCGAGGTGGTGGGGACGCCTGTGAAGCTCCCGCGCAGACTCCGCGAGGCGCTCGCGGGCAAGCCGGTGCACGCGTTCCCGACGGCCGGGCAGCTCGCGCGGGCGCGTCCCGCCACGCTGCGGGCGCGGTGCCGCGTCGGGTACCGCGACGCACGGATCATCGAGCTGGCGCGGCTCTTCACGCTCCCGCCGTCGCGCGGCGGGATCGACCAGACGCGATTGCAGGATCCGCGCACGCCCGACGACGAGGTGTACAAGACGCTGATCGACCTGCCGGGGATCGGGCCGTACGCCGCGGCGAACATCATGCAGCTCATGGGGCGGTACGCCCGGCTGCCGCTCGACACGGAGAGCGTCCGGCACGGGAAAACGGTGCTGGGGCTCAAGGGTTCGGGCGCCGCGATCATGAAACGGATGGCGCGGCACTACGCACCCTTCGGCGCGCACGCGTTCCGGAGCTACTGGTTTGAGCTCTGGGAGTTCTACGAGCGCAAGCACGGGCCGTCGTGGACGTGGGAGCGCGACACGACGGGGCGGATGTTCACCGCGGCGTTGTTGAAGAAGGGATAGAGCCGGCGAGCGAACGAGGGAGCGAGGGGGAAGATGGCGTGGGATCTGCAAGCCGAGCAGCGCGACGCGCTGGCGGAGATCTACGCGGCGTTCGACGGCGTCACGCGCGAGGGCGGCGTCTCGTGGAGTGAGGCCGCCGTGATCGATGGCTACGGCACGATGGAGGAACGGCTGAAGGCTCGCGAAAGCGACACGGAGTGGAACTGGCAGGAGCTCGTCGATGATCCGCTGTGGCGTGCCTGGGACGGGTTCAATTTTCTCGATCCGATCGGGTTTCGATACTACCTGCCGGTTGCGTTGGTGCGGTGTGTCCGCGATCATGACGACTCGATCGACTTTCACCTCGATCTGGACCGCGAGCACGCGCGGGAGCAAGCGGGTCTTTTGACGGCCGCGCAGCGCAACGCGGTGCGGAGCCTGATTTTGTACATGGCGCACCGTGCAGATACACAACAGCATCGCGCTGAGAAGCTGAAGTGGTACGGCTTGCTCGACTGGTGGCCGGAGCAGACCGCTAGCGAGTGAATCCCTGCGTGCCCGGTTTTCGGCGACGCTGACGCCCGGACCATCCTCTTTTCGGACCTCATCGACCGCGTCGCGAGAAAAACTGATTCGCGACCCGCGTCCGCGCGAACCGCACCCGGTGGACGTCCAGTAAGTCACACCTCCCAATAATGGTCGGGTCGGGCGTCCCGCCAGCGGCGGCGGGAGCCGGCGAGCCGATACTGAGTGACCGACGGGGCACGACGCCCCGTCCTCGAGAAGGAAGCGCAAGTATGTGCGGAATCGTCGCCTACGTCGGCTCAAAGCCCTGCCAAAGCCTTCTCTTGGAGGGGATCAAGCGGCTCGAGTACCGCGGCTACGACTCGGCGGGCATGGCGACGATTCACGAGGGCAAGATGCGGGTCGCACGGGCGGTGGGGCGGGTCGCGAATCTCGAGGACAAGCTCGAGTCCATCGGCGGCCTGCCCGGGAGCATCGGCCTTGTGCACACCCGGTGGGCGACGCACGGCGGCGTGACGGAGATCAACGCGCACCCGCACCGTGACGACAAGGTCGGCATCGCGCTCGTCCACAACGGCATCATCGAGAACTACGCGAGCCTCAAGACGCTGCTCGAGGAGAAGGGGCACACCTTCACGAGCCAGACGGACACGGAGGTGCTCGCGATGCTCATCGGCGAGCTCTACGAGGGGGACCTTGAGGCGGCGGTGCAGGCGGCGCTGCGCGAGGTGACCGGCGCGTACGCGATCTGCGTGATGTGCGAGCGCGAGCCGGGCGTGCTGGTCTGCGCCCGCAAGGGCAGCCCGCTGATGGTGGGCGTCGGCGACGGGGAGTATGTCGTCGCCAGCGACGGGGCCGCGATCATCAGCCACACGAGCCAGGCCGTGACGCTGGACGACTACAACGTCGCGCGCATCACGCGCGAGGGCTTCCGCACCAGCACGATCCACAACGTGCCGGTGACGCACAAGGTGCAGCAGCTGGAGCTGGAGCTCGAGGAGATCGAGCTCGGCGGCTTCCAGCACTTCATGCGGAAGGAGATCTTCGAGCAGCCCAAGAGCCTGCGCAACACCTTCCGCGGACGGTTCATCCCCGAGGAGGGCAAGATCGTCCTCGGCGGCCTCGCCGACCACGCCAAGGACCTCATCAAGGCCAGGCGCGTCGTCCTGCTGGGTCAGGGCACGGCGCTGCACGCGGCGATGATCGGGCGGTACCTCTTCGAGGACCTCGCCAAGATCCCCGCGTCGAGCGAGTTCGCGAGCGAGTTCCGCTACCGCAACCCGATCATCGAGGAGGGCACGGTCGTCGTCGCCGTGTCGCAGAGCGGCGAGACGGCGGACACGCTCGCGGCGCTGCACGAGGCCAGGGACCGCGGTGCGCTGGCGCTGGGCGTCATCAACGTCGTCGGCAGCACGATGGCGCGCGAGACGGACGCGGGCGTCTACCTGCGCGTGGGGCCGGAGATCGGCGTCGCGAGCACCAAGGCCTTCACCGGCCAGGTCGCGGTGCTCACGATGATCTCGCTCTTCATGGGCCGCCGGCGCTTTATGGGCGCCGACCAGTGCTCGGACATTCTCACGCAGCTCGCGAAGGTGCCCGACAAGATCGAGCAGATCCTCGCCGCGGACGAGCAGGTGAAGCGCGTCACAGAGAAGTACGTGGACCGCGAGAACTGGCTCTTCCTGGGGCGCGGGTACAACTACCCAACGGCGCTCGAGGGGGCGCTCAAGCTCAAGGAGATCTCGTACATCCACGCCGAGGGGATGCCCGCGGCGGAGATGAAGCACGGGCCGATCGCGCTCATCAACGAGGGGCTGCCCGCGGTCTTCATCGCCAACAAGGGCCGGCAGTACGAGAAGGTGATGAGCAACATCCAGGAGGTGCGCGCCCGCGGCGGGCACGTGATCGCCGTCGCGACCGAGGGCGACACCGCGATCAAGCGCTACGCGGAGGACGTGCTCTACATCCCGGACATCCCCGAGCCGCTCTCGCCCATGCTCGCTGCGGTGCCCCTGCAGATGATGGCGTACCACGCGGCGGTGCTGCGCGGTCACGATGTTGACAAGCCCCGGAACCTCGCGAAGAGCGTGACGGTTGAGTGATCGCTTCGGACACGATCAACGAGCCCGACGCGCGAGCGCGAAGCTCGTTGGCTGGCGCCATCCGGGCGGTTTCGCCCAAGCCGTAGATCAGTTGCGGTCGGGTCGGCCGTTCTTTGGAGCGATCAACTTCCGACCGCTCGGTCGTTGGTGAGGCCGCTCAATCGAACAAACCCTTCGCCGCGTTGCGCTGCCTCGGCAGGTCGAACACTCGGTTTGCCTCGTCGTCCGGCATCTCGCGAGACTCGATAATCCGCCGCTGTTCGTCCGTCAGCAGGTCGAGGAATTCTCGCTCCACCCGGTCGAAGATCTCCTTCGTACGAGTCATCCGCTCGCTCAAGGTCTCTATGTCCGGCGCGTAGCGCGACTCTTCGACCGGCTCGTTACCCAGCACGAACCGGTCGTACTCGTCGAGCGCTCCCGCGTCGATGCGGGAGAGTTCGGCATCGGCACGAGCGAACAACTCCTTCGCCGCTCGCTGCTGATCTTCGCTCAGCCGCAGGTAGTCCAGCGGGTATGAGAACTTCACGAACTTCCGCGATTCCGGCGAAGCGTCCGCCAACTCTCGCCGCAGCCGAGATCGGATGAACGCGTGGCGGATCGTATTGCTCAGAGCCGCGGCGACCGCGCGGCAGCCGCGGACGTGTTGCTGCCCGATCGCTCGCGCAGCCTCGAACGCGCGGCGGCGGTCTTCGTACGACTGCTCGGGACGGTCGAGGTGGAGGTGCCTCGCGCGCAGGCGAGCGCCGCACACCGACCGCCACTGGCGGATCAGAGCGTCGAGCGCGACCTCGTGTTGCTCGAGCGCGTCCGCCGCTGCCCGCCGGTCCGCGTCGGGAATGTCAAGGTCCTTGAGCGCGAGCCGGAGGTCGTAGACGATCGCGGCCGCGGAAAGGTTCTGCGGATCGTCGCTTTCATCGTCCGTGTCAAAGTTGTACGGGGTTCCGAAGGCGAGGATCTCCTCGACGAAGGGCAAAAGGAGGCGCCGGCGGGCGCGCTCGAAGCACCCCCAGCCCGTCTCGGCCTTTGCATCCGTCAGGAGGCCACGCAGAGCGTCCATCGCGTCGCGTTCGATCGCGTCCACACTCTCGGCCAGTTCAGTCCAGTCATGACGCGCGCCGTTCGCTGCCTCGATGTTCCGCCATGTCGCGTTCCAACGCTTCTTTCCGAATCTGCCGGTGGCGGCGGTCGCCCGCCGCATGGCGTCCAGCATGGTCGCGCGGCCTCTGCTGCGAAGCTCCGGCGGTGCCCCGGTGCAATCACAGAGTGCGTCGAGGTCCTCGGTGTTGAAGAGGTCGCTCCAAACTCGCGCTTCCGATGCGACCCGCTCCTGAGCATGAGCGGCGGCGGACGCGAACGTGAGCGCGGTGGTGATGAACACGACGAACCGGAGCATGAAACCCCCTGTGGACATGACCGACCCGGAGAGCTTAGAGGCGCCGCGTGATACGCCGCGAGCCCGTCCAGCTCACTTCGTAGACTCTTCCGATGCCCCAGACCGCGACCACGACCGATACCTCCGAGGCCTACGCCCGCGCGCTCGATGCCCGCGACCCATTGCGGTCTTTCCGCGAGAAGCTCGCGATCCCCGACGCGGGCGCGATCGCCGCGGCGGTGGGGGCTGGAACCGCGCCGACGGGCGGCGAGACGGTGTATCTGACGGGCAACTCGCTGGGCGCGATGCCGCGGGACGTGCCGCGGCTGGTGCAGCAGGAACTCGAGGACTGGGCGCGGCTGGGGGTCGAGGGGCATCTGCACGGGCGCGACCCGTGGCTGCCGTACCACGAGCAGTTCCGGGCGCCGCTCGCGCGGCTCTGCGGCGCGCTGGAGCGCGAGGTCGTCGCGATGAACTCGCTGACGGTGAACCTGCACCTGCTGATGGCGTCGTTCTACCGCCCGACCCGCGAGCGCTTCAAGATCGTGATCGAGGACACGGCCTTCCCGAGCGATTCGTACGCGGTGGCGAGCCAGGCTGCGTGGCACGCTCGGCACGCGGGGTTTGACGCGTCGCGCGCGATCGTCCGCCTCGCGCCGCGCGAAGGGGAGGGGACGCTGCGGACCGAGGACATCGTCGCGGCGATCGAACGCGAGGGGCCGAGCATCGCGCTCGTGATGCTCGGCGCGGTCAACTACCTCACCGGGCAGTGGTTCGACATGGAGGCCGTGACGCGGGCCGGGCACGACGCGGGAGCGATCGTCGGCTGGGACCTTGCGCACGCGATGGGGAACGTGCCGATGCGCCTGCACGACATCGGGGCGGACTTCGCGGCGTGGTGCTCGTACAAGTACCTGAACGCCGGGCCGGGCGCGGTCGCGGGCGCGTTCGTGCACGAGCGGCATCTGTCCGAGCCGGTGCCGCAGTTCGCGGGGTGGTGGGGGAACGACCCGGCGACGCGCTTCCGGATGGGGCCGGAGTTCTCGCCCGTCGCGCGGGCGGACCGCTGGGCGCTCTCGAACCCGCCGATCTTCTCGCTGACCCCCCTCAAGGCATCGCTCGCGCTCTTCGACGAGGCCCGGATCGACCGGCTGCGGGAGAAGTCGCTGGCGCTCACCGGATACATGGAGACGTTGCTGCGTTCGATGGCGCCGAGCGTGCGGGTGCTCACGCCCGCCGAGGCGGCGCGGCGCGGGTGTCAGTTGTCGCTCGTGCTGCCCGGGGACGCGCGCGCGGCGCACGCGGCGTTGCTGCGCCGCGGGATCGTGACCGACTTCCGCGAGCCGCACGTCATTCGCGCCGCGCCAGTGCCGCTCTACAACTCGTTCCACGACGTGTACCGCTTCGTGAGCGCGCTGCGCAAGGTGTCCGCCTCATGACGCGCCACGCGGCGATCATGGGGAACGGCCTCGCCGGCTCGCTGCTGGCGGTGCTCCTCGCCCACGACGGCTGGAAAGTCACGCTCTTCGAGCGCCGGGCCGATCCTCGCTCCAAAGGGTACAGCGGCGGGCGGTCGATCAACCTCGCGCTCTCGGCGCGCGGGCTCGCGGGGCTCGCCGCGGCGGGTCTGGAGCGGATGGTGCGCGAGCGGGACATCATCCCGATGCCGGGCCGGATAATGCACGCGGTGGACGGGCGCACAACCTTCCAGCCGTATAGCAAGGATCCGCGCGACGCGATCAACTCGGTCTCACGGGGCGGTCTGAATCTAACCCTCATCACCGCCGCGGCGAGCGAGCCGGGCGTGGAGATGGTCTTCGACACGACGTGCACGGACGTGCTGTTCTCCGAGCGCGGGAGCGAGGCGGCCGTGCGCGACGGGGCCGGCAACGAACGGCGCGTGCGGGCCGATCTGATCGTGGGGGCGGACGGCGCGTTCTCCGCCGTGCGCGGCGCGATGCAGAGGACCGACAGGTTCGAGTACAGCCAGTCCTGGCTCGGGCACGGGTACAAGGAGCTGCACATCCCGCCTCGCGCGGACGGCGCGCCGGCCATGGAGGCGCACGCGCTGCACATCTGGCCGCGCGGCGGTGCGATGATGATCGCGCTCCCCAACCGCGACGGCAGCTTCACGTGCACCCTCTTCTGGCCGTACGAGGGCGAGCATTCGTTCGCCTCGCTGAGCGACGACGGGGTGAAGATCCGCACACACTTTGAAAAGTGGTACGCGGACGGCGTGGCGCTGATGCCGACGCTGGTCGAGGATTACAAGCGCAACCCGATCGGCAGCTTGGTGACGGTGCGCTGCCGACCGTGGAGCCGGGGCGGGGACACGGTGCTGGTGGGCGACGCAGCCCACGCGATCGTGCCGTTCTACGGGCAGGGGATCAACTGCGGCTTCGAGGACTGCGTCGAGCTGGCGCGTTGCCTGCGAGAACACAGCGATCAGCGCGAGGCGCTGCGGGCGTACGAAGCAGCTCGAAAGCCCAACGCCGACGCGATCGCGGACATGGCCCTCGACAACTTCGTCGAGATGCGCGACAAGGTGGGACGGCCCGAGTTTCTGTACCGCAAGCGCGTCGAGCAGACGCTGCACGCGGCCTTCCCCGACCGCTGCCAGCCGCAGTACAACCTGGTGAGCTTCTCCACCGTGCCGTACACGGTGGCGCGGGAGCGCGGCGACGCGCTGAACGCGGTGATCGATGCGGTGGTTGCGCGCGTGCCGATGGACTCGGCGGTATCCCTCGACGACGCCGCGTGGCGCGACCGCGTGCGGGAGGCCGGGGCCGCGGCGTTAGGCCTTGGCGGCGCGATCGCGGGCCTCGACGCCGGCTTGATCGACATTTCTCCGCCGCTCACGCCGTCGATCGGCGTGTGGCCGGGCGATACGCCGCTCACGCGCGAGGTCCTGCTCGAAGTCGAGAAGGGCGCGACGGTGACGCTCTCGACGATACGGGCGACGGTGCACCTGGGCTCGCACGCGGACGGATCGAACCACTACGCGCGGCGGGACGGGGGCGGGACCGGGGTGGGCGTGCGGCCGCTGGCGCATTACATCGGGCCGTGCCGCGTGCTGGAGGCGAAGGTCGAGCGCCTGCCGGGCGGCGGGCGTGTCGGCGTGAAAGATGTCGTTGGGCTGGACACGCTGCGCGAGCCGCGGGTGCTCGTCAAAACGGGCTCGTTCCCCGATGCGCACCAATGGAACAGCGACTTCGCGGGCTTGTCGGTCGAGTTGATCGATCTGCTCGCCGCCCGCGGCGTGACGACGATCGGCGTCGATACGCCCAGCGTGGACACGCAGGAGAGCAAGGACCTGCCCGCGCACAAGGCGATTCTGCGGCACGACATCTCGATCCTCGAGGGGCTTGTGCTCGCGCATGTCGAGCCCGGCGCGTACGAATTGATCGCCGCGCCGCTGCGTTTAGTCGAGTTCGACGCGAGCCCGGTGCGGGCGGTGCTGCGCAAGATCTAGCGCGGCGTGTTCGCTCGCCCGGCGAGCGCAGCACGCAGCGAACGCGCCTTGTCGAGCGTTTCCTGCCACTCGCGCTCGGGGTCGCTCTCCGCGACGATGCCGGCGCCGACGCGCCACGTCAGGTCCCAGCCGTCCTCGGCGGACCTGATCGCCGCGGTGCGGATCAGGATGTTGAACGCCGCGTGGCCGGAGTCGCCGATGTAGCCCATGCTGCCGCAATATGGGCCTCGCGGCTCGCCTTCGAGTTCATCGATGATCTGCATCGCGCGGATCTTGGGAGCGCCGGTCACGCTCCCGCCCGGGAAGCACGCGTGGATCGCGTCGAGCCATGTCGCGCCGTCGCGTGGCCGGCCGGCGACGGTCGCGGTGGTTTGCAGCAGGCCCCGGCCGCCGCCGTGGCGTTCCATGACGCGGAAGGCCTCGACGCGCACGCTCCCGAGGTCGCAGACGCGCCCCAGGTCGTTGCGCACCAGGTCCACGATCATCGCCAGTTCCGCCGTGTCTTTCTCGGAGCGCCGCAGATCGTGCGCCGCCTCGTTTCCGGCGGGCCGCGTGCCTTTCATCGGGCGCGAGCGGAGCAGGCCGTCGATCGGATCGAACGAGAGGAACACTTCCGGGCTCGCGCTCGCGACGGCGAACGCCCGGCCGCCTTGCGTGTGTTCGATGAATCCGCCGAACCAGGGCCCGGAGCTCTCGAAGAGCAACGCGGCGAACTCGCGAGGCGGGATCGCCGTTCCGCCTCGGAGCGCGTGCGAGAGGTTCACCTGGTAGGCGTCCCCCGCGTGGATGTACTCGCGCGCGACGCGGACGGCGCGCGCGTACCGGTCCCGTGCACCGGCGCCCGGCTCGACGACCGCGTCCGCGGGCCGTGTCCGCTCGGCGGACGCGAGCAGGGCGGGCGGCGTGCCGATGCTCCACCAGCGCCCGCGCGATCGGTCGAAGATCAGCGCATCGTCGCAGCGCTGGAAGACCGTGAGCGGCCAATCCGATGGCGGGGGTTTCCCGACGGCTCCCGCCAGGCGGCGCGGCGCGTGCTCGACGCGTGCGCGAGGCTCGAGCACGCCCCCCAGTTCGTATGAGAGCCAACCGATCCAACCGCCTCGGAACGGCGGCGTGCCCTTGTCCGCGTTCGAAGCGTGTTGTCTGATTGCGCGGTCGAAACCCACGCCGCGGAGAAATGATTCTGCTTCGCTCTTGGTCGCCGTGGCGGGCAGCACGCGGCAAACGCCCGGCCGCGCAAGAACGATCCAACGGGACGAGGGACTCTCGCCGCCGGACCAAAGCACCGACATCGGTTCGCTCGCCGGCCAGCGGCGCATCGCGGCGAGCGGGTCGAGCCGGAGTTCGAGGGGAGCCGCTCGTTCTAAGTGCATGGGACGGTTGTGGTTAGGCGATCCGTCTCGAAGTCGCCCCGCCGTGTAGCGGAGACCGCGAAATCGCAACGCCCGGTCGTTTTTCGCTGCGCGAACGACGCGCGGCGCGAGCAAACTCCGACCGCCGCTCCTAAACTTGCTGCCTTTTTTCCGGCGTTTTCGCCGCCGGCGGAGCGTCGAACCGCGGCGCGGCCCACGGTATGGGTCGTCGCGGTGTGAAGGAACACGAAGGATCCCCGATGGCCAAGCCCACCAAGTCGATGGAAAAGTCCACCCCGGCCGCGGTCCTGCACGAGCCCGGCAAGAGCGAGAAGTCCCTCAAGAAGGTCGCCCGCAAGGTTGACGTCATGCCCGGCGGCCCGAAAATGCGGGCGACGCCCGGCAAGATGGTCTACTACTTCGGGAAGACCAAGTGCGAAGGCGCGGCGGACATGAAGACGCTGCTGGGGGGCAAGGGCGCCAACCTCGCGGACATGGTCTCGATCGGCCTGCCCGTCCCGCCCGGGTTCACGATCACGACCGACACGTGCGCCGCGTACTACCGCAACGGCCAGCGCCTGCCGCACGGCCTGATGAACGAGGTGCACAAGAACATCTCCTTCCTCGAGAAGGAGTCGAACAAGAAGTTCGGCGACAACTACAACCCGCTGCTCGTCAGCGTGCGCTCGGGCGCCGCGGTGAGCATGCCGGGGATGATGGACACGATCCTGAACCTGGGGCTGACCGACCTCTCGGTGGTCGGTCTGGCCAACAGCACGAAGAACGCGCGCTTCGCGTACGACGCGTACCGCCGCCTCATCAACATGTTCGGCGACGTTGTGATGGGCGTCGACCACCACCTCTTCGAGGAGGCGTTCAACAAGATCAAGAGCAAGCACCACGCCCACAGCGACACGGACGTGCCCGAGACGGGCATGATCGAGCTGTGCGAGGCGTACAAGGCGGTGTACCAGCGCCACGTTGGCGAGGTCTTCCCGCAGAACCCGTTCAAGCAGCTCGAGCTCGCGATCGAGGCGGTTTTCAAGAGCTGGAACGGCGAGCGAGCGATCAGCTACCGGCGCATCCAAGGGATCATGGGGCTCAACGGCACCGCCGTGAACATCCAGGCGATGGCGTACGGCAACATGGGCGAGGACTCCGGGACGGGCGTGGCCTTCACGCGCAACCCGGCGACGGGCGAGAACGCCTTCTACGGCGAGTACCTGGTCAACGCGCAGGGCGAGGACGTCGTCGCGGGCATCCGCACGCCGCTCCCCGTCGACCAGATGCCCAAGTGGAACAAGGACGTCTACAAGCAGCTGATCGACATCAAGAACAAGCTCGAGAAGCACTACAAGGAGATGCAGGACATCGAGTTCACGATCGAGCGCGGCAAGCTCTTCATGCTCCAGACGCGCACGGGCAAGCGCACGGGCACCGCCGCGGTCCGGATCGCCTGCGACATGGTGCGCGAGCGCCTGATCGACGAGAAGACGGCCCTGCTCCGCATCCCCGCGCAGGACCTCACGCAGCTCCTGCTCCCCAGCTTCGACGCTTCCAAGAAGAAGAACGTCGAGGTGCTGACGCGGGGCATCCCCGCCAGCCCGGGGGCCGCCGTCGGCAAGCTCGCCTTTACCGCGGAGGAGGCCGTGAAGCGCGCCCACGCCGGCGAGAAGGTGATCCTCTGCCGCAAGGAGACGAGCCCCGAGGACGTCGAGGGCATGCACTCCGCGGCGGGCATCCTGACGAGCACCGGCGGCCGCACGAGCCACGCGGCGGTCGTCGCGTGCGGCTGGGGCAAGTGCTGCGTCGTCGGCGCGGGCGAGATGCAGATCGACGCGAAGGCCGGCACGCTGGTGATCCGCGGCAAGAAGCTCGGGCGCGACGACGTCGTGTCGATCGACGGCAGCACGGGCGAGGTGATGCTCGGCCCGGTCTCGACCGTCGAGCCCAAGCTCTCGGGCGACTTCGCGACCATCATGAAGTGGTCGGACAAGTACCGCACGATGGGCGTGCGCACGAACGCCGACACGCCCGAGGACGCGCAGCGCGCCCGGGACTTCGGCGCGGAGGGCATCGGCCTCTGCCGCACGGAGCACATGTTCTTCGAGGGCGACCGCATCAGGGTGATGCGCCAGATGATCCTCGCGGAGACGCAGGAGGCCCGCGTCAAGGCGCTCAACAAGCTCCTGCCCTTCCAGCGCGACGACTTCATCGGCATCTTCAAGGCGATGAAGGGTCTGCCCGTCACGATCCGCCTCATCGACCCGCCGCTGCACGAGTTCCTGCCGCACGACGAGAAGAGCCAGAAGGAGATGGCGGCGGAGCTCAACGTTTCGGTCGAGAAGGTGCGTCAGCGCGTCAGCCAGCTGCACGAGGCCAACCCGATGCTCGGCCACCGGGGCTGCCGCCTGTGCGTCACGTACCCCGAGATCCTCGACATGCAGGTGCGGGCGATCGTCGAGGCGGCGATCGACTGCCTGCGCTCCAACATCAAGGCCCTCCCCGAGATCATGATCCCGCTGGTGGGCACCAAGAAGGAACTCAACTACCTGCGCGAAATGGTCGAGGCGACGATCAACCGGGTGAAGGAAGAGGAGGACTACAAGCCGCGCCTGGACATCAAGATCGGCACGATGATCGAGGTGCCCCGCGCCGCGGTCACGGCCGACGAGATCGCCCAGCACGCCGAGTTCTTCTCCTTCGGCACCAACGACCTCACGCAGATGACGTTCGGGTACTCGCGCGACGACGTCGGCACCTTCCTGCCCGACTACCTGTCACGCGAGATCCTGCCGGCCGACCCCTTCCAGACGCTCGACACGGGCGGCGTGGGCCTGCTCATCGAGATGGGCGTCAAGAAGGGCCGCTCCGTCCGCAACGACCTCAAGGTCGGCATCTGCGGCGAGCACGGCGGCGACCCCAAGAGCGTCCACTTCTGCCAGCGGGCGGGGCTGGACTACGTCTCCTGCTCGCCGTTCCGTGTGCCGATCGCGCGCCTCGCGGCGGCGCAGGCAGCGCTCCTGGTCGAGAAGAAGTAAGCGATCATCCGGAGAACGCGAAGGGACGGCGAGCGATCGCCGTCCCTTTCTCGTTCACGCGTACTCGTGCAGCTCCTCGGGCAGTCGCTTGATGCCGCGGCGCTGCGCCTTGCGCACCGCGTAGCGCAGGCTGCGCCGCACGCGGGTCTGCACGCGGTCGGTGATCTCGACGCCCCATTCCTCCATCTGCGCCAGCGCGTACTTCCACGCGTGGTACTCCTCGAGGCAGCGGGGCTTGTAGACGTCGAAGCCGATCGCGTGGTGGCCGACCTCGTGGAGGAAGACCGCCGCGGACATGGGGCCCTTGGGGCGCGGCGCCTCGATGAGGCGCTGCACGCGCCCGTCCTTGTACGTCACGTACCACGCGACGCCCGACATGCTGGTGCGCCAGCGCCGCACGCGCACCTGGTGCCGCGCGAGCATCGCCATCGTCATGCGCTCGTACAGGTCGGCCTTCGCGCCGGGGCGCTTCGCGGTCGGGGCCTTGCGGCGGGCGCCGCCCCGGCGCGCGCGGCCGGGCGTTTTCTCTTTCTTTCCGCCCGCCCGCGCCGGCGCCGCCTGCGCCTGGCCCGGGCCGATCATGCCCCACAACGTCTCGATCAGCCTCATGCCGTTCCTCCGAGCAGCACGGTATGAGGCGCGAGCGCGCGTCCGCGCGCGAACTCGGCGAATCGCATCGCGCGCTTGCCCGCCGGTTGGACGTCGACGATCTCGATCACGCCCCGCCCGCACGCCACCAGTCCCCGGGGCGCATCGACGAGCGTGCCGGGCGGCGCGTCGCTCCGCGCACCGCTCGGCCCGGCGCGCAGGAGCTTTACACGCTCGCCGCCGATGTCGGCCGCGACGCCCGGCCAGGGCGAGAGGCCGTTGATCCGCGCACGGCACGCGTCCGCGTCGGCGCCCCAATCAACCTGGCCGTCGCCCTTGCTCAGCTTGGGCGCGAGGGTGACAAGCTCCTCATCTTGCGTCGCCGGTTCGAGCGTGCCGTCGCGTTCTTGCGCGATGGTGCGCAGCACGAGTTCGGGCCCGTCCGATGCGAGCAGGTCGTGCAATTCGCCCGCCGTCATATCGGGCGGGATGGGACGCCGTGTCTGCCCGAGCACGAGCCCTGCGTCCATCTTCTCGGCGAGCGTGATGACGCTGTTGCCGGTCTCGCGATCGCCCGCGACGATCGCGGCGTTGATCGGGGCCGCACCGCGCCAGCGGGGGAGGAGCGACGCGTGGAGGTTGATCGCGAAGCGGCCGTGCAGAAGCGACCGCGGGAGCTTCTGCCCGAAGGCGATGACGACGAACGCGGGCGGGCCGCCCCCGTCCGCCCCGAGGGAGCGGATCTGCGCGACGACGTCCGGCGCAGAGCACTTGGGCGGCTTCAGAACCGGGGCGCCGCTCAGATACTCCTGCGCCCAAGCGCCGATCGGCGTCGGCGTGATCGCGCCGCCCCGGCCCGCCGGCTTGTCCGGCTGGGTCACAACGCCGACGACGCGGTGAGCGAGGGCCAGCGCTCGCAGCGTGGGGAGCCCGAACGCGCCGGAGCCGAAGAAGACGATGGGGCGGGCCTGCGCCATCGGTGGGCTAGCGCTCGACGCGCGACTCCAGCCGCTTGATCTTGAGGCGGTTCTTGACGCGCGACGGCATCGTCATCTTGTCGATGATGAGCACGCCGTCGAGGTGGTCCGTCTCGTGCTGGATGCACCGCGCGAGGAGACCCGACGCCCTGAGCGTGAACTCCTTGCCGCGCTCGTCGAGCGCCCGGACCGCCACGACGGGCGGACGCAGCACCTCGCCCCGGATATCCGGCAGAGAGAGGCACCCCTCCTCGCTCTTCTCCGGCGGGCCCTCGAACTCGAGGCGCGGGTTGATGAAGACCATCGGGCCGTTCGTGGTCGAGACCGTGCCGGTCGCGGGCTCCGCGCCATCCTCCTCCGGCGGCACGTCAACGACGAACATCCGGATCGAGAGGCCCGCCTGCGGCGCCGCCAGCCCGATGCCGCGGTCGTCCCGCATGATTTCGAGCATCCGCTCTGCCAGTTTGAGCGTCTCGGGCCCGATCTCCTTCACCGGGGCGGCCTTGCGGCGCAGCACAGGGTCGGGGTAGATCCGCAGGGAGAGTTCATCCGTCGTGCCCGGCATCCGGTGATTCTTGGTCCCGCGCGGCCGTCGCGGGGCTTCCACGACAGGTCTCCTTCGCGTATCCTTTGCCATCCGGGGCACAACCGGCCGGAGTATCCGCCGGAGCACGCGCGGTCGGGCGGCCGGCGAACCGTGGGGGTGCGCAAGCCTTCCTTCAGGAGCAAGCGATTGGCGATTTTCTTCGGCAAGAAGAAGGACGAGGAGCCGGGCGCCGCCGCGCTGAGCGCGAAGGCGGACGCCGGCGGTTCCAGCCCGGAGAAAGCCCGGAAGTTCTTCGATCACGCCCGGACCGTCCAGGAAACCGCCCAGTACGAGTACGCGATGAAGCTCTGGCTCGACGGGCTGCGCCACGACGCTTCGTCGATGGACGGCCTGCAGTCTTTCTTCGGTTGCACCGCGCAATTCCTCGCGGAGGGGAAGAAGGGCCCGGGCAAGGACCTGATGGCGAGCGTCTCGGGCAAGACGGACGTTGACAAGTACCTCCGGAGCCTGCTGGAGTGGGGGCTGCGGCCGACCGAGGCCGCGCGCGCGGTCGACGCGTTCAAGGCCGCGACGGACCTGAAGCTCAAAGACCCCGCCGTCTGGATCGGCGAGCGAGCCTTCGGTTTCACCATGAAGGAGAAGAAAGTCCGCAAGGACCTTCTCCTCAAGATCGCCGATCTCTACGCGAAACTCGAGCTGCCCGAGCGCGCGGTGAACGCCGCGGAGGCGGCGCTCAAGCTCGACCCTTCCGACGGCGAGCTCGCGGCGTACGTCCGCAACCTCGCCGCGTCCGCGACGATGAACCGGGGCGGCTACGACAAGGCGGGCCAGGAGGGCGGGTTCCGGCAGAACGTCCGCGACGTCGAGAAGCAGCGCCAGCTCGAGGACTCCGACAAGATCGTCAAGACCGAGGACGCGATGGACCGGCTGATCGCCGTGGCGGAGGAGCAGGTGCGCTCGCGCCCCGGCGACCTGCCGTCGATGGAGCAGCTCGCGCGGCGTCTCCTCGAGCGCGGGCGCGGGCCCGACGAACACCGGGCGCACGACATCCTGATGTCGGCCTTCCAGACCAGCGGCGCGTTCCGTTTCCGCGAGATGGCGGGGGACGTGCGCATCCGCCAGAGCGCCCGCAAGGTGCGAGAGCTGCAGCAAATGCTGGAGAAGTCGCCGGGCTCGGAGATGATCCAGAACATGCTCCGCCAGCAGCAGGAGGACCACCTGCGGCTCGAGCTCGAGGAGTTCAAGGAGCGCGTCGCGGCGTACCCGACCGATCTGGGCAAGAAGTTCGAGCTCGGGAGGCGGTTCTTCCAGCTCGGCAACAACGACGAGGCGATCGCGCTCTTCCAGCACAGCCAGCAGGACGCGAAGCTGCGGGTGAACAGCCAGGCGCTGCTCGGCCAGGCCTTCCACCGCATCGGGTACTACGACGAGGCGATCCAGACCTTCAAGGCGGCCCTCACGGGGGACATGGCGCCGGACTTCCAGCTCGACCTCCAGTACAACCTGATGCTCTCCCTGCTGGAGCACGCCAAGCACACGAAGAACACCGAGGCGCTGCGCGAGGCGGACCGGCTCGCGAGCAGCATCGCCATGAAGCAGTTCAACTACCGCGAGATCCGCGCCCGCCGCGACGAGATCAAGTCGCTCCTCGCGGCCGGCGGCCCGGGCTGACCGCGTGGCCGTTGTCGGCGTCATCCCCGCGCGGCTCGGCTCGACGCGCCTGCCCGGCAAGGTGCTCCTCGACCGCACAGGCAGGCCGCTCGTCCGGCACGTCTGGGAGAACGCGGCCCGGGCGGCCTCGCTCTCGCGCCTCGTCATCGCCGCCGACGACGAGCGCGTCCTCGCCGCGGCACGTGGCTTCGGCGCCGAGGCGCTGATGACGCGCCCCGACCATCCCAACGGCACGAGCCGTATCGAGGAAGCGGCGCGGGCGCTCGGCCTCCGCGACGACGACGCCGTGGTCAACATCCAGGGCGACGAGCCGGAGATCGATCCGGGCCTGATCGACGCCGCCGCGGAGCGGTTGCTCGCGGGCGGCGTCCGCGCGGCGACGGTCGCATCGCCTTTCAACCCCGGGGAAGACCCGTCCGACCCCGCGGTCGTGAAGGTCGTCCTGCGGCGTGACGGGACCGCGCTGTACTTCTCGCGGAGCGTGCTGCCGTTCGCGCGCGTGCCGGGCGTTCCCGGCGCGGAGCCGCTGCGGCACGTCGGCCTCTACGCCTACCGCGCGGGGTTCCTTCGCGAGTACGTCCGGCTCGCGCCCACCCCGTTGGAGCGGGCGGAATCGCTGGAGCAGCTGCGCGTCCTCGAGCACGGCTTCGCGATCGGCGTCGCGGTGCGACAGAGCGCGGCGGGCGGCATCGACACGCCCGAGCAATATGAGGCGTTCGTGCAGAGACAGGCGGAGCGACGGACGAACGAAAAGAGGGAGTGATCGGCGTGCGCCGGGCTCAGTCGCCCTCGGGGGCGTTGCTCGGCACCACGAACTCGACGTTCGCGCGCTCCATCGTCGTGCCCATCGCGGCGAAGAGGTCGGTGAGCGCGACGCTGTACTCGGCGAGCGCCTCGGCCTCGCCCCGCTCGGCGGCGGCGAGCGACTCCTGGCGGTCGAGCTCGATCGCCAGGCGCTCGACGGTGAAGCCCTCGCCCTGCTCCTTCTGCACCTCGAGCACGCGCAGGCTGTCCGCCGCCGCGTAGCGGCTCGACGCGGTCTGCCCGATCAGCGCGTAGTTGAGCTGCACGCGCTCGAGCGCGCCCTTCACCTCGCCCACGACCTGCTGCACCGTGTTGCGGTACGCGAGCACGGACTGCAGGCGTTCGAGGCGGCGCCGGCGGAAGTCGGCCTCCGCGCGCCGGTTGCCGATGGGGAGCTCGAAGTTGAGGCCCGCGAGGTAATCGATGAACGTGCCGTTCGCCGCGTCCACGTACGCCTCGAGCAGGTCGTTCTCGATGCCAGTGAATCGGGCCTGCAGGCGCATCGAGAGGTCGGGCAGGCGCAGGTTGTCGGCGACGGTCTGGCGGATCGACGCGTCGTCGATGTCGATGACCGCGTTCTGGACCTCGGGCCGGTTCTGGACCCCGGTGGAGACGCTCTCCAGCAGGCTGAACTTGATGGGGGCGTCCACGGTCGTGTCGCTGGGGAGCACGACGATCTCGCTCCCCGCGGGCAGCCCCGGGTCGTTCATCAGCTGCTTGAGCTGGTTGCTCAGCACGCGGATCTGCGTCTGTGCGCGGAGCACGTCGGCGGCGCGGCGCTCGACGCGGGCCCTGGCGTCGGCGATCTGCGCGTTGTTGGCGTCGAGGACCTGGCGCTCGATGAGCTGGTCGCGCACGCGGACCCCGCGCTCCAGCAGGCGCTGCAGGATCTGCAGGTCCTGGTGTGCGCGGACCAGCTGCCAGTAGGTGCGCTCCGTGTCCGAGAGGACGCGGATGAGGTCGCGCCGGAGCGTCTGGATCGCCGTGCGCTGCGCGTTGGTCGCGAGGCGGATCTCGGCGCGGGAGACCTCGCTGCCGAAGTTGCGGAGCAGCGGCTGGTCCCACTGCGCCGTCACCTGCCCCGTCATCGCCGGGTTGGGTTCGACGCCCGCGCCGGGACGGGTGACGTACTGGTACGCGGAATCGGCCTGCACCGAGAACCGGCCGCCGCCGACGAGCTGCCGGCGCAGCCCGAGCTGGTTCTGGAGCGACTGCGACTCGTCCGTCTGGATGCTCGTGGTCGAGACACGCGGCGCGTCGCTGATCGTCCAGTTGAGGTTCGTGAAGAACGTCCAGTCGAACGCCGCTTCCGCGGCGATGATCTGGGCCTCGTTGATCGCCGGGCCGATGCGCGCGAACTGGACCGCGATGTTGTTCGCCGCCGTGGCGCGGACGCAGCGCTCGAGCGACAGGCTCACGGTGCGCACCGGACGGCCCGTCAGATCGACGCCGAGCGGGCCCGAGCCCGGGTACGACGCGGGCCCCGCCATCGCGTCGAGCTCCCGCGCGATGTCAGGCCGGATGTTGAGCCCGCCGACGCTGTCCGGGCGGTCGGTGATCACCGGCAGGGGCTGAGAGCGGGCGTCGCTGAGCTCGCGCTCGACGCCTTCCAGCACCGAGTGCCGGAGGATCCGCTCGCCGTCGCTCCGGAGCGGGTTCTCGACCGCGCAGCCGGCCGAAAGGACAGCCGCGGCCGCCAGGAGTGCCCCCGCCGAGCGGTGTCGCGGGCGCAAGATGAAGGAGGACCGCTGGGCGCGGGTCATTGGGATGGGAACGTAGCGGGCGCGTCCACGCCGGTCAAAGCCGGTGGGGCATCGCAGCCGACATGCAATCCACTCGGGGCCGGAAACATTCTCCAGCGCACAGCCCGATCGGATCGACTATTCTTCCAGCGTAGCGCAGGTTCTGCAGGGGCGCGGGCGGCCGAGGATCGGCCGGTGAAAGAAAGTCGCGCCCGGGCTTCACGGAAGGCATTGGTTTCTCCAAGGCGGGAGGCAGGGACATGACTGGTTTCGAACGGGCGCTCGGGGTGTCGCTTGGCGTAGTGATGGTCGCGGCGGCCGGTGGCTTCGCGCAGGTTCGGCCCGTCACGCCGTATTACGGCGTGGTCACACAGGACAACACGAGCATCCGCTGCGGCCCGACCACGAGCCACTACTCGGTGGGCAGCCTGGGTACCGGAACGATCGTCATCGCCGACGCCGAGACCGAGGGATGGGTGCGCGTGTCCTACCCGGCCGGCGCCGCGGCGTTCGTCCGGGCCGACGAGGCGAGCCTCAACGGCCAGACGGTGACGCTCACGAAGGAAAGCCAGCTCCGTGCCGCGAGCCAGGTGCACGGCTACTCCGGCTCGTGGCAGCTGCTGCTGCCGACGGCGTTGCCGTCCGGCACCGCGCTCGCGCTGATCGAGCCGGTGAAGGAGGGTGAGATCGTCGTCGCGTACAAGGTGCAGGCGCCTTCCGAAGCCCGCGGCTTTGTCGGCGCGTCGCGCGTGCGCACGGCGACGCAGGCCGAGGTGGACGCGGCGAAGGCCAAGGGCCAGGCGGTCCCGGCGCTGACGGACGTCAAGAGCGTGGCGATCCCGGAGACGCAGGCGGCCGCGGGCACACCCGCCCCCGCCGCGAAGACGGTGCCGTTCTCGGCTGCGCAGCAGACGCAGAACGGCGCGGCGTCGACGGACGGCGCGGCGACGCCCGCCGTCACGACCGTGCACCGTGACAACGCCGGCGAGAGCTTGGAGCCGATCTTCCGCAAGGTGTGGGAGGAGCCGATCCTTTCATCCGAGGTCGACGAGCTGATCGGTGAGTATGAGCGCGCGATCGAGGCGACAGCGAGCCCGCGCCGCAAGGCGGGGCTTACCCAGCGCCTCGAGGCGCTCAAGGTCCGTCGTGAATACCGCGAGACCCTGCGCCGGCAGCAGGCCGACCGCGCCGCGCTCGACGCCGGCCAGCGGGAACTCCAGAAGCAGCTCGACCAGTGGGCGTCGTCGCGCGTCTACACGCTCGTCGGCGTGCTGCAGCCCAGCACGGTCTACGACGGCGAACGGCTGCCGCTGATGTACCGCGTGGTGTCGGTCGGGGGCAGCTCTCCGCGCACGCTCGGGTACATCCGCAAGTCGGCAGAGACGGACCTCGACCGTTACCTCGGCAGCGTGGTGGGGGTGATCGGCGAGTCCAGCATCGACCGCTCGCTGCAACTCAATCTGATCACGCCGGTGCGGGTCGATCCGCTCCGCTCGGCGCCGGAATCAGCCCTCCCCCAGGCGGAGCCGAAGACCGAGATCGACATGACAAAGTAACCGGGCGGGAACGCCGCGGCGGAAAAGCGAAGGGGGACGCTCACGGCGTCTCCCTTCTTCGTTCCCGGCGACGTCTGCCGGAATGGCAGCCCCCCGCGGGGCGCTGCCCGTTTCTCGCGCGAAGTCGCTGCCGGGGTTCATCGTTCTCCAACCGTCCCGCCGATGGTGCGGTGGCACGACCATTGCACCAGTGCTCCGTCCGGTTTTCATTCGGAAGGAACCCCCATGTCCAAAATCATCGGCATCGATCTGGGCACGACCAATTCCTGTGTCGCCATCATGGAGGGCGGCCAGCCCAAGGTGCTCATCAACAGCAGCGGCAACCGGATCACGCCCAGCGTGGTCGGCTTTACCGACAAGGGCGAGCGGCTCGTCGGCCAGCCGGCCAAGCACCAGCAGGTGACGAACCCCAAGAACACGGTCTTCTCGGTGAAGCGCTTCATGGGCCGGCGCCGCAGCGAGGTCTCATCGACCTCCGAGGGAGGCTACGGCAAGGCGGGCAACGAGGAGGCGAAGGTCCCGTACACGCTCGTGGGCGGGCCCGACGAGTTTGTGCGCGTGAAGGTGAATCAGGGCGAGTTCACGCCCCAGCAGATCTCCGCGTTCATCCTGCAGGACCTCAAGAAGACCGCCGAGGACTATCTCGGCCAGAAGGTCGACCGCGCCGTCATCACCGTCCCGGCCTACTTCAACGACGCGCAGCGCCAGGCGACAAAGGACGCCGGCGAAATCGCCGGCCTCAAGGTCGAGCGCATCATCAACGAGCCGACGGCGGCGGCGCTCGCGTACGGCCTGGACAAGAAGAAGAACCAGAAGATCGCGGTCTTCGACCTGGGCGGCGGCACGTTCGACGTGTCGATCCTCGACATCGGCGACGGCGTGTTCGAGGTGCTGAGCACCAACGGCGATACGCACCTGGGCGGCGACGACTGGGACCAGAAGCTGATCGACTTCATCGCCGAGGAGTTCCGCAAGAAGGAGGGCATCGACATCCGCAAGGACGCGATGGCCCTGCAGCGCCTCAAGGAGGCCGCGGAGAAGGCGAAGATCGAGCTCTCCACCGCGCAGGAGACGAGCGTCAACCTGCCCTTCATCACGGCGGACCAGAACGGCCCCAAGCACCTGCAGGTGAGCATCACCCGCGCCAAGTTCGAAGCGCTCTGCAACGACCTCTTCGAGCGCCTGCGCGAGCCCTGCCAGAACGCGCTGCGCGACGCGAAGCTGACGCCCGACCGCATCGACGAGGTCGTGCTCGTCGGCGGCAGCACGCGCATGCCGCGTGCGCAGCAGATCGCCAAGGAGATCTTCGGCAAGGAGCCCAACAAGAGCGTCAACCCCGACGAGGTCGTCGCCATCGGCGCCGCCATCCAGGGCGGCGTCCTGATGGGCGACGTCAAGGACATCCTCCTGCTCGACGTCACGCCCCTGTCGCTGGGCGTCGAGACGCTGGGCGGCGTCATGACCCGCCTCATCGAGCGCAACACGACCATCCCGACCAGCCGCAAGGAGACGTTCAGCACCGCGGCGGACAACCAGACGAGCGTGACGATCAACGTCCTGCAGGGCGAGCGCGAGTTCGCCAAGGACAACCGCCTGCTCGGGCGTTTCGACCTCGACGGCATCCCTCCCGCGCCGCGCGGCGTGCCGCAGATCGACGTCGAGTTCGCGCTCGACGCCAACGGCATCCTGACGGTGACCGCCACCGACCGCGCGAGCGGTAAGAAGGCCGACATCAAGATCACCAACAGCGGCGGCCTCTCGAAGGACGAGATCGACCGCATGAAGCGAGACGCCGAGGCGCACGCCGCGGAGGACAAGGCGCGCCGCGAGATGGTCGACCTCAAGAACCGCGCCGACGCGACGGTGATCCAGACCCGCAAGACGCTCGAGGAGCACGGCGGCAAGGTGTCGCCCGAGGTCCGCGCGAAGATCGAGAGCGCCCTCTCGAACGTCGAGGGCAAGATCAAGGGCGACGACCGAGCCGCCCTCGAGGCGGCGATGAAGGAGCTCGACGCCGCGACGATGGAGATCGGCAAGGTGATGTACGACCAGGCCAAGGCGGCCGGCGGCGACGCCGGCGCCACGGCCGAACCCAAGGCCGAGGGCAACAAGAAGGACGACGTCGTGGACGCCGAGTTTAAAGTGAAGGAATAAGAAGGGCCAAGGGCCTGGGATTAAGTGCGACAAGAAGCCCCGGGTGAACGCCCGGGGCTTTTCATTGCGCCCGTGCGCATTCGATGACTCGACCGCCGGTGCGGATCGTGAGCGATACCGCCCTGTCGCCCTCCACCTTGAACGCGAGCGATTTCGTCGGAACGCCCGACGGAAAGAACGTGTCGTTCCCGGTGAAGTACGTCCGCTGCGACGAACGTCCCGCGCGGCCGATCTCGAGGTGTTGCCGCTTGACGAGGACCTCGAGCCTCTCATCCGAGCCGGGGCCGAACGCGAAGACGCCCGCGTACTTCGGGAGCTGCTCCGCGTCGATCGCGACACTCGCGGGCGGAATATCCGCGTCGCCGAGCGACAGGAGATAATCGAGCGTCGCCTTCGCCTCGTCGCCGCCCGCGCGCGCGTGCGCCGCGAGCGTGATGCCGTGCGGGCCCAGGCAGCGCTGGATTCCAGGCATGGACTCGACCGCGGCGCGCACGGCGTCGAGACGGCCGAGCATCGCCATCGAGAAGATGTCCGGCCGCGCGCCCTTCGCGAGCAACATCTCGGCGATCTCGCGCCGCCCCGTGTGCGACGCGGCCCCGAGGGGAGTCTCCCAGTCGCCGAAGCCCCAATCCCAGGCGGCGTTCACCAGGGCAGGCTCCGCCTCGACAAGAGCAGCCGCGCGGGCGATGTCTCTGTGGCAGACGCCGACGAGTTCCTTGGCGAGGGCGGGGTCTTGGCGAGGAAAGTCCGGCCAGAGCGAAGCCGGGGCGGCAGGAGAAGTGGATTGCGTCTGCCCCGCCAGCAACGGGACGGCGAAACCGACGGTGGCGAGACCGGCGCCTGCGCTCCGCAGAGCCTCACGGCGAGATACGGACTTATTCACGGCGTTGTCTCCGTCCCGCACATCCACGCCGCGGGTGTGACTTGTACCAGGGGCGGCGCGGGCCGTTTCCGTGCTTCTACGCTCCGGCCCATGCCCGCTCCCGACCTGCCGCCGCCGCCAGCGACCGAGACCGCCCCGCGCGATCGGCCGATCCACGTCCACCTCCACATGAACTTCGTGAGGCCCGAGACCTTCCGCGGCGGCGTGGCGATCGTCATCGATGCGGTGCGCGCGAGCACGACGATCTGCGCGGCGCTCTCGAACGGAGCGGCCGGGGTGGTGCCGGCGCTGACGGCGGAGGACGCCCGTCGGAAAGCTGTTGAACTCCGGCTGGAAGCCGCGGGCCGGGGCGAGCGGCCACGCATCGTGCTCGGCGGCGAGCGTGCCGGCGTCCGCATCGAAGGCTTCGACCTCGACAACTCGCCCTTCTCCTATACGCGCGAACGCGTCGAGGGCACGATGATCGTCTTCACCACAAGCAATGGCACGGCGGGACTCCTCCACGCGGCCCAGGCGGACCGCGTGCTCGTCGGCACGCTCTCGAATCTCGCCGCGGTGGTTGACGCGGTCGCGGACGACGCCAGGCCAGCGCACGTGCTGTGCTGCGGCACACGGAACGACGTGAGCCTTGACGATTGCCTCGCGGCCGGTGCGTTCGTCGAGCTCCTCCTCGCGCGCGGACGCACGCCGACGTCCGACGACGGGGCTCTCCTGTGCCTGCACGCCTGGCAAAACGCGTCGCGTTCCTTTGACGATCTGGACGAAGCGATGAAGTCCAGCCGCGGCGGGCGGAACATGGTGAACATCGGGCTCGGCCGCGACGTGACCGAATGCTCGCGGGTGGACGCGTACCCGGTGGTACCCGAGTTCGACGCCGCGGCGGGTGTGATCAAGCTTGCTTGAACTGCATCGCGTTCTCCCGCAGCCACGCCGCCATCTGCCTCGCGGCGTGCGCACGGTGGCTCTTCGCGTTCTTCTCCTCGGGCGGTAACTCCGCGCCGGTGCGGGCGAAGCCCGGCGCAACGAGGAAGAGCGGGTCGTAGCCGAAGCCGTTGCCGCCGCGGGGGACGGCGGGCGGAACGCCGATGCGGCCGTCGAAGGCGCCGCGGCTTGTGTGCAGCAGGGAGCCGCCGCGCGCCAGCGCCATGACGCACACAAATCGCGCACTGCGCTTGTCGGGGGCCACACCGACGAGTTCGCGGAGGAGTCGCGCGTTGTTCGCCGCGTCGCGCTGGGCGCGGGACGCACCGGTTTCCGCGCCGTCCGTCGCGTAGTGCGAGCTGATCACGCCGGGTTTGCCGCCGAGTGCGTCAACCTCGAGTCCGGAGTCGTCGGCGAGGCAGAGCATGCCCGTCTGCTGCGCGTACGACAGGGCCTTGATCGACGCGTTCGCCTCGAACGTCGAGCCCGTCTCACACGGCTCTGTGAATGCCTTTCCCAACTCGGCGAGGCTGCGCAGCTGTACGCCGGCGAGCCCCTCGCCTGCGAAGATCGCCGCGATCTCCTCGAGCTTGTGCGGGTTGCCGGTGGCGATGACGATCTCGATCACGCCCGAGCGTACACGCCACATCCGCCCGGAATCCGCCCTCGCTCGCTTGTTCGCTCGTTCGCTCGTTCGCTTCTTGCTATCCTCGGCCCATGGTCAGCACGCCCAGCACGAATGAAACGCACGACCCCGGCATGCGCTCTTGGGTCGAGTCCGCCAACGACCCGGCGACCGAGTTCCCGATCCAGAGCCTGCCGTTCTGCTCGTTCATCCACCCCGAGGAGGACCTCGCGTGCCCCGGCGTGCGCATCGGCGACAAGATCGTCGATCTCGGGCTCCTCGCGGAGGCGGGGATCTTCGAGCACCGCCACGGCGCGGAGGACGACTTCCTGCACGCGCTCGAGGAGCCCGCGGCGAACGGCATCGCCGCGCTCGGGCCCGCGGCGTGGTCGGCCCTGCGCCGGCAGTTGCAGGCGTTTCTCCGCGAAGGCGCGCCGGCGGGCGGCCAGCGCACGCGGCGCGTGCGAGAAAAGGCCCTCCTCGACGCTGACGATCTTCAGTTCCTGCCGCCGTCCGTGGTTGCAAACTACACGGACTTCTACGCGAGCGTCCACCACGCGACGACGGTCGGGAGCATGTTCCGGCCGGATAACCCCCTGCTGCCGAACTACAAGTGGGTTCCGATCGGCTACCACGGCCGCGCGAGCTCGGTCGTCTCGAGCGGCGCGCCCGTCCGCCGCCCCAAGGGCCAGCTCAAGAAGGACGACGCGCCCGGCGAGCCCGTCACGCCGCCGGCGTTCGGCCCGTGCGCGATGCTCGATTACGAGCTCGAGATCGGCGTCGTCATCGGCGCGGGGAACGAGATGGGCGAGCCGATCGCGATCGGCGAGGCGGGGAGGCACATCTTCGGCCTCTGCCTCGTCAACGACTGGTCCGCGCGCGATATTCAGAAGTGGGAGTACCAGCCGCTCGGGCCGTTCCTCGCGAAGAACTTCGCGACGACGATGGCGCCGTACATCGTGACGGCGGAGGCGCTCGCGCCCTTCCGCTGCCCGGCCTTCAAGCGCCCCGCCGGCGACCCCGCGCCGCTCCCGTACCTGGCGGACGAGAGCGACGCCGCGGCGGGCGGGTTCGATGTCACGCTCGAGGTTTCCCTCGCGAGCGCCGCGATGCGCGAGAAGGGGCTCGAGCCCGTGCGCATCTCGCGTTCCCGCGCGTTCCGCGACATGTACTGGACGTTCGCCCAGATGATCACGCACCACGCGAGCAACGGCTGCAACCTCCTGCCCGGCGACTTGCTCGCGAGCGGCACGGTGAGCGGGCCCGAGCCGGAAACGCGCGGCTGCCTGCTCGAACTCACGTGGCAGGGGCGCGACGGCTCCGGCAAGCCGCTCCCGCGCAAGCCGATCGAGCTGCCCACGGGCGAGAAGCGCACGTTCCTCGCCGACGGCGACGAGGTAAGCATCCGCGGCTTCTGCGAACGCGAGGGGTTCCGGCGGGTCGGCTTCGGGGAGTGTCGCGGAGTGATCGAGGCCGCCGAATGAGAGGTGGTCCGGTGGTCGCACGGCGTGCGGCAAGGACTTTGCAACTTCGCCACTCGGCCACTTCGCCACTTCCCGAGAACCCGGGTGTCCGTGTGAGCGAACGGTCTTGTGCATTCACGCCGAGAGAACCGTCGCCGCTCGCACACCGTTCTCATTGATTCCATGATGCCGCGGCGCGGCAGCCCTCCCGGCGGGGAGCGACATCATGGCTATCTATCTCTCACTCGCTTGGTGCGTGGTGGTGGCTTTCTTTCTTACCGTCTGCGCCAGCGGCGTCTGCAGCTTTGAGCAGGCGGTCGTCTTCTGGATTTGGTCAACGTGCTGTGTAGGCGTGCTGATAAAGAGTGTGCCCGCACGGGCCGCTTTCGACGGGCGATGCCGGACTTGTCGCTATGACCTCGCCGGCTTGCCGTCCGGCACATCACTCTGCCCAGAGTGCGGTGGGGTTTTCAATCGCGCTTCGACTTGGAGACCATCGGACGTCACGCTCCGCCCGTATCGAGTGCGGCGGATGGTCCTGCCTTGCGTCTTCTTCGCGGTTGCGCTGTTCCAGGGCAAGTCGCTCCTGCTGCCCGTCGTCGCCGCTCAGCAGCTCGGGCGCGGCTGTTCGTGGAGCGACTCGTGGTTGGAGGCGGAATGGGCGCTGCGAGAGGCGGTCCCATATGGCACGTTCCTCTTGCCCGTTGTGATGGCGTTCTCACCGATCGCCGTGTACCTGCGGCGACGGAAGCGGCAAGCGATTGCGCTGGGCTGCCTGCTGTGCGCGACGCTCGCGTACTTGGCTTGCAGCGACTTTGAAGTTCCTCTCGGGTACCGGGAATGATCTACTGCCCCATCTCCCTGAACACCGCCAGGCACGCGCTCTGGGTGTGCAGGAACCCGCGCCCGCCGATCGGGCCGATCTCGCCCGCGGCGTGCATCCCCGCGAGCGCGACCGAAACGGTCGGCGGCGCGTAGTAGGGGGTCGTCTCGTCGTCGTCGTCCCGGTGCGCGAAGGCGCGCTGCACGGCGCGGGCGTCGTGGCTGGGCTCGCCGAACATGCGCTCGCCCCGGTTGTTGCACGAGACGAGGAGAGCGCCTAGGGGCGGGTCGTAGAGCTTCTGCGCGTCGAGGAGCAGGGCCAGGTCCTCGCGCGCCGTGCGCACGTCGCGCACGTGCACGCGAACCGTCTGGCCCACGCGCGGGAAGCCGGCGACCGCGATACTCGCGCTCTCCTGGTTGATGCCCACGACATTGGAGATGAGAAAGTCGCCCCGGCCGAACCGCGCCCTGTGCTCGTCGATGACGACGCCGAGGTAAACGCCCCCCCTGAGCACCTCGCGGCGCTTCTCGCCCAGCTCGTCGAGCGCATCACTCACGGCCTCCATGGCCGGGCGGCCGCCCAGCTCCAGCACGAGGTTCGCGCGAGCCTTGGTCACGACCATCGTCGGCCCCACCGGCCTGCACCCCTGGCTCACGACCGTGGCGACGTCGATCCGCCCCGCGACGCCCACGCCGACAAACCCGCGTTTCACGACGCGGTCGTTGAGGATCATGACGTTCATGTCGGCCTGGTTGCCCGCGCTAGCGACGGCGCCGAAGAGCGCCGGCGCGGGGGTGTCGTCGGGCGAGCGGTTGAAGGCGTGCAGCGGGCGAGCGCCGATCGCGGCGTTGAATCGCGGGAGCAGGCTCAACACGGGCGTCGAGGCCGGGTCCGCGAAGAGAAAGCAGGCGCGCAGGTCCCGCGCCGCGCCCATCGCCGGCCCCCAGACGCCGCGCGCCTCGTCGTCGTCGTCAACGTGCGCCATGTCGTCGGCGCAGAACGGCGTCAGACGCACGCCGGGGAGCGTCGCGCCCAGCAGCGAGAGGCCGGGCCCGCGCTCCATCTCGACGGTGGCGCCGAACGCGGCGCACGTCGAGACGCCCACGACGGCCGGCGCGTCGAGCTTCGCGCGGATCGTTCTCGCGATGTCCGCGGCGTTGTCGACGTGCTGCGGGTTGAAGAACGCGAAAACGACGTCCGGGCTGCGCGGGAGCCCGGCGCGGACCTGTTCGCACGCCTGCGACGCCGCCCACTCGGTCTCGCCGGAGACGGAAAGGCCCGCCGCGAAGCCGGGTCTCGCGAGTTGGATTGAGGCCGCGGACGCGTTCGCTTCACCCATGCTTCATTGTTCGACGCTCCGCAAGACCGCACGTGACAGTTTGCTGCTGAGGAGCACCGCAAAGGCGGGAGAAACGCGGGGTATTCCGCCGAAATCCCCCGGTCGCGTGCCCGCGGCGCCGCCTGCTAAGATGGGCAACGAGGAGACCACCATGTCGTCGCTCATCGTTGTCAGCGGACCGAATCAGGACTCGTACTACCCCCTCGGCAAGCGGACCATGGTGGTGGGGCGTGACCAGGCGTGCCCGATCCAGCTGACGGACGGCAAGGTCTCGAGGCAGCACGTCCAGATCCGCTTCGACGCGGCGAAGAACCAGCACGTCGTGCTGGACATGAAGTCGGCGAACGGCACGCTCGTGAACGGCCGGGCGGTCAACGCCGAGACGCCGCTGGTGGACGGCGACGAGATCACCGTCGGCGAGTCGCGACTGGTCTTCTTCGACCGCGAGTTCCCGGACAAGGCGAGCGCGTTCAACAGTTGGAAGGTGATGGGCCAGCGCAGCCGTGCCACGCTCGAAGAGCGCTAGTTGTACACTTGACCATGCCCACGCTCGCCGCGCCGGCGCGCCCTGCGACCGCCGACCCGCGCCTCGATGCCATCCGTGACAAGGTCGAACGCGGCGAGCGCCTGAGCCTCGCCGACGGCGAGGTTCTCTTCGGGACGCGCGACGTCTGGGGCGTGCTCGCGATGGCGCACTCGGTGCGGACGCGCCTGCACGGGACGACCGCGTTCTACAACATCAATCGCCACCTGAACTACTCGAACGTCTGCGCTCTCTCCTGCAAGTTCTGCGAGTTCTACGCGAAGGACGGCGACGCGCGGGCGTACACGCGCGACATGGAGTACGTGCGCGAGCAGGCCCGCTCCGCGGTGGAGGCGGGCGCGACGGAGATCCACAGCGTCGGCGGCCTGCACCCGGCGCTCCCGTTCACGTACTACACGGACCTGGTCTCGACGATCCGGAGCGAGGCGAGGCGCCTGGGGAGCGACCTGCACGTCAAGGCGTTCACGGCCGTCGAAGTCGTGCACCTGTGCCGTATCGCGAGGGTGTACAAGGGCGCGAGCACGCCCGGCGAGGAGGGGCGACGCGCCCGGCGCGAGGCGATCCGCTGGGTGCTCGAGCGGCTCAAGGAGGCGGGGCTCGGGAGCCTGCCGGGCGGCGGCGCGGAGGTCTTCGACGACCGCGTCCACGACGAGGCGTACAGGGGAAAGATCAGGAGCGACGTGTGGCTCGACGTGCACCGCGTGGCGCACGAGCTGGGGCTGAACACCAACGCGACGCTCCTGTACGGCCACATCGAGAACCGAGCCGATCGGCTCGTGCACATGGACATGCTGCGGCGGGCGCAGGACGAAGCGCTGGCGAGGATGGGGTACGAGGGCACACGGGCGCAGAGGCACGAGGGCACGAAAGGCGTGCCCGGCGGACACCTCGGGTACACAGGCGGCGAGGGCGGGGATGCGCCGGCGATCACGCTCACGAGGCCCGGCACGCCGTTGCCGGAGCACGTCGCATTCGGCTCGCGCGGCGCCCGTTCCTCGGCAGACGGCGCGTGCGGTTACTACCAGACGATCATCCCGCTCCCCTTCTTCCCCGACGGCTGCGAGCTCGAGCACCTGCCCGGGCCGACCGGCCTCGAGAACGCGCGGACGATCGCCATCGCGCGGCTGATGCTCGACAACTTCCCGCACGTCAAGGCGTTCTGGATCATGCAGACGCTGCCGATGGCCCAGGTGATGCTGGGGTGCGGCGCGGACGACATCGACGGCACCGTGGTGTGGTACGACATCACAAAGGTCAATCACGGCGCGGGCCAGGGCGCGGGCAGCGCGGGCACGCACCAGGAAGTAAGCGTCCGGACGCTCCAGACGGCGATCCGTGAGGCCGGCTTCGAGCCCGTCGAGCGCGACACGCTGTACCGGCGCGTCGTGCGCGACGGCCGCGCCTGGCGAGTGGCGTGAATCGAAACGGGAGCAGTGACCGGTGACCGGCGAATGGTGGCTGTGCAACGCTCCGATCGCGCCCGCGCGGTCCGATGAGCCCGACGCGACGACGCACCGATCACTGATCTCCGATCACCGTTCCCTGCTCACCACCCCTTCATCCGCACTTCGGACGTTCATCGGACCATCAGCGATGGCCCAGCAGATCCCAGTCGATCCCGGCGCGCACGCCCCCGACATCGAGGCGTCCGACCACCTCCACGTCGTTGCTCACGACATCGCGTACAAGCGGCTCGCCATCGTCAACGCGGCGTTCATCGGCGCCGCCGACGTCGGCGACCGGGGCTGGGTCCTTGTCGACGCGGGCATGCCCGGCACGGCCGGCGCCATCAGGCGTGCCGCGGCGGAGCGGTTCGGCGAGCGGGCACGCCCCAGCGCGATCGTGCTCACGCACGGGCACGCTGATCACATCGGCGCGGTGCTCGACCTCTCGCACGCGTGGGACGTGCCCGTGTACGCGCACCACCTCGAGGCGCCGTACCTCGACGGGCGCGCGAGCTATCCGCCGCCGGACGCGGGAGTCGGCGGCGGGCTGATGTCCGTTGTCGCCAAGCTCTTCCCGCGCGGGCCTATCAACCTCGGCGCGCGCCTGCACGCGCTCCCCGCCAACGGCACGGTGCCGCCGCTCCCCGAGTGGCGATGGGTCCACACGCCCGGCCACACGCCGGGGCACGTCTCGCTCTTCCGTCCCGCTGACCGCGTGCTGATCGCCGGCGACGCGTTCATCACCACGGCGCAGGAGAGCGTCTACGCCGTCGCGACCCAGCGCGAAGAGCTGCACGGCCCGCCGATGTACTACACGCAGGACTGGCACGCCGCCGCGGCGTCCGTCCGCAGGCTCGACGCCCTCGCCCCCGAGCTCGCGGTGACGGGCCACGGCCACGCGATGCGCGGCCCCGCGATGCGCGAGGCCCTTTCGCGGCTCGCCCGGAACTTCGAGCAAGTCGCGGTGCCCCGCGACGGGCGGTACGTCGCCAACCCCACGACGCCCGATCACGGGGCGTATCAATAACCACGCGGCGCGCCCAATAACCCGGCGTTGAACGCGCATTTCGATCGGCGAGCGCCGCTTCCGCTTGCATCTTCCTCGGCCTTGCGGTAGATTTGCCGCCCCGGAGGAGACCGAGATGCGATTCACCCTGTCCGCCGCCTGCGCGCTCGCGATGTCGTCCGCCGCGCTCGCCGACATGACGAACTTCCGCGACTGGGTTGACGCGAACTCGTTCGCGACCAACAGCACCAGCAACCTCTGGTACGGGACGACCGGCCTCGGCGGCCCGCTCATGGCGCCGGGCACTTCATGGATCTCCGCCGGCCAGCCGTTCAGCACGCCGTTGATTGGCCCGCTCGTCAGCCCCGGCAGCGAACCGGGCGCGGCGGGCCCGGCGACGTTCGACGGCTCCTGGGTTCACCCGGGCAACGGCATCCCCGCCGTGCTGACGTTCGCGCCGCAGGCCCCGACGCTCGTGGGCGCGGTGCACGTCCATACCGAGCTCATCGCCAACGGCCTCTCCGGTAACGGCATCACCATCCAGGTGCTGACCACCATCGGCGGCGTGACGACGAACCACGGGCAGACCTTCCTCGGCGGCACCGTTTCGGACCAGGTGGATGAGTTCAACCTGCCCGCGCCCACCGTGCTGTCCCCGGGCGACACTGTCGCCATCCTGTTCGGCGACAACGGTTCGTACCTCTACGACCATGTGAACTTCAACGCGTGGATGTCGCCCATCCCGGCGCCGGGCTCGGTCGCGCTCCTCGGTGCCGGGCTCGTGGTCGCGGCCCGCCGCCGGCGCTGATCCCGTTCGGGGGATATATCATTTCCACATGGACCACGGGCCCCTCGTCGTCATCGTTCTGATCATCCTCGGCGTGCTCGGCTTCGGCGCGTACGAGCTGATGAGGCCGCACCCCGAGCCCGCCGCGCCGACCGCGGCCGCCACGCCGGGGGAGCCGCCGCCGGGCGCGCCTGTCCTGCCGGACGAGATGACCGAAGAAGGGATCATGCTCGAGGTGGGCACCGCCCGCACCAAGTCGGCGCAGCAGGCGGCCGAGGCGCTGTACAAGGGAACGTGGATCGGCCCCTTGGGATGGTCCGGCGCGATCGAGGACATCACCGAGGAAAAGACCGGCTGGGCGGTGCGGATCAAGAAGTTCACGCCCCGGCTGATCGGCCAGGAGTATTGGGTGATCGCGGTGCTGGACGAGCAGCCGTACGGCCTCGCGAAGGGAGACACCGTGCGCGTTCGTGGCCGCATCGACGCGGTCGAGGTGCTCCCCGGCGGCATGACGCCCGTGTACCGCATCGTCGTCCGCGAAGCCGGCGTCACCAAGGGTTGACGTACGCTCACGCGTGCCGCGGGTGCCTTTCGTCAAGATGCACGGGCTCGGCAACGACTTCATTGTCGTTGATGCGCGGGGCGAGCGTGCGCCCCTGACCGACCTCGACTGGCCTCGTCGCGCGCCCGCGCTGTGCGAACGGCGCACCGGCGTCGGCGCCGACGGCGTGTTGATCTTGTCGGATCACGCCGGCGCGGACTGCTGCATGCGCATCGTCAACTCGGACGGCTCCGACGGGCAGATGTGCGGCAACGGAATTCGTTGCGTCGCGCTGCTCCTGACGAGCGGCGGGCCCGAGCGAGAACTCCGCATCGCAACGGCGGGGCCGGTGGTCCGCGCCATCACCACGCTGCGGCTGGTCGACGGGAGGTTCGGCGCACGCGTGGATATGGGCGCGCCCGATCTCCGGCGCGACGCGGTTCCGTTTGTCGGAGACGCGCCGCAGATGCTCGACGCGCCGCTGCCGCCCGCGCTCGGCGAGGCAATCGCCCACGACTGGCCGGAGCACCCGCGCACGCTCACCTGCGTCGGCATGGGCAACCCGCACGCGGTCTTCTTCGTGGAAGACGCGGACGCCGTGCCGGTGGAGCGCATCGGGCCAAGCATCGAGCGGCACAGGATGTTTCCGCGCGGCACGAACGTGCAGTTCGCGCAGGTCGTGTCGCGACACCTTGTCAAGGTCCGCACGTGGGAGCGCGGCGCGGGCGCGACGCACGCGTGCGGCACCGGCGCGTGCGCCGTCGCGGCCGCGGGCATCATGACGGGCCGTCTCAACGACCGCGTGCGCATCGAGCTTCCGGGCGGCGTGCTAGAGGTCATCTGGCGGAACAGAAAGGGCGCCATCATGATGACCGGACCGGCGCAACGAGTCTTCGACGGCGTGATCGATGTGTGAGCTTCGCCGTCGCTACGCCTTCGGCGCATCCTTGTCGGGCAACTGCTTGAGTTCATCGCGCAGGATCGCCGCGAGCTCGTAGTTCTCCTGCTCGATCGCGCGCTGCAGGCGCTGGCGCAGCTCCGCCTTCAAACTCACCGGCAGCTTGGGCGCGAGCGCCTCGCGCATCGCGCGCAGCATCCTGACTTCTTCGGCGCCCTCGAAGGCGGTGGTGCCCCCGCGCTCCGCGAAGTGCGTCTTGAGCAGCTCGAGCGCGTCGTCGAGCGCGAGCACCGCCGCCTTCAGCTCGTCGTCGCGGATCGCGGCGCTCGCCAACGCGCGGGCGCGCACCATCACGATGTACGGGCGGAACTGCTCGAGCACGGTCTTGTCGTGCTCCTCCGCGGCGTGCTCCGCGCACAAGTCGAGGACGCGCAGGTTGCGCGTGGTGTCTCGCACCACGCGGTCGAAGTCCTCGAGCGCGAGGCACGCCACGTACCGCTGGTAGTACTGCGCCGCCTCCTCACGGAGCGCCCGGCACTCGTCCGAGGTCAGCGATTGCACCTTCGGCTGTTCGGTGGCGACGGACGGTTCCGCTTCTCGGACCTCGGCAATTTCGGCGTCGATGCGTGCCTCGACATACTCCAGAAATGAAGTGTGTCCGAAGGGTCTTTCACCGTCGGGGCGGCCGTCCGCGTGCATCTGCAGAAGCCCAAGATCCAGCCGGACTTGTACGCGGGGCATGCCGTCGTCCCCCTCGATGAGTCGGGCGTTGATCTGACCGGGCTTGTGCGGCCATTCGCGCAACAGCGGCGTGATGTCCCACTTCATCGCAACTCCGGTTATTGGGCCTTGTCGAGAGAACTCGTCGTTCTGTTTGAGATTCGCCGGCCGCGCGGGATGATATCTGCGCTTATCTGATCAGAGGCGGAGCCTCCATCGCCGCGGGATTTTACTTCCGGACGCAGAAATTCCGGAAGTTTCCTTGCATAACGCGCATTCTGTGGCATGTTCACAGGCGGAGGGGTGCGCGAGAGACAGGTCCTTCAGGGCCCCATCCCCCCGGACGATGAAACCCCAGGACGGGTTCAAACGGATAGTGAGCGCTCCTTCACCGGGGCTTCGCGCGTCCGTTCGTCGTTGACGGAGCTTCATCGGAGGAGACGGCGCGACGCGCCGGTAAGGTGGGTGGAGAGTTGAGTTCATCTGTTCCCCAACGTGGTCGCCGCGCGGAAGCCACGCGCCCGAAGAAGGCCGCACGCGTCGAAGTCGCGTCCGAGCTCCAGCTGTACATCCGTGAGATCGGGAAGCACCATCTGCTGACGCTCGAGGAAGAGCGTGAGCTGGGCTGGAAGATCATCAACGAGAACTGCCCGGCGGCGCGCGACCGGATGGTGCGCTGCAACCTCCGGCTGGTCGTCGCGATCGCCAAGAACTACACGGGCCGCGGCCTGTGCCTCTCGGACCTTATCGAGGAGGGGAACATCGGCCTCCTCCGCGCGGTCGAGGGGTTCGACCCGGCGCAGGGCGCGCGGTTCAGCACGTACGCATCGTGGTGGATCAAGCAGAGCATCAAACGCGCGCTCATCAACGCCGCGCAGCCGGTGCACATCCCGGCGTACATGGTCGAGCTCGTCTCCAAGTGGAAGATCGCGTACCGCCGGCTGGAGCAGGAGCTCGGCACGGCCCCGAGCATGCAGGACCTCGCCAAGGCGATGGACCTGCCGCTCCGCAAGGTCCGGATCATCCGCCGCGCGGTCAAGGCGCTCCAGGCGCCCATGCAGGCGCCGGTCAACGCCTCCGGCGAGCTCATGAGCTTCGCCGACATGATCGCCGACTCGCGACACGGCCGCCCGGACGAGAAGGTGTTCGCGTCGGAGGACGTTCGGCTCCTCCGCCGCCTGCTCGACTCGATCGACGAGCGCGAAGCGCTGATCCTGCGGATGCGGTTCGGTCTCGACGGGTGCGAGCCGCTGACGCTCAAGCAGATCTCGGACGAGGTCGGCCTCTCGCGCGAGCGCATCCGGCAGGTGATCGACGAGGCGCTGACGAAGCTCAACCAGCAGATCAGCGACGAGCGGCCCTCGCAGTTCGTGCGCGAGGAGTCGATGTTCGTCAGGACCGCCGACCAGCCCCGCGTCTGACGCGCCCCGCCCCGGCGGGCCCACCCGGACGCGCGGGCCCTCCGCGCCCGCCGCCGCCCGCTACCATCGGCCCATGATTCGAATCAACGGTTCCGCCGCGCGCCGCGCCGTCGCGGGCGCGCTGCTGGGCGCTCTCCTGGTGTGCGCCCCGGCGCTGGGTCAGGGGGGTGACCCGGTCTCGCAGGCCAACGCCCTGTACTCCGACATCGCGGCCGACAAGCGCAGCGACCTTGTCGTGCTGCCGCTGGTCGCGAAGATGGCCCCGCCGCCCGCCGCGGTCGCGACGCTGGAGCAGGCGCGGCTGATCACCGGCTCGTCGAAGGCGTGGAAGGAGGCCGAGGCGTGGGCGGCCGCGCCGGAGCAGAAGGCGGTGATCGACGCGATCCGCACCGTGACGCAGGAGTCGGATTACCGGCGCGCGTACGCGTACGGCCTGCCGTACGGCACCGAGGGCGTGCCGCCGGACCTGATCCGCGCGAACCTGTACGCCGACATCGGCGAGCCGCCGACGCTGAGCGGCGCGGTGCACGGCCACCTCGAAGGGCTCTCGCGCGTCGAGGTCCTGATCAATGTCGAGGCGGCGCGCCGGTCGGAGGCAGGGTCGCCGTCGGACGCGATCGACCTCCTGACGGACTTCGTCTTCTTCAGCCGCCAGCTGGCCGACCGCCAGATGCTGACCGAGGCGGTGTGGGGTCTGCGGGCGATGTCGCGGTCGCTGGAGCGCATCCGCGACGTCGCGCACACGGACTTCGTCGGCCCCAAGAAGCTCGACGTGGACCGCATCCGCAAGCAGATCGACCGCCTCGCCGCGGACCAGGCGTACCTGGACCTTTCGCGCATGCGATTCCCGCGCGCCGACCGGCTGGGCACGGAGCAGGTGATCGCCCGCGTCTACACCGAGCGGGGCAAGGTGATCCCCGAGAAGTTCGCGCCGACGATGGCGAGGCTCGGCACGGCCGGCCGGCCGCTCCGCCTCTTCTCGGAGGGAGCGCGCTGGCGCGGCGTCG
Organism: Phycisphaerales bacterium; assembly: GCA_035628115.1. Taxonomy (GTDB): domain Bacteria; phylum Planctomycetota; class Phycisphaerae; order Phycisphaerales; family UBA1924; genus BJHL01. Next base: position 32,397 of record DASPKL010000015.1, on the reverse strand, counting down.
CGGACGGGCAGGCGGATTGGTTCGAGGCGACGCAGGCGGCCAAGGGCGTGTACGACGAGTGGGCGCGAAGGTGGAGCCTGGACTGGTTCGACAAGCAGCAGGGCGAGCGGTCCGCGTACGCGAAGCTCGACCGCCAGAAGCTCGTCGCGGTCGCGCTCTCGACCCCGGACATGGGCGTGCTCGGCCACGAGCGCGTCATCGCGACGACGGAGATCGTGGGCACGCGGGCGGCGCTGGGCGTCGTCGGCTTCGCGATCACGAACCGAGCGTTCCCGCCGCAGCTCTCGTCGATCCGGCCGCGCTGGATGACCAGGCTCGACGTCGATCCCTACAACGCCGAACGGGCCAACCGCAACCAGCCGCCGCTGGAGTACTTCGTGCCGATGCGCGACACGCCGCGCGACCCCAAGGCGGGCCCGCAGCCGTACGAGATGAACGTGGTCGCGACGCGGGCGGACGCCGGCGCGAACTTCACGATGAACCTGAAGGACGACACGTTCGTGCTCTACTCGCGCGGCTCGGACAACGCGAACAACTTCGCCCGGCGCGTGCAGAACACCCCCGATATCGTGCAGGGGGCGGACTACCTGCTCTGGCCGCCGGTGCTCTCGCTCTACCGCAAGAACCTGATCGACGTCGGGGCCATCGAATAAGGTGAGGGGGACTTGCATGGCCCACGAGGGCGTCCACAAGGTCGTGATCATCGGGAGCGGGCCGGCGGGCTGGACGGCGGCGGTCTACGCGGCCCGCGCCCAGCTGACGCCGGTGGTGTACTGCGGCGTGCCGAAGCAGGACCCGGGCCCGGTGCTGCCCGGCGGGCAGCTGATGCTCACGACCGAGGTCGAGAACTACCCCGGCTTCGAGCACGGCGTGATGGGCCCCGAACTCATGGACAAGTTCCGCAAGCAGGCGGAGCGCTTCGGCACGCGCGTGATCGAGGACGACATCGCCCGCTGCGAGTTCTCGCCCGACCCGGCGCGCACGCCGCACACGCTCTTCCCCGTCGACGGCCCGCCCGTGCGGGCGCACTCGGTCATCATCGCGACGGGCGCGACCGCGAACTGGCTGAACCTGCCCAATGAGCTGCGTCTGGCGACCACCGGCGGCGGTGTCTCGGCGTGCGCGGTGTGCGACGGCGCGCTGCCCGTCTTCCGCGGGCAGCCCCTGGGCGTCATCGGCGGCGGCGACACCGCGATGGAGGAGGCGACGTACCTCACCAAGTTCGCGAGCGTGGTCTACGTGATCCACCGGCGCGACACGCTGCGCGCCAGCAAGATCATGCAGCAGCGTTACCTCTCGCGCCCCAACGCGAAGGTGGTCTGGAACAAGGTCGTGCTCGACGTGCTGGGCGATAAGTTTATCGAGGGCGTCCTCCTGGAGGACACGGTGACGCGCGAGAAGTCGCGCCTTGATCTCCGCGGCCTGTTCATCGCGATCGGCCACACGCCCGCGACCAAGTTCCTCAAGGGCAGCGGCCTCGAGTTCGACGAGAGCGGGTATGTCGCGCTGCGGCAGCGGGGGAGCTACACCAACCTCGCGGGCGTGTTCGCGGCGGGCGACGTCGCCGATTCGCAGTACCGCCAGGCGGTGACCGCCGCGGGGATGGGCTGCCAAGCCGCGCTCGATTGTGAGCGGTGGCTGGCTGCGCAGAACGTTCACTGATCCGGGCGCATCGGCGGTCGATCACGACAGGGACACAAAGAAGCCCGTGTCCCCTCGTCCGATCAATCGGTTCTTTGCCTGTGTCTCCGCGGCGATCGGCGATCAGGGGCCGCTCGCGGCGGAACGCCCGGCGACGAACCCGCTCGCCCACGCCCATTGGAAGTTGAAGCCGCCGATGCGGCCGTCCACGTCCAGGATCTCCCCGCACAGGTGCAGCCCGGGGCAGACGCGGCTCTCCATCGTCTCGAGCCGGACTTCCTTGAGCGGCACGCCCCCCGCCGTCACCTCGGCGAAGAGAAACCCACGGTCGCCGACGACGGGCACCGGCGACGACGCGACGGCGCCCGCGAGCGCGCGCCGTTGTCCGCGCGGAAGCTCGGCGATGGGTCGGCGCGGGTCGGCCCCCGCGCTCTCGGCGACCGCCGAGGCGAGTCGCTCCGGGAGACCGTGCCCCGCGAGGAAGGTGAGCACGCGCCGGTCGCGGGCGGCGACGAGGGCCGCATCGACCTGCTCGACCTCGCCGAGCCCGGGAAGCCAATGGATGAAGAGCCCCGCGCCGGCGTCGCTCGCCCGCGCTTCGCTCAGGAAGCGGCTGATATCGAGCGCGGCCGGGCCCGACAGCCCGAAGTGCGTGAGCAGGAGAGAGTTTGTGAACGCCTTGAGGCGTCTGCCGGTCGATGAACGCACTTCGACCCGCGCGGCGGTGCTGACACCGGAGAGCGTCGTCACCCAGTGGCCCTGCGGGAGCTTGAGCGGCACGAGCGCCGGGACAATGCGCGGCGTGGTCGTGTGCCCGAGCGCGCGAGCGATTTCGTACCCCTTGCCGTCGCTGCCGGTCTTGGGCAGCGCCATGCCGCCCGTCGCGAGGATGACGCGCCGCGCGTGCACGGCGTCGCCACCCCCTTCACGATCGATCACGAACATCTCGCCTTCCTTGCGGAGAGCGCCGACCCGCCACGGATGGATCACCTCCGCGCCCGCCTCGCGCACGGCCAGCATGAGCGCGTCGAGCACGGTGTGCGCATCGTCGGTGGTGGGGAAGAGCTTGCCCGTCTCCTCACGCTTGAGCTCGACGCCCAGGTCGCGGAAGAACTCGACGGTGCGCGTCACGGGGAACCGTGCGAGCACGTTGCGGATCGCCGGCGCGGTGCTCCCCGCGTAGTCCTGCTCGCTCACCTCGTGGTGGGTGACGTTGCACCGCCCACCCCCGGCGACGAGGATCTTGGCCCCCAGCCTCGCCGCGCCGTCGAGGGCGATCACCGAGCCGCGCCCCGGCGGAGCCCCGCGTTCCGCGAGCGTTCTGCCCGCCCAGATCGCCGCGAAAAGGCCCGCGGCCCCCGCGCCGATGACCGTGATCTCCGCGGCTGGCGTTGGGGCGTCATGCACGGGAGGCAAGGTACGTCGCCGAGCGGAGAGGTCCTGCCTATCCTTGCCCATCGGAGCCGATCGCGACGGACGGAACGCCACCAGGACCGGTGTTCCCGAGGCGTGATCAGGGGCGGCCCGCCTCGCGGCGTTCAGGGCCGTCCACACTCCGGCCGGCGATTCTGGCCGGCCCGTTGCCGCGGCACCGCTCTCGCGCAAGCGACGAAACGGACCGCGATTCCTGTGGTCCGTGCCGGTGGGTTGTCCCCACCTTTGGAGGGTGCGTTCTCGACGGGATCCGTCCCGACCACTGGTCCGTGGTGTAATGGCAGCACAGCAGATTTTGGTTCTGTTTGTCCTGGTTCGAATCCAGGCGGACCAATTGTCTGCTCCGCGCCGCAACCCGGCCGAGCGAGAACGCCGCAGCGTGTGACGACGTCGAGCAGCAAGCCGGTGGCCGTGATCCTTGCAGCGGGCAAGGGCACGCGCATGCGCAGCGACCTCCCGAAGGTCGTCTTCCCGGTCGGCGGCCGGCCGATGGTCTGCGCCGTGGTGGACGCCAGCCTCGAGGCGGGGTGCGGCCGCGTGGTCGCGGTGGTGGGGCACAGGCAGGAGCTCGTCCGCGAGGCGCTGGCGGGCTATACGCAGGTCGAATACGCGGTGCAGGACCAGCAGTTGGGCACCGGGCACGCGGTGAACTGCGCCGCCCCGATGCTCGCCGGTGCGGGCGAGGTCTTCGTCCTCTGCGGCGACGGCCCGCTCATCCGCGCCGCGACGCTCGCGTCGATGCTCGCGAAGCACCGCGGGGCGCGCGCAGCGGCGACGCTGGCGACGGCCGTGATCGACGACCCGAGCGGCTATGGCCGGATCGTGCGCGACGCGGCGGGGCGATTCGAGCGCATCGTCGAGCAGAAGAACGCGACGCCGGAGCAGCTGGCCGTGCGCGAGGTCAATCCGAGCTATTACTGCTTCAACGGCGCGAAGCTGCTGGGGGCGCTGCCGCGGATCGCGCGCAACCCCGTGAGCGGCGAGTACTACCTGACCGACGTGCCGGAGATGCTGCTGAGGGCGGGCGAGCGCGTCGAGGTGGTGGCGTCGGTGCCGCCCGAGGACGTGCTCTCGATCAACACGCCCGAGGACTTGGCGAAGGTGGACGCGATCTACCGCTCTCGTGGCGGGAAGGTGGGGGTAGCGTGATGCCCAACGGCTCGCTCTATACCGGGATCAAGGTCTTCGCCGGGCGGCACTCGATCTCGCTCGCGAAGCGGATCACCAACCACATGGGGATCGAGCTGGGCCTCGCACGCACGATCCCGTTCCCGGACGGCGAGCTGATCGTGAAGCTCGACGAGGACGTGCGCGGGCGCGACTGCTACGTCGTGATCTCCACCGGCGAGCCCGTGAACGACAACGTGATGGAGCTGGTGATCTTCATCGACTGCCTGAAGCGCGCGAGCGCCGGGCGCGTGACGGTGGTGATCCCGTACTTCGGCTACGGCCGCCAGGACCGCAAGGACGAGGGCCGCACGCCGATCACGGCGAAGCTGGTCGCGAACCTCGTGACCGCCGCGGGCGCCAACCGCGTCCTCGCGCTCGACCTGCACGCGGCACAGATCCAGGGCTTCTTCGACCTGCCGGTGGACCACCTCTCGGCGACGCCGGTGTTCGTGGACTACCTCCAGAAGATGCGCGCGGAGCTGCCCGACCTCACGCTGGTGAGCCCGGACGTCGGCAACGTGAAGGTCGCGGAGAGTATGGCGAACCTGCTGGGGGGCGACCTGGCGATCATCAACAAGCGGCGCCTCTCCGGCTCGCTGGTGGCGATGAGCAACATCATCGGCAACGTCGAGGGGCGCACGGTGCTGATGTTCGACGACATGATCTCGACGGCGGGGACCGTGTGCGAGGCGGCGAAGCTGGTGATGGACCGCGGCGCCAAGCAGGTGATCGCGGCGGCGACGCACGGGCTGTTCGTCGGCAGCGCGGTGGACCGCCTGGCGGCGAGCCCGATCTCGAGGATCATCGTGACGAACACGGTCGCCACGCCCGAGCGCTGCGCCCCGATCGCGGGCCGGCTGCACGAGCTGTGCGTGGGCCCGCTGCTGGGCGAGGCGATCCTGCGGATCCACAACAACCAATCGGTCTCGGCGCTCTTCAACAAGACGGCGGGGGCGAAGCGGTAGCGGACAAGGGAAAGAACAACAGAAGCGGATTCGAGAAAGGAAGGACGCGACGATGAAGGACAAGGCACCGATGTTGACGGCCAAGCACCGCGAGCGGCTGGGCTCGCGCTACTCGAGGCGTTACCGCGACGGCGGCTCGCTGCCGGCGGTGGTGTACGGGCGCGGCAAAGAGCCCGTGCCGATCCTGCTCGACGCGCGCGAGGCCCTCTCGCACATCACCAAGGGCGAGAAGGTCTTCCGCCTCGACTTCCCCGGCGCCAAGGACATGGACGAGGGCCAGATGGTGCTCGTCCGCGACCTGCAGTTCGACTACCTCGGCACCAACGTCGTGCACGTGGACATGACGCGCGTGTCGCTGACGGACCGCGTGCGCACGCGCGTGCCGATCCACCTGCTCGGCGAGGCCGTGGGGCTCAAGCAGGCCGGCGCGATCCTGATGCACCCCGTCGCCGAGATCGAGATCGAGTGCCCGGTGCAGGAGATCCCGGAGTTCATCGAGGTGCGGATCGACGAGCTCGACGTCGGCCACGGCATCACCGCCGGCGACGTCAAACTCCCCTCCGCGAACATGAAGCTCATGACGGACTCGCACGGCATGGTGGCGCAGATCGTCGTCCAGGCCGAGGAGAAGGTCGCCGAGGCGGCCGCCGTCGCTGGCGACGCGGCTCAGCCCGAGGTCATCACCGCCAAGAAGCCCGCCGAGGGCGAGGCGGCTGCCGGCGCCGCGAAGGGCGCGGCGCCCGCGAAGGGCGCTGCTCCCGCGAAGGACGCCAAGCCCGCGGCCGGCGGGGGCGCGAAGAAGTGACGAGATGCACGCGGCATCGGGCACCCGGCATCGGTGGTGGAGCGCGTCGCGCTCCGCGCCGACGCCGGGTGCCCGTGCCCGTGGCTCGGTCGATGGCGCCCGATGCCCAACCCCTGGTGCCCGTCATGAAGCTCATCGTCGGCCTCGGCAACCCCGGTCCGCAGTACGCCATGACCCGCCACAACGCGGGCTTCATGGTGCTGGACGCGCTCGCGCGCCGGCACGCCGCGAACCAACCTGTCAAGGCGCGCTTCCAGGCGGCGACGCTGGACGCGACGATCGGCGGCGAGAAGTGCCTGCTGATCAAGCCGACGACGTTCATGAACCTGTCGGGCCAGTCCGTCGCCGACGCGGTGCGGTTCTTCAAGGTCGACTTCACCAAGGACCTGCTCGTCGTCGTGGACGAGGTTTACGTCGCGACCGGGCGGCTCAGGCTCAAGCCCGGCGGCGGCGCGGGCGGGCACAACGGGCTGGCGAGCATCCAGCAGCTGCTCGGCGCCGACACCTTCCCGCGCCTGCGCGTGGGCGTGGGTGTCCAGCCGGGCGGCGGCAAGCCCGCGTACATCGACCAGGCGGACTACGTCCTCGGGCGTTTTTTCGACGAGGAGAAGCCGCTGCTCGAGGGCTCGGTCAAACGCGCCGCGGACGCGGCGGAGGTCTTCGCGGCCAAGGGGTTGGACGCCGCGATGAACTTCGCCAACGCCCCCGCCGACGCGCCGCCCCGCAAGGCCCGTGAGCCGCGCGAGCAAGGCCCCGCGCCGCCCGCGTAGCGGTTCGCCCCGTTTCCCGTCTCCGTTCTCAAGGCATCATTCACGGATCACTGATCACCGTTTACGAAGGAAAGACAATGGCCATCAGCAAGCGCGTGTATAACTACGAGGCGATGTTCCTGATCGGGCAGGCCCAGTCGGGCGACCTCGCCGCCGTCATCCGTCACATCGAGGAGATCATCAGCCGCGGGCACGGCGAGATCATCGCCATGCGCAAGTGGGACGAGCGCCGGCTCGCCTACGAGATCCGGGGCCAGAAGCGCGGGCTCTACATCCTGTGCTACTTCAAGGCCCCGGGCTCCGAGCTCGCGCACATCGAGCGCGACTGCAACCTCTCGGAACTCGTCCTCCGCACGCTCATCACCCGCGCGGACACGATGACGCTCGACCAGATGACCGCGGCGGACGACCGCCAGGGGCTCGCTGTCGAGGCCAAGCTGCGCGCCGAGCGCAAGGACCAGCCCGCCCCGGCCGAGCCGGCGGCGGAGGCCCCTGCGACGGAAGCGGCGCCGGCCTGATTCGCGAAGGTCGGGCTTGCACGGGACACGGTTTCGGGTTATGATCGGGTGCCGGTCCCTCGGGTGGGACGAACGCACCCGGCAGGACGCCGCTCAGCCAGGGAGAGGTTCGGATGGCCAGTTATAACAAAGTGCTCCTGATGGGGAATATCACCCGCGACATCGAGCTGCGCTCGACGCCGTCGGGGCAGTCCGTGGCGAAGATCGGCTTGGCCGTGAACCGCCACTGGACCGACCAGAGCGGCGAGAAGCGGGAGGAAACCACGTTCGTCGATTGCGACGCGTGGGGCAAGACCGCGGAGATCATGGCCAAGTACCTGGCCAAGGGCCGGCCGGTCTTCATCGAGGGCCGCCTCAAGCTCGACCAGTGGGACGACAAGGAAACCGGCCAGAAGCGCAGCAAGATGGGTGTGGTGATCGAGAGCTTCCAGTTCATCGATTCGCGCCAAGGCGCCGGCGGCGGTTCGGGCGGCGAGGGTGGGTACGTCGAGACACCCTCTCGCGCCCCGGCCCGCGCGGCGCGGCCCGCCGCGGCCGCTCCGTCGCGTCCCGCCCAGGAAGACGCGAACCCGGACGATATCCCGTTCTGAGGAAGAAGAGACCGAGAGACGAAGAGACGGAGTGAAGAAAGGAGCCCCGGCGACATCGTCGGCACTTCTCCTCACTCCGTCTCTTGTTCTCGCCGTCTTTTCTACTTGCCGAAGAACGCCCTGATCCGCTCCCCCAGCGTGAACGACGCGACGTCGCGGAACTCGCCGCTGTCCAGCAGGTGCCCTCCGCACATGCCGCAGCGCATCGCCAGGATGTGGCTCTGATCGGGGAAGGCCAGTTCCTTCATCGGCGAGCCGTCCCTCGGGCAGAGCAGCCCCTTCGTGAGCGTCGGGCCCGTGCCGCGCGCCGCGCCGCCGACGTCCACCTGCGCCGCAGAGGTCTTATCGCGCTGCAGGTTCTCGAGCTCTTTGGCGTCGAACCAGATCGCGCCGCACTCGGTGCAGCGGTCGAGCGTGAACTCGCCCGCCGCCACCTTTTCCATGTGTGCGCCGTCCTTGGGGCAGAGCAGGTACATCGACTTGGCCGCGTCGTTGCTCATGCCGCAAGTCTACGGTGCGGTCGCCGTGCGCTGGTTCGACGCTCATCTCGACCTCGCCGCGATCGCCGCGAACGGGCGCGACATGCACGCTGCCGACCCGGCCGTCTGCCCGAAGCCCTGGCCGCCCGGGAGCGTGACGCTCTCCTCGCTCCGGGACGGCGGCGTCGGCGCGTGCCTGGCGACGATCTTCTGCGAAACAGGCGGCGTGGACGACGCGACCGCGTACCCGAGCGGCGATGCTGACGCCGCGGCGGCACGCGGGCGAGAGCAGCTCGAGATCTACGAGCGTTGGCGCCGTGACGGTAACATCGCGATCACCGGGCGCGATTCCGCCGGCCCGACTGCGCCGCTCCGCGTCGGCATCCTCATCGAGGGCGCCGACCCCGTCGCGTCGCCCGGCGAACTGGCGTGGTGGAAAGAGCGGGGCGTCGTCGCGATGGGCCTCACATGGGCGCGGTCGTCGCGCTACGCGGGCGGCAATCTCGACAAGCACGGCCTGACGCCCGAGGGGCGTGCGATGGTCAAGGCCGCGGACGCGCTGGGCGTCGTGCACGACGCCTCCCACCTCTCCGACGCTGCGCTCGAGGACCTCTTCGGCGCGACCGACCGCCCCGTGATCGCCACGCACTCCAACTGCCGTGCGCTGCTCGACGAGCCCGGGGCGGTCGAGCCCAGCCAGCGGCACATCACCGACGCCGCGATCCGGGAGATTGCCCGCCGCGGCGGTGTGATCGGCCTGAATCTCTTCGGCAAGTTTCTTGTGCCCCGCGCCGAGGCCGGACGCGCCGCGACGATCGACGACGCGGCGGCGCACGTCGAGCGCGTGTGCGAACTCACGGGGTCGGTTTCGCACGTCGGGCTCGGGAGCGACATGGACGGGGGCTTCTCGGCGAACGACCTGCCCGCGGGCATCCGCCTGCCCCGCGACCTGGAGCGGCTCGCGACGGCCCTGCGGAACCGGGGCTGGTCCGACGCAGATACCGAGCGCTTCGCGTGGCGCAACTGGGCACGGGTCTTCCCGGCGCTAGCATTCGACACGGTGTGAGCGGGCCAGGCGGGCCCGCGTTGAGCGCACGGGGGCAGACTGCGCATGTATCAGTGGCTTCTTGTCCGCAAGTACCTCGCCAGCAAGATCATGCCGCTGCTGGCGTCGGTCGCGGTGCTCCTCTGCGCCGCGATGGTGCTGGTCATCTGGTCCGTCATGGGCGGATTTCTCGACCAGCTCATCCGAACCGGCCGCACAATGACCGGCGACGTCACGATCACCTGGCCCAACGTCGGCTTCGCGCACTACGACGATCTGATCAAGCGCCTCGAGGCCGATCCGATGGTCGCCGCGGCGGCGCCGATGATCGACACCTACGCGCTCCTGAGCCTCCCCAACGGGCGCACCGAGATGGTGCTCCTCAAGGGTGTGGAGGGCGAGAGCTACGGGCGCGTCACGGCGTTCAGGGACATCATCTGGTGGAAACCGGTGCCGGAACCGGTCGCGAAGGACGCCGGGCGCGAGGACCCGCGCCTCGACCCCAACCTCGCGGACGACCTCGCGCGCTACCACGAGAACGGCCTGCGTCTGTCACGGACCGAACCGGGCGCGGAGCCCGAGCCCGCCGTCGTGATGGGCATCGAGGTCTCGGGTTTCAACCGCCGCAGCGAGTTCGGTTTCTACCGCCCGGGCGTATTCGAAGTGCGGGAGCCCGACGGGACGTCGCGAACATCCGATGACTTCATGCCCCGCAACGGCAGCGTCGTCGTCAGCGTGCTCCCCATCGACCACCAGGGGCGGGCTCTCGAGCAGGCGACGCGACGGCTCCCGATCGCGAACGAGTTCCACTCGGGCGTCTACGAGTTCGACAGCAAGGTCGTGCTCGTCCGCCTGGACGTCCTGCAGCGCATGCTCCGGATGGACGCGGCCAAGCGCATCGCGCCGGGGGCCTCGACGACCGACGCCGGGGGCGGCGAGACCTTCGCCACCGGCGACGCGGCGCCCACACTGGTGGACGACCCCGCGCGGGTGACGAGCGTCGTCGTGCGCGCGAAGGCCGACCTTTCCGAGCTCGGCGCCAGCACGCCTCTACGCCGGCGCGTCGAGGCGATCTACGACGAGTTCGCCGCCGACCATCCCGGCGAGGCGCCCGGGCTCTACGACGTCTCGATCATGACGTGGGAGGACCAGAACCGCACGATGATCGCCGCGGTGCAGAAGGAGACGGGCCTCGTCCTCTTCCTCTTCAGCCTCGTGTCGCTCGTCGCGGTCTTCCTCGTGCTCGCGATCTTCTGGTCGATGATCGCGGAGAAAACTCGCGACATCGGCGTGCTCCGCGCCATCGGCGCGAGCGCCCCGGGCGTCGCCGGCGTCTGGGTCCTCTACGGCGCGATGATCGGGGTGGTGGGGGCGATCCTCGGCGGCGTCGCGGCGTGGGGCATCGTCGAGAACATCAACCCGATCCACGAGTGGATGGGGCGCGCCATGGGCATCAAGATCTGGGACCCCCGTATCTACTACTTCACGACGATCCCGACGACGCTCACGTGGGGCAAGGCCGCGGTCGTCATGGTCGGCGGCGTGCTGTCGAGCGTCGTCGGCGCGATCGTCCCCGCGTGGCGCGCCGCGAGGATGACGCCGGTGAACGCCCTGCGATTCGAGTGAACCATGCCGCCCATCCTCACCGCCTCGAACCTCCACAAGACCTACCGCCTCGGGCGCGTGCGCGTGCCCGTGCTGCGGGGCGTCGATCTCTCGATCGCCGAGGGTGAGTTCGTCGCGGTCCTCGGCTCCTCCGGCTCGGGCAAGAGCACGCTCCTGCACCTGCTCGGCGGCCTCGACCGGCCCGACACGGAGCCCGCGCCGACGATCGGCTTCCGTGGCGACCGCGTCACAAGCATGTCCGCCGGCGCCCTCGACCGCTACCGGCGCGCGAGCGTCGGCTTCGTCTTCCAGTTCTACCACCTGCTCCCCGAGTTGACCGTCCTCGAGAACGTGACGATCGCGTCGCTCATCGCGGGCGCGCCGGCGCGGGAATTCGCCGCGGCGCTGCTCGCCGACGTCGGCCTCTCGCACCGCCTCGAGCACCGCCCCGCGGAGCTCTCGGGCGGCGAGCGCCAGCGCGTGGCGATCGCGCGGGCACTGGTGAACAAACCGCCCCTCCTCCTCGCCGATGAACCGACCGGCAACCTCGACCACGCCACCGGCGCGACGATCCTCGACATGCTCGAGAAGCTGCGCCGCGACCACGGGCACACGATGGTCGTCGTGACGCACGACGCCGAGACGGCCCGCCGCGCCGGACGCGTGGTGCGCCTCGCCGACGGCCGCGTCGAGAACTAAGAGTTCACCGCAGAGTCGCAGAGAACGCTGAGAAGAGAAGTGACTGAATTGAAGAGGTGCGCCAGTGCGCGGTCTTCAAACCAGTCTGCGTTCTCGTCTCATCTTCCTCTGCGACTCTGCGGTGAATCCTCTTACTTCGTCTCGCTCTCGCGCAGCGCCGCCTGGCTGATCGTCTCGTAGCAGCTCGCGAGCAGGCCCACCAGCGGGAACTCGCTCGGCCCCGACCACGGGCTCGACCCGAGCCGGCGCAGCAGGGGGTGCTTCACCGGCGCGGGCGAGATTGACAGGTCGATGTCCGCCGCGCCGGGCCCCAACTCCCAGAAGTCGTCGACCGCCTCCTCGAGCGAGGGGAGCCGCACCTCGCTCGCCTCCTGCACGCGCTGCTGGTAGATCGGCGTGGCGCCCGCCGCGGCCCCGACGACCGCGCGGCGCTGCCGCAGGCGGTCCATCAGGTCGCTCGGCTCGAGCCCGCGCAGCGTGAAGATGACGAACGGGTCCTCGGAGAACTTCGCGCCGATGAACGCCGCGACGCAGCAGGCGTGCTTGCACCACCCCGGGCCGCCCTCGGCGCGCGGGGTCTGCGGGTGGCCGCACGTGCACGTCACGCGGACGTCGGCGGGGGCCGACGGGAAGAGCTTGAGCTCGAGGGGGTCGAAGACGTCCTCGATGTTGCGGGGCATCTCGCCCGCGAGGAGCTTCGCGGCGTAGACCGAGCCCTCCGCGAGGGCCTTGACCGCTTTATCCCATGCGTCGGGCGCGATGATGGGGAACGTGATGGTGGTGGAGTAGGGCCGGAACGCGCGCCCCTGGACGGACGCGTCCACGCGGCCCGGGGCGTACGTGATGCGCTTGGTCTGCCCCTCGCGGGCGTACCCGAGCCCCTCGAGGAGCGCGGGTCCTTCCGACGCCTCTTCCATCATCCGCTGCCAGCGCGAAGCAGCCCACGACCCGGCCCCGGTCAGTTCGCCGCTCGGCAGGCGCTCGCCCCCCCGCACCCGCCGCGGGTTGACCGGCGGAGGCTTGGACTCGAACTTGGGCCGTATCGGCACGTGCTTGGGCGGCGGTGCCATGGGCGGGACGTGCTTGCGACGCGGGTTGTCGGGGGTGGGCTGGGGCAAGTCTCAATGATACGAGGGGCGTCGGAACGCCGACCCACGAGCCGGACCGCCCGGAGGCCCGCGCGGACTGTTATCATCACCCGGTTGGGCGGCCGCCGAACTCCAAGGAGCTATCCATGGTCCGCGTCTTCTCGCTCGCGTTCCTTTGTGCGCTCGCCCTGATGTTCCTCGCACCGGTCGCACGAGCAGACGACGCACCCCCGGTCTTCGACAAGCGGCCCTACGCCGACGCGAAGAAAGCCGCGGCGGACGCGAAGAAATGGTTCATCGTGAAGGCGACGGCCGTCTGGTGCGGGCCGTGCAAGCAGATGGACAAGACGACGTGGCGCGACGAGAAGGTCGTGGAATGGGCGAAGCAGAACGCTGTCGTCGTCGCGCTCGACGTGGACAAGCATCCGAAGCTTGCGCGGCAATTGAACATCGAAGCCATGCCGACGATGGTCGCTTTCAAGGAGGGCGGAGATGAGTTCGATCGAGTCGTCGGCTACAAAGCGCCCGACCAGATGCTCGCGTGGCTCGAAGGCGTGGCGAAGGGTGAGAAGTCGATCGAAGCCGTGAAGAAGCGTGCGAAAGCGCCCGCCGGAGAGGCGGTGAACGTCAGGGCGCGGATGGACCTGGCGAGGTCGCTCGCTCAGGACCGCAAGCACGCGGACGCCGCTGACGAATACGTGTGGCTCTGGAACAACATGCTCGAGCACCAGCCGTCGATGGCCGGCGTGCGCGTGTCGTTCATGGCCGGCGACATGGAACGACTGGCGGTGAACGAGAAAGCTCGCGCGAAGTTCATCGGGCTTCGAGACGAGACCGGGAAGCGTCTCGAGGGCGAGAAAATCGACCAGGACGACCTGCACGATTGGATCGTGCTGAACAACCGCGTGCTCGGCGACACGGACGCGACCGTGAAGTGGTACGACCGTGTGAAGGACCAACCCCGCTGGCAGCCGCTTATCCAGCGGTCGGAGTACGAGCTGACAGAGATGTTCGTCGGCATGGGCCGCTGGGCCGATGTCGGCCGCCTCTCGTCGGACCCGCTCGCCGACCTCGAGTCCGATCGGGACATGATGGAGATGATGAAACAGCACCGGCCCCGCGGCGGCGTGGACGAGGAGACGCGCAAGTACATGGAGGAGGCCCCCGCGCGCATGTTCCGTGAGAAGACCGGTCGTCTCTATGCCGGGCTACTCGCCGCCGGCCGTGAGAACGTCGCCGAGAAGTACGCGGTAAGAGCGCGCGAACACGATCCTTCCACGGACATGCTCAAGGCGTTGATCACCACCGCGCTGGACGCGGAGCAGGCGCGCCCGGTGCACAAGGAGTGGATCGCCAAAGCGAAGGACGATTCCCTTGACGAACTGGCGGAGCGCGTCGCTAAAGCAGTGGAAGCCAAGCAACGGAAGTGAGCAAGGCGCCTCACTGTTCGCGGTCTCCAGCACGGTTCACGCGTCGAGATTCGACTGGTCGCTCATGCACCGGCGCTAGCGGGCGAAGCAGGGAGGCCAGCCTGCCGGTGATTTCGGAATGCGGAAGAGTTTCAACGCTGTTTGCGGTACGCCGGCCGAACTTTTATGAAAGAACCTCGAAACTCCCGTTGCCGTCGCCCGCGAAGACGACCTTGTGGGTCTATGGACTGTGATCGAATCAGACAGGTGCTCTGAACGGCGACCACTCATATTCCGCACTGGACTCATGGCTGAAGGGCGGACGTACTCCGTGCGCCGGAGAGCGGTCATGCGCACGAACCGCGATGACATCCGTTGGACTTACGCCCGGCGGCCAGTTTGGAAAATCAACGGCGTTCCCAGTGACAAAGTACAGTCGGCTGCCGTTCCTCAACTCAACGGAAAACGCACAGTAGCCCATCCCGGATTCGCCCGCAGCGTTTAATGTGTTGGCGAAGCGCACCGGCAGCCGCAACTTGCTGGAATGCAACGAACAGATCGACTCCGCCCGCACCCACCGCTTCCCCTGGTCGCTCCACGGCCAAACGCCCCACTCTCGGATATACGACGATGCCTTGACCACGTAGACGCGCGGGTGGAACACTCCGTCGTCAGTGATCACTTCGCATGGATAGAGCCGAGAGCCATAGTTGCTAACGGATGGCTCGACACCGCGCAGCATTTCCGCGATATTGCTGCATAACGCACCGACCTCGCAAGGGATCGTGACCCGCTCAGTCATGCGTAACCACCCCCATCCGGCGGCAACTTCCGCTACAAAGCTCTGCGAATCAGGCTGACAGGATTTGAACCTGTGGCCTCGTGGACCCGAACCACACGCTCCACCGAACCGCGCTACACCCTGGAACCGATTGTAGTGCATCTTGACAAGCCCCACGCGCAAGCACAGGACGATCAACCCGCCACCTCGGGATGTGACGTCGCAACCGGCTTCATTTCGCATGACCAAGGCGGCGTCTTTCCACCATCAAGCACCGGACCGCGACCTCTGGTCACCGCCGCGTGCTTGCGCATGGGGCGCGTCGGTCGCTATGCAATCGTCGCGACCAGAGGCTCGCGGCGTGCTGGGCGCGCAACTCCGTCATCGAGTCGCCGCCGAACTTCGCGCGCAGAGCCCGAGCGATTTCGAACGCGATGATGTGCTCGTCGACGACGCTCGCCGCAGGGACGGCGCATATGTCGCTCCGCTGGTACTGGCTCTTCTCCAGCTGTTTGGTGTTCAGGTCCACGAGCTCTCCGTCGGGTTGCCGCGCGAGCGAAACGCGGCCCTCCCCGAGCACGACGTCCACATCGGCGTCAGAGTTTTGCACAAAGATAAAGAAGCTCTTCTTGCGCGATGCGCTCCACCGCGGGGTCGATTTCGAAGAACGTCATGCGCATCCCGGGAAGGCAGTACGCCGCCAGCCCGCCCGCGCCCATCGGGTTCTCGAGGCTCTGATCGGGCCCCGCGCCGTAGCCGTCAAGTGAGGTCCCGAAGCAGTGGACGCGGAGTCTGGGCATGGGTTTCCTCGCCTCGACGCGCTATGCGAAGCGCGGACGACGAAGACCGTACGCTCGGGCCGGTCCACTCGGAGAGATCGGCATGGGCCTCAACCTCTACGTCGGAACGGTGACACGTTCCGAAAGGCCGATGCGCAGGTTCGTCCTTGACTAAGCTCATGCCATGTCATGGCGTGCCGGGCTTCGCGGCGCGCGATGGTGGGCCGCGAGAGCAATCTGCCTTCTGCTCGCGGGGTTCACGCTGCTTCTCGCGTGGCTCTGGATATGCGCGGCGACCGATAGGCCCTATAGGTTCTATCACAGCACCGATCGGTACTGCTCATACATCGGATTCGTGAAGGGGCGTTTTCTGGTTCACTACGACGGCGGCCCTGATCAAGGGCTGATCAAGCCGCGCGATTGGCAACTCCTTGGAGCATTCTGGAAATCTCCAGGTGGGGGCGGTTGGCAGCAACTCGAAGTCGGCCTGCACGGCTGGTTCGCGGTCGTCTTTCTTTGTGTTGCGTGGGCGACCGCGGCCTGGCGCTTCATCGGAATCCCGAAGCGACGGCGCAGAAGCGGGCGCTGCGTGCGGTGCGCGTACGACATCAAGAACATTCCATCCGCGGTGTGTCCCGAGTGCGGCCTTGCAATCCCGCCTGAGCCCGGTTCAGGTCGCAATGGTTCATCACGCGAAAAGTCAGGGTGACAGGATTTGAACCTGCGGCCTTGTGGACCCAAACCACACGCTCTACCAAACTGAGCTACACCCTGGAGTTGGATCGTAGGGATTCACGCAACGGCGGTGATGGGGACTGCGTGAGGTGAAGAGGTGAGCAGGTGAGGAGGTGATTGCGGAGCGATCGTGCACCTGTTCACCTCTTCACCTGCTCACGGAGGACGAAGGGCGTCGAGCCGCGAATCAAGCGATGGACGTGATCGGCGCCTCCAGCGGCAGCATCCGCGCGTACTTCATGAACGCCGCGTGCTGCGCGCGCACCTCCGTCATAGAGTCGCCCCCGAACTTCTCGCGCAGAGCCCGCGCGACCTCGAACGCGACGACGTGGTCGACGACGACGCTCGCCGCGGGGACGGCGCAGATGTCGCTCCGCTCGTACTGGCTCTTCTCCGCCTGCTTGGTGTTCAGGTCCACGCTCGGCATGCCCTGCAGCAGCGTGCTGATCGGTTTCATCGCGGCGCGGACGACCACCGGCTGGCCGTTGGTCATCCCGCCCTCGAGGCCGCCGGCGTTGTTCGTATCGCGCGAGAAGCCCAGCGACGGGTGCGTGTCGCGCCGCGATGGGTCAAAGCGGATCGGGTCGTGCACGCGGCTGCCCGGCAGCGACGCGCACTCCTTCCCCAGCCCGATCTCGACGCTCTTGATCGCCTGCACGCCCATCACCGCGTACGCGAGGCGCGCGTCCAGCCGGTCGCGCCAGTCGGCGCACGTGCCCAGCCCCGGCGGGCAACCGAAGACGTGGGTTTCCACAAGGCCGCCGACGGTGTCCTTGGCGAGCTTCGCTTCGCGGATGAGCGCGATCTGCCGCTGCGTCGCGTCGGCGTCGGGGCAGTACGTTTCGCTCGCGTCGCGGGCCGCGATGAACGCCGCGAGGTCCTCCTCACGCGGCGTCGCGCTCGTCGCCACCGTGCCGATCGACCGCACGAAGCCGACGGTCTCGACGGCGAACGCTCGCAGGAGCAGCCGCGCGAGCGCACCCGCCGCGACCCGCGCCGCCGTCTCGCGCGCGCTCGCTCGCTCCAGCGTGTCGCGGCAGTCGGTCGTCAGCCACTTCACGCTCCCGGCGAAGTCCGCGTGCCCCGGCCGCGGCCGGTGGACCGCGGGCGTCTTCGCGTCGTCGTCGAGCCGTGCGTCCTTGTTGCGGATGAGGAAGGCGACTGGCGCACCCGTCGTCGCGCCGCGCCGCACGCCGGCGACGACCTCGACGCGGTCCTCCTCGATACCCATCCGGCCGCTCCGCCCGAAGCCCCCTTGACGGCGCGCGAGCTGCGCGTTGACGAAGTCGAGATCGACGGGGAGGTCGCTCGGCATTCCCGACACGGTGACGAGCAGGCCCGGGCCGTGCGATTCGCCGGCGGTGACATAGTCGAGGTGGGCCATGCCGGAGCGTACGGGTCAGTCGAACTTCATTGTCGCCAGCAGATTCGCGTGGTCGTCGGACCAGGCCTTCACGCCCGCGGGCACCGTGAGGCGGCGCCACTGGGAGTCGGCCGGAATCTGCAGGAGGTCCGCCTCCGATCTGGCGAAGACGACGACATCGCAGATCAGCCGGCCCTGCGCTTCCTCCAGGTCCGTGGCCGGCTTGTCGTTCGTGCGGGCGAAGGCGACGAGGCCCAGTTCCCGACCGATCGCGCCCAGCACGGGCGCGAGGTCGAAGTACCGGCTTGAAATATGGACGAGGACGACGCCGTGCGGCTTCATCCGCGGCAGGTACGCGTCGCGGAACGCCTCGACGGTGAGGAGGTGCGTCGGCACGGCGTCGGACGTGAACGCGTCGAGGACGAGCAGATCGAACTCCCCCTGCGGCTGGCGAGCGAGCGCCACGCGCCCGTCCCCGAGCACAACATCGACGTCGGCCTGGGAGTCCTGCACGAACGTGAACAGGCTCTTGTCGCGCGCGATGCGTTCGACCGCCGGGTCGATCTCGAAGAACGTCATGCGCATCCCCGGCAGGCCGTAGGCCGCGATGCCCCCGGCGCCCATGCCGATAACGCCCACGCGCTGGTTGCGGCCCGCGCGGGCGAGCATGGTGAAGACCTGTCCGTACGGCCCGGCGGGGTGGTAATAGCTGGTCGGGAGCCGCGCGAGCCGCGGGTCCTCGTCGTGCCCGGGCCGGTACTGCGACCCGTGGATCGTCGTGCCGTGCATCAGGTGGCGGAAGCGCCCGCTGGGTGTATTGATGACCTCGTGCACGCCGAAGTACGTGCGCTCCTGGTGGAGCAGCGTGGGCAGGCGCGTCGCCATCGGCGCGACGCACAGGGCGGCGCCCGTCGCGAGCGCGCCGCCCGGCCAACGGCCCAGCGCCCAGGCGATGCCGGCGAACAGGACGAAGACCGCGAGCAGGGTCGACGCCGCGGCCGACGGGGAACCGACCCGCAACCGCCCCTCGGCGATGAACCCCGCCATGAACACGACCGCGGCGACGCACGCGACGGCGCAGAAGACGGGCACCGCGAGCCTTCGGAGGAGGGGCCCGGCGCCAGCGCGGACCTTGTCCCGCACCTGGGGCGCGAGGAGCAATGCGCCCGCCAGCGCGAGCGGGTACTCTAGAACGTAGTTGAACACGCTCGGCGCCACGAGCGCCGCGAAGACGCCCCCGAGCACGCCGCCCACGCTGAGCCACATGTAATACTCGGTGAGACGCGCGACCGGCGGCCGCTCGTCGCTGAACAACTTGTGGCACATCCACGCCGCGGCAAAGAACGCCGCGAGGTGCAGCGCGACGACGAGCAGCAGCGGTTCCTGCAGCTTGACGAGCGTCACGGCCGCGACAACCGGCGTCAGCGCGGCGAGCGCCCACGCGATGGCCCGCGCATCGACGCGCACGCGGGGCGAAAAGGCGAGCATGAACGTGATCAGGTAAAGCGACAGCGGGACGACCCACATCAGCGGGATCGCCGCGACGTCCGTCGAGATTGTCAGCGTGACGCCCAGCAGGAGCGTGCTGGGGACGAACGCGAGGAGCACCCACCGCCCGCGGGTGCGCCACGGCGTCGGCGCGCCGGCGGCCGCGGCTGCTCCCAGCGGGGCGCCGTCCCCGCCGCCCGCGAGCGAGATCGTCCGCACGCCGCACGCGATGATGAGCGCCGCGAGCGCGAAGTACCCGTACATCCAGAACACGCCCTGCTCCCGCAGTCGCAGCCCCGGCTCCATCGCGAACGGGTACGCGAGGAGCCCGAGAAGGCTCCCGGCGTTGCTCGCGACGTACAGGGCGTACGGGTTCGTCGCCTCCGCGTCCCCGGTGCGCGAGAACCAGCGTTGCAGGAGCGGGCTTGTCGCGCTCGCGACGGCGAAGGGCGCGCCGGCGATCATCGCGAGCACGCCGAGCAGCCAGAGCGACGGGTTCCCCACGGGCGGCGGGCCGAGGTCCTTCGGCAGCGTGACGGGCAGCGTGAACGCCGCGGCGACGAGCAGCGCGGTGTGCAGGCCGACCTGCGCCTTGAGCGGGAAGCGGGCGCCGACGAAGTGCGCGTACGCGTACCCCGCCAGCAAAAGACCCTGGAAAAAGACCATCGTCGTCGCCCACACCGCGGGCGTGCCGCCCAGCAGCGGGAGCACGAGTTTCGCCGCGAGAGGCTGCACCATGAACGTGAGCACTGCCCCTGTGAAGATCGCGACGGCGAAGAGAAGACGCATGGGGTCTCCGGTGTGTTCTGTGGGCAACGAGAGGCCGATTCCGGCACAGCCTCGCAGGGGTGATGAGATCGACGAGAAGAGATCGGTTGGGTTGAAGAAGCGGAGGCTTAAGCCGCCCGCGTCCGCATCGTCAATCGGTCATCGCCTTCGCTTCTTGCTCATCTGTTCTGCGTCCCCGCGCCGGAATCGGGTACTCACCGCTTCCACACGCTACCTTGTATGCATGAAGGGCCGGTTCGACCTCATCATCTCGGACATCGACGGGTGCTTGGGCCCGGAACGGCACGGCCCGGTGGACGCCGACGGTCTGGCCCGCGTCTCCGCCTGGAACCGGCGGTCGATCGGCGCCGGCGGCCCCGCCGTCACCCTGTGCAGCGGCCGGCCCCAGCCGTACGCCGAGGCGATCTGCCGCGTCATCGCGAACGACGCCGCCCCGATTGTCTGCGAGATGGGTGTCTGGCTCTACGACCCGCGCGACAACCGGTACATCATCGACCCCGCGATCACGCCGGGGGACATGGAAACGGTCCGTGCATGCACGGCCTGGATCCGGCACGACCTCGCGCCACGGGGTTTCGTGATGCAGCCCGGGAAGACAGCCAGCATCTCCCTCTGGCACGCGGACACGGACTTTCTGATGAAGCACATCCCGGCGATCAGGGATCGCGTCGCTGCGGAGGGGTGGAACTTCCGGATCGGCCATACCGTTGCGTGGGTGAACCTCGAACTGGCGCACGTGAGCAAGGGGAGCGGCATCGACCGCCTGACGCGGATGATGAACACCCCGCGCGGGCGGCTCGCGGGCATCGGTGACACGATGGGCGACATGGCCATCCGCGAGCGCGTGGCCTTCTTCGCCTGCCCCGCGAACGCCGACCCCGGGCTCAAGGCGCACGCCGACTTCGTCGCGACGCGGGAGGAGATTGAGGGCGTGCTGGAAATCCTCGAGGTCATCGGCCGCGAACCTTGACCGCTGTTCGCTTGTTCCTGATTCACGTCTCTTTTCTCTCCCGACGCACCACGCACAAAGCACCACGCACTTCATGCCCTCCCCGACCGAACGCCAATCCCTCAACGTCCAGGCCGAGCGCGCCGTCCTCGCCGCGGTTCGGCTCCCCGAGAGCAAGTACGACCCGCGCGACCCCTTCGGCGAGCTGCGCGACCTCGCGCAGCAGGCCGGCGCGCAGGTGGTGGGGGAGATGTCGCAGCGCCTCGAGCGCCCCGTCGCCGGCACGTGCATGGGCAAGGGCAAGATCGACGAGCTCAAGGCGCTCTGCGAGGAGCTGGGCGCCTCGACGATCATCTTCGACCACGACCTCTCGCCGCGCCAGATCGGCAATATCGAGAAGGCCACGCTCCGCAAGGTGGTGGACCGGAGCGAGCTGATCCTCGACATCTTCGCCGCCCGCGCGACCACCGCCGAGGCCAAGCTCCAGATCGAGCTCGCGCAGCTCGAGTACACCTACCCGCGCCTCCGCGCGATGTGGAGCCACCTCGAGCGCATCCGGGGCGGCGTGGGCACCCGCGGCCCGGGCGAAATGCAGCTGGAAATCGACCGCCGCCTCGTCGCCGACCGCAAGGTCGCGCTCAAGCGGGAACTCGCGACCATCCAGGCACGCCGGCGGCGAGAGGTCTTCGCCCGCAAGCAGGAGCACTTCACCGTCGGCATCGTCGGCTATACCAACGCAGGCAAGAGCACGCTCTTCAACTCCCTCACCGCGGGCGGCGCCTACGCGGACGACCGTCTGTTCGCCACGCTCACGACGCGCACGCGCGAGTGGAGCCTGGGCAGGGGCCTGTCCGTGATGCTCTCCGACACGGTCGGGTTCGTGCGCGACATCCCGCACCACCTCGTCGCGTCCTTCAAGGCGACGCTCGAGGAAGCGACGCACGCGGACATGCTCCTGATCCTGCTCGACGTCTCCGACCCCGCGGCCGAGCTGCAGTACAAAGCGGTCACGGGCGTGCTCGACGAGCTCATCGAGGAGGTCGCGCACTCGACGCACGACGAGGACCGCACCTGGCGCCCGCCGACGCGCCACGTGCTGCTCAACAAAGTCGACCGCCTCGCCGACAACAGCGAAGTCCTTCTGTGGCAGCGCCGCATCCCGGGCGCGATCCCCATCTGCGCCCTGCCGGGCGGGGACCGCCGCGGCATCGCCGAGGTGACCGACCTGGTGCGCGACGCCGCGCGCGGAGCGATCGAGGAGTTCGACGTCACGGTGCCGCTCTCGGACGGCAAGACGATCACGCTCATCGAGCGCCAGGGCGAAGTGCTCGAACGCAGCTACGACACCGAAAGGCCAGACCCGGCCGTGACGCTCCGCACGCGCATCGGCCGCCGCCAACTCGCGATGCTCCAGTCCGCCGGCGCGCGGATCGAGCTCGCCACCGCCCACGGCAAGGGGCTCCGATTAGACCGAGAAGGCCGCGAATCGCCCGCGCCCGCGGCCTGGGGCGCACGGCTGGACGGCCAATCGCCGGGCAAGCGGCGTTAGGGCTGGAAAACGACCGTCGACGGGCGGATAATCCCGCTCCCCCGCGGCGTCCCCGACGGCGAGGGGGACGCCGGACGCCACTTTAGCTCAGCGGTAGAGCGATGCTTTCGTAAAGCATAGGTCTGGGGTTCAAATCCCCAAAGTGGCTTTAAGATCAGGCAACAACGGCTGGGCGCCGGTCATCAGCGCGGCCGACCATGCTCGTGATCAGGGGACAACGAGTGGCGGCGAGGGGCCGCTCGGTCGCGCGTGCGTGGCCGAGGAGGGGGCGGCGTCCATTCGCCGGCCGCGGATCGTGATCGGCGTCATCGCCCGTACGCTCGCCCGTGCCCGTTCATGACTGGCAATTCTGGGTCGTGACCGGCGCGGCGGTCGTTGCGCTCTGGTACCTGCTGCGCTCGATCTTGCCGCCAAGCCTCGGCGGCAGGCGCCGCAACAGCGTCTCGGCCCGGCTGACAATCGACGGGAAGGCCCGCGAGAAGGAATAGGCGGCGACCCGCCAATACTCCTCGAGCGATGGGAGCCTTTTTCCCAGAGGACCTCGTCACCACGCCCCGGCACCGCGGATGGCTCTGGCGCACCGTGAAGTGGTTCAGCGCTTCGGTGTGCGCCGCGGTCCTTCTCGTCGCGCTCGCGAGCTTTTTCCTGCGGCCCGGGTACTACGAGCGCTCGGCCCCGACCCCGGCGGCCGGCGGGGCGCCGCAACTCGTCGAGACAAGCGTGTCGTGTCGGTTCGGCACGATCTCCTGGTACCGGCTGGACTTCGCGCCCACGGGACCGTCGCCGAGCTTCCGCGCATGGTGCCTCACGCCGGCCGACTGGACCGCGGCGCCCATGCTGCCGCCCGGCGCGACGCGCGCCGCCGGGCGCGTGAGCATGCCGATTCTCTTCTTCGCGATCCCCTTCGGGGCCGTGGGCTTCGCGTTGCTGTACCGCGACGTCCGCTCGAACGCCGCCGCGAAGAAGAACAGGTGCGCCGCGTGCGGCTACGACCGCCGCGGGCTGCCGAAGAGCGCGCCGTGCCCGGAGTGCGGCGGCGCGCCGCGGCCCGCGCCCGCCGTGACAAACCCGTGACGCTCGGGGCGGGAACCCGTGTGCGCACCTTCCGTATCCTCGCGTGGAGTCGTAGTATTCCGGCCCCGCGCCCCGAAGACGCGGGACGCGCGCACAAGCGAGGTTCGCATGGCTACAAGCAACGCGTGCTGGGGGATCGAAGTCGGGGCGGCGGCCGTCAAGGCCGTGAAGCTCGAGGCCGGCGGTGAGGGGCGCTGCCGCCTCGCCGACTGGGCCTTCATCCCCCACCCAAAGGTGCTTTCCACACCCGGCGTCGATCCCAACGACGTCATCCGCGTCTCGCTCGGCACGCTGGCGAGCCAGGTGGACCTTTCCAAGGCGGCGGTCGCCATCAGCGTCCCCGGCCACAGCAGCTTCGCCCGCTTCGCGAAGCTCCCGCCCGTGGAGCCGAAGAAGGTCGCGAGCATCATCGAGTTCGAGGCCAAGCAGCAGATCCCGTTCCCTCTCGAAGAGGTCGAGTGGGACTACCAGACGTTCGTGACGCCCGACTCGCCGGAGCTCGAGGTCGGCATCTTCGCGGTCACCAAGGACCGTATCGCCGAGCGCCTCACGATGCTCGAGGACGTCGGCATCGTGCCGCACCATGTCGTGCTCAGCCCGATCGCCGTGTACAACGCGCTCGCGTACGACCTCGACTTCAACCAGCAGACGCCCGGCACGATCATCGTTGACATCGGCACGACAAGCACCGACCTCGTGATCGCGACGCCGGGCCGCATGTGGGTGCGGACGTTCCCGCTGGGCGGCCACAACTTCACCGAGGCGCTCGTCAGCCAGTTCCAGCTGAGCTACGCGAAGGCCGAGAAGCTGAAGCGTGAGGCTCAGGACACAAAGCACGCCCGCCAGGTCTTCCAGGCGATGCGCCCCGTCTTCACGGACCTCGCGCAGGACATCCAACGCTCCATCGGCTACTTCCAGAGCCTGAACCGCGACGCCAAGCTGACGCGCGTGATCGGCGTGGGCGAGACGTGGCGCCTGCCGGGCCTGCGCAAGTACCTCAAGCAGCAGCTGGGCCTGGACGTTTACCGCATCGAGAGCTTCAAGCGCATCGGCACCGGCGGCGCGGGCATCGAGGGCGCCGAGGACAACGAGGACGGCGGCCAGCAGCAGGCCGCCGACGCCGGCGACCGCAACGCGCAGTTCAACAACGCCTCGCTCGCGATGGCAACCGCGTACGGCCTCGCCCTGCACGGCCTGGGGCTGAACGCCGTCTCCGGAAACCTCATGCCGGTGGCGACGATCCGCCGCACGATGTGGAAGGAAAAGGCCAAGTACTTCGGCGTCGCCGCCGGGATCGCCGCGGCGGCGGGCGGCGTGTTCTTCCTCAACGCGGCGCGTGCGCACTTCGCCGTCGCGGGCACGACGCCCGACCCCTCCATCGCGATGGCGGTGAACCGCGCGAACGACATCAAGCGCCAGGCCGACGAGGCGGGCGTGACGAACGCCGGCGAGCCGGACATGCGCGCGGCGAACATCGCCTCGCTCGTGCAGGGGCGCGACCTTTACCCCAGCATCATGCGCGACGTGCAGGCGATTTTCGCCGCGGCGGACGCGCGCCTCGCGACGTGGGGCAGGACGATCCAGGCCCCGGGCGGCGCGGAAGTCGCGATGCCGCCGGCTCCGGCGCTCGACCTCGACTCGATCCAGACGGAGTACTACCCGCCGGTGACGCCCGAGAGCGGCGGCCAGAGCCCGCTGCCCGCGGACCTTGCGCAGTACCCCGCGATCGAAGTTGTCGTGCAGGTGAACACGAACGTGCCCGAGCCGCGGCGGTTCCTCGAGGACACCGTCGCCCGCTGGCTGCGAGAGAACGGCAAGCGTCCGGGCGTGCCGTACCAGATCGTGTTCGCCGAGCGCGAGACGGTCTTCCGCAGCGACGCGGGCGAGACCACGAGCGGGACCGGTCAAGCGCCTCCCCGCGGGCAGCAGCCCGGTGCGACAATCCGACCGGGTGGCGCGCGAACGGAGCCGGACCGCGCGAGCGGCGGCCGGTCCGGGCCGCGGGGCGCAAGCCCGGCCAACCCCGGAGGCGGACGCACCGGAACGCGGCAGACCGGAGTTGCCCCGCCGGTTGTCGTCGGCGAAGAGCGGGGCGTGAGTTCCGCCGGCCCCGGCGCCGGCGTCGACGCGATCGCCCCGATCCAAACGCCGGAAACGGCGATGAAGAAGACCGGCACGGGCATGTACATCTGGTACGTCGTCCTTGTCCCGCCCGCACCCGCAACACCCGCCGACGGCGTCCCCGCCGAGGCCGGCGCTCCCGTCGGAGGTGGCTCGTGAACTTCAAGAACGTCCTTGCCTGGGTCAAGGCCAATTTGGTGATCGTGATCTGCTCCGCGCTGATCCTGATCATCCTGCCGGTGTCGTTCATCTTCAGCAACTCGTGGATGAAGTCTGTCCTCGCCGAACGCGAGAAGCAGGCGAACGACGAGTACAAGAAGGTCACCAGCACCAAGATCACATACACAGTGCCGCAGTTCGACCCCAAGGTCGAGGCCGTCTCGCTCACGAGCGAGCCGAATCCCAGGCTCATCGAGCACTTCAGGCGTGCGCGAGACGAGGCGAAGGCGAAGGTCGACGCGGTCGCGAAGCAGGGCGAGGAGTTCAACCGCGGTGCTGGGCCGGTCGCCCGCGCCGCCGGCCGCACGCCGCACACCCCGCTCGTGGAGGGCCTTTTCCCGAAGGTCGAGCTGACCGACGCGCAGCGTTCCGACCCCAACGCGGCGCGCGACGCGGAGCAGGCCAAGCTCTACGAAATGGAGGACCGGCTCCTCGGCAAGCGCGGGCATGAAAACCCCTACGAGGCCCTCCTCAAGAGCGTGCGAGCCGGCGCGGGCGCCGACAACGCGCGGGTGGCCGAGGTCCTGACCGACATGTTCGCGCGCGAGAAGGAGAAGATCACCTCCGGCACGCGCGACCTCACGCCCGAGGAAAAGGAACGGCTGAACCAGCAGCTCCAAGACCGGCGCCTCGCGGAGTATCAGTCCCGCGCGCGGGCGCTCTCGCTCTACGCCACGATGGACGTTTTCGGCGGGCCCGCGGGTGACGCCCCCGGCGCCGCGCCGGCGGGGCGCGGGGCCGCGGCGGGCCAGGCGGAGGCGACTTCCGCCATCCCGCGCGGGTCGATCTCGGACCACGCCCGCAACCGCTCGCAGCTCTTCCTCCATCAGTGGGACCTGTGGCTGCTCCAGGACCTTTTCGCCGCGGTGCGCGCCGCCAATTCCGCCGACGGCAAGCTCGTCGGCATCGACCAGGCGGTCGTCAAGCGCATCGAGAAGATCGACATCATGGCCCCCGAGGGCATGAAGCCCCTCGACGCGACGGGCAGGGTCGCCGCCGACCCCAACGCCGCGCCCGCCGATCCGTTCGCCTCCGGCGGCGACGCCGGCGCGGCGGCCCCGCCCGCGCCGGGCCCCGGCATGGTGCCGCTGGACACCAAGGTGTCGTTCACCGGCCGCGCACGCGGCGGATGGAACCCGATGTACGAGGTGCGCCGCGTCAGGGTGACGGGCGTCTTCTCCTCGGCCCGCATCAACGAGTTCTTCGACGCCCTGGCCCGCACCAACTTCATGACCGTGACCGACGTCGACGTGAGCTACGTGGACGTGTTCGACGACTTGCGCCAGGGGTACTACTACGGCGACGAGCATGTCGTGCGGGCCACGGTCTCGATCGAAACGGTGTGGCTGAAGAGCTGGCTGATCCCGCTGATGCCGCGCGAGTTGCAAGAGGCGCTCGGCATGACGCCGCCGCCGGAAGCGGCCGAGGGCGACCCCGCGGCGAACTCACAGGGCTGAACCCGAGGACGGAGCACCAAGCATGAAACTCAAAGGCATCAACCCGGTCGAGCAGCACCTGGAGAAGGGCGTGCTCGCCCTCTGCGGCCTCGCGTTCGTCGGCGCGGTCGCGTGGCAGTTCCTCGCGGGCCCGCGGGTGAAGGTCAACAACGTCGAGCTCTCCCCCGCCGACGCGTTCCAGCCGGCCAAGGACGCCGCGGCCACGCTTGTCACGAAGCTCGATAGCGGCTCGCCGCCGCTGCCGGAGATCCCGACGATCAGCGTGACGAGCCTCGACCTGTCGAGCCCCAAGCGCGCCGATGGGCCGCGCGTCGCGCTCGGACCGGCGCCCGCGATCCGCTCGGGGGCCGGCGCGCAGCAAACAGTCGCCGCGTCGTTCGCGATCCCCGCGATCAAGGCGCCCGCGAGCGTCGTCGCGGCGGAGCACCGCGCGGCGATCAGCCCCATCGAGAAACTGCGCATCCCGGAGCTGGCCCCGCTCCTGCCCGAGGAGCAGCCCTTCGACAAGGCCTCGGTGAGCGTCGAGGGCGTCTTCGACGGCGTCGCGCTGCGTCAGGCCCTGGAGACCGACCCGGACGGCGCCGGGCCGCTCGAGGCGGTGCAGTTGTCGTGGTGGCGCGACCTCGCGACCAACGCCCCGCTCATCGACATCATCGGCATCGAGGTGGAGCGTCAGACGCTCCGCAACCCCGACGGCTCGACGCCCGCGGCGGAAGAGATCGTTGCGGTGCCGCCGCCGCCCGGGCGCGTCAATCTGCTCGCGGAGTACAAGGAGCGCGTCAAGAGCGCCGGTGACGTCCCGCCGATCCTCGACGAGGCGGCGCAGATGCTCGACGAGATCCAGCGCCCCGAGTTCTATTCGATCATCGCGGGCCCCGACTGGACGCCGCCGTCGGAGGTCGTTGTGGTCGCGGGCGACGACGACAAGGCGGGCGACATCCGCCGGCAGAGAGCACTTCTCAAGGAAGTCAACCGCAAGATCCAGCGCAACGAAGAGCTGCTCGGCGGTGGGGGCGCCCGCGGCCGTCAGGAAGCCGATCGCGACGAACCGCGCAGCGGTGGAGGCCGGGGCGGCCCCGGACGCGGCGGACCGGGCCGGGCGCCGCAGCAGGGTGATCGCGGGCGAGAGGATCAGGGGACCGACGACAACCAGCGCGAGACCCTCGAGCGCAATCTCGCGCGTCAGCGCGCCGAGCGCGAGCGCATCCTCAAGCGCCTCGCGGACCTGGGCGACAAGACCAACAACCAGCCGGAGCAGGCCGGGGGGGACGACGCCGCGGCCCCGCTCCTCGAGAACGCGAGCGTTCGTCTCTGGACGCACGACATGACCGTGCGGCCGGGTGCTCAGTACCGATACCGGATGCGCGTGCATGTCAACAACCCGCTCTTCGGGCGCGGGCTGCAGGACGGCCAGAAGAACCTCGCCGAGCAGCAGCTCGCGGTGAGCCCGTGGAGCGACTGGTCGGCGCCGGTGACGGTCGATCGCGACAACGAGTTTTTCGTCGTGAGCGCGGTCGAGAGCGACCCGCTCACGAGCCGGCCCCGCGTGACTTCCGAGCTCTTCACGTTCTACTACGGGTACTACCGCTCGACCACGGCGAGCGCCGAGCCCGGCGATTCCTTCCACGCGACGGTGTCACTCCCCAAGCTGATGCTCGCCGACATGACGAAACTGCAGCAGGCCGTCGAGACCGGCGGGAGCATCGACCTCCAGATCCGCCCCGCGGACGCGCCGGCGACAACGGGCCGGCCCGCTCCGACCGGCCCGGGACGTGCCAACCCCCGGGGCGGCCGGCCGCCCGCTCAGGACGCGCAACAGGACGCCATTCTCTCCGTCCCGGCCAAGCAGAGCATCGAACGCGACGTCCCGTCGATCCTGCTGGGCGTTCGGACGGTGCCGACCACCGACAGGCTGGGGCAGGCGATGACGCGGGCGGAGGCGGTCCTGCGGGATCTCGCGGGGCGTGTGGTCCGCGTTCCGGCGGGTGCGAACCGCGAGAACGAGGTGTATCAGCGGCTCGCCGCGTCGGTGCGAGCGGGCAAAGATGCGATGAAAGCGCCCGAACCCGAGGAGGATCCGGGGCGTACAAACCCTCCACCCCCGCGCGAGACGCGGCAGCCGAGAACGCCGCCGCCGGGCGGAGGCGGGGGTGGTGGAGGTGGCTAAGCCGCTTCTGGACAAAGGGTTAAGGGTTGGGAGGGGAGGAAAATCTCTTCGACCCATCTTGACTCGGCGGACGGACGACGTAGCATCTTCTCCCGCTCATGGGTTTTGTTCATGAGCGGAACAACGCGGACGGGCAACCGCCGCAGGATCTTTGACAACCGGATAGAAGCGATGAAACGCGCGAGAGGGTCTTCCGGCGTGATGGCCGGTTTTCTCGCGCGATAGCTGCAAGCGATAGTAGTAAATTGCAGCGCCAAGGCGAAAAAGGTTGAAAATCCTCTCCCCACTCATGGAGAGGCTTGGGTTGGAAAACAGCCGAGCGGAAGCGGGCGTGCCGGTGACGGCACGAGGCGCGGCGTCCGGTTGACGTGACCAGCTCCAAGGGCACACGATGGATGTCTTGGCATCGAGAGGCGATGAAGGACGTTGGAACCTGCGATAAGCCACGGGGAGCCGGTAACCAGGCAGTGATCCGTGGATTTCCGAATGGGGCAACCCACCCGCAAGGGTACTTCACTCTGAATGCATAGGGGTGAAGAGCGAACGTGCTGAACTGAAACATCTCAGTAGGCACAGGAAAGGTAAGCAACAGCGACTCCGTCAGTAGCGGCGAGCGAACGCGGACAAACCAGCGGAAGCGTGAAGGCGATGGAATGCGCCACCGAAGAAGGTGAAAGTCCTGTATCCGGAAGCTGGGAAGGCCATAGAGTAAACTCGGGCTCGGGAAACCCGGGTTGAAGATGGGGGGTCCACCCTCCAAGCCAAAGTACTCCTCGATGACCGATAGCGAACAAGTAAGGCGACTGAACGATGAAAACCACCGCGTCGAGCGGGGTGAAAGAGAGCTGAAATCGTGTGCTTACAAGCGGTCGGAGCCCGCAAGGGTGACGGCGTGCTTTTTGCATAATGAGCCGGCGAGTTACGCTGTACGGCGAGCCTAAGGCCTACCGGGCCGGAGGCGGAGCGAAAGCGAGTCTGATAAGGGCGCGAAGTCGTACGGTGTAGACACGAAACCTTGTGATCTACCGTTGGCCAGACTGAAGGGCGGGTAAAACCGCCTGGAGGGTCGAACGGGTGACCGTTGAAAAGGTCTCCGATGAGCTGACGGGAGGACTCAAAGTGTAATCAAACTGGGAGATAGCTTGTTCTTTCCGAAATAACTTTAGGGTTAGCCTCAGGAAGTAGTCGGTGGGGGTAGAGCTACTGGATGGTCTGAGCGGGCTACCCGCCTAGCCGGACCAACCAAACTCCGAATACCACCGGCGGAATCCTGGGAGATAGACGGCGAGTGACAATATCCGTCGTCAAGAGGAGAACAATCCTCATCACCAGCTAAGGTCCCGAATCACTGCTCAGTTCGAAAGGAAGTTGGATTGCAATGACATCCAGGATGTTGGCTTAGAAGCAGCCACCATTTAAAGAGTGCGTAACAGCTCACTGGACGAGGAATCCAGCGCCGATAATGATCGGGAATAAGCAGTGAACCGAAGCTGTGGGCTCGAAAGAGCGGTAGGAAAGCGTTGCTGGTGCGGCGAAGCAGTCCCGGAAGGGTATGTGGAGCGCCAGCAAGTGAATATGCCGGCTTGAGTAACGATTAACAGGGTGAGAATCCCTGTCGCCGAATACCCAAGGTTTCCTGGGGCAGGTAAATCCGCCCAGGGTTAGCCGGGACCTAAGGCAAGGCCGAAAGGCGTAGTCGATGGACATCAGGTTAATATTCCTGAGCCGGCACCGTCAACGCATCGAGAAGCTCCGCGGGATTACTAGATTTCCAGGCCCTTGAGGCCGAAGCGGGGTGGATCGGTGACTAGAAAAAGCGGTGCTTAGCCCGTACCAAAACTGACACAGGTGGGTGTGGCGAATAGCCTAAGGCGCTCGAGAGAACGGTCGTGAAGGAACTAGGCAAGTTAACCCCGTACGTTCGCAAGAAGGGGGGCCTCTCCTCACGGAAGGCCGCAGAGAAAAGGGTCTGGGAACTGTTTATCAAAAACACAGCTCTGTGCCAAGACGCAAGTCCAAGTATACAGAGTGACGCTTGCCCGATGCCGGAATGTCAAGGAAGCGGGTCAGCGAAAGCGAAGCTCGCGACCGAAGCACCGGTGAATGGCGGCCGTAACTATGACGGTCCTAAGGTAGCGAAGTTCCTTGTCGGGTAAGTTCCGACGCGCATGAATAGCGTAATCACTGGACTCCTGTCTCCACGACCGACTCGGTGAAATAGTAGTGGCGGTGAAGATACCGCCTTCCCGCAGCAAGACGGAAAGACCCCGTGGACCTTCACTATAGGTCCGTATTGGCCACGAGCTTAGACTGCGTAGCATAGGTGGGAGGCTTTGACGCCCGGGTTCCGGCCCGGGAAGAGCCATAGGTGAAATACCACCCTGGCTTGGTTTGTGGCCTAACTTCGATTCCCGTGAATCCGGGCGAAGGACAGTGCGTGCTGGGTAGTTTGACTGGGGCGGTCTCCTCCAAAAGAGTAACGGAGGAGCGCAAAGGTCGGCTCAACACGGATGGAAACCGTGTGTCGAGTGCAAGAGCACAAGCCGGCTTTACTGCGAGACCGACGGGTCGAGCAGTCTCGAAAGAGGGCTCTAGTGATCCTGCGATCCCGTGTGGAAGGGTCGTAGCTCAACGGATAAAAGGTACCCCGGGGATAACAGGCTGATCGCGCCCGAGCGTCCATAGCGGCGGCGCGGTTTGGCACCTCG
>DASPKL010000014.1:0-242474 GCA_035628115.1 Phycisphaerales bacterium | reverse complement strand
GCCGCCCGAGGGGGGCGTGGATTGCTCGGCCGCCGCCGCCCGCGTGGAGTTCGAGACGTACGACGACCACCGGATGGCGATGTCACTCGCGCCAAGGTCCGCGAGCAGCCCCAGCGTCATTTCCACGTACGACCCGCTCGTTCCTTCACCCGTCAGTCGCAGCGCAAGCCCGCCGGGCAGGAAGACGCCGGCCATCAGCAGCGCCGAGATGAACTGGCTCGACTGTGTCGTCGCGACTTCCACCGCCGCGGCGTGCCGAAGAGCGGCCGGCGGCGTGATCCGCACCGGCGGACACCCCGGCGCGCCCAGGTGCTCAAACGCCGAGCCGAGCGTCCCCAGCACTTCGGTTAGTTCGCCGATCGGGCGCTGCCGCATCCGCGCGTTCCCGTCGATCGTGATCGGTTCGGCCGAAAGCAGCGCCGTCCCCGCGAGGAACCTCGCCGCGGTGCCGGCGTTGTGCAGGTCGAGCGTCGCGCCGCCGGGCGGCGTGCGCCAGCGGCCGCCGACGCCCGCGACGCGCACCGCGTCGCCCTCGGCCGACACGCCCGCGCCCAGCGTCCGCACCGCGTCGATCATGACGCGCGCGTCGTCGGCGTCCGTGAGCGCCCCGCGCAGCGTTGATCCCCCGCGAGCGAGCGCCGCGAGAAGGATCGCGCGGTTCGTCAGGCTCTTGCTCCCGGGCGGCGTCACGATGCACGCGCCCGGCGCTTCGAGCACAGGGACGCGGATGGGCTCGACCCCGACGGGCGCGAGGAGATGGGCGGCAGCGGGGTTCACGGCCTGCGGCGGTCAGCGCCCCTCGCGCCCCCCGCCCGCCTCCGCGCCCTCGCGACGGAAGATCGCGACCACGTCCTCGACCGGCACGACGAAGAGGCGGTTGTCCCCCTCGAAGTCCACGGGCACGGCGTGCTTGGGGTGGAAGAGCACGCGGTCGTACCGCACGATCGGGTAGTTCGCGTCCTTCTCGACCTCGACGGAGACCGCGAGCACGCGCCCCGTCAGCGTCGGGATCTCGACCTTGTCCGGCAGATGGATGCCCGCCTTCGTCTTCTTCTTGTCGTCGTCCTTGCGGATGAGCACGCGCTTGCCGATTGGCTCCACGACCTCGATGCCGCGGCCGTGCGTCGATTGCTTGTCGGGCGTCGCCATGAGCCGCAATCGTAGCGGCGGCGGATCGCGCCACTTGGCTACGCTCGCGCCGTGGAAGCCCTCCTGCCGCTCATCGTCGACGTGCCCAACTTCCCGAAGCCCGGCGTGACGTTCAAGGACTTCACGCCGCTGCTGCGAGACCCGCGCGGCCTCGCACTCGCCGTCGAGCTGATGGCGAACCCGTTCCGGGGATCGAGCGTGGACGTGGTCGTGGGCGCCGAGAGCCGCGGCTTCATCTTCGGCATCGCCGTGGCGCAGGCGCTCTCGGCGGGCTTCGTTCCGGTGCGCAAGGCGGGCAAGCTGCCGCGGAAGGTGCGCGCCGTGCAGTACGCGCTCGAGTACGGCACAGATCGGCTGGAGATGCACGAGGACGCCCTGCAGCCCGGCCAACGCGTGCTGCTCGTGGACGACCTGCTCGCCACCGGCGGCACCCTCGAGGCGTGCGCGACGATGGTCTCTCAGCTCGCGGACGTGAAGTTCGTCGGCATCTCCGTGCTGATCGAGCTGACGGCGCTCGCCGGCGCACGCAAGGTGTCGCGCTTCGCGCCGGTGCACTCGGTCATCAAGGTCTGACGCGCCCCGCGGTCACTCCGCCGGCCCGCCGTTCTCCTCGTCTTCCTCGATGAGCTGGACCGCCGTGTCGAGCAGGCGGTTGAGCGGGACGGGCTTCTGCAGGTAGCAATCGACGCCGAGGCTCTGCGCGTACGCCTCGTGCCGCTGCCCCTCGTTCGCGGTCACCATGATGACCAGCGGGCTGTCCTCGTGCCCCTTGATGCGCTCGAGGACCAGGAACCCGGAGCGTCGGGGCAGCATCATGTCGAGCACGACGATGTCCGGCGGCTCGGTCTGGCAGATGCGCACCGCCTCGTTGCCGTCGGTCGCGGTCATCGTGAGAGCGCCCTCGGCCTGGAACGCCGCGTCGAAGGACTCGAGCACGTCCGCGTCGTCATCGACGATGAGCACT
Source organism: Phycisphaerales bacterium (assembly GCA_035628115.1). Taxonomy (GTDB): domain Bacteria; phylum Planctomycetota; class Phycisphaerae; order Phycisphaerales; family UBA1924; genus BJHL01. The sequence continues at coordinate 240,361 of DASPKL010000014.1, read as the reverse complement.
TTCACGTCTTCCAGCCTGCGTCCGCGGGGGACCATGGGCGGCTCCTTCGGGTTGGCGGCGGCCGGGGTCCCGCGGCGCGGGGCGCGGGGGGCGGCGCCCGGCCGTCCTGGTATCCCGTTCTACCCGTTCTGCTCGCCGTGGATGACTGTACTCAGCCGGCGGCGGCGAGGTTCCATGCCCCCGCGTCCGCACCGTCCGAGAGCCGCGGGAGTCCAGACTTCAGCACAGAGACACAGAGAAGATGAGCAAGAAGAGAAGAGCAAGACTGGGTTGAAGACGTGGATGCGGAAGCCCCGAGCCTCCGCACCTTCAAGCCAACCAGTGTCTTCTCATCGATCTCATCCTCTCTGTGCCTCTGTGCTGAAACCGCTCACCCGAGTCGTTGCGTCGCCGCGTCCCGCACGCTCCGCTCCACCACCGCGTCCACGTCCGCCGGCGTCATCCACGGCAGCGAGAGGAGCTTCTCGCGCAGCGCGGGCGGGAAGGGCTTGTTCTCGCGCTCGTGCTGCGGGCGGCTGCGCCAGATGCGGTGCATCCAGAAGTACTGCTCGGGGGCGCGCCGGATCATCGCCTCCATCGCGCGCCGGTAGCGCGCCGTGATGTAGAACACCGGGTCGGGCCGCCCCGCCCAATCCGCGGGACCGAAGCTGTCCGTGACCTCGACCGCGAACCGCGGCCCGTCGCCGCCGAGGCCGATGGTCGCGATCCGCCGATCCGATGGGCGGGGCCCGGGGTCGTGGGCCGGGAGCCGGCGCGCAACGCCGCAGATCACGTTCGCCTCGAACCGCATCGCGAGCAGCGCGATCAGCTTGTACGTGGACGTCAGCCGCCCGAAGAACGGCGTGAAGACGCCGCGGTCGCCCCCCGACTGGTCCGCCACGAGCCCCACCGGGTAGCCCGCCTCGATCACCTTCGGCAGCGCGCGGGCCGCGCCGAACTTGCTCACGAGCGCGAGCCCCTTGGCCTCGCGGGAGCGCTTCACCCAGCGGTCAAGGCCGCGGGCGTCGAGCGGCCGGTACACCGCGGCCATCTCCACGCCCAGCAGCCCGAGCGAATAACCGACCAGTTCCCAGTTGCCGATGTGCCCGGTGATCAGGAGCGTCGGGCGCCGCTGCGCGAGCCCCCGCAGCGCGTGGGCGACGTCGCCGAAGATCAGGTGGCGCGGCGCGCTCGCCGGCGAGATCAAACGGGGCGTGAAGATGAACTCCACCCCCAACTGGAACATGTGCTCCTGGCACGCCGCGGCGGTCGCGTCGATCCATTCCGGCGACGCGTCCGGGTAGGCGTCGCGCAGGTTCGCCGTGGCGCGCACGCGGTACTTGGGCTGCGCCCGCGCGTAGACGCGCGAGAGGACCGCCGCGCCGCGCATCGCGCTCGCGTACCCCGCGACCGAGACGGGGAGCATCGCTCCGCGCGCGGCGATTGAGATCGCGCCGTCAACCAGCGGGTGGAACTTGCGCCGCCGGACGTGGGTCATGCCGTGCGCCGCCGCTCAGCGCCTGGCGATCGGCGCGGGCGTGCGTCCCGTCAGGGTGTACAGGCGGTTCTCGGTGAGGATCTGCATGCCCGTGGCCTGCGCCTGCTTGAGGAGCATGTCGTATCGCTCCACGTCCGCGAGGCGGCGCGTGTACTCGAGCGCGACCTCGACCGGCGCCGTGCCCGCGGGGCGCGGGGGCAGGACGGGGCGGGTGCCCAGCACGAGGAAGTCGACGTCGCCGGCGAGCTGGTCCGTCACCGTGCCGCCCCAGGAGCGGATCATCGACTCGACCTCGCCCTGCTCGCCCGGCGTCGCCAGGCCGTCGCGGTCGCTGTCGAAAGCGCCGTAGACGACGAAGCGATACTGCTTGTTCGGGTCGTAGATCGCGTTCGCGACCACATCGCCGCGGACGATCGGGTTGCCGCGCAGCTCGCTCGTGATACGGCAGGTGCTCGTCGTCTCGCCGACGTTGATCACCTCGATCGTCGCCTTGCCCGCCGGGTACTCGCCCGCGTCGTTCGCGCGGATCGCCGCGGCGCTGTTGTACACGCTGAACGCCATGCCCAGCACGGCGTTCTGCCGGCGGCCGACGCCGATGACGACGGTGCGGTCCGCGTTGTTCACGCCGATGACCTGCGCGTCCACGAGCGTGGCCTCGTCGGGCCCGCGGAAGAGGTCCTTGGAGCGCGTGCCGCGCAGGCTCGCGACCTGCGCCTCGAGGATCAGCTTTTCCTCGGTGAGCCGGCGGATCTCCTCGTTGAGGCGGTCCTCCGTCTCGTTCGCCTCGGTGCGGATCTTTTCCTTGTCGCCCGCCAGCGCGGCCTGGTAGGCGTCTGTCCCCTCGCGGTAGCGCGAGACGGCGGCCGCGTACTCCTGGATCTGCGCGTTGGCCGCGTCGAGCGCCGACTTGTGTGAGGCGGTGATCGTCGCGACGTGCTCCTGCTCGTTCTTGAGGTTGGCGAGCGCCTGGTCGCGCGCGGAGACGAGCTGGTCGCGCTCCGTGCGGAGCTGCGCGAGCTCGGTCTCGCGGGCCTGGATCATCGAGAGGAGCGGCTGGTCGGAGCCCGCGAGGCCCGAGAGCTTGCTCTCGAGCGTCTCGAGGGTGTCGCGCCGGTCGCCCGTCATGCGCTGCATCGTCTCCTCGCGCTGCGCCGCGAGGTACCCGACGAGCGTGCGCTGGCTCTGTCTGGCGCGCTCGATCAGGGCGCGCACGTCGTCGCGGTTGCGCTCCGCGCCGATGATCTCCTGGTTCTCGCTGCGCATCTGCTCGAGCTTGCCGTTGGCGTCGTTGAACTTGCTGAAGAAGATCGCGAAGGCGATGAAGAAGCCGACGGTGAAGATGCTCAGGATGACGATGGTGATGGTGACGCCCGTCGAGGCGCTGGTTCGGCCCGCCATGAATCGCTTCCTCGCTCTACTGCTGGCCCGACCCCGGCCTCCGGCACGACGCACACGCGCCGCGCCGCCAACGCCGATCGGGCCGATCCGTCCCAAACTGCCGGGCCCGCGCCTCCGTCGGGCCGACCCGGCCCAACAGCATAGGGAGTTTCCCGGCACGTCCGCAAGGCGGACACCGGCCACCCGGCCACGCCGAGGGGCCCGGCGGAGATACGGGCCGCGGCGGGCGCAAGTTCCGCGGCCGCACCGGCCCGGCGGCGCGATTCAGCGCTGCACGTCCACATACCCGCGCATGTTGTCGCGGATGATGTTCAGCCGGATCCCGCGGTCCAGATCGCCGGCCCCGACGGCCCCCTCGAGGTCTTCCGGTGTGCGGATCCCCTCGTCGTTGACCGCCACGATGATGTCGCCCGGCTCGAGGCGGCCGTGCGCGGGCGTGTCCGTGTCCACCGCGGTCACCACCACACCCCGCAGTCGCCGGAGGCCGATCCGCTGGGCCTGCTCGTCCGTGATCGCCATCACCGTGACGCCGAGGGCCTCGACCACCTCGCCCCCCATCGCGGTGCGCCGGTCGCCCAGCGTGACGCGCTTCGCCGTCTCCTTGCCGTCGCGCTGCACGACGACCGTGACCTCCGACCCCGGCGGCGTGAGCGCGATGGCGGTGCGCAGCCGGCGGTCGTCCGTGACCGGCGTGTCCTGGAACCGGGTGATGATGTCCCCCTCCCGCAGCCCCGCTCTCGCCGCCGGGCTCCCTTCGCTCACCCTGCCGACGAGCGCCCCCGGGCGCGACATCCCGTCGTCGGTCGCCACGGCGGAGAGTTCGACGCCGAGGTAGCCGCGCACCACACGACCGTTCTTGAGGATGTTCTCGACGACGGCCCGCACCGTGTTGCTCGGGATCGCGAAGCCGATGCCGTCATACCCGCCCGTGCGGCTCGCGATCGCGGAGTTGATCCCCACGATCTCCCCGGAGAGGTTCAGGAGCGGCCCGCCGGAGTTGCCCGGGTTGATCGCCGCGTCCGTCTGGATGTAGTCCTCGTACGAGATGCCCGTCTCGCGCGGCGTCACCGTGCGCCCTTTGGCGCTGATGATGCCAGCCGTCACGCTCTTGTCGAGCCCGAAGGGGCTGCCGATGGCGACGACCCACTCGCCGACCTCGACGGCGTCGGAGTTGGCGAAGGGCGCCGCGCGGAACGCCGCGGCGCCCGATCGCCGCTCGCCGGGCCTGATGCGCAGCACCGCGAGGTCCGTGAGCTCGTCGCGTCCGATCAACTCCGCTTCGAACTCCGTGTTGTCGCTCAGTTTCACCTTCAGCTTCTCCGCGTCCGCGATCACGTGGTTGTTCGTCACCACGATCCCCTCCGGGTCGATGATGACGCCCGAGCCAAGGCCGGACGGCACCGTCTGCGCCGGGCCGATCGGACGCCCCCACCAATCGGTCGGGCGCACGCGCCGCAGCTGTGTGATATGCACCACGCTCGCCTCGCGCTGCTCGGCCACCGTCTTGAAGACGCGCGAGAGACTCCGGGCGAACCGGAAGTCCTCCTGCGTCGCGTCCGCGTCCGCCGAGCCGTTCGCTCCTTGGCCAACCGCCGCCGGCGCCAAGACCAGCAATCCCGCCAACACCGCGGCGATCACGCCGCCGATTCTTGTTTCCATGGGTTCCTGCTCCGCGATTGCGAAAAGGGGGCCCGTCGGGTGAAGCCCGCGCCGGGCCGCCGCTCAATTCTCTCTGGATGCGCCGGCAGGCGGCTCCCGTCATTCGATGCCTGTTCGGGCGAACAGGTCACGTCCCCCGTTTGTTGCCGAACAATTCGATGTGCAGCCGCGGGCAATAGCGCCACCCGCGGCGGATGCACTCGTGAACGACCCACGCCTTGGTCTCGGCGGCGGGCGGCTTCACCCCTTCGGGCATGAGGAGAACGTCCGCGGGGTCCCATCCCGTCAGGCGGGCCAGCACCGCCTCGATCTCGGCGAGGTCGCCCGCGCGCGCGACGACGAACTTGAGCTGGCGCTCCGGGTGCCGGTCAAGAAGCGCTTGCAGCGCCGTCGGGTTGATCCGCCTCGCCTCGTGCAGGCGCAGCCAGGCGCCGTCCTTGTCGCGCGCATCGTTCACCGGCGCGGAGTTCGCGAGCTTGGGGCTGATGCTCATCAGGTCGCACGCGACGGGCGTGGCGACGGTGCCGGCCGTTTCGATGGTGATGTGCATGCCACGCGTCCGCAGCGCGTCGCAGAGCGCCGGGACGTGCTTGAAGATCATGGGCTCGCCGCCGGTCACGACGGTGTGCCGCGCGCCGCTCGCCGCCGCCTCGTCCGCGAGGGCGTCGAGCGTCCGCTGCGCTCCCTCGGGGGCCCAGCTCGCGTACGGCGTGTCGCACCACGCGCAGCGCAGGTTGCAGCCGCTCACACGGATGAAGAAAGACGGCACGCCGGCGAGCTTGCCCTCTCCCTGGATCGAGAGGAACGTCTCGGAAATGGGCAGCGTCGCCGTCAGAGCGCATACCCCGCCGGGTCCGGCACGCCCGCCTCCTCGAACCCGCGCCGGCGCAGCAGGCACGAGTCGCACGCGCCGCACGCAAGCGTTTCTCCGTTCCGCACCGCCGGGTCGTAGCAGCTGTGCGTGAGCGAGAAGTCAACGCCCAGCGACAAGCCCAGCCGGATGATCTCCCCCTTCGACATGCGCACGAGCGGCGCACGCACGTTGAATCCGCCGCCCCGTGCCCCCGCCTTGGTCGCCAGCCGCGCGGTCCGCTCGAAACTCTCGATGAACTCCGGCCGGCAGTCCGGGTACCCCGAGTAGTCGAGCGCATTCACCCCGATGTAGATGTCCGCCGCGCCGGCGACCTCCGCGTACCCGACCGCGAGCGAGAGGAACGTCATGTTCCGGGCCGGGACGTACGTCACCGGGATCGCCTCCCCCTTCCCCAGAGCGTGCTTGGGCACGTCGATCGCCGCCGTGAGGGCCGAGCCCCCGACCGCCCGCAGGTCCAACGCGATCGTCCGATGCTCGGAGACGTTCAACGCCCGGGCGACGCGTGCCGCCGCGGCGAGTTCGTGGCGGTGCCGCTGACCGTAATCAAAGCTCAACGCCAGCGGCCGGAAGCCGTCTCGCCTCGCGCAGGCGAGGCACACGGCGCTGTCGAGGCCCCCGGAGAGCAGGATGACGGCGGCGCGCGGCATGGGCGAGGGTACGGGAAGGAGACGGGTATACCAAAGGTCTTATAACCAATCTTCGCGGTCTTCGCCTTTCATCCCGGAAGTTTTTTCGCCACTTTGCTGGTTTTCCGGGCTGCGTGGTTCATGTTGCTCTGGGCCCGCTTCGGCGGGCTTCGGTGGCCCGGCGTGAGGAACGACACGCCGGACGCGATGGGATCGGCCGCCGGACGGGTTGAGGGACCCGTTCGGCACACAGAGGCCGGCCTCGTTGCACCCGCCGCAGCGGAACGAGGGAACATGAACATTCTTCACTTCGTCGATTCGACGGACCTGCGCGGCGGGGGTGTCCCCCGGTTCGTGCTCGACGCTGCGCGCGTCATGGCAGATGAAGGCCATCCGTCCACGATCCTCACCACCGACACGCTCGACACGCCCACCGAGTGGCTGGAGACGGCTCAACCCGGCAATCGCCTGCCGCGCGTTGTAAAACTGGAACGCTCGAAGCTACCCGGCGGTTTCCTCTCGCAGAGCGCGATGCGGGCCGTCCGCGAGCGGATCCGCAACGCCGACGTGGTGCACATGCACTGCGTCTGGAGCCCTCCGAACCTGCAGATCGCGGCGGCCTGCCGCGCGTCGGGCGTTCCGTACGTCGTCTCCTGCCACGGCATGCTCGACGACTGGTGCATGGCCCAGAGCGCCCTGAAGAAGCGCACGTATCTCGCGCTCGGCGGCCGACGGCTGCTCGAGGGGGCGGCCCGCGTTCATTGCACCGCGGAGGGCGAGGTCGAGCAGAGCAGGAAGTGGTTCCCGAGGGGCCGGGTCTTCCTGATGCCCTACATCATGGACCTCGACCTGTACAGGGACCTGCCGGGCAAGGACGCCGCCCGCGTCAAGCACGCGTGCCTGCGCGACGATTCTGAGCCGACGGTCCTTTTCCTCTCCCGCCTGCATTACAAAAAGGGCATCGAGCACCTGCTGCGCGCCGCCGCGGAACTGAAGGCCCGCGGTGTGAAGGCGAAGTTCGCGCTGGCCGGAACAGGAGACGCCGCGTACATCGACGGCCTCAAGGCCATGGCCCGCGACCTCGGCGTCGCCGACAAGGTCCACTTTCTCGGCATGGTCAAGGGCGAGGAGAAGGTCAGCGTTTATCAGAATGCGGACCTCTTCGTGCTCCCAACGAGCCAGGAGAACTTCGGCATTGTTCTGATCGAAGCGCTCGCGAGCAAGACCCCGCTCATCACGACCAAGGGCGTCGATATCTGGCGCGACGTGCAGCGCAGCGGTGCGGCGGGCATCGTCGATCAAGACTCGATGAAGATCGCCGACATGATCGCCGCCATGCTCGCGGACCCGGACCGCGAGGCCAAGGGCGAAGCGGCCCGCGACTGGGTCTTCAGGACCTACGACGAGAGCGTGATCGTCCCCAAGTTCGCGGCGATGTACCAGGAAGTCGCGGCGGAGGCGGCGGTCGGGAGCGGCCGGCTCGCTATGGCCCATTGATCACGCGGAAGACAAGGCTCAACCATGTCGTTCCCTCGTCCGGCGGCCCGCGTCCCTCGCGGGCTGCTGGCGTTTTGAGGACGGCATGGGGCGCCGGGCGCACGCACGCTGCGAAAGGGGCTTCGCTTTCGACCGACGCCGAACGCCTGATCGCCGGCGCTCGGCGCCCGGTCAGGTCTTCGCGGTGTTGGTCACCGCACGCTTCGCGACGCGAGCGGCGATCTCGTCCGCCTTGGTCGCAAGGTCGAAGTCCTTGGAGGTGATCCCCCCGGCGTCGTGGGTCATCAGCGTCAGCGTGACCTTGCTGTGCCGGATCAGGATGTCGGGGTGGTGCTGGGCGGCCTCCGCCGCCACCGCGATCGAATCGACGAACTTCATCGCGGTAACGAATGTCGCGAACTGGTAGGTCCGCTGGATGGACTCGCCGACGAAGGACCAGTCGTTGAGAGACTCCAGTCGCTCCTCGACCTGCGCCTCGGTCATCTTCTGCACGGGTGCGTTGCCGCTGGCCACGCCGGAGTGTAGCGGCGGGCGGCCGGCCCGCCCTCGGGGTGCATTCCATTGGCCGTGCCCGTCCAGCCCGCCAGCCGCCTCGCGCCATCCCCCACCGGGGCCCTTCACCTGGGGAACGCCCGCACGTTCCTCGTGAACTGGGCCCTCGCGCGCCAACGCGGCTGGCGGCTCGTGCTCAGGATCGAGGACCTCGACACGCCCCGCGTCAAGCCCGGTGTGCTCCAAGACACCGTGCGGACGCTCGGATGGCTCGGGGTCGATTGGGACGAGGGACCGATTGTCCAGTCGCACGACATCGCCCACCACCGCACCGCGATGGAACAGCTCGCTGCGGCGGGGCTTGTGTATCCCAACGACATGACCCGCAAGGAACTCCTCGCGCTCGAAGCGCAGGGCGCGCCGAACGAGGGGCACCGCGAGGCCGCCTTCCCCGCGAGCCTGCGGCCGCCGGAGATCCCGTCCACGTTTGCCGACGTGCACGCCGCGTGGCGGTTCTGCACGCCCGCGGGCGTCGTCGCCTTCGACGACGGGTTCGCCGGGCCGCAACGCGTCGAGCCCGCGCGGTCGGTCGGGGACTTTGTCGTGTGGACACGGCGCGACCCCGGCAAGCCGGGCCAACCCGCGTATCAGCTCGCGGTCGTGGTGGACGACCACCGTCAAGGCGTCACGCACGTGGTTCGGGGCGATGACCTCATCGACTCGGCCGGCAGGCAGATCCTGCTGCGCCACGCTCTGGGGATGGGCCCGCCGCCCGCGTACTTCCACCTGCCGCTCGTGCGCGGCGTGGACGGCCGCCGCCTCGCCAAGCGGCACGGGGACACGCGCCTGGACGCGTACCGCGCGCGGGGCGTCGCCGCCGAGCGCGTTGTCGGGCTGGTCGCGTTCTGGAGTGGGGTCTCGGCGCGGCGCGAGCACATGTCCGCCGCGGAATTCCTGGAGCGGTTCGATCTTCGTACCATGCCGCGGACAAGCGCGACATTCACGCCGGAGGACGACGCATGGTTGATCGGTTGAATCAGGCCGGAAGGGTCGGCGCCTTCACCGCGGTGGCGGCGCTCACGCCGGTGCTCGCCGCGTGCGATCAAGCGCCGGGTGACAAGCCGGCTCCGACCGCGCAGCCGGTCGCGCGGGCGCAGCAGCAGCCCGACCCGAAGCAACCCCCCACGCAACCCTCCGGCGTGAAGCCCGCCGAGCCGAAGCAGCCCCACGCGGAGCAGCCAGAGGCAACGCCGACGGCCGAAGGCGACCCTTGGCCGCCGCCCGCGAACCCGCCGCTCCCGACGACGCCGATCAAGCTCGGCGACCGGACGTTCAAGCTCGAGATGGCGCTCAACGACGACACTCGCTTCAAAGGGCTTTCCGGCCGCAGGGAGATCGCGTCCGACGGCGGGATGATCTTCGTCTTCAAGCGCCCGCAGCCGCTCAACTTCGTGATGCGAGACTGCCCCATCCCGATCGACATCATTTACGTGGACGCGACGGGGCGCATCACCGCGATGCACCACATGAAGCCCGAGCCCCCCCGCGCGGCGGACGAGAAGGAGATCGATCCGAGGTACAACTCGAACGTCAAGTACGAGAACCGGCTCAAGCAGTACCCGAGCCGCTACGACGCGGTGCTGGCGATCGAGCTGAAGGCGGACACGCTGAACATCGAGGGATCGAACCCGGGCGGGCTCGAGCTCAAGGTCGGTCAGAAACTCGACGTCGACATCAGCGCGCTGAAGAAGCAGGCGAAGTAGAAACGAAGTGCGTCGCGCGCAGCGGAGAACACGCGCAACAAAGCGAAAACCCCGGGCCTCGCCCGGGGTTCCGTTCTGCGCCGTCCGTTTGTCTTCGTGCGCGCAACGCGCGGTTCGTCACGCACTTCCTTACTCGCACCCCCCGCCGCCGAAGACGGAGAGGAAGTGCGTGAGGTCGAGGTTGTCGGGGAAGAGGCCGTCACCGTTGAAGTCGATGCTGTCGCACGGCACGCCCTGCGCCGGGCATGCGCCGCCGCCGAAGACCGTGAAGAGATCAACGATGTCGTTGTTGTCCGGGTACAGCCCGTCGTTGTTGAAGTCGATGTCCGTGCAGAGCCCCTCGCACCTGTCGGGGACGCTGTTCGTGTTCGTGTCTGTGGACAGGCCCATGCGTATATCGCAGCCGTCGGAGATGCTGTTGGCGTCGCAGTCGGCGCCGGTGTAACTCACGAACTCAAGTTTGTACACCGCGTGGCTCCAGATGCTGGCGACGTACAGCTCGCCCGACGCGTCCTCACCGAAGGATGTCGCGGGGCTCACCGTGATTTCGGCGGGTGTGCGCACCGTGAAGTCGCTGAGCGTGCCGTTGGGAGCACGGTAAATGCTCGCCACGCCGCCGCACCCGTCGCCGAAGACGTACGTCCCGCGCAGGCACGGAACGGCGTTGCCCCTGTAGACGTACCCGCCGACCGCGAAACAGGTGTTCGGAAAGTCGATCGAACTCCCGGCGCCGCGCCAATCGAACACAGGAGCGACGTAGTTCGCCGGCAGGGGCTGGCCGTTGAACGGCCGATTCCCCTCCATGATCGGCCAGCCGAGGTTGGCGCCGGCCTGGCCTGAGGCCAGCACGCTGACCTCCTCCCGCTGACCCTCGCCCACATCGCCGATCCAAAGGTCGCCGGTCTCGCGGTCGAAGCTGCACCGCCAGGGGTTGCGTACACCCAACGCCCAGATCTCGTCGCGCCCCGGGTCGCCGGCACCGGCGAACGGGTTGCCCGGCGGGATCGAGTAGAGCTGGAGCGGGCTGGGGAAGGCGTCGTCGTCCGCGTTGCCGGGGACGTCGTCCGCGCCGTCCACGTCGATACGCAGGATCTTGCCCCGGAGCGAGGTGGTCGATTGCGCGTTCGCCGAGGTCGCGTTGTCGCCGAGGGCGAAGTACAAAAAGCCATCGGGGCCGAATGCCAGCCATCCACCCTGGTGGATCTGCGCGGCGGAAGAGATCACGAGCACGTCCTGGATCGTCGCCGCGTCGGCGACGTTCGGGTTCGCTTGGCTCGCCCGTGCACGCGCGAGAACGGAAGCGCCGTCGCTGCTGCGTGAGTAGTAAAACCAGAAGTAGCGGTTGGTCGCGTACTGGGGATGGAACGCGAAGCCCAGCAGCCCGCGTTCATCGAAGATCTGGACGTCCGTCAGGTTCAGGAAAGGCGCCGCGAGCAAGGTCTCGCCGGGCAATTGCAGGACGCGCACCTGTCCCAGGCGCGAGACGATGAACAGGCGGCCGGTGTCCCCGGGCGGGGCCGCGACAAAGACCGGCTGGTTGGGCGACGGGAGCTGGCGGGCGCGGAGCGTCACCTGAGCCGAGAGCGACCCCGTCGCGAGTGAGAATGCTGCAAGCCCGACACGCAGAGGTGTGCGATCAAACATCAATGCGATCTCCTCTCGGCCCCCGCCGAGTGCTCCGCAATGATTGCGCGTCCACACGGTGGCGTGCTGCGGATTTCCTGAATTGTCCTCACACGGTCGGAGCGACGGCTACTTCTTTTTCTTGCCGACCGGCTTCCAGATATCTTTTTTCATCGAGCCGAACTCTTCTTCCTCGTACGCGGCGAGGAAGTCGTGGACCGGAACGCCGGCCTCCGCCGCCGCCGCCTTCGCCGCCTCGTCCATCTTCCTTCCCTGCTCGTCCGTGAAGTCCGCGTACCAGTAGCCGTTGATGTTCCGGAAGCCGTACACCAGGCCCGGGATCGGCTCTGTCTTCGTCGATGTCGATGCCGCCGCCGCGAGACTGACGGCGCTCCGCACGAGTCCTCGCCGTCCGAAGCGAACCCGGCCGGAAGACCGCTCCTCCACCTCGGATCCGAGCTGCAACTCGGCCGTCTCGCCGTTGATCGTGACCTGGTGCGGCACGATGCCGTATTCCGCGTACACCTCCCACACGCCCGCGTCCATCATGGTCAGGATGAGGTCGTCCACCGACATCGAAGCGAGCTTTTCGGGCTCGATGCGGTTGCGGAACATCAGGACCATGCGGAGCACATTCGGCGCCAACTTTTTCGTCTCGCTCGCGGAGCACTCCAGCGCAAGACGCTGGGCCTCCACCAGTCGACCCCACCGCTCGTTTGTCATTGTGTTGCGGAACGCGACGGGGTCACGGGCCGCGATCGCGTCCTGGCCCCGCTGGTACTGCGCGATGACTTCGTCCTCCGGCGTTACCTCGGCGTCGCAGCCGGCGAGCCCGAACACGGCGAGCAAAAGAACGATCCCCCACCGAAGCGCGATCATGTGAGACCCTCCCCATTCACTGAACGGGGGAGTGTAACAGAAAATTCACCGCTGTGCAACGGGTGATTGACTGCGCGAAGCGGATCGCGGGTCCTTTGGCGCCCGACCCTCGCACGCGCGGGGCGGCCGCTTACTTCACGGGCGCGAGGTTGAACGGCGGGCGCGTCACCGCTTCCAACAGATCCTGCGCCCGGTTGAGGAAGTCGGCGTCGCCGGCGTTGTTGCCGTTCCTGATCGGGCCGAAGTCCGCCTGCTTGATCTCGATGCCCTGGTTCAACTTCTGGGCGGAAAGAAGAATGATGTTCTGTCCCGAAACCGTCACCTGCCGGAGCAACTCGCGTTGGGATGCGCCCTCGGCGCCCGCCGGCACCGCTTTCGCGGCGACGACGCGGTGCGCGTGCGCGACCATCATTTGACCGATCCGCCCGCACTCCTTGAGCGTGTCTTGCGGGACCGCGCCCGGCGTCTGGAGGACGGCGCTCACCGCGTCGGCCGTGCGCACGAATCCCTCGAGCACGACGTCGCCGAACGGTTTGCCCGCCTGGCGGTCGACCAACGCCGCGACGCCCGCGGCGAGCTGCGCGACGCCCGCGCGGCGCTGCGCATCCGACAGCGCCTGCGACGCGGCCAGCGCCGACATGATCGCATCGATCACCAGCGGGTCCTGCTCGACCGCGAGCATCTCCCCGAGCTTGCGGATCAGCTCGTCCACCCGGTTCGCGTTGAGCAGGTTCGCCCCCGCGGCGGCGTTCGCGGCCTTGCGGAGCATCGTCCCCGCCGCGGCGGCGGCCGAGTACCGCACCGCCGGCTTGTCGCTCGTGCGCCCGGCGTCGAAGAGCTTGACGGCGTCGTCCGTCGCGAGTTCCCCGGCGATCGCGAGCGCGTTCACCTGGGCGAGCTCGCCGCCGCCCTGCATCAAGGGCGCGAGCGCGTCGGCGACCACGCCGCCGTACCGGATGCGGAAGGCGACGCTGGCGTTCGACCTCGCGAGCGGCTGCAGGATGGCGGTCCGGGCGTCGCGCATTGCGTCGCCCGTCGCGGTCCCCATCGCGGCGGCGTGGCCCTGCACGAACTGCCTGAGCGTCTGGGTGTGCTGTTCGGTAAGCTGCGGCGCCGTGACGACCTCGTCGGGGAGGCCGCCCTGCTGGGCCAAGGCGCGCGGGGCGCCGGCGAGCGCCAATACCGCAAGAACGACCCCGACCCTGATGGCGCCACGGTGCATCATCCAGCTTCCTTCTGTTCGCCCCGGCGCTCAAGCCGCCGGGGGCTGCCGAGCCCGACCGCCCCCACAATCGGACCGTCGCCCCTGCCCGCGCAGTCCGCACGCAAGGGCCCCGATCGTACCACCGCGGTGGTGCCCCGGAAAGGCCGTGCCGCGGCGCGAGCCCGGCCGCTAATAGACCTCCATGAACACCCTACGCGTGACCTTGACCTGTTTATGCAGCATTTGCCGCGTCCAACCGTGGATTTCGGCGAGGGTTGCGGCGTCGGCGTCCACAAATTGTTCTCTCGCGCCGGGCGCGAGGCGTGCGATCGCCTTCAGCACCCCGATCTCCATCCCCGCGATCCCGCAGAGATAGACCAGCCCGCGGGACGACCGCAGCACGTCGAGCGCGGGCTCGCAGGTCGCGAGCCGGTCGTGCACGTACATCGGGGCCGCGCCGTCCGGCTGGCGCTCCCGCGAGAGCACGGGGACATAGACGAGGTTGGGATGCCTGGACGCGCCTTCCTCCAGCCACTGGTGGTACAGAAGGTCAGTGCCGTACGCGGCGCCCATGAGCAGCACGACGCGGGACGCCGGCGCGGCGCGCAGGAGGTCCATGATCATGCCGCGGAAGGGCGCGATCCCCGTGCCCGTCGCGACGAAGACGTAGTCGTGCTCCCGCGGCCGGGCCGGGAGCACGAACCGCTTGCCGCTCGGGCCGGTCAGTTGCACCCTGTCGCCTGGTTTGAGGTCGCAGAGGTAGTTGCTCGCGACGCCGAGGAACAGCCTGTTGGATTCCCAGTGCTCGTCGATGAGGCGCTTGACGGTCGTCGCGACGACGGCGCCCGAGCCATCCTCGCCGAAGCTGGGCGACGCGAGGGAATACAGGCGCAGCTTGTGGGGCTTGCCGCGCTCGTCAACGCCCGGCGGGAGCACGCCGAAGCTCTGGCCGGCGAGGAAGCTGCCGGCGAGGACGGTGCCCGAGATGTCGAAGGAGACGTGGCGGACAAAGCCCGCGGCCTTGCGGCCCGCGGTGCAGCGCTCGTTCGCGACCACGACGCCCGCCACGGGCGAAGCGGGCGACGCGAGGTGCATCTTCGCGGGCGCGAGTTCCGGGCCCGGTGCGGAGACCTCGCTCAAGGCGTCAGCCCCCGCCCCCGCCGGGCTGCACGCCCGCGGGAGGCTGCATGGCCTTCATCATCTCGGCCTGGATCGCCGCCATGTACGCGTTCAGCGCCGCGTCCGCGTCCGGAAACTCCCCGGCCTCGATGCGGGCCGCCCACGCGTCCGTCGCGGCGTTCATACCCGCGGACATCTTCTCGACCGTCGCCGGGCCGCCGGGGATCATCGCGAGCTGCTGCTCGATCTGCGCCAGCGACACCTTCCAGCCCGCGTCGGTCTTGACCAGTTCGATGGGCTCCCGCCCCGGGGCTTTCGCGTAGACGCTGCTGCCGGCGGCCTCGTAAGCGACGCCCGCGAGGTCGATCGAGCGGAAGTCCATCTGCTTCTGCTGCTGCGCCGAGGCTTTGAGCATCGGGTTCGCCGACGTCTCCATCGCCTCGACGAGCGACTTGCCGAACTTGGCCTTCATCGCGGCGTCGGCGCGTGCGCCGGACGGCCCCGACTCGGCGATCATCCTCGCCACGGTCTTGCCCGTGTCGCTGGACGTGTCGAAGTAGCCGGAGACTGTGTCCCACCGGGCGTTCTTGAGGGCGTTGACGAGGCCCGCGAACGCGTCCTTCGCGCCCTGGTCAACGCCGTCCGCCGCGGCGGTGTCGGTCGCGGCGGGCGTCGCGGCGTCGGCCGATGAAGCGGGAGCGGCGGTTTCACCGGCGGGCGTCTCGGGGGACCGGGGCCTGCTCTTGCCGATCAACTCGGCGAGCCGGTCGAGCCGCTCCTTGACGCCCTGGTTGCCGCGGACGTTGACGCTGGAGAACGAGCTCTGTGCGCCCTCGAGGGCCGCCGCCGCCTCTTCCAGCAGCGTCGCGCGTGCCGAGCGCAGCTCGTCCGCCTTCGAGAGGTACGCCGCTCGCTGCGGGAGGGGGGGCTCGACGCTCGCGGCCGCTGTCAGCGTCGCGGCCATCGCGTCGGCGAGGGCCGCGCGGCCCTGCACCAGCGACGCGAGCGAGAGCTGGGCGTTGCCGGCGGCGAGCTTGCCCGAGGTGAAGGCGTCCGCGCCCGTGCCGGCGGCTTGCTTGGCCGCGCTCACGGCCTTCTCGAAGCTCGACCTAGCCTTCTCGAACGCGGTGTTGTAATCCTCGCTGTACGCCGCGAGCGACTGGTTCACGAAACCGTCGAGCTCCGCGGCGGTCTGGTCCGCGCGGTTGCGCGCGTCCTGCGCCTGGGCGCCGGCCGCCTCACGGCGCTGGCGGAGCGCCTGCTGCGCCTCGCCGAACTTGGCGATCTGGGCCTCGAGCTGCTGCACAAGGGCCTGGGCCTCCGTCACCTGCGGCGCCAGCACGTCGTGCTGCGCCTGGAACTGCTCGCCCTCGATACGGATGCGCTCGCCCTGGTTGCGGATCCGCGCCGCCTCCTCGACGAGCGGCACACCGTCGCGGGCGGTCTTCTCCGCCGCTTGCTGCAGCAGGGCGCCCGCGCGGTCCAGGTGCGTCCGAGACTCGCCCGCCTTCGCCTGCGCCTGGCCCAGCAGGCCCTCGGCGCGGTCGCTCAACTCGGCGTGGCGCGTGCGCGCCGCGTTCAGCTCCTGGTTCTTCGCCGCCACGGCCTGCTCGAGGCCTTGGATCTGCGCGGACGGATCGAAGTCGTTCGCCGTGATCGCGATGGCGCTGTGCGCACTCCACTGCGTGGTCAGGTCGCTGATGCGCGACAAGGCGCGCCGGATGTTCGCCTCCGCCTGCTGCGCATCGGCCGCCGCCTGCTCGCCCGTCGCGAGGCCGGCCTGCGACGTGAGGAGCGCCGCGGCGGACTTTTCGCCCGCCGAGCCGTTGGCGTTCACGTCTCCCAGCCCGCCGGTCGCGCCCGTCACGCCCTTCACGAAGCCGTCGGTGGTCGATGTCTGCTGACCGGTCGCCTCGACCGTTCGCGAGGCCTCCTTGACCGCAACGTGCGTGGCGCTCTGGTTGTCGCAGCCCGTCAACGCCGCGGCGGACAGAAGGACGAACACGGAGGGCACGCGGGCGCCGCCCGGGAGAGAACGCTGTTGCTGCATACGGATGCCTCGTGCGGCGCGCCGTCGGGGCCGCCCGCGCGTGAGTCTAGGACGCTCTGCGCCGAATCACCGCGGCCCGGCGCTCTCCGGCGGGGTCGTCTCGAGCGGGCCTGGGACGGGGGGCCGGAAGTCGATCGGGTAGTCCGTCCGGTTGGGGTACATGAGGCTGATCCACCGCACCGCGTCGCGGAAACGCGGATCGTCCGGAGAATCGAAGGCCGGCTTCCAGACCTTGCCGACGCCCTTGACCTCCGGGTGGGGATACGCCGCCTGCTCGCGCGGAAGGCCCATCTGCAGGAGGATCGAGCGGGCGGGCTCCCGGTAGTTGATCAGGCCGTCGCCCGACGTGGTCCTGAAGCGCTCGATGATGAGGAAGTTGGTGAGCGCGGAGCGGTCCGAGCCCTGCTTTCGGTTGTAAAGGTATAGGCGTCCGGCCTCTTCGCCGCCGTGGCATCGCGTCGTGGCGCAGGAGTTCATCAGCCATGTGCGGTGCACGTTGTCGCGGAAGGCGCGGAGCGAGCGCGGGTTCTCGAGGACCTCGACCTCCGGATAGAACTCGCGTGCACGGAGGTCGAACATCCACGACAGAATCTCGGCGGGCTTCTGACGCAGGAACTGCTCGCGCGCCTCGGGCGCCACCGGCACCACGCCCCGCCCCTGCACGATCTGGCCGCCGTACTTCTCGAGCAGGCGCTCCGCGGTCTTGCGCCGGATGATCATCGCGGGCGGGTCGCGCAGATCGACCTCGAAGACCCGCAGCAGGTTCATCTGCTCGTCGGTCAGGAGCGGGAACGTCTCGCGTTGCTGCGGCGCGGGGCGCGGGCCCACGAGCGGCCCCACCGGCCGCATCGACGGGTCGCGGGTCGCGGTGCGCTCGCGCTTGATCGCCTCGAGCTTGATCTGCTCGCGCAGGTAGACGGCGAGCTCGTTGGCCTGCGGATTCGTCGGCTCGATCTCGAGCACGCGCGACGCCTCGCGCAGCGCCAGGCCGTAGCGCTTGCGGTCGCGCAGCCAGCGCGCGAGGTTGAGCAGCGCGTCCGCGTCACCGTCGTCGATCGCGCTCCGCAGCACGGCGTAGCGCTCCTCCACGGTCGGCAGGGCTCGCCTCGACTGGACCTGCGCGGCGGGGAAGGTCGTTCGCACCCCGTCGATCATCAGCACGACGCTCGTGCTGTTGGCGTCGACGAGCACGCCCGTGACCCGCTGCTGGTCGCTCAGGATCAACTCCGTCTCGCGCGGCTCGTCCGCGGGCGGCACGGCGACCGCCGCGGCCGGGGGGGCCGGCCCGGGCGGCGCGGGTTCCGGCTGAATCTCCGCCGGCGGCTGGTCGGCGGGCGGGGTCGGCGCCGGCTGTTCCTGCGCCCACGCCGCGAGCCCGAGCAATAGCGCAGCCGCCGCACCGGCGCCGATCAGGCGTCGCGGGGCGGTTGGTCGATTGGGAGAGCGACGCGACGCAGCGGCGTGCGTGGTCATCGGGCCATTGTGCGGCCATGCGGCCCGGAAGTAAAGGACCGCGCGGCGTTTCCGCCCGTGTTTCCCACGAGGCCGCGGCGGCTCACGGCCGTCGAAGAAGCACCGGACAGACCCCTCACCCGCGCGACGCCCCGACGCCGCACCTGGCCAGTGTCTCCTCGATGCGCTGGCTCAGGAAGTCGGGCGTGAAAGGCTTGACGACATAGCCGTTCACACCGGCGGCGATCGCCTCGACCACGCGGCGTTTCTCCGACTCCCTCGTCACCATGATGATGGGCGTGTTCTTGTTCGTCGCCCGCCACGCCTTGACGAACGAAAGCCCGTCCATTACCGGCATGTTCCAATCGACGAGGATCAGGT
Organism: Phycisphaerales bacterium; assembly: GCA_035628115.1. Classification (GTDB taxonomy): domain Bacteria; phylum Planctomycetota; class Phycisphaerae; order Phycisphaerales; family UBA1924; genus BJHL01. Next base: position 221,867 of record DASPKL010000014.1, on the reverse strand, counting down.
CGGGCCGGAAGGCCCGCGCCTTGTTCACCGCATCCTGTCCGTCGGTCGCCTCGAGCACCTCGGTGTGCCCGAGGTTCTCGAGCACCGCGCGCTGGATGCTTCGCATCGTCTTGGAATCGTCGACAACCAGCACCCGCACGGCGTCGCTCCTCTCCCGTGCGTCTATCGGTCCCTCGCCGCGGCCGGTTCAGACCGCAGCGCCCGCGGCGACCCCCGGGATGCCCGCCCCTGTTTGATATCGCCCTCACCGGCTTCTCACACGCCGCATAACCAAGTCCGGGAAGGCGGCCGCACGCCGCCGGAACGGAGGCCCCCCGTGCTGACCGCCTCGACCGCCGTCGCCGCCTGGCTCGCCCTCATCGCCCCCGCGCAGCCGGAAACCGTGGAGTTGGAGATCAAGGGGAACGTGCTCCGGCCGAGGCACGTCGCGGCGACCGCCGACCGGCTGGCGAAACTCACCCTCCCCGACGGGTTTCGGATCGAGCCCTTCGCGAAGGACCTGGGCGAGCCGCGGATCATCGCCGTGGACCCGGACGGCGCCGTGTATGTCACGCGGAAGGACACGCACGACGTCGCCCGTCTTGTGGACGCCGACAAGGACGGGTTCTGCGAGAGCGCGGTTTCTCTCTTCAAGCTCGAGGGCCTGCACGGCCTCGCGATCCACGACGGCGTGATGTACCTGGCGACCGTCAAGGAGGTCTACGCGGCGAAGATGCACGGGGAGGGCTTGGTGGACAATCCGGTCGCGTTGATCGCCGACCTGCCCGACGGTGGGCAGCACCCGCGCCGCACCATCGGCGTCGGGCCGGACAAGCTGATGTACGTCTCGATCGGCTCCACGTGCAACGCGTGCGAGGAATCCAACCCCGAGCACGCGGCGATGGTGCGCGTCGCGCTCGACGGGAGCAACCGCACGGTGATCGCCACCGGCCTGCGCAACACGATCGGCTTCGCGTGGCACCCGGAGACAGGGCGCCTCTGGGGCATGGATCACGGCATCGACTATCTCGGCGACGACACGCAGCGGGAGGAACTCAACCGCATCGAGGAAGAGGGCTTCTACGGGTGGCCCTGGACTTATGAGGACGGAAAAGAGAACAAGGGCGTGCAACCGCCCAAGCACACGACGATCGAGGAACTGCGCTCGCGCAACAAGGCGCCGGCGCTGACGTACACCGCGCACGCGGCGCCCATGATCATGCTCTTCTACACGGGCGACCAGTTCCCGGCGGAATACAGGAACGACGCCTTCGTCACGATGCGGGGCTCGTGGAACCGCAAACCCCCCTCTGGCTACGAGGTGGTGCGCATCCGCTTCAGCGACGCCGGGGAGCCCGAAGGCATGGAGCCCTTCATCACCGGCTTCCTGCAGGACGACGGCAAGGCGCATATCGGACGCCTCTGCGGCTTGGCGCAGATGCCCGACGGCTCGCTCCTCGTGGGCGACGACACCGGCGGGGTGATCTACCGCGTGACGTACGGCCGTCCGACCGTCCTTGCTGAATAAAGAAAAGAGCCCCGCGGCGGAGCGCGGGGCCATCTGCGAATGCCCAGGAGAGGATTTGAACCTCCAAGCCCTTGCGGGCGCTACCACCTCAAGGTAGTGCGTCTGCCAATTTCGCCACCTGGGCGCTTGGGGGGAAGAGATGATAGCAGCATCCATGCCCGCCGGCGATTCCCTACCTTCGCCGCATGCCCACCGACCACGCCTTCACGCCCATGCTCGCGGGGGTCGCTGAACGCGCTCGCGCCGCGGGGGTCTTCTCCCGCGTCGAGACCGAGGGGGGCGTGCTGCGCTGCCACGCGCCGGCGAGCGCCGAGCCGGCGTGGCACGCCCTCTTCCGCGACGGCGGGTCGGTCTACATCGCGCTCCAGACCCCCGCCCGCTACCTCAGCCAGTCCATCGAGCAGGACCTCGTGCACACCGGCGACAAGATCGAAGACCTGCTCCAAGAAGAACTGACAGAGCTTGAATACGAGGGCCCGGCGCTCCGCGTCGAGCACTTCCGCGACGAGCAGAAGCTCTACACATTCCGCTCCGCCCTCCCCGCGGGGGCGGGTACGGAGACCGCGGCGAAGGTCCTCCTCGCGTACGAAGCCTGCTTCCGCCGGCTCGGGGACATGGAGGCGGGCAAGGACTGAGCGAAGAGGGGAACGGAGAGCTGAGAACGGGGAAACCAAAACCACCCTTCTCTCCGTTCTCCGTCTCCTTTACTCCTTGAACGTGTACCCCGTCTCGCTCGCCTGCTTGCGGATCTCCGCCACGAGCGCATCGCCGAGGGTGACACGACCGTCGTCCTTGGCCTGCCGGCGTACGAACTCGGCGCGCTTCTGGCCCAGCTCCTGGAGGCGGCGCGCGATCTCCGCGCGACGCGCGGCCATCTCTTCCACGTACTTGGCACGCCTGTCCTTCGGCAGCGTCTGCATCGCGGGAGGAAGTTCGGCGTCCTGCAGCGCGTCGAGGTCGACCCTCTTCTCCTTGATCGCGTCCACAAGGTCCCAGTTCTCGTTGCGGTACGCGCTGCCGCCCTTCGCCGCGGCGCGATCGGGCGCGGACGCGGGCCGCGCGGCCATCACCTTCCGGTCCATCTCCATCTGACGCGCCGCGCCCTCCGCGCCCGTGTCGCCGTACGGCAGGTACGTTGTGTTGATCTCAGAACCGAGCCGCGTCATCTCGTCGTCGAACGGCGTGCGGCAGTCGGGCACGTCCTTGGTGTGGTCGATCGCGGTGTACCCGCCCCGCCCCAGCACCGCGCCGTCCTGCCACTTGGTCTCGATCCCCTCGCTGCGCGAGCCGCAGAAGACGGTGTGCACGCGGATGTTGCGCCGCACGGCGTCGGCGATCGCCTCGGCGTAGTGCGTCGTGCCCTGCGTGAAGGGCTCGTTGCCGGCGATCACGATCATGTTGAGGTCGCCCGGGCAGTTGCGCCACGCGAGCTCGGCGGTCGATCGCTGGATGGCCTCGCCGCAGTACTCCTGCCCGCCGTTGGTCGTGAGCGCGAAGAGCCGCTCGCTCAGCAGGTCGAGGTCCGTCGTGAACGGCATCACCTGCCGCACCCAGCGCGTGCCGGACGAGATCGAGTTGTTGCCGTACTCGTAGAGCGCGATGCGCAGCTCGGGCTTCTTCCCGTCGCGCTCGCAGTGCTGGAACTCGTTGACCACCGACCAGAGCTGCGCCTTGGCCTGCGCGATCAGCCCGTCCATGCTGTTGCTCGTGTCGAGCAGGAGCGCGATCCGCACCTCGGGCGCGCGATCGACGACCGGCCCCGGGTCGCCCGAGGGATCGACGGGCGGCGGGCACTCGGCGATGACGCGGCAGTGTTCGCCGCCGGCGTTGGTTCGCCCCGCGAGGATCGCGAGCGACGCGGCGGCGAGGCACGAGAGAACGGGGCGGACGAGGCGACGGTTCATGGCGGTCTCCTTCGCCGGGATATGCGTTCCGGCGTCTGTCGCGACGGGCCGAGGCCCCGCGGGTTGCGTAACGGCCTCGTCACGCCGCGGGCCGCGCTCGTCGGACGAATGGAGATACGCCCCGATCGAGGCCGCGCTCGTCACGGGCGCGTCACAACGGGCCGCGCACGGGGGACGTCTCGGCGGCCGTACGCTCGCACGGCATGGACTTCCGCGTCGTCAGCATCGGGGCGATGAGCGCCCACCCGCTCTGGAAGGAGCGGGCCGGGGTGCGCACCGGCCACGCCACGACCACGCTCGTGACCGCCGGCAAGAAGCGCATCCTCGTCGATCCCGGCATGCCCCCGCAGGTGATCGCCGCGCGCCTGCAGGAGCGCACCGGCCTGTCGCCGGGCGATGTCACGGACGTCTTCCTCACGAGCTTCAACCCCGAGTGCCGGCGGGGCATCTCGTTGTTCGATCGCGCGCGCTGGTTGATCCACGAGACCGAGCGCGAGGTCGTGGGCTCGGGCCTGGCGACGGCGCTCAAAGACCTTGTCACACGCAGCGACGCGCAGGGCGGCGTGCGCAAGGACGAGTCGCTCCTCGAAGTCCTCGAGGCCGACGTCGCGATCCTGAAGCGCTGCGAGCCCGCCCCGGCGTCGCTCGCGCCGCACGTGGACGTCTTCCCGATGGCGGGCGTGACGCCCGGCCTCGCCGGGCTGCTCCTCGAGAGCCCGCGCTTCACGACGATCATCTGCGGCGACGCGATCCCGACGGTGGAGCACCTGGAGCAGGGCGTCGTGCCGCAGAGCGCGCCGGACCTGGAGCAGGCCCGCGCGAGCTTCGAGGAAGCGGTCGAGATCGCCGACCTGCTCGTGCTCGGGCGCGACAACGTCGTCGTCAATCCGACGAAGAAGCCGTTCTAGCGCTCACGAGACCGCCGCGCGCACCCGCGCGAGGCAGGCCAGCAGCCCCGGCGCATCGCCCAGCGGCAGCATCGTGCTCGCGTCGCTCATCGCCTTCGCGGGCTCCGGGTGGCACTCCATGAAGACGGCGTGCACGCCCGCCGCGACGGCCGCCCGCGCCAGCAGCGGCGCGCGTTCGGGCCGGCCGCCCGTGGTGTCGTCCTCGCGGGGCGTCTGCGTGCTGTGCGTCGCGTCGAAGCACACCGGCGGCGGCCCGCCCGGGACGTCGAGGGCCATCATGTCGCCCATGCCGAGGAAGTCGTTCACGAGCCGGCCGTAGCCGAAGGTCGTGCCCCGCTCGGTGAGGAGCACGTTGTCGCACCCGCCCTCGCGCAGCTTTCGCACGGCGCCGCGCATCGCGCCCGGCGCGAGGAACTGGCCCTTCTTGACGTTCACCGCGCGGCCGTGCGCCGCCGCGGCCCGTGCGCAGGCGACGATCAAGTCCGTCTGGCGGCAGAGGAACGCGGGGATCTGCAGGAGGTCGATGTGCTGCGCGACGGGCTCGGCCTGCGCGGGCTCGTGGACGTCCGTCGTGACCGGCACGCGCAGCTCGCGCCCGATCTCGCTTAGCCACGCGAGTCCTTGTTCGAGCCCCGGCCCGCGCGCCGATGTGATCGACGAGCGGTTGGCCTTGTCGAAGGACGCTTTGAAGATGTACGCGAGCCCGTGCGCAACGCACACGTCGCGGAGGACGCGGCCGACCTCGAGGCCGAGTTCGCGCGACTCCAGCACGCACGGCCCCGCGATGATCACCAGCGGCTGGCCCGGCCCGATCGCCACCTGCCCGACGCGGCAGAAACGCAGAACTCGATCGTGCGGCGTGGTCAATGCCTGTCCCTTCCGCTCCCGCGAAACGCTCGGCGTGCCGACGGCGAATCAGGATCGCCGTCCGCGGCCGGATTGTTGGCACGCGCGCCCGGCCACCCGCGGCGGAACACCGCATGCTCACACTCTCCAACCTCACCAAGTCGTACGGCCCGCTCCGCGCGGTAGACGGTCTCTCCCTGGAGGTCTTCCCCGGCGAGGTCTTCGGCCTCCTCGGCCCCAACGGCGCGGGAAAGAGCACGACGATCGGCATGGCCGTCGGACTCATCCGCCCCGACGCGGGGACGGTCACGGTCGCCGGGGCCGGGTCGCCCGCCGACCCTCACGTCCGCGCGCGCATCGGCGTCGCGCCGCAGGAACTCGCCCTCTACGACAACCTCACCGGCGAGGAGAACCTCCGCTTCTTCGCCGGCCTCTACGGCCCGGGCGGCCGCACCGCGGGGCGCGTGGACGCCGCGCTGGACCTCGTCGGCCTCGCGCCCCGCCGCAAGGACCGTGTGAAGACGTACTCGGGGGGCATGAAGCGCCGGCTCAACCTCGCCGCGGCGGTCGTCCACGATCCGCCGCTCCTCCTTCTCGACGAGGCGACCGCGGGTGTTGATCCGCAGAGCCGCAACAACATCCTCGAGGTCGTGCGGGGCCTCGCGGAGCAGGGCCGGACGATCATCTACACGACGCACTACATGGAAGAGGCCTCCCGCCTGTGCGACCGCGTGGGGATCATCGAGAAGGGGAGGTTGCTCGCGCTCGGCACGCCCGCGGAGCTCATCCGCGCCCACGGCGGCCGGAGCGTCGTGCGCGTCGTCGGCGCCGACGGGTCGGAGCGACGGATCGAGAGCGACGACCCGCTGCGCGACGTCGCGCGGGTGATACACGCCGACGCGGCTGTCTCGAACGTCAGCATCGACCAGCCCGACCTGGAGAGCGTTTTCTTGAATCTGACCGGGCGCAGCCTGCGCGACGGGTAGCGGGGCAATGGCCGGTCGATTTCAGCACAGAGACACAGAGCAGATGAGATCGATGAGAAGAGATTGTTTAGGTCGAAGAGGCGGAGGCGCAAGGCGTCCGCACCCGCGTCTTCAAGCCAGTTTTCCTCTTCTCTTCCTGCTCATCTTCTCTGTGCCTCTGTGCTGAAATCGACTATCCACAGCGCCCGTTCGACATACGATTGCGCGCGTGCGACGCCGTGCGCACCGGAGGCCGATGAGCGCGAAGGGACGACGCAGCAACGCCTGGGACGACCGGCACCTCAAAGGCCCGTTGCTCTGGCCGATCAAGGCCCTTTTGCGCGCCCTCTCGTCGATCACGCTCGCGGTGATCCTGCTCTCGTTCGTCGCCCTCTACGGCGTCTCCGCGAGCGTCCCCGTCGGCCTGCTCGCCCTCGCGCCCACGTATCTGCTGTGCGGGCTCACGATCGTCGCCGCGGTCGCCCTGATCGCGGGCCCGCCGGCGTGGGGCGTGCTGCGGGCGCTGAGGCACCGGCCGGGCCCGACGCGGACTGTCGCTGTCGCGGGAGCATTCGTCCTGCTGACCGGCGTCGCGGTCCTCCTCTGGCACGCGGCGGTCTGGCCGGTGCTGCGGTACGACCCGATCTCGGGCGAGGGCGTGCGCCTCTTCGCCGGCTTCGTCAAGGAGTACGGCGCCACGACCATCCGCCGCCTCCCGGGCATGGAGATGAGCGAGCTCGAGTACTACGCGTGGTGGCCGCTGCGCGTCGCGCTTCTTCTCTTCGTCGCCAACATGGTCGTCGCCACCGTGCGGCGCATCGAGTTCAACTTCAAGAACATCGGCGTGCTCACGGTGCACACCGGCATCGTGGTGATCGCGCTGGGGAGCGTCTACTACTCCGGCCTCAAGGTCGAAGGAGACACGCTCCTCCTCGCCGGTCAGCAAGACAGCAAGGGCGTGCCCACCAGCGGCCCGCCGCAGGAACTCTTCTACGACAACACGCGCGTCTCGCTCTTCGTCTCCACGGGCCCCGCGTGGGAGCAGCGGCCCCTCGCGGACATTCCCCGCTACAACGCCTACGGGCTCGATCAGATCGGCGGGACGAGCGCGATCGCAACCTCCGGTCTGCGGCGACCGTGGGAAGACGGCAGCCCGGCGCGCGACCTCTCGCTTCCCGTCGAGCCCCTCGAGGGCGGCGTCGTCGATCCCGACATCGCGCTCCGCGTCGTCGGTTACGCGCCGTACGCCGACGCCGCGCGTGACTGGGTAAAACTCGACGCGCCCGCGCCGGACGCCGAGCCGCTGCGCATCGTGTACTTGCACAGCTCGCTCCCGGACGCCCAGGGCAACGTCTCCGACAAGCCCGCCTTCGCCTTCCACCTCGCGCCGACGACGCCCGCGGACCGGCTGAGCATCGTGCGGGGCGACAACGGCACGCCGACGCTCTCGCTCGAGTACACGAGCGGCATGCCCGGCGAGCGCTGGCGCGACCTCTCGGAGCACCTCCCGGCCGACACCCTGCACGCGCTCGTGATCGAGATTCCCGGCTCGAAGTTCCGGGGCGTCTACCCCGTCTCGCCGGGCCTGCCCCTCACGCTCGGCAACACCGGCTATCGCGTCACCGTGCGGCAACTGCTCAACGAGCCCCCCTTCCCGATCATCACCGAGGGGTACCGCGGCGCGAACAGCAGCGTCGCCGTCGTCACGATCACGACGCCGTCCGGCGAGACCTTCGACCGTTACGTCTACCACCGCTTCCCGGAGATCAATCAGGACGTCGCCGGGACGAAAGAGGACGGTCGCCCCAACCGGCGCGACGCCGACCCCGCGATCCGCGTCGGCCTGATCGACGCGACGCACCTGGGCATCTATATCGACGAACCCGCGCCGGGCATGACCCGCGCGATCGTCCGCGAGCCCGGGGGGGGTGTCCGCGTCATCGGTGATCTCGCGGCGGTCGAGGGCGGCCCCGAAGGCTGGCTGCGTGACATCGTGCGGGGCGAGCACGGCGGACGCTCCGCGACCGTCTCCCTCCGAATCGGAGAGCGGTGGGACAACGCCGTACGCGTCACGCGCCCCCGGCCGGTCCCGGAAGCCCGGCGCGAGAAGAGCGCCGTCGGCACCCACCAGCACGCCATGCTCGCCGTCGAAGTCACGAGCGCCGAGCACCCCGGCTGGCGCTGGGTCGAGTGGCTGCCGTTCCAGCAGTACATCGGCATGGGCGAAGCGCCCGCGCAGGTCGCACTGCCCGACGGGCGGCGCCTCTCGATGTCCTTCGGCCGCCTCCAGCACCGTTTCCCCGGCTTCGCGATCAGCCTCGTCGACTTCCAGATGCTCAGCTACGACCACCGCGGCGCGCCGCGCGATTACCAATCCGTCGTGCGTGTCCTGCCGGTGGACGCCGCCTTCGACGCGTACGAGCACGTGACCAGGCTCAACGAGCCCCTTGGCGCGCCCTTCATGTGGAACGACGACCGGCCGTGGATCGCCAACGCCCTCGCCCAGATCCAGGCGGGCCTCTCGCCGAATCAGTTCAAGCTCAGCCAGGCCGGCTGGGACCAACAAGGATGGGTGCAGACGCAGGCGCAGGCGGACGCGGGGATCCTGCCCCGGCCCTTCGCCAAGTTCACGATCCTCGGCGTGGGCAACCGCCCCGGCATCCACATTATCGCCTTGGGCGGCGTGCTGATGGCCCTCGGCATCCCGTGGGCCTTCTACCTCAAGCCCTACCTCGTGCAGCGCGAGTCCAAGCGCCTGCGCGACGCCGCGGCGCGGGGCGAGATCAAGCCCAGAAGCAGGACGAACGTCGAAGTGGTCGCAGTCCCGGCGGCCGCGGAGGGTGAGCGATGACCGTACATCGACGGAACAGGCCGCGCGTCATGGCCGCCCTGATCGGGCTCGCCGCGCTCGTGGGTCTGCTCGCGCCCGCCGCGTCGGCGCAGCAGGCGCCCGCGGGCAACGCGCACCCGGAGGCCGCGCCGGTAAGCGACGAGAGCCGCGACCTCGCGAACCCCTTCGGGGACTTCGAGCCCGAGGCCGGCCGCACGGTCGCCGAGAAAGCCGCGTTCGCGCGCTCGGTCGACATCTCGCCCCTCCGGGGCGTCGCCGTCTTCCACGCCGGGCGCGTCAAGGTTCTGGACACGCTGGCGCGCGAAATGGTCGAGCGCGTGAGCGGGAAGCGCCGCCTCGATCTCATCGAGAGCGGCGAGGGCAAGGGGACGAGGGTCGCCAACTTCGACCCCCTCTTCACGCTCCTCGACATGACGATCGACCCGGCCTTCTACGTGGACAAGCCGCTTATCGGCGTCAACTTCCTCCCCCTGCGCGAGGCGATCCTCGAGCGCACCCTTCCCGACGAGAACGCTCGCGACGCGTGGCTCAAGTCCGGGCGCGTGACGCCCCGGATGCTCGACGCCGCCTCGCCCGAGCTCCGCTCCATGCACATGCACGAGCCCGCGTGGCTCGAGGCGATCAGTCGCGCCGACGAGAACCTCATGATCTTCGCCAGCCAGGGCGCGAACTTCGAGCTCGTCCCCCCCGCGACGCGCGACCTGCCGTGGAAGCACGTCGCCGCCCTGCCCACCGACCACCCCGCGCGCCGGGCCGCGCTCGAGCTCGGCGCCGCGTGGCGCGCTCTCGACGTCGCAAAGGCGAACGACGCCGCGGAGGCGCTCGCCGCGGCGTTGCCCACCATCAGCCCGGACGTCTACCCCACCTCGCGCCGCACGCTCGAGCTCTTCTACAACGACCTCCGCGCCTTCGAGTGGGGCTGGGTCCTGTACGCCCTCAGCCTCGTGACGCTCCTCATCGCCTTCGCCACGTCGCGCCGCGGCCTCGCGTGGGCGGGCACGGCCCTCCTCGTCGGCGGCGTCGCGATGCACGCGGGCGGCTTCGTGATGCGCTGCATCATCGCGGAGCGCTTCGCCATCCAGAACCAGTTCGAGTCCATGACGGGCCTCTCCCTCTTCGGCGTCGCGGTCGCGCTCGCGATCATGATCGCCCGGCGGCAGTGGCTCTTCGGCGCCGCGGGCGCGGCGGTGGGCTTCCTTGTCCTCGTCACCGCGACGCAGGCGGCGATCCCCGGCCAGGCGATCGCTCGCGAGGCCGCGATCCTCAACACCAGCGTCCTCCTCAAGTACCACGTCACGACCGTGCTCGTCTCGTACGCCCTCATCGCGCTGGGCTTCGTGCTGAGCCTCTTCTACCTCGGAACGCACTACATCGCCAGGGCGAAGAAGACGCCCGTGCTCGCCGCGGCGGCCCTGGGCGAGAGCGCGGACGGCACCGCCCCCCCTGTCCACAAGACGCTCGCGGACTTGGACGCGGCGCAGATGGTCGCGCTGCAGCTCGCGTTCTGGACGCTGGGCGTGGGCATCCTGCTCGGCGCGTGGTGGGCCGACCACAGCTGGGGCCGCTGGTGGGCCTTCGACCCGAAGGAGACGTGGGCGCTCATCACGTGGATCATCTACCTGATCGTGATCCACGTGCGCATCGGCGCGGGCCAGCGCAAGGGCTTCGTCACCGCGTGGCTCAGCGTCGTCGGCTTTGTCGTGATGCTCTGGACGTACTTCGGCGTGAACCTGCTGCTGCCGGGCTTGCACGCGTACGCGTGAACCTCAGGCCATCACGTGGTACACCACCAGCGCCGCGGCGTACGCCACCCCGCACATCCAGACGAGCTGCAACAGCGCCCACTTCGCCGCGCCGCTCTCGCGGGCCGTGACGGCGAGCGTCGGCAGGCACTGCATCGCCAGCACGAAGTAGACCAGGAGCGACCAGCTCGCGGCCGGCGTGAAGACCGGCGTCACGCCGTCCGCGCGCTTGGCCTCCGCGATGCGCTCAAGGGCCGACGCGTCCTCGTCCCCCGTGGTGATCACCGCCATCGTCGAGGCGAAGACCTCGCGGGCCGCGAAGCTCGCGATCACGCCCACGGAGAGCTGCCAGTCGTAGCCCAGGGGCTCGAAGACGGGCTGCACCGTCCGGCCGATGCGCCCCAGGAACGACCGCGCCGTCGCGTCACGCGCCGCCAGCTCGTCCGCGTGCGTTGCCAGCGCCTCCGCCTCGGCGGGGTCGGTCGCGAGGGCGGCCTGTTCGCGGATCGACGCGGCCTCTGGCGGCGCCTCCACCTTGGGGTACGCGCTCAGCCACCAGAGCACAATCGTGATCGCGAGGATGTTCGTGCCGGCCTTCTTCAGAAAGACCGCCGCGCGATCGAGCGTGAGGAGCGCCGCGGACCGGAGGCTCGGGCGCTTGTACGTCGGCAATTCCATCGCCAGCGCCCGCGAGCGGCCTCGCAGGATCGTCCGCCGCGCGATGAGCGCGCTCAGCAGCCCCGCCGCGGCGCCGAGGGCGTAGCACCCGGCGAACGCGAGGGCCTGCATCCCCGGCCGGCCGGGGAAGAGGAGGGACGTGAGGAGCACGTAGACGGGGATGCGCGCCGAGCAGCTCATGAAGGGCGCGGAAAGGATCGCGCCCAGCCGTTCGCGCCGGTCGGGGATCGCCCGCGTCGCCATGATCCCGGGCAGCGCGCACGCGTGGCTCGAGAGGAAGGGGACGAATGCGTACCCCGAGAGCCCGAAGGGCCGCATGAAGCGATCGACGAGGAACGCGGCCCGCGCAAGGTAGCCCGTGTCCTCCAGCAGGCTGATGAGGAAGAAGAGCAGGCAGATCTGCGGCAGGAAGACGACCGTCGCCCCCACGCCCGCGACGACGCCGCCGGCGAGGAAGTCCTCGATGATCCCGTCGGGCAGGGCGTGCCGCACCGCGCCGACGAGCCCCTCGCCCGCGATCACCCGCAGCCACGCGGGCTGCCACGCCGCGACCCACGCGGCCTGGCCGCTGAAGACGCCCTCGATGAGCGCCATCGGGAACTCGGCGAGGCGGAAGATCGTCCAGAAGAGCCCGAGCATCACCAGCCCGAAGACGGCGAGCCCGGCGACCGGGTGCGTCAGCACGCGATCGGCGCGGTCGGTGGCGCGGTCGATGAGGGGGCGTGCGCCCGCCGGCAGCACGGAACGCGCGGTCGCCGCGGCCCAGTCCTCAAGACCCTCGACCGTGCCCGGGGGCGTGGCGTTCGGGAGCGCCGGCTCCGCGAGAGCCGCGCGCAGCGCGTCAAGCCCCTCCCCCGACCGGGCGCAGCACGGCACGACGGGGCAGCGGAGCGCGCCCGAGAGGGCCGCCGCGTCGGGCGCGACGCCGCGCGAGCGCGCCACGTCGATCATGTTGAGGGCGACGGCCATCGGCAGCCGGCGGCGCATCACCTCGCCCACGAGCGTCAGGTTCCGCTCCAGGTTCGCGCTGTCGACGACGACGCAGACCGCGTCCGGTGCGCGCGTCTCCTGCCCCGCGGGCGCGAGCGTCCCCGCGAGCACGTCGCGGCAGACGCGGCTCTCGCTCAGGTCGAGTTCCAGCGAGTAGACGCCCGGGAGATCGACGATCTCGACGCCGTCGCCCGCGCGACCGCTGCGTGCCTCCTGCGTCGTCCCCGGAAAGTTGCTTGTCTTGTGCCGCAGGCCGCAGAGGCCGTTGAAGAGCGTCGTCTTGCCCGTGTTGGGGTTGCCGACGAGCGCGACGCGCAGCGGTCTCGTGCGCGGGTGCACGACGCGCACCGCCTCCGGCGCGGCGGCCTGGACTGTGGACGGCGCGCTCATTCCGCGACGCCCGACACGATCACACGGTCGGCGAGCTCGCGGGCGAGCCCGATACGGCAGCACGCGCCGCACGACTCGGAGCCGGAGCTGAGCACCTCGACGATGCACGGCTCGCCCAGGCGGCAGACGCGGACCTTGGCGTTGGGCCGCAGGCCCATGGCCCGCAGGTACGCGGCGTCCTGCGCCGGGACGTTGGCCTCGCAGACAACCCCCGTCTGCCCGCGCCGGAGGCAGGAGAGGGAGACGGTGCGGGTCGTCGATGTCGTGGTGTCAGCCATTTGGGTCGCCGGGCACAGCGGACCGTCCTGTCCGCTATCGATCGGTCGTGCAACGGGTGGCTGATTGTAGAACGAGTGAGACTCAGTCGCAATGCGTTCGGCCTACTTCTCGCCGGCGTGGATGACTCGCGTCAGCGTGTCGTCGGCGTCGGGCTGCGGGAGTTCAAGCCGGGCGCGGGTCACGCGGGTGGGCTGTGCATCGGTCACCACAATCGTCGAACCGGCGTGGGTTAACGACTCCCCGGTCGCCGGGATGCGGCCGAGCGTAACGGTGATGAACCCCCCCACCGTCTCATAATCCTCGCTCGTCGGGAACTGGAATCCCGTTGCGCGGAGGGCGTAATTGGCGTCGTCGATCGACGCCCGGGCGTCGATCTCGGCGGTGCGCGACGCCTCGTCCACCTTGATCTCGATGGAGGTGTCCTCGGGCTGTTCGTACTCGTCCTGGATGTCGCCGAAGACCTCTTCGACGATGTCCTCGATCGTGATGAGCCCCGCCGTGCCGCCGTACTCGTCCGCGACGAGAGCGATGTGGACGCGCTTGGCGAGGAGCTCCGGAAGGAGCTCTCGGATCGTCTTGGTCTCCGGCACAAAGAGGGCCGGGCGCAGCAGCGAGCGCAGTTCGAAGGGCTTGCCGTTCCGGCTGCCGCCCCCGTCGCCCGCGAGCCACTTCATGAGGTCCTTCACATAGAAGACGCCGACGACGTGGTCGAGATCGCCCTCGAAGACCGGGATGCGCGAGTGCCCGACCTCGCGGATGAAGGCCGTGACGCGCGAGAGGTCGTTGGACAGAGGCATCGCCTCGATCTCGGTGCGCGGGGTCATGACCTGCGCGACCGTCTTGTTACGGAACTTGACGATCGCCTCGATCATGTCGCGCTCTGCGTCGTCGAACGCTCCCTCTTCCTTCGCGTCCTCGACAACGCTGAGGAGCTCCTGCTCGATGGCCTTGTCCTGGTCCTCGTTGGTCTTGCCCGCGAGACGCCGGACCGCCTCGTCGATCAGCCGCATCAGCGGGCGGAACGGGGCCGCGATGAAGTACCCGAGCCGGAGCAGGGGCGACCAGGCATAGACGACCTGCTCGCCCGCATGCCGCGCCACGCTGGTGGGGAGCACCGTCGCGAAGACCCAGAGCAGGAACGAGGCGAGGGCAACGCCGATCGTGATCTCGATCCACGTCGCCTGCGTTGCCTCACGGACGTGGCGGAGCCAAGCCACGAGAGCCACAACAAACATCAGGTTGCATACAACCCGCGGCAGCGCGATGGCGGAGGCGTGTCCGGGGACGTCGTCCAAGATCCTGGCAACCCGGGCCGCCGCGGCGGGTTTCTTTCGGATCGTGGCGATTTCCTCGAGTGTGGTTCGAGAGAGATCCCGCAGGCTCTGGGCGAGCGCGGAGAAAATCGCGCTCAGCACCAAGGCCGCCAAGGCCGCACCGATCCACAGTTCACCCGTCACCGCGCCCGCCACCTTCCCTAGCCGCAACTTCCTGTGCCATCACTGTTTGCGCGCTCGTCGCCCGCAAATGTCCGCCCCACCCCGATGCGTTCCAGGATGACATCCTCCATCCGGTGCATCAACCAGAAGTCCTCCTCGTCATGGTCGTCCAGCCCCAAGCAATGCAGGAGGCCATGGACGACATAGAGGAGGAGTTCCCGCTCGACAGAGTATCCTCGCTTGGCGGCCTGCCGACCGGCCTCATCGACGCAGATGAAGATGTCGGACTCCACCGGTTCGAGGGGACGACGAGCGTCGAATAGTGTTTCGGCCGTCAACAGCGGCCGGCCGTCGGGGATTTGTTCGGGGTCCGTGAGGTCAAACGTCAGGACGTCCGTGGTTCCCGGGACTCCGGCGAATTCCTCGTGGGCGGTCGCCATTTCGGCGTCATCAACGACACGGACGCGGAGTTGGCCGGAAACGCGCAGGAGATTCGCGGCAGCGTGGACGAACCTGGCGATATACGCGACTTGCTGGTCCGAGAGTCGGCCGGTGGCGTCCGCGACTTCGACGGTGAGGGTCTGGCCGGGCACACCGAACCATAGATGCTCAGGGCGCGGACGTTCCGGGCGGGAGGAGCACGCGCAGCGCCCGCGGGACGACCGCGATCTCGATCTCTCGGGCGGCGGGGCCGAGTTCGCCGTCCACCTGGGTTGTCGGTCGGGCGTGGTCGATGATGACGCGCACACGCGAGCCGCTGGCGTGCACACAGCCGAGGCGTCCGTCGCCCGAGACGCGCAGGCACGACGCGACCATCCACGCGCCGGCGAAGAGGCTACCGAGCGCCCCGGCCGGCGCGGGGTGGAACACGGCGTCGACGAGCCCGTCGCGCATGCAGGCGCGGTGCGCGGGGTTGAGCCCGACCGCGTATTCGCGGCAGTTGGCGACGACCAGCTGCCCGGTGCGCGCATCGACGACGCGCTTGCCGTCCACGTCGACGGTGATGCGCGGGATGTGGGGGCTCATCGTCTCGCGCAGGATCGGCCCGAGGTACGAGAGGTGCGAGATCGGTCCGCGACGCGCTCCGCAGAGTCGGCGGATCACGCCCGCGTCCGGCCCGGCGCCCACCATCAGGCAGAACATGCGGCTCGCGCCATCGGCGTTGAGCGTCGCCGCGTCTACACGGGCAATACGGCGCTCCCGTAGCGCGTCGCGGATCGTCGGCGCGTGCGCACGCATGTTGAAGTGACGGGCGAAGAGGTTCTCCGTCCCGAGCGGCACGTGGAACACGGGTCTGCCGAGCTCGGTCGCGATCGGGAGTGTGTGGTGGACGGTGCCGTCGCCGCCGGCGATCAGAAGAATCTCGGCATCGGCCGCGCGCTCGCGCAGCAGCGCCGCGGGGTCGGCGCTCGCCGCCCCTACTCCGTGCGTCACCACCCGGTGGGCGTCCCGCTCGAGGAGCGACGCCAGTTCGCGGGCGATCGTCGCGCCACGCCCGCGGCCCGCGGCGGGGTTGTGCAGGATCAGCACGCGCACGAGCCCGAAACATACGTCGCGGCGCGTGTGTGGGCGCGATCCGTGTGCCCTTCTCGGACGTATTTCATGTTGGGCGCGGATTGTCGGTGCATGGGCGTGGTGCCGGGCGTCGGGCGGGCCGATAGGTCTGGAAGACACGGGCGCTTGCGCCGGTCCGGCCGCGTGGCGGTGGTGCGATGGGAGACGAAGCCATGAACGAGTTCCGCACAGGGCTTGGGGGCGCGGGGCTCCCGGCGTCGGCGCCTCCGCGCGGGCAATCGGACCTTCTGAGCGCGATCGAGTCGCGCCTCGACCGACGGCGCTTCCAGGACCAGCACTGGTCGGGCACGTTCTGGGAGTACCTCGAGCTGTGCGGAAAGAACCCCGGCGTCGCGCGCAACGCGTACCAGCGCCTGTACGACGCGATCCTCTCGCAGGGCTTCGAGCACTACAAGGTCTTCAAGAAGGACTGCATCCGGTACAACTTCTTCAGCGACCCGTTCGAGAACGGCGCGGACGCGATCTTCGGCCTCGACACGGCCCTGATGCAGCTCGTGGACGTGCTCCGCTCCGCGGCCGAGGGGTACGGCACGGACAAGCGCATCCTGCTGCTGCACGGCCCGGTGGGGAGCAGCAAGAGCACGATCGCGCGCCTGCTCAAGAAGGGGCTCGAGGCGTACTCGCGCTCGCCCGACGGGGCGCTCTACTCGTTCAGCTGGATGCTCGACGACCGGTGCGAGGTCTCGCCCAGCGCGCACGACGGCAAGGTCGCCGCGGCGACGCACGAGTTCAGGTGCCCCATGCACGAGGACCCGCTGGTGCTCATCCCGCGCGAGGCGCGCGGGGACGTGGTGGACCGCCTGAACGCGGCCTACCAGCCCGCGCACCACCAGGGGCGGCTCAAGATCGTGGGCGACCCGGACCCGTTCTGCCGGAAGGTGTACGAGGACCTGATGGCCTTCTACGGCGGCGACTGGCGGCGGGCGATGGAGCACGTGAAGGTGCGCCGCATCGTCCTCTCCGAGAAGGACCGCGTGGGCATCGGTACGTTCCAGCCCAAGGACGAGAAGAACCAGGACAGCACGGAGCTGACGGGCGACATCAACTACCGCAAGATCGCGATGTTCGGGAGCGACAGCGACCCGCGCGCGTTCAACTTCGACGGCGAGCTGAACATCGCCAACCGCGGCGTCTGCGAGTTCATCGAGGTGCTCAAGCTCGACGTCGCGTTCCTCTACGACCTCCTCGGCGCGAGCCAGGAGCACCAGATCAAGCCCAAGAAGTTCGCGCAGACCTCGATCGACGAGGTGATCCTCGGCCACACCAACGAGCCGGAGTACAAGCGTCTCCAGAGCAACGACATGATGGAGGCGTTCCGCGACCGCACGATCAAGATCGACGTCGGGTACAACATCCGCCTCGACGACGAGATCCGGATCTACCAGAAGGACTTCGGGCCGCAGAAGGTCCGGCACATGCACGTGGCGCCGCACACGCTCGAGGTCGCGGCGATGTGGGCGGTGCTGACGCGCCTGGACGAGCCCAAGAAGGCGGGGCTCACGCTGCTGCAGAAGCTCAAGCTCTACAACGGCAAGAGCATCCCCGGCTACACCGAGGACAGCGTGCGCGAGCTGAAGGAGGAGGCGCCGCGGGAGGGGATGAGCGGCATCTCGCCCCGGTACATCCAGGACAAGATCAGCAACGCCCTCGTGAGCCGCCAGGCGCTCGAGGAGAAGACCATCAACCCCTTCATGGTGCTCAACGAGCTGGAGTCGGGGCTCTCGCACCACTCGCTCATCAGCGACGAGAACACGCGGAAACGCTACCGCGAGCTGCTGAGCGTCGTGAAGGAGGAGTACGAGGACATCATCAAGGGCGAGGTGCAGCGGGCGATCAGCGCCGACGAGGACGCCATCCGCCGCCTGTGCGCCAACTACATCGACAACGTCCGCGCCTACACGCAGCGCGAGAAGGTCAAGAACCGGTACACGGGGCGCGACGACGAGCCGGACGAGCGCCTCATGCGGAGCATCGAGGAGAAGATCGAGATCCCCGAATCCCGCAAGGACGACTTCCGGCAGGAGATCATGAACTACATCGGTGCCCTCGCGCTCGACGGGAAGCGCTTCGAGTTCAACACCAACGCGCGGCTGTACCGGGCGCTGGAGCTCAAGCTCTTCGAGGACCAGCGCGACACGATCAAGCTCAAGAACCTGGTGAGCAGCGTGGTAGACGACGAGACGCAGAAGAAGATCGACGTCGTGAAGCAGCGGCTCATCAAGAACTTCGGCTATAACGAGGCGAGCGCGACGGACGTGCTGAACTACGTGGCGAGCATCTTCGCGCGGGGGGACAGCAAGAACCGTTGAGCGGGAGACCTTGGACCCGGCCGGCTAGCATTTCTCATGGCGTCGATGCGAGGGACATTCAAGGACGGCGTGATCGTCCTGGAGGGCGACCCCACGGCGCTGCGCCTCCGCGACGGGGACGCCGTGGAAGTCCGCAAAGGGAAGTCATCGCGAAAGCCACGCGTGAAGGCTGTGCGGCGCAGCACGCCGGTCAAGATCGCGATCGAGGCGATGATCGGCGTCGAGCGCGAGCGGCCGGACTGGAAGGGCCGTTCGTCCGCGGAGATCGCCGATGAGCTGCGCCGCAACGCCGCACGGCGGAAGACGCGCCGTTGACGAAGGTCGTCGTTGACACATCGGTCATGATCGACCTCTGGCGAGGGAGTGCTTCGGCTGCCGATTACGTCTCGTCCATCGCGGGCGACCTTCTCCTCCACCCGGTCGTCGAGGCCGAACTCCTCAGCGGCGCGCGAGATAGTCGGCACCTCTCCGAAATCACGTCGCGTCTCGAACCCCTGCGGCGGGCGGCGATCCGGAACACCGACTTTGTTCTTTCACTCGAACTCCTGCGCGGATCAAAACTCTCCGGCGGCACATCGTGGCCCGACTGCCTGATCGCGGCGACATGCGTGCGGCTCGGGTGCCAGCTCGCGACCTTGAACGACAAACACTTCCGCTCGATTCGCGGCCTGAGGGTGCGACGGCCGTACTGACCGAAAACCAGCACGCGGTCTCGCCGCCTCACACTCCCTTGAACGACACCACGGGAGTCAGCCGCTCTCGAACGCGCACGAGGCCCCGCTGCGCCTCCATCACGCGTCGCATGTCTCGGTACACACCGGGAGCCTCGGGCGTCAGCTTCGCCGCGAGCCGTTTGTCGTAGACGACGCCCCGCAATTGCCGCCCAACGTCGCGTGCGGAGAACGCCCGGCCGCCCTCGCCCCGGCTCAGCCGCCTTCCCGCGCCGTGGCTGCACGAGCGCAGCGCGTCCGCGCACCCGCGGCCGGTCCCGAGCACGCTGAACGTGCCCGCGGAGCCCGCGATGATGACGGCGCCGTCCGCGTGCGCGGCGTTCGCGCCCTTGCGGTGAACGAGAAGCGCCCGGCCACCGTGCGTCTCGGCATCGACCGTGTTGTGCGGCGCATCGATCACGCTCGCCTCATCGACCCCGCACGAGGCGATGCCCCGCAACGCCGCGACGCACGCGCGGAGCATCGCGAGACGGCTGGATGACGCCCACCGCACGGTCTAGGCAACGTCGTTGAGATACGCGCGGCCCGCCTCCTCGCCGGTGTCGAGAGCTTCGGCCTCGCCCGCACGCCGGAGATAGCGGGCGGTCACGATCTGTCCCAGAACGCGAGATCCGCTGTGCACCATTAGCCAGGCACGGCCGTCCTCGCCCCGGGCGATCTCGATGAAGTGGTTGCCCCGGCCCAGTGTCCCGTGCTCGGCGAGACCGTCCTTCACCGCGGCCTTGCGGAGCGCGGTGTCTGAGAGTCCCGAAGTATCAAGATCTGCCGGCGGCGCGTGTCCGCCCCGGTGGCGGATGATGGGCACGGCGCGGCTGATGGCTCGCAGCGCCGCTTCGCCGCGTTCGCCGACGAAGGCGTCCGCCGCGACTCCGAGCGCCGCGGCCGTGAAGCCGCAGCCGATATCGCTACCGACGGCCATCGGGTACACGAGCCGCGTCGATGCGATGACGCACCCGTTGCAGACTCGCTCGCCCGCGTGCGCGTCGGGCATGACACGGACGGCGACGACATCGGGAAGCGTGCGCGCACGTTCCACCTGTTCTTTGGCTTCGGACGACAAGGGCTCGGCCAGCCACACGCGGAGACTCGCGGGCTCGCTCATGGGGTCTCCTCCAGTCCCCCGAGCACATCGGCGGGGATGAGCGAGAAGGCGATGTCGGGCACGCGCTTGCGCACGATCGCGCGGGCGATCGACGCGCGCAGCATTCCCTTGGCCGCATTGAGCGCGGCGATGGCCGCGGCCTCGTCCGCCCGCCGCGGGTCGAACGCGCACACGACGCGCAGGCGCACCGGGCCGTCGGGCGCCTCGACGGCGACGAGCGCGACGCCGAGCTGCTCGACCGAGCGCAACCGCGCGATCTCCGCGCCGAGCGCTCTGGCCGCGTGGACGCACAGTTGCTTGTCCTTCCATCCGTGAGCAGCGTCGCGCGACGCCGCCTTTCTATCGTCCTTTGGATTCACACCGTCGTCCGGCCCGAGGCTCGCGCAGAGCGCGCGCCACCGCTGCCGCGAATCATTGCGGTTCATCGAGAGAACACTCCCGTGTGCGGCGCACGGTTACGAACGTGCGCGCACGGTCATCGGTCTTGGTTCAGCCTGTTTTTCAAGAAAGGATCGGGCCGCGATCAAACGATCAAGCGGCGCGCGAGCCCGGCGTCGGAGTGGATTGCGATGCAAGCATGATCGGTCCTCCGGAGGGGCTGCGGTGGCCGATCCACCGCGTGCGTGGATGATACCGGAAAACAAGAGGTTGTCAATCACGCTTGTCTGTCATGGGCGGCCAACCACGCGGTTCATAACACGGCCGTCGCAGTACACTGGTCGCCGTGCCCGGGCCCACGTCCATTCTCGACCGTGTTGCGCTCGCGGAGGCGTACGAGGAGCGCCGTCATCGGCCGATCCGCGAAGCGTTCGAGGACGCTCCGCGACGGGGGGCGCTCCGCTTCTCGCGCGCCCGCGGAGCAACATCAAGGCGGCGCCGGGTGGTACGGGCCGTGCTGCAGGTTCTTTTGCTGGGAAGCGTGCCGCTGGCCGTCATCCTCGCGCTCCGGAGTCTCGGGAATACACCGGCCACAATCGTGCAGCTCGTGTGCGGCGCGGTGATCGTCTGCTCGGCATGGATGCCTTGGCACGACAACCGGCAGCTCGGCGCCGTTCGATGGTTGCGCACCTCGCCAGTCGAGTGGCTTCACGACCGCGTCGCGGGGGGAGCGGTCGTTGACGGTAATTCTGTCCGTTCTCTGAGCACACTCGTGCAGTCACGGAGCCGCCTTCATCGGTCAATTCAAAGTTCCACGCGTGCGCGAGATGTCACGGCCGACCCCGTCAGGCAGCGATGGCATCAGACCGCGTTCGGAATGGCGTTCGTCATGCTCGCGGCCAGCGCCATCATTTTCAGAGCGCCGCCCGTGTTTACCGGGCTGTTGTACCTCGCCGCGGTCATCGGCGCGGTTGTCCACATCAATCGACGACGACTCAGTGTTCGCTGCGACAGCCGCCAAGCCGCGGGCCGGTGCCCGGACTGTGACTACGACCTCGCGAGCGTGCCGTCGGATCCCGTCTTGCGCGGCGCCGGGCTCGACTTCGGGCCCAGGCGGTGCCCTGAGTGCGCCGTGTGGTGGCCGCTGGTGCCGCCGCCGACGGTTCGCGAGGTGATCGAGGGGAATCAGCCCCTGATCCCGCCGAAATCGCAGAATCCTGTGCCCGCGAACGAACCATCACACGGTGGTTAGTATACGCTAATTCATGTCCAACTCCTGTTCTACCGCTCCGGTTGCGAAGCCTCCCCGCTTCCGGCTCATCACCCGCAAGGCGGCAAAGCGGCTTGCGGTGCTCTTCGCGGCGATCGCTCTGGGGCTGGCGTGGTGCTGGTGGTCGATGATCCGGATGCCGGGCCGATCGCACACCGGCGAACTCTCGCCTCTCACTGACCCGCAGCGGGCGACTGCGGACCAACTCCGCGGCGATGTGCAGATGCTCGCCGGCACGATCGGTCAGCGGTCCACGTTCTACCCGCGCGCATTCGCCGAGTCGGCGCAGCACATCTGGCGCGAGTTGGAAGCGGCCGGGTACACGCCGCGTGAGCACAGCTTCGTGCAGCGCGGCACGACCGTGCCGAACATCGACGTCGTGCTGCCGGGCACGTCGCATCCGGACGAGGTCATTCTCGTCGGCGCCCACTTCGATACGTACCAAGGCACGCCGGGGGCCGACGACAACGCCTCGGGCGTCGCCGCGACGCTCGCGCTCGCGCGTCACTTCGCGGGCACCCCGCAGCCGCGCACGATCCGGTTCGCGTTCTTCGTGAACGAGGAGCCGCCCGCATTCTGGACCGGCGACATGGGCTCGTGGGTCTACGCGAAGAAGTGCCGGGCGGACGGGGACGAGATCGTCGCGATGCTCAGCCTCGAATCGATCGGCTACTACAGCGACGAACGCGGCTCGCAGAAGTACCCGCCGCCGCTCTCCCTGTGCTACCCAGACACGGGCAACTTCATCGGCATCGTCGGCAACGTCTCGAACCGGTCGCTCGTGCGCTCGTGCGTCGGACGCTGGCGCGAGCAGACTCCCTTCCCAAGCCAAGGGGCGGCGCTGCCGTCGCTGCTCCCGGGGGTCGGATGGTCCGACCATTGGTCGTTCTGGAAGGAGGGGTACCCGGCGGTGATGATCACGGGCACCGCGCCGTTCCGCAACCCGAACTACCACCAGGCAACGGACACCCCAGAGACGCTCGATTATGAGCGGATGGCGCGCGTGGTCGATGGACTCGATGACCTCGTGATCCACCTCGCCGGCGGTCAGCCTTAACGCTTGAATCCACCCTCACCCCGCCCGCACGCCGCGTTCACGGGCCATGCCACATCCTCGGCATGCACGTGGCCATCGTCGGCGGAGGCGTCGGGGGCATGGCGCTCGCGGCGGCTCTCGCCCGTCGCGGCGTTGATTGCCGCGTCTTCGAGCGCAGCGCCGGCCGGAGCGCCCCGGGCGCGGGGATGACGATGTGGCCGGACGCGGTGCGTGTCCTCGACGAGCTCGGCGCGGGGGGGGGCGTGCGCCGGCGGGCGTGGCCGATCACGCTCTCGCGCGTCATGACGCCCGCGGGCCGGGTGCTCTCAACGACGCCGGTCGGTCAGGTCAGCGCCCTCTTCGGGAGCGCAACGTACGCGGTGCGGCGGAGCGTGCTGCACGAGGAACTGGCGCGGCGCGTGCCGGGCGACTGGGTCGAGACGGGCGCCGCGTGCGTCGGCGTCCGGGGCGACGAGCGCGGCGCGACGATCACGCTCGACGACGGACGCGACCATGCGGCCGATGTCGTCATCGGCGCGGACGGGATCCGCTCGCGGGTGCGCGAGTTCGTCGCGGGACCCATCCCGCCGCGTGAGGTTGGCTGCTGCCTCTGGCGCGGCATCGCGCGCATCGCCGACGGATCGCTGCGGCGGGGCGAGGCCTTCGAGACGTGGGGACGGGGCGTGCGCTTCGGGATGGTGCAGGTGAGCGCGGACGAGGTTTATTGGTACGCGGGGCTGCGCGGCGCTCCGCGGGAGGACTTCGAGCGGGTGCGGCCGCGGCTGCTGCGGGTCTTCGGGTCGTGGCACGCGCCGATCGCCGGCGCGATCGGGGCGACGGAGCCGGCGGAAGCGGTGCGAACGACGATCCGCGACATCCCGCCGGCGGCGCGGTGGGTGCGCGGGCGCGTGGCGCTGCTCGGGGACGCCGCGCACGCGATGACGCCGGACCTTGGCCAGGGCGGCTGCACGGCGCTCGAGGACGCGTCCCGCCTCGCGGAGCTGCTCGCGAGCGGAGCGACGCCCGAGGCGGCGCTCGCGGCGTACGAATCGCTGCGGCGGCCGGTGTGCGAGCGGCTCGCGCAGCGCAGCCGGCGGGTGACGCGGATGGCGCAGTGGTCGAACCCGGTGCTGTGCGCGGCGAGGGCGGCGGGCGCGGCGTTGATGTCGGGCGCGCTCGCGGCGCGGGCTCTCACGTCGATGTTCGAGGCGGCGAGCGTCGTGCGTTAGAGCGGATCGGGGAGCGTGCCGGGCCCGCAATCCCGCTCCCGCGTCGCGCCCGGGCCGTAGGTGATCGCGTTCTTTCCCTCGCTCTTGGAGCGCATGAGCAGTTCGTCCGCTTTCGCGAGGAGTTCCTCCGGCGTTCGGCCGTCCCACGGGTACGTCGCGAGGCCGCCGGAGATCGTGAGCGTGCCCATCGCGGCGCCGGCGAGCTTCGGGAACTTGCACCCCCACACCTGCCGCTGGAAGCGGTCGGCGATCTCGCGGACGGACTCGGGGTGGCGGCTGTTGCGCTCGCGCGGGCCCTGCGGGTCGTGGAAGATCACGGCGAACTCGTCGCCCCCGAGGCGGCAGACGCGGTCGCTCGGGCGGATCACGCTGCGGAGCAGCGCGACGGTCTGCGACAGGATCTCGTCCCCGGCCGGGTGGCCGAAGCGGTCGTTGTACGTCTTGAAGTTGTCGATGTCGAAGAGGAGGATGGTGACGGCGTGCTTGCGCTCCTTCGCTTGCACGAGCGCGGCGTTCAGGAAGCGGTCGAAGTAGCGACGGTTCCAAGCGCCCGTGAGCGGGTCGGTGAACGCCGCCTCGCGCAGCTGCACCTGCTGCTCCCGGAGGCGCAGCCACGAGGCGAGCCAATCGGCGTGGGGAGCGAGCGCCTGCACGCCCGCGGCGCCCGCGCGGAGGAATCCGAGCGTGGTCTCCTCCCACTTCACCGGCGCCTGGCTGCCGCTGAACGCGGACTCGGCGTCGCTCACGAACGACACCGTCGGGTCGCCCAGCCGCTCGCGCAGCACGGCGAGCGCGGGCCCGAGCACGTCCTCGCCGCGGAGCACTGCGCGCACAAGCGGTGTGTCGCCGTCGCGCAACGCCGGTACGGACACCGCCGGCGGCGGCTGCGCCGGGGCCGCCGTCGAAGCCGCGGGCGGCCGCCCGGGAGTCGCCGCCTTCAGCGGCGGGGGCTGGTTTCCACCGCCCCGGAGTTGTTCGACAATCTCCGACTGTCGCTCGTCTGCCACGACGATGCCATCGAACCCGGTCGGCGCGGACTTCACGACCCCGCCGGAAAAGGCCAGCACACGCGCGGCGGGCTGGAGTTCTCGGGCGAGGTCGGCGAAGCGCCGCAGGCGGTCCGGGTCCGCCTCGGTGAGCAGCGTCGGTCCGACCACCACCCGTGTCTCGCTCGGCGCGCCGGGCACGGGCGACGCGAGCTCGGCGATCGCTTCGACCAGTGTGCGTGCGCGGGCGAGCTCGATGTGCTCGGCGCGGCGCAGGGTCGCGCCCAGTTCCGGCGCCCCGGCGAGGACGACGCGCATCGCACCGGTCTTGCTCACGCGATCTCCTCGTCTTCGCCGAGCAGCATC
Source organism: Phycisphaerales bacterium (assembly GCA_035628115.1). Lineage (GTDB taxonomy): Bacteria > Planctomycetota > Phycisphaerae > Phycisphaerales > UBA1924 > BJHL01. Next base: position 196,389 of record DASPKL010000014.1, on the reverse strand, counting down.
CGCAGTTCGTCGTCGCTCAGGAGCGGGGCGGAATGCTCGTTCTGGGGCGCCCCCGCGGGCTTTGCCTCGACCTGCGCCGGCGCGGGCGGCGGCGGGGCGTCGGTCAGCCGCAGGCGCGGGCCCCTGCTCGCGGCGCCGTTGCCCGCGGGCGTGTCCGCCTCCTGCTCGCCGGTGCGCCACGTTTGCGTCATGGAAGAGACCCACGGGCCCGCCCAGGAACTCGGCCCGTCGGCGGGCGCCACGTGCTCTTCGCGCACGAAGGGACCGGAGACGGCCCGCAGCGGCGGGCCCTCGCCGGGCGCCGGTGCGAGCACTTGCTCCGGCAAGACCGATCGCAGCGGCGGTGTGCCCGCCGGATCGAAGACCCAGAGCGGGATGTTCGCGTGCTTGGGAAGGACGTCGAGGACCTCGCGGAGGTTCTCGAGCTGCGCAGGCTCTACAAGCAACAGCACACGGCTGCGGCCGGGGTTCAACCGCGCATCTCGCAGCAGCGCGGCGACGGCGGTCAGGTCGTCCGTCACGCCGCGTGTCTCGAGGCCGGGTCGCTGGAGGGCTTCGGCGAGCTTGGCGTCGGGGGCGGCGCCCTCGCGCGTCCACATGACGCACAGGGCGGCGGGCGCCGGGCTCACGCTCTTCTCGCTCACGGAAGGATTGTACGGGGCGCGGCGGGAGGGATCGGGGCGCGCTCAGTGCCCGGACTTTGCCCCGCCATGGCCGTCATCCTTCTTGCCGCCCGCTTTTTTCGGACTTGCGCGCTCGCTGAGGGTCTTGTTCACGAGGAAGTCCTGCTTGCCGTTCAGGAGCGGCTTCGCGGGCTCCTTTTTAGCGGCGTCTTGCCCGCCGTGGCCATCGTCCTTCTTGTCCCCATGCTCGTCGCCCTTCGCGGCGTGCCCATCGGCACCGCCGTGCTCTGCGTGCGCCTCGCCGTGACCCGCGGCCTGCTCCTCGAACGCCGGGAGTCCCGACGTGCGGAAGTCGAACGGTTGCTCCGGGCCTTGGTTGACGCCTGCGGGACGGATGACGAGGGCCCATGCCCAGAGGCACGCCGCGAAAAAAAGCGTGTTCACCGCGATCCATCCGGCCGTCTGCCGCACCCCCGCGGGCTTGTTCGCGAACGGCCGGCTGAGGAGCGATGCCGCGTTGAACGCCGCGACAGCGATGATGCCGGGGCCGGTCTCCTTCTCTTGTTCCGGAACCGGACTGCTCGCCGGCGTTGCTTCGGCGGCCGGCTGGACGATGGTTGACGCCGGCGCGGCGGGCGGGGCCGTCGGCACGGGTTCGGGCCGCAGCGCCGGCGCGGGCCGGGGCTCGTGCGCCGCGATCATCGCCTCCGCGGTCGTGGCGATCGTGGCGTCGAGCTGGTCGATCGTCGCGGCCTCGTCGATCGCGGCGGGCGGCGGCGTCAGGTCCGCGAGGAGCTTGTCCACTTCACCGGCGAGGTCGTCAACCTCCGGCGCCGGAGCGTCCGCCACGACGACGGGCGCCGCGGCGGGCAGCGGCGAACTCACGGACGGCGGCTCGATCGGGTGCGGCGTGCTCGGAGCGGGCGGCGAGACCTCGCGCGCGAGCTGGTTCACAAGCCGCGCGACGTCCTCGACCTGCTCCTCGGGCGGCAGCGCAGCGGCGAAGTCGGCGGGGTCGGACGGCGTTGGCGCCCCCGTCTCCGGTGTGTTCGTGGAGCCGTCCGGCGCGGCGTCTGTCGCCGGCGCGCGCGCGCTCTGGTCGATCTCCGCGAGGAGCGTCTCGAGCTCCTGCGCGAGGTCGTCCGTCCCGCCCGGGTTGGTCGTCTGCTGGGACATGCTGTTCGGGTACACTGCGCGGACGCGGCCCCGGCGCATCATCGTGTGTTTCCACAAGGTGATCAAGCCGATCCGGGCCACGGGTTCGGGTGTTTTTCGTGCCCGGCTGCGATACGCCACCGCGCCCTCCCACCCCGCACAGATGGACCACACGATCTACCAGCCCGACCTCCCGCCCGGTCTAGCGGCCGGGGCGGCGTGGAGCGTTCTCGGACCGGAAGCCCAACACGCGGCGCGCGTAAAGCGAACGGAAGCGGGCGACAGCGTCGTGCTCACGAACGGGCGCGGGCTCATCGCGCGTGCGCGGATTGAATCGATCGACAGGCCCCGCGGGGAGTGGCGGCTCGTGCTGCGCATCGATGGCGTCGAGGCGGCGCCGGCCGTGCGGCCCCGCGTCACCGTCTTCGCGCCCGCGCCGAAGGGCGAACGGCTTGATCAGATGATCGACGGGCTGTCGCAGGTCGGGGCCGCGGCGTGGAGGCCGCTGATCACCGAGCGCACGGTTGTGGAGCCCCGGGCCGGGAAGCTGGAGCGGCTGCAGCGCATCGCCGAGGAATCGCTCAAGCAGTGCGGGCGCGCATGGCTCCTCGAGATCGGTTCTCCGATCGGGTTCGCCGCCGCGCTCCGGGGGGCGCACGAGCGCGGCGACGCGCTCGTCGTTGCGGACGCGGCGGGTGGAGCGCCCCCGCCGCTCGCCGCCGGTGCTCCGGTCACGCTTGTCGTCGGGCCGGAGGGTGGTCTGACGGACCGGGAGTCGACGCTCGCGCGCGAGCACGGCGCGGCGGCGATCCGGCTCGGGCCGCACATCCTGCGGATCGAAACCGCGGCGGTCGTCGGTGCCGCGGCGCTGCTCGCGCGCACCTGATCACTCGTGCGGGCCGGCGAGCGTCTCGCGCCGGTAGGTGCACTCAACGTCGTTCCAGAGGCGCTTCACGCGCCGCAGCGAAAACCGCCGAGCGCTCGAGAGCTTCTCGGCGACGCGCCCCATCGCGACGCTGCGGGCGCGCTCGTCGCCCAGGAGCATCGGCGCGAGGTACACGACCGCCTCGTCGACGAGGTCCTCCTCGAAGAGGGAGCCCAGCAGGCCCGGCCCCGCCTCGACGAGCACCGTCGAGACGCCGTGCTCGCTCCGCAGGATGGTCAGCAGCTCGCGGAGGTCCAGCCCGCTCCCCGGGCCGAGGTCCGCGACGGGCACGATGGTAATCCCGGCCTGATCGCACGCCGCCCGCTTCTTCGCCGTGTACGTCGTCCACGCCATGGAGCGTTCGCAGGCGACGAGCGTCGGGATCTGGCGCGCGGTCGCGCCCACGTTGCTCTCGAGCGAAATCCGCAGGTCGCTGTCGGCCACCACGCGTTTCGCGACGCGCCGCGGCGGGTGGTCGAGGCGCGCCGTGAGGCGCGGGTCGTCGGTCACGACCGTGCCGATGCCGGTCAGGATCGCGTCCACGCGCCCTCGCAGCAGGTGCACGCGCCGGCGCGCCCATTCGTTGCTGATCCACCTCGACTCGCCCGTGCGCGTCGCGACGCGCCCGTCGATCGTCTGCGCCCACTTGGCGACGACCCACGGCAGGCCGGTGGTAACGCGCTTCACGAACGCGTCCGTCAGGCCCGTCGCGAGCGGGCTGGCGTCGCTCTGCACCGCCTCGATGCCCGCGGCGGCGAGCATGGACGCGCCGCCGGCCTTCGCCGGGTTCGGGTCGTTGCGCGCAAAGACCACGCGCGCGACGCGGGCGTCGATGAGCGCCGGGGCGCACGGAGGGTTCGTTCCTTGCTTTCCGCACGGCTCGAGGGTGACGTACACGGTTGCGCCGGCGGGATCGACGCCGCGGCGGCGGCAATCGGCGAGCGCCTCGGCCTCCGCGTGCGGGCCGCCGAAGCGCTTGTGGTGGCCGAGCCCGACGACCTCGTCGCCCTTGACGATCACGCACCCGACGGGCGGATTGGGCTCGACGCGGCCCACACCGCGGAGCGCCAACCTCGCGGCGAGATCGAGGTAACCGGCTGGGGACTGCACGCCGGAATCGTACGGGATGGGCGGGAGAACGGAGACCGGAGAACAGGCGGGAGCGTTGCGGTCCGTTCTCCGTCAAACTCCACCACCCGGGTACGCTTGCCGCGCATGGACGCACGCCCGACACCCGCACCCGACTGGCCCGCGCGCCTGCGCGGCAGGTTCCTCGTCTTCGAGGGGCCCGACGGGAGCGGTAAGACGACGCAGATGCGCCGCTTCAAGGGGCTGCTCGACAGCGCGGGCGTCGCGAACACCGAGGTGCGCGAGCCGGGCGGCACGAACATCGGCGAGGAGATCCGCCAGGTGCTGCTGCACACTCGCAGCGAGATGACGCTGCGCTGCGAGATGCTCTTGTATATGGCCAGCCGCGCCCAGCTCGTGGAGGAGCGCATACGCCCCGCGCTCGCGGCGGGCCAGGTGGTGATCGCCGACCGTTACCTCCAGAGCACGCTCGCGTATCAGGGCACGGCGGGCGGCATCCCGCACGCGGACATCACCGCCGTCGCGAACGCGTCGCTTTCCGGGTGCTTCCCCGACCTCGTGCTGATCTTCGACGTCGACGAAACGACCGCCGCGGGGCGCATCAACCCGCTGCTCGCGACGGCGACGCGGCGCGACGGGCTGGACCGCATCGAGCGGCGCGACATCGAGTTCCACCGCAAGGTGCGCGAGGGGTACCGGGCGCAGGCGCGGGCGAACCCGGCGACGCACCGGCTCATCAACGCCGCGCGCGGGCCGGAGGCGATCTGGGAGGACGTCGTCGCGGCGCTCGGGGAGTACGCGGGCGGCCTGTGATATGGGATCGGTGAATGATCGCGGTGCGCCGATTGGATCGCGCCGGCGCGATCGGACCGTTCCACCGCCACGGTTCCCAGATCACCGATCCCTCGTCACCATTCCCGATCCTCGATCACGTGCCGCGTGCCGCGCCGCGACTTCCTCGTGCACGCTCCAATAGTGCTCGAAGCTGCCCGCGATCGAGTACGCCTGCATCTTCCGGTGCGCCGCCTCGCCCATCTGCCGGCGCAGACGGAAGTCCGACGCGAGGCGCACGATCGCGTCGATCCACCGCCGCGTCTCGCGCACGGGGATCACAAAGCCCGTCGAGCCATCGTCAACGATCTCTCGCGGGCCGCCCTCGTCCGAGACGACCACCGGCAGGCCCGAGGCCTGGCCCTCCATCACGACCTGACCGAGCGTGTCCGTCGTGCTCGGGAAGGCGAAGAGGTCGCACGCCGCGTAGATGCGTGAGAGCTCGTCCCCGTGCCTGAAGCCCATGAAGCGCACGCGGCTGCCCGCGAGCTCTTCTTCCATCTGTGCGCGGTACGGCCCGTCGCCGACGACCACAAGCTCGGCGTCCACCCCCATGGCCTTCAGCCGCGCGTCGGCCTCCGGCCACACCCTGGTAAGGAGGTGCAAGTTCTTCTCCACGCTCACGCGCCCGACCGACAGCACGCGCACGCGCGGGTATGTCAGGCACGGCGGCGGCGTGGCGCGGAAGCGCGGGTGAAAGTCGTCGATCCGGATACCGGGGCGCAGACGGAGCAACCGCTCGCCCGGCAGGCCGAGGCCCCGCAGGTTCGCGGCGTAGTCCTCGCTGCGCGTGAAGATCGCGGCAAAGCCGGCGTAGAACCGGCGCATCGCGCCGCGGCAGAAGAACGCCATGCTGTCGTCGCGGAAGAGGCGTTCGACATACGCCGGGAAGTCGGTGTGATACACGCCGACCAGGGGCACCCGCAGACGCCTCGCCGCCAGGAGACCGACGAGCCCGACCCCGCCGGGCGTCGAGACGTGGATCACGTCCGGCGCGAACCGCTTCGCCGCGTCGAGCATGCGCGGCGCGTTGGGCAGCACCAGCTCGAGGTTCTCGTACTTGGGCATCCTGGTCGCCGCGAGCGGCGGCACGTTGACGATGTTGGGCTGTCGCGGCACCTCGAAGTTGGTGCTGGTAATGACGGATAACGCGCGCCCCTGCTCGAGCGCCAGCGAGGCGATGTTGCGGATGAAGCGCGAGACGCCGTTCACGTCGCCGAGCGTGTCGGTGAACTTGAGCACGCGGGGCGGACGCTTCATGCGGCCGCATCATACCGGGACGCGGGGAACGAAACGGTCAGCTCCAGCAAATCCAGCCCAGTGCGCGGAAGAGGGCGCGCGTCGGCGCGATGATCGCCGCTTCGTGCGCCGCCTCCCAGCCCGCGAGCGCGTCGGTGGGCATCCACAACACCTCTCCGTACTCCCAGTTCGCGGCGTGCGCGCCCGCTTCCTCGAGCGCACCGAGGTCGCAGGCAAAGACGATGTCGTCGCTCATCGCGACGTGGTCCCGGCAGACCGCGACGGCCCTGGCGCGGGGCGGCCGCAAACCGACTTCTTCCTCGACCTCGTCCGCGAGCGTCGCGAAGAGGGCGTCCTCGTCGAGTTCATCGACCGCATCGGGCGGCGTGTGGACGCCGCCGGACGGCCCCAGTTCCCACATCCGCTCGTAGACGCGGACGCCCTCACCCCTGCGGCCCAGCAGGACGTGCTCGCGCCCGCCGGCGTCGCGCGCGGTGAGCACGCCGGTAACGGAGAGGATCCGCACGCCGGTGTGGACCGCGGGCTGAACGGCCAACCGCGCGTACGTATCACGCCTGGCGCTGAGGTGGTTGGAGGCCGGGTCGTACGACAGGACGCTGAGGACCGGCCCGTCGAACGCGCGCGGGTTCGCCGCGGAGATGCGGGCCCATTCACGCTCCACCGCGCCGCTGAGCGGCGCCCGCGCCGCCCTGAGAATGCTCACGCGCAGCGGGCCGCCGCCGAGCGTCACGGGGTAGACCTCGACGCCGGCGATCTCCCGCAGCGGCTTCACCGCCCGCCGCCCAGCAAGCCCCCCAGGCCGCCGAGGTCCGGGATCCCGTCGAGCCCGAGAGCCTTCGCCTCGGTGTCCACCGCTTCCCGCACGCGGACCTGCGCCTGCGCGAGCGCGTCGTTCACGGCCTCGGCGATAAGATTGCCCGCGGCGAGCCGCGTCTTCTCGTCGGCCGCCATGCCGTTCGCGAGCGCGGGGGAGATCTCGATCGCGGTGACCTGGAGGTTGCCGCCCGCGTGGGCCGTGACGGCGCCGCCGCCCGCGCTGCCGGTCACGCGGACCCCCTCCAGCTTGCGCTTGATGCGGTCTCCCGCGCCCGCGAGTTTGTCCTTGTTCTTCATCAGGGCGCCGAGAGCGCCGAGCATCTTCATGTTGTCGAGCATGGGGCGAGGGTAGCGGACGCGGCGCCGGGGGTACGCCTCCCGAGCTTGTGCGGCACGGCGGGGTCCACGCGTCCGTATTACCGACCGACGCCGACTAGTAGCGGACCGAGACGCCCGCGAAAAGGCCAAGGTCGTCCGCCTCGCGGTTGAGGCCGATCCGAACGCCCGCGTCGTACTGCACGTCGTCCGAGGGCGAGTACGTCATCCCGGCGTCGAGGTACGCCCGGTACGGCTCGTCGTGGTTCAGGTTCGCGAACCCCGCGTACTCCGCGTACACGCCGACCTTGTCCGTCAGGTCATGCCCGATGGTGGCGGTGTGGACGAAGTCCACGACGGTGCGCTCTCCGTCCCCGGAATGGTTGAGGTCGAGTTCCGCCATGAAGCCCAGTCCGGTCCGCTCGCCCACCGCGACGGCGAAGGGCAGGATGAGACCGCCCTCGACGTGCGCGCTCCCGAGGCCGTCCGACGCGGTCGGCAGCGTCACGAACGGCATGAGCGCGAAAGCGGTGTCGCCCCCGTCGTTGCCCCACAAGTTGATCTTCAGCCGGAGCGTGGTGTCGCCGAATCCGTCGATCGTCTCGGACGCGTTGGCCGCGCGGTCGGTGCTTTTCTCCCGGACGTACGGATCAAACCCCAACTGCAGGTCTGCGTTGTCGGACAGACCGATCTTCAGAAGCACCGGCGCAACGGCCAGCGACTTGGTCGCGGTCTCCTCGTCGCGGTCGTGCGTGACGTCGACGAAGGACAGCTCGACCTGCACGCGCCCCGCTTCCACCGTGTACGGGCTCTCGGTCGTGTCGGGCCTGTCGGTCGACATCGGGCGCATGAACCCCCGAGGGGTCGGGTTGGCCGGCGAGAAGCCCGGCTTGTCCGGCGGCGGCGGCTCGGCGCCTGCCGTCGCCCCGCCGACGACGGCCGCGATCACGGCCGCTACCGCGTGGGGCGGGTGCGCACCGCGGGGCGGCCGGTGACGCGAGATCGGGCCGGGCGGGGACATGCGGTCTCCTCGAAAAGTGCGGACGTGACGAAAAAGTTTGACTCGTCTAACTTTAGAGTGCTTCTACGCCAAGTCAAGCGTGCCGCCGCGGGGCTTGCGCCGGGGGTACGATGGGTCATGAGCGGGCTCGACCCCACCACGGAGGCCGTCGAGAACTACCTCAAAGCGATCCACCGCCTCGCGGGCGAATCGGCCGCCGGGGAGGCCGGGATGAAGGCGATCGGCAACATGGTGGGCGTCGCAACCGGCACCGCCACGGCGATGGTGAAGCGTCTGGCGGCGGCGAAGCTCGCGAAGTACGAGCGCTTCGGGGGCGTCCGGCTGACGGCCAAAGGCGAGCGCGCTGCGGTGGACATCCTGCGGCGTCACCGCCTCATCGAGACGTTCCTGGTCGAGACGCTCAAGCTCGATTGGTCCGTCGTGCACGCCGAGGCGGAGCGCCTCGAGCACGCGGTCTCGCCCCTCGTGCTCGAGGCCCTCGACGCGCACCTGGGCCGCCCGCGGACCGACCCGCACGGCGACCCGATCCCCGGCGCCAACGGCACGCTGCGCGAGACGGGCGGCGAGCCGCTCGCGTCCGCGACGGCGGGCGCGCGGGTCCGCGTGCTCCGCATCGCCGACCAGGACCCGGCGTTCCTGACGTTCGCGGCGCGCCACGGCCTCAGGCCCGACGCGAGGATTGCCGTCCTCGCCATCGACTCGCAGGCCGAGTCCATGCTCGTGCAGGCGCACGGCTCGCCATCGGTCTCGATCGCGTTCGCGGCGGCGGCGAAGGTGATCGTGGAGTAGGCGGCGCGTTACGCTCGGGCATGCCGACCGCGACGCACATCCAGCTCCTGCTCCAGTCCATCTCCTCGCTCGCCATCGCGGGCGGCCTGATCTTCACCGCCCTGCAGTTCCGCCGATACCTCCGCGCCTCCGACGTCGCGAACTTCACGAAGATGGTCGAGCTGCAGATGCACCTGCGCGAGATGCGCGTGCGGGAGCCGTCGCTGGCGTACGTCTACGAGGACGACGTGCGGGGGATGCGCGACGACCGCGACATCAAGGAGTACTTCTTCAACCTGATGCAGCTCTCGGTCTACGAGATCGTCTGGTACTCGTACCGCAACGGGCAGCTGCCGCGCGACTACTTCGAGAGCTGGTCGCGGCGCATGCGCGTGATCGCGGCGGAGCCGTCTTTCCGGCGGATGATGGAGTCGCCGTCGATGAAGATCATGCACGACGGGTTCCAGGTCTACATCAGGAACCTGATGCACGAGGCGGAATTGCACGCGCGGCCCGGCGAAAGCTCCGCGCGGTGACGCGCCCGGAATGCCGTCTCATCGCCGGGCACAGCGCAACAAGAGCCGCCCAAGATCTCGAACGCCCACCTTCGGAGCGGAACCACCCCGCCGACACGAGCTTCACGCGTACGCCGCGGCGCGGCACGGAATCGCCATGTCGCTCCGGCCGGCGGGCCGATTCCTACTCCTCCTCGTCCTCGTCCCGTTGGTTGTACACATCCCACTCTTCCGCGAGCGCCTCGTCCACCCCGTACCCCCACGGCCCGTCATCGGTTCGTCGCTTCTTGAAGGCCTTGGCGAGGTCCTCGTCGTTCTCGATACCGGTGTCGTACGCGGCCCGCTGCTCGGAGGAGAGGAGCGCGAGGACGTCCTTCACCATCTGGCGGCGGATCTTGTTCTCCTGCCTTTGCCGCTCCATCGTCTTCACGTCCATCGGCATCCCGTACTCGTTGGTCTCGGGCTTCTTGTCGAGGAGCACTTCTTCGTCGCGTTCGTGCAGGCTCTGGACGGCGAGGGCCATGAGATCCTTGTCGGCCTTCTTCACAATCGCGTCGATGTCCGCCTTCTGCGACGCGCTCAGCGAGCGCAGCTTCAGGACCGCCCGCACCTGCGGCATCTTCACCGCCTGCATCCACGACCACTGCATCTCCGCGCGCAGGCGCTTGCGGAGGAACTTCTCCTTCGTCTCGCCGGTCAGAACCCCCTCCACCGCCTTGCACGCCCGCACCTCGGCCTGGCGCATCCGCTTCACGAGGTCCTGCGCCCGCTCGCGGTCGGCGTCGCTGGCCTGCTCTTCCTGGTTGTGCATGGACCAGTAGTCCTGGTGGCCGTGCTTCTTCGCGAAGGGGCGCCACTCGACGATCAGCGCGTCCGTGGCGCTCTCGTACTGCTCCAGCGACGTCCGCAGCGCTTCCCACTCCTGCGCGCCGGGCTTGCAGGCGCGGACAAGCGCGACGACGTCGCTCACCGACTCGCGCCCGAAGGGGCCGAACATGTACGCGTGCCCCATCCCGTTGCTCTGCATCGCCGCCAGCACGGTCGGCACCGTGCGCAGCAGGAGACGGCGGCGCGAGCGCTCGAACCTGCTCCACCCGGACTCGATCTGCTCCGGCTCCAGGAGGGCTTGCAGGTCGCTCATCACGCTCTTCTCCAGCGCCGCGACCTCCTCCTGCATCTTCTTTGCCTTGTTCTGCCACGCTTCCTGCCACTTCTGCTGGTCGTCCTCGTCCTCGGGCCAGTCGTAGTCGGTCATGTCGCGGTACTGGCCGAGGGAGATCGCCCGGGCCCGCGACATCGCGCCGCGCATCAGGTCGAGCGCTGCCTCGCGCTGTTCTTTCGTCAACTCCACCGCGTCGTTGAGGTTCTCGAGGTCATCGGCCATGAAGAGGGCCGAGCCGAGGGAAACCTCGTTGCTCACGACCTCCTGGGCAACACCCCTGAACGAGAACACCGCGGCCGCGACGGCCGCGACGCGCGCCAGCATCTTCATCCTCATGGGAGCCCCTCCGGACGCTTGTCCGCGGGATGCTAGCGCACCGCCCGCGTCCCGCCGTCACGGGTCCGGCTTGGGGAGCGGCGGCACGCGAAGCTCATCGCTCGGCAAGACGGAGGTGCCGGGCCCGTACGCCGGGTGCTCCGGAAGGTCCGTCGCGTCGTCGTACGCCGCCAGCTGGGCGGGCGTGAGCGCGCCGCGGAGGCGCTCCACGAGCGCGAGGGCCGACTTCGCCCAAACGGCCTGCAGTTCGTCCTCGATCATGTCGACGCCGGAACCCTCGCGATCAGCCGACCGGACGATCGCGTCATCACGCCGGCCGACGAGCCCCTCCATCGTGTCCAGGAACTTCAGTTGTTCCTCGGCGAGGGCACGCTTCATCGACGCGAGCTGATCGGGGCTGATCGATGTCAGCGATAAGAGCTCGGATACGCGGAGGTTTTCCGTCAGGTCCGAGTGCGTGACCCCCGTCCTGAGACGGACCCGGAAGAGATCGCGTCTCGACGCAGGGGCCAGCTTGGACGCGACGGAGCGGTACCCGCGGCACTGCGCCTGGAAGAGCGACCAGTGCGCGCGCGCGTACCGCTCGCCGGCCTTGCCCGCCTCGGGCGAACGCGCCTCCTGCGCCGCCTCCCGCTCCGCGAGCGCCGCACGGTACTCGATGACGGCCGCGTCGACCTCGCGCTCGTACGCCTCGACGGCCGCGGCGAGTTCCGACCCGCTGTCCGGCCGGACGCCGATCGCCCGCAGCCCCAAGCACAGGTCCAGCCGCGGATCGACCGGCGTCCAGGCCAGCGACGCGCGCCGCCGCGCCCGCAGGAACCCCTCCCAGCCGTCCTCCTGCTCGGGTTGCAGGAGTGTGCGCAGGTCGTCAAGAAGCTCCCGTTCCACCCGGAGCACGGCGTCGCGGGCGCGCTTTTCCAGCTCGGCATACGCAGCCCACCCCTGCTCGCGCGTGATCTCCCCGGCCATCCGCCGGTCGGCGTCCGTGTAGTACTCCCGGTGGAACTTCCGACGGATCGACGCAAACTTCACCCGCGCCGCATCGATCAGCGTTTCGGCCGCGGCGGCCTGTTCTGGCGTGAGCCTGGCCGCCTCGCGGAGCGTCGCGGCGTCCTCGCGGGTCAGGACCGCCTCGGTCATCCAGGCGTGCTGATCGCCGCAGACGAGCGCGGCGCTGTTGTCGCCCGCCGAAACGATCGGGGCGGGTGCGCAGGACGCGAGCACGGCGGCGAGAACGCGGAGCGCGGTTCGCATGGCAAGTCCTCCCGGGCGATCGCCCGACGGTATCGCCGCCGGGCGCTCACCTTGTTTTCACCGCTCCGGCCGGCGCGATCGGCCTATCCCTCCCATAATCCCGCATGGCCAGCGTCGTCTTTTACTTTCAGGTCCACCAGCCCCACCGCCTCCGCCGCTACAGCGTTTTCGACGCCGACCCCTTCTACTTCGACGACGCCAAGAACGGCGCGATCATTAAGAAGGTCGCCGATAAGTGCTACCGCCCCGCGACGCGCCTCATCCTCGACCTCGTCCGCCGCCACAAGGGCAACTTCCGCGTCAGCTACGCCGTCACCGGGACCGTCCTGGACCAGTTGCAGCAGCACTGCCCGGATGTCATCTCGATCTTCCAGGACCTCGCCAAGACCGGCTGCTGCGAGTTCGTGGGGGAGACGTACTTCCACTCCCTGAGCGCCCTGTACTCCCGCCGCGAGTTCGACGAGCAGGTGATGATGCACACGCGCAAGATCGAGGAGCTCTTCGGCCAGACGCCGCGCGTCTTCCGCAACACCGAGCTCATCTACAACAACGACCTCGCCTGGCACGTCTCGCAAATGACGGACGAGAAGGGCAACCGCCGCTTCAAGGGCATGCTCTGCGAGGGCGTGGACCGTCACCTGGGTTTCCGCAAGCCCACGTACGTGTACGCGCCGCCCGGCGGCGCGCTCGGGCGCGACGAGAAGCCCTTCGGCCTCCTGCTCAAGAACTACCGGCTCTCCGACGACATCGCCTTCCGCTTCAGCAACCGGGGGTGGGAGGAATGGCCCCTCTCGGCCGAGAAGTTCGCGAAGTGGGTCCACGCCATCAACGGCGACGGTTACCTCTGCAACCTGTTCATGGACTACGAGACCTTCGGCGAGCACCAATGGGCCGACACGGGGATCTTCGAGTTCCTCGCCGCCCTGCCGGAGAAGGTCTTCGACGTCGCCAAGAAGAAAGACGGCGCGTCGGAGAACCACTTCATCACGCCGAGCATGGCCCTCGAGCAGTTCCCGCCCGTCGGCGAGTACGACGTCCACGACTACATCTCGTGGGCCGACACCGAGCGCGACCTCTCCGCCTGGCGCCAGAACTCCATGCAGTACAACGCCCTCGACGAGCTCTACAAGCTCGAGAAGCCCATCAAGGACCGGCACGCCGCGGCCATGGCCGCCGGCGACCAGGAGGAGCGCAACACCGCGTGGCACCTGCTCAACGACTGGCGCAAGCTGACGACGAGCGATCACTTCTACTACATGTGCACCAAGTACTGGGCCGACGGCGACGTGCACAAGTACTTCTCGCCGTACGACAGCCCGTACGACGCGTACATCAACTTCATGAACGTGCTGGACAACCTCCGCACGCGCATGAACGCGCTGGCCGAGAACCGGCCGGCCGTGCTCACCGCGCCGGCGCGCGCGCCTCGGTGAGGAACGCGAGGAGAGCGTCCTTCGGGCCGGGCGCGGATTGCTGCCCCGTCGTCAGGTCCTTCAGGCTGGCGACCTCCGGCCCCTCGAGGATGAGGGCGTAACGCGCCCGCGCCGCCGCGGCCTCCTGCAGCAGCTTCCCGACGTTGCGCGTCGCTTTGTACGTGCGGCGCGCCTGCAGGCCACGCGACCGCAGGTGCGCGACGGTGAGCTTCACCTGCGCCTCGGCCTCGGGCGTGCCGTTACTGAGGACGAAGACGTCCAGCCGCGCGCCGGTGCGCTCGGGGAGCTGCTCGTCCGCCGGCATCAGGCCGCGGTCGGCGAGCACGAGCGAGAGCACCACGTCGCCCATCCCGAAGCCGACGGCCGGCGTCGGCGGGCCGCCGAAGAGCTCGACGAGGTTGTCGTAGCGTCCGCCGCCCGCGATGGCCCGCTCCGCGCCGCTCGCCTCGTGCACCTCGAAGACCATGCCCGTGTAGTACGCGAGCCCGCGCACGATCGAGAGATCGAAGTCGATCCAGTCGAGCACGCCCGCGAGCGCCAACTCCTTCGCCAGCGGCGTGACCGCCTCGCTGAAGTACGTGAAGTCCACGACGTGGTCGCTCGAGGTGGGCTCGTCCACCGTCACGCGCACGATGCCGCGCTGGAAGACCTCCGCCTGCTCCGGGCTGAAGCCGAACGCGCCGATCTTCTGCGCGAACTCACCCGGCTGCATCTTGCCCTTGGCGTCGAGCAGCTTGAAGAGGTCCGGGTGCCGCTCCTCGGCGACGCCGCGCGCGACGAGCCACCGCGCCAGCGCCTGGCGGTGATTCACGCGCACGCGCACGTCGTTGGGCGTCAGGCCCAGCGAGGCCAGCAGCGCGACGCACGTCGCGATCACCTCCGCGTCCGCGCCCGGAGAGGGGTCCCCGAGCATGTCCACGTTCCACTGCAGGAACTCGCGCAAGCGCCCGCGCTGCGGCCGCTCCGCTCTGAAGAACGGCCCGGCCATGAACCACTTGGTGGGCCGGGGCAGCGCCCCCGCCCGGGCGGCGAACATCCGCGCCAGCGTCGGCGTGAACTCCGGGCGCAGGGCGTAGTCCTTCTCGCCGCCCGCGCGCGTGAAGCTGAAGAGCTCGCCGACGATCCCCTCACCGCTCTTGACGGTGTACAGCTCCAGGTGCTCGAACGTCGGGCCGTCGATCTCGTCGAACCCGTGCAGCAGCGACGCGCGGCGCCACGCCTCCGTGATGTAGCGGCGGCGCATGGCGTCCGCCGGGTAGAGGTCTCGCGTGCCGGTGGGCGGCTGGATGCGGGGCATGAGGGAGCGTACGGAGAAAGCGGAAAAATGGGAAAGCGGGAAAGCGGAAAATCAGCGGCGGTCGCTCACACCGTCCGCATTTTCCTCTTTTCCATTTTTCCGCTTTGCTACAGCAGGACGCCCGTCAACACCAAAATCGCCATCCCCAGGTAGATCAGCGTCCCGCTCGCGTCCATCAGCGTCGCCACCATCGGGCTGCTCGCCGTCGCCGGATCAACGCCCGCGCGCCGCAGCGCCAGCGGCAGGAGCGACCCCAGCAGCGTCCCCCACATCACCACCCCGAAGATCGACGCCGCGACCGACAGCGCGAGGTACTGCGCCCACCTCGCGTGCTGCGCCTCCGTCGCCTGGGCGTGGCCGATCAGCGTGAAGAACTCCACGCACAGCCACCCCAGCGCCGCCAGCGTGCCCCCGAGCATCGCCGCCCCCACCACCTCGCGCCGCACGATGCGCCACCAGTCCGCGGGCGTGATCTCCCCCAGGCCCAGCGCGCGCGTCACCAGCGTCGCCGCCTGGCTCCCGCTGTTGCCCCCGCAGGAGATCACGAGCGGCAGGAACATCACCAGCACCGCCGCCTTGTCGAGCTGCTCCTGGAAGCGCCCCAGCACGATGATCGTGATCGTCTGCCCCACGAAGAGCGCCGCGAGCCACACCCCCCGCTTCTTGAACATCTGCACGTGCGGCGTCGTCATGTACGGCGCCTCGAGCGCCGCCACGCCGCCGAGCTTCTGGATGTCCTCGGTCGCCTCCTGCTGCGCCACGTCCGCGACGTCGTCGTGCGTCACGATGCCGATCAGCGCCCCGCGCGAGTCCGTCACCGGCAGCGCCGTGCGGTCGTAGCGGGCCATCAGCCGCACCGCCTCCTCCCGCGGCTGGTCCGCCCGCAGCGTGACGAAGCTGCGGTTCATCAGGTCCTCGATCTTCGTCTCCGGCGGCGCGAGGAGGACCTGCCGCAGCCGCAGGTCGTCGATCAGCTTCCCCTGGTCGTCCACGACGTAGATAACGTTGATCGTCTCGGCGTCCTTGCCCGTGCGGCGCACGTGGTCGAGCGCCTGCCCCGCCGTCCACTCCGGGCGCACCTGCACGTAGTCGGGCGTCATCAGGCGCCCGACGCTCTTCTCCGGGTAGCCCAGGATCGCCTGCACCTCGCGCCGGCTCTCGGGCGCCAGCCCCGCCACCAGCCGCTGCGCCACGTCCTCGGGCAGCTCGTCCACCAGCCGCGCCCGGTCGTCGGCGCTCATCTCCTCGATCAGCCGGGCGCTCGCCTCCGTCCCCAGCTCCGCGATGATCTGCTCCTGCTGCTCGGGCGTGAGGTACGCGAAGGCCGCCGCGGCGTCGTCCCTGCGGAGGAACCGGAACGCGATGGCGCCGTCCTTGGGCCCCAGCTCGTTCATGATGTCCGCGGCGTCGGCCGGGTGGACGTGGTGCAGCGCCTCGCGCAGCTCGGAGTACGCGCCCGCGCGGATGAGCTCCTCGATCTCCGGCAGGAGAAGTTGGCACGTGGGCGTCACGGCCGATCGTACGTGCGAGGAGCGGCTTCACGAGCCCCGTGCGCAAGCACGGGCGATGAACCCGACGCGCCGACGCTTGCCGGGACACCCGGTCGCCGCTCTTCCTCCCTCGCCCCGCGCCAGCGGGGAGAGGTGGTCGCGCAGCGACCGGTGAGGGGTCTTCATGACGCGAGAGTGATACCACTCACGGCGCTTCGCGTTGGCTCGTCATGCGCCGCTTGTGCAACCACAGCTGATCCACCGTCCACACGATCGCCGCGACGCACGCGAGCGCGCACGGACCCACGGTCAGCAACTGCCGCCGCGCCCAGATGCTCGCGGGCCCCTCGTACGACATGAAGCGGCGCCACCCCCTCCGCCGCACGATCTCGTCGTTGAACAGATCCGGATAGATCACGCCGAAGAAGTACACGAGCACGACGGCGAGGCACAGCAGGCTCACCCACAAGAACGGCCACAACTGGCGCGATTCGAACCACGGGTGGGGTTGGCGCAGCGAGCGGGGATGTTCGCGTGGCGGCGTCATCGAAGCCGGCCGCGGCGTGCACGACGGCCGGCGTCACTCTATCCGTGCCCCCGGCATCGGCGAACCACTCTATCGCCGCGGCCGCACACGCAGCGCACGGCGAAGACGGTTCATCGCCTGTCCGGTGATACGCGCCGCACGGTCGACGCGCTGCGAGGCATCCCAACCCTGAAAGGAAGTCCCAGCAGGCGCACTGTTGTGTTCGGGCTCCCGCGATGCCATCGCAATTGCTTCCGGTCACGCACCACGCGCCAGCCCTTACCGTAGAAGACCGCCTGGTCCCTGCTCAAGAGCATTCGGTGTGGCAACGCCAAGAAGAGGTATATAAACCCCGCTGTGATGAGCGTGATCATCGCCTGGAGGAGATGCTAATCTCTCGCTTGCAACATCCTCCAACCAGTGATTGCCACCCAGACGAAGAAGCCGGCGACCCCTCCCATAAGACACTGCGCAGAGAGCGAAGTTCGCCATTCTTCTGTGGTGTCGTCAAGGTTCATCGCTCCACACTCCGAGAGAGACACCGTGGTTCCTCGAGGTCATCGCCGACACAGTCCTACCGCCTCGGCAACCCCGCACTCCCGTACTTCAGCCGCTTCAACCAGTTTTCGAGCGACTTGTCGGCGATCTCGATGCTCGGCACCATCCTGCCCGTCGCTTTGTCTTCGGTGGCCAGTTCGTGATCACAGTAGAACACAGGTCCACCGGGGCCGCGCTTGCGGTCGATCACGAACGACCCGCCGCGGCCGTCGGACGCGATGAAGAGCAAGTCCGGCGGCCACGCCCACTCGTTCGATACCGCCGCCTCCCTCGTCTCGTTGACAAGGTCCGACAGGTCGTGGAACTGCAGGCCCCGGAAGTCGGGCCCGAACCGGTCGTCGTACAGCTTCGCGATCGCCTTGGGGATCTTGAAACCGAGCTTCTTCTCCGCCTCGCCGACGCTCTCGATGGGCGGCGGGGGCTTGGGGAGCTTCAGCGCTCGGAACTTCGCTTGCATTCCCGCGAGGTACGCCCGGCGCCGGGCATCGTCCTCGCGGCGCTGCGGCAACTCGTCTAACGTGATCCCCTTCAACTTCGCCCCTTCCAATCGCTCCAGCAGCGGCGACGCGACGATGTTGCTGTAGAGATATTTCGTCTGAAACGCGACAACGCCGGGCGGAACACGGTCGGGGTCGATGCGCTCCTCGCGGCTCGTCCACTCGCGTCGCACACACACGGTGGGACACATCAGCATCTCTGGATCGGGGGAGTAGGCAAACTGGGCGCAGCTAGCGCTTAGATTGGTCGCGTCGACCGCTCGGCAGAAGTTCATGTAGAAGTAGGCAGGGACGGGCCTTGGGCACCGCCGTGCCTCGATACGGATCGGGAAGAACTCGACCTGCGTCGGCGGCACATCATGAAAGAGCGCCTTCACACGCTCCGAGACGACAAGCCCGCCGTATACGTTGCAATCGATGCACTCCCACCACTCACGCGCACGCTTGATCACCATGACAAGCGGCTCGTCGATGTGGCCGTACCGCGTCGTGATCGAGTATTCGCCGCGTTTCGTGTGCCGCGCTCGCTTGCCCAACACCGGCCACACGGTGGACGCTCGGTAGTCGTCGCGGATCGGGTGATCGAACACGTTCAGCATGTGGATCTGGGCGAAGCGACGGCGGGGCATGCTGCATTGTCTCACTCGGCTGTGCTTCGAGTCAACAGCACTACCGCACCCCATCTGCCCGCGGCTGTTGGTGATGTGCACAACCGATATCTACACCCCGCCGTCCACGAACCCATCGCGGAGGGACCCGTTCACCACGGGACTGTTGTTGTTGTGCAGGCCGCTCGACCTGCAGAGCAGCACACAAGCAGGTACGAGGCTACTGCTTCAAGCCGAGCGTGATCCGCCGTCCCTTGGCGTCCGTATGGGCGATGCGCAGCCGGGCGTTCACACCGGAGGGCAGCGCGTGGTCGCGCAGAGCGTTTCGCACATATTCAAGCAGCTTCTTCTTGTCCGCGCACACGACGCAGAGCTCGGAGCCCACCGGCGAGTGCGCCGTGTCGAGCGCGCAGTCTTTCGGGCGTCCCGGCGCTCGTTCCACAATGTCGCGCAGCGCGACGATCTGCTCTGCGCACTTCTTGAGGCTCACGCCCGGGCGCGGCGCGAGTGTAATCACGATCTCGTGCTCTTCCCCATCCTCGTCCGAAGAGTCCAACTCGATCGGGTGCGCCGCAAGCCAACGGAACGGTGTGTTCTTCGGGAAAGGCCCGAGCTTGCGCAGCTCCTCCTCCACAAGCTTGGACGAGATTCCCTTCTTCCTAAGGTGGACTCCAAGGCACGTGAGCGCAGCACGGCTCACATCCTCACAGAGACCGCGAGGCTCGATTAATGCTGCCAGCTCTCCATCGGCTGCGACACAGAAACCTAACCACGGCTCTCGCTTCGTCGGTTCTTCGGAGTAAAAGCCACGGTGCGGCGAGACTTCTTTGCCGGCGATGACTATAGACATCCGAACACACGGCTCGCGAAGAACTTTGTCCTTATAGAGCCGCTCGACAGCTCTTGCCGCCGGCCCATTTGCCGCAGCGTACATGTGCTGAGCTACCTCTTGCGTGAAACACGCAGGGTCGTCTTCATAGTGAATCACGAGCACCCATAGTTCGTCCATGACTAACACCGCCGACAGCTTCGATTCTGTGACATACCGTATAGCGCGGAAACGGATTGTGATAACGGCAGTCCGTCACCGTTTCGGCAACCCCGCGCTACCGTACTTCAGCCGTTTGAGCCAGCTCTCAAGCGACTCGTCGGCGATCTCCATGCTCGGCACCATCTTGCCCGTCGCTTTGTCTTTGGTGGCCAGTTCGTGATCACAGTAGAACACAGGCCCACCGGGGCCGCGCTTGCGGTCGATCACGAACAATCGGTCGCGGTCATCGGCCAAATCACGCCGACCTCCCCGGTGTGGAGAATTGCGATATCCCAATCCATCGATTCATCAAAAATATCCGTATCCTCAAAGAAATACGAGTTCCAGACTTGGCCAAGTAATGGAATCAATACGTCTTTGCCATACTCGCGCACAACCCCGTCCGCACCCCAATAATATACTTTATCCCGGAGTGTGATTCCCAGGCGTTTAAATAACGCCTTCCAATCAAGCCCCGGCGTATCAACACGCACGCCATCTATCAATTGCATCCGGTCCCTCCACATTTCATCAACAACAAGAGTTGAGATATCTGGAGGTATACCGAGCCGCAATAACAGTCGCCTGCGCACCTCTATGCCTTCCTTATATGAAAGCTCGCGACAGGGTAACTTTGAGTTCATTGGGTTCGACCTTATTGGTCCTTTGGTCAACGGGGTATGACACCTAATTCTACGACGCCTTCCTCACCCGTCGCCCTATTTCTCCAGTTGACGTGCCAGTCGTGCTCAGCAGGATTGCGCGAGCGAGGATGCGGCGGGTCGAGCCTATACTCTCGCACGCCGTCCGTCCACCTCGGATGGTCCTTCTTTGAAGGCCCCTTGTCGCGCGGTATAGAGCCGCCGCCTAGTTTCTCCTGCGCCTTCCGAATCGCGTCCCGAACCTGCTGGCGAGATGGCTTGGGGTACTCCAAGTCTCTAGTCATGCGTCCAACTTGTCGGTATACGGAGCCTGGTCCCGAACGAGGATCCATAGGGTTTCGCGGTTTCTTGAACTTGAACCCCGTGGCAACCGCGCGTTCACCTGTCGATGATTGTTCGGCAACGGCCAGTGCGATCATGGAACCCGAATAACCATCGTCTGACATCGACCAGTCCATAGCCCATTCTGCGTCGTATAGCTGCCAGAATGCGTAGTCGTTGATCATTTCATTAAGACCGAACGCCATTGACAAACCGTCATGGGCGTCGGACAACGTACCGCTGGCACTCATCCAGGCCATTGCACCTTAGACGAGCGCGGTGCCGATCATACTAAACTCTAAACCGTTTGGATCGGCATGGTTTGCAGGGTTGCTGCCGCAGTATTGTGATAAATGGTTTCCGTCTGTATAAGTACAATAGACATCGGGATTTACTACGTACGCATATAAGTCGTTGCCGTGGAACTTTAGAGTGGCGACTACCGGCTGCCCCGTCGCATTCGGGTCCCGCTGCAACCACCTGCCCAACCCCGGCGAGAGCGTCCTGTTCCTCACGTGGTAGAGCAGCTGCGCGTACGGGACCGTTCTCGGGTTCTCCTCGTATCCGCCGCTGCCGTCCTCGACCAAGAGGTCCGCGTCGATCCGCTCGGCGAACAGCCCCTGGTGCCCCAGCCGCACGAAGGGATGGGGGTGGATGTAGTCTGCGGACAGGACACTCCCGTACGCATCCCAGGTTCACCGCGCGACCACACGCGGCTGGGCGTTGCTCGGCGGGGGGTTTCCTCCGACCTGTCCATCCACCTCGCACAGGGCCACGACGTCGCCGCCGACGTCGTTGATGGCATGTCGTTACCTACTCGGCTGGCATCTGCGTGCGACGGTCACGATCAGCGATATCCGTTCCTGCTCAGACGAGACGCTAGGAGTATCGAGCTTCTTCAATCTCTACGGGTTCACGCCCGCGCCAACCCTGCTCGATTGCGCGCTCGACGTAATGCGGCTTGGTGTCGAACCCACCCAGAGCGCTGTCCGCGCACTTTGCAGCCTCCTCGCGCGTTATCTGCAGGTATGTTTGGTGCTGATCGTACCATAAACGCGGACCGGGAAATGCCACGCGAAGCCAACGCCTAAGCGAGACGTCCCATCGGACAAACTCGGGCATGGGCCACTGGGATGGGTTGTACCCCGGCAGCCTACCTACGACTGGCCACTTGCCGGTATGAACGTACTTCATCACCACCAACCCAAACAAGCACTTATCTTCGGCCTTGAGCGCCGGCACCTCGTCGATTGTGGGCACGTGATCCCACTTGGGGCCAAACCACCAAACAAAAGAAATCCACAATAATGACCGGCGTGTCTTAGGCACCGCCGAGACTACCCCTAGGCCGTACCCTCCTTTAGGGAGTGGGATAGCAATCACGTCGCCCTCGTGGAACGGGATCAGTTTGCTAACCTTTTTCGCCACCATCTGCCCCGCTTGCCCCACAAGAAGCTGCTCGCCGCCGCAGCATACTTCATAAAATTCCCATTTCGCTTGCTGACCGGACGGATCTTATTCTTAAGTTTTCCAGACTTTCCACCGTACTTATTGTAGTATTGCTGCTCTAATCCGCGCATTTCTTCGTATGTCAGATTGTCAGCAATGACTTTATATTCTTTTCCCCACGATGCCGCTCGTTTCGCCGCATTGAGACCGCGACCGACGTATTCCACCTCATTCGCAGCATTGAAGAGTACGTACACCCCCGCGGCTGCGATCTTGCCGCCGTCCTTGGCGAACGCCGCGATCCCGTTGGCCATCACCAGCCCTGGTGCTCCCGACTGCGCCGCGGCATTGGGATCGAATGCCGCCCACGACCCCGGCTGCATGGCGAACGAAGCGGAGCGCGAGTAGAAGTCGTCGGGCTGGCTCCAGTCCAGCGCCTAGTACACATCCGCCCACTGGTCGATCGCAAACGTATCGGCCCACGCGTTCATGGCGTTGCGCATAGTCAAGCCGGTTTCGCCGACTTGCTGCGTCCACTCCGACTGGAGCTCGGCCGTTGAGGCGGCGCCGCCGAAGAAAACCGCGATGCTGAACTCGAAGAGCCGCCACGGGTCTGTGTACGCTAGGCTGTTGCCGCCTAGGTACTCGGTTGTGTTGAGCCCATCCCCAAAGTGGTCCGCGATGCCGAGGGCGAACGCCGAGCCATCGCCGAAGAGATTCTGCCCTGTAGCATTCGGGTCTCTCTGCAACCACCTTCCCAGCCCCGGGCTCAGGGTGCGGTTGCGCACGTGGTACAGGAGCTGGCTGTACGGGACCGCGCGCGGGTTCTCCTCGTACCCCCCGCCGCCGTCCTCGACGAGCAGGTCGGCGTCGATCCGCTCGCAGAAGAGCCCCTTGTGCCCCAGCCGCAGGAACGGGTGCGGGTGGAGGTACTCGGCGCTGATCACGTTGCCGTACGCGTCCCACGTCCACTGCGCCACCACGCGGGGCTGCGCTCCCGACGGCGGCGGGCTGCCTCCCACCTGCCCCTCGACCTCGCATAGGGCCACGAGGTCGCCGTTGAGAGTCGCGTACTAGGACTGGAGCCTGTTATACAACTACAACAGGCTGTACTGCATATTTTCAGAGACGCGAGCGACACGACCGCTCATCGCAATATTGCCTACTAGCCGCGCCCGATGAAGTCTTCCGGATGGGAGCGTTTCCGAGCAGCAACCCACCTATCACGCATGTCTTTCCCGGTCTCCTCAATACGCTCCAAGGAGTACCCCGTCACGCCGGATGACATAAGCCGCTGGGCGACCAGATCTGTAATAATTGTTTCATTAAAGTTCGGGAACCGAAATACATCGTCACCCTGCCACGTGGACGGGTCCCACACGTACCCGATCGCGTCGCGCATCCACGGGTCCTTAGACTTGTGCTCGCCCATGATCCGAAATCGTCCTTTGGTTCTATCAACCTCGCCACTGCCAATAGGCGGCAGTACGCAGAAATAGTCCTTAGATAGCACCTCACGATCGTTTTTGTCGTAGATGATCACGGGTAAGACCTTGCAACGGTCGGTCTTGAACTCCCTCAACATCGCCAATACGTCTGACCGTACAACCAGAGTCGAGTCTCCTCCTGCGCGGGCCCCGGCAACTCTCCCAAACTGCAAGCGGTATGGCAGGTGTCCGACCTCGGCGTAGCACTGCTCGATAGGGATGATCGAGGGACGCTCCGGCCATCGCCGGCTCGCGTCTAGCCACCACCACGTGGGGTCATCCGGGCTCGCGTGTTCCCACACCCAAAATTGCACGCTGTTACTCCTTATGGCGCAAATGGCGGCTTGGTCATGCCGTACTGGCCATACCGCTGGACGACGTCCGTTTCCATGAAGTGAAGAATACGCGCCGTTACCTCGCTCGGCGAAAGGTTGCGGCCCTCGAGACCTTTGAGAAACTCGTCCCACATCTTGTTATAGCCGTCCACATGCATCGCGATGTGTTGACCGCGTTCGATCCATTGGCCCAAGTATGGATTATTGATGAGCTCCGTTGCCAAGTCGTCAGAAAACCCTAGATTCTTAAGCCGACGGAATGTCGCTTGGGGTAATCCATGATGGGCGTCGTATCCGTACTCTTTCATTAGTTCCAGTGGCACTCTCGAAGCACGGCTAAGATTTTCTCTGAAAGTGACGGCCGCGAACTCTAGCAACTCAGGTCCGGCGCGCGTCGATACGGCTGTCCGCAAGCCCATTGCCGCAACCCCTCCCACACCGTACGCGATTGGTGCCGCACCCGCTTCCAGCAGAAAGCCATTTGCGAGCTCAAGTTGTGTATAATAAATACCTGACATGTTCTTCAGAATGGCATGCCGCACAGAGTTGACCGCGCCTGTTACGCTAAGCTCACGAATTCGCATTCCTGCCTGAGCAGCTGTGGTCGTTAGCGCTTCGGGGAGGTAAAAGTACGTCCCTGCTGCGTCGCGCCCGATGACAGGTGTTCCGCGCAGATACTCAGTAGTATTCAGACCATCCCGGAAGTGTGCGGTTACATCTATTTTCGCAACGAAAGCAGGCAGCCTCGCGACGCTCCCGGACGGCTACACCGTCGTCGTCGGCGGGCTGGAGTTCGCGAACGACAGCGAGAGCACGCAGCAGGTGCCGGGAATCGCCCGGGTGCCGCTGATCGGCGAGCTCTTCAAGTCTCGCGACAACGCGAGGGGCCGACAGCGCTTCTTCGTCTTCATCCACGCGACGGTCCTGCGTGACGCGCGGCTCGAGGACCTCAAGTACATCAGCGCCCTCGACGCGGACGCCGCCGCGGTGGACGACGGCGCCCCGGACCTGCCGCCCCGGGTGATCCGGTGACGCCATGACCGCGACCGTTGCACAGGAACATCCCGAAGGCCCGGCACCGAACGCGGCCGACGCGACCGCGGCGGACAACGCGTTCACCGCCCGCGTGCCGTACGAGTTCGCGAGGAGGCACCTCGTGCTCGGCGTGGGACCCGGCGCCCATGGCGCGGAGATCGTGCACGCGTGCGCAGGCGTCGCGCCCGCGGTCCTCTTCAACCTCCGCGTCGCGCTCGGGCGCGACATCGCCGTCGAGGAGCGCGACGCCGAATCCGTCGCCCGCGCCGTCGACGCGGCCTACGCCGCGCGGCGCGCGGACAATGTTCCCGAGGGGCCGCGTCTCGCCGCGGACGACGACGGCCCGCCCGTCGCCCTCGGCGGCGGCGGTGATGTGGAGTCGGCGCTAGCCTCGGTTGTCGCCGCGGCGGACGCGGACCTGCTGCACACCGCGGGCAAGGGCGACGTCGTGCGCCTCGTGGACCTCTTGCTCTTCGAGGCCCTCGCGAGGCGCGCGAGCGACGTGCACATCCAGCCGTTGGCCGACCGGACACTCGTGCGGTACCGGCTCGACGGCGTGCTCCACACGGTGCGGGAGCTGCCGGCACGCCTCGCGGGCGCGGTGACGAGCCGCATCAAGGTCATGGGCCGCATGGATGTCGCCGAGCAGCGCGCCCCGCAGGACGGACGCGCCGCTGTCACCGTCGGCCGCGCCGGGCGCCGCGTGGACCTGCGCCTCTCGACGATGCCGACGACATACGGCGAGCGCGTCGTCGTGCGCATCCTCGACACGGCGAGTTCGTCGCGCCTGCTGGACTTCGGCGCCCTGGGTATGCCCCCCGCCGTCGAGAGCGCGTTCAAGACCCAGGCCGGGCGCACGACGGGCATCGTGCTCGTCACGGGCCCCACCGGCAGCGGCAAGACCACAACGCTCTACACCACCCTCGCCTGGGTCAGCGCCCGCAGGAGCGGCGCCGCCGCCTGCGGCTGCGAGCTCAACATCATGACGATCGAAGACCCGGTGGAGTACGACCTCTCCGTGGAAGGCCTGGCCGTGAGCCAAACGCCGGTGAACCCGCGGAAGAATGTCACATTCGCGACCGGCCTGCGCCACGTGCTGCGCCAGGACCCCGACGTCATCATGGTCGGCGAGGTCCGCGACGAGGAGACCGCCCGCATCGCCGTGCAGGCCTCGCTCACGGGCCACCTGGTGCTCTCGACGCTCCACACGAACGACGCCGCGAGCGCTGTCGCGCGGTTGATCGACCTGCACGTCGAACCGTTCCTCGTCTCCTCGTCCCTCTCCGCCGTGCTCGCGCAGCGCCTCGTGCGCAGGCGACACCACCCCTGCGACGGCCGCGGGTGCGACGGCTGCCTGCGCACCGGATACCAGGGAAGGACCGGGGTCTTCGAATTGCTCGTGCTCGACGAAGCGCTCCGCGAGGCCGTGAACAAGAGCGTGCCCGCGTCGGAGATCCGCCGCCTCGCCCTCGGCAAGGGCATGACGACGCTCCTGCGCGCCGGCCTCGCGCTCGCCGCGGCGGGCGTAACGACGCACGACGAGGTCGCCCGCGTCATCCAGGGGTTTGACGAATGAGCGGCTCCGCCCCGCGCTTCCCCGTTGACGCCCTCGCGGAGCAGCGGCGGAAGACCCGTCTTACCACCGCCGGCGCGGTCACTATCATCTCGCTCGCCGCCGTGTGGGCGTTG
Source organism: Phycisphaerales bacterium (assembly GCA_035628115.1). GTDB lineage: Bacteria > Planctomycetota > Phycisphaerae > Phycisphaerales > UBA1924 > BJHL01. Next base: position 169,902 of record DASPKL010000014.1, on the reverse strand, counting down.
TGGCCCACACCGTCGCGCCAGGTCCCTGCGCTCTCTCTCGACCCCGGCGAAGCCCCGCACCGCGCGCCCACCACCGTTGTCCGGGATGCGGAGCTCGCCCTCGGCGCGGCCGCCGCTCTCTGGCACGCGCCGCCGAAGCCGCCCCGAACGCCGGTGACGGCCGCCCCTCCCCCGCCACCACCGCTGCGCGTGCAATTGATCGGTATCGCGACCGCCGGCGACGGATCCTCTTCATTCGTTGCTGTCTTTTACGACCCCGATGCGGACAAGGTCGTGCGCGTGCACCGGGGAGATCGCGTGGGCGATCGTCTCCTCACCGTGGTTGAGGCGCACGCGGTCACGCTCGCGCTCGGCGCCGATCGCCAGCGCATCACGCTCGATCCGCCGACAAAGGAGGCGCCGTGACCCGCAGCGAATCACTCCCGCGGTCCGCCCACCACGTCTGGCCTGCCGAGCGCTTTTACTGGGCCGTCATCGAGAGCGCGCCCGCCGGTCGGCGCGACGGCGCCTTCAACAACCGGCTCTTCGACGGGTTGCTCGACGAGCAGGTGCCGGCGAACGTCGTCGGCCTGCACGCCGTGTACCTGACAACGCACGGCGATCGCCTCCTCGCCTGCGCCGCCAAGCGGGCTGAACTCGACGCATTGCCCGAGGACGCAACGTCGCTGCGACCCGCGTCGGTCCCGGCCTTCGCCGAGAGCCTCGCGCCCCCGGACGCCGCCTCGCGCATCAACCTTCTCCAGGGGCCGTACGAGCCGCGCCCCGTCCGACGCGAGCGCGAGCGGCGCACGAACGTGGTCCTGCCTGCTCTCGTGGGCACGTTCGCGCTTGCCGGGGTCGGCTTTGCCCGCCGGGCGAGCGCGGACAAGGCCTTCGCGGCCGACGCGCGCGCGAGCGCGGTGTCCGTGCTCGGCGCGTGCGCCGAGCTGCTCGACGCACCGACGGACATCACGATCGGTGAGATCCGCGACCGCGTCCGCGAATTCCGCCTGACGCGTTCGCGGCCCGACAGCGCGCCCCGCGACGCCGCCGGCTGCCTCACCGGCCTGCTCGCCGGGTGGCCCACCGTGGACGGAGCACAGACGCAATCGCTCCGCGTCGACTCGTCGGGGGCGCACATCGTCGTCCACGCGCCGGACATCGACGCGGCCCGGGCGTTCGCCTCCGGCGTCGCGGCGCCGCCCGGGCTTGCCCGCGGTGAGCCTCAGGTCGACGCCTCCGCGAGCGGCGCCGTCCTCCGCCTCCGCCTGGCGCACCAGCCGGAGGCGGCGCCGTGAAGACCCGACGGATACTCCTCTGGGTGCTCGTCGCGACGTCGGCCGGCTGGTGCGCGTGGACCGCCGCCGGCGCGGCGAGCGCGGGGCGCGACCGGGCCGCCGCGTCGTCCGACGTCGGGGAACTCCTCGCGCTCGCGGCAGACCTCCGCGACTTGCGCGGGCGGACGCCAACCGTTCATCTCGGCCGCAAGGACAAGGCCGACGTTCTCGATTCCGTGGCCTCGAGCCTCTCATCGTCGGGGCTGCCCCGCTCGTCCCTCACGTCCGTGACGGCCGGGGCCGAATCCCCGCTCGGCGCCCGCGCCGGTGTGTCCCACGCGCGGCAGACCGCCCGCGTGCAGTTCGACGACATCACGGTCGCGGACTTCCTGCGATGGGCTGCTCGATGGCAACGGGAGAACCCCGCGTGGATAATGACCGCGATCGACATCACGCCCGCCAAGCCGCCGGCGACGCTCAGCCCCGGCGAAGCGCCCCGGGCCCGCGTCCGGGTCGAATTGGAATCCGTTTTCGTCGTTGGCCCGTCTGCCGGGTCTTCGGCCCGGGAGGAGCCTTGATGCGTTTGTTGTTCCCGATGTTGCTCCGGGCGCTCCTCCTCCCGCCGTTCACGCTCGGGGCGTGCTCGGCGGCGCGCGGGCCTTACACGACGCCGGACGCGTCAACGCGGGACACACGGCGAGCCCAAGAACTCAGCCGCGAGGCCGCGCTCGCGATCGACAAAGGCGATTACCCGGTCGCCGAGCGCCTCCTCCGCGAAGCGCTCGGGCACGACCTCTACTTTGGCCCAGCGCACAACAACCTCGGTGTCGTCCATCTGAAGCAGGCGCGCCTGTACGAAGCGGCGTCCGAGTTTGAGTGGGCGCGCAAGCTCATGCCCGGTCACCCGGACCCGCGCATCAATCTCGCCCTCGTGCTCGAGCAGGTCGGCAAGACCGACGACGCGATCGAGGCGTACGCCGCGGCCCTCGATGTCTACCCGGATCATCTCGGCGCGATGCAGGGGCTCGCCCGCCTCCGCGTCCGCAGCGGCCTCTCCGACGACAGTACACGCGCGATGCTCTCCGAGATCGCGCTCCGGTCGGACTCACAGGAGTGGCGCACGTGGGCTCACATTCAGATGGGGAAGCTGGGTGGTGGAGGCGCAGCGACGCGGCCGCGGACAACATCCCCGTAGCGGCGGGCGTTCACTCGCGCTCGTGCCCGTGCGGGCGGCTCCCGCCGTCGGTTGTCTGGACGCTCACACCGCCGACATGTCGTCCGCGCGGTAGTCTCGGCCCGCGCCCCCGCCCGCATCGCCTAGGCGGCGCCCGAGCGGTGCCCGCGTGTGTCGGCCTTCCCGGGGACCGCTACGGGTGCAGGGAGTCGGGCCGCGCGCCGCGCCCAGATGGAGCCGTCCGGCGTCGATGTCGCCATCGGCACGGCGCCGACCGTGACGCGCCCCGCGGACACGGCCCGCTGCGTTGCGGGGCAGTCAAACCCGAACGGCGAAAGCAGGTCCGCCGGTTCCCGCCCGGGCAGCGCCACGTTGTGATGCCGGCGGCTCCCCGTACAGGATGTTGCGCGGAGGAGGCGCCGCGCGGGGGCGTTCGCGGCCCGTTCTCGCTGCGTGAACGCGCCCGTTCCGTGTATTCTCGTTCAAAGGCCGGGGAGATTCGGCGGAGCGCCTCGCGGCGGCGACTCTGAGCGCGGATTCACGCGAACGCCAAGCCGCCGATACACGCCGCGCGGTAGCATCTCGTCATGCAACGCATCGCGTGCGTATTCCGTGCGGCGTGGTTTGCGGCGATCGGGACGCTCCTGATCACCTGGATCGACAGGTGAGGCTCCCCTCACGCCCGGCGTAGAACCGCCTCACCGCTCCCGCGAGTTCCTCCCGACTCATCAGGAGCACATCCATGCCGCGCACCAACTTCCCTTCGCAGGGGCCGATCCGCTACGCCGTCGTCGGCCTCGGCCACATCGCCCAAGTCGCCGTCCTCCCCGCGTTCAAGAACGCCGGAAAGAACTCGCAGCTCGTCGCGATCGTCTCTGGCGACCAGAAGAAGCTGCGCGAGATGCGCGAGGAGCACAACGTCCCCGTCGCGGTGACGTACGACGCCCTCCCCGCGCTCTACGAGAGCGGGCAGATCGACGCGGTCTACATCGCTCTCCCCAACTCGCTGCACGCGCGGGCGACGATCGACGCCGCCCGCGCCGGGCTGCACGTCCTCTGTGAGAAGCCGATGGCCGTGCGCGAGGAGGAGTGCGAGGACATGATCCGCGCCTGCCGCGAGCACGGCGTGCGCCTCATGATCGCCTACCGCCTGCACTTCGAGGCGGCGACGCTGCGCGCCGTCGAGCTGGTGCGCTCCGGGAAGATCGGCGAGCCGCGCGTCTTCACCAGCCTCTTCACGATGAACGTGAAGGACAAGAAGAACATCCGCCTGCGGGGCGAGGAGGGCAACGGCCCGCTCTGGGACATCGGGATCTACTGCATCAACGCCGCGCGCTCCGTCTTCCGCGCCGAGCCGGTGGAGGTCCTGGGGTTTGGCGCCGCGAAGCCCAACGACGCCCGCTTCCGCGAGGTGGACGAGACCTTCTCCGCGATCCTCCGGTACCCCGGCGAGCGCGTCGGCTCCTTCACGTGCAGCTTCGGGTGCAACGACTCGTCGCGGTACACCGTCGTCGGGACGGAGGGGAGCGTGACCCTCGACCCAGCCTTCGAATACGCCGAAGGGCTCGGGCTCGAGCTCACCATCGGCGACAAGAAACCGAAGAAGCGCGAGTACGCCAAGCGCGACCAGTTCGCCGCGGAAATCATGTACTTCTCCCACTGCCTCCTCACCGGCGAGCACCCCGAGCCCTCGGGGGTCGAGGGCCTCAACGATGTCGCGATCATGCGGGCGCTTCTCCGCTCGGCGCGCGAGGGCCGCGCCGTGCGGGTCGATCTCCCCCGCGACCGCCACCCGCATGCCGGCCAGCGCATCGACAGGCCCGGGCATTCGGGGGGGCGCGAGGTCGGCGTCGTCTCTCCCCGCGGCGAGTGAGAGGACCCGGCCGATTCATCCTCAAATATTCTTCTGCGTGGGGCTTGCGATAGTCGCCTGAGGCGGTATGCTCTTCTTCATGCAGGCCGGAGGCCAGAGCGTGGAAGCCGTTCGTGTTATCCGCGTCGCGATCGTTGAGGACAACACGCTGCTCGCCAAGGCGCTCGTGCGGCGCCTGGGGCTCGAACCGGACTTTCAGGTCGGTTGCGTGCTGGAATCCGCGGAGGGGCTGTCGGAGACGGTCCGCAATCAGAGCATCGATCTCGTGATCATCGACCTCTCCCTCTCGGGCGTCAGCAGTATGGATGCCATCCAGACTCTCACGGCGGAGTGCCCGGCGTGCAAGGCCGTTGTTTTCTCGGGGCGCACGGACGAAGACACTGTCGAAGAAGCTTTTCGCGCTGGCGCGTGGGGCTACGTCTTCAAGCACGATGATCCCAAAGCACTGATCGACGCGCTGCGGCGCGTGCACGCGGGTGAAGTCGTGATGCCGAGCGTTTAACCCTCCGGCGGCGCTGTTTCGCGCGCAAGTTTCGCGGTGCAAAGCGCGTGCCGAACCAAGATGAAAACATGAGCCGGATTTCACCGTTTTGAGCCTGTACCTCGCGGTATTCTCTTCATGAAAGCGGAGGTACCCATGAGGCTCTTGGTCGTCGAAGACAATCCGAAGATGGCGGCCGCCGTCCAGAAAGGCCTCCAGGCCCACGGTTTCGCGGTCGATGTCTCCAATACCGGCATCGACGGGGAGGAACTCGGGGCCAGCAAGGTCTACGACGTAATCCTTCTCGACCTGATGCTCCCTGACCGGGACGGCACGGAAATCTGCCGCAACCTGCGACGCCGGGGGGTGACCAGCCGCATCGTGATGCTCACGGCCCTCTCGTCCACGAGCGACAAAGTCGCCGGCCTCGACACCGGCGCGGACGATTACATCACCAAGCCGTTCGAGTTCGACGAGCTCCTCGCCCGAATCCGGGCTCTCCTGCGCCGTGGCCAGCCCGGCGAGTCGCGCTACCTGCGGCACGACGACCTCGAGCTCGACCTCTACACCCGCCGTGCCAAGCGCGGCGAGCAGCAGTGGGACCTGTCGAATAAGGAGTTCAGCCTCCTCGAGTACTTCATGCGGAACCCCAACCGCGTCCTCTCGCGGACCCAGATCGGCGAGAAGGTGTGGGACATGAACTTCGAGCCCAGCAGCAATGTCATCGACGTCTATGTCTCGGCGCTCCGGCGGAAGATCGACCACGGTTTTGAGCGTCCGCTCATCCACACGATCAAGAATGCCGGATACAGATTCGGGATCATGGACTGATCGCCGGGGCGTCGAGTTGGGCCCGCTGCGCGGAGCGGAGGGCGGACCCCGCCACATTGAGGGGCTCCGCCGGTTGTTCCCTACTTTGCCCATTTCTTTCCGCTTCAAGCTGGCGCTGTGGACTTGGTGTATCTTCGCCCTCCTCCTTGTCGGGGTGGGCGCGGTCGGCCATGTGATCCAGGCGGCGAGCATCCGCTCGTATTACCGCGAGCGCATCGAGCAGCGCGGCGCGGACATTCTCGCGAAGATGCGCCAGTGGGCGTCGCCCGTGGACGGGGCGCTCCTGACGGAGATCACGGAGAAACACTCCATGGCCGTCATGGAGCGCGTCTCGGCGCTCGTGGTGGACGCCGAGGGCCGGATCCTGACGCAGAGCAACGGCGCGCCCGCCGGGCTCGCGGCGGCCGCGCAGCAGCTGGGCGGCCTCGCGACGAGCAAGGAAACCGCCGCGTACGTCGACGAGAATCTGTTCCAGCGCCCCGACGGCGCCGGGACGCGGCTCGCGGTCCTCCCGTTCGAGGCGGCGGACGGCCGGTCCCTCTACCTCGTCGTGGGCATCAGCGACGTGCTGCCGCAGCGGCTGCTGGGCGTTGCGCGTCAGACCGCGACGCTGAGCGCGTTCGTCGCCCTCGCCGCGGGGGCGATCGCTGTGTGGATCGTCTCCGGCTACGCGGTCAGGCCGCTTACGTCGCTCAAGCGCATCATGGGCGCGCTGCGCCCCGAGACGCTGAAAGAACCGCTGCGGATGGACGGGGGGCCCGAGATCCAGGCGCTGACCCTGGAGCTCGAGCGTGCACGGCGCGCCCTCGACTCCCACATGGCGCTCCAGGAGCGCTTCATCTCTCACGTGTCGCACGAGCTGCGGACGCCGATCGCGACGCTGCTCGTGGAGGCGCAGACGCTCGCCATGTCGGAGGGCACGCAGGAGTCGCGCGAGTTCGCGCAGAGCGTCGAGGACGAGATGCGCCGGCTCGGGCAGATGGTGGACAGCCTCCTCATCCTCGCGCGCGTCCGCATGGGGCGCGAGCGCTTCCGCAAGCCCTGCTCGCTCGCCGACGCGGCGACCGACGCCGTGCGCCAGGTCGAGCGCGAGGCCGAGAAGCGCCGGGTCACGCTGCGCCTCGAGCTCTCCGAGCCGGACGGCATCGTGATCGTCGGCGGCGACACGGGCATGCTGCGCACGCTCGCCGCGTCGCTCCTCCGCTACGCGATCACGGCGTCCAAGCCCGGCGACACGATCACCACCAGCGTCCTGCGCGACGGGGACGAGGCGCTCCTGGTGGTGCGCGACGAGGGGCTCCGCATCGAGGAGCAGCGGATCGCGCGACTCTTCGATCGTGAGAGCGACTGCGACGAGCCCGGCGACCGCTCGGGCGGCCTGCTCCTCCACATCGCGCAGGCGATCGCCGAGGCGCACTCGGGCAACATCTCCGCCAGGAACCACGTGGGGGGCGGGTGCGAGTTCACCGTCCGCCTCCCCTCCACGGTCGCGGCGGGGAGCGAGAGCCACGGGTAGCCGACTCCGGCACGAACGCGCAGAGAAGACGAGAAAGAAGAGGGGCGGAAGGCCGGGCGAAAGACACGGACGCGGGCGCTCCGGTCCTCCGCCTCCTCGAGTCAACCCGACCCGCCTCTTCTCATCTCTCATCCGGGCGCCGAAGCCGATTACCCAACACCCGCGAACCACGCCACGCCCTCGAGCGCCTGCTCGGGCGTGGGCGGCTTCTCGAGGTCGATCGCCAGGTACGCCCCTCGGTCGTGGTCGCTCGCGAGGATGATCGCGTTGGGCGGCACGAACTTCACGCCGTCCTCCGCCTTCTCGTGCCCCAGGATGAACAGGTACGCCCCCCACCGCTCGACCAGGTCCTCGAGCCCTTCGTGGTCGTAACCGCGGCCCCACGTCATCAGGTACGCGCTCCCCGTGCGCGGCTGGTAGTCGTCGTCCGTCAGGTCGCGCGACAGAATCGAGGCGTCGAACCGCCCCATCGCCGCCGCCGCGGGCACGCTGTGCGCGCACAGGATCGTCCCCCGCGTCGTGTGCACCTCGAGGGCGATGGGCATGCTGCGGATGAAGTCCCGGACCGCACCGAGCACCGCGGTCGCGTCGTCTCCGAAGGCGAACTCGACGCCGTCGTTGAACGCGTCCACGCTCCTGACGCCGTCCTTCACGATCGCCGCGTTCATGAGCTGCGCGAGCTCGTGGTTGCCGAGGAGCGTGTGGACGTGCCCCGGATAGCGCGCCTTCAGGTCCGCGACGCGGGCGAGCGCGCGGTAGGACATGTCCATGCCCTGGAAGAGACGGTCGGAGTGGATGATCTCGTGGAGCGTGAGATGGCAGACCGGGCCTGGCGGCGCCGCGACTTCCCCGAGCGACTCCTCGTTGAGCGTCATGCCGGCGAGCATGAGCAGCTTGGCGAAGTTCACCGGGTTGTCGTGCAGATCGCCCGTCGCGATCAGCCGGCCGGGGGGGCGGATGTCGTCGACGCTCGCCCGCCGGCACGGGGCGTCGCGGTTCGCGGCGGCCCCGGCGCGGAAGGCGTCGATCACGCTCGCCGCGTCCGTCAGCCGGAGGGGCGGACGCGCGAGCGGGTAGCACGGGCCAGGGGGTTGGTCGGTGTCGTCGTGCATGGGGCGATCGCCCCGAGTTCTAGGCCCGGCCCCGCCGGCGCGTTCAGCCGGCCTGCTCGCTCGGGTTGATGCGCACGCCCATGACGGATGTCGAGCCCGCGGAGCGCTGGTCGAGTTTCGCCGCCGCGCGCACGCCGGACGCGGCGGGATCGAGGAGCGTGAGGTCGTCGTCGGTCTTGCGCGCCCGCAGCTGCCCCAGGACGAGCTCGAGCCGGTCGATCACCACGCTCATCGCGTCGGGCCGGTCTTCCGGGTCGATCGCGACGCTCTGCAGGATCAGGTCGTTGAGCTTCTGCGGGCAGCGCGGATCGATCTCGCACGGGGCCTGGGGCTTGGGGAGCAGCGACGGGTCGACCTTATCAATCAGCGAGTTCTCGTTGCTGCTGTTGAGGGGCGTCGGGACGTTCTTCCCGGTGAGCACCCAGTACATCGTCGCGCCGAGGTTGTAGACGTCCGTCAGCGGCGTGATGGGCTTGCGCATCACCTGCTCGGGCGCGATGTAATCGGGCGTGCCCTGGATGCGCGTCTTGACGGTGCCGACCTTGCACGACTGCCCGAGGTCGATGATCTTGACGATCGGGCCCGGTGCGATCATCACGTTGTTAGGCTTCATGTCGGCGTGGACCCAGCCGCGCTCGTGCATGTGCCGCATCGCTCTTGCCACCTCGAGAAAGATCTCCAGCGCTTCCGCGTACGTTTTCGGACGCTTCTTCTCCATGCTCACGCCGTCGGTGAATTCCATCACCAGGAAGACGTCCGTGAGCTGGGTGAAGAGCTTGGTCCGGACTTTGTGGATCTTGGGGATCTTGCGGATCGCCGGGTGGTCGAAGTGGCTCGCCGCGTCGTACTCGAGGCACGCCTGGTCGAGGAACCGCTCGTCCTTCTCGGTGGAGCGGTGGACGTGTTTCACCGCCCAGATCTGCTTGGTCTTAGGGTCTTGCGCGAGGTACACCGTCGAGGCGGCGCCCTGCCCCAGTTCCTGGAGCACGCGCATCCCCTCGAGCGTGTCGCCCGCTTTGTAGAAAGACACCGGACCGTTCATTCGTCCCGACTTCCTCCCGGATCGGCCACGAGCGCGGCGTCCGTCTATCCGACCAAGAACCGAACAAAACCGCCGGGAGACGCGGCGGGGGGCCGAAGTATCTCCCCGCTTCTACGTCCTCGCCACCTCCGGGTCGCGGAAGTTGGAAAGATTCGCACGCGAGCGCGGCGCGGATCGGATGCGCGGGATGATCGCCCGGTTACCGGCGCTGGAGCGCCGCGCGCAACCTCGCCTCAGGAAAGTGCTTCCCGGGGCTGCTCGTCGGAGCGATCTGGCTGTGGAGATACACGCGCTCCGGCGGGATGTTGAAGCGCGCGCACAGCGTCTGCACGAGCTGGACCGTCTGCCGTGTCTGAGCCGCGGAGAAGCGCTGCCGGTCGCCATCGCCGACGAGGCAGACGCCGATCGCCTGGCGGTTGAACCAGTCGGCGTCCTTGCCGGCCGCGTGAGCGCCCGGCTGCTGGTCCTGCCAGCGCGACGAAACGAAGACCCAGCCGTCTTTGAGTCCCGCGCCGTTCCCGACCACGAAGTGGTACCCGAGGCTTTTGAGGCCGTTCGCCTTGGCCTGGCGGTCGAGTGACGCGGGGCTGCCCACCGTGTCGCCGCTGTCGTGGATGACGATCGCCTGCCACCGCTGCGCGTCGAGGGGGCGCGGGATGCGGAAGATCGCGTCGAGGTCGCCCGAGGAATCCGACTGCACCGCGGTCGCCATCATGGGGCGGACGCCCGCCGACGACGCGCCGCGGACGGTGCCGCCGTTGGCGACGTACAGCCCGCCCCCCACCAGCGTCATGGAGGCGACGAGCGCGCCCCACACCATCCCGGCGCGCCGGGAAATCGCGGGCGACGCGGAGCGGCGGGCTCCGGCGGAGCGAACGCGGGCACCGTTCCGGGATCGGGCGGAAGATCGAGCGGAGGGCATGAGCGGCGGTCCGTGCCTGACGTGATGCGAGCGCCGGGCGTGCGTCCCTGCACATCCGCGCGTGCGCGAAACGGATCGGCACGAGACGCGGCGGGCGCACACATTCTCTCGCAACAAAGATACCAACGCGCCGAGGATCCGTCGAACAAGCGACAGGAAGCCGATCGCGTTTGAGCGGGATCGTCGCCCCTCCGCAGTCGACCCCGAGCGGTTTGCCCGGTCCGTACCGGCTCAAGCAGGTCCCGAACCATCTTTTTTATCCGCGGCACGAACCGACGCCGCGGGCGCCGCGACGCCATTCGACTCCTGGCGACACGCGCCATGAATGGAGCGGAGAAGTTCGGCGGCCCGCTGGTCCTTGACGGACGTAAAGCGTGAGAAGGTCCGCGAGATCGGGAGCGATCGTCGCATCGCCCTGACATCCACGCGCCGGACAAAAGCCGGTGCGTTTTCGTGAGCGGCATCACGAGCGACGAGCGAACGCCCGGGCGCACGAGATCGGGACCGTCCAAGCCGACGGGCGGTGGCCGCACGGGCCGGATCCCGTGGTGGCCCGTGAGCGCCTCAAGGACGCGGCGTATTGAGATGGGCCACGGAACGCGGGAACGCCGAGCCCTGTTCAAGGCCGCCCCCGCCGGAACGCGGGGAACGATGACGGCAAACTACTACGTCGTCCGTGGTTCCACAAGCACGGTTGAACCGCTATTCACTTGCCGCGACGGGATCATGTGGTAGCTTCTGCGCCCTCGGGGCCGGAGGCCGATCGCATGAAGCTCGCTCTTGCCGTCCTGTCGCTCGCGGCATGTGCGCACGCGCAGCCCGTCGACTTCACCGCCCAGGACCTGGGTCTGCTCCCCGGCGCATTTGGCAATGTCGCGCTCGGGCTCAACAACCTCGACGAGGTCGTGGGCTGGAATCAAGGTCCGCAGACGCAACTCCGCGCGTACGTGTGGCGTCCCGGGCAGGGCATCTCCGAGCTGCCGCCGCCGCCGGGCTTCACGGAGAGCCGCGCCAACGACATCAGCGACACGGGATACATCGTCGGCGGAGCGAACACCGGGCTGGGGACCGTCTGGTCGGCATGGCGGCTCTACCAGGGCCAGTATCTCATCCTCCCGCAACTCCCGGCCTCGTGCTCGGGCATGATGCCCAACGCCGTCAACAACAGCGGCGAGATGGTCGGCTATATCTGCCCGGATGGCGGCATCGGCACGCCGCGGGCGTGGTACTACAGCGACGCGACCGGGCTCATCGACCTCACCTCGCTGGGCATGCTGACGGCCGACGACATCAACAACGACGGTGTCGTGACGGGGCGCTCCGCGGCCGGCCCCGCCTACCGCTGGTCGCTCGGGACGGGCATCGAGCTCATCCCGTTCCTTCCCGGCTACGAGGATTACGCCCAGGGGCACGCGATCAACGCCTCGGGCGCGGTCGCCGGGCGCTCGGTCAACGCCGTGCCGGGCACCAACGCCTACCGGCCCTTCCTCTCGAACGGCCCCGGCCAGGCGATCGACCTGGGCGGGATCAGCCGGTCCTTCGCGGAGGGGATCAACGCGCAGGGGTTCGTTGTCGGCTCCAGCGGCACGTCATCGACGCCGACGCGCGACGCCTGGGTCTGGACGCCCGCGCTGGTCACCACCCGTCCGATCGAAGTCCTCGTCGCGGGCCTGGAGCTGCCCGCGAGCCGCGGCCGGGACATCAACAACAACAACAAGGTCATCGCCAGCCTGACCTACCCGCCGCATCTGACGAGCGGCTCCGTGCTGCTCACGCCCGTAGCGCCGCTCGGCTGCGATTCGATCGACTTCAACGGGGACGGGCTCTTCCCGGACAACCAGGATCTGACCGACTTCTTCTCCGTCTTCGGCGGGGGCGCGTGCAGCACGGGATCGTGCGGTGATCTCGACTTCAACAACGACGGGCTGTTCCCGGACAACGCGGACCTGGAAGCGCTGCTGCGGGTGTTCGGTGGGGGGGCGTGCGGCTGACTAAAGCGTCTACGGCCGGAGGAGGGAGAAAAGAAGCCCCGGGCTCTCACCCGGGGCTTGATGTCCACACGTTGCGTTTAAGGCGCGCTTAACGCGTCACGGCCCGCTTGCGCGGGGCGGCCTTCATGTAGTCGGGCGCGCCGCCGCCCTTCTCGAAGAGGTCCGCGAAGCGGAAGCCCTTGCGGCTCTTCCACGCGCGGCGGTGGTAGGCATCGCTCGCGAGGAGCGGGAAGAGGGCCGTCAGTTCGCCGAAGACCATCTGCTCGTGCACGACGTCCACCTTGCCCCACGAGCAGGCCTCGCGGAGGGTGGAGCCCGAGAGCGCGCCGTCGCGCGGGTCCGCGACGGTCATCTGGACCGCGTACTTGTGCATCCCGATGTCGCCCCGGGCCTTGCCGCCCTTGCGCTCGTTCAGGAGCTCGGCCGCGACGACGATGTCCTGCGCGAAGTTCTTCGGCACGCCGCCGCCGAGCATGAGCAGGCCGGTGTCCCGGCACGCCAGCTTGACGTCGGTCAGCTCGCGGAAGTCCTTGCCGCTGTCGAAGGCGACCTGGCCGCGGCCCTCCTCGAGCGCCTGCGTCTGCTGCAGCACGACGCCGAAGCCCGCCGAGCAGTCGCTGAAGGCGGGGACGAAGATCGGCACTCGCTTGTGGAAGCAGGTCTTGACGATCGACTCGTTGCGCGGGTGGAAGCGCGCGAGGTACGCGCCCATCGCCTCGATGAACTCGCGGCTTGAGTAGGCGCCGGGCTCGAAGGCGTCGAAGATCTTGTGCGTCACGGCGTCGCACTCGCGCAGGTTGTCCTCGTCGATGTAGGTGTCGTAGATGCGGTCGATCATCAGGTTCCGCAGCGTCATGTCGTCCACCGGCGGCGCCTCCGGGCTGCCGGGCGCGATGTAGTGCTTGAAGCCCAGGCCCTCGAAGAAGTCCTGGTCCACGATGTTCGCGCCCGTCGAGACGATCGCGTCCACCATGTTGTTCTCGACCAGCGTGACGATCGCCTTCTTGAGGCCGGCGCTGATGAGCGAGCCCGCGAGCGTCAGGATCACCGCGCACTCGCGGTCCTTGAGCATCATCGAGTAGATGTCCGCGGCGTTCGCCAGCGTCCTCGACGTGTACGCCATGTCGCGGTACGCGTCGATGATCGGGCGCGCGTCGAACGACGTCACGTCGATGTGCTCGATGGGGCGGGAGAGAAGTTCCTTCTTGGTCCACTTGCCGTTGGGCATGGGATTCTCCAAAGGGGCCAACCCCCCTGGCCGAGATGGTGCGGAGCGCCCGGGGGTGACGGGCGCGGCAGGATGATACGAAGGCGCGGCCCCCGGGTTCACGGCCCGTGAAACCGGCGTCGGTCCACGCGTACAACCCGGGATGACCGTGTTCCCCGCACCGCCCGCCGTCACTCACCTCACGCCCATCCTCAACGTTTCCGACATCCGCGCGAGTATCGCGTGGTTCATGAAGTGGGGCTGGAACGAGTGCTGGACGTGGTCGGAGTCGGGCGCCGGGGAGCCGACGTTCGCCGCGGTCGGCTCCGGCGCGTGCGAGATCTTCATGTGCAAGGACGGCCAGGGCGGGCGCGGCGCCGCGCCGGAGGGGGCCGACCACGAAGCGACCTCGCGCGGCGTCTGGATGAGCGTCTGGGTGCGCGGCGTTGACGCCATGCACGAGGCGTGCGCTCGCGCGGGCCTGAGGGTCCTGGTGCCGCCCGAGGACAAGCCCTGGCGCGTGCGCGAATTTCATCTGCAGCATCCGGACGGGCACGTCTTCCGCGTCAGCCAAGGGATCACGCGTTGATCCGCGCGGCATCAAAGAGACGCCCTCTCACGCGGGATACACGGATAAAGCGGCGGTGAAGCCTATCTTTAGAACGATCCCAAAGAATCTTCTGCATCCTTGCGGTGGGTGGGCCGAACATGCCGGAGGCTTGGGAGTAATACCGATACCCATGAAGTTCTTTTCCTCTCAGAAGTTGCGCCGCCCCGGCAAGGGCGCTGGCACGATCGCGTGGCACGCTTCCGACCGCAACGGCGGCCAGCAGGGCGGCCCCAACGGGAACAAGCCGGGCCAGGGCAAGGCGACGCCCCCGGGCGGGCGCGGGCTCTTCGGGCTCGTCTCCGTCCTCATGCTCGCGCTGCTGCTCTTCGTGATGTTCAACAGCCAGGGGCGCGGGCCGACCGTGACGCTGGAGCAGTTCAAGACGATGTACGCCGAGGGCGTCATCGACAAGGACAGCGTCGTCATCCGCGAGGACATGGTCACGGCCAAGTCGACGCAGACGGCCGACGCCCGCCCGACGCAGATCGCGGTCAAGCTCAACGGCGCCGCCGGGAAAGTCGTGGCCGAGGAGGTGATGGAGCTGACCGACGGCCGGGCGCAGCTCGTGACGACGCCCATCTGGGTCTCCTTCGCGCTGATGTTCGGCATTCCGCTGCTGCTCATCGCGATGGTGTGGATGTTCATCTCGCGCAGCCTCCGCAGCGCGGGCGGCGGGCCGGGGATGCTGGGCTCGTTCGGCAAGAGCCGCCACCGCACGCTCAACAAGGAGATGACGGGCGTCACCTTCGCCGACGTCGCCGGCATCGACGAGGCCAAGGACGAGGTCACCGAGATCGTCGAGTTCCTCAAGAACCCCAAGAAGTTCACCAAGCTCGGCGGCCGCATCCCCCGCGGCGTGCTCCTCGTGGGCTCGCCGGGCTGCGGCAAGACGCTCCTCGCCAAGGCGATCGCCGGCGAGGCGGACGTGCCCTTCTTCAGCATCTCCGGATCGGACTTCGTCGAGATGTTCGTGGGGGTGGGCGCCAGCCGCGTGCGCGACCTCTTCAAGCAGGCCAAGGAGAGCGCGCCCTGCATCATCTTCCTCGATGAAATCGACGCCGTGGGCCGCAAGCGCGGCAGCGGCTTCACCACGGGCGGCCACGACGAGCGCGACCAGACCCTCAACGCCATCCTCGTCGAGATGGACGGCTTCCAGCCCGCCGACGGCGTGATCGTGATCGCGGCGACCAACCGCGCCGACGTCCTCGACCCCGCCCTCATCCGCCCGGGCCGCTTCGACCGCCAGGTCGTCGTCCCGCTGCCGGACGTGCGCGGGCGCCTCGAGATCCTCAAGGTGCACGCCAAGAAGGTCAAGATGGGCCCGGACGTGGAGCTGGAGCGGATCGCCCGCGGCACGCCGATGTTCAGCGGCGCGGACCTGGCCGCGATCATCAACGAGGGCGCCATCGGCGCCACGATGCAGAACAAGGACTTCGTCGAGCACGTGGACCTGGAGGAAGCCCGCGACAAGGTGAAGTACGGGCGGGCCAAGAAGAGCCGCGTCCGCGAGAAGGAAGAGAACCGGCTCGTCGCCTACCACGAGGCCGGGCACGCGGTGGCGCAGGCGCTGCTCAAGGACGCCGACCCGCTGCACAAGGTCACGATCATCCCCCGGGGCGAGTTCGGCGGCGCGACGTTCAGCCTGCCGGAGAAGGACCGCCACGGGTACGGCCTCAAGTGGCTCCGCGCGTCGATGCGCGTCGGGTGCGCGGGGCGCATCGCCGAGGAGAAGGCGATGGGCGACGTCTCCAGCGGCGCCTCGGGCGACATCATGCACGTCACGGCCCTCGCGAGGGCGATGATCGAGGAATGGGGTATGAGCGAGCGGCTGGGCTTCGTCCGCTACGCCGGCGTGGACAACCGCGAGACGTTCGTGCCGGAGAAGAGCTACAGCGAGGAGACGGCCCGGATCATCGACGAGGAGGTCAAGCGCCTCGCGACCGAGGCGTACCAGGACGCCGAGCGCATCCTCAACGAGAACTGGGAGAAGGTCGTCGCCGTCGCCGAGGCCCTCCTCAAGCACGAGACGCTCTCGAGCGACGACGTGCACCGGCTGATGCGGGGTGAGCAGATCAACAAGCCCACCGTGGCGGAGTTGCTCGTCGCCCAGGCGCAGCGGAACCGCGACGCGGCCCGCAAGGCCGCGGGGAACAGCGGCGAGCCGGATGTTCCGCCCGGAGCTGTGCCCGCGGGGGCGTGAAGAAGAAGTGGTCGGGTGATCAAGTGGTCCAGTGGTCAAGCGGCGGGGTTCGAACTCCGCCGCTTGTCATTTCAGGCCGAGCTTCACCCGCCGGCGGCTTGCTTCAACAGCGCTTTGAACGCAGCGGCATCGACGTCGCCCATCGACTTGATCTTGATGTGCCGCATCTCCTTGCCCGCGCCCTCAAGAAGCGCCTTGGGGTCCTTCAGCGACGCGCCCTTGTGGAACCCGAGCGTGCCGTGGTTCCTGGTCGAGTGCAGGTAGCAGAACAGGCCGGCGCTCCCGGAGGAATAGCACGGACGGCCCCACTTCATCTCCTCGTCCACACCCTTCGACGACGCGAGGACCATCTTGCGCACGGCCGCGAGCGCCGGCCCCTGACCCTTGGGCAGCGCCGCGAACCACTCGTTGACACCGTTCGCTCCCGTCACGTGCTTATTCCTTCTCCTCGTCCTTCGCCTCCGCCGCGGCGGGCACGCGGCGTGACGGCGGCAACTCCCCCGCCGCCATGAGCTGGTTGTCGTAGCGCGTGCGGTTGGTCTTGTAGTCCATGAGGAAGTGGACGCGCTCGACGTTCTTGGGGCCCGTCACCTCGGCGATGCGCTTGCGGGCGTAGGCCATGTCGGTGCGGCGCGAGACGTGGACGAGGACGAGGTGCTGGCACTCGAGGACGCGCAGCCACTCGGTGATGTCGTCCAGGTGCATGTGCATCCCGACGCGGGCGCGCTCCTTGTGGTCGGGGTCGAAGAACGTGCACTCGGCGATCACGAGCTGGGCCTTGCGCACGTCCTCGCGCACCAGGTGCGGGCCCGGCGCCGTGTCGCCCGTGTACGCGATGAGCGGGATCTCGAAGGAGCGCGTGATCTCGACGCCACGCTCCTTGAGCTCCTTGAGCTTGTCCTGCGGCAGCTCGTGGTACTCGGGCTTGAGCTTCGTGCGCTTCTCGCACACCGTGTACCCGAACGAAGGGCAGGTGTGCTCGGTCTCGAAGCCCCGCAGGAAGACGTTGTTCTTGATCTCCAGCGGCTGGTCGGGCTGGAGGGGGATGAGGTCGTACGGCGTCCGTTGGCGCTCGAGCTCGACGTACCCCTCCATCATCCTCTTGATCGCGCCGGCGATGCGGGCGTCGCAGACGATCTTGGCGCTCCCCATCCCCTGGAAGCGGCGCTGCGAGCAGTAGTACGCGAGGCCGCCGATGTGGTCCATGTGCCCGTGCGTGATCGCCAGGTGCTTGGTCGGCAGCATCGCGCGGGGGCAGCTGCCGATGTCGAAGCCCAGGTCGAGCTCGGGGATCTGCAGGCACGTCGTCTCGCCGGCGACGGACTCGCC
The DNA here is from genome assembly GCA_035628115.1 of Phycisphaerales bacterium. Lineage (GTDB taxonomy): Bacteria > Planctomycetota > Phycisphaerae > Phycisphaerales > UBA1924 > BJHL01. The sequence goes on along the minus strand of DASPKL010000014.1, from coordinate 152,358 downwards.
GACGACGCGGTACGGCGGGCAGTAGAGGAAGCCCAGGGTCGCCTCTCGGGGCGGCGGCTTTGGCAGCATCGCGGAAATCTCCGGCAGGGGGCTTTCGCCCGTGCTTGCGAAGGGGATGTGAGCGGCATGGTAGCAAGGGACTCGGGAGGCCGGTTCACCACAGAGACACAGAGGCACAGAGAAGAGAATTCACTGTTTGAATGAGAGGAGCGGAAAGCGTCGGGTTGCCTGCAGCTCCCATTTTGCCAATTCCGACTCCCTTCTTCTCTGTGCCTCTGTGTCTCTGTGGTAAAACGACGTCTGAAAGCCTCCGTTGCGCCCCCGTGACGAGCGCGGCGTCGTCCCGGGCGTATCCCTTTCTCGTGCGGCGGGCATGCGGCCCGCCCCGCCGAGGAGTTCTCCCATGAAGGTGTTCGTGCTCGCGGCCGTGGCCGGCTCCGTGGTTTCGTGCGGCGCTCTCGCGCAGGTGCGGGGCGAGATCGAGGGCGTCACGGTCTACCGGGGCCAGGCGCTCGTCACCCGCGCCGTGGACCTGGGCAAGGGCGGCGGGGGCGTCGAAGAACTCGTCGTCACGGACCTGCCGCCGACCGTACGGGCCGAGAGCCTGCACGCCGAGGCGCCCGCGGGCGTGAGCGTCCGCAGCGTCCGCTTCCGCGCCCGCCCCGTGGAGAAGGACACGCGCGAGGAGGTTCGCGCGGTCGACGCCAGGATCACCGAGCTGCAGGACAAGCAGCGGGCCAACGCCCGGCGCGTCGAACTCCTCAACGAGCACCGCGCGTACCTCGCGAGCCTGCAGGGCTTCGTGGCGCCGACCGCGACGGCCGAGCTCTCCAGGGGTGTGCTCAACGCCGAGACGCTCGAGCGCCTTTCGACATACATCCGCACCGAGCGCGCCAAGATGGCCGAGACGGAGCTCAACCTCGTGCTCGAGGCCCGCGACCTCGGGACGCAGCTCGACGCCGCCCAGCGCGAGCGCGCGACCATCGCCGGGCAGGGTTCGCGCACGGTCTACGAGGCGGTCGTGCTCGTGAGCCGCGAGGGGAACGCCGCGGCGGGGCCCCTGCGGCTGCGCTACCTCGTGGACGGCGCGTCGTGGACGCCGTCGTATTCCCTGCGTGTGGACGACGCGGCGGCGGCCGACACGGTGCGGCTGGAGTACTACGCGAGCATCCAGCAGATGAGCGGCGAGGACTGGAACGGTGTCTCGATGACGCTCTCGACCGCGACGCCGTCATTGATCGCCAACGCACCTTCTCTCTCGCCCATCACGCTCACGCTCCAGGCGTCGCCGCAGGCGGCGCTGGAGGTGGCGTACGCCGACGCCAAGCGCGAGCTGGAAGAGCGCCAGCGCGAGATCTTCCGCACCCGCGCGAGCAAGGCCGCCGCGCAGTCGCAGACGGCCGACCCATCGGGCGCGCCGGCGTCGCCCGCGGCAGAAACGGCTTCGACCGAAGCGGACCTGGGCCTCAACCAGGTCGCGAACGACATGCTCCTGCTCGACGTGGTCAGCGGCCGGCGCGACGAGGACGACCGCGGCCAGCGCCGTCGCCCCGTCTCGCCGAGCGAAGAAGGCCTGAGCGTGACGTACTCGATCGCCGGCAGAACGACGCTCCCCAGCCGCAGCGACCGGCAGCTCGTGCAGATCGGCGCGTCGCAGGTGCCCGCGACGACGGTCAAGATCGCCGCCCCCGCGCTCACGACGTACGTCTACAACCAGGCGCAGGCCGTGAACACGACCGGGATGGTCCTTCTCGCGGGGCCGATGACGAGCTACGTGAACGGCGCGTTCGTCGGCAGCGGCTTCCTCCCCACGACCGCCGCGGGTCAGGCGTTCGAAGGCGGGCTCGGCATCGACAGCTCGCTGCTCACGCGCCGTGAACTCGTGAACCGCACGGAGAGCGTGCAGGGCGGTAATAAGGTGATCGTGCTGACCTACCGCCTCACCGTCGAGAACTTCGGTGAGGAGCCGGCGCGGGTGCGGCTCGTCGACCGTCTGCCCCGTGCGCAGCAGGGAACGGACATCCGCGTCTCGATGCTCTCGAGCCAGATCGACCCGGCGAGCGACCCCGAGGCCAGGCGTCAGCGCGAGAAGGACGGCATCGTGCGCTGGGACCTCGACGCCCCGGCGGCTGCGAACGGCCAGAAGGCCCTCAGCATCGAGTACACGTACCAGGTCGAGCACGATCGGCAGATGAGCTTGGGAGGGATCTAGATCGAAGAGAAGAAGCTCACCGCAGAGTCGCAGAGGAAGATGAGAAGAGGACGGACTGATTCGAAGACTGCGCTCGGGCGCAATTCCTCAATCTAGTCATCTTCTTCTCTGCGCCCTCCGCGACTCTGCGGTGGATCTTCTTCTACGCTACCGCCTTGGCAACTCCCCGCACGTTCTCCGAGTGGATCGACCGGCTGGGCCTCACGGCCGTCCTCGCTGCCGGTGCGCTCGTCCTGCCGCCGCTCGGGTCGCTCGTTCTCTTCTGGAAGATCGTCCCGGTCAGCGAGTGGCTCCGCTCGCACGGAGACATGGGCGTCGTGGTCTACGCCGTCGCGTTCGCCCTCCTCGCGGGGTGCGCGCTCCTGCCGACGTACGCGCAATCGGCCGTCGGCGGGTACGCCTTCGGCGTCGCGTGGGGCATCCCGGCGGCCCTCGCGGGCTTCGTCGGCGGCGCGGTGATCGGCTACCTCATCGCCGGGCGCGTCTCGGGCGACCGCGTCGAACGCATCGTCGAGGAGAACCCCAAGTGGCGCGCGATCCGAGACGCGCTCGTCGGCATGCGGGGCGCGAAGTCCAGCGCGTGGCGCACGACGGGGATGGTGATCCTTCTCCGCCTGCCGCCCAACTCCCCCTTCGCGCTCACCAACCTCGTGCTCGCGTCGGTCAAGGTGCCGCTCCTCCCCTTCGCCGCGGGGACGCTCATCGGCATGGCCCCGCGAACCACGCTCGCCGTCGTGCTCGGCGCGGGCATCGAGCAGGCCCTGACGAAAGACACGCTGAAGGCGGCGGCGCCGCCCTGGCTCTGGGGCGTCGGCATCGCCGTGACCATGCTCGTCGTGATCGCCATCGGCATCATCGCGAACAAGGCCGTCGCGCGGGCGACGCGCGGGGCGCGCTCCGCGGGCCCCGCGCCCGCCCCCGGGGGCGGCGCTTGATCGAGTGGGCGCGCGAGCGTGTGCTCGTCACGGGCGGCTCGGGGTTCCTCGGCTCGCGGGTCGTTCGCGCCGTGCGCGACCGTGGAGCTCACGCACTGGTCGCTCCAACCTGCAGGGAATTCGATCTCCGCGAGGCCCGAGACGCGGCGCGGTTGGTGACCCTCGCCCGGCCAACCATCGCGCTCCACTGCGCCGGGCTTTCCGGCGGACTCGGGTTCGTACGCTCCAATCCCGCGGCGGTCTTCCGCGACAACCTCGCGATGGGCGTTCACCTGCTGGAAGCGCTCCGCGCCGGCGGCGCGATCGATTCGGGCTGCCGTGTCGCGATCGTGGGTCATATGACGTGCTACCCGACCGACGCGCCGCAGCCTTTGGCGGAAACCTCGCTCTTCGGCGGCCCGTGCGACCCCGCCACCGCCCCCCTCGGTGTCGCCAAACTCGCCCTTCTCACGATGATGCGGGCCTACCGCGTTCAATACGGATTGCGGGGCGTCTTCCCCATCCCCACAAGCCTCTACGGCCCCGGCGATACCGCCGACCCCGCCCGATCCCACGCCGCGGGAGCGATGCTCGCCAGGATGCACGACGCGGCGGGTCGCGGGGAGCAGACGGTCACGTGCTGGGGAACGGGGGCACCAGTCCGCGACTTCCTGTTCATCGACGACGCCGCCGAGGGGCTCCTGCGGGCGGTCGAGGGTGTCGACGATTGCTCGCCGGTCAATCTCGCCGGCCCCCGGGGGGTTTCCATCCGAGAACTTGCGGATGCCTCGGCCGCCGCGGCGGGGTTCCGCGGCTCCATCCGGTGGGATCCATCGAAGCCGGACGGCGTTCCTCGGCGCGTGCTGGATGGCGGCCTTGCCCGAGCGCGGCTGGGCTGGACACCTCGGGTGGACATCGCCGAAGGGTGCCGGCTGGCCCTGGCCAACTTGTGATTTTGTTCTTGGACCCGCCCGCAACTTTTGGTATCCTGTCCGGGCAACCCGAGGTGGTCCCGGGCTGCTGTAGGTGCCTTCGCGGGGTAGATGAGAAGGAGCGGTCTATGTTGAAAGCGTTGAGCATGAGCGCTGCGGTTGCGTGTCTGGCGGGCGTGGCGTTCGGTGTCGGCCCGGACGTGACACTCCAGGACATCCAATCGATCTCGACCTTCGGCCCCGTCAACGGGCAGTACGCGTACATCGTCGGCAGCCATACCTGCAACCGCGGCACGTCCAACCTGCTCTGGACGAACAACGGCACGCCGGGCCTGGCGAGCAACGTCTACCGCCTGCACAACGGCCGGCTCATGCACCTCGGCCTGTCGCACGCCAAGACGGCCTGCTGCGCCGCGGCGGGCGGCGGCCCCTGCGGCTCGTGCAACGGCGCGGGCGGCAGCGTGCTGGGCGCGGGCTGCCTCGACGTGTACTCGTCCGGCTGGAACTCGGGCCAAGGCCGCCTCGCCCCGCGCAACCGCATCAACCCGGTGTCGGGCGTCTTCTCGAGCTACCCGCAGTCCACGGGCAACGCGATCTTCCGCCGCGCCCAGGTTCCCGTCGCGGATATGAACGCGACGAACTTCCCCGGCGCGATTTACTTCGTGGAGGGCGTGTACGTCGGCACCGACGACGCGCAGAATAACAACGAGAACAACAACGCGACGTACAAGCGCGCGACGCTCGGCGCCAACGGCGTCCTTTCTCCGACGCCGGTCTCGGGCGGCGCGGTCGAGGGTGTGCCCGCGATCCGCGCCTGGCGCGACCACGGCCTGGGCCTCAACCAGCCCGACCCCCGCGTGGAGATCGCGACGCTGGACGTCCCCGGCGACGGACGCTTCTGGGTCGCGACGAAGGTGACGCAGAACGGCCCGGCCAGCTGGACGTACGACTACGCCATCTTCAACCTCAGCTCGGACAAGTCCGCCGGCTCCCTGTCTCTCCCGATCCCCTCGGGCGTGAACATCACGAACGTCGGCTTCCACGCCCCCGACTACCACTCCGACGAGCCCTTCAGCAACGCCGACTGGGTGACGGCCCGGACCGACTCGAGCTTCGGCTGGAGCACCCCCGAGACGTTCTCGCAGAACGCGAACGCGAGCGCGCTCCGCTGGGGCACCATGTACAGCTTCTGGTTCACCGCCGACGCGCCCCCGGCCTCGGGCAACGCGACGCTCGGCCTCTTCAAGGTCAACGACGGCTCGTCGGTGACGTTCGCGGCGCCCTTCCCCAAGTGCGACACGATCGACTTCAACCACGACACCCTCTTCCCGAGCAACGACGACCTCGAGGACTTCCTGGCGGTTTTCGGCGGCGACACGTCCTGCACGACCTGCGGGGACATTGACTTCAACAACGACGGGCTCTTCCCCGACAACAACGACATCAGCCACTTCTTCGCCGTCTACGGCGGGGCGAGCTGCCAGTAATCCATCCAACGAATCGGTGCGAAGGCCCGGGCGGATCCGCCCGGGCCTTTTTTTCGCGCACGCGATCCACTACGCTCGGCGCGTGCCCGGCGCCGTCACACTGCTCGCCCGCGACATCAAGGTCGCCCACTCCGTCTTCGCGCTCCCGTTCGCGCTCCTCGGGGCGTCTCTCGCCGCTGCTCGCCAGCAGACCACGCCCGCTCGCCTCGCGGGCCAGTTCGCGCTCGTCGTCGCGTGCATGGTCGCCGCGCGCACATGGGCCATGCTCGTCAACCGCCTCGCCGACCGACGCTTCGACGCCGCCAACCCGCGCACGGCTCGCCGCGCGATCGCCAGCGGCGCGGTGAGTGTCCGAGCGGGGGGCCTCGCGGCCGCGGTGTGCGCTGCGGTTTTCCTGCTCTGCTGCGCCGGCTTCTGGCTGCTCGACGAAAACATCTGGCCGCTCGCGTTGGGTGCGCCGGTGCTCGCGTGGATCGGCGCATACTCGTATGCAAAGCGGTTCACGTGGGCTTCACACATCTTTTTAGGCGGTGCGCTCGCCGCCAGCCCGATCGCCGCGGCGATCGCGATCGACCCCGCGACGTTGCGTGGGCCCACCGTGTGGTGGCTCTCGGCGTTCGTGCTCTTCTGGGTCGCCGGGTTCGACATTTTCTACGCGTTGCAGGACCGCGATGTGGATCGCGAGCTCCGGCTCCACAGCGCGCCGGCCCGCTTCGGCACGCGCGGCGCCCTTGTTGTCGCCCGCGTTCTGCACGCGTGCGCGATCGCCGCCCTGGCGATGGCGTGGCGCGTGGACCGGAAGTTGGGCGCGCTCTTCGGCGTGGGTGTTGCGCTCGCGGTCGCGCTGATCGTGGTCGAGCACGTCATCGTGGCGAACGCGTCGCACGCACCATCATCGGGGAGCGACGAGCCCGCGCCCACGCTCAACATGGCGTTCTTCACGCTCAACGGGGTGGTGAGCTGCGTCGTCGGAGGGTCCGGCATCGCCGAGGTTTTCGGCGTTTTTGACTGAACCCGGTGGAAAGCGTTTTTGCCGTCCGGTACGATGGCACACCGCGGTCGGTACGCGGCCACGAACAACCTTGCCCCCCGAGCGGGCGGCTGAGCGCGGTCTGGTGACCTGCTCGCCGCCCTGCTTTTTTCCATGCGATACCGACAGAACGACGACCCGGCGCCGGCCCCGCGCCGTCTCACGCGGCGCGGGAGCGTCACCTACCTTTCAGAAAGTTCTGAAAGCCATGGCCACCCAGCGCACCAACCAACCGCCCGCCATCACGCCGGCGCAGGACCGATTCATCGCGGCGTGGGGGCAGATGGCCGGCGCCTGGGGCATCTCGCGCACGATGGCCGAGGCCCACGCCCTCCTCTACATCACCGGCGAGGAGATGTGCACCGACGACATCATGGAGCGCCTGCAGATCAGCCGAGGCAACGCCAGCATGTCGCTCCGTGCGCTCGTGGATTGGGGCATCGTCTCGCGCGTGGCACGCCGCGGCGAGCGCAGGGAGTACTTCGCCGCCGAGCAGGACGTCTGGGCCCTTTTCCGCGCGATCGTGCGCGAGCGCATGAACCGCGAGGTGGACCCGCTGCTCGCGTCGCTCCACGAGGTGCGCGACCTCGCCGGCCGTCACGGCGCGGCGGACAGGGAGGCGATCGCCGCGCACAACAAACGCGTGGACGCCATGATCGACTTCTTCGAGACGCTCGAGAAGTTCGGCACACGCTTCGTCAAGCGCGACGGCCGGGGCCTCAAGGTGGCCGTCAACGTGCTCGCGAAGCTGCCGTGAGCGCCGGCGTCACGGCCAGCGCCGCGTGCTCGCGACGTCGCCGAACGGCTCGGCGTGCTGCGGCGTCAGCATCTCCTTGACGAGCACGCCCCACCGCAACAGCGACACTGCCCGGTTGACGCCGAGCAGGCTCGTGAGCGCGAAGACGCCGGCGACCAGCGGGCTGGAGGCCGGGAACGCCGAGCGGATGACGTTCATGAACGGCCGGCTCTTCTCCGTCCGCTCCGCCTTGCGCCGCTTGATGCGCCGCACGGCCGTGCCGATCGCGCGGCCCGCGCGGCGTGACTGCGCCCGCGCCGTCATCAGCAGCGCGAGGCCGACCAGCGCCAGGCCGCCGAACACCGCCACCAGCGCCCACCCCCAACCGATCATCGGCGCGAGCGCGGCGGCGAAGCCCACGCACGCGCCGATGATCCCGAAGAAGAGCGTCACCGCGCCCGCCGCGGCCCAGCCGGCAGACGATCCCACGGCCTTGGCCATCACGGCGTATCGAGACACGGGGCTCTCCTTCGTCGTTGCGGGTATCCGGCGGGCGCACTCAGCGGCGGGGGAGCAGGAACCGCGCGACCAGCGCGCCGACGCCCAGGGCGATCAGCACGGACGTCGTCGGGTTCTTCTGCACGTAGTCGCACATCTTGTGGTGCACGCCTTCCATCTGGTGGCCGGCCTTCTTGCCGATCTCCACGAGCTGCTGCCCCTTGGCCTTCACCGTGTCCCTGACCTGGTCCTTCATCCGGTGTGCCTCGTGCGACACGTCGTCCTTCAGCGTCGCGACGTCGCGCTTGATGTTGTCGACGCCCGAGGGCTCTTTGGACCAGGCGTCACCGTAATTACCCGAGTTCTGCATCTTGCACCTCTTGGGAATGCCGTGCGCCTGCCACCATCGGCGTCGCACCGACAGTTGAGTGACGGTCACCGTGTGGAGGGCTTGAACAGGCAGTGAGGCCCCGCTCACGGCCCGCGCCGGCGGCGATTCACCGGCGTTTCACCCCCGCGGGGGACCTTGAGCGTCAAGGAGCCACGACATGCCCAAGTGCGACACGTGCGGCAACGACTACCCGCGATCGTTCGAGGTGCGCCACGAGTCCGGCACGTACACCTTCGACAGCTTCGAGTGCGCGATCGACAAGCTGGCGCCCCGGTGCGCACACTGCGGCTGCCGGATCATCGGCCACGGCGTGGAGCACGGCGGCGCGTACTTTTGCTGCGAACACTGCGCCAGGCACACGGCGGGCGCCGGGGCGGCGCACGCCGGCTAGGAGTGCGCCCGCGGGGCGCGACGCATGCGTGACGTTCTTGTGTGGGTAGCCGCGATCGCCGCGTGGGGCGGCGGCGTCTGGGCGGCGTACGACGTGCTCATGCGCGGGCGCACCCCCCAGGGGACGCTCGCGTGGATCTTCGCGCTGCTGGCGTTCCCGCCCCTGGCGCTGCCGCTCTACTTCATCCTCGGCGAGCGGCGGTTCTCCGGGTATCGCCGCGGCCGGCTGCGCGGCCCCCGCCCGATCGACGACGCGGCCCGCCGGCTGACCGCCGCGCTCGACGGGCGTGTTATCCCCACCGACACGGACGCGGACTGGCGCACGCTCACGCGCCTGGGCCGCATCGGCGCCACCTCGGGCAACAACCTCGAGCTGCTCATCGACGGCGTCGCCTTCTTCGACGCGCTCCTGCGCGAGATCGGGGCGGCGGAGCGGTACGTGCTCGTGCAGTTCTACATTTTCCGAGACGACCGCGTCGGCGGCGCGCTCGGCGAGGCCCTCTGCCGCGCCGCGGCGCGGGGCGTCGAGGTCTCGGTCCTCTACGACGAGCTCGGCTGCCTCACGCTCTCGGCCGACTACTTCCAGCGCCTGCGCGACGCGGGGTGCAAGTGCACCGGCTTCCGCGCCGTGCCTAGGCGCCGCAAGCCGCTGCGGCTCAACTTCCGCAACCACCGCAAGATCGTCGTCGTGGACGGGCGCGTGGGCTTCTTCGGCGGCCTCAACGTCGGCGACGAGTACCTGGGCCGCGTGCCGGAAATGGGCGCGTGGCGCGACACGCACCTCCGCGTCTCCGGTCCCGCCGTCCTCTGCCTGCAGATGGTCTTCCTCGAGGACTGGACCTGGGCGAACGAGGACATGCCGAAGGTCCGGTGGGACCCGCCGCCCGCCGCCGGCTCGACGGACGTGCTCGTCCTGCCGACCGGGCCCGCCGACCAGCTCGACAGCGCGGCGCTCTTCTTCCTGCACATGGCTTCGCGCGCCCGCGAGCGCCTCTGGGTCGCGACGCCCTACTTCGTGCCCGACCCCGGCGTCGAGGGCGCGCTCCAGCTCGCCGCCCTCCGGGGCGTGGACGTGCGCGTCATCATGCCCCGGAACACCGACAACATCATCGTCAAGTGGGCCAGCCTGTGCACGCTGGAGGAGCTGCCCCAGCACAAGGTCCGCCTGTTCGCCTACGAGCGCGGGGTCATGCACCAGAAGGTCGTCGTGAGCGACGACCTCGCGGCGATCGGCAGCGCGAACCTGGACAACCGCTCGATGCGGATCAACTTCGAGCTCATGGGCGTCGTGCGCGACCCGGCCGTCGTCGAGCGGGTCGCCGCGATGCTCGAGAAGGACCTCGAGTCCTCCCGCGAGTTCCCGCCGGACGCCTGGCGGCGGCTGGGCCGGGCCAAGCGCATCAAGGCACGGCTCGCGTCGCTCTTGGGGCCGATGCTGTAAAGGACGGGATACGGGGTTCGTGATTTCAAGCACGTGCGCGTTGGGCTGATCGATTTCAGCGTAGAGACGCAGAGAAGACGGGCACGAAGAAAAGAAAGGACTTGGTTCGAAGACGCGTGCGCGGCCGCGAAGGGCGTCCGCCTCTTGAAACCAGATCATCGCTTCTCATCGATCTCATCTGCTCTGTGCCTCTGTGCTGAAAACTTGCTGCCCATCGCTCCCGGATCGTCGAATAAAAAAAGGCGAAGCCTCGCGGCCTCGCCCTCGTGACCTTCGGGTCGTCCCGTCCGTGCTTACTTGGCGCGGGTCAGGTTGATCTCCATCCCCTTGTACTCTTTGTTCGACTTGGGGTCGGTCATGTGCATTTCCATCGTCATGGTGTTGTCGCCCGTCCACCGGAGAATCTCGCGCATCACGGTGGGCTTCTTGGTGATCGGGCAGTTGTACGTGTAGCGCCAGGTCATCGTCTTGCCGTCGGGCGACATCTCGCCCGTGCCGCGCATGATGCCGCTGCTATGGCTGTCGATCCAGTCCGCGACGTACTGCTGCGAGACGTTGTCGAAGCCGGCGATCCCCATGCCGCTGAACGCGCCCATGCCCGGCACCTCGCCGCTGACATCGGTGCGCACGTACCGGCCGTCCATGATGCTGGTGACCGTCCAGGTGCCCTCGGACGCCATCTCCTGCCCGCCCGGGCCCATCCACATCTTGTTGTGCGCGTTCCACTTGCCGACCATCTTGGCGAGCTGCTCGTGCTGCTTCCCGGGAGTGCCGGCCATCATGCACGCCTGCATGTCCTCGGTCGTCCAGCCCGGGGGAAGCTGCATCTCGGGCTGCTTGTCCTTGCCCTGCTGCGCCACGGCGAGCGCGCCGGCGAGCAGACCCAAGCCGAGCACCGAACCGGTCACGATCGTGCGAGCGTTCTTCATCGTCGTCTCCTTTGTGTGCTGCCCCCGCCGGTCGGCTCCCACGCGGGGCCGGAACACTCGGTCGTCGGGCTGACATCCACCGCGTTCTGGTGTCGAGTGTCCACCCAAGGCACCCGAATAAGCACCGCGGCTGTGCGGGGGATGGTAGGGTAATCGCGTGCGGAATCCAGCGGTAGAAACGACGATTCGGTCGAAACAGTCGCCGCGCAGCTGTGCGGTAAGTAACTGCTGGCCGCACCGGCTCTTACGGTCTGTGTCAGCTTATTTCATCCGCCGCGGCCTCGAGCGTCGGCGCGTCCTCGCCCTCGGCGCGCACCGGCTGGGCGGTCGCCAGCGGCTTGCCGTTCTCGTCCGTCAGCGGCTTGCCCGAGAGCGTCTTGATGATCGCCACCGGGTTCTGCTTCTCGTGGTTCTTGAGCGCGAGTTCCAGAGCCTTGCGCTTGTCCTCGGGGAGGTCCGTCCACTTGCCCCGTCCGCGGCACTTGGGGAAGCGCGAGCAGCCGAGCCACGGCCCGCGCAGGCCGCTGCGCAGGTTCATCGGCGACTGGCACGTGGGGCACGGGACGTCGGTGACGACCGGCGGCGGCGCCTTCGCGACGACGCGCCCCTTCTTGTCGAGGTTCAGCAGGCCGTCGCAGGGGTTGGCCTTGTCGTTGTACCGCGAGCAGCCCAGGAACGCCCCGAAGCGCCCGACACGCTTGCTCATCCCCGCGCCGCACTTGGGGCAGGCCACGTCGACGGTCGCCGCGGCCGGGCGCGGCTTGCCGTCGCGGTCCACCGGCGACGCCCAGTTGCACTCGGGGTACTTCGAGCATGAGAGGAAGCGGCCGTTGCGCCCGAAGCGATAGACCGTCGGCGACTTGCCGCGTCCCTCTTGCTCGCACTGCGGGCAGGTGTACTCGGCGGGGGCGGGGACGGTCTCGGCCTTGGCGTGGACGAGGTTCTTGTCCGCGGTCGCCAGGCTCTTCTTGAAGGGCCCGTAGAACTCGTGGAGCATCTTGATCCAGTCGAGGTGGTCCTCCTCGACCTTGTCGAGCTTGCCCTCCATCTCGCGCGTGTAGCCGACGTTCAGGATGTCGGGGAAGGCCTCGACGAGCTTGTCGGTCACGACCTCGCCGAGGTCGGTCGCGTGGAAGCGCCCCTCCTGCTTCTCGACGTACTTGCGGTCCTGGATGACGCCGATGATGCTCGCGTAGGTGCTCGGGCGGCCGATCCCTTCCTGCTCGAGGGTCTTGATGAGCGACGCCTCGCTGTACCGCGGCGGCGGGCTGGTGAACTTCTGCTCCGGGTGGATGCCGACGGGCGCGACGGGCTGCTGCTCGCGCAGCGCGGGGAGATTCTGCTCCTGCGCGCTCTGCGGCACGCCGGCGGCGCGGTAGAACCCGTCGAACACGAGGGTGCGGCCGGTGGCGCGGAAGACGCACGGCGCGCCGGGCTTGGCGCCGCCGGTGATCGTGATCGCCGTCGCGTCCCACTGCGCGTTGGCCATCTGGCAGGCGATGAACCGCTCCCAGATCAGCGTGTAGACGCGGAACTGGTCGTCGTTGAGCGCGCGCCGGACGCGCTGCGGCGGGTAGTCCGTGCTCGTCGGGCGGATCGCCTCGTGCGCCTCCTGCGCGTCCTTGTTGGACGACGTGAAGAAGTTGGGCTTCTCCGGCAGGTACTTCTCGCCGTAGGTGCGCGCGATAAAGTCGCGCGCCATGTCGAGCGCTTCCTTCGACAGGTGCGTCGAGTCGGTGCGCATGTAGGTGATCAGACCGACGGGGCCTTCGCCGGGGATCTCGACGCCCTCGTAGAGCTGCTGCGCGGCGCGCATCGTGCGCTGGGCGCCGAAGCCCAGGCGGTTCGCGCCGGCCTGCTGCAGGCTGCTGGTGATGAACGGCGCACCGGGCCGGCTGGTCGTGCGCTTCGTTTCGATCGCCGTGACCTTGTACGGCACGTTTGGCGCGAGGGAGCCGGTCACCGTGCGGACGTAGCGTGCCGGGCCTTTGCCCGCCGGGTCGTCGCGCACGGTCGTCTTGACGTCGACAAGGCCCGTGAGCCCCGCGATCGTCGCGGCGCGGGCCTGCAGGTCGCCCCCGCCGGTCAGCTCGAACTTCTCGCCGGCGATCTCGACGAGCTGGGCGCGGAACGCGCCGTGCTCGCCGAGCCAGGCGTTCTGGAGACGCTGCGTCGGCGGGTTGCCTTTCTCGTCGCGGCGCGCGAGGAGCGCGAGCCAGTCCCTGCTCAGCCCCGCGGCCTTCGCCAGCTCGGGGGTGAAGACGCCCTCCACCTCCCAGTACTCCTCGGGCACGAAGGCGCGGATCTCGCGCTCACGCTCGACGACGAGGCGCACGGCGACGCTCTGCACGCGCCCCGCGGAGAGCCCGCGCGCGACCTTCTTCCAGAGCAGCGGCGAGACCTGGTACCCCACGATGCGGTCGAGGATGCGCCGCGCCTGCTGCGCGTTCACACGGTCCTCGTCGATCGGGTGCGGGTTGTGGAACGCGCGATCGATCTCGGCCTTCGTGATCGCCGCGAAGACGACGCGCTTGGCGTCCCGCGGCTTGATCCCCAGCTCCTGCGCGAGGTGCCAGGCGATCGCCTCACCCTCGCGGTCCAAGTCCGTCGCGAACCAGACGGTGCCGCCCGAGCCCGTCGCGTCCTTGGCGGCGCGCTTCAGATCGCTGACGACGCGCTCCTTCTCGGCGCTCACCTCGTACGTCGGGCGGAAGTCGTGCTCCAGGTCCACGCCCGGCACCGGGTTCTTGACGCCCTTGGGGTTCCTGCTCGGCAGGTCGCGGACGTGCCCGACGCTCGCGAGGACAAGGTAATCGCCGCCCAGATACTTGTTGATCGTCTTCGCCTTCGCGGGCGACTCGACGATGACAAGGTCCTTGCCCTTGGCGGCGCCGGCCGTATAGCCGACCCCCGCGCGCACTCGCCCCCCGCGCCCCCCCCGCCCGGCCGGCCGTCCGCCCGAGGGGGCGCGATCGGCGACTGCGGCGCTGCTCTCGGCGGCCGGGGCTTTGTCACGTTTGGTGGGTCGCTTGGCCATCGGTGGTGGACGTATTCGCACTCTCCCCGTCCGCGGGGCTCACGAAAGGGCGCAACGCGCTCGAAAGTCAAGCACGCGGCATCGTTTGTTCGGTACTTGCTCGGAACAATCGGGGTTCGAGCACCACAATTCGCCCCGCGGCCGGGCGGATTGTTCAGCCGAACGCCTTCTTGTAATCGTTCACGAAGAGTTCGATGCCCTTGTCCGTCAGCGGGTGCTTGAGGCAATCGGCGATGACCTTGAGCGGGCACGTGGCGACGTCCGCCCCGGCGAGGGCGCAGTGCAGCAGGTGGTTGGTGTGCCGGATGCTCGCGGCGAGAATCTTCGTCGTGAAGCCGTAGTTGTCGTAGATCGTGCGGATGTCGCGGATGAGCTGCATGCCGTCTTGGCCGATGTCGTCGAGCCGCCCGATGAAGGGGCTGACGAGGAACGCGCCGGCCTTTGCGACCAGCATCGCCTGCAAAGGCTGGAAGCAGAGCGTGAGGTTCGTCTTGATGCCCGAGTCGGCCAGCGCCTTGCACGCGCGGAGGCCGTCGGTCGTGCACGGCAGTTTCACCACGATGTTGGGCGCGATCTTCACGTGCTCGCGCCCTTCGCGCATCATGCCCTCGTAGTCGATGGAGATGACCTCGGCGGAGACCGGCCCCGGGCAGACCTCGCAGATTTCCGCGAGGCGCTTCGCGTACGGCACGCCCTCCTTCGCGATCAGGCTGGGATTGGTCGTGACGCCGTCGAGCACGCCCAGGTCGCGGGCCTTCTTGACGTCGTCGAGGCTGGCGGAGTCGAGGTATATCTGCACAGCGGGGCCTTTCGGGAGGAGTTCTCTACGGCGGCACGCAGACGAAAGATTGAGTCCGAATCGGAGAAGAGCGTCATCGTAAGCGTCCGAGCGCGTCATCCGACTTCGACGAGCGCTTCGACCTCCACCGTCGCCCCCAGCGGCAGGGCGATCGACCCCACCGCCGCGCGGCAGTGGCGGCCGGCGTCGCCGAAGACGGCCATCATCAACTCGCTCGCGCCGTTCGCCACCCTGGGCTGCTCTGTAAACCCGGCGTCGCTGCACACCCAGACGCCCAGACGCACCACGTGCTTCACGCGCGATAGCTCCCCCACTTCCGCCTTGACCGCGGCGAGGGCATTCAAGGCGCACTGGCGGGCGGCCTCGATCGCCAGCTCGACGCCGACGGCGCTGGGGACCGGCCCGGAGGCGACGAGCGCGCCGTTCCGCATCGGGATCTGCCCGCTCACGTAGACAAGGTTTCCGACCCGGCGCGTCGGGACGTACGCCGCGACGGGCTTCGCGGGTGTCGGCAGCGTCAGGCCTAGCGCCTCGAGGCGTTGTTCGGGCGTCGTTTGGCCGGCGGTCACGGGGTGGGACATGCGGAGCGACTCCGGGTGACACGGGGTGTGCGAATTATGAAATCCGGGGAACTGCCCTCTTGACAGCCCGAATGGTTCTGATAGCGTACTCGGCTCATGGGGGCTTCGGCCCCCTTTGGCAGGACGGAAGGCGACCGCTCGGATTGATTCGGTTGACCTGTCGTGATTCGGCGAGGCGTTCAGACGCCCGCCAGTGATGCCCCGCGTGGGCGTCTTCTCCCTGCCGACAACCCGGACGGGCCCTGCGGCTCGCGGCGTGCGCGAAGACGATCGGCGCGCGGCGTGCGTTTCGGGGTCCAAGACCAGCGGGCCACGGTCTGTGGCCGGCTGCGAGGTGTGTCGGCGCTCGCCGCGTTCGCGGGAACGAGCGGAGAATCGATCGTCTCAGTCGTTGATTCGCCCCGTGCTCTCTGTTGGGAGCGAGAAGGGGCGGAATCGGAGATCACAATGAAGAAGAAGGCCTTTACGCTGATCGAGCTGCTGGTCGTTATCGCGATCATCGCCCTGCTCATCGGCATCCTCCTCCCGGCGCTCGGCAAGGCCCGCGCGTCGGCCCGTCAGATCAAGGACAGCACGCAGGTCCGCGGCGTGCACCAGGGTCTGGCCCTGTTCGCCCAGAACAACGGCGACGTCTACCCGGTCGGCAGCAACGTCGACAAGGCCAACACGACGCTGACCGCTGCGTCGGCCAAGGACGACCCGGGCTCGTCCCTGTCGATCCTGATCTTCTCCGGCTTCTTCAGCCCTGAGCTGACGGTGAGCCCGGCGGAGCAGAACGGCAACATCAAGATCGACCCCGACTACGCCCTCACCAACCCCTCGGGCGCGGTGACGCCCACCGGCGGCCAGCCGGGCAGCCAGGCCCAGTGGGACCCGAAGTTCAAGGGCACCTCGGGCGAGAACGACGCCAACAACGGCACCAAGACCATCGGCGTGAGCGGCCAGATGCAGAACGGCGAGGGGAACAATTCCTACGCCATCATCCCCTTCTTCGGCGGCCGCCGCACGAAGTGGAGCAACAGCTTCAGCGCCACCGAGGCGATCATCGGCAACCGCGGCCCTTGCTACCAGAACCAGGGCAACATGGACCAGCTCATCTGGACGCTCGTGAACACGAGCGAACCGACGACGCCGGGCTTCAACGTCAACCGCTTCGGCACCAAGTCGACCACCCTGGCGATTCACGGCGGCCGCACCACGTGGGAGGGGAACATCGCCTACAACGACAACCACGTTACCTTCGAGACGCGCCCCGACCCGGAGAACAACCCCTACAACTTCACCAGCATCTCGACGGCCGCGAAGCGCAGCCAGCCGGACAATATCTTCGTGAGCGAGAAGGCCGACCGCGCCCCGACGACCGAGACGGGCTCGATCGCGCTCACGGGCACGCTGACGGACACCAACCCCATCGTCCATGACAACAACTACCTCCGCCTGTGGGTCGTGATGACGAACGTTACGAACACGCCCGGCCAGGCGCAGAACATCCAGTTCGTGTTCGACTAAATCCCGCGGGCCCCAGGCCCAGCCTTCAACCTCTGACTTCACGCACCCCCGGTCGAAAGGCCGGGGGTGTTGTTTTTGGGCGGCGATATTCGGGTTTGTAATTCGGCATTCGCGGCGCTGAACACGTGGGCAGGGCTGATCGGTTTCAGCACAGAGACACAGAGAAGATGAGCAAGAAGAGAAGAGAAAGACTGGCTTGAAGATGCGGGCACGGCCGCATTCGGCGTCCGGGTCTTCAACCCAATCAATCTCGTCTCATCGATCTCATCTGCTCTGAGACTCTGTGCTGAAATCGGCTGCCCACCGCGCGCCCCGACATCCAACACTTTTGTGCCCGATCACTTCTTTTTCGTCTTCTGCAACTCCTCGCGGATCTTCTCGAGGCGCTCGGTGTAGGGGGCGCTGGCGGGCGTCGCCTCGTCGGAGTTGTTGACGACGACCGGCGTGATGAAGACCAGCAGCTCGGTGTTGCTCTTGACCGTCTCCTTGCTGCGGAAGGCCCAGCGGATGACGGGGATATCCCCCAGGATCGGCACCTTGCGGATGATGTCCGTCAGCTCCTGGCGGAGGATGCCGGAGATGACGATCGTCTGCCCGTTCTTGACGATGAGCTGCGTCGTCGTCTCGCGCCGGTCCACGAGGAAGCCGCCGAAGAGCGTCTGCCCGGGGACGATGCTCGAGAGCTCGAGGTTCACGCGCAGGTCCACGTCCCCCTGCACCGTGATCCGCGGCCGGGCGCGGAGCTGGATGCCCACGGCGCGGTAGTCGAACGACTGGACGAGGTTCCCCTGCTGGTTCGTCTGGCTGTCGGTGACGAAGGGGATGTCCTGCCCGTCGAAGAACTCCGCCTCCTGGTTGTCGCTGGTGAAGATCTTGGGCTCGGAGAGGATGTCCACCTTCGTCTTCTCGTTGAGCGCCTGCAGGAGCAGGTTGAGGTCGATGTTGGCGTTGAGCACCGACGTGTCGAAGAGGCTCGTGGCGACGTTGTTGCGCGTGCCGGTCGAGTCGAGCCCCACGCTGATGCTGTTGTCGCCGCGGGAGGGCGTGATCGGCTGGCTGCTCCATCGCAGGCCCAGGCTCGTGGCGTCGTCGCGCGACATCTCCGCGACGACGGCGGAGATGAGCACCTGCCGCCCGGGCTTGTCGAGGCGCGAGACGAGCTCGACGATCGACGCCCGGTACTCGGGCGGCGCGACGACGAGGATCGCGTTCTGACGCCAGACCGGCACGATGCGCACCTGGCCGATGAGGTTCGACGCGCTGCGGCGGTCCGTCGGCGTGCGCGACCGCTGCCACCAGAACTGCAGGTTGTCCGGCGTCGCCGGCTGGTCGGCGTTCGTCTCCCCGTTCTGCTGCGTCGCGAAGGGGCTCGCGCCCGAGACGCCCGCGTCCGTCAGCCCCGACTCGGCGCGGCGGACCTGCGCGAGCGTGCCGTCGAGGGCGAGCAGCGCGTTCACCTGCTCCGCGAGGTCCTCGGCGTGGGCGTGCTTGAGCTCCAGCACCTCCGGCAGGCCCGCCGTCTGCGGCTGGTCGATCCCCTCGATGATCCTGTCGATCACCGCGGCGTTGTCGGGGCTCTTGGCGACGACGACGAGGCGGGAGGCCTCCGGGATCGCCTGGAATGAGAACTGGCCCGCGAGGCGGCCCACGCCCTGCCCCGAGGCCGGCGCCTGGCCCTGCTGGTTGTTCTGGTTACCCTGCTGCGGGCGGCCCGTCGTCTCCGCCGCGCTCCCGAAAAGCCCCGAGAGCAGCGCCGCGACCTTCACGGGGTCGGTGTTCTTGAGGTCGTAGATGCGGGGCGTCACGGCCTCCTCGGGCAGGGGCAGGTCCCACTCGGTTTCGATCTGGAGGCGGATCTGCTCGAGGATCGCCGGGTCGGCGACGACGGTGACGCTGTTCTGCTGCGTGTTGGCGGTGACGCGGATCTCGGTGCTCGCCGCGGTCGCGGGGTCCTGCGCCTGCTGGCCGGGGAAGCGGAACTGCGGCTGGTTCTGGTTCTGGTTCCCCTGCCGGCGGCCCGACGGTTCGTCGCCGAAGAGCTCGTTGATGTTGTTCTTGACGGCCGTCGCGTCGGCGTAGCGCAGGCGGAAGGTCTCCGTCGTGAGCGCGCCGGCGCTCGGGCGGTCGAGGGCGTCGATCAACTGCTCCAATCGCTGGAGGAGGCCGACGTGGCCCATGACGGAGATCTGGTTGCTCTCCTCGTCCACGTTCAGCTTGGCGAAGTCGGGGAGCGTGCTCTTGACCACGTCGCTCATCTTCTTCGACGTGTTGTGGCGCAGGCGGAAGACCTTCTCGACGAACGTGCCGACGTCCGTCCGCCCCTCGAGACGCTCGTCGGGCCCTACGACCGGCACGTCCTGGCGGGTGATCTCGCCGACGTCGCGGAGGGTGATCGTCTTGTCGTTCTCGACGACGGCGACGCCGTTCTGCTGGAGGGCGAGGATCACCAGGTCGAGCGCTTCCTCGCGCGGCACCGGCTTGTCGTTGAGGACCGTGATCTTGCGCGACAGCACCGCCTGCTGCGGCAGCACGACCTTGCCCGTCACCTCGACGATGAAGGGGACGATTTCGTCGACGGTGACGTTGCGGAAGGCCAGGGGCGCGGGCGGGCCGTCGATCACGCGCCGGCCGTTGCGGCCGGGGCGCGGCTGCTCGGCCGCGGGGGCGTCGGCGGGCTGCGGCGCGTCGTTCTGCGCGACGGCCGCGGGCAGGCCCGCCAGGAGCGCCAGCACGGCGGGCGCAAGGCGGGCGACTCGGGCGACGTGGGGGGCGTGGGTGCGGTTTCGGTCGATCATGAAGGCTTCCCCACAGGTTGCGCGGGCGATTGGGCGGGTGCTGGGCTCGGGGCCGCCGCGGGCGTCTCGGTCGCCGGCGGCGGTGGTGACGGTTGCTCGGCGGGCGGCGTGGGCGGCGTGTCCGTTGGCGGCGGCGCGGCGGGCGTGGTCTCGGCGGGCGCCGGCTCGGAGGCGGGCGCATCGGACGGCTCAGCATCGTCCTCGTCGTCCGCGGGCTTCTCGGGTGCCGTGCTCGACGCCGCGCCCGCGGTCTTGAGGACCACCCTGTCGCGCTCGAAGAAGGGAACCTTGAACTCCGTGCCGCGCCAGCGCACGGTCGCTTCCCACGGCGCGTCGACCCCGATCACGGCGAGGCCGTCCTGCTCCTCGCCGCCGGCCTTGAGCTTGCGGCCGTCGGCGAACCAGACGCTGTCGAGAACGATCGCGGCGATCGCCGGCCCTTCGTAGCGGCTGGGCGCCTCGCCCGGCTCGCCGGGCGCTTCCTCGACGATCACCGCCGGCCCCTCGCCGGGGCGCGACGGGGTGAGGAACAGGGAGCGGCCGTTGACCTGCGCGAGGAAGGCGTCGAAGGCCGCGGCGTGCTGCGCGGCGCGCTCCTTGGCCTTGTCGTCGGCGCGGCTGAACTCCGTGGGCGACGGGAGCATCGCCGCCCGCGCGAGCCGGTAGAGGGCCGGGAGCGCGAACGCGAGCGCGAGGACGGCGAGGGCGAGCGCCGCCTTGCCGGCGGTCGTGAGCCGTGACCACGCGCTGCGGATCGGGTCGTTGCTCACGTCCTGCCCTTCTCCTTCTTTTCCAGGACCCACGTCTCGACGCTCATGTTGACGCGGAGGAGGCGCTCGGTGAGCTGCTCGGGGTCGCCCTGGCGGATCTGGAGGCGGGAGATGTTGGCGACGAGCGGGGAGCGCTCGACGTCCGCCAGCGCCGCGGCGAAGTTCTCCGGCGTCGCGGTGAACGTCAGCTCGCGCACGTGCGCCTCGACGCGGTGGGTGGCCTCGTAATGCTTCGCGAGCGGGCCCGCGGGCATCGGCTTGGTGCGGGTGGAGGCGGTCACGTCGGTGATCGAGTGCCTGCGGAGGATGGCGTCGAGCGCCTCGCCGAACTCCAGGGGCCTCGTCTGCGCGTCGCCCGGGGGCGCGAGCTCGCCGAAGCGGAGCGTGCCGAGGTTCACGTCGTTCTGCGCCGCCTTCAGCCGGGTCTCTTCCTTCGCGTAGTCGCGGAGCTTCGCCTCGTCGCCCTCCGCCCGCATGTTCCATGTCGAGACGTTCGTCACGACCGGCTCGACGACGAGGAAGTAGACGACGAGCGTGGCCGCGCCGGCGACGACGGCCTTCATCACGAACGAGAGGGACTTCCAGCGCGTGCGGAGGGCGTTCACGTGGACCCTCCCCGCTGGCCCCGGGTCTCGTCCATGCGGGCGCGGAGGTTCGCGATCTCCTCCTCCAGGCGCTGCTTCACGGCGGGGTCGAGGCTCTTGTCGAGCTTCGACAGGTAGTTCTTCCGCTTGCTCCACTCCGCCATCGCCGTGTTGCGCTCGAACTTCTTGATCTCGTCCGCGGCCAGCGGCGGCGGGGGATCGCTGGCGGTCGATCCCTCGGGCCGGCGCGTGGTCCGCGCCCCGTCGGGGCCGGCAGCGTCCTCGCTCCGGGCCGCGCGGGGCGTGGTGCGGCGCTCGACGGCGTTGACGGGCACCGCGGTGTTGCTCGCGCCCTCGCCGTACAGACGGACCGCGAGGTTCGTCGCGGCGAAGTCGTCGGCGGGCTTCGCCGGCGTGTGCGGCGACACGACCTTCGCGACGACCTCGAAGTCGACGCCGTCGGCGACCGCGCGGGATTGCTTGGGGCTCACGTCGGCGAAGACCCTCGTCTCCGCGAGGTTCTTCTGGAACTGCGCGAGGACGGCGTTGTCCGTGGCGTTGCCCTCGATGCGGACGCCCTGCTCCGGCGAGAGCGAGAGCGCCTTGAGCGCGACGCCCACCGGCGCGGCGCCGCTGACGTCCGCCAGCAGCTTGCTCATCGGCCACCGCTGGTTCTCGAGCTGCGCGTACATCGCGCCGCGGGCGTCCACCGTGCGCGTCTTCTCGCGCGCCGCGGCGAGCGCGGCGGCCTTGCCGGTGTCGATCGAGTGCCGCGCCCACGCGGCGACGAAGGGGACGCCGAGCAGCACCGCGCACGACGCGGCGATCACCCCGCCGGCACGGCCGGGCGTGCTCAGCCACTGCGCTCCGGCCACGAGCGGGTGGAGCCGCTCGCGCGGCGGGTGCGCCGTGATCCGCGCGAGGTCGCGGAGCGGCGGATCGACGGCGCCGGAGAGCCCGCACAGCGCCGCGCCCAGCGCGGGCCCGTAGTCGCTCACGAACCCGGTGTGCACGCCGTCAACGCCGCACACCTCGATGTCGCTCCAACCGTCGTGCGGCAGACCCGCCGCTTCCGCGTCGTGCGCGATCGCGCCGACCGCCTCGCGGACCCGGGCTTCCCACTCGCCGTCGGCGTCCTCGACGACGACGCGCGCCGCCGGGCCCGTCGCCCCGTTCGCCAGCACGCCGATGACGCCCGTGCGCCGGTCCGCGTGCACGAGCGGGCCGGACAGCCCGCCCCGGGCGCCGAGCAGCGCCGCCAGCGGCGTGATCCAGCGCTCCTCGCAGTCCTTTTCCGGCGCGATGCGCTCGGGCGGCCGCGGAGCGGTGAAGGCCGTCAGGAGGATCTTCTTTCGCTCGGGCGCTTCCAGCACGGCCCAGCCGGCGCGGTGCGGGCCCAGGCCCGCGGGCAGGTTCGCCTCCGCCAGCAGCGGCGCCGCGGCGAGGATCTCCGGCTCCGGCGCCTCCGGCGCGTCGATCACGCGGGCGAGGCTCTGGGCGTCGGGCGTCACGCGCACGAGCAGCGTGACGCCGAGCGCGGCGAGCTCCTTCCAGAGGGGCCGGGCGATATCGCGCAGCGATCCCTCGATGACGCGCGACGTGACGACGCGCCCGCGGGCCGAGCCGTCGGAGCGCACCACCACCAGCGCGTGCCGGTCGCCCCGCGAGTGCAGCCCCGCGCACACGGCGTGGGCCCTGTTCGGCCTGGAGCGGGCGAACTTCACCGGACGCGCACCTCCCTGTACGACGCGGGGAGCGTGGAGGCGTCGAGCGTCGCGACGATCTCCACCTCGATGCCGGTGGTCTCGTCCGTGCCGCTGCACGCGACCGAGTAGACGTTCGACCGGGTCGTGAGCAGGTCGCTGATCGTCGCGAGCTGCGCCCGCGTCATGCCCGGCACGTCCAGCAGATCCGCGATCGACGCGAAGCCCTGCGGCTTGCCCGCGCGCTCGCTGATGATCGAGTCGGAGAGCGACGGGTCGATCTCCGGGATCGCGTCCAGCGCCTCGGGGTCGCACGTGTTGACGTTCAGCCGGCCGGGGACGAACGCGAGCACGCTCGGCTCCCCCACCGTGCACTCGTCGATGAGCAGGCCCAGCTGCTCCCGCGTCAGGTCCCGCATGCGCCCGGCCTGGCGGATCTCCTGCTGCGTCTTGCCCTGTCGGCGCGCGACGTCCTGCGCGATGCGCGGCAGGGGACGACGGATGAACTCGCTCACGCTGAACACGCTGCTCTGCTGAGCATAGTCGATGATCACCGCCGCTTGTTCGTTCGTCACGCCCAGCCGTTGCACCACCTGGGATTCTTCCGCCGCGGCCAGGTCCAGCCGGTCCTCGCCGCTCTTTCCCCGCGGGTCCTCGGCGCTGAGCACCGTCAGGACGCCGGCCCACCCCCGGTCGAGGACGCCGTCCGCGTTGTCGGCGGGCCAGCTGGCGTCGCCGTCGTCCTCTTCGGGATCGAGGACGCCGTTGAGGTTCCAGTCTTCACCCCGCACGTCGCGCGCGTCCACACCGGCCACCACCTCCAGCTCGCCGATCGAGCGGAGGGGCGCGTTGCGCGGCTGGAAGGGGAACGGCAGCCCGGCGTAATAGCCGAGCTCGGCCCCCAGCGGGCGCGTGTCGTCGTCCTCGTCGTACCAGTCCGCGATCGAATCGATCACGTCCTCGCCCATGTAGGGCTTGATCTCGAGGAACTGCTGCGGCGTCAGGCGGTGGAGATTGAGCTTGGCGGCGCAGTCCTCCGGGCCCGCGACCTCCTGCTTGCCCTGGGTCGTGCGGATGCGCCAGGATGAGCCGGAGAGCTCGCCGTCGGCGACCTGCGCCATCGATTCGAGGGCATGGAACGCGTCGTCGTCGTCGCCCTCCTCGCGCGCCGCCTCGAGCCGGGCCATCGTCGCCTCCACGCCCGCGCGTGCGGCCCAGTACGCCCGCACGCGGGCGAGGGACTCGCGCCCCGCGCTCGCCTGCGCGAGGGACATCGCCTGGATCGTCGCGACGAGGATCGCGCCGAAGACGATCACCACGAAGACCATGAGCGTCGCGAAGGCGCGGCGACGGGAGCGCTTGGAACCGGCGGCGCGCGTCACGACGCACCCCCCGCGGGCTGCCCGGCCGGCTCGCTCGCCGGCGGCGTCTCTTCGCTCGATTCCTCTTCCTCGTCCTGCGGCGGCAACGGCACGCGGTCGATCGCGACCACCCGCCGGGCGACGGCGGTGGTGCGGCCGTCGTCGCTCCGGCCCGTCACTTCGACGCGGATCGCGTAGGGCAGGCCGTCCTCGTCGCTGTCCCAGTCGGCGATCCAGTTGGCGCGGTCGAGCGCTTCGAACGACAGTCCCACGATCGACTCGGCCAGCGGCGACGCGACGCCGCCGCCGTCGGGCGTGTCGTCGAGCGCCGGGTCGACGCGCCGCCAGAGCACCGGGCCCGAGAGCGAATCGATCACCTTGTACCCGGCCTCGAACTCGATCCCTTCGTTGTGCCCGGTCCTGGTCCCCATGCCGCGCACCGGCCGCAGCGAGCGCATGAGGACGAGCAGTTCGTCGCGCGGGCCCGTGCGGGCGTCGCCCCCGTCGGTGATCGCGACCCTCGCGTGGGTGAGGTCCGCGTCGCGCACGCAGTTCTGCACGTCCAGGGCGATCGCGTTCGCCGCCGCGCTGGCCCGGGCGAAAGCCTCGCGGTGCGACGACACGCGTGCGCGCGCGTCGACCAGGCGGCCGAGCGTGACCGCCGTCGCGCCGCCGATCGCCGCGAGGATCACGACACCGACGATGAGCTCGACGGCGGTGAAGGCCCGAGTGCGTGGTGCGTGGTGCGTGGTGCGTGGGAAGAAGGCACGGAGGCACGGAGGCGCGGAGGCGCGGAGTGAAGGGGACAGCCGGGGGCCCGCGCTGGGCCCTCGTTCGCTTGTTCGCTCGTTCGCTCGTTCGCTTCTTCTCACTTCGTGCCTTCGTGCCTGATGCCTTTGCGCCTTCTTCAGAACCTCACCACCGGCTCCTCCGGCTTGCGCTCCGGGTCCGGGTCGTCGCCCCGCCGCGGGGCGATACGCGTCTGCACCGATTCCGACGCGCGGCGCCCGTTCTCCGACCACGACACCGTCGCCGTCACGAGGTACGCGTCGCCGCCCGTGCCGCCCGACAACTCGAGCCGGTACGAATACTCCTGGTACGGCGCCGGGCACGCGCCGTCGATCGGGAACCTGCGCGCGTAGTTGTCCGGCCCGCGCGCGAGGACGAGGTTGAGCTGCTCGTCGAGGAGCATCGCGGCCACCTCGAGCCGCTCCCCCTGGCGCTGCGACGTCATGGCGCGCGAGACCATGGCCATGATCGTGAGCAGCGACGCCGCGAGGAGCACCGTCGCGACGATCGCGTCCACGAGCACGAAGCAGCGGCGCTTCCTCACCACGGCTCACGCTCCCGCCCCGCCTCGTCGAGGTCGATCCCCTCCTCGCTCGCGGGCGCGTCGGCGCCGTCGCCCTCGCGGACAACGGCGCGGAGCGCCCCCGGCGCGAGCTCCGCGCGCCACGGGTTCGTGCCGCGCTCGTCGGTGAGCACCACGCGGATCGCCTCGCGCGGCTGGCTCTGCGTCAGCTCTACCCGCAGCGTCTGCGTGTCCAGCTCCGCGTGCCCGACCCGCACGGACGCCAGCCGCACGGAGCCCAGCGGCGCGTCGGGGATAAGACGGTCGGGCCGCCACGAGTGCTCGCCGCGCGTCAGCACCTGCGCGTGCAGCGCGTTGCGCTCCGCGTCGTAGAGGAGCGCGAGGGGCTGGCTGAGCATCGCGTCACGCGCGGCGAGCGCGCCCAGCGTCTCGGCGACCGCTTCCGCCGCGCCGCGCACGCGGCGTGACTCCCCGCCCGTCAAACGCGGCACGACCAGCGTCGCGACGACGCCCAAGATGACGATGACGACGATCGTCTCGACGAGGGTGAAGGCCGTGCGTGGTGCGCGGCGCGTCGTGCGTGGAGCGGAGAAGAGACGAAGAGACGGAGAGACGAAGAGACGGAGTAAGTACTCCTTCCCTTGTTCGCTCGTTCGCTCGTTCGCTCGTTCGCCCCTCATCGCTTCCCGTTCACGATGTCCGCCGCCTCGCCCTCGCCGCCGGGCGCGCCGTCCGAGCCGTAGCTCACGATGTCGAAGTCGGCGTTGAACTCGGCCGGGATGCGCAGCTGGAAGTCGTTCCCCCACGGGTCCTTCAGCTGGTCCACGTTCTCGAGGTACGGCCCCTTCCACTTCCCCTCCTCGACGTTCGCCGGCCGGTCGATGAGGATCGACAGGTCCGCGCCCGCCTCGGGCATGCCGCAGTCCAGGATGTATCCCTTCATCGCGGTCGCGATCGCCGTCGCGTTGCTCTGGGCCACCGCGACTCGACTGTCTGCAATGCGGCTAAAGAATCGCGGCGCGATGACCGCCGCGAGGACGCCGATGATGACGACGACGACGATCACCTCCATGATCGTGAACGCCCGGCGCGTGTTCCTCGTGCTCTTGCTCATGCCGAAACCTCCCTTGCGTCGTCAGCCCCGCATCACAGAGTCCTGCATCTCCAGCAGCGCCAGGAGGATCGCGAGCACGACGAAGCCCACGACCCCCGCCATGATCATCACCAGCACCGGCGGCAGCGCCGCCGTGAAGATCCGCACGCTCTGCTCGGTCTTCTCCTCGAACGCCCCCGCCGCCTGCCCGAGCAGCTCTTCCAGCCGCCCGCTGCGCTCGCCCATGTTCACGATCTGCACCAGCATCGGCGGGAAGTACCCCGACTCCTCCATCGGCCCCGCGATCGTGCGCCCGTGGGACACCTGCTCCACCACGCGGTCGATCACCGCCTCCATCGCCCGGTTCCCCAGCACGCCCTTGGTGACGCGGAGCGCGCTCACGACCGGGATGCCCGCCGCCGTCAGCGTCGCGAGCGTCCGCGTGAAGCGCGCCACCGCCACGTCGCGCATCAGCGGGCCCAGCAGCGGGGCCTTGAGCGTCGCCTCGTCGATCGCCAGCCGCCCCCGCGGTGACGTGTAGACCTTGTACGCGACGAAGACGAGCGCGAGCAGACCGAGGATCGCCGCCCACCACCAGTGCGTCATGAACTCGGCGAATCCCTGCACCATCCGGGTCGGCCACGGCAGGCTCGCGACGTTCAGCCGCGCCGTCTTCATGATGTTGGGCACGATGAAGACGGTCACGGCGATCACCGCGCCGACGACGAGGAGCGCGATGATCGCGGGGTACATCGTCGCGGCCATCAGGCTGCGGCGGAGCTTCAGGTCCTTGTCCAGGAGTTCCGCCGCGTGGTGCAGCACCTCGCCAAGCCGCCCCGACGCCTCGCCCGTGCGCGTGAGATTGATCGTGAGGTCGCCGAAGACGCTCCCCTGCGCCGCGAACGCGTCCGAGAGGCTCTTGCCGTGCTCCACGCGCTCGATGATCGAGGCCATCATGCGCTTCTGCGCCGGCTTCTTCATCTGCTTCGCGATCGTCCGCAGCCCCTGCACCAGCGGCAGCCCGGCGCGCAGCGCCGTCGAGAGCTCGCGCATGAAGTTGGTCATCTCCGGCAGGGAGAGGCCCCCCGAGCCGAACGAGAACCCTGCGCCGGCGGGCGCCGCGCCCCCCTCGGCGCTCCGCGCCGGCGCGCCGCCGTCCTCGGCGATCGCCGTGGGCGTCTGGCCCAGCCGCACCACCTCGCGGAGCGCCGCGGAGCGGTCCGGCGCCTCCACGACGCCCCCGCCGCCCCCGGCGGTCGTGTAGGAATACCGCGGCATCAGGCGCTCTCCTCGGCGTCCTGCGTGGCGCGGAGGACTTCCTCGATCGTCGTGCGCCCCGCCGCGGCCTTGAGCACGCCGTCCCGGCGCATCGTGACGAAGCCCGGCGGCAGGCACTTGTTCATCGCCACCGCGCCCTGCCGCTCGGCGATCGCCTGGCGCAGCGGAGGCGTCGTCACGATCAGCTCGAAGAACCCGACGCGCCCGCGCATCCCGCGCCCGCCGCACTCGTCGCACCCGAGCCCGCGCCGGCACTCCCCGCCGGGGAACATCGCCCGCTCGCTCGGCGCGAGGCGGTGGAGCACCTCCTCGGGCACCCGGGCGGCCCCCACGCACGCCGGGCAGCAGCGCCGGCCCAGGCGCTGCGCGAGCACGCCCTCCAGCACGCTGCTGAGCAGGAAGGGCTCGACGCCCATATCCATCAGGCGTCCGGGCGCGGAGACCGCGTTGTTCGTGTGCAGCGTCGAGAAGAGCAGGTGGCCCGTGAGCGCCGCCCGCACGCTGATCTCCGCCGTCTCGGCGTCGCGGATCTCCCCCACCATGATCACGTCCGGGTCCTGGCGCAGGATGTGCCGCAGCCCGTCCGCGAACGTCAGCCCGCGCTTGGGATTGACCGGGATCTGGTTGACGCCCGCCAGCTCGTACTCCACCGGGTCCTCGATCGTGATGATCTTGAGCGAAGGGTCGTAGAGCTTCGTGAGCGCCGCGTAGAGCGTCGTCGTCTTGCCGCTGCCGGTCGGGCCCGTCACCAGCACCATCCCGTGCGGCAGGTCGATCAGGCGCTGCATTCCGGCCCGCTGATCCTCGCCCATCCCGAGCGTCTGGAGGTCGAGCGTCACGCTCTCCTTGTCCAGGATGCGCATGACCACGCTCTCGCCGTAGAGCGTCGGCACCGTGCTCACCCGGATGTCGATCTTGCGCCCCTCGAACCGCAGGCTGATGTGCCCGTCCTGCGGCGCGTAGCGCTCGGCGATGTTCATCCCCGCCATGATTTTGATGCGGCTCGTGATCGCCGCCTGAAGGTGCTTGGGCGGGCTGGGCTGCTCCACCAGCATCCCGTCCACGCGGTACTTGACGCTCAGCGCCTTCTCGAAGGGCTCGACGTGCACGTCGCTGGCACGGCCCCGCACCGCCTCGAGGATCAGCAGGTTCACCAGGTTGATGAGGCTGGGCTGCTCCGCCATGCGGTGCAGGTCCTCGGCCTCCACCGCCTCGAGGTTCGCCGCCTGATCGTCCGTCTCGCCCCCGCCGGTGAGGCGCGACGCCATCTGCGCCGCCGTCGTGCCGTACGCCTCCCGCAGCAGCTCCGCGAGCACCGCCGGCGTCACGCCCACGCGCGTCACGGGCCTGCCCATCAGCACGCTCGCCTCGTCGCCCGCCGCGACGTCGGCCGCGTCCTCCATCGCCACCAGCACGCGCCGCCCCTCGAACCCGAAGGGCACCACGCGCCGCCGCACCGCGTGCTCCGCGGTCAGCAACGCCGCCGCGTCCGGGTCGACGTCCGGGGCCTTCTCCAGCACGGGTTGTGTCGGCGCCTGCGTCAATCAATCCTCACCGTTCTCTTCGCGTCCGCCGGTTCGCTCCGCCGCTCTCTTCCACCCGGCGCCGATCGCCGCTTCGCGGGCGGCGGCCGTCTTCGCGCCGTGTCTGCGTCTCTTCCTTACTCGTCGTCCAGCGGTTGAATGTAGAAGGGCCCGGAGAACCCCTCGTCGTCTCGCCGAGCGGGCTTGGGGAGTTTCTCCACCTGCGCCTGCGTCAGCACGCCCCCCAGGCGCTCGAGAGACTCGCGGTCCAGGTCGCGCCGCGCCCGGCGCGCCGCACGCACCTCGTCGCGCAGCTTCCTGATCCGTTCATCGCTGCGGCTCATCAGTTCCAGCCGGAGCGTGCCGTTCGCGGCCTCCTCGGCGGCGTCGATCGCCCTCGCGTGGGCGTCCTTCAACGCCGCGGCCCGCTGCGCGTGCTGCGCGACCAGCGCCTCCAGGTCCTGCCGCTGCCGCTCGTCGAGGTCGGGCAGCTTCGCGGCGCTCTCCAGCATCTGGTCGGTCTCGGACTTCGCCCATACCCGCGGGTGCGTGCGCTGGCGGACGATCCCCTCGAACGCCGAGCGTTGCTCCTCCGGCAGCGCATCGGCGATGGCCCTGGCGTGCCGCCGGTTCACGTCCCGCATCGTGCGCGCCACGTCGCCGATCTTGTCGAGGTGATCGAGTTCTCTGCCCATCTGCGCCATCACCCCGTCGCGCGTCACCTCGTCCTCCAGGCGCTGCGCGACCGACTCGATCGCGAGGATCCGCCCGTCGATCTCCTCTTCCCACGCCCCGAGCGCGGCCCGGACCTCGGGCGTCATCGGGGCGCGAGAGCGCTCCAGGACGAGGGCGAGGTCCACCGACGCGCCGCTGTAAAAGCCGATGCGCAGCCCCGTCTCCCGCCGGCGCAGCCGCTCCAGCGAGTTCCACTTCTCCTCCTGCTCCGGCGTCAGGAGCGCCCGCAGGTCGTCGAAGAACCCCGTCTCGACGGCGCGGACCTTGTCCGCCGCCGCGCGCATCACCCCGGGTGAGTCGCGCATGTACGGAATCCAGTCGTTGGCCTCGCGGGCCTTCTTCTCGGCCTCCTCGCGCAGGCGCTTGGCCTCGTCCACCGCCTCGTCGAAGGCCCGCTCGTACCCCTCGTGCAGGCTCCGCGCGGCCTCCGTCTGGCCCTCGTCGAGACCGAGGAGCGCGCAGTACTTCTCGAGGCTGCGCGGCGAGATGCGCGCAGTGTGGCCCGGAACGGCCCCGAACGCGCCCAGCCGGCCCACCATCCCCTGCGCCCGCGCCGCGGGCGCGGAGACGAGGACAGCGCCCGGCCCGGCCAAGAACGCCGCGCCGGCCGCAATACCCGCCAGCGTCAGCCGCACCCGCATCACCCCTCCGCGATCACTTGACCTTGACCTTGACCTTGACAGGGCTTTCCTCGCCCTCCTCGGCGTCCTCGTCGTCCGCGGGCATGAAGTCCATCCACGGGTTGCCGCCGTCGGGCTTCTTGGCCGGCAGGCGCTCTCGCTGCGAAGCGCTCAGGATCTCCTCGAGCCGCTTGGCTGTGCGCTTATCCAGCTCGCTCCTCGCCTCGCGCGCCTTCTTGACGTCCTCGTTCTGGCCCTGACCGCTGAAGCCCGCGATCATCAGCTGGATCGATCCGCCCGCGTCGTCCTCGGCCGTGCGCGTCGCGTCCGCCCACGCCGCGTTCAACGGCGCGGCTTCGCGCACGTATTGCTCCTTCAGCGCCGCGACCTGCTCCCTCTGCGAAGGCTCCAGGTCGTTGAATTCCAGGGCCGCGTTCACCTGCTTGACGACGTGCGGCTCCCTGTAGACGCGCGGGTAGGACCGCTTGTTCACCTCGGCCTCGAACTTCGCCCGCGCCTCGGGGGCCATCAGCTCGCTCATCCGCCGGGCCATGTCGCGGTTGAAGTCGCGGAGGTCCTTCCCCGGCTCGCTCACTTTCTTGAGCATCTCCATCTGCTTGGCCATGTCCATCATCTTCGCCGGGTCCTTCGCGTCCTCGGCGGCGGCCTTGGCCTGCGCCTCGTACGTCACCAGCCGGCGGTCCATCTCCACCTCGTACTGCTCGGCGAGCTGCGCGAACTCGCCGCTCTCCAGGTCGACGCCCGACCGCGACGCCACGCGGATCAGATCGACGCCGGCGCCGCTGTACATCCCGAACCGCAGCAGGTTCTCGCGCCGGCGGTGACGCTCGACGCGGATGAACCTCTCCTCCTGCTCGGGCGTCAGGATCGCCTTGATGTCGTCGTAGAACCCGTCCTCGAGCTTCTCGACCTGCTCCCCGAACTCGACGCCCAGCCTGGGCATCTCCGTCTGGAAGAGGGAGAAGTCCTGCGTGTCCCGCACCTTCTCCTGCACGGCCTCGGTCTTCGCGCGGAACTGCTCCGTCGCCTCTTGGTGCGCCGAGGCGTACGCGTCGTACAGCGTCTTGACCGTCTCCTTCTGCTCCGCGTCCAGGTTCAGGAGCTTCGCGTAATCCTCCAGCGCGCTGCGCCGGATGCGCGAGGAGCCCGCCATGTCGGCGCCCATCCCCATGCCCATCTGGGCCCGCGCGGGCGCCGCGCTCACGCCGGCCAGCGCCGCGATCGCCGCGGCCCCGCCCAGCGGCCCGGCGACGCCGCCGCCAAGACCGGCGACCGCCACACCAGCGGACGCCACGACCCTGCCCACCACGCGCTTGATGCTCGGCATGACCATCCTCCCCATGGGCGCGGAATGCGCCCGTGAGCCTTCCGGCCATTCTTACCCGCAGCACCGCGTGCGGTTACGCCGGCGCGGGCACGCGGAAAACACGCGAGGGTGCCCGCTCAAAGGCCGTCGCGGGGGATGGCCCGCACGCGGACGCGCGGCCCCTCGTCTCGTTCGTCCTCTTCCATCGCCGGGGCGATGGAGTCGGCCTGCTCGGGAGTCAGAATCTTCCTGATCTGGTCGATCGCCTTCCCGTCGAGGGCGCGGCGCTCCTCCATGATCTCGCGGGTCCCCTCGCCGATGCCGCGCATGCCGTCGCGGGCGATGCGCTGCCCCGTGAACTCCCCCTCGAGCTTGTCCCAGGCCTCGCGCATGCGCGGCTGGAGGGCCTTGAGCTCGGCGTTGTACGCGTCCTGGACGTCCGCCAGCGCGAGCTTCTGGTCGTCCGTCAGGTCCACCACCGCGTTGGCCGCGTCGAAGACGCGCTTCGCCCGCGTCTCGCGGTACACCTCGGGGTACGACGCCTCCTCGACGCGCCGCGCGAACTCCTCGCGCCTCGCCTCCGGCAGCATGTCCTGCACCTGGCGGGCGAAGCGCTTGTTGACGTCGCGCACCTTCTCGCTCGCCTCGCGCCGCTCCTGGAACGCCTTGGCGATCTCGTCCTCGTTGCCGTCGCGGCGGCGCGCGAACGCGTCGCCGACGTTCTCCATCAGCCTGTCGCGCTCGGCCAGCGCGCGGTCCAGGTCCGTGTGGTACTGCTCGACGGTGCCCGCGAGGTCCCCCTCAAGCGCCACGTTCATCTCGCGCAGGAGCGACCCGATCTCGACGCGCTCGCCGGCCATCCGCCCGCGCCGCATCGCCTGCTCGCGCTTGACCCCGGCCTGCACACGCTCCCACCTCCCCGCCTGCTCGGCGCTCAGCAGCGCCTGCACGTCGGTCATGAACTCCGCCTCGACCGCGGCACGCTTGTCGCGCGACTTGCGCATGGTGTCCTGCAGGCCCTCGAAGATCGACGGGTCCCGCTCCTCGCGGAACTTCTCCATCGCCGCCTCGCGCTGCGTCCTGGCCTGCTCGTTCAGATCGCGCAGCTCCGCGCGGTACCCCTCGTAGAGCGCCTCGAGCGCGTCGCGCTGCTCCCGCGTCAGGCCCAGGTCCTCCGCGGCCCGCTCGATCGAGCGCCGCGGGATCTCCTGCTGCATCATCCCCTCGCCGAACATCCGGAAGCGGCCCCGCTCCGGCTGCGCAACCGCAGAGCCCGCCGCGAGCGCAACAACAGCCGCCGCCGTCCACCGCATCGATCGACGCATCGCAACCTCCCTGAATCCGCCGTCGCCGGCTCCGCGTCCCGGCGCAAGTACTCAACGCCCGGAAGCGTACGGGATTGCACCCCCGCGGCCCGCTCACTCCCCCGCCGTGCCCAGCACGCCCAAGTCGATCACGACGTTCCCGGGCAGGTAGCAATCCGCGGCGAGACGCTCCCCCCGAACGCTGGTGAGGACGAGGCACGTGCGCCGGTGCATCTCCGCGTACGCGAGGTCCCCCTCGCTGGGGCCGGCGTACTCGTCGCTCCGCCCCTTGGCCCCGTGGAAGTGGTAGTGCGCGAGCGCGCGGTCGGCCCGGAGCATGTCGCGCGGCGCGACGAACTCGTAGTCCCCCTGCCGCTCGTTCGCTCGCGGCGGGAAGAGCACCGGCACCGCCCGCGGCGCGTCGAGCGCGAGCGCCATGAGCAGCCCGCCGTACTCGCTCTTCGCGTCGCGCCGATCGACCCGCACCTGCTCCGCCAGCGCAGCGCGCGTCCGCGCGTCCGCCAGCGCCTCGTCGATCAGCAGGATCGCGATGACGTCCCAGGCGCTCAGCCGCTCCGCCTGCGACGACAGGTCCTCCCGGTACGGTTTCACACCCTTCCACTCGCGCGTGACCGCCTTGCGGCCCTGCACGCGCGAGGCGAGCTCCCGCAGCAACTCCTCGCGGGGCGTCGTCAGCCACGCCGCGTGCGATCTCGCCGCGATGCGCGCGGGCTCCAGGTGCCGCAGCGCCAACGCCGAGCGGTCGTGCGACGACGCGCCGAGCGACCTCGAGCACTCGTCCCACCACGCGCGGTGCTCGTCGCCGCTCAGGCTCACGAGCCACGCGAGCTCGCTCCCGGTCTCGGGCATCACGCCCGCCCCGCCCCACGCGCGGCGCAGCGCCTCGACCACCGCAGCGCCGTCGCCCCGCGCCTCCGGGGCCGCGCTCTCCAGCATCGCCGCCCGGCGCGCCCGGTCCGGCACGAGCGTCGAGAGCAGCGCCCACGCCTGCCCCCGCACCGACTCCCGTTCCCCGCTCGGCCCCGCCGGCACGCCCGGGTTCACGACCTCGGCCAGCACCGCCGCCTCGAGCCCCTGCCCGCCCGCGAGCGCGCGCAGCGCATCGGCCGCCGGCCGCCGCAGCTCATCCGCGCCGCTCCCCGCACGCCGCACCAATGAAGGGCGATAGTCCTGCCAATCGTTCGCCGCGACGGCCTCGCAAATGACGCGCACGACCTCCGGGTCTTCTTCACGCGGCAGGAGTCGCTTCCCCAGAACCCGAGCCTTCTCGCGCGTGGCCTCGTGTTCGAGCATCGACCGTATTGCGCCCGCACGCACGCCCGGCTTCTCCCCCTCCGCCCACACGACCTCGCTCAGGCGATCCGCCAGCGGGCCGGCCGTTGTGGTGTCCGCGGCCGACGCGAGCTCGTCGAACGCCTTGATCCGCGCGCTCGCCGGCGCGCGCCCATCGAGCGCCACGTCGAGTGTGGACCGCTTCTCCTCGGGCTCGCCCGCGCAGCCGCCGAGCATTCCGGAGACGAGCACGACAGCGCGAGCAAGCCCGCGACGCGAGAACAGCATCATCGCCGATCATACAGGCTTACCATCGGGCGATGCCCGAAGCCCCGAAAACCCCGACCGTGAACGAGCGCGTCGGGCGCGTGCTCAGCCTCATCCGCCCCGCGGTGCAGTCCGATGGCGGCGATGTCGAGCTCGTCGAGGTCTTGCCCGACGGCACGGTCAGAATCCGCCTGCACGGCGCGTGCGTGGACTGCCCGTCGAGCCAGGTGACCCTCCAGGTGGGCATCGAGCGCAACCTCCGGGCCCATGTCCCCGAGGTCAAAAGGGTCGAAGCCGTCCGATAATTCACCAAATCGCGCAGAGCTTGCCGGGGCGGTTTTCCAGAGCGCGCGGATTTCCGTTGTGGGAAGCCCGTGAGGGTTTCTGGGGTGTTTCGCGAAGGTTGGCTTCACCCGCGAGGCAAGTGCTGACCTCGGAAGGACTTCGCACCCGGTGTCCGATCCCTGCGCCATGTGGACGATTCGTCCCCGCGATGGTCAGAAACCCTTGTCATCGTTGGCATTGCGCGGTATAACGTCCTCCGGTGGTGGACGCCACGGTGGCTCTGGGGCGCCCAGGATGGGAGTTTGTCCATGCTTGTCATCACGCGTCGCGAGGGAGAGGAAGTCGTCATCGGGGACCCCAAAAAGCCGATCGGGGTCGTGCGCATCGCGTCGGTGAAGGGCGAGCGCGTCCGCATCGCGTTCGACTTTCCGCGCGAGGTCGAGATCAATCGGCGCGAGATCGCCGACCAGATCGCCGAGCAGCCGCGCGAGGTCATCGGCTCGATCAAGCCCGAGACGGCCTGACGCCCGAAATCGGAACTGCCGGATTTCCAAGTATCCGGCATGGCCGCATTCCATTGTCCCAATTGTGGTTTCCGCGTCGACCCCGGCTCTCTCGGCCCCGGCGCGCCGCTGACGTGCCCGTCGTGCAGCGTGAGCGTCGTTGTCCCGTCGATCCCAGGCACAACCGCCGGCACCACCTCGGCGTCGGCTTCGCCACCGCCTCCGCCCCCGCCCCCGCCGCCCGCCGAGCCGGCGCCCGGGCCCGCGAACTTCTCGCC
This sequence comes from Phycisphaerales bacterium, assembly GCA_035628115.1. Classification (GTDB taxonomy): domain Bacteria; phylum Planctomycetota; class Phycisphaerae; order Phycisphaerales; family UBA1924; genus BJHL01. The sequence goes on along the minus strand of DASPKL010000014.1, from coordinate 116,441 downwards.
GAGTTGGACCAGCGTCTCGTCGGTCGGGGCCGTCGGCGCGATCCCGCCGGGCCAGCCGGTGCCCAAGTGCAGCCGGCTTGTCTACATCCTCCTCGCGGTTTTCCTCGGTCAGTTCGGCATCCACAACTTCGTCGCCGGCCACCAGGCCCGCGGCGTGCTGCAGCTTGCGCTCTCGCTCATCGGGTACGTGCTCGCGTTCTGCACGCTCGGCGTGTCGGTGATCCTGCCGCTGGCCATGCATGTGTGGGCGATCGTGGAGATCGTCACGGTGACGCACGACGACCGGGGCGTGCGGATGAACTAACCCCCGCGGTACGACGGCGCACGCCTCTTGGAGTCTTGGTCCCTCTTTGGCAGCGGGCGGCCGCCGAGCGCCGCGACACCGCGGGCGCAGTCGTCGGGTCGAAGATCACGGCATCGGCACGCCGTCGCCGTCGTTCCTCACGACGACGATCTCGGCGACGGCCCACAGGTACATCGCCATCGGAAACAGGAGCGCCGGCGTAAAGCCGAACGATGTGACGTCCAGCGTCGAGGCCCGAACGCCGACCGCGTATTGATCGTCCACCGTCAACGCCGAGAGCATGCCGCCCGTCGTCACCAGCAGCTTCACGAGCCCGCGCCCGAACTGACCCGCGACGATGTTGTGGATACCCCAGCCCCCGAGAATCGCCGCGCAGATCACGTACACGGCGCGGCTGCACCGGGGCGTCGTCGGCTTCGCCACCGGCGCCGGCGGCGGCGCGGGCTGGAACGCCTCGGGCACGGTCACCGCCGCACCGCATCGCGGGCAGTGCACACTGCTCCCCGGCGCGCCCACATGGTCGCCGATCGCCGACCCGCACTTGACGCAGTAGAAAACCCCCATGCGGGATTGTTAGACCGGTCGTGACACGGACTCACACCCCGCACTCGCCGCCGCCGAAGACCCTGAAGAGCGCGAAGATGTCCTCGTTGTCCGGGAAGAGACCGTCGTTGTTGAAGTCCAGGTCGCCGCAGTTGGGGTCGTTGCTGCACGCCCCTCCGCCGAAGACTGTGACAAAGTCCACGAGGTCTTGGTTGTCCGGATAAAGACCATCGCCATTGAAATCGATGCTGTCGCAGCACGCACTCTGCACCGTGAGCGCCGCGGCGACTGTGTACACCGTGCCGCACTGCGTCGTCGCGATGCAGTCGTAGCTGCCCGCGTCCACGGGCGCGACCCCGGTGAGCGTGAGCGTCGGCGTCGCTGCGCCCGCGACCGTTCCGCCGCCCGCGAGCGGGCCATCGCTGAGCAGTTCTCGGTTGCGCCTCCAACGGAATTCGACGCCGCTCGCGTCGGCGACGTTCATCGTGAAGGCCGCACCGCCGCCGGGGCACACCGCCGCGGCCTCGGGCTGCAGCGTGATCTGCGGCGGGCCGGAGGTGACATACCGCGCCAGGTACGGCGACGGACGACCGCCGGCGCTGTTGAACGTGCCGCTCACCCACAACACACCGTCACGGACAAGCATGCGATATGCGCGAGCCGGAAACTGCGCGTCCACCTGCGGCGGAAAATCACTCGGCGCGCCTGGCACGGGTGACCAACGAATCCCATCGAACCGCACGAGCGTCGTCAGAATGTTCGGTGTGCCCGAAATTCTGAAGCGACGCGCTGCAATCAGGTCGCCGTTGTACTCGATGAGATCACCGGCGACGATGAAGGGCGCTCCGAGCGCTTCATCGAGTCCGTCGCCGACGCAACGAAATGAAACACCATCATACTCGATGATGCAAGATCTCTTCCCATTCAAGATGATCCAACTACCAATCAAGAAGTAAAGGCGGTCGGCGGTGGCAAACATACGCATGATGTCCCAGGTTCCCGACGTCGGCACACCGATCCACTCCGAGCCGTTCCAGCGCCGCACTGGCGGAGGCGTGCCGGTGGATCCCGCATACAACGCGCCCTGAAACCACTTGAGGTCGACCACCGAGCCATTGTGCGAACCTACCGGGTGCCATGATTGCCCCGCCAACATTGAAACTCGAGAAGGAAATGGTGACCGGCCTGCATAGAGCGTATCTCCCACGACCTCAAGCGCCGTGCCGCGAGCCCAGTAGATGTCAGGGGGTGCCGGGTCGACCCATGTGGTCCCGTCCCACTTCATGACGCCCACAGCGGGTGTGTTTGTGTACTGGCCGCAGACGTACACCTCACCGCCGTGGAGCACTGTGTCATGTCCGATGGGGTTAGATGCCTCTGAAGTTGTAGGGTCATACAAACCACTTCCCATCGGCTGGAGCGAAGTTCCGTCCCATCGCGCGACCATGTTCGCCCGGCGACCTCCGGCGACGCCGAGATTCCCGCCGTGAAAGACCACGCCGTTCTCTGCGTCGAGTGCCATCGCACCCGCGTTGTGACTAAAGCCCTTTGCAAATGTCCCCCAACGTGCTCCGTCCCACGTGAGCAGCGCGCTGACGGCCTGAATACCGCTGTTCAAATAGCCAACACCGCCGCCGACCACAAGAACGCCGTTGTGGACAACAGCGCGTTGGTCCATTCCGGCGCCGACCATCAGCGGATCAACACTGTCATTCAACGCGACCCATTGCGCGCCGTCCCACGCCGCCGCGGCCGTTTCGATGAAAGGACCATTGTCAATCCGAATCGACTGCGTCCCAAGGATGACAAGCTTGCCTTGGTATGACACGACAACGTTGATGGGGCCGCCGCTTGTCAACGCGCCGGGGAGGAACTCCCACGCGCCCACGCCGTATCTCGCGGCTAGACGCTGCACACCGGCGCCGTCGGTCATCCACCCCGCGCCATAAACCGACCCATCATGTACCGTGAACGCCTTCACCACCGACGACGCCGGGTTGGTGTTGCCGACGATCGCCTGCCACCCGGCCGCCGTTGTCCACGTCGCCGCATCATTCGTCGTAATGCCCGAGACACTCGTGAAGTTCCCGCCCACGAAGAGCCGTCCGTCGTGCACGAAGAGCGCCTCGACCGATGCCGTCCCGCCGGCGAGCGCATCCACCCCCGTACCAAGCGCGGACCACGCCGAGCCATCCCATCGCGCGATCGCCCGCGTGCCGGGAACGCCGCCCGCTGCTGTGAAGACACCGACCACAATCAGCGCACCGTCGTAGACGGCCAGCGCCCGCACGTCGCCGTTCACACCGGCGCCAAGGCCGACCCACTGGGCGCCGTTGTAGCGCGCGAGGTAGGACACGCCCGCTCCGAAACTGCCGGCCGCGTGGTATTCACCGTTAAACTGCTCGACCCCTTGAATCCACGAGGACGACGTCGGCATCGGCGCCGGCGCGGTCCATTCCTGCCCGTTCCAGACCGCGAGGCTGGTGATCGGCCAGCCTTCAATATTGACAAAGCTGCCCGCGGCAAGCAAGTGCTGCCCCAACGGTCCGTCACCATCCGGATCAAACGACTTCAGGACGCGGATCGGCGCGCCGGATGAGCCGCTTTGGAGGATGCCCGGCGTCGGCCACCCCGGCAGCCATTGCGTCGTGCATTGCGCCCGCGCGTCCGCCGCGGCGACGCCGACCATGCCGCAAACCACCAGGTGGATGAACAACCGGATCATGCCGCGCATGGGCCCTCCCAAAGCAGCACGATACCCGATCCGGGTGAGATGGCAAGCGTGTTTCTTCGGCCCGTAGCGGCCGAGAACAGCGTCGGCGCGTGCTACACCATGTGGCCACCCGGCCACTCGGTCACTCGGTCACTCGACCACGTTCTTACTCCGGCTTGCCGCCGCTCGTGTCGTAGACCCACGCCTCCGCCGCGCGGCTCCAGTTCAGCACCTCGCCGGGGGCGAAGAAGAGACGCAGCTCGCGCTCCGCCGCCTCGGGGCTGTCGCTGCCGTGGATGAGGTTGAAGGAGTTGGAGACGCCGAAGTCGCCGCGGATCGTCCCCGCCGCCGCCTTGCTCCCGAACGTCGCGCCCATCATGTTGCGGCAGACGGTGATCGCGCCGTTGCCCCGGATCGCGAGCACGAGCACCGGGCTGCTCGTCATGAAGCGCACGAGCCCGGCGTAGAAGGGCTTGGACTGGTGGGCTTCGTAGTGCGTCGCGGCGAGCTGCTGGCTGATCTGCATCATCTTGCAGCCGACGACCTGAAGGCCCTTGTCCTCGAAGCGGCCGATGATGCGGCCCATGAGCCCGCGCTGCACCGCGTCGGGCTTCAGGATGATGAGCGTCGTCTCCATGCGTTCCTCCCTTGGGCGGCAAGGATAGCAGCAAACGGGCCGCGGAACCGCGCGACCGGGTGACGCAGTGACGTTGAGGAGGTGAGCAGGTGGAGAGATGAGCAGGTGAAGAAGAGTGCTACGCCGCGCGGCAGAAACGCTGCGCCGCCATTCGATTTCCTCTCTGTCTTCCTCTTCTTCTCTCTGTCTTGCTCTGTGTTCCCGCGGCCGTTGCTTACGCAACTGTCATCGCATCCAGAAACTGATCCAGGAACCGTTTCGTGAACGTCTCCACCGCGCCCGCCGTTGCTGTCGCGTCGATGCCCCAGAGGCTCGCCACCGGCGTCCCCGCGCTCGCGCCCATCTGCACGACCATCACGCCGTCCACGGCGAAGACGCTCGGCAAGCGGTCGGCGAGGTACGCCGCGAGCGCGTTGACGCCCGGGCCGCCGACGCTGATCGTCGGGAGCGTGCGCAGGCGGTCCTGGTTCAGGTACCAGACATCCGAACAGACGACGACGCGCCGCCCCGCCTCCGCGACGTCCGCGAGTTCCCGGACGACGCGCTCGCGGAGGTGGTACGCGAGCGGGCGGTCCGATTCCTCCGCCGTCAGGTGCGCGCCCGTGACGATCACAACGAGGGGGTCGGGGGGCGTGCCCTGCGCGGGGCGTCGCCGGGACGGGCGGTTGTCTTCATTCGCCGGCATTTCGCAAGACATCGGACGCATCGCCGGGAACAATCCAGAATCATGGCAGAGACCCCCGGCGCTCAAACCCCCGCTCCGCCGACGCTCGAGAAGCAGCCCGCCAAGGCGCCGCCGGAGACGCTGCCGCCCTTCAAAGTGCTCCTGCACAACGACGACGTGAACGAGGCGCTCTATGTCGCCGCGACGCTCATCGCGCTCACGCCCCTCAACAAGCAGGACGCGGTGAAGGTCATGATCGAGGCGCACAAGAAGGGCGTGGCCCTCGTGCTCACGACCCATAAGGAGCGCGCGGAGCTCTACTGCGAGCAGCTCGCCAGCAAGGGCCTCACCGCGACGTGCGAGCCGGCGTGAGCCGCCGAACGCCGTTTTCGCGGACGTCGCCCGCTCCGCGACGCCGGGCCGCAATCTCGCTTTCCATCGCCGCCGCGTCAACCGAGCTCGGGTGATTTTCTCCCGCGCGCCCGCCCCGACGCCGCCGCGTACGGCACGCCCCGCGCGCACGGGCGCCTTTGCCCACGCGGCCCGGTCCACCGCGCAACGGCGCGAACGCGACGCTCCGCGTCACCCCGCGCCACAACACCGCCGATGCTCTTTCCGCCGCGGCGGGGTTTGGCCCGCCGTCAACACCGGGAGCGTGGACGATGCATCACCTTCACCTCGGCGAACTCCTTGTCCGCAACGGCCTGATGACCCCCGCGCAGCGCGACGCCGTCCTTGAAGCGCAGCGGTCGCGGGGCGGGCCCTTCGGCGCTATCGCCGAGGAGATGTTCGGGATCTCGCCCGGCGCCGTCGAGGAGGCGTGGGCCGAGCAGTACGCGTCCTTCGCGCCGACGGTCGACCCGCGCGTCGTACCGATCACCGACCGCACCCTCGAGGTCATCTCGCGCCGGCAGGCGTGGCAGTTCCGCGTCCTGCCGCTCGAGCTGCGGCACGACGGCCTCGTCGTGTGCACGACGCAGGAGGGTCTGGTGCGCGCCCTGCGCTTCGCGGGCTGGCGGCTGGGCCACCAGTGCCGCTTCGTGCTCACCCAGCCGATGCGACTGGGCGAAGCGCTCTGCACCTACTACCCGATGGCCGGGATGACCCCCGAGAGCGTCTGCGGCAAGGTGGGCGTCTAAGCGGCCCGAAAGGGCGGGTTTTCACGCACGCATCCCCGGTGTTTTCGTATACTTGGGGCCAATGCCCGCCGCTCGCTCGAAGGCGAAAACGCCCCCCACCGCCCCGATCCGCACCATCTCCTTCGTCTCCCTCGGCTGCCCCAAGAACCTGGTGGACAGCGAGAAGATGCTGGGCCTCCTCGCCGAGGCCGGGCTGTCGCCCGTCTCCGCCTCCGTGACCGGGGGTGACGACTTCACGGGGGCCGACGCCGTCGTGGTCAACACCTGCGGCTTTCTCGAGGCGAGCAAGGACGAGTCTCTCTCCATCATCAAGGAAGCGATCGCGGCCAAGGAGCGGGGCGAGGTGAAGCGCGTCGTCGTCGCCGGCTGCCTCGTGCAGCGCCATCGGGCCAAGATGCTCGAGTGGGCCCCGGGCATCGACGCCATGGTCGGCGTTTTCGACCGCGACCGGATCGTCGAGGCCGTGAAGGGCAAGGGGGGCGAGCGCGCCGAGGCCGAGAGCCCGCACAAGTACTGGATCGCGGGCAACGCCCTCGTCGCCGCGGGCGAGCGGGGGATGAAGACCGTCGGCCTCACCGTCAACGGCAAGGACGGCAACGGCATCGGCTACTTCGAGGACGACTCGGCCCGCCTGCGCCTGACGCCCCGCCATTACGCCTACCTGCGCGTCAGCGAGGGGTGCAACCAGAACTGCGCCTTCTGCACGATCCCGAGCATCCGGGGCAAGATGCGCAGCAAGCCGGTCGAGCGCATCGTCGGCGAGGCGCGCGAACTCCTCCTCGACGGCGCGTTCGAGCTCCTCCTCATCGGCCAGGACACGACGAGCTACGGCAACGACATCGGCTACGCGCCCGGGCTCCCCGGCCTCCTGCGCGAGCTGGCCAGGGCCGCGAAGGAGACCAGCGGCGCCGCGTGGCTCCGGCTGATGTACGCCTACCCCAGCAACTTCGGCGACGACGTCGTGGACGCCTTCGGCGAGCTCGCGGCGAACGGCCCGCTCCTCCCGTACCTCGACATCCCGCTGCAGCACGCGAGCGACCGCGTGCTGCACCTCATGCGCCGCAACGTCACCCGCGCCAAGCAGGCCGACGTCGTGACGAAGCTGCGCGGGCGCGTGCCGGGCATGGCGATCCGCACGACCTTCATCAGCGGGTTCCCCGGCGAGACCGAGGACGACCACAAGCAGCTCCTCGACTTCATCGGCGAGATGCGCTTCGAGAACGTCGGCGTCTTCGAGTACAGCCGCGAGGAAGGGACCGTCGCGGGGACGATGGAGGCGGACCCGGCGCTCGCCGTGCCCGACGAGGTCAAGGCCCGCCGACGCGACGAGGTGATGGAGCTGCAGCAGAAGATCGTCTTCGAGCGCAACGCCGCGATCGCCGGCGCGTTCGACGAGAAGAACCCGCGCGACAACGCCGGCAGGGTGCGCGCGCGAACCGCGGACATCCTGATCGACGCGCCCCTCCGCGTTCAAGGCCGAAAAACCGCGGGCGTCTCCCGCGGCGGCTCGCTCTACCAGGGCCGCACCACCGCCCAGGCGCCGCAGGTGGACGGCGTCACCTTCGTGCAGTCGCGAGAGAAGCTCGCGCCGGGCGAGCTCGTCCGCTGCGCCGTCGTCGGCTGGGACGGCTACGACCTCGTCGCCAAGCCCGTCGCCGAGTTCGACGCGGCGGTCCCCCTGCGGGTGCTGCGGTGATCCCGAGGCGGGCGCTCGTCACCGCCCTCGCGATGAGCATCGCGGCGTTCGTCGGTTGCAAGCAGAAGTCTTCCGAGGCGACGGAGCCGAACGCGCCGGCGACCCGCATCGTGAGCCTCAGCCCCGCCGCGAGCGTCATCGTCCGCGACCTTGGCCGCGAGCGCGACATCGTCGGCCGCCACGCTTTCGACTACGTCGTCAGCCAGAAGCTCCCCGTCTGCGGCGACCAGGCGGGCATCGACTACGAGTCGCTGCTCGCAGCGCGGCCGACGCACGTTCTCGCCGAGTGGGGGGCCAAGCGGCTCCCCGCGCGCCTGGGCGAACTCGCCGCCGAACGAGGCTGGAAGGTGGTGAACCTCGAGTTCCTGACGCTCGACGACGTACGTCGCTCCGCGCGCGACGTCGCCGCGGCGTTGAACGCCGAGACGACCGAGCAGGCCGCCTCGCTCAACACCCGCCTCGCTCTCCTCGGCGTCGGCAGCGATATCGACACCGGCCGCACGGTGCTCCTGCTCGTCTCGACGTCCCCCGTCGGCGCGCTCGGGCCGGGCACGCTCCACCAGCAGCTCGTGCGCGCCATCGGCGCCGCGCCCGTGCCGCGAGACGGCCCCGGCTATACCGAGCTCACGCACGAGGACCTCAAGGCCCTGGACCCCTGGGCGATCGTTGTCCTTATCCCGCGCCCGCCGCGCGACGCCACGCACGTCGAGGCCGTGAACAACACCGACGACCCTTTCGCGCCCCTCCGGCCACTCGGCCTGCGCGCCGTGAGCGAAGACCGCGCCGTGGTCATCGACGATCCGCTCTGCCTGATCCCGAGCACGTCGATCCTCTCCCTGGCTCAGCGCCTCGAAACGCTCGTCGAGCGCTGGAGCATCGCGATGCCGGAGCCGACGTCGGGAACGTGATCGGCGACTACCTTCTGCTAGAATCGCGGCCCATGTCGGCCGGCACGCCCACCCCGAGCGCCCACGACCCCGTCGCGGTCCTGCGCGCCCGCTTCGCCGGCGCGATCAAGGCCGCGTTCCCGGCCGTCGGCGACGACGCCGACCCCGCGATCGCGCCCGCCAAGAGCCCGGAGCACGGGGACTTCCAGTGCAACGCCGCGATGGCGCTCGCGAAGCGCGTCGGCAAGCCGCCGCGCGAGGTCGCCAAGGCCATCATCGCGCACGCGGGCATCGCCGACCTCTGCGAGCCCCTCACCGACGCCTCCATCGCCGGCCCGGGCTTCATCAACGTGCGCCTGCGGGCCGACGCCCTCGGCGCCGCCCTGGTCGCGATGGACACGCCCGACCTCGGCGTTGAGCGCGCGGCCGACGTGCAGACCATCGTCGTCGACCTGATGGGCGTCAATCTCGCCAAGCAGATGCACGTCGGGCACCTGCGCAGCCCGATCATCGGCGACGCGATCGCGCGCCTCTTCGAGCGGCAGGGGCACAGGGTCATCCGCCAGAACCACGTCGGCGACTGGGGCCTCAACATCGCCATGACGACGGCCCGCGTCATGCGCCTCGCCGACGCGGGGCGTCTCGATCTCGACAGGCTCACGCTCGACGACCTCGACCTCGCGTACACCGCGGCGCAGCGCGAGTGCCAGCGCGACCTCGCCGGCCTCGAGGCGGCGAAGCGCTGGGGCATGGGCCCCAAGGCCGTCGCCGAGCTGGAGGCGCAGGTGGAGGGGGCGACCGCCGCGTTCGCGGATGCGCGGCGCACCCTCCTCGCCCTCCAGCAGAAAGAGCCCCACACCTACGCCGTGTGGCGGAAGATCTACGACATCACCATGAGGGTGTGCGTGGACGTCTGCGCCATGCTCAACGTCGCGGTGACGGACGCCGACTCGGCCGGCGAGAGCAGCTACGCCGACGAGCTCGCGCCGATGGTCGAGGACCTCGTCGAGCGCGGCGTCGCCGTCGAGGACCAGGGCGCGCTCATCATCCGCCTCGACAACCCGCCCCCGGGCGAGACGCCCATCAAGGAGCCGTGCCTCATCCGCAAGTCCGACGGCGGCTGGCTCTACGCGACGACCGACATCTGCGCCGTGCGGCGGCGCGTGCAGAAGCTGGGGGCGCACAGGGCCGTCTACGCCGTGGACGCGCGGCAGGCGCTCCACCTCGCGCAGGTCTACCTCGCGAGCAAGATCGCCGGCTACGCCACGCACCCCGCCACCGGCCGATTCGCGCGCCTGGAGCACGCGGCGTTCGGCAGCGTGATGGGCGAGGACGGCCGCCCCTTCAAGACGCGCTCCGGCGACACCGTGCGCCTGGCCGACCTCATCAGGGAGACCTTCGACCGCGCCGGCGCCGCCGTGCGGTCCAAGAGCGAGGCGAGGGGCGCCGCCCTCGCCGACGACGAGCTCGCCCGCACGGCGCGGGCCGTGGGCATCGCCGCGCTCAAGTACGCGGATCTCTCCACCGACCGTGCCAAGGACTACATCTTCAGCTTCGACCGCATGCTCGCGTTCGAGGGGGACACCGGCCCGTACCTCCTCTACGCCCTCGTGCGCATCAAGAACATCTTCCGCAAGGGCAAAGAGGCCGGGGTCGCCGCGGGCGAGGCGCCCTTTCACGTCCGCGAACCCGCGGAGAAGCAGCTCGCCCTCGCGCTGCTGCGGTACCCGGCCGCGATCGCCGCCGCCGCCAACGCGCTCGAGCCCCACCGGCTCTGCCAGTTCCTCTACGAGCTCGCGGGCGCCTTCGCCGCCTTCTACGACAAGTGCCCCGTGCTCAACGCCCCAGACGACGCGACGCGCGGCGCGCGCCTCCGCCTGTGCGCCCTCACCGGACGCGTGCTCGAGGACGGTCTGGCCGTCCTCGGCATCCCCGCGGCGGAGCGGATGTGACACGGCGCGAGAACCACCCGCACGCGGCCGTCGCGGCGCGCTATCTGACCGCGGGCATTCCCGGCATCGGCGGCGTTCTCAAGGAGCGGCCGGAGGACTTCCTCGTGGACGAGGTGCCCCTCTACACCCCGAGCGGCGACGGCGAGCACCTCTACCTGATCGTGCAGAAGCGCGAGATGAGCACACTGGAGATGGTGAGCGTCGTCGCCCGCCACTTCGGCGTCCCCACGAAAGCGGTCGGCTACGCCGGCCTCAAGGACAAGCACGCGATCACGCGCCAGTCCGTCTCCGTCTACCTGCCCGGCAGGAGCGACGCCGACCTCGCGCCCCTCGAGCACGACCGCATCGCGATCGCGGGCGCCGAGCGTCACACCAACAAGCTGCGCCCCGGCCACCTCAGGGGCAACCGCTTCTCCATCCGCGTGCGGGGCGTCGAGCCCACGCGCGTGCGCGACGCGCACCGCGCGCTGATGGAGCTCGCGCGCATCGGCGCGCCCAACCGCGTCGGGCTCCAGCGCTTCGGCTTGCTCGGGAACAACCACCTGATCGGCCGCGCGATCATCCGCGGCGAGTTCGACACCGCCGTGCGTGAGCTCCTCGGCCCGAGCGAAGCGCACCCCGACTTCAACCGCGAGGCGCGCGACCTCTTCGCGCGAGGGCTGTTCCGCGAGGCGATCCGGCGGTACCCGATGCAGGCGAAGGCCGAGACGCGCGTGCTGCACCAGCTCTCGCTGGGCAGGTCCGCGGAGGGCGCGATCCTCACCCTCGACGAGACCACCCTCCGCTTCTGGCTCACCGCCTTCCAGAGCGCCGTCTTCAACGCCGTGCTCGACGAGCGCATCGAGGCCGGGACGCTCGCGGCCCTCGCCCCCGGCGACGTCGCGATCAAGCACGACAACCTCGCGGCCTTCACCGTCGACGACGCCACCGCCGCCGCGGCCGAGACGCCCGAGCGCCTCGCCTCCTTTTCGATCAGCCCGTCGGGCCCCATGTGGGCGGCGTCGATGCTCCGCGCAAGCGGCGCGACGGCGGAGCGCGAGGCCGCGGCCCTCGCCCGGTTCGGCGTCACGACCGACGCGCTCGACACCTTCGACCGCGGGTTCCGTTACCCGCTGGAGGGCAAGCGCCGCCCCCTGCGCGTCCCGATCATCGACCCCGAGGTCGAGGGTGGCGTGGACGAGCACGGCCCTTATGTCCGCTGCGCCTTCGAGCTCCCGCGCGGCGCGTTCGCGACCGTCGTGATGGACGAGATCATGAAGAACGCCGCCGCGTCGACCGCCGACGAGGGCGCGTAGCCGCGCGCCGCGTGCTTGACGGGCCCGTACGCGAGCGCGGGGCGATTGACCCGGCGCCGCCGAGCGCGATCGCGCCGATCTCAGGCTTCAGCGCGTCACCTCGTCACACGCCGGCGGCGCGGCCGCGGTCGTCCCTCGAACCGCCTGCGTACGGGAAAAGGGTGGCCAACGGGACTCGAACCCGCGACCCCCGGGATCACAACCCGGTGCTCTAACCAACTGAGCTATGGCCACCGTCGCGCCGTCCCGTCGTCGGGATGGGCCGCAATCGTACGCATGCGCACAGGGGAAAACCCGTCGCGAGCCGAACTACCATCGCCTCCCGGCGAGGTCGTTCCGGCCGGGATCGCAACCCGGCGGCGGCGATGGGCGAGGCGGACGGATCCGCGGGCCCGGCCGGCGCACGTCCCGCACGTCTTTTCCCGGAGTTCTCGATGGCCTCGGCGCTCGACCGTCTCGACGTTTCGTCCCCGCGCGTTTTCCGCAACCTCTCATCCGCCGAGCTCGTCGAGCGGGCGATCGCCGCGGGCGAGGGGCAGCTCGCCGCCAACGGCGCGCTCTGCTGCCTCACCGGCGACCGCACCGGCCGCAGCCCCAAGGACAAGCACCTCGAGGACACTCCCGACATCCACAACAAGATCTGGTGGGGCAAGGTCAACACGCCCATCACGCCGGCGCAGTTCGACGCGGCCCTCGAGATCGCCGTCAACCACCTCAATTCGCGCCCGCGCGCGTACGTCTTCGAGGGCTACGCCGGCGCCGACGCCAAGCACCGCCTGGGCGTCCAGGTGGTGACCGAGCAGGCCTGGCACTCTCTCTTCGCGAGCACGCTCTTCATCCGTCAGGGCACCAAAGCCGCGGGCGTCCTCGTGAACGAGGAGGACGACGCGATGAGCACGCCGCTCCCGAGCTTCAAGAAGGACTGGACGATTCTCAACGCCGGCAAGCGCCGCCTCACCGCCGAAGAGCAGGCGAGGATGGGCTACAAGGCGCCCGTCCTCATCGCCCAGAGCCTCGCCCGCAAGATCGTCGTCATCCTCGGCACCGAGTACGCCGGCGAGATGAAGAAGAGCATCTTTTACGCGATGAACTACGACATGCCGGAGGTGGGCGTCTTCCCGATGCACTGCTCCTGCAACGTCGACAAGGCCACGGGCGGGAACGCCGCCCTCTTCTTCGGCCTCTCCGGCACCGGCAAGACCACGCTCTCCGCCGATCCCAACCGCGCCCTCGTCGGCGACGACGAGCACGGCTGGAGCGACGCCGGCGTCTTCAACTTCGAGGGCGGCTGTTACGCGAAGTGCATCAAGCTGAGCCGCGAGGGCGAGCCGCAGATCTGGAACGCGATCCGCTTCGGGAGCGTGCTCGAGAACACCGTGGTCGACCCGGCCACGCGCGTGCCCGACTACGACAGCGACAAGTACACGGAGAACACCCGCGTCACGTACCCGGTGGACTTCATCGAGAACGCGGTCATCCCGAGCGTCTGCGGCCACCCCAGGAACATCATCTTCCTGACGGCCGACGCCTACGGCGTCATGCCGCCCGTCGCGAAACTCACGCCCGAGCAGGCGATGTACTACTTTATCAACGGGTACACCAGCAAGCTCGCGGGCACCGAGGCCGGCGTGAAGGAGCCGCAGCCCAACTTCTCGCCCTGCTTCGGCGGCGTCTTCCTGCCCCGCCCGCCCGTCCTCTACGCCCAGCAGCTCGCCTCGAAAATCAAGGAGCACGGCACCAACGTCTGGCTGCTCAATACCGGCTGGACCGGCGGCGGCTACGGCACGGGCTCGCGCTTCAAGCTCGCGTACACGCGCGCCTTCGTCAGCGCGATCCTCGACGGCTCCCTCGCCAAGGCGCAGTACCAGACCGATCCCATCTTCGGCCTGCACCTGCCGACTTCCGTGCCCGGCGTGCCCGGCGAGGTCCTCATGCCGCGCAACACGTGGAAGGACGGCGGCGCCTACGACGGCGCGGCCCGCAAGCTCGCCGCCGCCTTCCGGGAGAACGACAAGCAGTTCGACATGCCTGAGGCCGTGCGCGGCGCGGGGCCGAGGGGGTGACCGGGGCCTCGACCGACGACTGATAACAACGCCCCCGCGATACCGGGGGCGTTTGTGTTTCTTCATTCTTGGGGATAGCGCTTGCATCCCCGGGCCTCTCCACTAGACTGGTGCCCCTGAAACGGCCAAGAACGGCCGGGGTTCGATCTGTTCACGAGAGAGAGGTCTCCATGCTCAAGCTGACGTTGCGTTGCTCCATCGCCGCCGCGCTCCTGGCCCCTGCCGCTCACGCGGGCACGATGCTTCAGCCCGCCGCCGCCTCGACCAATATGGGCTGGTTCAACACGTACGAGCCCTTCCGCGCCATCAACCAGTCGGGCCTCGCCGCGACGTACACCAGCGGCGTCACCGACTTCGCGACGTTCGCGTCCACGACCGGCACCGTGAACGGGGGCTCCAGCTTCACCGGCTGGTACTCGCAAGCGAACACCACCACCGGCAACTTCGACTTCGACCTCGGCGGCACGTTCGCCATCGACGGCTTCGCGCTGTGGAACGACCCGCAGGCCTCGCCGAACCAGGGCGTCAACAGCTTCACGCTTCTCGCCGACGACAACGCGGCCTTCAGCTCGCCCGTGAACCTCGGCACGTTCAGCGCCGTGGACGGCATCCCGAACGCCACGAACTTCGGCCAGCAGTTCTCGTTCGCGGCGACCTCGGCATCGCACGTGCGCATGGTCATCAACTCCAACCACGGCAGCACGCTCACCACCGGCTTCGTCGAGGCGGCCTTCAGCCAAGTTCCCTCGCCCGCTTCGCTCGCGCTCCTCGGCCCGGCCGCGCTCCTCGCGACGCGCCGCCGCCGCGGGGTGTGAGCCGTCGCGCGGAGCGATCGGTGCGAGATGTCTCATCAGGGCGGGGGCTTTCGGGCCCCCGTCTTCTTTTGCGCCATCGCGACGTGAATCGCCGAGCATCTGAGCGCCTCGTGCCGCGGCGCGTCACCGCGCCGGGCCAGGCATGCTGTCGCCCGATCTGTCGACGGGGCCCCTCGCGGTTGCTCCTTGCGGCCATCATCGTGCGGCTCGGCTCGCCGTGCGACCGTCACGCCGGCACTAGCCGTTTATGCCGCCACCAGATGAGCGCGAGACCGGCGATGTACACGCCGCCGAGGATGCCCGCGAGAAGGCGCGATCTGTCGTTCCAGTAAACGGGCTGAGGACTTCCGGCTCGTGAGTTATACCTCGGCCCGCCCCCGCTGGTCCACGATCCATCAACGGTCAGCGCGCCGATATCGGTTCTCGACACCGTCCGCGAGAATGTGCTGCGCGAAATCGCGGCCGGGTCGGCGAGGCACAGGTCGAGCAGCTTCTTCGTGTCCTGCATCGCGCGTCGCACCCCGGTGTGCGACGTGTCAATCCCGGCGGATGTGTACCACGCACGGACGAAGTCATCCGTTTTTCCCGCGAGGCTGCCCGACCGGGGCGACGCTTCGCCGGGCAGGTTCGCGACGAACGACTGCTTCGCCGGGTCGATGGTGATGTCCGCGCCCACCTCGGAACCATCCTTGCGGAGCACGAGCACGGCTTCACCTTCGATGAGACGCCCCATGCGGTCCAAGAGCACTTCGACCGAAACCTCGAGCCGGAAGGCGAGCGCATCGGGTTGGTCGTCGGCTCCGGCGCGCTGCGGCCAGAAGCCGGCGTTGGGACGGAGCGTGCCGGCGACACTGTCCGCCTTGACGTTGAAGACGGCCACTTGCGCGGCGCGCGACGCGCTCCGGGTCACCTGCCGCCAGCCCTGATTCGCGGCGAGCCCGACGATCGTCGTCCACGCCAGCAGCGCGACGCCCAGCCCGCCCCGCGAGCGCACCAGCAGCGCCGGGGTCGTGATGCCGACGCGGTCGTAGCTCGCGCCGCACTCCGGGCATCGCGATGCGGGGCCCGCGTCTTTCGCGACGGCGTGGTGGCACGCGCCGCAGCAACACGCGCGCCGCGCGTCGGGGGGCACGACGAGCGTCCGGAAGAGAATCCACGCGCACAGCAACACGGCGAGCGTGGCGAACCCATACCCCAGCCACGAGGACAATTCCGTCGCCCAGTCGCTGCCTGCCCATGCGCCCATGCGACGCTCCCTTTGCGGGGCATCATACCGAGAAACCACGGTTGAGCCGACCGAGGAACTCGCGGCGCGGTCCCGTAACACCGCCGCCGCGGCGGTTTTGCTTGAACCTTCGCCTTTCTGTGGTATGCTCTCGGCCCCGCGGGGCAGCACGCCCGCGCACGAGGAGAGAGATGATGCGATTGCTCGCCGCGAGTCTGGTTCTGGCCGCCGTCTCCTCCGCCAACGCGTCGGTCGTCAACGGTGGGTTCGAGGCCCCCGGCACCGGCTTCCGCAGCGTCGGACCAGGCCAGACATGGGGCAACTGGACGTGCGCGGGGCCGAACGACATCGAGTTCGTGCACGCGACGCAGAACCCGAACCTTCCGGGGCTGGAGTTCTCGGCGTATGAAGGTTCGTACTGGATCGACCTGACGGGCGTGGGCGCGCCGAGCGCGATCTACCAGGACGTCGCGACGACCGCGGGCCAGATGTACGACATCTCGTTCGCGCTGTCGGGCAACCCGTACAGCGGCCCGCAGATCATGAACCTGAGCGTGCTGTGGAACGGCGCCGTCGTCGGCACGTTCTCGCACAACACGACGGGGCACAGCGGGCAGGACATGGGGTGGACGCTGCGCAGCGTGATCGTCACGGGCACGGGCAACGACCGGCTGACGTTCCGCGGCACCTCCGGCGTCGCCGCGGCGGGCGCCGCCATCGATGCTGTAAGCATGGTCCCCGTCCCCGCGCCGGCCGGCGTGGCGTTCATCGTCCCCGCCGCGCTCCTCGCCGCCCGCCGCCGCCGCGGAAACTGACGCGCAAACGCGACGGCATCATCACCGAGCGATGCGTTCTCACCTTGCCCCGCGCCGGCGGGGAGGGCGGCGCCGTAGCCACCGGTGATGGGCTTTTTCTTCGGTGGTGTGCCCGTCTCTGCGCTCGTTCGCTTCTTCGTCACGCCGCCGCGCGCTCGTCGCGCACCGCCGGACGCCGCAGCGCTTGGGCCAACCCGCGCAGCACCAGCGTGCGGTCCAGCGGCCGCACCAGCACCGCCGCGAACGGCAGCTTCTCGACGAGCCGTCGCGTCGCCGGCTCGCGGTCGCGCGCCACCAGCACCACACTGTCCGCGTCGCCGCTCTGCAGGATGCGCAGCACGCGCCCCCCCGCCTCCGCCGGGCCCGCGTTGTCGAACACCATCGCCGCCCGCCGCGGCGAGCCGCGCTGCTCGCGCGCCGGGAACTCCCCCGCGTAGAGCGACACGTGCGTCCCGCGCAGCGCGAGCCGCACCAGGTCCGCGTCCCCCTCGCTCGCGCCCGAGAGCACCACGTCCCCCACCACCGCCGCGGGCGCCACGCTCTCGAATTCAAACTGGTTCGAGAGCGGGTCGCGGCCCACGAACATCCCCGCGTCCACCGCCGTCTCGAACATGATCCCCAGCTCGAACTTCCCGTCCTCCTCGCGGCTGCGCACCACCATCCCGCGCAGCTCCACCAGCACGCCCGCCCGCGTGGGCAGCGACACCGTCACCTGCGATAACGCCGGCACCGACTTGTCCACCGTCACGCCGACGCCCGAGCCTGAAATGTTCGAGCAGCGCGCAAGCAGCGGGTCCATCGGCGCATCCTCCGCGCCCGTGTCCGGCACCACCAGCGCCAGCCCGTGGAACGGCCATCGCGTCCGCTCACGCCGGTGCGTCGCGCCGTCGAAGTGCCCTCCCTGGCTTCCCATCGATCGCTCCTCGCGCCGCGCCGGTGCACGCCGCGGCATGGAGAACATCGGTTTGCCCGCGATCCGTGAAAGTCGTTTCATGCGCCGGCAGTGACAACCTACCTGAAAGGTGGTTCGTCTTTACCGGCGTTTCCCGAAAGGTGGTGGAGCCGGGCTTTCCGGACCACGAACATCGGTCACGCCGCGGCCTTGCCGCCGCGCTTGCACGCCGCGATCAGCTCCCGCAGCGCTGTCCCGGTCCGTGCCAGGTCCGCCCCGTTCTCACCGATCGCGTGCGCGACCTGGTCCGCCACCTTGGCGATCTGGTGCAGCCCGATCGACGGTGCGCACCCCTTGATCTGGATGCAGATCGTCCGCACCGTCTGCCCGTCATTCCCCGCCAGCGCCGCCTCCAGCCGCCCGCCGAGCCGCGCCAGCACGTCCGCCACCGCGTCGCTGTGGATGCCCGTGTCGATCACCCTGTCCGGCGCGTCCTCCGTGGTGCGGTGCACGAGCAGGCGCTCCGCGATCGTCCGCATCAACGGCTGCTGCCCCAGCGGCTTGGTCATCAGACCCACGTCCGGCAAGTCCACGCCGCCGGCGCGCATCAGCCCCACCGGGTCCGCCGTCACGACGAGCGCCGGCCACCGATGCCCCGCGTTGCGCAGGCGCTGCAGCACGTCGACACCGGAGATCCCCGGCAGTCGCCAGTCCGCGACGACAAGGTCGTACGAGCCCGCCTCCGCCAGCCGCAGCCCCTCCTCGCCCGTCGTCGCCACCTCGATAATGACCGACGTCTCCCGGAGGAAGTGCCGGAAAATCCGCACATCCACCTCGTTGTCCTCGATCAGCAGCAGCTTGCCCTTGAGTTTCTCGGCGTTCACGTTCTCGAGCGAGAAGAGCTCGTTGCCCGTGTCGCCCCCCAGGAAGTCGCGCAGATCGATCTGCTGCGAAAACTGCACGCCCATCTCGTGCAGGACGCCCCGCCGGTGCTGGCACCGGCGCACCGTCCCCTCAACGCGCATCGCCTTGCCGTTGAGCCGCGGCAGCCACAGCTCGAGCGTTGAGCCCGGGTGCACGAACGCGTTGTGCAACAGGCTGCACCCGCCGCGCGACAGGTTGCGGCACGCCAGCTTCAGCGTGACCTCGGCGCCGCTCGGCTGTGATAGGACCACCCGGATCGTGGCGTGGCGGAAGGGCCACCGGCTGAACTCACGCCGCACCGGAGGCTTGTTCTTGTCCCCCGCTTCGAGCTTCTCCACGAGCGACACGAGGTCGCGCTGATTGAGATTAAGCGTGTTCGGGCGCTCCGCCGCGGTGATCTTCAGTCCGCGGTTGTTGCTCGGAACAGCCATAAGCCTCCCCACACGCCGCGCGCCGCCGCACGGCCCCGGGAGAGTTCTTCGACCGCCCGCGCGCGGTGCTGCACCCGGCTGTATCGGCGGCGCGAGTTTTCACCGCTCCCCGGGGATCCGGTGCCGCGGAACACGGGTGCGCCGCCCGGGAGCGTCCGCAAACCGTGCGCGTTCTTTCGCCCGCCGGCGCCCCGAACGTCGATGAACAATCGCTTGTGGAGCGACCGTTCCAGGCAGCCAAGGCGGCCCTCCGCGCGCACGTGCGCGCGGCCCTGCGGGGGCTCTCCCCTGATGCCCGCCGCCTCGCCTCGCGCTCGCTCTGCGAGCGCCTCGCGGCGTTGGACGGCTGGCGGAACGCGCGCACGGTGATGGGGTTCGTGCCCCTCGCCGACGAACCGGACATTCTCCCCGCCCTGCACGCCGGGATGGCGTCGGGCGCGCGGGTCGCGTTGGTGCGGGCGGATTGGAAGAGCGGATCGATGGACGCAGCCGTGGTTGACAACCTGGACGCCGACCTGGTCGAGGCCGGCCCCGGCGTTCGCCAGCCGCGTGCGGACCTTCCCGCCGCCGATCTCGCGTCCATCGAGTGGGCCCTGGTGCCCGGCGTCGCCTTCGACGCCCGCGGCAACCGTCTGGGCCGGGGCGGCGGCTTCTACGACCGCTTCCTCGCCTTCGCACGCCGACCCGGTTGCACGCTCGCGGGCGCGTGCTTCGACGAACAATTGGTGGATACGGTACCGGCGGATCGGCAGGACTTGCGCGTGGACGTCGTCATCACGCCCTCGCGTGCGATCGCGGTGAACGCAGGCTGAAAAGGACTTGGCGCGGCGGAGGCCGCGTCCTCATGGAAGGGGACGAAGCATGGCATTGCCTTCTCAGACGGAACGGAACAACGACAGCAACCGCAGCGTCATGGCCCAGCCCGGCGGTGGCGACGGCGCGACCACACGCATCCTGCTGGTGGTCCTCGGCCTCGGCCTCCTCGCCGGCGGCATTTTCGCGTTCAGCACGATGAACAAGAAGGGCGAGCCTGCCAAGCAGGCCGAGGCGAACCCGGAGGCGGCGCCGGTCAACAGCCCGGCGGCGCCCGGGTCGCTCGCGAACAACGCCGCGCCGGTGACGGAGAAGAAGGACGAGCCGCTCAAGACGATTCCCTTCGGCGCGACGCCGCAGCAGGCGAACAGCAGCACCGGCACGCAGCCCACGATGGTCGCGCGGCAGCAGGGCGAGGCGCCGCAGACGAACACCGCGGTGAGCACGCCGACGAACGTCGCGTCGAACAACACCCTCGCGACGCCCGCGGGCACGACGCCGGGCGTCGGCTCGTCAACAACGCCGGGCACGACCGCCGCGAGCACGACCCCCGGCGCAGCACCGACAACGGGTCTGACGACGGACATGACGGTGCTGTCGATGATCGAGGCGGGCGACCGCGCGATGGCCGCGAACAAGCCGGTCGAGGCCCGCGCCGCGTACAGCAGGGTTATTCTCAGCAAGGACGCGGGCGAGGCGGACAAGGAAGCCATCCGCGGCAAGGTCGCGGCCATCAACCAGAACCTTCTGTTCTCGCCGACGATCGACCCGGCCGACTGGCTCGTCGAATCGTACAAGGTGCAGCCGGGCGACAGCCTTGTGCGCATCCGCGCCCGGCGCGAGCTCGCGACCGACTACCGGTTGATCCAGCGCGTCAACAAGCTCGCCAACCCCAACAACATCCGCGTGGGGCAGACGCTCAAGCTCGTCAAGGGCCCCTTCCACGCCGTGGTGACCAAGAGCGCGTACCGCGTGGACATCTTCGCCGGCAGCCCCGACGACCCGGCCAACTGGGTCTACGTCAAGAGCTATCGCTGCGGCCTGGGCGAGGACACGAGCCAGACCCCGGTGGGCAACTACATCATCAAGCGCGGCAGCAAGCTCGAGAACCCGCCGTGGGTCAACCCGCGCACGGGTGAGAAGTTCGCCGCGAACGACCCCAAGAACCCCATCGGCGAGTACTGGGTCGGCTGGCAGGGCCTGGGCGAGAGCAAGATCAACACCGGCTACGGCTTTCACGGCACCATCGAGCCCGACAGCATCGGCCAGAACAAGAGCATGGGGTGCGTGCGGTTGGGCGCGGCCGACGTCGCCGAGATCTTCGAACTGATGGCCGAGGAGATCAGCGTCGTGCGCGTGCTGCCGTGAGCGGCGAGGCGAGCAAGGAGCCCGACCGTGACGGCGGGCGCCCTTCGAACCAGGACGACTCGCGAACGACCCCGGGCAACCGTGGTCGCTTGCATTTCCTCCCTCGCGCCGTGCCGGCGGAAAAAGGCTGCACGCCGCGGCGGACGGGCGACGGGTCCTCGCTCCTTACTGACCGCTCTTCGGCGACCCACCCTCCGGGGCGGATCTTGCGGATGGCGCAAGAGCGTGAAGGCACGGAGCGAGTAGCTCGTTGTGCGCGGGGAGGAAGCGGCGGAGGGCCGCCGTAAGGCGTGTCGGCGCGGGCGGGAGTGACCGCCCGGGAGGGGCGGGGCGTCGGGGTCAGCACTTATCGGGACGGCCGGCCGCGATTATCTCGCGAAGTCGTGGTCGGGCAATGGGTTGAATCCCGCAATCCCTCTTCCGGTTGGGGACATTTGCGGGTATCCTGTTGGCGTGGCCGGTGCGGGCGCGATGCCGCTTCGCACGGCCAAGGTGGCGAAGCAGGAAGAGGAACCAAGGAGGTAGGGATGCGGCTGCGCGCGTTTGTCGGCGTCTGCACGGCGTCGGCGGGGTTGATCGTCTCGGCGGGCTCCGCCGTCGCACAGAGCAAGATCGAAGCCGGCGTCGCCGCCGAGGCCGGCGCGAACCGCGTCGCGGAGTGGACGCTGCTCGCGGACCACACGGACGCGGTGAAGGCGATGGCGGGCGCGGTTCGACCCCGCGTCTACCAGGCGCTGACCCTGGACGTGGCGGCGATGCGCGACGCGCTGGCGGCGGCGCCGCTGGAGACTGCGCAGGACGCGTGGGCCAACCCGGTGTACATCACGCTGCCGAACCCGGAGGGGGGCTCGAGCATCTTCGCGGTAGTGGAGAGCCCGGTGATGGAGGCGCCGCTGCAGGCGCAGTTCCCGGAGATCCGGACGTACGTGGGGCAGGGCGTCACGGAGCGGGAGTTCACGGTGCGGCTGGACATGACGCCGCGCGGATTCCACGCGCAGGTGCTGGGGGGCGAGGAGGGCGGGTGGTACATCGACCCGTTCGTGCGCGGGGGCCTCGAGCACTACACGGCGTACCGCAAGAGCGGGCTGGGCGCGCGGCACGGGTGGGCGTGCCACACGCACGACGAGGGGGGCGATGACGCGCCGGCGGGCGGCGCGGGCCCGGCGATGATCGGCCCCACGCTCAAGACGTTCCGGCTGGCGTGCGCCACGACCGGCGAATTCACGGCGTATCACGGCGGCACGGCGACGCTCGGTCTTTCCGCCGTGGTGACGGCGGTGAACCGCGTGAGCGGGATCTTCGAGATCGAGGCGGGCGCGCGGGTTGTCCTCGTCGCGAACAACAACACGATCGTGTACACGAGCCCGGTGACGGACCCGTTCACGGACCCGAACAACGTGGCGCTGGCGCAGTCGCAGCTTCAGACGCGCCTCAACAACGTGATCGGGGCGGCGAACTACGACGTCGGGCACGTGCTGCACCACGCGAACAACGGCGGCAACGCGGGCGGCATCGGCGTGCTGTGCAACGCGGCGAACAAGGGCAAGGGGTACACGAGCTACGACCCGCCGGAGGGGGACGCGTTCTCGGTCGACTATCTCGCCCACGAGCTCGGGCACCAGTTCAACGCGCGGCACATCTTCAACAACTGCACCGACGGGCCCGGGGACGACCCGACGCTGGCGATGGAGCCCGGCTCGGGCTCGACGATCATGAGCTACTCGGGCCTGTGCGGCGCGAACGACCTCCAGAACGCGTCGCTGCCGATGTTCCACTCGCTGAACTTCGACCAGATCCAGACGCACATCAACGGCGTGCCGTGCGGGACGACGTCGGCCACGGGCAACACGAACCCGGTGGTGAGCGCCGGGCCGGACCGCTCCGTGCCGATCTCGACGCCGTTCACGCTCACGCCCCAGTCGGCGAGCGACGCGGACGGGGACGCGCTGACGTTCGGGTGGGAGCAGCGCGACGCGGGGCCGGCGCTCCCGATGCTCGCGTTCCTCGACAACGGGCTGTCGCCGCTGGCGCGGGTGTTCTACCCCGTCGCGGGGCACTCGCGGACGCTGCCGCGGCAGGACGCGCTGCTGGCGAACACGTTCCTCTTCGGCGAGATCCTGCCGACGCGCGCGCGCCAGATGGACTGGCGGCTCGTCGCGCGCGACAACCGGGCCGGCGGCGGCGGCGTCGCCTTCGACGACGTGGTGCTCAACGTGGTGGGGACGGCGGGGCCGTTCCGCTTCACTGACCCGACGTCGGCGGAGACGTGGCCGGCGGGCTCGACCCAGATCGTGCGCTGGGCGGTGAACAACACGAACATCGCGCCGGTGAACGCGCCGAACGTGCGGATCCTCTTCTCGACAGACGGCGGGCTGACGTTCCCGACGGTCCTTGCGGAGAGCACGCCCAACGACGGCGTGCACGAGATCGTCGTTCCCAACGTGACGACGAACAGCGCCCGCCTGCGGATCGAACCGACGAACAACATCTTCTTCAACGTGACGCAGGGCGGGCTCCTGATCGTGCAGCCGCCGATCAACGGGGCGCAGCTCGTGGAAGCGCTGAGCCCGTCGTTCCTCGACAACGCCGGCAACGGCAACAACAACGGGCGGATCGACGTCGGCGAGAACGCGATCCTCGTGAGCGTGCCGGTGCGGAACCAGGGCGGCGTGGACGCGACGGTCGCGGTCGGCACGCTGACCTCGCTCACGCCCACGGTGACGGTGACGCGGGCGGCGGTGCAGTACCCGGTGGTGCCGAGCCTGGGCGCGGCGACGACGGGGAACGTGCCGTTCGTCATTGCCGTGTCGCCGTCGCACGCCTGCGGGGCGGAGATCCAGTTGCGGCTGGACATGGCGAGCGCACAGGGCGGCGGGTCGTTCACATTCACGCTGCCGACGGGCCGGGCGCTCGCGACGCAGGGCCCGGAGCGGACCTTCTCGTACACCGGGCCGACGGTGCCGATCCCGGACGCGACGGGGTTCGGCGCGACGGCGGAGTTCCCCGTGGCGGGGCTGGTGCCGCCGATCCAGCGCGTGGAGTTCAAGTTCGACGGCGACTCGTGCAGCAGCGCGAGCGGCGCAACGGGGGTCGGCCTCTCGCACACGTACGTCAGCCAGCTCATCGTGCTGCTCGTCAGCCCGGAGGGGACGATGGTGAAGCTGATCGACAGCGTCGGTGGCGGCAGCGGCAACAACCTCTGCCAGACCAACTTCGAGGACGGCGGCAGCGGCGGGGCGTTCGCGGACCTGGTCGCGGGCGACGCGCCGTTCAGCGGCAACTTTGTGCCCGCGGAGCCGATGAGCCTCTTCAACGCCGAGAACCCCAACGGGATCTGGCAGCTGTTCGTGCTGGACCCGGTCGAAGGGCAGACGGGCGTGGTCCGCTCCTTCACGCTGACGGTGCGGTCGCCCGCGAGCCAGTGCCAAGCGCCGATCGCGGTCAGCCGCTGCGACAGCCTTGACTTCAACAACGACGGTCTCTTCCCGGACAACCAGGACCTCGTCGACTTCCTGAGCGTCTTCGGCGGCGGGGCGTGCTCGAACGGCGTCTTCTGCAACGACCTGGACTTCAACAACGACGGGCTCTTCCCGGACAACGAGGACATCACTTCGTTGTTCAGCGTCTTCGGCGGGGGGGCGTGCAACTGAAGAAGGCACGGAGCCACGAAGGCATATAGGTACGAAGTGGACAGAGCCCCGGTCGAAAGGCCGGGGCTTTTCGTTCGGGAGGCGCGTTTTCACGATCCGGCGGGGCGGCGGCGGACGCTCTTGTTCTCGGGCAGGCGCTCTCGGCGCGGCCCGGGAGGCGGTCATGCTCACGCTGCGCAATGGGATCGTTCGGACGTTGCTTCTGCTCGGCGCGGCGCTGTTGCCGCTGCTCCCGACGCCCGCGGCCGCGCAGTGCGAGCTGCGGGTGTCCGGGGGGGAATCAGCGCCCGGCGTGGCGGGGGGCGTGAACGTGATGGTGCCCTGGGACCGGGACGGGAACGGCCCGGAGCCGTTGAAGGTGTACGCGGCGGGGTTCTTCGGGTCGATCGGCGACCTGCAGGTGAACAACATCGCGGCGTGGAACGGCACGGCCTGGGAGCCGCTGGGCGCGGGCGTCAACGGCCCGATCTTCGCGATGACCGTGTACAACAACAAGCTGTACGTGGCCGGGCGCTTCACGGCGGCCGGGACGACCTCGGCGCTCAACATCGCGCGCTGGACGGGGACGGCGTGGGAGAGCCTGCCGCTGAGCATGACCTTTCCGCCGGACTATTACCAGCAGGTGACGTCGCTCGCGGTCTACAACGGGGACCTCTACTTCGGGGGCGCGTTCCTGACGGTGAACAACCTCGTCAACGCGGTGGGCGTGGCGAAGTACAACTCGGTCACGGGGTTCTCGGCGCTGGGCGAGCTCGGACAGACGGACGCACCGATGGGCTATTGCTGGTCGCTCGCGACAGTCGGGAACGGCGTGGTCGTCGGCGGAAGATTCGACCGCGTTGCGGGGCAGCCGACGCAGAACATCGCGCGGTGGAGCGGCGCGGCGTGGCGGACGTTCCCGGGGACGACGGGCGTCGAGGACACGGTCTACCGGATGGCGGTCCAGATCAACGAGGTCGCGATCGTGACGGGCTTCGGGAACGTCACGCGCCTGGTGAACGACGTGGTGACGCCCTTCCCGGTGCAGCCGTCGTACGACGACTTCTACGACAGCGCTGACGCGGCGTTCTACCACAACGGGCAACTCTACTTCGCCGGGTCGTTCCAGCCGGTGCAGAACGGGCCTCGGTGGTACATGATCCGGTGGACCGGGTCGTCCTGGGTGCAGGCGGGGCCGGCGTTCAACGACCCGCCGGGGAGTTTCGGCACCCCCCTCTCGCACGCGGGCGAGGTGTGGATCCCGGGCAGCTCGTCGCTGGTGGGCGGCGTGCCGGTCGCGGGGCTCTCGATCTGGAACGGCTCGACGGTGCGCGCCGTCGCGCCGCCCTCGGGGTTCAACGACAGCATCTACGGCTCGGCCGTCGCGGGCGGCGACATGTACGTGCTCGGGGGCTTCTCGCACCACGGGACGCAGGCGCTGAACCGCGTCGCGCGGTGGGACGGCTCGCGGTGGCACCCGCTGGGCGCGGGGTTCGACGGCAACTGGGGCGCGGCGGGCCTGACGACGTTCAACGGGAGCGTCATCGCGTTCGGCTACGACGAGCTGTCGAGCGGCGGCGTGACGCTGCACGGGCTGGCGCGGTGGACCGGCTCGTCGTGGCAGCCGCTCGCGTCGTCGGTGATGCGCGGCACGAGCCCGGCCTCGATCACGTGCGCGGTGGAATGGAACGGCCGGCTGATCGTCGGCGGGTCGTTCGACCGCATCGACGGCGTGTTGTGCAGCCAGATCGCGGCGTGGGACGGGACCACGTTCTCGCCCCTGGGCTCGGGCTTGAATTTCTTCGGGCCCGACGAGCTGGCGGTGTACAACGGCGACCTGATCGCGGCGGGCGACTTCACGCAGGCCGGCGGGGTGCCGGTGCTGAACGCCGCGCGGTTCGACGGGTCGCGGTGGCACGCGATGGGGAGCGGGATCCACGACGCGCCGCAGAGCTGGGCGAACACGGCGGAGGACATGCTCGTCTACAACGGCGAGCTGTACGTGTGCGGGAACTTCGGCGTCGCCGGCGGCGTGCCGACGCGGAATATCGCGAAGTGGAACGGGTCGGCCTGGTCCGCCGTCGGCGCCGGCTTCGGCGGCGACGACGACATCGCGTGGGACATGGCCGTCCACGCCGGTCAGCTGTACATCGCCGGGTACGCGCAGGACACGAGCCTGAACACGCGCGGCACGGTCCGGAAGTGGGACGGATCGACGATGGAAGACCCGATCGGCACGACGGTCGGCACGGCCGTGTACGCGATCGACTCATACGCCGGGCGGCTGTTCATCGGCGGTCTCTTCGGCGACGTGGAGGGATCGGTCGCGGCGTACGCGACGTTCCTCGACTGCGTCGGTGTTACGAACCCGGCGCCGGGCGTGGCGAACGCGGGGCAGGTGGTCACGGACTTCCAGCAATACGCCGGAACGATGCACGCGAGCACGGGGGGCACGGCGCCGGGCGTCTTCCGGTGGAACGGGACGGCGTTCTCGACGCTCTCCAACCCCACGGTCAACGGCGCGGCGAACGCGCTGGCGGCGTGGGCGCCGCTGGGCGGTCCCGAGCGCCTTTACGCGAGCGGAACCTTCACGCAGGCCGGCGGCGCGACCGTGAACAACGTGGCGCAGTGGACGGGCACGGCGTGGGCGGCCATGGGGACGGGGCTGTCGCCGAACGGAGCGCTCGCGGCGTTGCCGTTCGAGGGCAACCTCTGGCTGGGCGGGGCGTTCACGACGGCGGGTGGCCAGGCGGCGGCGCACGTGGCCCGGTGGACGGGCTTCTCGTGGCAGGCGATCCAAGGCCTCAACGGCGCGGTGAACGACTTCGCGGTGCACAACGGGCAGATCTACGCCGCGGGGGCGTTCACGCAGATCAACGGGGCGAATTCCGCCTTCGTCGCGCGGTGGAACGGCAGCGCGTGGCAGCCGGTGGGGACGGGCCTGACGGCGGGCGCACCGGGAGGGACGAACCAGGCGTATGCGCTCGCGTCGTACAACGGTCAGCTGTACGCGGGCGGGTTGTTCGCCGGCGCGGGCGGCGCCGCGTCGCCGAACCTTGTGCGCTGGGACGGGAATGCGTGGCAGGGCGTGGGCGGGGGCGCGAGCGGCCCGGTGTATGCGCTGGCGGCGCAGGGCGGCCGGTTGGCGGTGGGCGGCGACTTCGCGACGGTGGGCGCGGGCGTGAGCGCCCGCGACCTCGCGTGGTGGAGCGGGCTCTCGTGGGAGTCCTTCGGCGGCGGGACGGACGGCGCGGTGCGGGCGCTCGAGGCGTCGGGGTGCTCGCTGTACATCGGCGGGTCCTTCAACGCGGTGAACGGCGTGGTCTCGCCGAACGCGGCGGTGTGGAGCGGGGACCCGATCCCGCAGATCTCGCAGTTCCCGGTCTCGGTGACGGCGGCGTGCCCGGGGCAGACGGTGGTTTTCTCGCTCGCGCACGAGTCGACGTGCTTCGGCCTGACGTACCGGTGGCGGCGCGGGGCGTCGCCGATCAACAACGGTCCGACGGGGTGGGGCTCGACGGTCTCGGGCGCCGACACGCCGACGTTGACGGTCCAGAACGCGCAGTTCCTGGACGAAGGCGTGTACACATGCGTCATCACGACGAGCGCGGGGGGCGGGACGTTCACGACGCCGCCCGCGCAGCTGACGCTTTCCTGCCCGATCACGAACGACGACTGCTCGGGCGCGATCGCCCTGACGGGCAACGGGCAGTACACGGCGTTCTCGTACGCGGCGCAGGGCGACAACGGCGACTCGCCGTGCGACACGGTTGCGAACAACCGCGACGTGTGGTTCCGGCTTACGGCGCCCGCGGGGGGGACGGCGATCATCGACGCGTGCGGGAGCGATTACGACACGATGATCAGCGTGCACTCGGCGTGCCCGGGCACGGTCGGGAACACGCTGGCGTGCGCGACGGGCGGGGCGGCGTGCGGCGCCCCGCGCGTGGTCTTCGCCGTCGCGCCGGGGCAGTCCTACTACATCCGCGTTGGCGGGCGGACGGGCGGCACGGGGCTGGTCCGGCTGAACGTGAACGCTCCGGTGCCGGAGAGCAACGACGCGTGCGCGGCGCCCGCGCACATCCAGGAGGGTGCGGTGCTGGTGGGCACGCTCTACGGCGCGACGAACGACGGGGAATCGACGTGCGGGGCCGACGGCGCCTCGCGCGACGCGTGGTACGTCTTTTACGCGCCGCGCGACGGGACGCTGACGCTGGACACGTGCGCGACCAACGACTGGAACGGCTTCGTCGACAGCGGCATGGACACGACGCTCTCGCTGCGGGAGGCGTGCGGGCGCGGCGCCGCCGGGCAGCTCGCGTGCAACGACGACGACGCGTCGATGCCGTGCGACACGGGCGCGGTGCGGCGCGACTCGCGCGTGAGCCTCGCGATGGCGTCTGGGCAGCGCGTGCTGGCGCGGGTGGCGCACCACGGGGACTCCTTCGGCAACGGCATGTTCCTGCTGCACGCGGACTTCGATGGGCCCGGGTGCGACAGCCTCGACTTCAACAACGACGGCCTGTACCCGGACAACTTCGATCTCGTGGACTTCCTGGCGGTCTTCGGCGGGGGCGAGTGCCCCACCGGCGTGTGCAACGACATCGACTTCAACAACGACGGGCTCTACCCGGACAACACCGACATCATCTCCCTCTTCAGCGTCTTCGGCGGCGGGGGGTGCTGAGGGAGGCACGAAGACACGGAGTGAAGAACGAGGCCCCGGTCGAAAGGCCGGGGCTTTTGGTTGCCGGCGCGCGGATCACTTCTTGACTGCTTCGTCGCGCTCGCGCTGGAGATCGGCGGCGCGGCGGTCCCACTCGGCCCTCTCCTCGGCTCTCCCCAGCTCGGCGCATGCCCGCGCGGCGATCTGCGCGCTGCGCTTCGCGGAGTCGAAGTACGTGCCCGAGCGGGCGTCGTGGTCGAGGAGGGCCCACGCCTCCTCCGCGTCGCGGAGCGCGCCGGCCGCGTCGCCGGCGGCGTGGCGGAGGGCGCACGTCCGCGCGAGGGCCTTGGCGACGTCGCCGTCGCCGCCGCCGAACTTGAGGGACCGGACGATCGCGAGGGCCTCGTCGCAGGCGGGGCCGACGCCGGCCTTGTCGCCCGCCTCGAGGCGCACGGTCGCGAGGCCGAGGTACGAGTGCACGGTGAAGTGGTTGCGCGCGCCGCGCTCGGTGTCGCGTCGGACAAGCGTCTCGAAGGTCGCCCTCGCCTCGTCCCACCGCTCGGCGTCACGCTGGGCGTTGCCGAGCTGGTAGATCGCCTCGAGCGTGGCGACGTGCGTCGGGCCCATCGCCCGCTCGACGCGGGCGGCGATCTCCCGCATGGTGCCGAGGCTTTCCTCGCCCCGCTCGGCGACGCGGAGGATGCGGGCGTAGGAGCGGAGGAGCTCGATGGTGCTGGGGTGGTCGACGCCGGAGACGCGCTCGCTGGCGGCGACCGCCTCGCGCATGCGGGTAATGCCGGGCTCGGGGTCGGCGTGCTTGGTCTGGAAGGAGCCCTCGTAGAACAAGGCGCGGATGGCCTCGGGGTGGTCCGCGCCCCAGGTGTTGGAGACGCCCTCGCGCCAGCCGCGGGCGAGCGCGATGTTCTGCTCGAGCGTGTTCTTGCCGCCGTACATCCAACGGAGCTCGACCATGCCGCCCAGCGCGGCGAATCGCTCCTGGCCGGGCCAGCGGTCGTTGAAGACCTCGCGGGCGGCCAGGAGGTTCCTCTCCGCGTCGCCGAAGTGGCACTTGCGCAGCGCCCAAAGCCCGGACTCCAGCCGCAGGCGGGCGGTGTCCGGGTCGGAGGGGCCGAAGGCGCTCTCGGCGAGCGCGAGCTGGGCGTCCAGGAGCGCCTTGGCCTCGTCCATCCTGTCGAGCAGGCGGAGCGCGCGGGCGTGGGCGCACGCGGCCCGCACCGCCTCGCGCGAGGCCGCGCCCTTGATCTTCGCGTAGAGCGAGTGGGCGGCCTCGAGGTGCTTCTGGGCCTCGGCGCCGTCGCCGAGGGAGAGGAAGGTGCGGCCGACGGTGGCGTTGAGGGAGGCGAGGACGTTGCTGTCCTTGATCTCGCCGGAGGCGAGCGTGCGCGACGCGCGCGAGACGGCCTCGCGGACGGTGGCCTCGCGCCCGCGCATGGCCTCCGGGGTCGATGACGTGAGGAGCTCGTCGAGGAAGGCGTTGACGCCCATGGCGGTCTGGGCGGCGCGGACCGCGCGCTGCGCCTGCCACGCCACGGCGGCGCTGCCGCCGACGAGCATCACGAGCCCGACGCCCGCGGCGAGGACCCAGCGCTGGTTCCGGCGCACGAACTTGTTGAACTGGTAGAGGGTCGTGGGCTCCTGCGCAAGGACGGGCTCGTTGGCGAGCAGCCGGCGGAGGTCCTCGCCCAGGTCGCCGGCCTGCTGGTAGCGGCGGCCCGGGTCCTTCTCCAGGGCCTTGAGGAGGATCGCGTCGGCGTCGCCCCTGAGCTCGCGGCGGAGCGAGGAGGGACGCACCGGGTCCACCCCCGCGATGCGCACGACCGCGGCGGCGAGGCCCAGCCCCTGCACATCGATGGGGAGGCGGCCGCAGAGGAGCTCGTAGAGGATCACGCCCAGCGAGTAGACGTCGCAGCGCGGGTCGGCGCGGGTGGGGTCCCCCGCGGCCTGCTCGGGGCTCATGTACGCGAGCGTGCCGACGATCTGGCCCGCGCGGGTGGCGAGCGATTCCGCGCCGCGCGTGCCGTCGCCGCTGATGAGGCGGGCGACGCCGAAGTCGAGGATCTTGGGCTCGCCCGCGTCGGTCACGAGGATGTTCGCGGGCTTGAGGTCGCGGTGGACGACGCCCCGCAGGTGCGCGTGCTGCACGGCGGCGCACACCGGGCGGAAGAGGGCGAGGCGCTGCCCGATCGCGAGGCGCCGGCCGTCGGCGAAGCGCGTGATGGGCACGCCCTTGACCAGCTCCATCGCGATAAAGGGGCACTCGCCGACGCCGCGCCCCGCCGTGGTGGCCTCGTAAACCTGCGCGATGTTGGGGTGCTGGAGGCGGGCCAGGGCCGCGGCCTCGTGCCCGAAGCGGCGGAGCGTGCTGCGGCTGACGAGGTCGTCGCGGATGACCTTGAGCGCGACCTCGCGGTCGAGCCCCTGCTGGCGGGCGCGGTAGACGACGCCCATGCCGCCCTCGCCGAGGCTCTCGTGGATGGTGTAGTGCGCGACGCGGTCGCCCGGGGCGAGGAACTCGGTGCGCCCGGAGCACGGGAGCATCTCCGCGAGCTCGCGGTCGAGGACGCCGGACTCGGTCTCGTGGAGGCGGAGGAGCTCGGCGGCTTCGTTCGCGGCGTCGGGGTCGTCGCGGCGGGCTTCTTCCAGGGCGTCGCGGCGCGCGGCGCCGGCGAGGCCGGAGCAGCGCTCGAAGACGGCGCGGACGCGCGCGTCGAAGTCGCCGCTCCGGGAGGGGGGCTGGGCGGGGGCGGCGCGGGTCACGCGACGACCGCCTTGCGTGCCCGCTCGACCTCCCGCATGAGCCAGGCGCGGGCGAACATCCACTCGGACTTGACGGTGCTGACCGAGAGGCCCAGGGCGCTGGCGGTCTGCTCGATGGTGAGGCCGGCGAAGTAGCGGAGCATGACGACGTCGTACTGGCGCTGGTCGCGGGCGCGGAGGCGCTCGAGGGCGTCGTCGAGCGCGAGCAGGTCGTCGTCGTGCGGCGCGATCGCGCCGGCGGGCGACGAGAAGTCGCCGGGCATGTCGGCGCGCTGGCGCGAGCGCAGGCGGCGGGCGCGGTCGATGACGATCCGTCGCATCACGAGCGCGGCGTTGCTGAAGAAGTGGGCGCGGTTGTTCCAGGTGACCTCGGCCCCGCCGAGGAGGCGGACGTAGACCTCGTTCACGAGCGCGGTGGGCTGGAGCGTGAGCGGGTGGCCGCCGCCTTCCCCGCCGAGCACGGACGCGGCGATGCGGCGCAGCTCCGCGTAGGCGGAACTGAACAGCTCGTCTCCGGCGAGGTTCTCCCCGCCCGGCGACGCCAGCGCGTGCGCTCCCTCCATGGGTCCGCTCGTCATCCTCATCCGTCCCCGCACGGGGTCGAACAGACCGCTCGCCCCGCGCCCTGATTGTACAGGCGGGCGGGGAATCTCCCTAGGGCATTTCTCCGAGACGGAGAACGGCGGACACAGAGCGGGGAACGCGGAAGATGGAGAAAGCGCCTCCGCCCATCCTCCGTTCTCGCCGTCACACCACCTGCAGCATCGACATCGCCCGCTTGACGATCTGGTCGGCGGAGAGTCCGCACGCGGCCAGGAGTTCGTCGGGTGTTCGGGCGCTCTTGGGGATGTGGCGGACGTGGGCCTGCTCCAGACGAAAGCCGTCGCCCGAGTCGAGGATGGCGTCCGCGATGGCGCTGCCGATGCCGCCGCCGAAGTTGTCCTCGACGCTCAGGACCATGCCGTTGTTGCTGGAGATGAGGTCGAGGAGGTTCTCCTCGTCGAAGGGGAGGGAGTAGAGGTCCACGAGGGTGGCGCTGATGCCCGCCTTGTCGAGCGTCTCCACGACCTTGTTGCACTCGTGCACCATATAGCCCGCGGCGCAGATCAGGATGTCGCGCCCTTCCTGCAGGACCTCGAAGCCGCCGAGGTTGAACGCGACCTTGTCGTTGTAGATGAACTCGGTATCGGGGCGGAGCGTGCGCATGTAGCAGACACCCTCGTACTCGGCCATGACCTGCGTGAGGGCGTAGGCGGCGAACGCGTCCGAGGGCTGCAGGACGTAGCAGCCGGGGTTGCCCCGGTGATCCTTCATCGTGGTGAAGGAACGGAACCAGGCGACGTCGGGGAGGGCCATCTGGCTCGGGCCGTCGGCGGCGAGCGTGACGCCGGCGTGGCTGCCGACGATCTTGAGGTTCGCGCCGCTGTAGATCGCCATCTCGATCTGGTCGTACGCGCGGGTGATGAACTTCGCGAACGAGGAGCAGAAGGGGATCTTGCCCGCGGCGGCGAGGCCCGCGCCGACGGAGATCATGTTCTGCTCGGCGATCTTGCACTCGAGGAAGCGGGCGTTGATCGACGCGTCCTTCTTCACCATCTCGGCGAAGGTGCTGTTGGAGACGTCGGCGTCGAGCGCCACGACGCGCGGGTTGGCCTTGCAGAGCTCGCGGAGCGCGATGCCGTAGCTGCGCCGGGTGGCGAGCGTGCCGGCGTGGTAGAGGGCCCCCATGTCCGCCGCGCGCATCGACTCCTCGAGCGTCGGGATCTCGAAGGTGTCCTCCGGGCGCTCGGGGGCGTCGGCGGGGGGCTCGATGGTGAAGGAGTCGGCGCTCGAGAGAGCGCTGGTGAGCTCGATGCGCTTCTGCTCGAGCTCGGAGAGCGCCTTCTTGAGCGCGTCGCCGGCCGGGGGTTTGCCGTGCCACCCGCCGCCCTGCACGCTGGGGGCGCCCCAGCCCTTGACGGTGCGCGCGATCAGGGCCATCGGCCTGCCGCCCTTGGCGGAGGAAGACTCGATGAACGCGTCGAAGGCGCGCTTGATCTGCGAGGGCGCGTGCCCGTCGATCGTCTGCGTCTCGTAGCCGTACGCCTCGAGCTTCGCGGAGAGCGTCTCCGCCGACTGCTGGCCGCTCACGCGGTCGGCCTGGCCGTACTCGTTGCAGTTGAAGATGGGGAGAACGTTGCGGAGCTTGCGGTCGATGATGTAATCGAGCGCTTCGGCGATCTGCCCCTCGCGGCTCTCGCCGTCGCCGATGATGCAGTAGATCAGCCGGTCGTGGCCGTCGAGGCGGGCGGCCTCGCCCAGGCCCGCGGCGATCGACAGCCCCTGGCCGAGGCTGCCGGTGGCGGCGTCGAAGAAGGGGAACCCTTCCATCGGGTTCGGGTGGCCCTCCAGCTCGCTGCTCGCCATGCGCAGGTTCTTGAGGTCGTCAACCTTCAGCTTGCGGCGCTTGGCGGGGTCCTTGCCGATCATCACGCCGAGCTTCGCCGCGGCGGCGTAGACCGCGGGGACCGCGTGGCCCTGGCTCAGCACAAGGCGGTCGGAGGTCGGGTAGTCGGGGTACTCGGGGCTCCACCGCATCGTGTTGAACATGAGCACGGTGACGAGGTGGCCGATGCTCATCGCGGTGGACGGGTGGCCGCTGCCGGCGGCGCCGCACATCTCGAGGCTCAGCCGGTCCAGCTCGATCGCTTGTGCGTGCACGACCGCGTCAAAGCTCATGGGCGCCGTCCTTCCGTGCTCGGCGCGGGGTGCGCGCCTGTGATGCGAACTTCAGGAAACCAACAAACCCCTGCGCGGCGTGTTTCAGCCGCTGGGGAGCCGCGACGTTGCGGGTGAAGCCTCCCCGGTCAGGTGTCTCAAAGAGTGTCCGGCTGTCGCCACCGGGGCCGAACGGCAAGGGCCCGGGAGCAGGGCGAGCGTACGGGAGCGCGGGCGCGGGTGGCAACTGGCGTGCCAGGGAAAATGGCTATCAGACGCGCACTGCGCAAAGCCTGCTAGATCGCCTGGCAGGCGTCGCCGAGGTCCAGTAGACTGCGGCAGAAAGCGAGATGCACGAGGGGGATCGTTTGAGCACCGACACTGTCCATGGCCGTCCATTCGACGGCTCGCTGGGACTCTTCCTGCAAGGTCGAGATTGGTGCCGGGCTGGTCGACTGTTCTTTGTATTGGTGGTTTGGGCCTGTTCGACTCGCGAGGCAGCCGCCCAGTCCATCTGCCAGCCGCATTGGCTTCCCGACGGCTCTCTCCCGGGAACTAATGGCGATGTTTACGCAGCGAGTAGATGGGACCCCGACGGCAGCGGTCCTCAAGGGCCCAAGCTCGTGATTGGGGGCAGGTTTGGCCTGGTTGGGAATGCCTCCGCCAGTAGCATCGCGGTCTTTGACCCAAGCACCGGCGGCTGGTCGGCACTTGGCCCAGGTTTGAATACAAATGTGTCCAGCGGTGGCGTCGCGGCGGTTGCCGGGATGCCAAACGGGGATCTTATTGCTGGCGGCTTGTTCCTCCGAGGCGGCGCCAGCAACATCGCCCGCTGGAACGGTACGTCGTGGTCCTCAGTCGGTGCAGGCACCGCGAACGGGATCGTTCATGCGCTGGTTGTCATGCCCAACGGCGACCTCGTGGCGGGAGGTGGCTTCACCAGCATCGGAACGGTCCAAGCCAATCGCATCGCGGTGTGGAACGGTCTGGCTTGGTCGGCACTCGGGTCGGGCGTCGATGAGGGGATACGAGCCCTCGCGGTGCTGCCGGACGGCGGCGTTGCGGTTGGAGGCGCATTCTGGACGGCCGGCGGACTGCCTGCGAATCGGGTCGCGGTGTGGAGCGGCGAATGGTCGCCGCTGGGCTCGGGCCTCAATGACAGCGTGTACGCGCTCGCCATCCTCGAAGATGGAAGCCTGGTTGCCGGGGGTAGGTTCGGAGGTGTAGATGGCACGGCGGCTGTCGCGAGGTGGACCGGCACGGCGTGGGTGGCGATGGGCCAAGGGCTTAACGACATCGTTTCCAGCTTGTCGGTTCTCCCCACCGGGGACGCCGTCGCCGCCGGCTTCTTCACCGCGTCCGGATCAACGCCCGTCTCGAAGGTCGCGCGTTGGGACGGCACGGCTTGGCTTCCGATCGGAACCGGTGTCGGCTACGACGTCGAGGCGCTTGGAGTCATGCCGGACGGGAACATTGTCGTTGGAGGATTGCTCGACACGATGAGCGGGGACTCTGTCGGACCGATCGATCGATGGGACGGCGCTGCGTGGCGGAAAGTTGGGTCCGGCATGGACTCGTCAGCGACGAAGCTGCTCGTTCTTCACGATGGGAGCACTGTCGCGGCGGGGAACTTTCGGGCGATCGGCGACTCTCCGATGATGCGTATCGCGCGGTGGGATGGCCGCTCGTGGTCTTCCTTCGATGGCGGTGCAAATGGAAACGTCCGTGATGTTGTGCAAACCCCGAACGGGGATCTCTTCGCCGGCGGTTTTTTCTCGACCGCGGGAGCCGCGGCGGCGAGCGGCATCGCGCGATGGGACGGCGCGGAGTGGACCGGGGTGGGCGGCGGCCTCGACAACGGCGGCGTTCTCGCGCTTCTCGGGCTCGGCGATGGTGACCTCGTCGCCGCTGGTTCGTTCACATCCGTGGGAGGGACTGCCGCGAACCGCATCGCGCGATGGAACGGTGAAAATTGGTCGCCGCTCGGGACAGGTTTTGATTCGACCGTGCAATCGCTCGCCGTTTTCCCGAACGGGGATATCGCCGTCGGTGGTTCATTCACGTCTGCTGGCGGCGCTCCGGCGAGTCGCATCGCGCGCTGGGATGGTTCGGTATGGACCGCGCTGGGAAGCGGCGTCGGCGCCGGCAGCTTTGGCACCGAGGTCCGCGCGATTCTTGTCGAAGAGAACGGGGACTTGCTCATCGGCGGGAACTTCACTCTCGCCGGCGGGGTGAGCGCGAACCGCGCGGCGCGGTGGAATGGTTCCGGTTGGACGCCTCTCGGCTCCGGCACAAGCGGCCCGGTCTCCACTCTCGCCCGTCTCTCGGATGGCAGCGTGCTATTCGGCGGCTCCTTTCAGACAGCCGGGGGGGTGAACACAGGAGGCATTGCGCGTTGGGATGGATCGGCTTGGTCGGCGATCGGCGGCGGGCTGTCTCCGTCCGCGGTTAGCAGCATCGTGCGGCATCCATCGGGCGAAGTTCTCGCCGGCGGGTCGTTCATCATTGCCGGAGGTACCGTCGCACCGTTCTTTGCTCGATGGACCCAAGCCGAACTTGTTTGGGCAGCGCAGCGTCCAAGCGCGCAAAGCGTTCGCACCGGCGAGCCAGTTCTCCTTACCGCCGCTCCCGCCGACGGCTACTCCGGTGTCTCTGCGCAGTGGTGCCGCGACGGCGTACCGATCGCCGACGGCGCCGGCGGCGCGTCGCCGGGAGGGGGAGTGGTCGCGGGCGCATCGGGGCCGATGCAATCGCCGACGGATGACGCCATCGCGACACTCTCGATCGAGAACGCCCAGCCGTCCGACTCGGGCAGCTACACCACTGTCTTCACCAGCGCGTGCGGGAGTTCCACGACGACAGCGGCGTTGGTCATCGTCGGAGCGGCCTGCGATTCGATCGACTTCAACGCGGACAACCTCTACCCGGACAATCTCGACCTGACCGACTTTCTCAACGTCTTCGGCGGCGGCAATTGCTCGGGTCAGCCCGCTGGCGCGCCCCCCTGCAACACGGACATCGATTTCAACAACGACGGGCTCTACCCGGACAACGAGGACATCTTCTCGCTCTTCCGGGTCTTCGGCGGGGGAGCTTGCTGAGCGTCTCGACCGGGACGCGCCGAGACACCGCCCGCCGCTCAACTCCCTGCCGCCGGGTCTAAACTCGCTTCATGAAGGTCATCTGCGATCGGGCCGCGTTGCTGGAAGCCATCAACCTCGTGTCGGGGGCGGTTGCGCAGCGGTCGCCGCGGCCGCAGCTGGGGTGCGTTCGCCTGACGGCGAGCAAGGCGAGCGGCGCCGGGGACCTGACGCTCTCGGCGACGGACGCGGAGGTGGCGCTCAAGCTGACGATGACGCAGGTGGACGTGCAGAAGACGGGGGAGGCGCTGATCCCGGCGGACCGGCTGCGGGCGATCATCTCCGCCGAGGAGGGGGAGCCCACCCTGACGATCGAGGTCGAGAACGACGTCTGCCACATCAAGGGAGCTGACGCACACTTCAAGGTTTTCGGATACCCGGTCAACGACTTCCCGCCGATCCCGGAGTTCGCCGACGTCGTGAGCGGGAAGATGGACGCGCCCAAGGCCCGGTCGGTGCTCACGCACCCGGCGGGGAGCCTGGCGTCGCTGGTGCAGCGGACGCTCTTCGCGACGGCGCGGGAGAACAGCCGGTACGCGATCAACGGCGTGCTCCTGAAGCGCGACGGCAAGCGGCTGGAGATGGTGGCGACGGACGGCCGGCGCTTGGCGCTGGCGCGCGCGGCGCTCACGGGGGGTGAGAAGGACGCCAAGGGCGTGACGTGCATCGTCCCGACCAAAGCGCTCAACATGCTCCTCAAGCTGGTGCAGGGGCACGACGAGCCGGTGCAGATCGCGATCACAGACGCGCAGATCCTCTTCAGCTTCGGCACGGCGGCGAGCCCGGGACGGGCCGTGCTGGTCTCGAACCTCGTCGAGGGCACATTCCCTCCGTACGAGGACGTCATCCCCAAGGACCACGACAAGAAGGTGAGCTTCGACCGCGACGTGGTCTCCTCCGCGGTGCGGCGCGCGGCGCTGCTGACGAACGAGGAGTCGCGCGGCGTGCGGATGATCTTCAAGGCCAAAGACAAGAAGCTCGAGCTGACGAGCCGCGCGGCGGAGGTGGGCGAGGCGCAGGTGCGCGTCGATCTGGCCGGCTACGAGGGGGAGGACCTCGAGATCGGCTTCAACCCGCAGTTCATCACCGACGCGCTCAAGGTGATCCCGGAGACGGAGGTCATCATGGAGTTCAAGGCGGGGAACAAGCCGGGGCTGATGCGCAGCGGCAACGACTTCATGTACGTCGTGATGCCGGTGAGCCTGCAGTAAGACACGGTGGCATGAGCGACCTCGGGAGATAACGCCGTACGGTCAGCCATGGTTCTTTCACAAGCGCGGTTCGAGACGCCGCTGGGCCCGATGCGCGCGCTCGCGTGCGACGCGGGGCTGGTGGTGCTCGACTTCGACGACCGCCGCGGCAACGGCGCGGAGATCGTGCGCGTGTGCACGCGGCTGCGGGGCGAGGATGGCGCACCCGCGGCGATCGTGGACAATGACCGGCACCCGGTGGTCGCGCTGACGCGCGAGCGCGTGGAGGCGTACTTCGCGGGCGATCTTGCCACGCTCGCGCCGGGGTCGATCCCGCTCGCGCCGGGGCTGGGCTCGCCCTTCCAGGAGCGCGCGTGGAAGGCGCTGCTGGAGATCCCGCTCGGGCAGACGCGGAGCTACCTGCAGCAGGCCGCGGCGCTGGGCGCGCCCGAGGCGGTGCGGGCGGTGGCGCGGGCGAACGCCTCGAATTACCGCTCGATCATCATCCCATGCCACCGGGTGATCGGCGCGGACGGAACGCTCACCGGCTACGGCGGCGGGCTGGAGCGCAAGCGCTGGCTCTTGGAGCACGAGGGGGCGAGCGCGGGGTTGTTCGTCGGAACAAGTGCATAGATAGATCGGCCCAGCACGGCCGGTCCACCAACAGAAAACCGGCCGCCCACGAAGCGACCGGTCGAGGAAGAGGACAAGACGGAGCGGCTCAGCCGCGGCGGCGGCGCGTGGCGAGCAGGCCCGCGAGACCGAGCAGCGCGGCGGCGCCGGGCGCGGGGATGACGTAGAACGAGAGCGCGTCGGACCAGTAGCCGCCCGAGGTGTAGCTGAACGCCGCGCCGCCGCCGGGCGGGACTTCGTTGGTCGTCTCGCGGGAGGCGACGACCCACTTCATGTTCTCGCTCTGATTCGTCGCGACGAGCGCCAGCCAAGTGAGCGCGCCGGGGGTGTAGGTGTTGACGTCGCCGAGCCAGCCGCTGTCGTGCACAATGGTGAACGCCGAGTCCATGATGATGATCTTGAAGTCGTGGAAGAGGGAGGTGCCGAAGCCGGTGCTGGTCTGGCCGCCCGTCGGGTCGGTCCAGGTGAAGGCCGGGGCGGGGTCGAAGATGCCGTAGACGTCGCCGTGGACCGAGGAGATGTCGGGCGTGGACGCGGCGTTATGGCGCATGAAGATCGCGCCGTAGTCGATAAGGTCGTCGTTGCCGACGCCCGGCTGCGCGGCGAGGGCGCTCCAGCACTCGGTCATCGACGTGACGTTGGCGGTGTCGAGGATCGAGTGGAGGTTGCTGTACCCGATCGACACGCGGTCGTGGTCGTCGGCGTCGTTCTCGAAGTCGGCGAGGTCGAGGAGGATGCGCGAGACGGAGGCCTCGTTGTCCTCGCCGCGGCTGGGCCGGCCGCCCACGTGGCGGCTCTCGATGCCGTAGCGGAGGCCCTGGGTCGTGCCGTCGCCGTCGTCGTTGTCGTTGTAGATCGTGTCGCCGGCGCGCTGGATGTTGAGCGCCGGGGTCCCTTCGAGGATGTTGGCGCTGATGCCGAAGTAGCTCGCCCACCCTTCCCCCCACGCGAGGCGGTCGGCCTGCTGGCGGTTGAGGATGTTGCTGCCGGGGAGATCATCGCCGCCCGCGGCGCGGGAGAAGCGGAGGTTGTTGCGCGACGAGTGGCCGCCGCCGGGGTTGTTCTCCATCCCGTAGAGGCTGGAGAGGAAGTGGCCGTACTCGTGCCCCACCACGTCCCAGTCGTGGCGGTCGCCCTCGAGGATGTGCAGGAGCGTGCCGTTGTAGAAGCTCGTGCCCGCCGTCTTCGGGAAGACCGCGGTGATGGTGTTGTTGACGGTGCCGGGGAGGTACGAGTGGTTGCGGGCCGCGGCGGTCATGGCGTCGAAGACGCTGAAGGCGCGACGCGACGCCGTGCTGGTGTCCATGTCGAGGTCGATGCTCACCGGGCCGCCGGGATTAATCAGCGAATCGGTGTTGACCGTGTGGACCGCCCCGGGCGTAGTGTTGTTCGGGCCGACCGCGGCGACCCGGTATGCGCTCTTGACCTGCCCCGCGCCGCCGCCCATCGGGCGCGAGTCGGCCGCGACGACGACGAAGGGATCAAAGACGCCCGCGGTGTCGGGGGGCGTGGTATCCGTCTCGGCGGTGCTCACGCCGGTGAACGTGTAGTTCCCGGTATCGTCGGTCCATGTCTCGCCGATCTTGACGTGCGTGCCGTCGGCGTTGTGGTCCCAGAGCTCGACCTTGACGCCGCGCGAGGGGCGGAGGGCGTTGCTGCCGGCGTCGGCCTCGAGGCCGGTTCGCGCCGTGTACCGGATGCGGCCGGTGACGTTGGTTACCTGGCCAACGGCCCAGCCGGCGCTCATCGCGAGCGCAAGGGCGCAACCCACCACGCGGATATTCATGCTTGTCTCCTCTCGTCGCCGCCTGTCAAGGCGGTGTTGCGCGCAGTATGACGCGCGGCGGGAGACGCGTCAAGCGTACAGAATGCGAACGGCGGAGTGAATACGCAAGATGAAAGCCCAACGCGAGCCGATGGCCCGCCGGCCTATTCCCCGAGCGTTTTCTTGCGCCGTAGAACATGGTGGTAGTGCTGCGCGAACCGGTGGGCCTCGTCGCGCACGGCCTGGAGGAGCTTGAGGCCCGCGTTCTCGCGCCCGAGGCGGATGGGCTCGCTCTTGCGCTGGATATAGACGAGTTCTTCCTTCTTGGCGAGGGAGATGACCATCGGCGGGCGGACGTCGAGGCTGGCGAAGGCCTCGAGGCCGGCGTGGAGCTGGCCCAGGCCGCCGTCGATGAGGATGACATCGGGGTAGAGCTCGTTGCCGGCGCCGGCCTCGCGGTAGCGGCGGAGGACGACCTCGCGGATGCTGGCGTAGTCGTCGTTGTGCGCGGTCTGGATGCGGAAGCGTCGGTAGAGGTCCTTGAAGGGGCGGCCGTCGATGAAGCAGACCTTGCTGCCGACGGTCTCGTTGCCGGCCAGGTGCGCGATGTCGATCCCCTCGACGCAGCGCACCGGCTCCTCGAGGCCCAGGGTTTTCTGGAGGCTCTTGAGGGCCTTTTCGGGCTCGAAGATCACGCTCTCGGCCTCGGGCTGCCAGTTGTCCCGCCGGTCGGCGCGTTCGCTCAGGCGCTCGATGGCCTTGATCTGGTCGCGCAGGCCCGCGGCCTTCTCGAACTGCAGCGCCCCGGAGGCCTTCTGCATCTCCTCGCGCAGCTCGCGCAGCATGGAGGACTGCTTGGTGCCGAGGAACTTGACGAAACGCTCCGCGTCGTCGCGGTACTGGTCCTTGCCGATCTTGGCGGCGCACGGCGCGGTGCACTGGCCGATGTTGTAGAGCAGGCAGGGGCGGAAGAAGCGGTTCTTCGGGTCGCCGTCGATGATGTCGAGCTTGCAGGTGCGGAACTTGAAGACGCGCTGGAGCGTGCCGACGGCCTCGCGCAGAGCGCCGGCGTTCGCGAAGGGGCCGAAGACGCGGGCGCCCTTCATGAGCTGCTGGAGCTCGGCGTCGCCCGCGCCCGTGGGGTTGCGCGTAACGAAGACGCGCGGGAAGTCCTCTTTCTGCGTGACGACGAGGTACGGGAAGGTCTTGTCGTCCGTCAGGCGGGCGTTGAAGCGGGGCTTGACGTCCTTGATCAGCCGGTTCTCGGTGAGCAG
Organism: Phycisphaerales bacterium; assembly: GCA_035628115.1. GTDB lineage: Bacteria > Planctomycetota > Phycisphaerae > Phycisphaerales > UBA1924 > BJHL01. The sequence goes on along the minus strand of DASPKL010000014.1, from coordinate 73,493 downwards.
CGCCTCCCACTCGCTCTCGCAGACGAGCGTCTCGAAGTCGTGGACGACGTCGAGCAGCGGTTGCTTGCGGAAGCCCAGATCGGTCGACGGAACAAAGTAGCTCGTCACGCGGTCGCGCAGGCGCAGGGCCTTGCCGATGTAGACGACGACGCCCTTGGCGTCCTTCATGAGATAGACGCCGGGCTCCTCGGCCAGGGCCCGCGCCTTGGCGTTCAGGCGCGCCATGCGCTCATCGAAGGACTCCGAGCCCCACGGCGGCGGGGACGCCGGATCGAGGGCGTCGGGGTTGGGCGTGGCGTCCTGCACGTTGCACTCTATTACGCAGCGGCGGAGCTCAAAAACGCGGAATCCGACGGCGGATTCAACTCCGTCCGGCCGTGCGCCGATGCGCCGGGGGACGCCGCCGCGTCCGTCGGCCGGGAGCGTCACATGCGCATCAGCCGTGCAATCTCCGTCGCCGCGTTGTGCGCGTTCACCGTGAGCGCGGGGGCGCAGACATCCGTCGCCGAGGCGTCGACCCCCGCGGACGAACTGGCGATCGGCCCGAACGCGGGGCGGGTGTCGCTCCCGCGGCCGCCGGCGCCCGCGTCGATCGAGATCGACGACGGGCCCGCCGCGGGTGAGGGGCGGGGCGACCGGCTCCATCTCAGCGCGGCGATCGACTTTGCCAGCGCCTATTTCTACCGCGGATACCGCCAAGAGGATCGGGGCCTCATCGCTCAGCCCTCGGCGACGGTCGGATTCGACGTCGTCGGCGGTGAGCCGTGGTCGCTCGAGGCGTACGCCGGCACGTGGCACAGCCTGCACAGCGAGGAGACGGGCGCGGCGTCGCCGGGGGACAGCGATGCTCCGTGGTACGAGGCCGACGTCTTCGCGGGGATGACGGCGACCGCCGGCGCGTGGGAGTTCGGTGTGCAGTACGCGTGGTTCTTCTCCCCGAACGACGCCTTCGCGACTGCTGAGGAGCTGCAGTTCAGCGTCGCGTACGACGACTCGGGGGCGCTCGGGGCGTGGGTGCTCTCGCCGAGCGTGACCGTCGCGCTCGAGACGGGCGACGGCGCCGCGGACGGCCTCGAGAAGGGCGTGTACGCGCAGGCGGGCGTCGAGCCCGGGTTTGACGCCGAGCATTCGGCCTTCGACGGCGTGCGCGTCTCGTTCCCCGTTATCGCGGGGTTCAGTCTCCACGACTACTACCAGGATGAGGATGGAGAGGACAACGCCTTCGGCTTTGTCAGCGCCGGCGCGCGGGTGGAGGTCCTGCTCCCCGCCGGCGATCGTCCCGGCTCGTGGAGCGCGTCCCTCTCGGTGACCGGCCTGCTGCTGGGCGACGCCGCGTCCGCCGTGAACGACGGCGACGACGGCGCGGCGGTGGTCGCGGGCGGGTTGAGCGTTTCGTTCTAAGGCGCGGCCCACGCGCGGTGCTCCGCCGGGTAGACTGTGGCGTGGGCATTCTGGAGCGCATCCAGGGGTTGCAGCAGCGGCTCGCCGCGTACTCCGCGTGGGAGGTGGCGGTCGAGCTCGCCGTCATCTGGGTCGTGGTCTTCCTGATCTTCCGGTTCGTGCGCGGGACGCGGGCGGTCGGGGCGCTCAAGGGCCTGCTGGTGATCCTCGTGGTCGCGACCGTGCTGAGCCGCATCCTGTCGGCCGGAGCGTCGTTCCAGCGGCTGAGCCTGCTGTACGACAAGTTCCTGGCGCTGGTGGCGGTCGGGCTCATCGTGATCTTCCAGCCCGAGCTCCGGCGGGCGCTGGTGCGGCTGGGCGAGACGAGTCTGCTGCGGAGCACCCCCACCGACATCCGCGTGATCGTGGAAGAGGTGGCGGACGCGGCGCATTACCTGTCGCGCGCGAAGTTCGGGGCGCTGATCGTGCTGGAGCGGCAGATCAAGGTCGCCGGGCTCGTCGAGGGGGGCACGAAGCTGGGCGCGGAGCTGACGAGCCGGCTGCTGCAGACGATCTTCTTCCCCGGCTCGGCGCTGCACGACCTGGCGTGCGTGGTGAAGGGCCGGGTCATCGACGCGGCGGGCGTGCAGCTGCCGCTCGCCGACCCGCAGGACATGCCGGACCCCACGCTGGGCTCGCGCCACCGCGCGGCGGTGGGCCTCACGCAGGAGTGCGACGCGATCGTCGTCGTCGTGAGCGAGGAGACGGGGGCGGTCCGGCTCGCGGAGCGCGGGAGGCTCTCGGGCCCGCTGAGCGACGAGAACCTGCGCGAGGAGCTGACGCGGCGCCTGACGAACGCCATCCGCCGCCGCCTCGGCGACGAGCCGGCGCCCGCGCCCGTGCCGCGGGAGCGGACGGCGCAGGAGCGGCGCGAGCAGGAGGCGATGATGGAGTCGGTCGCGGGGATGCCGTCGCCGGAGTCGCGGCGGCAGGAGGAGCCGGGCGCGTAGCGCCGCACCGCCATGTGGAAGTCCGCGCGCAACATCCTCGCCGTCACGCTGATCACCGCCCTTGTGTGGGTTTTCGCGGAGTCGGAGACGCTGCGCGAGGCGAAGGTGAGCGCGCGGGTGATCATCGCGCCGGCGAGTGACGGCTCGCTGGACGCGCGGGCGGTGGGCCGCACGGCGCAGGAGTTCATCGCGGGCGTCACGTTCAGCGCGCCCGGGGCGCAGATGGCGAGCGTCGAGGCGCGGCTGCGCGACCCGATCGTGCTGCAGCCGGGCGACGGGGGCGTGCCGCGGGAGCCCGGGGACTACACGCTGGAGCTCGCGCGGCTGATCGGCGCGGTGCCGGAGCTGCAGCGGGTGTCCGCGAGCGTGATCGGGACGGAGCCGGCGACGGTCTCGATCCGCATCGACGCGCTGGAGACGCGCGAGCTGCCTGTGTCGGTGCGGACGCCCGAGGCGGACCTCGCCGGGCCGGCGGTCGCGCTGCCGGCGACGGTGCGGGTCACGATGAAGCGCGGCGACGCCGAGTCGCTCCCGCCGACGGCGGCGGTGATCGCGGAGGTGCCGCCGGGCGCGTTCGAGCGGCTGGTGCCGGGCGTGGCCGAGGTCGTCGCGGGCGTCCGGCTCCGCCCGCCGCCCGGCCTCAGCGCGCCGGAGCTGGTGCGCATCGACCCGCCCGCGGTGGACGTGCGCCTCACGGTGCGGAGCAAGACGGCGGAGACGGTGATCGCCCGCGTCCCCGTGCATCTCCGCGTCGCCCCCGGGGAACTCACGCGCTGGAACATCGAGGTGCCGGAGTCGGACCGGGCGCTGATCGACGTGCGCGTCGCGGGGCCGGCGGACCTGGTGCGCCAGGTCGAGAGCCGGGCGATCCCGGTCATCGCGGTGGTGCCGCTCTCGTTCGAAGACCTGGAGCGAGGGATCACGAGCAAGGAGGTCGTCTTCCCCGACCTCCCGGCGGCGCTCCAGGCCGATCCCCGCAACCGCACGGTGCAGCTGCGCATCACGCGCCGGCAGTGACGCTCAGAGCGGCAACGCGGCGAGGCTCGAGAGGCCCAGGGGCTCCTTCGTCCAGAAGGCCTCGCCGGACGCCGCGCCGATGAGGGAGCCGATCGCGGCGTCGCGCTGCGCGACCCACTCGATGACGCCGGCGTTGTGCGTCGCGGCCCCGAACTGCGACTCGTACGCCTCGAGGGCGCGGCGCTTGCTCGCGGCGTGGGCGGAGGTGTCGAAGACGAAGTGCGGCTCGGGGAGGCGCCGCAGGTGCGAGCAGAAGTAATAGAATACCCACCGCGGATAGATCGGCGGGCCGGCCGGGCCGTAGCCCGGGGGCGCGGGCATCTCGATCTTCGTGAGCTTGGCGTCGAAGCGCGCGTCCTCGGCGATGCGCGTGACGGCGGTGTGGTCCGGGTGGGCGTCGACGGGGTGGGGCATAAAAAGGACCTGCGCCCGGTGGGCGCGGATGACGCCCGCGGTCTTGTGGCGCGCCTCGATCGTGTGCTGCACCGCGCGGTTGGGGAGATCGAGCAGCACGCGCTTCACAGGCTCGCCGGCGGGGCCGAGCGCGGCGGCGGCGGCGGCGGCCTCTCGCAGGCGCGTGGTGCGGTCGCCGCGGGGCGTGGGGCAACCGTCGGTCATGTCGAGCAAGAGCACGTCGTGCCCCTGCGCGGCCAGGGCGGCGACCGTGCCGCCCATGCCGATCTCCTGATCGTCCGGGTGCGGCCCGATGACGAGGATCCTCGCCACTAGCGCCGCCTTCCCTGGCCGTTCACGATCGTGAGGCCGGCGAGCTTGCCGCCTTCTTCAACCTGCACGAGGACGACGTCGTCGGAGAGCTCGCGCGCGAAGAAGCCCCCCGCGGGGAAGGGCTCGCCGAACTCGTCGTAGAAGTCCTCGAGGTTGAGCTTGATCTCCTCGCCCACGCCCCAGCCGGCGATCTCGCGGCCGTAGCGCATGTTGAGCCACACGGTGGAAGGCCCGAAGGAACGCGCGGAGGTGTTGGTCCCGCGGAGGCGCCCGTCCTCGCGGATCACCTGCACGTCGAGCGACGTGTCGCGCCCGGCGTTGGCGGGGTAGACGCGGGCTCGCGAAAGGTCGCGCGTCGACCCGCAGGCCCCCAGGAACGCGGCGAGCCCGAGCGTCAGCACGGCCCGGGGCTTGTGAGCGATCGTCATTCCTAAAGTTATCCACCAGATGAGTTGCGAGACCGCCAGCCAGAACGCGACGCCCCCGGGGAGCGCCATCGCCCCCGGGGCCGGGGCCGTCGACGTCCGCGCGGCGGCGGGCGCGATCGGCTCGGGCGGGTGGGAGTGGCCCGGCGGCGGGCGGGGCGCGATCGACCCGCGCGTCGCGGCCCTTGTGCCCGGGTTCGACGCGCCGTTCTTCCAGGCCGGGCTCGCCGGGTACAGCGACGGGGCGATGCGCATCATCGCGCGCCGCCACGGGTGCCCCTTCTGCGTCACCGAGGCGCTGCTGGACAGGACGCTGCTCGCGGGCGGGCGCGGCTTCGACAAGGCCGACCTGGGCGAGCTTCGCGACAACGTGCCAGGGGGCGCGGAGGACGCGCCGCTGGCGTGCCAGATCATGGGGAGCGAGCCGCGGGAGATGGCCGCGGCGGCCGTCAAGGCGATCGAACAGCGGGCGCGGAGCGACAAGGCGTACCGCGTGATGGCGTACGAGGCGGACGCCGTGCCGGCGGGTGTGCTGCGCTTGCCCGGGGGCGAGCAGATCCGGGGCGAATCGGACGACGGCGACGGCGAGGCGCAGCCCGACGGTTCGTTCGCGGTGATCGACGTCAATCTTGCGTGCCCGGTGAAAAAGATCGAGCGCAAAGCGCGGGGCGGGCACTGGCTGAGCGAGCCGCGGGGCGCGATCGAGCTGCTGGAGGCGGTGCGTGAGGCCGTGCCGGGGCACATCCCGTGCACCGTCAAGCTGCGCCGGAGCTTCGACGACACGCCGGAGATGGTCGAGAACTTCCACCGCGTCTTCGACGCGGCGTACGGCATCGGCTACGCGTGGGCGACGGTGCACGCGCGGACGGTGCTGCAGAAGTACGTGGGCCCCTCGCGCTGGACGTTCCTCAAGGACCTGCGCGAGCGGTACCCGGACCGCGTTTTCTTCGGGAGCGGTGACGTCTGGGGCGTCGAGGACATTTTCCGGATGATCGCGTACGCGGGCGTGAGCGGCGTCTCCGTCGCGCGCGGCTGCATCGGGAACCCGTGGATCTTCCGGCAGGCGCGCGACATGATGGCGGGCGGACCGCCGCGCCCCCCCACCGTCGCCGAGCAGCGGGAGGTGCTGCGCGAGCACTTCCGCCTCTCGCTGGCGTGCACGCGGCGCTACCGGCAGCCCGAGGCGGCGACGAGCATGATGATGCGCAAGTTCGGGATCCGCTTCGCGCAGCACCACCCGCGCGCCGAGGCCGTGCGCAAGCGCTTCATCGCGGTCGCGTCCACGAACGACTGGATGTCGGTCCTCGACGACGAGTACGCGTCGGAAGCCTGATTACTTCTTCTCGCGCCCCACGGTGCCGTGCGTCGTGCCCACCGGCCCGGCGATCTCGCTGGGCTCGTAGAGCGCACCGTCCGGGTTGCGCGGCGCGTCGGAGCGCTTCTGCTTCTCGGCGAAGCCCGCGGCGACCTTCTCCGCGATCGCGGGCGTGTAGTTCCACATCGCGGTGTTCATGACGGCCATCACGCCGACTTTCTTGACGCGCGTCGGGTGCTCCGCGGCGTCGAGGATCGCCTCGGCGACCTTCTGCGGGTCGATCGGCTCCATCGGGAGTTGCGGCTCCTGCGGCATGTAGTTGCGGGCGTGCTGCGGGAAGGGCGTATCGACGGCGGTGGGCTGGATGAGCGTGATCGAGACGGGGGCCTTGTCGATCTCCTCGATCTCGATGCGCAGGCCGTCGGTGAAGCCCTTCACGGCGTGCTTGCTCGCGGCGTACATGCCGATGAGGGGCACGACCGCGTCGGAGACCTCGCTCCCGACGTTGATGAGCGCTCCGCCCTGCTTCTTGAGGTGCGAGAGCGCCGCGAGCGAGCCGTTGACGACGCCCCAGAAGTTGATGTCGAAGAGGCGGCGCGCGTCCTCCTCGGTCGTCTCGTCGAGGCGGCCGTACATCCCGAGCCCCGCGTCGTTCACCCATGTGTCGATGCGGCCGAAGCCCGCCACGGCCTCGCCCGCGACGCGCTCGACCTGCTCGCGCTCGGAGACGTCGCACTCGACCGCGAGGGCCTGGCCGCCCTTGTCGTTGATCTCAGAGGCGATCTTCTGGAGCGCATCGCGGCTGCGGGCGGCGAGGACGACGGCGGCGCCCTTCGCCGCGGCGGCCTGCGCCGTGGCGAGGCCGATGCCGCTGCTGGCGCCGGTGATGACGATGACCTGCTCGTTGAGAGGCTTGAGTTGTGCTGCCATGGGTGCTCCGTGCGCGGAAGGCGCAGCGGAGCATCGCGCACGGCCGCACACGCGGCGCTTGGGCGTGATGAATCGCGTTTCACAGCCTGCGGCGACCGGCGTTGTCGGCCTCGCGCATCAACGACTCGAACGTGCCCATGACCATGGGCGAGTCGGCGGGCGCGTCGGGCGGCGCGGCGCGGAGCAGGTAGCGCCCGTCGGGGAGGAGGTCCCACGCGTTGCGGTGGTCCGCGGCGTGGACGTCGAACATCCCGAGGATGCGGCGTCGGGCGTCGGCGTCGCGCACCGGGCACGCGACCTCGACGCGGTTCGAGAGGTTCCGGTACATCCAGTCGGCGCTGCCGATGTACCAGTCGCCGTCGGCGGGGTCCTCGTTGCCGGCGCCGAAGTGGTAGACGCGCGAGTGCTCGAGGAAGCGGCCGACGACGCTGGAGACGCGGATGTTCTCCGACAGCCCTCGCACGCCGGGGATGAGGCAGCAGAAGCCGCGGACGACGAGGCGGACGTCCACGCCGGCCTGGCTCGCGGCGTACAGACGCTCGGTCACCTCGCGGTCCTCGAGGGCGTTGAGCTTGGCCCAGATGCGCGCCGGGCGGCCCTTCTTGGCCATCTCCATCTCGCGGTCCATGAGCTGATAGAGACGGGGCCGCATCGTGAAGGGCGCGACGAGCAGCGTCTCGCACCCCGGGTGCGCGCCGACGCCGGTGAGGTAGTTGAAGAGCCGCACGAGGTCGCCGGTGATCTCCTCGTCGCAGGTGAGCAGGCCCAGGTCGGTGTAGAGCTGCGCCGTCTTGGGGTGGTAGTTGCCGGTGCCGAGGTGCGCGTAGCACCGCAGGCCCTGGCGCTCCTTGCGGACGACGAGGCTGGTCTTGCAGTGCGTCTTGAGCCCCATGACGCCGTACGCGACGTGCACGCCGGCGCGCTCGAGCTGGCGGGCGAACCGCACGTTGCGGTCCTCGTCGAAGCGCGCGCGGATCTCGACCAGGCACGCGACCTGCTTGCCCGCTTCCGCGGCGCGGACGAGGTTCTCGATGAAGGGGGAATCGGGCGTGGTGCGGTAGAGCGTCTGCTTGATCGTGAGGACGTCGGGGTCGTTCGCCGCGGCGGCGATGAAGCGCTCGACGCTGGCGTTGAAGCTCTCGTATGGGTGGTGCAGGAGGATGTCCTGCTTGCGGAGCGTCGCGAAGAAGTTCGCGCTGCCGCGCTCGCCCGAGCCCACGCCCGCGAGGCGGGGCGGGATCACCGGCTTCCAAGGGCGGTGCTTGAGGTCGGGGCGGTCGACGTCCGCGATCTCGGCGAGGCCCAGGAGGTCAAGACCGCCGGGACGCTCGTACACGTCCTGCGGGTCGGCGTTGAGCTTGTCGAGAAGCCACCGGACGAAGGCCGGGTCGGCGCCCTCCTCGATCTCCAGGCGAGCGACACGGGCGAAGCGGCGTGCCTTGAGGTCGGCCTCGATCGACTGCAGCAAGTTGGCGGTGTCCAGGTCATCCTTCTGGATGCCGGCGCTGCGCGTCACGCGGAAGGTCACGCGGTCGAGGATCGTCATGCCCGGGAAGAGCGTTCCCAGGTGCCCGCGGACGATGTCTTGGAGCGGGATGAAGCGGAAGGAGAGGAGTTCGCCCGCGCCGCGATCGGCCAGGCGCAGGAAGTGGCCCATGACGGTCGGGATCTTGACGCGCGCAAAGGCGGCCTCATGGCCCCGGCCGTTGCGGTCGACGGCGAGGCCGGCGAGGTGCGCCGCGGCCATCGCCATCTGCGTCGACGCGTGGCCCACCGGGGGCTCGATCATGACGCCGAGGTTGTTGGAGAGGTTGGAAATGAAGGGGAAGCGGTGGGTCGGGTTCACGGCGAGCGGCGTGAGCGCCGGGAAGACGTGGCGCATGAACCAGTCGTCCGCCGCGCCCCGCTCCTTGGGCGAAAGCTCCGAGTAGCGTGTGATGGTGAGGCCGTTGCCGCCGAGGGCGGGGCGGAGCTCGCGCTCGAAGATACGGGCCTGCTCCTCGATCAACGCGCCGACCTCCTCGCGTACGTCGGCGAGGGCTTGGCGGGGCGTGCGGCCGTCCGGCCCGGGCAGGTTGACACCCAGCTGCACCTGCCGCTTGAGGAGACCGACGCGCTTCATGAAGAACTCGTCGAGGTTGCTCGTGAAGATGGCCATGAAGCGGGCCCGCTCGAGCAACGGGGTGCGCTCGTCGGCCGCCTGGGCGAGAACGCGCCGGTTGAACGCCAGCCACGACAGGTCCCGGTTGAAGTACCGGACGCCGGGGTGCTCGTCCAAGATCAGCGCTGGCGCGGTCCGTGCTTTCGTCATGGTCGTATCAGGATTATCGGGGCCGGGAGGGGGGAACGTGAGGACGCCGTGACGTCCCGTAATAACGGGGCGAATGGCGAGGAAAAGCGATCGGTGAACGGTGCATCCAAAGCGTCGGGCCGATCGCGGCGCGCCGATCAACGCGCGCCGGACGCTCCGACTTCCCGATGCTCGCTGATCGGGCGGGTGTCATCGGGGGCGAGCGTCAGCGCGCCGTTCCACATGAGCGCAGCAAGGACGACCGCCAGCACGATGCGGTACCAGCCGAAGGGCGCGAGGCCACGCCGGTTGAGGAAGCCGACGAGCCACTTCACAGTGACGGCGGCGCTCGCCGCGGCGACGACGATACCGACGAGGATCGGCGCGACGCCGAGCGTGTCGACCATGCTGGGTGTGCCGGTGCGGTGCGCGTGCACGAGGTTCTTGACGAGCGTGTAGCCGGTCGCGGCGGTGAGCGTGAGAACGCCGAGGAGGAAGCTGAACTCCGCCGCGGCCCGGGCGGGGAGGCCCGCGATGAGCCCGCCGGTGATCGTCATCATGCTGCGGCTGGTGCCTGGCCAGAGGGAGAAGACCTGGAGCAGCCCCACGGTGAGTGCCTGCCGGGGCGTGACGTCGTACACGGTCTTGTTCGAGAGGGCGTGGTACTTCGGCGGGCCGAAGCGGCCGCGGCGCCGCATGTCGAGAGCGATCATGAAGACGCCGCCGATGAAGAGCGCGGCGAGCACAGGGCCGGCTCGGAAGAGCCTCGCCTCGATCCAGTCATCGAACAGGAGCCCCAGCACGGCGGCGGGCACGAACGCGATGCCGAGGTTAACGAGGAGCGCGAAGCCGGCGTTGTCCTTGCCGAGCAGGCCCCTGACGATGCGGAGCGCGGTGGCGCGATAGAGGCCGAGGACGGCGAGGATCGCTCCGCCCTGGATCACGATGCAGAAGGCGTCCACAGAGTGCTTGAGCTCGGGCGGGCGATCGAGACTGAGGATCCACGAGGTCAGGACGAGGTGGCCCGTCGACGAAATCGGGAGGTACTCGGTGATGCCCTCCACGAGGCCGAGCACGGCCGCCTGCGCGAGCGAAATGGCGTCGTCCGCGGGCATGGGTGGATCGGGCGACGCTCAGCAGACCGGCGCGGCGGCGAGTTCCTTCTCGTCCACGCGTTGGATGTTCGCGCCGAGCATCCGCAGGCGGTCCTCGAATCGCTCGTAGCCGCGGTCGAGGTGGTAGACGCGGTTAACGATGGTGGTCCCCTCGGCGGCGAGGCCGGCGAGGACGAGGCCTGCGCTGGCGCGGAGGTCGCTGGCCATGACGGGCGCGCCCTTGAGGCGGCGGACCCCGCTGATGACGACGGTGGCCCCGACGCGGTTGATCTTTGCGCCCATGCGGAGCAACTCGGCGACGTGGAGGAAGCGGTCGGGGAAGATGCGCTCGGTGACCACGCTGTTGCCGTCGGCGAGGCAGAGCATCGCGACGAGCTGGGCCTGGAGGTCGGTCGGGTAGCCGGGGTGAGGCTGGGTCGTGACCTCGACGGGCTTGATGACGCGCTCGCAGGTGACGCGGACGGTGCGGCGGAGGGGGTTCTCGCCGTCGCTGCCGCCCGCGCCCTCGCTGCTGCCGGTGATGGCGGAAAGAAGGCTCGCACGGCCGCGAGCGAGGGCCGGGGCGAACTCGCCGGGGTGACTGTGACCGTTCGCGTGGCCGTTGTGCTCGCCGTTGGCCGCGCCCGCGCTCAGCGCGGCGACGCCGGAGACCGGGTCCACATGCACGCCGGCGGCTCGGAGGGTGTACGTGAGCGCGAGGAGCGCGTCCGTCGGGCAGTTCTCGATGATCAGGTCGCCGTTGGTCATGGCGGCGCCGATCATCAGCGTGCCGGCCTCGATGCGGTCGGCCATCACGGTGTAGTCCGCGCCGCTCAGCTCGCGCACGCCCTCGACAATGACGCGGGGCGAGCCCGCGCCGCGGACCTTGGCGCCCATGGTGTTGAGAAGCGTCGCGAGGTCGACGACCTCGGGCTCGCAGGCCGCGGACTCGATGACGGTCGTGCCGCGAGCGAGTGCGGCGGCGCACATGACGTTCGCCGTGCCGAGGACGGTGGAGCCGAAGGCGCCGCCCAGGAAGATGGTCGCGCCGACGAGGCCGCCCTGGGGCGCGCGGGCGATGATGTCGCCGTTCGTCTGCGTGATCTGAGCGCCGAGGGCCTCGAGGCCGCGGAGGTGCAGGTCGACGGGACGGTCGCCGATGGCGCACCCGCCGGGCATGCTGACGCGGGCATACCCACGCTTGGCGAGCATCGGGCCCAGCGTGCAGATGCTGGCCCGCATGGTGCGGACGATGTCGTAGCGGGCGTGGCTCTGGGTGGGGTCGGTCACGCGGAGGGAGAGAACGCCCCGGGCCGGCGGGGCGTCGACCTCCTCGCCGGCGGCGAGGTTGTCGCGGGTGACGCCCAGCTCGCCCAGCAGGCGGAGCATGTTGCCGATGTCGGCGAGGTTCGGGACGTCGCGGAGGACGACGGGCTCGTCCGTGAGAAGGCAGGCCGCGAGCATCGGCAGCGCCGCGTTTTTGCTCCCGTTCACGCGCACGCGCCCGTAGAGCCTGTTCCCGCCCTCGATGACGAATGAGTCCATGTGCAGCCCTTCCCTGAGCCGCGCCCCGACGGGGCGTCGATGTCGATCCGTGGCGTCCCGGCGACGCCTTCGCCGGGTGACGGCGCGATGATAGCAGATCGGCATTTCGACCGCGCATTCCGCACAGGCTGTGCACACGGAGTACACAGCGCGGCCGCGGACGCTTCGGGTTCGAACGGTTGCCGGGGGCTCATTCGGATTGCACAGTGTTGTTGCACGCGGCGCACCCGCGGCACGGCGGGGTGAGAGCCCCGCCGTTGCGAAGATGTAGTTCCACGCCCGGGTTGGCCGCGTTGGCCGCCCGGGCGTTTTTCTTTCCGAGGGGGCTGGAAACCGGGGGCCGGGCGACGGGGAAGGAGGGGGGTCGCCGCGGCGACAAGGGCCCGCCGGGATTGCGAACGGCGCATCTGTCACAGGCCTCCCCGCCGCCCGAACTCCCCGAACAACTTCTCCAAGTTGCTTGCCATCCCCCGGCTGAATGTGATGGTGTGGAGCGAGGGTTCGTGCTCCGGTGTGCGGCGGCAGGCCCGAAAGCGGAAGGGAAAGCGAATGAACAACAATCGATTCGGACTCGCGCTGGCGGCGCTCGCGGGTGTCGCGTGCATCGCGAACGGGCAGCAGGCGAACAGGCCCCGGGGGACCCCTGAGCCGTCCGATCCATACGCGCACCTGCCGGCGAGCCTGCCGCTGACCGGCATCGTCCGGGACTTCGCGGAGCGCTCCGCGCCGGGCGGCCACACGGACTTCGAGCGCCAGCCGAGCGGCGGCTTCGGCCTGTACTACCAGATGGTGCAGGACACGCTCGACGCCGACCATAAGCCCGTCTTCCGCAGCACCGGGCGCAAGGTGACCACGCAGGCCCGCGACTCGCGCGGGCGGAACCGGCTGCAGCGCGAGTACATCGAGACGCGCTCGGGCGACACGAACGCGTCGATGGCCACGCAGAGCGGCGCGGTCGTGAGCGCCGACTCGCTCCGCCAGTGGTTCCGCGATATCCCCGGCGTGAACCTCTCGCGTCAGCTCGAGATCAACCTCGTCCGCCAGCCCAACTCGAACGTCTACGTCTTCGACGACCGCCAGGACCCAACGTACGCCAACCGGGGCGGGTTCTTCCCGATCAACGGCGAGCTGCTGGGCAATTCGTCGGGCGGCACGAAGAACTTCCACTTCACGTTCGAATTGCCGACGCAGTTCACGTACCAGGAGGGCGCGGGGCACGTCTTCACCTTCACCGGCGACGACGACGTCTGGGTGTACATCGACGGCAAGCTCGTGATCGACATCGGCGGCGTGCACGGCGCGACCAGCCAGACGATCGAGCTCGACCGCCTCGGCTGGCTCGAGAACGGCCAGACGTACGACCTGCGGTTCTTCTTCGCGGAGCGTCACCGCACGCAGTCCAACTTCCGGATCGAGACGACGCTTGTTCTCCGCAGCGTCGAGCCCCCCACGGTCAGCGGCATGTTCGACTGATCCCCCGAGCCTCTCCGCCGCACCGCGCAACGCCCGGGCATGACGCCCGGGCGTTGTCGTATCCTTGGGGCGTGCGGTTGTAGCTCAGTTGGATAGAGCAGCGGTTTCCTAAACCGCAGGTCGGCGGTTCGAATCCGCCCAACCGCGTTCTCCTCTTGCGTCCACCCCGGGGACCGGGTATGCTGCGGGCACGGGGCCGTTGCGGGCGACCGCACCCGCGCGAAGGAGGATCCATCAGCATGGCTCGACGCACCACGCACCGCAGCACGGCCGGGAAGAAGCTCTACGCAGTCCGCAGCGCCGACGGCTCGTTCAAGGACATCCAGACGTACGAGCGGGCGCACGGCATGGACATCAAGCGCAGCTCGAAGGCCGAGAAGAGCGCCAAGAAGAAGACGAAGAAGAAGGCCAAGAAGAAGGGCGCGAAGAAGGCGGGCCGCTCCCGCGGCGGTCGCTGAGCGTTTTCGGTCCTCCGACCGGCGAGGCGATCGGATTTCATGGCGGGCCCGCGATGCCTTCACGCAACACGGGCCCGTTTTGCTGCGCATCGGATGTTGCCGCGGCGCGACGGTGGGCGCACCCCACCCGCCCGGCGGCCCGCAGGACGCGGGTGATTGAGGTCGGCCCGCACGGGCACGGGCATTGCACCGGTGGTGTCGCCGTGTTCCGATTGACTGGAAAGATCCGGATGCTGATGGCGGGGTGCTGCTGCGCCCTGGCCTTCGGCGCGTGCTCTCGGACGGCGGTGCCGGTCGCGTCGCGGCCGATCAGCGGCGGCGACGGCGGCGCGAGCGCCGACGTCGTGTTCAACTCCCCGATGCTCGCGCACGCCGACTTCGACTCGTCGTGGCGTGACGGCACCATCTCGCGGCGCGAGGAACTCACGCCGTACGAGCAGGCGGCGTGGCCGACGCGCACACGCCCGGACATCGGGCGCCCGCGCCGCATCTATCTCGACAACCGCCCGGAGACCTACCTCTTCTTCCGCGAGGAAGGGCGGCGGTACGAACACCGCGGCTATCACGGGCGGTGGTGACTTCGAGAAGGCGCCGGGGCACGAAGGCACAGAAGCACGAAGTGGAAGAATCGCGGGCGATCGATCGTCGCGTGCGCGATCACCAAGCGCCGTTTGGTGCCGCGGTGACGCGCCGTGTGGCTCTGATCGGCGACGCTCGATAACGCGAAACTCGATGCCCGACGCGCTGATCCGCTGGTTTTCCGCGGGTTCTGTGGCATCTTCTGGTCGTCGCGCGGCGTGGCGCGGCGGGCCGGACAACCACAGACATGAACGCATCGCGCACAGCGCTCGTCGCCTCGGCGTTTCTCGGTGTTCTTTCGTCGGGGGCGCTCGCCGGCGGCCGCATCGTCGCCGCGGCGGACGCCAACACGCTCGGCACGGAGTACGCCCGCTCGCAGGAGGCCGGCTTCGCGGTCAACGTCGCGCGGTACATCACGCGCGGGGTCCCGTCCGCACGGCTGCTCATGATCGAGAGCGACGGCGCGGGCGTCATGCACGACTACGCGCCGGTCGTCGAGTCGGCGCTCGCGAACGCGGGCTACGACGTCACGGTCACGCAGGAGACGGACTGGACGGCGCAGGCGCTGAGCATGTACGACGGCGTTTTCGTCGGGCGCGTCGAGTCTTCGTCCTCGATGGTCGACACGGACGCGTTGGCGGCCTTCGCGGAGATGGGCGGCGGCGTGTACATCTTCGGCGGCGTGGGGCCGGGCCTCGCGACGGAGCCGGCGATGCTCAACGGCTTCCTGGCCCGCTACGGCCTGGCCTTCAGCGATCAGGTCGCGAGCACCCTGCCGGTCGACAAGGGGTACAACGGGCTGCGGGGATACTTCCCGATCACCGGCGCGGACGGCTGGACGCACGAGATCTTCGACGGCGTCGACTCGCTGGGGGCGCGCAACGGTCTGAACGTCGTCAACCTGGGCACGAACCCCACGGCGGCGGTCGTGCAGTTCGCGCCCGACGGCGGGTGGGGCATGTACGGCGTGGCGGAGGCGGTGCCGTCGCCCGGGTGCCTGGCGCTGCTGGGGCTGTCGGGACTGTTGGCGTACCGGCGGAAGCGGTAGCTCGACAGAAGATTCACCGCAGAGCCGCGGAGGAAGACGAGCGGATCAAAGGAAGGAGAACGGGGACCGGGAAACGGTGAAGAGCGCACCCTCTTCGTCCCCGCTCTCCGCTCTCGGTCTTCCCGGACCCTCGGCGGCGACCCCTTACTTGTTCGTCCGCGCCGGGCGCTTGTCTTTCTCGCCGGCCTCGCGCGTCGTCTGCGCCGGGCCCTCGCCCCGGTTCGCGACGCTCGAGACGGTGAAGCTCAGCGTCTGACCGGCGATCTCCGGCGTCGAGGGCGTGACAAACCAGCCCCAGAAGGCGGCGCTGTCGGAGTAGGCCGCGACGTCCGTCGGCGGGTGGAACTGCAGCGCGAAGGGCAGGACGGAGTCGAGTTCCTCGTGCGCGCCGAAGTAGCGCCAGGACTGGTCGAGGTCCATCGGCCGCTGCGTCATGCGGCGCAGGCGCACGACGTCCACCGGCACCCAGTTGATCTGCTTCTTCTGCTCGTTCACGAGGGCGAACTCGACCCACGCGCGCAGCTTGCGGGAATCGCGGGCCGTCGAGAGGAACTTGCTGTCCCCGTCGCCCACGTCGATCCCGACGACCGTGCGCGCGGGCAGGCCCGCCTCGCGGTAGAGCGCGGTGAGCGCGGCGACCACGTCGAACTCGCTGCCCCGGCCCTCTTCAAGCGTCATCGCGGGCGGACGGACGGTGACGCCCGACAGCCGGCCCGAGGCGCTGCGTCGGAGCAGGCCGTCGCCGGAGACCTGGACGTCCCGCCAAACCTTCGCCGCGAGCAGCTTCGCGAGCACCGCGGGGCGCACGCTCTTGGGGTCCTTGATCCCCTCCTCGGCGAGATACGCCTTGAGCGCCGCCTCGATCGGCGCGGGGTCGTAGTCCTCGATCTTGCCTTCCGCGCTCACGCCCTGCTCGACGAAGAGCTGCGGCTTCAAGGCGCTCTCCGCGTCCTTGGGCCATGCGCTCGGCCAGCCGATCGCCATCGCGGCCTGTTCATCCCACGTCGTGCGCGCGCAGCGGACGGGCACGTGCACCAGCAGGTTCAGTTCGTCCACCGACGTCACCGTGCCGCCGGGCGCGAAGTCCCAGCGCGCCAGGCCCGTCCCCGCGGCGTAATCCGTCAGCAGCTCGGGCTTGGTGTCCACGACCCGATCGTTGATCGTGAGCCTGCCCTGGTACGCCAGCGCCGCGTCGGCGCCGACCGCCCAGTCCGTCGGGTCGGGCTCGCCGAGGAGCTCGCTCCCCGCCGTGCTCAGCACGTACGGGAACAGAACCGAGATCGTGTCGAACGCGATCGGCGTTTTCCTGTTGCGGATCACCGCCTTGCCCGCCGGGTCCTTCACGACCTCCTTGCTGCGGGGGTTGTGCGCCTCGATCTGCACGCTGATGTTCAGGATCAGGTCGCGCGAGCGCTGCGGATCGCGCCGCACGATGTCGCCGACGCCGTAGTCGCCGGGCGACCGGGGCGACACCGCGCGCGGCGCGGCGCCGTCCTTCGCCGCGTCGCCCGCGGAGATGCCCCTGAGCTTGGAGCGGTCAAAGTCCGACCCCGGGCGGCGGACGCGCGGCTTCTCTTCCTGCGCCGGCTGCTGCGTGGCCTGCGCGAACACAGCGTCCGCCGACACCGTCATCGCGACGACACCGGCCAGAGCCACCAGCACCGACGCACGGTTCAGACTGCGCATTGCGTTCTCCTTGCCGGCGCGTTCGCCGCGGCGGCCCGCCCGATGTGTTTGGACGCCCCGCCGGTCGCGGGGTGCTGCGGTTTCTCAGCGGTTCGCCAGCCGCGCCAGCAGCACCGCCGTCATCTGGGTCCGCTCGACGAGGCTGTCGAGCTCGATCCACTCGTCCGTTGTGTGGAGGCCGCCCCCCCGCACGCCGAGGGTATCAAGGGTCGGTACGCCGGAGGCCTGGATGTTGTTCCCATCGCAGACGCCGCCGGTGCGGCCGAAGGGCAGCGGCCGCCCGAGGTCCTCGGAGACACCGCGGGCGAGGTCGGCGAGGGCCTGGACGGCGGGCGTGAGGGGTTTGGGCGGGCGGTTGAAGACGAGCTGCACGCGCGTGGAAGGAAGCCCGCCCACGGTCGCCATACCGGCGAGGGCCTCTCGGATCGACTGGTACGCCGCCTCGCTGCCGACGCGCACGTTGCCCCACGCCCTCGCGCTGTCGGGCACGACGTTGGTGGCGCTCCCGCCTTCGAGCGGCCCGATGTTCACGATGAGGCCCCGCGCCGGGTCCGCGAAGCGCATCGCGCGGTCGACCGCCTGCGCAAGCGCGTGCACCGCGGAGACGCCGTGCACGAAGTCGCGCCCGACGTGCGCCGCCTTCCCGCCGCACTCGATGATGAACTGCCCGCTCCCCATGCGCTCGACGACGAGGCCGCCGTCGGGGAGCGCCGGCTCGAAGACCAACGCGGCGTCGTAGCCGCGGGCGGCCTCCTCGCGCAGCGCGCGGTCGCAGTGGAAGCTCCCCGTCTCTTCGTCGCTGACGATGGCGAAAGACCAAGAGACGGGAAGGTCCTGTTCTTCAATCGCGCGCAACGCCGCGAGGGCGACGAGCAGGCCGCCCTTCATGTCGACGCACCCGGGGCCTGTCGCGGTCTTGCCGCCCGGCGCGATCGAGAGCTCGCGGAAGTCGCCCGCGGGGTCGTGCACGGTGTCCACGTGCCCGCAGAGGAGGATGCGCACGCGGGCGTTCGGGCGTTCTTTCCGGCAGACGATGAACGGCGGCGGCCTCTGCGGATCCGCCGTCACCGCGCCCTCGCGCAGCCAGTCGGGCGCGGGGTCCCCGCTGACGCGGTGCGGGGTTGCGCCCAGCGCCGTCAGGCGTCCGATGAGGATCGACCGGGTTTCCTCGAGCCCCGCCTCGTGCCGGTGGCCGGTGGGGATCGCGACCAACGTGCGCAGGTCGGCGATCATCTCCTCGCGCCGGGGCGCGAGGGAGTCGACGAGGCGTTGCTCAAGGGCGGAAAGGGGCACGGCGCACCGTCAGCGCGCAACCGTCAGGCCCACCGGCTGGGGCCGCGGGGCGTGGCTGGGCTCGATCACGAGGCCCAGCGGGGCGCGCTTGCCGCCGGGGCCGGCGGGCGGGATGCCCTCCTGATCGATGATGCGCTGGATCGCCATGACGCCCTCGATGAGCTGTTCTGGGCGGGGCGGGCAGCCGGGGACGTAGACGTCCACGGGGATGTACTGGTCGCACCCCTGCACGACGGCGTAGGTGTCGAAGACGCCGCCGGTGCTGGCGCACGCGCCCATGCTGATGACCCACTTGGGCTCGGGCATCTGCTCGTAGATGCGCTGCAGGACGGGCATCGTCTTGATGGCGATGCGGCCGGCGACGATGAGGAGGTCGGCCTGGCGGGGGCTGAAGCGCATGACCTCCGCGCCGAAGCGGGCGAGGTCGTAGCGCGAGCAGGCCGTGGCCATCAGCTCGATGCCGCAGCAGGCGGTGGCGAAGGGCATCGGCCACAGGCTGCTCCGCCGCGCCCAGTTGATGACGTGGCGCAGCTGCGTTGTGACGAACCCGTCGACGGGGAGTGCGGCTTCGAGGCCCATGGGCAATCATAGGAGAAGGGTGACCGCCGCGGCCTCCTCCGGCGGGCGGACGGTTTCGCCGCGGGCGTGGGCCATAGATTTCGTTTATAGGCTCAAGCATTCCCATTGACTTGATTCATGCTCTGGAAGCCCCGATTCTTTGTGTGGCTGCCGAGGGATTTTCGATATCTTGCGGCAGCACAAGGAGCAAGCCATGGCCGGCCGCAACCCGTTCAACTCCCGCCGCACCCTCTCGACCAAGTTCGGGACGTATACCTACTTCGCGCTGGGCGCTCTCCACGAGCAGCGGGTCGGGCGCATCGACCGCCTCCCCTTCTCGATCCGCGTCCTTCTCGAGTCCATGCTCCGCAACGTGGACGGGTTCATCGTGACCGACGACGACGTCGCGGGGCTCGCGAACTGGAACGCGAAGCAGCCCGCCAAAGAAGAGATCCCCTTCATGCCCGGGCGCGTGGTCTTGCAGGACTTCACCGGCGTCCCCTGCGTCGTCGACCTCGCCGCGATGCGCGACGCGATGAAGACGCTGGGCGGCGACCCGAACATGATCAACCCGCTCGTCAAGTGCGACCTGGTCATCGATCACAGCGTGCAGGTGGACGCCTTCGGCAGCAAGGTGGCGCTCACGATCAACAGCCAGAAGGAGTTCGAGCGCAACAACGAGCGCTACAAGTTCCTCAAGTGGGGCCAGCAAAGCCTGAACAACTTCACGGTGGTGCCGCCCGCGACGGGCATCGTGCACCAGGTGAACCTCGAGTACCTCGCCACCGGCGTGCTCACGCGCGTCTGCAGGGCCACCGGCGAGACGGTCGCCTACCCCGACTCCTGCGTCGGCACCGACAGCCACACGACGATGATCAACGGGTTGGGCGTCGTCGGCTGGGGCGTCGGCGGCATCGAGGCCGAGGCCGTGATGCTCGGCCAGCCCATCTACATGCTGACGCCCGAGGTCATCGGCTTCCGCCTCAAGGGCAAACTCCCCGAGGGGACGACCGCGACCGATCTCGTGCTCACGGTCACGCAGATGCTCCGCAAGAAGGGCGTCGTGGACAAGTTCGTCGAGTTCTTCGGCGACGGGCTGGCAAGCATGAGCGTGCCCGACCGCGCGACGATCGCGAACATGGCGCCCGAGTACGGCGCGACGATGGGCTTCTTCCCGGTGGACGCCGCGACGCTCGACTACATGCGGTACACCGGGCGCGACGAAGCGACCGTCGCCCTCGTCGAGGCCTACTGCAAGGCCAACGGCCTCTTCTGGGCGCCGGGCACGCCCGAGCCCGAGTTCACCGACGTTCTCGAGCTCGACCTCTCGACCGTTCAGCCGAGCATGGCCGGCCCGAAGCGCCCGCAGGACCGCATCGACCTCAAGAACGTCAAGGCCGAGTTCGTCAAGAGCCTCGCGGCCCCGATGGGCAACGCCGGCTTCGGCCTCGCCGCCGACAAGATCTTCGGCGCGTCCGGCACCGTCAAGCACAGCGCCGAGTCGGGCTTCGGCGGCCAGACGAGCAGAATCACGCACGGCGCGGTCGTGATCGCCGCGATCACCTCGTGCACGAACACGAGCAACCCCGATGTGATGCTCGCGGCGGGCCTGGTTGCCCGCAAGGCGCGCGAGAAGGGCCTGTCGCGCAAGCCCTGGGTCAAGACCAGCCTCGCGCCGGGCAGCAAGGTCGTCACCGAGTACTACGACAAGAGCGGCCTCACCGCGGACCTGGACGCGATGGGCTTCAACGTCGTCGGCTACGGGTGCACGACGTGCATCGGCAACAGCGGCCCGCTCCCCGAGGAGGTCGAGGCCGCGATCCGCGAGGGGGATCTCGTGGTCGCGAGCGTTCTCTCGGGCAACCGCAACTTCGAGGGGCGCGTGCACCCGAGCGTGAAGGCCAACTTCCTCGCCTCCCCGCCCCTCTGCGTTGCGTACGCCATCGCCGGCTCGGTCGCGATCGACCTCACCACCGAGCCGCTGGGCGTCGGCAAGGACGGCAAGCCCGTTTTCCTCAAGGACGTCTGGCCGACGTGGGCGGAAGTCCAGTCCGTCAAGGCGCAGAGCGTGACGCCCGAGCAGTTCCGCGAGGAGTACGCCGACGTCTTCACCGGCAACCCGACATGGAACCAGGTGCCCGTCTCCAAGAGCGAGCTCTTCGCGTGGGACGCGGCGTCGACGTACATCCAGAACCCGCCGTACTTCGTCGGCATGCAGGAGCAGCCCTCCGCGCCGGGCGCGATCCGCGGCGCCAGGTGCTTGGTCTTCGTCGGCGACTCCGTCACGACCGACCACATCAGCCCCGCCGGCGACATCGCGGAGGCGAGCCCCGCGGGCGAGTACCTCAAAAGCCTGGGCGTCAAGAAGGCCGACTTCAATTCCTACGGCTCACGCCGCGGCAACGACCGCATCATGACCCGCGGCACCTTCGCGAACGTCCGCGTCAAGAACCTGCTCACGCGCGACGCGGCGGGCAAGGTGAAGGAGGGCGGCTGGACGAAGGACATGAGCCGCGCGGGCGGCGGCAAGGTCGACTTCATCTACAACGCCAGCGTCAACTACAAGGCCGAGGGGACGCCGCTCGTCGTCCTCGCGGGCAAGGACTACGGCATGGGCTCCTCGCGCGACTGGGCCGCGAAGGGCACGCTCCTGCTGGGGTGCCGCGCGGTGATCGCCGAGAGCTTCGAGCGCATCCACCGCAGCAACCTCGTGGGCATGGGCGTGCTGCCCCTCTGCTTCCTCGAAGGTCAGAGCGCCGCGGGCCTGGGCCTGACGGGTGAGGAGACCTTCGACATCCACGTGCCCACGAGCGCCGAGGGCCTGGTGGAGCCGCGCTGCGAGATCCCCGTCACCGCGACGGCGGCCGACGGGACGCGCAAGGACTTCCGCGTGCGCTGCCGCATCGACACGCCGGTCGAGGCGGAGTACTACCGCAACGGCGGCGTCCTCCAGACGGTGCTGCGCCGGCTCCTCAACGAGAGCCGCAAGGGCGCACGCGTCGGCGCGGGGGTGTGAGCGGTTCTTGGAGCGGAGGCTTTCAGCCCCCGCGGAGCCTGAAAAGGCCCCGCCCCAGTCCAGACTGACATGAACCTCGCGGTATGACGTATCCTCCATTCGGAGGTGCGTCATGCGCCGCGCTTTGGTCACCGTAATCGCTCTTGTCGCCGCGGCCTGCGGTGGATGCAGTTCCCCGCCGTTCCACCATTGCATTGTTGCCGGGACGCCCGTGGAGACGCCGGCCGGTCCGCGGCCCATCGAATCGCTGCGCATCGGCGACGACGTGATCACACAGCTGCCGGACGGAACGTTCGCGCCAGCAAAGATCACCGCGGTGCGCAACGCGCGCGTCGGCGCGCACCTGCGCATCGCGCTCGACGGCGGCGCTTCGCTGCACGCGACACCCGAGCACCCAATCGCGACTCCCAGTGGGTTTGTCAAGGCGGGCGACCTCGACGCAGGCGACTTCGTCATCACACGCGACGGGGAACAGTGCATCGTGTCCATCGCGACCGTGCGCCATCCGACGCGCGTTCTCGATCTTTCGGTTGAGCCCGGTCATACGTTCTTTGCTTCGGGCGTGCTGGTGCATAACAAGTCGTTCGCTCAGCAAACATTGGAAGAAACTACCGGAACGTGGATCGGATTTCACCAGAACCGACCAAAGTACCGGCTCGAAGTTCGCGCGGACGGCACATTCACGCTCTGGTCACCCGCTCTCGCGAATCGGTGGTCTTGGGAAGGCGCCGTCCCGGTCACTCCGTGGGGCAGGGGCGGTAAGCCGACTCTGGACTTGGGCGCATCGCCGATCGACATTGTGCCGTCGAACGGTGATCCCGCGATGGGTCGCGCGACGTTAACGCTGAAGGGACGGTTGTTGCACGAAGCAGTGATCAACGACTTCGACATGCCGCGTCACACCGTGTGGTTTGTTTCCATCAAGGAACTCGACAAGTTCGCGGCTCGGCCGCAACTCTTGGATACTGAGCCGCTCCCGCCGAGTCTTGTGCCGCGGTAGACTGCCCGCATGACCCGGCCACTCGGCGCTCTCGTCGCCCTCGCACTCGCCCTCACCACCTCACCCACGCTCGCGCAAGAAAAAACCGCCGCGGCGAGCCCGGCCGCCGACATCCGGCGCGAGTGCGCCCGCCTCATCGTCTCGATGCAGGAGAAGGAGCGCGACGACGAGGCCGAGCCCGCGCAGTGGCCGTACGAGGGCGTCTACCGCGTGGAGGGGGAGATCCCGGTGGGCTACCGCGTCGGCGGCACCGCGATCTGCGCCGAGTCGCTCGTGCTGACGCCCGGGTACGACGAGAACGAGGAGGCGAGGGCGGCCGTCACTCGTGCGCTGCGATACCTCTGCGACGCGCGCAGGCACCCGCTGATGTCCTTCGAGGACTACGACGCGGGGTACGACGTCCGCACCTGGGGCGCGATCTACGCCCTGGACGCGATCTGCCTCCTCAAGCAGCGCGGGGCCATCACGGAAGACCTCACCGGGCCGTGCGCCGACGCCGCGGCGTGGTACCTCGAAGCGATCATCAAGACCGAGATTCCCGAGGTCGGCGGCTGGAACTACGCGCGCCCGCCGGGCAGGGACAAAGCCGCGCCGCCGTCGCCCTTCATGACCGCGAGCGCCGTGCAGGCGCTGCTCCGCGCGAAGTCCCTCGGCATGGACGTAGACGCGAAGGTGCTGGAGCGCGCGATCGCGGCGCTCGAGCAGTCGCGCACGGATGCGGGCGCTGTCGCGTATGCCGGCGACGGCGGGAAGCGGCCGGACCTGACGCCGGGGGCCGTCGGACGCATGTGCGCCGTCGAAGCGACGCTGATGATGGCGGGCAGGGGCGACCCGCGGTCGGTGCGCGGCGCCGTCGACTCGTTCTTTACGCACTGGCACCACCTGGAGGCGCGCCGGCAGAAGACGGGGACGCACGTCGGCCCGTACGGCGTCGCCCCCTACTACTTCATGTTCGCGCACCACGCTGCCGCGCAGTGCATCGAACTCCTGCCCAGGCGCGAGCGCGCGGAGTACCGCCGCCGCTTGGAGGAGACGCTGCTCAAGGTGCGCGACGCCGACGGCGGCTGGAACGACCGCGTCTTCAAGCGCTCGTCCGCGTACGGCACGGCGATGGCGTCGCTCTGCCTGGGAATGCCCGAGCACCCGCCGAAAACGACCGGACGCTGATCAGCGGCGGCGGCGGCGCATCACCGCCGCGCCGAATCCCAAGATCGCCGCCGCACCCGGGGCCGGCACGCTGTACGCGAGGTGATCAAGGTACAGCCCGTCGCCGTAGAAGCCGTTGCAGGAGATGCGGACGGAGCGGATGTCGGCCGCATCGCTCGTGATGCCCAAGAAGTAGGTGTAGTTGAGCTGGAAGCAGTAGGCCGCCGCGTTGTACGAGCCGAGGAGGTTGCCCGTGCCGTCCGGGCCGTCGTAGGCCGCGATCGTCATCGTGTTGTCGTTCCACGGGTTGAAGTAATCGACGGTCATGAAACCCGCGCCCGCGACCGGGCCCGCGAACGTCGCCGTCACGCTCCAGTTGACGCCGTAGCCCACGAGCGCCCCGAACATGCCCGTGCGCAGCCCCTCGCCCGTGCTCACCGGCGCCGCGATCGTCCCGCCCGTCGCGCCGGTGCTGTGCACCACACCGCGCGGCGCGTTCTCGGTAAGCGTCACTCCGTTGGTGCCCGCGTACAGCCCGCTGGAGAGAGGGCCGTCGGGGTGGCCCTCGAAGTCAACGCTGGTGTCGACGCCGTACCCGAGCCCGGCGAGCGCCGAGGCGAAGTCGCCCGAGTTGTTCGACGGGTTGGAAACAAAGCCGGTGACCGCGGCGAACGCGGGAACCGACGTGACAACGGCCGCGGCGGCGAGCAAGCTGCAACGCATGTCTCTCTCCTCTGGACGGGGAGCATATTGCAGATCCGCGTCGTGTCAATGAAATAGGCCGGCGGCGCGGTCCAAGCGCGTTATAGGCCGCAACACCCCGTGATCAGCGGGGTCGACGATGGCGCCGCACGCCCAGCGCGCCCAAGCCGAGGACGGCCGCCGCTCCCGGCGCGGGCACGCCGAGAGGCGTCGGGTACGAGATCCAGTCGAAGCCCGTGTCCGAGGTGCCCGAGCCGACGTTCGTGTTCGCCCAGAACTCGACACGCCGGATGCCGACGGCGGTCATCTGGATCTGCGTAAAGCCGAAGCCGGAGAACGTCTGCATCGCGATGAGGTTGTTCGAAACGCCGTACAAACGCATATCCACCGCGTCGAAGTCGCCCCCGCCGTCGCCCCACATCACGGAGACGGTGCCGCTCACGGTCGCGGGCGAGACGCCGTCGTTGGGATCGACGAAGTCCACGATGATCGGGGCGTTGAACCAGCCGCCGTTGGACGGCAGCGCCCACGGCTCCGCGCCGTAGACGCCCCAAGTACCCGGGATGAGTTCCGTGAACGTCACCGCCGGGTAGTTCGCCGATGAGAACGAAACACCGTGGCTCGTCCCGAGCTGGTTTGACACGGCCGTGTACGGCGCGAGCTCGGTGCCCTGGATGATGACGCCCAATGTGGATGAAGCGCCCAGCGAGAGCGCGCAGATACCGCCGGCGGCACGGATTGACATGGACCTCTCTCCTCCGCCGCGGCGAACCCTCCGCGGCGGGGAGAGTGTACAGGACGGACGGGCGCACACAAGCGCATCCGGCGGATTGTGACTGCGATCCACGCGGGCCCGGGTGTTATGAGATCCCGATGCTTGGCCGCGCAAGAGCTCCAGGGCCTTTCCGGCATTGCGCGGGGCGAGGGCGGGCCGAGCCAGAGAACCCGGCCAACGGCGGGCACCCGAAAGGGTGCCGCGGCCATCACCGCCTTTCTAAATTGTTATTTATCTTGTACGGCTTTGCGGCGTTTATGCTCGCTCTTTTTCTGATTGCAGTAAACTCGGGCCGCGCGCCCGCGGTACTCCGGGCGGAGGGAGCAGGCGGATGGACGGAACATCGAAACACCTGAGCTTGGCGGTGCTCAACGTTCCGCTGGAGCGGGATGTATTCCTGCGGACATTGATCCGCGAGCTCGCCGGCACCTTGCAGGATGTCGTCGGCATCAAGGAGGCCTCCGGCTTCGTGAGCGTGGTCGGCCAGCGCGTCGGAGACGCGATCAACAACGAGTACAAGGCGGCCATCGGGGTCGAGAATCTCGACCGGGGGCAGGTCGCTCAGGTGCTGGTCGATCTGAAGCGCCGCATCCAGGGCGACTTCTTCATTATCGATGAATCGGACGAGAAGATCGTGTTCGGAAACCGCCGCTGCCCGTTCGCCGAGAAGGTCATCGACAGGCCGGCCCTGTGCATGATGACGTCGAACGTCTTCGGCAGCATCGCGGCCGAGAACCTCGGGTACGCCAAGGTCGGCCTCGAGCAGACGATCGCGCAGGGGTCGTCCGAGTGCCGGGTCGTGGTCTACCTCAAGCCCACCCCGGCCAGCGAGGCCGCCGAGGGCCGGGAATACCTCAAGAGTTGATCCGCGCGATGGACGTGGACGCAATTCATCTCCTGCAGGCCCTGCCCGAGCCGGCGATGATCGTGGATGCCGAGGGCGCGATCTTCGAGGCGAATGAAGCGGCGCGGGCCGCCGGCGCGCCCCGGACGCTGACGGGGGAGCGCCTGTGGTCCTTCGTCGTAAACCCGCCGGAGCACGTGCGTGAGTACCTGCGGATTTGCTCCCGGAGCCGCCATCCCGTCCCGACGGGCCTGGGCTGGATCGCGGCCGATGGGAAGATCATCAACATGCGTGCCGACGGCAACGTCCTCAAGCCGCGCACGCCGCACGCGCCCGCGATCCTGTTCATAAGGCTCAAACCCAGGGCGGATTCTTCCGACCCGTTCCTGCTCCTGAACCAGAAGATCGAGGCGCTCTCCAAGGAGGTCTTCGACCGCAAGAAGGCGGAGCGCCAGCGGGACGATCTCCTCGAGAGCGAACGCGCCGCCCGTATCGACGCGGAGCGCAACAGCCGCTTGAAGGACGAGTTCCTCGCGACCTTGTCGCACGAGCTCCGCACGCCGCTGACAGCGATCCTGGGATGGACCCATCTCCTGCAGCGTGCGCCGGACGCCGCGTCTTTCGCGCAGGGGCTTTCCGTCATCCAGCGCAACGCCCAGCTGCAGCGTCAGCTCATCGAGGACCTGCTGGACATGAGCCGGATCATCTCCGGCAAACTCCGCATGGATGTTCAGCGGGTCGACGCGGCGATGATCATCGAGGCGGCGATCCAGGCGGTGCGGCCCGCTGCGGATGCCAAGGGCATCCGGATCGACACGGCGGTCGACCCGCTCGCCGGGCCGCTCAACGGCGACCCGAGTCGGCTCCAGCAGATCGTGTGGAACCTTCTGTCCAACGCCGTCAAGTTCACGCCCAAGGGGGGCCGGGTGCAGGTCGCGCTCCGGCGGTCCGACCCGCACGTCGAGATCGCGGTGAGCGACACGGGTGAAGGGATCCAGCCCGAGTTCCTTCCCCACGTCTTCGAACGATTTCGCCAAGCGGACTCTTCAACCACCCGCCGGGTCGGCGGCCTGGGCCTTGGCCTCTCGATCGTCAAGCACCTCGTCGAACTGCACGGCGGGAACGTTCGCGCCCAGAGCCCCGGCCCGGGCCAGGGGTCCGTGTTTACGGTCTCGATCCCGGTGCTCGACACCAGGGCTACGGAGGAGAGGCCGCGTGCGACGCTCCCCCCGCTCCTCCCCGGTGCGCGCGAGGTCTCGCAGTCAGACATCGACCTGCGGGGGGTAAAGGTGCTCGTCGTGGACGACGAGCCCGACGCACGCGACTTGGTGCAGCGGCTGCTCACCGGCTCGGGCGCGGTTGTTCGAACCGCCGCCTCGTCGATGGAGGCGTGGTCCGCCGTCGAGACCGACGTGCCGGCCGTCATCGTCAGCGACATCGGCATGCCGGAGGTGGACGGATACGAACTCGTGAGGCGCATCCGCTCGCTCCCCGCCGGCCGCGGCGGAGACACGCCCGCGCTCGCGCTCTCCGCCTTCGCGCGATCGGACGACCGAACCAGGGCGATGCGCGCGGGCTTCAACTTCCACCTGTCGAAGCCGGTGGACCCGCCCGAGCTGATCGCCGCGGTCGCCAGCCTCGCGGGCCAGATCGGGCGCGGCGACGCGCAGAAGCCCCGGGGCTGACCGCCGCGAGGAGGCCCCGCCGGCGTGTTCATCCCCCCCGAGCGCCCGCGTGCGGCCTCAGTTCTTTGTAGAAGATCACCGCGTCGTGCGGCGTGACGCCGTCGGGATCCACCGCGAAGCGCGGGATCGCGCCGACATATGTCCAGCCCATCCGTCGGTACAGCCGCTCCGCGGCGCCGCCGCGTTTCGCGTCGAGCGTGAGGAGCGTGAACCCGGCGTCTCTCGCCGCGGCCTCGACGGCCTCCATGAGGCGCGCGCCGAGCCCGGCGCGCTGCGCCCTGCGGTGGACGATCATTTTGGCGACCTCGGCGCGGTGCGGCTGGTTCGGCGCCCACGCGGGCTGCAACTGCACCGTGCCGACGATGCCCGACTCGTCGCGCGCGACGAGGAAGACCGCCCCCGCGTGCGCCGACGACAGCGTCTTGCGCCACCACGCCTCGGCGTGCGCCGCCGGCAGCGGCAGGACGAAGCTCACCGCGGCGCCGGACTCGACCGCGTCCACGAGCAGGAGCGCAAGGGCGTGCACGTCCTCATCGGCCGCGGGCAGCGCGAAGCGTTCGATCCTCCACTCGGGCATGCGACAGCGTACTCATCGCGCACCGCGGCACGCCGGCCGCGCCGTCAACCCGGCCGGTTGCTCTCGCTCTCAGCACGGCCCGCCGCCGAAGACGTTCAGGAACGCCTCCAGGTCGCTGTTGTCGGGGAAGAGGCAATCGTTGTTGAAGTCGATGTCGCTGCACGTGCCGGTGCTGCACGGGCCGCCTCCGAAGACGCTGAAGAAGTCCTCGAGGTCCTGGTTGTCCGGGAACAGCCCGTCCCCGTTGAAGTCGATCGAGTCGCAGGTGATGACCTCGGCGAAACCGCGCACGACGTACACCGCGTTGCCGCCGCCGAACGACGAGAAGATAAAGTCGCCCGAGGAGGGGTCGATGTAAGCACCCTCGGCGCCGGTGAGCGATGATGCGAACAGGCGTCGAGTGCCAAGGATTGGGTCGCCGTTCGCATCCACGTCCCATGCGGAGACCGAGCCGGTGCCGTACTCCGCGATCAGGACTGCCGGCGCTGCGAAGAGCGGAGAGCCGGCCGGGACGTACGCCGCGCCCTCGGGACCACCGCCCACGAAAACGCCCGAGTTCACACCGGTGACGTTGTACGTGCCCATGCCGTCCGGGACCAGTGTCGAGTCGTAGAAGATGCCGCTGCTGTAGCTCAGGATCTTGAGCCGGCCCGCGCCCGGCTGGCCGGGCGGCACGATCACGATCGAGCCCGTCGAGCCGACGACGCCCAGCCCCGAGAGAAAAACGACCTTGTCCGGCGAGGTGCTCCCGGGCTCGATCATGTTGATGCCGTTGTCCGGATAGCGCGACGTCAAGATCACGCCGTCGGTCGTGACGAGCAGCCCGCCGTCGATCTGGGGCGCGGAGGCGACCTGCACCGCCGTCCCGTCGAAGCCGATGATGCTCCCGCACTGGTCCCGCGTGACCCGGATCGAATAGACCGCGGCGAACGTGTTGTTCGCCGCGCCGCCGATGAGGAGCAGGTTGTTGTCAGTCGGTGAGATCGCCAGCCCGCCGTAGCTCGGCGGCACGCCGGGGACGCTCCCCAACGACTGGATCGTGTAGTTCGACTCGTACTGCGGCGCAATGGTTTGCCCAAAGGCGGCGGATGCGCAGGACATCGCGACGACAACGAGCGGGCGGGCGGAAAACATAGGAACCTCCTCGAGCGCGGCCCGGGCCGGCCGCGGCATTCAGTCTACAGGATCGCCTTTGAACCGCAAGAAAAAAGCGGGCGGAGCGTGGGGGAAGACCGCCCGGACGCCCCGCCCACAAGGTCTGGTGGCCCGTTTCTCAGCAGGGCCCGCCGCCGAAGACGCGGAAGAACGCCTCCAGATCGTCGTTGTCCGGGAAGAGCCCGTCGTTGTTGAAGTCGATGTCGCTGCAGGTGCCGGTCGAGCACGGGCCGCCCCCGAAGACACTCAGGAAGTCCTCCAAGTCCTGGTTGTCGGGGAAGAGCTGATCGTTGTTGAAGTCGATGGGGCTGCACGTGGTCGCGGTCACCGTGAGCAGCGCGCTCGAGGTCGTGTAGGACAGTTCGAACTCGACGCCGTCGGGCGCGTCGACCGTCAGCGTCGCGAAGACGCCGACGCGGTTGTTCGAGGTGGAGGTCGCGATCGTGTACACGTCGCCGAGCTTGGGGTAGAAGTTCTCCGGGAGGATCACGTGCGCCGTGCCGCCCAGGGTCATCGTGCCGGTGACGACGATGCGGTCCGTGCTCGACGGCGGCCGGGCGACGACGTCGATCTCCAGCGTGCCGCCCGCGCCCTGCGTGTAGTTGCCGCTGAACGTCAGCTGACCGAGCGCACCCATGCCGACGCCCGGCGAAGCGGTCGCGCCGCCGATGGTCGTGTTCTGGCCGACGGTGCCCGCGCCCTCGAGGCGTCCGCCGCCGAGCGCGAGCGCCGCCCCGCCCAGCGAAGCGCCGGCGCGGACGACCGTGCGCGCCCCGGCCGCCGTCTGTGTCAGCCCGCCGTTGACGTTGAACGCGCCGCTCTGGATGTCGATGAGGCCCGCGTTCGTCGTCTGCACGTTGATGCTGAACGTGCCGCCGGCCGTCTTGTTGACGACGCCGCCCGCGGCGTTCTCCAGGCGGTTGGTGCCCGAGGTGTGGTTCCAGTTGACGCTGCCGGGCAGGTTGAGGACGCCGTTGTTGGTGAAGATGTGGCTGTTCAGGCCGCGCGACCACCCGCTCCCGTCCTCGGTCCACGTGCCGTTGTTCGTGACCGGCCCGGTGAAGCTCTTGTCGCCCCCCGTGACACTCACGACCGCCATGTTCGTCAGCATCGGCGAGCCGGCCTTGTTGCCGTTGATCCTGAAGCCGTTGCCGGACACATTGAGCTGCGCCCCGCCCGCCCCGACGGTGAGCGTTCCTGTCGATTCGACTACGCCCGTGTCGGTCGCCGCGCCGTTGACGGGGCCGGTGATCGTGGTGCCGACGAGACGGAACGCGCCCGCGGTGTCGACGGACACCGTCCCGGAGCCGGAGTAGGCCGAGCTGCTCAGCTGGAACGCGCCGCCGCCGGCCGCGACGGCGATGGTCCCGTTGTTGGTGAGGCTCGTGATGTTGGCGGCGTGGAAGGTCCCGCCGGCGGTCTTGTTGATCGTGCCCGTGTTGGTAAGCGTGTTGACACCGGAGGTGTGGTTCCAGTTGACGCTGCCGGGCAGGTTGAGCGTGCCGTGGTTGGTGAAGTCGTGGCTGTTGAGGCCGCGCGACCAGCCGCTGGCGTCCTCGGTCCACGTCGCGCCGACGCTGTTGGTGATGTCGCCGGTGAAGGCCTTGTCGCCGCCGGTCACGTTCGCCACGTTGTTGTTGCGGAGCAGCCCGCTCGTCGTGTTGATGCTGAGGTTGCCGTTCACCGTGAAGCCGCTCCCGGTCACGTTGAGCTGCGTGGTCGTGCTCGCCGGCACCGTCATCGTGCCCGTGCTCTGGAACGTGCCGCCGCTGTTCGCGCCGTTCACCGGACCCGAGACGGTGCAGCCGTTCAGCTGCATCCCGGCGCCGGCGCCGATCGTGACCGTCCCGGTGCCCGAATAGGCGAGACTGCTCAGGAGGAAGGTGCCGCCCCCGGCGGCGACCGCGATCGTCCCGTTGTTCGTGAACGACGCGATGTTGTTGGCGTGGAAGGTCCCGCCGGCGGTCTTGTTCATCGTGCCGGTGTTCAGGACGGAGTTGGCGCCGGAGGCGTGATTCCAATTCACGGAGCCGGGGAAGTTCATCGCCCCGTTGTTCGTCACCGCGACGGAATTGAGATTGCGCGTCCAGCCGCTCGGGTCCTCCGTGACCACGCCCGACGCCGCGTTGGTCCACGGGCCGCTCCAGCTGTGGTCGCCCCCGCCGAAGGCGAGCTGCCCGGCGTTGGTGAGCAGCCCGGCCGTTGTGTTCATCGTGCCGGCGTTGATGAACGCCGCGCCGCCCGCGGCGTTGATGGTGGTCGGGCCGCCGGTGGTCGGGCTGGTGAACGAAGCGCCGCCCGCCGACGCGAGCGTGATCGGGAACGAGCCGGAGATCGTGGTGCCGTTCCAGAAGATCGACGAGTTGGGGCCGGTCACGCTGTAGGACGGGCTCCCGGTGCTGGCAAAGGAGCTGCCATTGAATTGGAGCGTGCCGCCGTTGGCCAGGACGTTCATCGCGCCCTGATTGAGGCGCGGGATGCCGTTCATCTGCAGCGAGCCGCCGCCGGACTTGACGACCGTGCCGGTGTTCGTGAACTGGTTGACCGCGGAGGAGCCGTGCACCCAGTTCACGGAGCCGGGGAAGTTGAGGGTGCCGGCGTTCGAGAACGTGTGGCTATGGAACACGCGCGTCCAGCCGGAGACGTCCTCGGTCCAGACTCCGGACGCCGTGTTCGTGAAGGCGCCCGCGCGGCTCTGATCGCCGGCGGCGGTCGCGACGAGGCCGGTGTTGGTCAGCGTGTTCGCGGCGGAAGCGGTCATGTTGCCGCTCAGGAGCGCCGTGCCCCCGGTCGCGCTCAGCGTGACCGGCGCAGCGCACGTGAACGTGTTGAACTGAACGCTGTTGTTCGCGCCGAGCGTCATCGGGAACGGCCCGCGGATGTTGCAGCTGTTGAAGGCGATCACACCGCCGGCGCCCGCGCTGTACGCCGCGCCGGGGTCGCTCACGAAGGTGTCGCTGTTGAACGCGAGCGTGCCGCCGCCGTCGCTCACCACCGAGCCGCTGTTCGTCACGGTCATGTTCGAAATACTCGCCGTGCCGCCGCCGTTCTTGCGGATCAGCGCACCCGCGGTGCTGGTGAGCGAATTCGTGCCCGAGGTGTGGACCAGGTTGACGCTGCCCGGGAACAGAAGCTGGCCGGCGTTGACGAACGTCGCGCTGTTGAAGCCGCGCGTCCAGCCGGACACATCCTCGCTCCACGTCCCGTTGTTGGTGATCAGCCCGGACCACGACTGGTCGCCGGCGATGCCCTGCACCGCCCCGTTGTTCGTGTAGCCCGACACTGTGCTGATGTTCGCGTTCTGGCCCGCCGTCGCGCCCGCGTTGATCGTGATCGTGTTCATCCCCGCGCCGGCGTTGATCGTCCCGCTCACCGGGAAGATCACATCGTCGCCGGCGGCGGGCATCTGCGGTGTGCCGCCGCACGACTGGAACCCCCAGTTGTTCAGGTGGATGACGTTCCCGCCGCCGCACGGCGTTGCCGTCGCGCAGACGTGCGTCCACGTGTGCGTCCCGCAGACGTGCTGGAATGTAAAGACCGCCGCGTTCGCGGCGGACAGACATGAGCCCGCGCTCAGGGCGAGCAGCGCGGCGGAACGAACGGATGGAACGATGCGCGTGGTCATAAAGGAACTCCCTCGTGGCGTGTGACCGGACGTAGACCCCGATCGCCGCGGACTGACAATAACCGCCGGGTTTTCATGCGCGGCCGCGCTATCGGACGGCGAGCGCGAAAAAGAAGCCCCGGGCGTGTGCCCGGGGCTCTTCGACGCTTGCAACGCTCGATGCCGGCTGTTTTATCAGCAGTTCCCGCCGCCGAAGACGTTCAGGAAGTCTTCGAGGTCCTCGTTGTCGGGGAAGAGACCATCGTTGTTGAAGTCGATGTCGCCGCAGGTTCCGGTGCTGCACGGGCCGCCCCCGAAGACGCTGAAGAAGTCCTCGAGGTCCTGGTTATCCGGGAAGAGACCGTCCCCGTTGAAGTCGATCGAGTCGCAGGTCGGGACCTCGCACTCGTCGGGGATCTGGTTGCTGTTGGCGTCCTGGCTCACGCCGTTGCGGATGTCGCAGTCGTCGGGCACGCTGTTGGCGTTGCAGTCCGGGCCCGTCGTCGTGCCGGGCACAATCTTGAAGAGCTCGCCGCCGGTCTGATCGAGGATGTACACCTCGCCCCGGTTATCTTCGCCGAACGACATGATGTTGTTCAACGGGTCCGTCGTCTGCGCGAGCTGCGAGCGGCGGTCGACAAGCTCCGTGTACCCGCCCGACGGCGTGCGCCGGAGCGAGAAGATGTCGCCGGAGCAGTAGTCAGCGAAGATGTACGCGCCGCGGAAGCACGGGATGGCGCTGCCGCGGTAGACGTACCCGCCGGTGATCGAGCAGCCCAGGATGGGCGTGGGCGGGAAGGCGACCATGTGGCCGTACTCGATGATCGGCGTCGTGTTCGGGCTGTTGGCGGTGCACCCGCCCAGCGACGTGAAGCGCGTCCCCTCCCAGCAGCGCCAGCCGAGGTTCACGCCCGCCTGGCTGCCGAAGGGAAGCACGGTGACCTCTTCGCGCTGCTCCTGGCCCACGTCCGCCACCCACAGGTCGCCGGTCAGCCGGTCGAACGACGGGCGCCACGGGTTGCGCACGCCGTGGATGTAGATCTCATCATCGTTGCCGTTCGCGACGTGCGGGTTGTCGCCCGGGATGGTGTACAGACGGTTGGCGTCGGCCGGGAAGCCGTCATCGTCCGTGTTGCCGGGGATGTTGTCCGCGCCGTCCACGTCGATGCGCAGGATCTTGCCCAGCAGGTTGTTCGTGAGGTCCTGCGCGTTGCCGGTGGTGCCGCCGCTGGGGGGCTGGTTGTCGTTGCCGCCGCCGCCGTCGCCCATCGCGATGTACAGGTACCCCTCGGGGCCGAAGGCGATCCAACCGCCGTTGTGGTTGACCTCCGGCTGGCTCACGACCAGCACCGTCGTCACACCGGAGTTCGCGATGTCCGGGTTGCCGGCGCTGCGCGTGCCGCGGGCGATCACCGTCGCGCCGTCGCTGGCTCGCGTGTAGTTGACGTAAAAGTAACCGTTCTGGTTGTAGTTCGGGTGGAACGCAAGGCCGAGCAGGCCCTGCTCGCTGTCGGCCGCGACGGAGGGGCTCACCCAGAACGGCGTCGCCGTGCTCTGCAGCGTGTTCGTCGTCAGGTTGAAGATGCGGATGCGGCCGCGGGCGGGGCTGGCGAGCGGGCGCTGCTCGACGATGAACAGGCGCGTGTCGTCGCCCACCGGCGACGTCGCGAAGACGGGGCGCGACAGGCCGCTCGCGACCATCACCTGCGTCGCGATCGTGTAGTCCGCCGACGCGCTCCCCGCGGACGCCGCCAACACCGCAGCCGCCAACCCGATGCGAATCTTCATGGACGCTCCCTTGCCGAACAAAGACCACCCGCGGCGCGGGTGATCGGACGTTCTTCCCCACAGACGAAGACAGCACCGCCCCCGCGGGCGGCGCGTTCTCAAACCTACCCCGCGGCACTGGGAATGCAAGGAAAATGGGAGAGAAAACTGTGTGAAGGGGAGGAACACAGAGGTAAACAGAGAGAGGAAGAGGAAAACAGAGATGAGGAGACTGGGGTTTGAAGAGCGCACCCGTGCGTATCTTCTCTTCAACCCAGTTCTTTCTTCTCTGTCTCGCTCTTCTTCCCTCTGTCTTGCTCTGTGTTCTCAGGTCGAGAAGACCTGCCCCGGCGAGACGCGGAGCACGCGCCGCACGGAGATCACGCTCCCGAGCAGGATCGTGAGCATGGTCGCGCAGAACGAGCCGACGAGGAGCTGCCACGGGAAGAGCACCTGCAGCTCGCTCTCGGTCTTGTCGCTGACGATCGCGAAGACCCCCGCGACGCCGCTGCCCAGCCCGTAGCCGATCGTCGCGACGACGACCGCCTGCAGCAGGATCATCCCCAGCAGCGTCCGCGACGTCGCGCCCATCGCCTTCAGCACGGCGAAGTGCCGGAGGTTCTCGACGGTGAACTGGTAGAAGATGCTCGCCGAGAGGAGCAGCCCCACGACGAACCCGAGCACGATCGTGATCCCGAAGTTCACGCCGATCCCCGTCGCGACCATGATGAAGTGCTTGCTGCGCGCGCTGAACTCCTCCGTCGTCAGCGCGACGACGTCCCCCAGCGCGTCGATGCCGCGCTGCACGTCCCCGAGCGCAAAGCCCGGCTTCACCTTCGCGATGATGTAGCTGATCTTCTCCCGTCCCGCGGGCGCGAAAGCCACGGCGTTCTCGAACGTCGTGTAGATTGTCGCGTTGGACTCGAACCCCAGCCGGATCCTGCAGACGCCGACGATCACCGCGCGCTTGTCGTTGATCTTGAGAACGTCGCCGACCTTCGCGTTCCCCAGCATCCCCATCGAGTTCTTCTCGACGATGATCGCGTCGGGGATCCACAGGTCCTCGAGCCGCCCCTCGAGCATCTCCGGCGGCCGGCCGGCGAGCGTCGTGCGCGAGATCCCCAGCATCTGCAGCTTCTTGAAGCTCCCGCCCGGCAGCTCGCACACCGCGTAGGTGTTGATCATGGGCTCGGCCCACTCCACGCCCGGCACGCTGCGCACGCGGCTCAGCTTCTGGTCCGACAGGCTCCGGAACTCCGCGACCCACGGCGTGTCCGGATCGATCACCCACAGGTCCGGCTGCGTGACGTTCTGAAGCGGCCCCGTCGCCTGGCGGAGGAGCCCCAGGAAGATCGCCCCCTGCTGGTTCATCAAGAGCGCCGCGAACGCCAGCCCCAGCACCAGCGTGAGGTACTTCGTCCGATCGCCGAAGAGCATGCGCAGCGCGATGCGGTACACGGGGCAGTGTACGAACAAACAGTGAACGGTGATCCGCGATCGGTGAAACGGTGACGTTGGATCGCTCGCATCGGACCCGCGCGACCGGAACGACCGGCCGCCGCCGTTCACCGTTCACTTGATATCCCCCTTGCGTTCCGCCGCGAAATCCGCTATCAAGCGAACGGAGGCCCCATGCGCTCGATGCTCGCCGCCACGCTGTTCACGACGCTCCCCGCGCTCGCTCAGTCCGTCCCGCTCAGTTCCCTCTTCGACACGCCCTCGGGCGAGGCCGCGTTCGTGCCCGACCCGCCCTTCGTCACGGTCGTCGACGTGCCCGTCTACGGCGTCGGCATCAACTGCCCGGGCGATTGGACGTCCGTGGCGATCCGGTTCTCCGACACGCAGCCGCTCGAACACGGCCTCGGCCAGCACCCGCAGGTCTCGGGCGCCACCCGCGTGGACTTCGACCTCGCCGCGATCGCCGCGGCGAACAACGCACCCGTCGTCGCCTTCACCGGGCGCGTGGGCATCGAGGTGGTCACGTCGGCATTCGAGAACGGCGCGACGTTCGAAGTCTTCGTGGACGGCGTGAGCGTCTACACGCAGACCGTCGCCGGCCGAAGCTCGCCCAGCGTGCCATTCGATATCTCGCTCGCGGGCGCCTCCACGCTCTCGCTCAGAACGACCCGCGCGGGGAACTTCAACTCCAACCACGCCTGCTGGGGGCTCGCGGCCCTCACGCTCGGCCAAGCGTGCGATTCGATCGACTACAACGGTGACGGCCTCTTCCCCGACAATCAGGACCTGCTCGACTTCTTCGCTGTCTTTGGCGGCGGCGACTGCCCCACCGGGACGTGCGGCGATCTCGACTTCAACAACGACGGATTGTTTCCGGATAATGACGACATCCTGGCGCTCTTCAGGGTCTTCGGCGGCGGGGCATGTTGAGGAAGAAGGACAGGCACGACGAAACGAACAAGAAGACCGAGAAGGCCGGAAGGCCACGCACCGGCAGCCCGACGATCGCCGATCACGCCGTACCCAGGAGAGACCCGATGCCCCTGATCCACCGCCGCGCGATGCGCACATTCCCGTGCGCCGCGCTCGTCTGCCTCGCCGCCACCACGAGCGCACAGGACTTCGCCGAGGGCAATGCGGCGAGCTGGGGCACGTTCGCCGCCGACAACGCAGCGCGGTCGGTCGCGAACGACGCGCAGTACGTCAAGGCCGGATCGTCGTCGATTCTCTTCACGACCCAGTCGGGTTTCGACACCGGCGTCAGATACCCGGCGACACCGACGTGGAACTACAACGCGTCGGCGTTCAACACGCTGGTCTTCTGGGAGAACGCCCGCAACACAACGCCCATCGGCTGGCAGGGGAACCAGCCGATCGTCGTCGTGCGCACGGGGACCGGGACGATCGCGCTCACGCCGACGACGCAGCAGACGCCGAACTTCGCCTGGAAGCTCTTCAAAGTTCCTCTCGCCGGCGGGCACGGCTGGACGCGCACACAGACGGGCGCGCCCAACCTCGCCGACGTCGACCAGATCGAGATCCACCACGACACGTGGGACGCCGGCTTCCAGATCAACTTCGACGGCGTGCGCTTCATGCACCTTGACCCCAACGGCCTGCCGCCGGCGGGCCCGCCGCCGCCCGCGGGCGTCGACCCCGACAAGGTCGAGCCGCGCGTCCTGCTCTTTATCTTCGACCCGGTCATGGAGAACTTCGGCGGGCAGCGGCTGCACGCCGTTTACGGCTGGGACGACCCCGTCGCCCTCGCGAACCAGGTGCGGCTGGACTTCCTTACCAGCAGCCACGGCAAGGTTGACTTCCAGATCGTCGAGACGGTGATCGCCGACGAGCACCCGCGCTTCCAGGACGGGTTCCGGCACACCGACGAGAGTTTCGCCGCGGCGTGGGCGGTGCGTGACTTCCACAACAGCACCTTCGACTACGTCCACTTCGGCCAGACGCACAACCTCGGCGCCCGCGTGGACGCCGGCGAGATCGACGAGGTCTGGGTCTACGCGCCGCCGATCGCGGGCATGTGGGAAGCGGCGATGGCCGGCCAGGGCGCGTATTGGGTCAACGGCGTGCCGTATCCCGCGGCAGGCGGGCAGCGGGCCTTCGTGATCATGGGGTGGAACTACGAGCGCGGCGTCGGCGAGGCGATCCACTCGTGGGGGCACCGCGCCGAATCGACGATGGCCGACAAGGTCTACGGCCAGTGGTGCCAGAGCCGCTGCAACACGTGGAGCCGCTTCGCGCTCCTTGATCAGCACGCCCCGGGCCTCGGCGGCGTCGGCAATGTCCACTTCCCGGTCAACGCGACGAGCGACTACGACTACGCCAACCCGCGCTTCGTCGCGAGCAACGCCGACGCGTGGCTGAGCTACCCGAACCTCAACGACGCGACGCGTGTCTTCAATTACACCGAGTGGTCGCCGCCGGGCGGGGACCACCAGCGCAATTACTTGAACTGGTGGTACGCGCACATGCCGCACGCGCCGGGCCGCGCCCCCGACGGCTACCTGGCCAACTGGTGGCGGTACCTCTGCGACGTGGACCAGTTCAAGGCCGGCAACGCCAATCTGGTCCTCACGATCGGCATCCCTAGCGTCGCCATCACGCAGCCGCAGCACAACGCCAGCGTCTCCGGCGTGGTCGTCGTGCGCGCCGCGGCGGAAGTCGACGGGGCGATGGGCCGCGCCGACCTCTACATCGACGGCCAGTACGCCGCGAGCGACACGCTCATGCCCTTCCGCTTCGAACTCGACACGGCGCTCTTGTCGCCCGGACCGCACGAGCTCGTGATCAAGGCGCACGAGCTGCAGAACGGCACGCAGACCGCGAGCGCGCCGGTGACGATCGTGGTGACGCCGATGTGCGATGCGATCGACTTCAACGGCGACGGGCTCTTTCCCGACAACCAGGACTTGCTTGACTTCTTCGCCGTCTTCGGCGGGGGCGACTGCCCGACCGGCACGTGCGGCGACCTGGACTTCAACAACGACGGCCTCTTCCCGGACAACGAGGACATCCTCGCCCTCTTCCGCGTCTTCGGCGGCGGGGCGTGCTAGAAATGCAGCAATGCCGCAAATGAGGACTGCTTTCGAGAGCTCGTCCTGATTTGCCGATTTGTTGATTTGCCGCTTCGGCGTCAGCCGTTGTGCACCGGGTGGTCGTGCTCGCCGATCCGCGGCGGGAACTTGTGCCCCGCGTCGCGCAGCGTCTTCTCGCGCGACGCCAGCTCCACGTCGTGGTCCACCATCATCCGCGCCAGCTCGTCCACCGTCGTCGTCGGCGCCCAGCCGAGCTTGGCCTTCGCCTTCGAGTAATCGCCCAGCAGCAGATCGACCTCGGCGGGGCGCAGGTAGCGCGGGTCGAACGCGACGAAGTCGCGGTAGTCCATCCCCGCGTGCGCGAAGGCCATCTCCGCGAACTCGCGCACGCTGATCGTGCGGTTGGTCGCGATCACGTAGTCGTCGGGCCTGTCCATCTGGAGCATCATCCACATGGCCTTCACGTAGTCGCCCGCGTACCCCCAGTCGCGCTTCGCGTCCAGGTTGCCGAGGAAGAGCTTCTCCTGCAGGCCCATCTTGATCCGCCCCACCGCGCGCGTGATCTTGCGCGTGACGAACGTCTCGCCCCGGCGCGGGCTCTCGTGGTTGAAGAGGATGCCGCACGAGGCGTGCAGGCCGTAGCTCTCGCGGTAGTTGATCGTCGTCCAGTGCGCCATCACCTTGGCGCACGCGTACGGCGAGCGCGGGTGGAAGGGCGTCGTCTCCGTCTGCGGCACCTCCTGGGCCTTGCCGAACTGCTCGGAGCTGCTCGCCTGGTAGTACCGCACCTGCTGGCCCGACTCCTGCTGGAACTCTCGCACCGCGTCGAGGAGGCGCAGGGCCCCCATCGCCACCGTGTCGGCCGTGTAGAGCGGCATGTCGAAGCTCACGCGCACGTGCGACTGCGCGCCGAGGTTGTAGACCTCGTGCGGGCGCACGCGCCGCAGCACCTCGCTCAGGCTGCGCGAGTCGCAGAGGTCGCCGTAGTGCAGCCGCAGCCGCGCCCGCCCGCTGTGCGGGTCCTGGTAGATCCCCTCGATGCGCGCCGTGTTGAACGAGCTGCTCCGGCGGATGATGCCGTGCACCTCGTACCCCTTGGCCAGCAGGAACTCGGCGAGGTACGAGCCGTCCTGGCCCGTGATGCCGGAGATGAGGGCCCGGCGGTTGGTGTGGGTCATGCGCTGCGTCCTTTGATGAAGGGTACGGGAGCCGTGTGAAAGGGGATTATCGGCGGAATACGAGAATGACTTGCGGGCAGAAGCCGCGACCCACTGCCACAGTCAGGGAGTAGAGAACATGACAGCCAGCGTTCGGCAAGAACCT
This sequence comes from Phycisphaerales bacterium, assembly GCA_035628115.1. Classification (GTDB taxonomy): domain Bacteria; phylum Planctomycetota; class Phycisphaerae; order Phycisphaerales; family UBA1924; genus BJHL01. The sequence continues at coordinate 32,564 of DASPKL010000014.1, read as the reverse complement.
TCACGGCGACTCGGAAAGAAGTCTCTGGACCAAGCTCTCGACTGACTCGCGCGCGAGCACGCGGCTGCGCCACTCGGTCACGATCTTGCGAGCCTCCTCGTCGGGAATGCGGTGCATCGACAACAACTGGCCGAGCTGTTCCGCGCTAGATGCCGCGTATGCCGCGTACGACGATGGCGTCGGGCTCGGTGCTCCGAACAGCCACCGCTCTTGCATTATGACACGCGGTCCCTTCTCTGTCATGCCCAGGCGATCAAGCCAGGGTGAAAGCGCGGTAGGCGAACTCCGCAGTGCAGTCGACATGCCGAGCGTGCGCACCGACGTCACGGTTGTTGCACATCCCGCGTCGAAATCGCGTCGCACGCGGCCGGTCGTCGCCGCCAAGAACGAAAGCAGGACAACCGCCGCGATGACGGCCGTGAACGTACGACGCCGGCGCTTTGCCGCTACCACAGCAGCCTCGCCCGGATCGTCTCCGGGATCTTCTTCACGCCCTCCAGCACCTTCTTCGCGTCCGTCGGATCGACGTCCAGCACCACGTACCCGACGTCTTCGTGCGTCCGCAGGTACTCCGCCGCGATGTTCGCCCCCAGGTCCGCGATCAAGCGGTGCATGTTGCTCAGGACGCCGGGCACGTTGCGGTGGAAGTGCAGCACGCGGTGACGCCGCGTCCGTGCCCCCCCACCGCCGCCGCTCTCGTCTTGGCCGGGCAGCTCGACTTCGGGCACGTTCACCGCGCCCGTCGTGCTGCCGACGTTCACGAACTTCGCGAGCTTTTCGGAAACATCCAGCGCGATCGTCTCCTGCGCCTCCTCCGTGCTCCCGCCGATGTGCGGCGTCAGGATCACGTTGGGCACGCCGCGGAGCGGACTCTTGAAGGCCTCGTCCTTCCCCGCGGGCTCCTCCGGAAAGACGTCGAGCGCCGCGCCCGCGATGTGCCCTTCCCGCAGCGCGTCCACGAGCGCGTCGATGTTCACCACGCTCCCGCGCGCGTTGTTGATGAGCATCGCGCCCTTCTTCATGCAGCGGAGCTGCTTCGCGCCGATCATGTTCGCCGTCGCCGCCGTCGCCGGCACGTGCAGCGTCACGACGTCCGCGCTCTTGAGAAGGTCCGTCAGGTTCCGCACCGCCCGCGCGTTCCCCAGCGCGAGCTTGGGCACGACGTCGTAATAGATCACGCGCATGCCGAGGGCCTCGGCCAGCACGCTCACCTGGCTCCCGATGTGCCCATAGCCCACGATGCCGAGCGTGCGCCCACGCACCTCGTGCGCGCCCGCGGCGGACTTGTCCCACACCCCGTCGTGGAGTTGCCGGCTCTTCTCCGTCAGGCCGCGGTGCAGCGCGATGATCTCCGCGATCGTCAGTTCCGCCACGCTGCGCGTGTTGCTGAAGGGCGCGTTGAAGACCGGCACGCCCCTGTGCCGCGCGCCGGCGAGGTCGACCTGATCCGTCCCGATGCAGAAGCACCCCACCGTCAGCAATCGCGGCGCTGCGTCGAGCACCTCGCGGGGAACGCGCGTCTTGCTGCGGATGCCAAGCACATGGCAGTCCGCGACCGCCCGCAAGAGCTTCGCGCGGTCGGGCGAGCCGGCCATCGTCTCCACCGTGAAGCCCTCGCCGCGTAGCGTCTCCGCGCCCGCGGGGTGCACTCCCTCGAGGAGCACGACCTTGATCTTGTTCTTTGGGAACGACGTGTTCATGCGCCCGATGCTATCGGGCGGGGCGCGGTCACGCGTTGATGACGTACAGGACCGCGAGCCCGACCGGGACGAGCACGAGCGAGAGCGTCGCGAGCACGCCCGGCACGGCGGCGAAGAGTGTCAGGAGCGCCTTGACGAAGCGCGGCGCGCCCATCGCTCGCAGCGGTCGGTACGACAGCCACCACGTGAACGCGACGGCCGCGCCCGCGATGAGCAACGCCAGGAGCACGCGCGTGCCGAGGCCGACGACGAGCTTGAAGTCGGCGGCGCTCATGAACCAGAACGACAGCGCCGGCGCCGCGACGATCCACGCGCAACCGCCCACGATGCACGCGATCAGCCAGTAGCTCTTCGGGAGCGCCCTCGTGAGCCTGTAGTCCGACTCCCGCACGTGCGCGCCGCACTCCGGGCACATCGCCACGCTCGCGCGCGACAGGTCGTAGCCGCAGAAGGGACACGGGAGCCTGTGCTCGCGGAAGAGCGCGACCATCCTCCCGTCCGCGTCGGAGCCCGAGATGGCTTCTGCCCGCTCGATGGCCATCGCTACACCGTGCGCACCGCGACGCGCTTGCACCCCTTCGCCGCGCTTAGCACCTTCGCCTCCCCCCCGCCGCCGAGCCAGCGCGACACGATGTACCCCGCCGAAGCGTGCGCACACTCGATCGTGACCACGCCCCTTGCGACACGCACCGCGTGCACGCACGCCGCGACCTCCGCGGGGAGTGAGTCCATAACAACCGGCCGCGCCTTCTGACGGGCCGATTGATCGCGCCTCAGCCCGCGTGTCAGCGCGGAGACCTCGGCGCCGATCGTCACGTCCTTCGCCGGCCGCACGCGCCACCTGCGGAGGGCGTCGATGCGCGCAAGGTGGGACGAGTTCGGCGGGCGGGGCGTCACTGCGGGAGCGTACGGGCGGTGCACGGCCACGCCCGCCTCCCTGCACGCGGATCCGCCTTCATCTATGCTTGGCGTTCTCTCAGGAGCGCCGCGTGCCCACACGGATCGTCATCGACCAACTCGAAAAGACCTACCCGGCGATCGCGCCCGCCCCCGGCAGCCCCCCCACCACGACAGCCGTGGATCGCGTCTCCCTCACAATCGAGCCCGGCGAACTCTTCTTCCTCCTCGGGCCCTCGGGCTGCGGCAAGACCACGCTCCTCCGCATGATCGCCGGATTCATCGAGCCCACCAGCGGCCGCGTGCTGTTCGAGTTAGACGGCTCCAGGTCCGACGTCACGTTCATGCCGGCCGAGAAGCGCGACACGGGCATGGTTTTCCAGAGTTACGCGCTCTGGCCGCACATGACCGTCGCTCGCAACGTCGCGTTCGGGCTCGAGGTCCGCGGCGTGCCGCGCGAGGAGCGTGAGCGCCGCGTGCGAGAAGCACTCGCACAAGTCCGGATGGACCAGTATGCCGAACGCAAGCCGAATCAACTCTCTGGCGGCCAGCAGCAACGGGTTGCGCTTGCACGAGCAATGGTCATCCGCCCCCGCGTGCTCCTTCTGGATGAGCCCCTTTCGAACCTCGACGCCCGTCTCCGTATCGAACTGCGGTCTGAAATCCGTCGGATTTGCAAAGCGTCCGGCACGACCACCGTGTACGTGACCCACGACCAGAAGGAAGCACTGAGCATGGCGGACCGGATCGCCATCATGCGCTCAGGCAAGCTGATACAGGTCGGCGAGCCGGAGGCCTTGTATTACGCGCCCGGTTCGCGGTTCGTCGCGGAGTTCCTCGGGGAAACGAACATCGTCCCCGCCCATGTCGAGCATATCGCGGACGGCATTGTACAGGCGCAAGCCCCGTGGGGGCCGGTCCTCTGTGCATCGGTGCCAAGCGTGGCGCCCGGACAGCAGGTTTTGCTGTCCATTCGCCCCGAGAGCATTTCCCTTTCCCGCGGCGAGAATTCCTTCCCGGCCACGGTGCAAGATCGCGTGTTCCTCGGGGAACACTCACAACTCGCGCTCGCCGTAGGCCCCACAACACTTGTCGCATCGGTACCGGGCGCGCTCGCAGCCCGCGATAGCTCGGGCGTGCAGATCTCGATTCCGCGCGAAGCAATCGCCATCATCCCCGCTGAGTAAGGCCCCAAAACTACGGCGATTTTGCTTGCGGCACCGATGCTGTTCCTCGAGGAACACTTTTGCAGGAGGATTGCAATGAGCACGACGGAAGCACCAAAGCCCCGCAGGCTCGGCCGCGGCCTAAGCAGTCTTATGGACATGGCGGCGGTCGAAGTTGCGGTGCCAGTTTCACCGGTACTGCAGGCGATCAACCCAACACCATCGACTCCGGTCGAAACTGCTGCTTTATCGGACGTTCGACCAATTGAAACGACCAGAGTCACGCCCTCGCCGTTCCAGCCGCGGCGGATAATGGACGAGAACGCGCTGCGAGGGCTGGCAGAGTCGATTAAGCGCAGCGGCGTGATGCAGCCCATCATCGTTCGGGAAGTGGGCGGACGGTACGAGCTTGTCGCCGGCGAGCGGCGATGGCGCGCCGCCACCATCGCGGGCCTGGAGCGCATCCCCGCCCTTGTGCGCGCGCTGGCGGACGAAGAAGCGGCCGAGTGGGCGCTCGTCGAGAACATCCAGCGCGAGGACCTCAACCCCATGGAGCGCGCGTACGCGCTGCGGTCGCTCGCCGAGAAGTTCTCGCTGACACAGGAGGAGCTTGCGCGCCGCGTGGGGTTGGAGCGCTCCACCGTCGCGAACCTGATCCGGCTGACCGAATTGCCGCCCGAGATCGCGGAGTTTCTCTCGTCCGGCGCGCTCGGCGCGGGGCACGGCAAGGTGCTGCTCTCGATCGCCGACGCGTCGAAGCGGCTGGAACTCGCGAAACTCGCGGCGACGTTCGGCTGGTCGGTGCGCAAGCTCGAGGCGGCCGCGCACGATGCGCGGCGCGACGTCAAGGCGGACAGCGGGGGGGCGGCCGATCCGTCGCGCGCGGCGGTGCTGCGCGATCTCGAGCGCCAAGTAAGTCAACAGCTCGGCACAAAGGTGTCGATCGTCACCGATCGCCAGGGCAAGCGCGGGCGCATGATCGTCGAGTTCTACGGGCTGGACCACTTCGATGGGTTGCTGCTGCGGATGGGCGTGCGCAGCGGATGAACAGCATGTAATCCTAATGCTCGGTTCGTGTTCGGGTTACGACGCAACATTACCACACAAACTTGTGCGAAGGATGTAGACACGTTGTGAGTACATGTTGATACTTGCGCACGTGCTGTGACGCACGGTGTCACGTCGGGGGCAAGGAGTTCAGCAATGGGGCGACGTCCCGGTCCTGGTTCGCTTGCTTCGCTTTCATTCAACGCGCTGCAGTCGGAGCTGCGCCGCCGCGAGCGCGGCGTTCGGCAGTTGCAGCGTCGCCGCCAGGCGCTCGTTGCGCGCCTCGAGCGTCTCGACGCGCAGATCCTCGCCGCGGGCGGAAGCCTCGGCGGCGGTGGTGGCGGGGGCGGAGGCGGCGGCGGTCGACGCGGTCCGCGCGGCCCACGCGTCAAGAACGACGTTGGGCTGGTCGATTCGCTCCACGCCGTGCTCAAGGGCAAGACGATGGGGGTGACGGAGGCGGCCGAGGCGGTGAAGAAGGCCGGTTACAAGACGAACGCGGCGAACTTTCGCGTCATCGTCAACCAGGCGCTCCTCAAGCACCGCAATAAGTTCAAGAAGGTCGAACGCGGCCAGTACACGGCGGCCTGAAGTCATCGAGCGAAATAAAAGCGAGGCGGCCCGCGCGGCCGCCTCGCTCGTTTTTGCTCGGCAGCGGATCGACGATCAGTACGTCGTCGGCGCGTTGACCAGCCGGCTGGGGCGGTCGTGGTGCGTGGCGGTCCAGAGGTCGCGCCAGAAGAGGCGGCCGTCGGTGTCCCACGAGCGGTAGATCATGTTGTCGACGTCGATGCCACGCTTGTGGTCCGTGTCGAGCTCGGGCGTGACGTTCGCCTGCACGTTGTCGTGCCGACCCCCGTCGTTGCGGCCCGAGGAAGCGCACGCGCCCAAGAGGGCGAGTGACGCGAGAGAGACGACGGCGACGGAACGGCGCATGCGGACCTCCGGTGTGACGACTTCGGGCGGGGCAGCGCGGCGCGCACCAGCCGCTCCGGGTGACAGTATACAGGACTGCCTGGGAGGGACGCAAGCCCCGGGCGGGTGGTCCGCGCCCTGACAGAACACGGCCCGAACGCGGCTGCCGGAAGTGCGGCCCTCGGCGCGGTCCTGCCAGGACGGCAGCGGGGGAGTGGTTGGGCGAGGCTTCATCCGGGCGCGCGGGTTGCATGCGAAGGTACCGGGCGGGGCCGTTCAGCGGGGAGGCGTCTCCATGCGACCGGACAAGTTCACAACCAGTGCGCAGCAGGTTCTCGGCGACGCGCAGTCCAGCGCCGTGCAGCGCGGCCACCCCGAGGTGACGGGGCTGCACATGCTCCGCGCCATGCTCGACGATCGCTCCGGCAACGCGTGGTCGATCATGGCCCGCGCCGGCATCGAACCCATGCGCATCGTGCAATTGGCGGACGCGGAACTGTCGCGCGTCCCGACGGTGAGCAGCGGGGCGGGCGGCGCCGGACGATCGCTCCTGGAGTTGATCGCCAGGGCCGAGGCCGAATCGAAGAAGATGGGGGACGCGTACGTCTCGACGGAGCACCTGCTGCTCGCGCTCGCGCAGACGCAGGGGCCGGCGCGCGAGGTGCTGAGCGCCGCGGGGGTGAACGCGGCGCGCCTCGAGGCCGCGATCAGGCAGGTGCGCCAGGCCAGCGGCGTGACGAACATCAACGACCAGGAGGCGGAGGCGAGCTTCGAAGCGCTGAAGAAGTACGCGATCGACCTCACGCAGCGGGCGCAGCAGGGGAAGCTCGACCCGGTGATCGGGCGCGACGAAGAGATCCGCCGCTGCATGCAGGTGCTCTCGCGGCGTACCAAGAACAACCCGGTGCTGATCGGCGAGCCGGGCGTGGGCAAGACGGCGATCGCCGAGGGGCTCGCGCTGCGCATCGTGAACGGCGACTGCCCGGAGGGGATGCGCGACAAGCGCATCATGGCGCTGGACGTCGGCCAGCTCCTCGCGGGCGCGAAGTTCCGCGGCGAGTTCGAGGAGCGGCTCAAGGCCGTGCTGCGCGAGGTGACGGCGAGCAACGGCGCGGTGATCCTGTTCATCGACGAGCTGCACACGATCATCGGCGCGGGCGCGGCGGAGGGCGCGGTCTCGGCGGGCAACCTCCTCAAGCCGGCGCTGGCGCGGGGCGAGCTGCGCTGCATCGGCGCGACGACGCTCGACGAGTACCGCAAGCACGTGGAGAAGGACCCCGCCTTCGAGCGGCGCTTCCAGCCGATCTTCGTCGGTCAGCCGAGCGTCGAGGAGACGGTCGCGATCCTGCGCGGTCTCAAGCCGCGCTACGAGGCGCACCACGGCGTGCGCATCCTCGACGGGGCGATCCTCGCCGCGGCGAGCCTGAGCCACCGGTACATCGCCGACCGTTTCCTGCCGGACAAGGCCATCGACCTGCTGGACGAGGCGGCGGCGCGGCTGCGCATCGAGAACGACAGCATGCCGGGCGAGCTGGACGAGCTGCGCCGCCGGATCATGCAGCTGGAGATCGAGCGCGAGGCGCTCAAGATCGAGGCGAGCGAGCGGACGAGCGACCGCGCGAGCAAGGGCGACGGCGCGCATCGCGAGCTCGAGCGCGTGGACCGCGAGCTCGCGGAGCTGCAGGAACGGAACCGATCGCTGACGGCGCGGTGGGAGGAGGAGAAGAAGGAGCTCGACGCGGTGAAGGCCGTCAGGGAGAAGATGGCGGGCAAGCAGGTGGAGCTCGAGCAGGCGCAGCGGCGGGGAGACCTCGAGGCCGCGGCGAGGATCCGCTACGGCGAGATGCGCGAGCTGGAGGCGCAGCTGAAGCGGGCGGAGGAGTCGCTGCGCACGCGCGCCTCGCGCGGCGACGCGCTCGTGAAGGAGGAGGTTGACGCGGAGGCGATCGCCGAGGTGGTGGGGCGGTGGACGGGGATCCCGGTGTCGCGCCTCGTCGAGGGCGAGCGCGAGAAGCTCACACGGATGGAGGAACAGCTGAGCACGCGCGTCGTCGGCCAGGACCACGCCCTCAGGGCGATCGCGGACGCGGTGCGCCGCAGCCGCGCCGGCCTCTCGGACCCCAACCGCCCCATCGGCTCGTTCCTCTTCCTGGGGCCCACGGGCGTGGGCAAGACGGAGACGTGCAAGGCGCTCGCGCAGTTCCTCTTCGACACCGAGGAGGCGATGGTGCGCATCGACATGAGCGAGTACGGCGAGAAGCACGCCGTGGCGCGGCTCATCGGCGCCCCGCCGGGGTACGTCGGTTACGAGGAGGGCGGCCAGCTCACCGAGGCGGTGCGGCGGCGGCCGTACTGCGTCGTCCTTCTCGACGAGATCGAGAAGGCGCACCCCGACGTCTACAACATCCTTCTGCAGGTGCTCGACGACGGGCGCCTCACCGACGGCCAGGGCCGGACGGTGGACTTCCGCAACACGATCATCGTGATGACGAGCAACTACGGCAGCCAGCAGATCCAGGAGCTGACGGCGGGCGGCGCGGAGGACTGGGAGATCGAGGCGGCGATCCGCGAGCTGCTGCGGCGCGGGCCCGCGGGCCTGGCGGCGGAGGAGATGGGCAGGGCCGCGGGCCTGCCGCCGAAGGTGACGGAGGTGATGAGCCGGGCGGCGATGACGATGCAGGGCGGGCTCATGCGGCCCGAGCTGCTCAACCGCATCGACGAGGTGATCGTCTTCCACCAGTTGCGGAAAGAGGCGCTGGGGCGCATCGTGGAGATCCAGCTCTCGCGTCTGCGGGCGCGGCTGGCGGAGCGCGGCGTCACGCTCACGCTCACCGACGCGGCGAAGGCGGAACTGGCGGCCGAGGGGTGGGACCCACAGTTCGGCGCCCGCCCGCTCAAGCGGACGATCCAGCAGCGCGTGGAGAACGCGCTTGCGAGCAAGATCCTCGCCGGCGAGTTCGGCGACGGGGACACGGTGACGGTGGACTGGGACGGGGGGAGGTTTGTGTTCAACACGTAAGCCCGCCGGGGTCAGGACGTGCTGCCGATGCCGTTCGATGCGGCAAGGGGCGGGCTTCCCGCGTGTCGGTTTCCCGGCGGTTTCGCGGTACGGCGTTCCCCTATAGGACGTCGACGGTCGCGTGAAATCAGGCTGGAATTGCGCATAACCCTTTGATTCCGCACCGGTTCCGGGTATGCTGGCCCCTCGCACTCTTGGGGAAGGAGGCCTGTTTGTTTCATTGGCGCCGAATCGGTCGTGGTGTTATTGCGTCGTCCGCGCTCGCGGCGGGCGCTTCCGGCCAGCTCGCGATGCAGCAGACGTTCGGCACCGGCGTTTCGCACGTCGGGCTGGGGTACGACGCGAACACGGACACCGTGTGGGTGTACGGCAGTTTCGGGGCCGACCTGAGAAGGTTCAGCAGCGCGGGGAACGCAGTTGGAGCTGTCCCGCGCCCCGGGGCCGCGGCGAACGACGCCGACATTGAGGTCACCAACTCGCCGCTGACGCTGGGCTCGACCGCGCTGCCGACCGGCACACTGCTGTACATCGACGGCGAGTCGGGCGTCGCGGAGATCTACGCCGTGAACCCGGCGACGGGCGCGTTGATCACGTCGCTCGCGACGCAGTTCGGCGTGAGCCACGTCGTGGGCGGCGCGCACCACCCTGCGCGCGGAACGATCTTCCTCGTGCAGGACAAGATCCCGGGCGGGGCGGCGGCGAACCGCGTCGCGGAGATCGATCCGTCGACAGGCGCCGTGCTCGGCACGTTCCAGATCACGTCCGTCCTCCCGACGTTCACCGTCAACTTCGGCGACATCGCGGTCGCGGCGAACGGCAACCTGCTCGTCGTGAGCAGCGACGAAGCGACGATCGCGGAGTTCACGCCCGGCGGAACGTTCGTCCGGGAGCACGCGCTGCCGGCCGGCGTCACGCCGGATCTCTGCGGCATCGGCGTGGACCGCGAGGGGTGCGGCGTGTGGGTGGCCGACACCAGCAACGACGTGTACCGCATGAGCGGCGTCGGCGCCGTGTTCTGCGCCGGCTGCGACAGCATCGACTTCAACAACGACGGTCTCTTCCCGGACAACCAGGATCTCGAGGACTTCTTGGGCGTCTTCGGGGGCGGCCCCTGCTCCACCGGGGACTGCGCCGACATCGACTTCAACAACGACGGGTTGTTCCCGGACAACGCGGACCTCGAAGCGTTCTTCAGCGTGTTCGGCGGGGGGCCGTGCTGAACGGCGGTGCGGGGCCGCGACCTTGCGGCCGGGATCGCCGACGAAACTGACTTTCTTTGCGACAGGAGGATGCATGCGTTCGTTCCTTCTCGGTGCCGGCGGGGTTCTCGGTCTGGCGGTGGCCGCGGGGGCGGCGAGCGGGCAGTGCTGGGAGCCGGGCATCGGCACGCCCGGGCTCAACGGCGACGCGAACGCGTCGGTGGTGTGGGACCCGGACGGCGCCGGCCCGATGCACGGCGAGCTCGTCGTGGGCGGCGGGTTCACGACGGCCGGCGGTGTCACGGTCAACCGCATCGCGCGCTGGAACGGGGCGTCGTGGGTGGGCTTCGGGATGGGGATGAGCGGGAGCGTCTTCGCCCTCACCGTGGGCCCGGGCGGCGATCTGGTCGCGGGCGGTTCGTTCACGACGGCGGGGGGCGTGACCGTCAACCGGATCGCGCGCTGGAACGGCACGGCCTGGTCCGGCTTCGGCACGGGCATGAACGACATCGTCAACGCCGTCACGGTGGACGACAGCGGCGATCTCATCGCCGGTGGGCGCTTCTCCACGGCGGGGGGCACCCCGGTCAACCGGATCGCGCGCTGGGACGGTTCCGCGTGGCAACCGCTGGGGGGCGGTGTGGGGGGCACGCCGCCGTTCTACATCGTGTCGCTCCATTCGGAGGTGAACGGCGATCTGTACGCCGGCGGTTTCTTTTCAACAGCCGGTGGTGCGCCCGCGAACAACATCGCCCGGTGGGACGGCGCGTCGTGGTCCCCGATGGGGAGCGGCATCAACGGTGTGGTCAACGCGATCACCAACCACAACGGCGACATCGTGGCGGGGGGGCAGTTCACCAACCCCGGCCCGATCATCCAGAATTACGTGGCCCGCTGGACGGGGACGTCGTGGACGAACCTCGGCTCCGGCCTCGGGCCCGTGCCCGGGTCGTTCGTCTGGACGATGACGACCACAAGCCAGGGCGACCTCGTCGTGGGCGGAACGTTCTCGACGGCGGGCGGTCAGCCGGCGAACTACATCGCGATGTGGGACGGCGTCTCGTGGGCGCCGCTCGGCAGCGGCACCTCGGGCTTTGTCCGAACGATCACGAACATGGTCAACGCCAGGCTTGCGGTCGGCGGCGCCTTCACCACAGCGGGCGGTGCTCCGGCGAGCCGCATCGCGCAGTACGCCTACGGCGATGTGGACCCGGTCGTTTCGCTCGACCCCGAGAGCGAGGCCGCTTGTCCCGGTGTGCCGGCGGTCTTCACGGTGGGCGCCTTCGGCGGCGAGCCTCTCGCGTACCAGTGGCAATGGCAGGAGTCCGCCGGGCCCGTATGGAACAACCTCACCGAGGGCGCGAACGCGGCGGCCGGCGGCACCATCATCGCCGCGGGCACGCAGACCGACACGCTCACGCTCACGACCGATGGCCCGGGCGCACGGCTCCGCGCCGTGGTATCGAACTTCTGCGGCAGCGACACCAGCGCCGAGGCGGAGCTGACGATCGGCGGCGGCTGCTGCGACTCGATCGACTTCAACGGGGACGGTCTCTTCCCTGATAATCAAGACCTCGAGGACTTCTTCAGCGTCTTCGGCGGCGGCCCGTGCTCGACCGGGACCTGCGGCGATATCGACTTCAACAACGACGGGCTTTTCCCGGACAACATCGATTTGGAAGCGATGCTGAGCGTCTTCGGCGGCGGGGCGTGCTGAGAAAACGCGGAGCGAAGCGCACAACGCTCAATTGAAGGAGGCCGGACGCTGCGTGCGTCGCGGAGATCCCTTCGTTCGAGCCTTGCCGCTCCGAGCTTTGAGCTTTCGGCTCTCGTACCGTGCGGCGTGGACGGGGTTCCCGCGAACATGCTCGTCGTGAACGGCCGGCCGGTGCTGCCGGCGGCGGCGATGCGCTTCTCGTTCACGACCTCGTCGGGGCCCGGCGGCCAGAACGTCAACAAGCGCGCCACGCGCTGCGAGCTGCGCATCGCGCTCGCGGACCTGCTCCTGCCGCCCGACGCCGTCCAGCGTCTGCGCGCGGCGTCGCCGTGGCTCGTGACCGACGCGGGCGAGCTCGTGATCGAGTCCGACGAGCACCGCAGCCAGAAACGCAACCAGGACGCGTGCATCGAGCGCCTCGGGCAGATGATCCGCGCCGCGATGGTCCGCCCGAAGGTGCGCAGGGCCACGCGCCCCACGCGTTCGAGCGTGCGCAGGCGGATCGAGGAGAAGAAGCGCAATTCGGAGCGCAAACGCGGCCGCGGCGGGCCCGGCGACGACTAGCTCACCCCTTCACCGCGGCGTCGTAGAGCTGGCCGCAGAACTCCCAGTCGATCACCTTGCAGAAGGCGTCGACGTACTCGCTGCGCCGGTTCTGGTACTTGAGGTAATACGCGTGCTCCCAGACGTCGACGCCGAGGATCGGCAGGCTCCCCGCGGGCAGGCGGTGCTGGTGGCTCTCCATCTGGAGGATGACGAGGCGCTTGGAGAGCGCCTCGCTCACGAGCCACGCCCAGCCGCTGCTCTGCACCTGGTTCGCCGCGCCCTTGAAGAGGCGCATGAAGCCCTCGTAACCGCCGAAGTCACGGCCGATCGCGTCGGCGAGCGGGCCCGCGGGCTTCGCCGGCCCGTCCTTCTTGCGCGGGGCCATCATGTTCCAGAAGAGCGTGTGGTTGATGTGGCCGCCCAGGTGGAAGGAGAGCTCGCCCGACCAGTAGCGCACCATCGCGCTGTCGCGCAGGTCGGCGATCGCGCGCAGCTCGCGCAGCGCGCGGTTCGCGCCCGCGACGTACGCGGCGTGGTGCTGGCCGTGGTGCACGTCCATCGTGGCCGCGTCGATGTGCGGCTCGAGCGCCTTGGCGGCGTACGGCAGGGGCGGCAGAACGTACTCGTTCCTGGCCTCGTCGTACCCGCCCAGCGCGAGCGCCTTTTTCTTCGCGGGCCCGGTCAGCGTCGGCTGCGCGATCGCCGCGGCGCCGAAGCCCGCCAGCGTGAGCATCGCGAGCGCCGAGCGGCGGGGCAAGCCCGTGTCCTGCGCGTGGGGGGTCATGCGGGCATTATCTCACGCCGCGGGCCCCGCGTCATGAAACCCGTGTAAATGCCGTCAATTGCGGCGCTACTGGGCGGCGAGCGACGCGAGGATGCGCACGCCCCACCCGGTGGGCCCCTCGACGTAGAGCCCCGCGTTCTTCTCCGCAACGTGGACGCCCGCGATGTCCAGGTGGCACCAGGGGATCCCCTCCTTGACGAAGTAGGAGAGGAACGCGGCGCCCTGGCCCGCGTGCGCCTTGCGGTTGGGGTTGCTGTTCACGATGTCCGCGATGGGGCTCTTCATCATGTCGCGGTACTCCTCGTGCATCGGCAGCCGCCAGACGCGCTCGCCGCTCGCGGCGGACGCGGCCTCCACCTGGCGCAGCAGGCGCTCGTCGTCGCAGAACATGCCCGCGAAGGTGCTGCCCAGCGCCGTGATCACGCCGCCGGTCAGCGTCGCGATGTCCACGATCGCCGCCGGGTCCTCCTTCTCGCACGCCCAGCAGAGCGCGTCGGCGAGGACGAGCCGGCCCTCGGCGTCGGTGTTGGTCACCTCGACGGTGACGCCGTTGCGGTACGTCAGGACGTCGTCGGGGCGGTATGCCTCGTCGCTGATGCTGTTCTCCGCGACCGCGAGGAGGGCCACGACGCGGCGCGCCGGGCGCACGGCGGTCGCGATGGCGTGCATCGCGCCCAGCACGGCGCAGCCGCCGTCCTTGTCGCGCTTCATGCCGACCATGCTGTTGTTGACCTTCAGCGAGAGGCCGCCGGTGTCGTACGTCATCGTCTTGCCGATGAGCACGAGGGGCTTGTTGTTGCGCGGGGCCTTCTCCGGCTTGTACTCCAGCCGGATCATGCAGGGCTTGTTCTCGCTGGCCTTGCCGACGTTGATGAGACCCTCGAAGCGCTCCTTCTCGAGGTCGTCGCCCTTGAAGGTCTTGACGGCCAGGCCGCACTCCTTCGCGAGCTTCTGCGCCTGCTGCGCGATCCACTCGGGCGTGGCGACGTTGGGCGGCGTCTGGCTCAGCGTGCGCGTGTAGTTCGTGCTGCGCGCCAGCGCCAACCCCCGCTCCAGCCCCCTGGCGAGCTGCTTGTTGGCGCACGAAACGTCGAGCGCCGTCCGCTTCGGGAGCGTCGTGGCCTTGCCCCGGAACTGGTCGCAGACCCAGCCGACGAGCCCGATCCCCTCGCCCAGCCCGTTGCCGGCGGCGACCGGGTTGATGCGCGCCTCGGCGATGGGCGCCGAGAGGTCGATGTGCGCGGAGGTCGCCTTGACCGCCGCGAGGCGCCGCGCGATCATCGCGCCGACGGAGCGGAGCGTGCCGGGGTCCGCGTTCTTGATGTCGCCGAGGCCGACGACCAGCACGCGCTCGTAGCCGCCCGCGGGGTGCGCCTCGGTGATCGAGCCTCGGTCCCCGGTCGCCTCCGGGCGCTTGCTCGCGGCGAGGGCGGCGCCGGTCTTGTCGAGGCGCGCGGAGCGCTCGTCCAGCGGCCGGCCCTTGAACTGGCCGAGGACGAGGGTCGTGGTGGTGGGCTCTTCGACGAAACGGATGGCTTCGAACATGGAGGGCTTTCTGTGTTGGCGCACGCCCGCGCACGGCGCGCGGTTCATCCCCGGCAGGGGCAAGGTTATTCCCCGGCGCCGGCCGTGCGCCGCGGCCCCGGCGGGCGCTTGGTGCGCGCGATGGGCGCGTTGACTTCGCGCCGGGAGACGACGCGGTAGGAGGCGGGCCCGTCGCCGTGCTCGTTCGCGATGGCCTGCATGAGCCCGGTGGGGTCGTCGTCGATGAACTGGATGGTCTTGATGCGCGCGAGCCGCCCGCCGCCGGGCTGGCGCGGGTTGATGCGGTCGAGGGCGTCGAGGATCTCCCGGTTGCGGGCCTTCACATCGACGCCCGAGCGCTGGATGCCGCGGCTCAGGACGAAGACGATGTCCGGCGAGAGACGCATCGCGCTCTCGAGGCCCAGCAACGGGTCGGAACGCCCCTGCGGATAGATGCTCTCGAGCCACGGCCGGACGGACTCTTTCGCGGCGGGCACGGCGTGCGTGAGCGAAGGGAGCCCGTTGGGCGCGTGGAAGTAGTCGATCGCGGTCGCGTTCTCGCCGGCGGGCATTCGGAAGACGATAACCTGGAACTCCTGGTCCTCCTCGAGGCGCGCGACGGACTCGGCGAGTTCGGCCTTGACGAAGTTGAGGCTCGCGGCCATCGCCCCCGACGCGTCGATGAGATACACGATGCGGCGCGCGGGCGTGGCCTCGACGCCGGCGAACATCGCGCGGCGCACGGGCTGCGGGGGCGGCGCGGGGCGCACGGCGGGCTGGGGCGCCACGGGCCGGACCGAGGGCTCCGGCGCGCGCGGAATGTCCACGATCGTGGACGGGGGCGCGGGCGGCGGGGGCTCGCCGCCGAAGTCCTCGTCGGTCTGCGGCGGGGGCTCGGCGCTGGCGAGCGGGCCCTGCTCGATGGCAGGCGCCGGCGCGGGCGGTTCTTCGGCGGGTGGCGGCTCGTCGAGGTAGAGGGGCTCGGTGAAGTCGATCGCGGTCTCGGCGCGAACGTCCGTGAGCGGGCCTCGGGTGGTGAACGACGCGTTGATCGCGAAGGACCCCGCGACGACGCTGTGGAGCGCGAGGGACAGCCAGACCGCGTGCGTGCGCACCCTCGCGGCCCTGGCCTCTTCTGCGGGGAACCTGAGCGGGCCCATCACCAAAAGAGTATCGGCCGCGGCGGGAGCGTCAGCGGTGATTTGGAGGGGAAGGGCCGGAAAAGTGCGGGTGTTCCGGGCCGCCACGGTCATTCAGCCGGAGCAGTGCCACACGCCGCCGAACACGTTCAGGAAGACTTGAATATCGCGGTTGTCGGGGAAGAGGCCATCGTTGTTGAAGTCGATGTCACCGCACGTGCCGGTGCTGCACGATCCACCGCCAAACACAGAAAAGAAGTCGATGACATCCTGGTTATCGGGGAATAAACCATCGCCATTGAAGTCGATCGAATCACAGACGTACTGAACGTAAAGAGTTGCCGGCATTGACACGACCGGGCCGCACGGATCGGCGACCGTGCACATGTAAGCGGCGCTGTCAGCGGCGGGCTGCGCGTTGAAAATCGTGAGCGTCGCGGTCGCTGCGCCGCTGATGATTGAGCCCCACTCCGTCGGGCCGTCCACGAGGGGCACGCCCGCGCGCACCCACTGGTATGTCTGCTCGGCCGGCGCGATATCGAATGTGAGCGAGATCGTCTGCCCGGCGTTGAACGCCCCGCCCACCGGGTGGGCTATCACAGCGGGGCGGGCCGGGCCCTGCCAGCTGCTCCAGGACGCCTGGCTCTGCCGGAACGAGACATCGCTTGGGCTCCGGACCGCAATGCCCGCGTGACCGAACCAGAGCTCCTCGCCATCGACGAACGGCACGCTACACCGCACGGAATTGGGCCCCACGGTGGGTTGTTGGAACGGCTCAAGCAACGCCCACGAAGCGCCGTTCCAGCGGCCCGGGCGATCGGAGCCACCACCTTCTGCGACCCCACCCGTGCCGACGAACATTTCGCCGCGGTACTCGACGTCGTTGCGGATGTCGGCGTACTCGTTGAAGCCCACGGGCATCGGAACATTGTCGGCCGAGCCGATCATCGAAAATATATCGGTGGTCGGATCGAACGCATACGTGCCGAAAAACGGGAGGCCGCCGGTGACGATAAGTCGCCCGTTGTGGACGCCTTTGAGTTGAACGAAGTTTGTTGTGACCGTCTGAACGCTCCCCGCGCGGACGCGACGAAGAGGGCCGAACATGGTCGTTCCACTTGCGCCGACGCCGTAGAGGTCTTCGCCGAGCGGTATGAGGCGCAAGAAGGGCTGCGTGGTCACGGACTCCCACGCCCCGCTGCTCCACCGGAACAGCTCGGTGTTGCCGCTCGGGCGGCCGTTCTGCATCGCCGCGACCCGCGCGTACAGCACGCCGCCGGCGACGGCCAGCTCCCTGCAATGCCGAGGGAGTGCTCCCATCGCATGCCACGCGGCGCCGTCCCAGCGCGCAACGAACGGCGCGTTCACGCCGCCCGCGGCCGAGAACGACCCTCCGACGATGAGGTCCCCGTTGAACTCCGTGACGCACCACGCGTCCTCGTTCAAACCCCCGCCGACAGCCGTCCAGCGGTCGCCGTCGCGTCGCGCGACGCGGTTCGTTCTCTCGCCGCAGGAACTCGTGAAGCGTCCGACCGCGTACACCTCGTCGCCGCGGCGGGCGAACTGACAGACCCGCGCGTCGAAGCCCGAGGAGAGCGTGATCGGTCCCGCTGGATCATGCCATGCGAGGGACCAGACCTGGCGCGGCTCAGGGTCGTTGAGGCCCCAGCTCCAATGCTGGAACACGCCGCCGACGAGCATTCTCCCGTTGAACACGCCCATCAAGCGGAGCTCCGGGGACGCGTTCACGCGGTTGTAGCTCGGCCACACCGGGGTAAGAAAGCCGCCGATATCTCGGTAGATTGTTCCGACCCCTGGCATGAGTGTTACGTACGTTTCGCCCGCCGCGTGCGCGACGGACGCGATCCTGTTTGGGGCGCCGGTCGAGACTGAAGCAAGCAGCGAACCATTCCATCGCACGACCCGATTGGATGGCCCGCTTCCCGTGAGTTGCAAGTTGCCGCCGATGTAGACATCGCCTGCGCTGACCGCCATCGCATCGACCTGATTTGAAGTGCTCGGCTGCAGCCCGGCGGAAACGGCGGACCATTGAGCGTCCGCGCCGAGTTTCCAGAGCGGGAGCCCCGCCGGCGGCAACCATGTCCCGACGTACAGATCGTTCCCCAGTACCTCGATGCGTCGGATCATGGACCCAGCTTCTACGGGGAGCCCGAGGCCGCTCCACCCCGCCCCATCCCACGCGGCGAGGTTCGAGATCGTGGTGCCCGGCACTGTGAACGAACCGGACACGACCAGCTTGCCCGCGTGCGATCGCACCATGAGCTCCGGCGTCATGCCGGCGCCCGGCGTTCCCACGAGCGTGATACCCGCCGAGCCGTCTGCCCCGGTGACGCGTCGCCACACGGAGCCATCCCAGCGTGCAAGATGGTTGTATGGTTCTGATTGCCCCTCGAGTGAGTTCATGAAGCCCGCGACAACAAGCTCACCGTTGTGTACACACACGCTGCGAATCGAGTGAACAGAGAGCGGCACGGGCCGGAGGGAGTCATCCCCGACGGGTCGCCATCTCGTTCCGTCAAAGAACGCGATGTTGTGTGCACTCACTCCGTCCATTTCATCGAAGCGCCCAACGATGACAAGCCCCTCGGCCTGCGGGCCAACTCCGTCCGGATCCCAACGTGTCGTTGCATAGACCACGCCGGGACCCACCGACGTGCTGAAAACCAGCGCCGCGCCGGGCGAGCCCGCCGTGCGCGCGTACGAACCCGCCAGACACTCCTGCGCGTGCGCCGAAGCGCCGAGCGACGCGAACGCGACCGCCGCGGCGAGCTGGCACAGTGAATTGAACAAACGCACGATCACACTCCGGTTCATTCGCCTGATCAATTGCACACACCACCGCCGAAGACCCGGAAGAGCGCGAAGATGTCCTCGTTGTCCGGGAAGAGCCCGTCGTTGTTGAAGTCGAGGTCGCCGCAGTTCGGGTCGTTGGTGCACGGGCCGCCCCCGAAGACGGAGAGGTAATCAACGAGGTCGAGGTTGTCGGGGAAGAGGCCGTCGGCGTTGAAGTCGATCGAGTCGCAGAGCGGGACAACCGTGAGAGTCGCACGCGGAGAAAAGAAGGTCTCGCACCCATCATCAACATAGCACGAGTAAGCGCCGGCGTCTTCCGGCTGCGCGTTCGTGATCGTGAGTGTGGGCGTCGCGGCTCCGCTGACGATCGAACCCCAGGGCGTCGGACCATCCGTCACGCTCGAGCCGACGCGTTGCCATCGGTAGTACGACACCGCCGGGGTGATGAGTTGTGTGAGCGTGGCGGTCTCGCCGGCGGTGACCGTCGTATCCGCTGGGTGTGATACCACGATCGGGCGCTCCGGACCGGCCCACCGGCTCCAGTGCGCCTGGCCTTGCGAGAAGGCTCCGCCGGGCGTTTCACGAACGCTCACGCCGCCGTGACCGATCCAGAGCTCGTCGCCGTGTACGAACGGAACACTTGTACGCGTAGGCACGGAAGGGCTGTACATGCGGAACGATCCCATCACGCGCCATGTCGCGCCGTTCCATCGGAGAACGACCTCTTGGCTAAACGGGAACTCCTCTTGGCCGAGGCCAAGGATGAACTCGCCCCCGTACTCGGCGTCAGTTCGGATGTCCGGGCGCTGTCGTGAAAGTGCGGGAGCTACGACATTGGGGAATGTTCCTGTCATTCGCTCAAACGTTTCGGTGACCGGGTCATAGAGGGCCATGTAGTGCCAGCCCGGCCAGAACGTTCCGGAGCACACGAGCCGGTCTCGCCAAACACCTCGAAGACCAACCCATAAGACGTCGGGCGCAATATCCACAAGTTCATCGCCGTCGAGCCGGTAAACGGTGCCATCGCTTGCTGGTTCGAAGTAAGGCACCGTTCCATACAGAACATCGTTGTGGACGACCAAGCGCTGGATCGCCTGCGTCGTCACGCTCTCCCACTCGCCGCCGTTCCAGCGAAGCAGTTCGATGCCGGTAACCGGCGTCGTATACGAGCCAACACGCGCGTAGAGAACTCCCCCCGCGACGGCAAGTTCGCGGCAGGTTTGCGGAAGATCGCCGAGGTACTCCCACGCCGTGCCCGTCCAACGCGCCACGTACGGCGTCGTCGTACCGCCGCCGACCACGAGCGAGCCGTTCCACGCCGCGCCGCACCACGCGTCTTCGATCAGCCCCGTGCCGTCGCCGACGGGAAGCCAGCGTTGGCCGTCGTACTTCGCCGCGTAGTTGGCACGCCGGCCGCCCGCCGACCGGAACTGGCCCACGGCGTATACATCGTCCCCGACGCGGACGAATTGGCTCACACGGTCGGTGAAGCCGGACGATACCGGCGAAGGATCGACTGGGTCGTGCCAGGCGATGGACCAGAGCGCGGGGTTCGGCGGCGTGTTTGTCGGCTCCAGAGTTTCAAAAGTCCCGCCGAGCAGAAGCCGTCCGTTGAACGACCCCAAAAGCTGAGGAGCGGTGCCAAAGTGACCAAAGTCGAGCGCGTACGTCGGCCCCTCCGGTTGCATTACGCCATTTACATTCCGTGCAACTCGTCGTTCACCATTCGCCAGCGCATAGGTGTTTCCACCTGACCGAACCACCGCACCGGTGGATCCTGCAACTCCTTCTGCATGCGTCTGAAAGGCCGCGCCATCCCAATGCATGATTCGGAAACCGTCTGCGCCGTCAACGGGCCTCAATCTTCCGATGACGTAGATGCCGGTGTCGTCGACGGACATTGAGGTGATCGATTGAGCGCTGCCGGTGTTCAATTGCAGCCCAGCGGACAAACCGGTCCAGCCTCCGCCGACCGTGTATCGCCACATCGGCGACGCAGAAGAGTTCGCCGCCGCGCCAGCGACGTACAGGTCGCCGTCGACGACTTGCGTTCCGTGCAACAAGTCCATCTGCGAAACAGGGAATTCCATCCCGTCCCACACGCCATTGTTCCATGACGCGATTCGCCGAATGTTCAGGCCGGGCACCCGGAACACGCCGGTCACGATCAACGCACCATCAAATGAGCACATCGACGCGACACCGGGACCACTCCCCAAGTCGGATGCAAGACCGGGTTGGCCAGTCTGCCCAAGCACGGGCAGCCACGCGGCGCCATTCCACCGCGCAAGGTGGTTGAAGTTGTTGGCATTGCCGACCAGTGTGCGAAAGCTGCCCGAAACAACTATTTCACCGTTGTGAATACAGACACCGTTCGCAATCGGCGTACTCGTCGGCGTCGCGAAGCGTAGCGAGTCGTCGCCCACCGGGTGCCATCGTGAGCCGTCGAAGAACGCGATGTTGTGCGCGACGACGCCATCGATCTCGATGAATCGACCGACGACGACCATGCCTTCCGGCTCAGGTCCGGCTCCATCAGGATCCCAGGCGCACGCGGCGCGCACACTTCCCGCCTCGAGCGTGCTCCCGTTCATGATCGCCGCGCCGGGCGAGCCCGTCGTGCGGAGGAACGTTCCGGCCGAGCAATCCTGCGCGTGCGCCGGAGCGCCGAACGACGCGCACACAACCGCCGCGGCGAGCGGACGAAACCGATTGAATTGAAGCACGTTCCCTCCCTGCACAAGGGTATCGTCGGCGCAACGTGCAGAAAGCGGAGCAATGCGGTCGGATAACTGGTATTCAGACGTGAGCCTGTAGGCCGCGCAGCGGTCGTACATCGAGGCGCGCTCACACCATCGGCCGCGGGCGGGGCGGCGCGGGGGGCGGCGGGGGGAAGAGCTTGCGGTCGAAGGCGATCGCGCCGCTGCCGAGGAGCGCGAGCGCGACGCTCATCATCAGCAGCGCGAACTGCCAGAGGAGCGCGCGCCACGGCTCGACCTCGAAGAGCGGCCGGTCGGGGATAAAGCCCAGCAATGTCTTGCCGGACGCGACCGCGGGGCCGATCTCCGTCAGCCAGAGCGCGCCCAGCATCACGCCCGCGAGCGACAGCGCGCTGATCCGCGTGAGGAGCCCGACGAGCACGAAAAGCCCGGCGATGATCTCGGTGAGCGCCACCGTCCACGCGAGGCGCACCGGCCACGCACCGCGCGCGAGGCGCTTGGGCCAGAGCTTCATCGGCGTGGTGTTCTCGGCGTTGCCCCGCGGGTTCGCAGCGGCGTGGATGAGGAACGCCAGCCCGTACACCCGCGGCAGCGTGATCTCGTCGGGGAATTCCTCGGGCTTGAAGGTGCGGTCGGCGGGGGGCTGGCCGGCGCCGTCGCTCTGCGAAGGCGCGGTGACCTGCGCGAGTGCGAGGTGGCCGCCAGAGTTTGATGGTTGTTGCGGGGCGGGCGCGGGCTGCGGTGGGGGGGGAGAGGGCTCCGCCGGGTCTTGGGCGGGTTGGGATGTCGGCGCGGGGTTGGCCGGCGCCGCGGGCGATGAGCTTGGCTCGAGCGGCGTGGGCGGTGGGCTCTCGGCGGCGGGGGCAGGATCGGTCTTCGGGGCCGGGGCTGTCGTCGGGCCCGGCGGCGCCGCGTCGCGCACCTTGCGCACGCCCATTTCGGCGAGAAGGACGGCGCGCTCGCCCCTGACAGTCATCGTCCCTTCGAGCTTGCCGATGCCCGCCCAGAGGAAGGTGACGCCCAGCGCGAGGCGCAGGAGCATCGGCGCGATCGCTGTCCCGGCGCCCTTTCGCATGCGGAGGCCTCCCGGGCCGATGGTATCGACGCCGGGTGCGCACGCGGGACGTCGCGCGTGCGCACCCGGCACGACCATGATGGGTGCGGCGAGAGTTCGGGTGTTCGCGCGGGCGGGCCCTGCGAACAGGCGGAGGAGGGCGCGTTTCCGGACGGAATTCACGCCGTCTGCACCAATCGGGGGCGGCCGGCCTTGACACCGCGTGTCGCGGCGGCGACGCTCCCGCACGCACGCCGTGGGTGGCGAGGTGGAGGTTTCATGACGACGTCGTTCCGCGTTGCCCGCGCCTGCGGGCTTGGTCTGTCGCTGTCGCTCGCTTCGGGCGTTCTCGCGCAGTGGACGAGCGACCCCACGGTCAACACGCCGATCCATGCCGGCGCGGGGGACCAGGGCGTGCCGCTCGTCCGCCCGACCGCCGACGGGGGCGCGTGGATCAGCTGGGCGGACAACAGCGCCGGCGCGGGGTACAAGCACCGCGTGCAGCGGCTGAACGCCCTCGGCGAGCCGCAGCTCCCTGCGGGCGGGATCGTCATCAACACGCGCACGAGCACGCAAACGAACGTCTATGACCTCGAAGTCGACGCGTCGGGCGCGGCGCTCGTGACGTACGACAATGGCGGCATCCATCTGCAGCGGGTGCTGCCGGACGGGACGCTCGCCTTCGGTTCCGCGGGGCTGCTCATGCCGGGCTCGGCGACGGTGAGCGCGCAGGTCGCGCCCTGCGGCGACGGGGGCTCGGTGGTGTGCTGGGGGTCCGGTGCGACCCTCAACTTCCGGCGCGTGACGGCCGGCGGCGGGCTCGGGACGACGTGGACCTTCACGGAGACCGGGCGCGCGCAGGTGCCCAGCGACATGCTGGGCGTCGGCGCGGGCGGCGACTTCATCCTGCTGTGGGTGCGTGCGGAGGGGACCAACGTCGTCACGTCGCGCAAGGGCCTCAAGATCCAGAAGTGGGACGGGGCCGACGTGCAGGCGTGGAACGGCGGCGTCCCGGTCGATGTCTACACGTCGAGCGCGAGCCCCTCACGCGGCATCCAGGTGGGGTACTTCCCGCAGCTCGTGAGCGACGGCAGCGGCGGCGCGATCGCGGCGTGGTACGACACCGGCGCGACGCGCAACGCGTGGGTCCAGCATTACCTCGCCGACGGCACGGCCCGCTTCCCGGCGAACGGCGCCGCGGCGAGCGCGGCGGACGTTTCGACCGAGCTGCGCCTCTCGGCCTCGGTCGCGTACCACGCGGCGGACGACGCGTACACGGTGGCGTACGAGACCGCGACGCCGACGCAGTCGGCCTTCGGCCTGCGGGCGCAGCGCCTGGACAGCGCCGGCGCAACGCTCTGGGGCGGCGCGGGCGCGGAGATCATGCCCACGACGGGCAACCACGCGTCCTTCGTGAGCACGAACACGGCCCCGGACGGCGACGCGATCGTGACGTGGCTCAACTACACGGGCGCGAACGGCCCGATGCTGGTGAGCGCGACGCGCCTCGCCGCGGAGTCCGGCGCGCCGGCGTGGTCGCCGGCGATTCTGGGCGTCTCGACCAACGCGACGAGCAAGGGACGCCTGAGCGTCGCGAAGACGCATGGCTCGGACATGCTCGTCGCGGTGTGGGCGGACGGTGCGGCGGGGTCGGCCGACGTGCTCGCGCAGAACATCAACGCCGACGGCACGCTCGGCGC
Organism: Phycisphaerales bacterium; assembly: GCA_035628115.1. GTDB lineage: Bacteria > Planctomycetota > Phycisphaerae > Phycisphaerales > UBA1924 > BJHL01. The sequence continues at coordinate 8,623 of DASPKL010000014.1, read as the reverse complement.
ACCAACGCCGGGCTGCGACGGGATCGACTTCAACGGCGACGGGCTCTTCCCCGACAATCAAGATCTCGAGGACTTCTTCAGCGTCTTCGGCGGCGGGCCCTGCTCGACAGGCACGTGCGGGGACATCGACTTCAACAACGATCAGCTCTTCCCGGACAACGCCGATCTGGAGGCGTACCTGAGCGTGTTCGGCGGGGGGAATTGTTGAAGAACGGGACGATGCGCGCGGGCACGAAGTGAGAGGAGCCCCGGGCGAAAGCCCGGGGCCCTTGTATGTACCCGGGCCGGCGCCCGGTCAGTCCTCGTCGCCGACCTCGCGCCAGCGGACGATGCGCGTCGCGGCCGCGTGCATGCTCTCGTCGAAGGTGTAGAAGCGCGGAAGCGTGCGGGCCCCGATGGTCGTTGACGACGTCGCGGGCTGGAGCGTGACGGCGTAGGTCTTGGAGCCCTCGGCCACGCGGAGGGTGTAGGTCGCCGCGGCGTTGATGCCGCCGAAGTGGGCCCACAGGGGCTCGCACGAGCCCATGCCGCGGGCGGCTCCGACGTCGCGGCGCGCGAGGAAGACCGCGTTGTCCTCGTCCCAGAGCTCCAGCCGTGCGCCGACGCCCGCCGCGTTGATGCCGCCGAGCCCGCGCCCGAGGACGCGGACGCGCAGGGAGTTGCTGGTGACGGGCAGGTCGTTGCGGAAGAGGCGCGTCCAGTGGGCGGTGGACCAGCTTGAGAACGCGAGATCGAGGTCCCCGTCGTTGTCGTAGTCGATCCACGCGACGTCGCCGCCGCGGGATTCGACCTCCACGCCCATCGGAGCGACGGTGAATGTATAGCTCGGCGCGCCGCTGTTGGTGGCGATCGCGGCCTGGCCGGCGGTGGTGACAACCGCAAGGTCCAGGTCACCGTCGTTGTCGTAGTCGCCCCACGCGCCGTTGACGGCGTTGGGCACCGCGTTCAGGCCCGCCGACGAAGCGACGTTCGCGAAGCCCGCGCCGGCGTTGTTGTTGCGGAAGAGGTACGGCGTCGTGACCGCCGCGGTGTTGATGCCGACGAAGATGTCGAGGTCTCCGTCGTTGTCGTAGTCGCCCATGGCCGAGCCGTACGCGGCGTTGGCGGGGTTGGCGGTCGCGATCGGGAGCGCGCTGTAGACGCCCGTCCCGGCCGAGCGGAAGAGGCGCCCGCCGCCGGCGTGCAGGAAGATGTCCGCGGCGCCGTCGTTGTTGACGTCGCCGGACGAGCATTGCACGCGCGTGCCGGTGTTGGATGCGCCCTGCGGCAGGATCGCGGTGCTCATCGTGAAGCCGGGGTAGACGCCGGAGCCGTTGTCGCCCCGGTTGAGCGCGACGTAGTTGCCGCCGGTGCCCATGAGGGCGAGGTCGAGGGCGCCGTCGGCGTTGAAGTCCGCCGCGGCGACGGCCCCCACGCCGGAAACGCCGGCGATCGGGTTCGCGAAAACAACCGGCGTCCACGTCGAGGTGTAGACGCCGGCCTGGAAAGCGGACCCGTCGGTCGTGCGCCAGGCTTCGGGGACACGGTCGTTGTTGTAGTCGGTGACGGCGCCGACCCACGATGCGCCGGGGAGGGAGGTGGCGGACCAGCCGCCCCCGTTGTTGAGGAGCGCGTGCGTCGCGGCGTTGCCGCCCTGCAGGCTGTCGAGCAGGCCGTCGGCGTTCATGTCGCACCAGAGCAGCGGGGCGGTGCGGAACGTGCTCGGATTGGCGGTGAAGCACTGACGCGACCACTGAGCGGGGCGCCCAACCTCGGCGAAGGGCGCGATGTACGGGCCCTCCTGCGCCGTGGCGACGACGCGCACGTTGTCGAGCGCCCACGATTCGTCGGCGAGGCTCTGGAGGTTCTCGGCCGAGAAGGTGATCGGCGTCTGGGCGTCCGTCGCGGTGAAGCGGGCGACGACGCGCCACCTGCCGTCGGCGCTCGACTGGCCGCCGAGGTTGCTCGTCCAGCGGAACGGCGTGAGCGTGGAGGTGTACGGGCTGGTCGACGGGGTCTGGATGCTCCGCGCGAATGTGTCCTCGACGAGCACGGCGCTGCGCGTTGCGATGCGGACCGCGTCGCCGCCGTTGGACGCGCTGTCGCCGTCCCACGTGTCGAGCGTGTAGAGATCGAAGATGAGCGTGTACCGCACGCCCGGGGTCGTCGCGAGCTGGAGCGTGAGGTCCTCGTTGCCGAAGTTGCCGATGGCCCGGGTGAGGCCCGCCGTGTTGAGCGTGCGGCTCGTGACCGACCACTCCGCGCCGGGCGTGGAGCCTGCGGTCTGGAAGTCGGCGAAGTAGGGCGTGCCCGCGGGCGTGACGCCGCGTTCGTACGCGCCGATGTCGTGGGAGCCGGCGAGGGGTCGCGGGCAGCCCAGGAAGTCGTTGGCCGGGGCGCTCGTCGCGGTGCCGGCGTTCGCCGCGGCGGAGGCGGCGCCGAGGGCGAAGTTGCCCGACGCGGCGTTGACGAACGCGGGGTCCGCCTGCACGTCGGTGGCGCCCGTGCTCCACGGGGCGGAGAGGGGGGTGGTGACGGACCAGTAAAGGTTGTTGGTGTGGGTGAGCGTCGTCGCGGGCGTGGGGCTGATGCGTGAGACGCCGGCGCTCATGCCGCTGAAGATGGTGTTGGTGACCGTGGTCGTGACACCGCGGAGCGAGACGCCCGTGCCGAGATTCGCGAGGGTGCAGTTCCGGAGGAAGAGCCTGTTGCTCGCCACGCCGACGGCGCTCACGCCCGTGCCGCCGCCGTCGAGCACGCAGTTGATCAGCGTGGCGCTCCCGCCGGTCTGCGCGAGCGCGGCGCCGGCGAAGGACGAGAAACGCACGCGCTGGACCGTGAGCGTCCCGGCGCCGATCACCACACCGCGCGATGTATCCGAGACCGTTCCGACGCGCCAATCGACCGTGGCGGTCCCGCCCGACATCTCGATCGCCGCGTCGGCGCCGTCGCGGATGGCGACGGTGCGCAGGGTGAGGCCGGCGCCGCTGGCGACGAGGCCGTCGTCGGCGAAGTCCTCGATCGTGACGCCGGAGAGGCGGCCCGAGTTGCCGCTCCACACGACGGCGTCGGTGCCGCCGGCGACGACGACGCGCTCGACCGAGACGAAGTTGCGGTTGATGTTGAGGACCGTGCCGGAGGGGCGCGTGATCGTGACCGTGCCCGCGTCGCCGGTCTTGGCGCCGTCGGTGTCGCCGACGAGGCGCAGGCGTCTCGCGGCGCTCAGGCCCGCGAAGGACGGCGTGATCGACTCGTTGTACGTCCCCGCGCCCACCCAGACGACGTCGTTGTTGCGGGCGACGGTCATCGCGCGCGTGATGGTGCGGAAGGCGGTGGACGGGCTCGTGCCGTTGTTCGAGTCGCTGCCGCTCGCGCGGACGTAGTACGTCGCCGCCCACGCGCCGTGGGCCAGGAGAGCGGCCAAGGCCGCCGCGGCGTGCGCCGCCTTGATCGTTTTGAACATGCGTCGCTCCGGGTGGATCCCCGGGAGATCATCGACTCGGCGGGCGGGCGGGTTCAGGCTTATCGGCACCCCGGACGGCACGGTCGGTTATCCGGGCCCGCGCAGGTCAGGTTGCGGGCCGGGAGCGCAGACTCGCGGCGATCGAGACTTCCTGGAGGCGGACGCTCGCCCGGTCGAGGGCTTCCTTTTCCTTATAGAACACGTCCGGGTCCACGCTTCTCCAGTCGGCCTTCGCGACGTCGACGAGGCCCTTGACGCGGGCGAGACGCTCGTCCAGTTCCGCGGCGTAGGCGGGGTCGAGGGCGGCCCGGTGCGCGGCAAGGCCGTCGCCGATCCAGCGGACGTCCAGCGAAGCGTTGGTGACGAGGTCCGCCACGCGGTGGCGGGTCATGTCCTCGCGGGCGTGCGTCACGCTCTCGCGCTCGATGCGGGCGACGTCCTCCGGCGTGAGGCCGTGGTTGGGCACGACCTGCAGCGCGGCCCGTTTGCCGCTGCGCCGCTCGTGCGCGGTGACGCTCAGCACGCCGTTGACGTCCACGGAGAACTCGACCTCCACCTGGGGCACGCCGGCCGGCATGGGCGGGAGGCCGCGGAGGTGGAACTCCCCGAGCATGCGGCAGTCCGCCGCCATCTCGCGCTCGCCCTGATAGACGGCGATGCGGATGCCCGTCTGGTTGTCCACGCCGGTGGAGAACATCTCCGTCGCCTTCGCGGGGAGCGTGCTGTTGCGCATGATGAGCTTGGCGACGGCGCCGCTCGCGGTCTCGATGCCCAGCGAGAGCGGGATCGCATCGAGCAGCAGCGAACCCTTCGCCGCGCCCGAGACGAGCGCGGCCTGCACGCTCGCGCCGAGCGCGACGACCAGGTCCGGGTCGAGCGCGGTGTAGGGCTCGACACCGAAGAACTCCTTCGCGCGGCGGCGCACGAGCGGGGTGCGCGTGGAGCCGCCGACCATCACCAGCGCGTCGAGCGGCCCGGCGCCCTTCTTCTGCGCGTCGCGCATCGCCGCTCCGCAGGCGCGGAGGGCGCGCTGCACCAGCGGCTCGATAAGGGCTTCGAATTCACCGCGCGACACCGCTCGCTCGCGTGCGCCCGCCGGCGTCGGGATGCGGGCCGTCGCGCTCTCCGCCTCGGAGAGGGCGATCTTGACGCGCTCCGCCTCCGCGAGCAGCGCCCGGCGCGCCGAGGGCGAGGACGCGTCCTCGCCGATCTCGCGCGCGAACAACTCGACGAGCGCGTGGTCGGCGTCGTCGCCGCCCAGGCGCGTGTCGCCGGAGATCGCGAGGACTTCGTAGAAGTCGCGCTCTCCCTCCGCGCCGCGGGGAGTCAGCCGCAGCACCGAGACATCGAACGTGCCCCCGCCCATGTCGAAGACGCACACCGTCCGCTCGCGGGTTTCGCGCACGCCCAGCCCGTACGCCAACGCCGCGGCGGTGGGCTCGGGCACGATCCGCACCGCCTCGAGCCCTGCGAGGCGCGCGGCGGTGCGCGTGGCCTGCCGCTGGGCGTCGTCGAAGTACGCCGGCACGGTGATGACGGCGCGCGACACGGGCCGGCCGAGCGCCCGTTCGGCGATGCGCTTCACTTCCGTGAGAATCCGGGCCGAAACCTCCTCGGGCGAGAGGAGAAGCTCGCGCCCGCCCGGCAGCGGCACGCGCACGCGTGCCGTCTCGCGTTCGCCGGGCACGACCTCGTATCCGAGGAAGGGCAGGTCGGGCGCGGCGTCGCGCACGCTGCGGCCCATGAGCCGCTTGACGCTCGAGACGGTCGTGAGCGGGTGCTCCGGGGCCTCGCGCTTCGCACGCTCGCCGACGATCACGGATCCGTCGGGCTCGAAGCGGACGACGCTCGGGACGAGCGCGTCGCCGCGTTCGTCGCGCAGGACGCGCGGGCCGCGCTCGTCGCACACGGCGGCGAGGCTGTTCGTGGTCCCGAGGTCGATGCCGATGACGGCGCTCACGGGCGAGTCTACGGCGCGGGCGCGCCCGCGAGGGCCGCGAGCAGTCCCTCGTCGAGCGTGCGCTTCCCCGGCTCTCCGCTCGCGAGGGCGAAGGAGCCGGCGTAGTCCCACGCCGCGCACCCGACGCCCAGGGCGCGCAACGCGTCCGCGGCGTGCCTGATCCACAACCCGCGGCCGCCCACGGGCGTGCACTTGGCGTGAACACCGAACTCGCCGCAGTAGACGCGGGCGTTGTGCCGCGTCGCCCACGCGTGCGCCTCGCCGAAGCGCCCGCGCACCTTCACGCCGTCCCACTTGTCGCGCACGTACGCCTCCGCCGCGGCGCGGGCTTGCGGGTCGGTTATTCGGCCCGCCGCGTCCGCGGCCCCGGCGCTCGGGTAGTCGAGCCCGCACGCGTGCTCCCACGGCTTCCATCCCCACGTCGCGCCCTGGTGCGTGAAGATCGCGGGGTCGTAGCAGTGGAAGGAGTAGACGACGTTCGGATCGGTCAGGGGTTCGACGCGTTGCAGGCCGTCGATGCCGCCCCAGTTGTCGCCGGTGGCGATGATCGTGTGGCCGGGCGCGTGCTCGCGGATGACCGCGGCGAGCTTCTTCTGGAGCGAGGCCCACCGGTCCGCGCGGTCGAGGTCGTGCGGCTCGTTCATGATCTCCATCGCCACGCGCGCGGTGTCCGTGCCGGCAAGCTCCGCCGCGAGCGCCTTCCACATGCTCCCGTACTCGCGCTCGAAGACGCCCGCGTTGGGGTCGGTCCACGGCACGCCGTCGCGCGGGTGCGGATCGATGACGACGCCGAGCCCGGCGCCGAGGAGCACTTCGACCGCGCGCCGCAGCGTCGCGAGGTTCTCGGCGATCGCGCCGCCCTTGCCGTCCCAGATGAACGCCGGATCGATCGGCAGACGCGCGTGCGTGAAGACCCGCTCTTCTCCGCCGACCTTCGCGTCGGCCAGCAGGCGCACATCGTGCTCGGTGATGTACCCGTCGCCCCGCGAGAGCCAGAACCAGTGCGAAAGATTGACGCCCCGCGCGAGCGCCGGCAGGGCGGCGGGTACGGACGGCCCCGCCGGCTCCCGGCGCGCGAGAGCGCGCGGCGCGGTCGCGAACGCGGCGCCGGCGAGCGCCGCGGCGAGGACGTCGCGTCGCGAGAGGCGCGTCACACGCCCTCCCCGTTCTTGTGGCCGTGCGTGGCGCTCGGGTCGGCGAGGTGGTGCCCCTCGGCGGGCAGGATCATGCGGAACGTCGCTCCCTTGCCCTCGACCGATTCGACCGTGACGGCGCCGCCGTGCTGCTCGGCCACGCGCTTGGCGACGGCCAGCCCCAGCCCCGTCCCTCGCAAACCCTTGGTGGTGTGGAACGGCTCGAAGACCCAGCGCAGCTTGCTCGCGGGGATGCCGGGGCCGTTGTCGATGACGCTGATCTCGACCCGCGCCGGCCGCGGCGGGTCATCCTCTTCGGCGGGCAGCCCCGGCCGGTAGACGACGCGCACGGTGACGGCGCCGTCGCCCGGGGGCGCGGCCTCCACCGCGTTGCCGAGCAGGTTCATGAGCGCCTGGTGCACGAGCACGCCGTCGAGGGGCACGGGCGGCGTTTCCGGGTCCACGTCGATGATCAGCGCGACCTGCTTTGACTGGAGCTGCGTCTCGAGGAGCTGCTGGCAATCCTCGAGGATCGGCCCGACCTGCGTGAGGGAGATCTCGAGCTGGCGCTGGCGCGAGAAGGCGAGCATGTTCATCGTGAGGCCGATGATGCGGGCGAGGTTGCGTTCCAGGATCGGCCAGCCGCCCCGGGCGATCTTGAGGTCCTCTTTCTTGAGGCCCATCTCGACGACGTCGGCCCCGCCCCGCAGCCCTTGCAGGATGTTCTTGATCGAGTGGCTCAGCGTCGCGACGGTCTCGCCGATCGCCGCGAGGCGCTCGGACTGGAGCTTCTGCTGGTAGAGCTCCGCGTTCGCGAGCGCGAGGCCCGCGTGCTGGCCGATGGCGTTCATGAGGGCGAGCTGCTCGCTCGTGAAGGTGAAGTTGGCGACGGAGCTGTCGATGTAGATCGCGCCGTAGGTTTTCTCGCGGAAGCGGACGGGCGAGCAGATGGCGCTGCGGATGGTGAGGCGCTGCACGCTGTCGCCGCTGGCGAAGCGCGGGTCGTTCATCGCGTTGCTGGAGAGGACGCCCTCGTTCTTGGTGACGGCGTGGTGCAGGATCGTGCGGCTGACGTGGATCTTCGCCTCCTCGGCGTCCATCGGCGCGTTGGCGTATCGCACGGCGAGGGGCGTGTACGCCGGCTGACCGTCCGCCGCCCCCGCCTCCACCAGCACGATGCAGCCGCGCTGGGGGTGGAACTCGCTGAAGACGAGGTCCATCACGCCCTCGAGCAGCTCGCTGCGCTCCAGCACGCGCTCGCTGAGCATGCTGGTGAGCCGGTAGATGATCCGCAGGTGGTCCATCGCCGCCAGGCGCGGCTCCGGCTCGGCGAGGATCACCGAGTCGTCGTTGTTGGACCCGCCCGCGATAAGCCCGCGCTCGGCGAGGGAATAGCTCGGGAGCGTGCGCTCGATCGAGGCCTCGAGCCGGCCCGGGCCCACGACGCGCACGGCGTCGGGCGGGCGGCCCGGGATCATCCCGAAGACGAGCACCGTCTGGCCGACGCGCACCTGGTCGCCGGGGCGCAGGCGGGTGCGGTCCGTCAGGCGGACGCCGTTGAGGTAGGTGCCGTTCTGGCTCGAGAGGTCGCGGATCCACCACGCGCCGTCGTCGGGCGTCAATTCCGCGTGCCGGCGGGAAATGGCGTTGTCATCGAGCGGCAGGGCCTCGCTGCTGCGGCCGATGAGCTGCGGCTCGTGGTCGGGCAGCTCGAACTTGCGGCCCTTGTCGGGCCCCTGGATGACGGAGAGGACGAGCACGGAGTGAAGGGTACGAACGGAGACGCGGAGGCACGGAGTGGAAGAGAGCGAACGAGCGTGCTCCGATCTCCGTCCCCTCTCCCCTGAATAAGACCCGCAAGGCCGCACACGCACCGTTGCGGGCCTTAATCGGTGCGCGCATATGTAGATTTCAAAGAAGGAAGGATCGTCGTCCGGCGGCGCCGGTCTTGTTCTCGGCGCTCCGGCGAGCGCGGTTGCGCGCACGAAAGCGCTCTTCGCCCCGGAGGGGCGCAGGGTTGTAGCCACGGGTGGAGCGGTGCGCAGCACCGCGCAACCCGTGGAAAGCGTCGAGGAGAAACTCACCGCC
>DASPKL010000013.1:0-160519 GCA_035628115.1 Phycisphaerales bacterium | reverse complement strand
GGCGGTGAGTTTCTCCTCGACGCTTTCCACGGGTTGCGCGGTGCTGCGCACCGCTCCACCCGTGGCTACAACCCTGCGCCCCTCCGGGGCGAAGAGCGCTTTCGTGCGCGCAACCGCGCTCGCCGGAGCGCCGAGAACAAGGACGGCGTCGCCCGACGACGATCCTTCCATTTCAAATCCATCTATACGCGAACGCGATCAAGGCCCGCGCCGATTAAGGCCCGCAACGGTGCGTGCGGGGCGCTGCGGGTCTTATTCAGGGGATGGCCCGCGGCCGGCGGCGCGGGCGACCGCGGGTCTACGCGTTGTCCAGCAGCTCCACGCTCTGGAACTTCTTCCCCTCGAGCATCTCGAGGCTCGCGCCGCCGCCGGTCGAGACGTGGCTCATCGCCGACGCCAGGTTGAACTTCTCGACCGCCGCGGCGGAGTCGCCGCCGCCGACGATCGACGTCGCGCCGGCCTTGGTCGCGTCGGCGATCGCCTTGGCGACCTGCTGCGTGCCGGTGGCGAAGGGGCGGAACTCGAAGACGCCCATCGGGCCGTTCCAGACGATCGTCTTGGCCTTGCGCAGCGCCATGGCGAAGCGCGTCTGCGTCTTGGGGCCGATGTCCAGGCCCATGAAGCCGTCCTTGACGTGCTCGTCGAAGACCTCGATGTCCCCCGAGTCCTCGCTGAACTGCGTGGAGCAGACGTGATCGACGGGCAGGAGCAGCTCGCACTTGCTCTTGGCCGCCATCTCGATGATGCGCTTGGCGTCGCCGACGCGGTCGCCCTCGACCTTGCTCTCGCCGACGTTCTTGCCGAGGGCCCTGAGGAATGTGTACGCCATCGCGCCGCCGACGAGGATCATGTCGGCCTTGGGGAAGAGGTTCTCGATGCACCCCATCTTGTCCGAGACTTTGGCCCCGCCGAGGACGACGGCGAAAGGCTTGGCGGGCTTGGCGATCGCGGCGTCGAGGTACTTGAGTTCCTTCTCGACGAGGAAGCCCATCACGCGGGGCTTGCCCGCCATGGACATGGGGACGCCCACCATGCTCCCCTCGGCGCGGTGGCTGGTGCCGAAGGCGTCGTTGACGTAGACGTCGCCGTAGGACGCGAGCCGGGCGCAGTAGGCTGGCTCGCCCTTCTTCTCGCCGGGGTGGAACCGGACGTTCTCGAGGAGGATCACGTCCCCGTCCTTCATCGCGGCGACGGCGGCGGCCGCCTTCTCGTCCGTGCAGTCGTTGCTCGGGAAGCCGACGGGCTTGCCGAGGAGCTGCGAGAGGCGGTCGGCGGCGATCCTGAGGCTCAAGCCCGGATCGAACTTCCCCTCCGGGCGCCCCAGGTGGCTCAGGAGGATGGCGCGCCCGCCCCGGTCGATGACGCTCTTGATGGTGGGGAGGGCCTCGCGGATGCGGCGGTCGTCGGTGACTTGCCCATCCTCGATCGGGACGTTGAAGTCGACGCGGATCAGGACGCGTTTTCCGCGGGTCTCGACGCCGGCGATGGTCTTCTTGGGCATAGGGACCGAGCGTAGGCGGGATGGCCTCAGATTCGGCGTTGAAAGGGGTGTTCTTTCAGGTGACGGGAGCGGTGATCGGTGAATGGTCGCCGTGCGACGCTCGGATCGCACGGCGTTATCAGGGCGTCCCGCCGCCACCACTCCCCGATCCCCAATCCCAGATCACGTCCCGGCCGCCGATGCGGGAGCAACCCGGGGAACGGCGTCCCCGTACAACCGTCTAGACTGTCGTGCCGGGCGTGCGAGCACCGCGCCGCGCGACCCGCCGTCCCGACAAACGGGCCGTGCGTTTGACGCCGCGAGAACTACCCGAGCATGAACCTCGACCACCTGCTGTGCATCCTCGCCCAGACCACGCCCCCGACGCCCGACGCGGCGGAAGAATCGACGTCGCTCTGGGGGTACATCCGCGAGGGCGGGCTGATCTCCTATGTGATGATCGGGCTGTCCGTCACCGCGGTGGCCCTGATGGTCCGCAACGCCTTGATGCTGCGGGAACGGCGGCAGTCGCCGCCGGAGGTGGCGGCGCGGGTCGAGATGCTGCTGCGCGAGAACAACCTGAAGGAAGTCGAGAAGGTCTGCTCGCACCCGGACAACGACAGCTTCCTGACGCGCGTCGTCGCGTCGGCGCTGGCGCGGTGCGCCAACTCCCCCTTCGGCATGCTCGAGTTCCGCACGGGGATCGAGGAGGGCGCGATCGCCGAGGTCGACCGGCTGCACCGGAGCAACGACGGCATCGGCATCATCGCGGCCGTGGGCCCGATGCTCGGGCTGCTGGGCACGGTCATCGGCATGATCGGCGCGTTCCGCACTATCGGCACGCTCACGGGCTCGGCCCGTTCCACGCAGCTCGCGACGTTCATGTCGATGGCGCTGGTGAACACCGCCGAGGGCCTCGTGGTCGCGATCCCGTGCACCATCGCCTTCGCGCTCTTCCGCCGCAAGATCGACGCGCTCGCCGCGAACATCGGCGTCACGCTCGAGCGCTACACGGGCATCGTGCAGGCGGGCAACGCGATGAAGACGGCGGGCGCGATCGGCGCCCCGCCGCCCGCGGCCCGCCCCGCGGCGGTGGGCCGATGATCATCACGAAGCGGCGCACGGAGGAGGCCTCGTTCGATCTCACGCCGATGATCGACGTGGTGATGCTCCTCATCGTCTTCTTCACGCTCACGTCGCAGTTCTCCCGCACCGAGCAGAAACCCCTCGACCTGCCGCCGGAGAAGGGCGACCCCGGCCGGCAGCCGCCGGAGGCCGCGGTCTTCATCGACATGGACGAGACGGGCGCCCTCTCGATCCTGGGCGAGCCGACCGACGCCCGGGCCCTCGCCGCGACGCGCAAGCTCGGCGACGACCCCTCCGCCGTGACCGTGATCGTGCGTGCGCACCGCAAGTGCCCGGCGGCGAGGCTCAACGAGCTGGCGGCGGCGCTGCGGGCCGCGGGGTTCGTGCGCTGGAAGCTCGGGACCGCGCCGGAAGGCGGGGCGGGCTGATTGCGGATGTCACGCCGCACACGCCGGAGGCTGGACATCGCCGAGCTGCGCCTGCCGCTCGTCGCGCTCATCGACGTCGTCCTGTTTCTCCTCTTCTACTTCATCATCGCGGGCAACCTCGCGGACGAGGAGTCGGAACTGTCGAGCGCGCTGCAGGTGCAGAAAGCGGCGGCGGGCGCGTCGGCGCTGCACCCGCAGGTGCTGCGCGTCGAGCCGGCCGAGGGCGGGGCCGTCCGCTACATGCTCGGCGACCGGGATGTGCGCTCGCGGGCGACGCTCCTGAACCTGTTGAGCGCGCTGCCGAAGGAGCCGGGCGTGTCGATCAGGGTCGACGGACGCGTGCCGGTGGAGGCGGCGGCGGCGGCGATCCAGGCCGCCCGCGACGCGGGGTTTACGAAGATCACGTACGTGGCGGGGGAGTGAGCGGTGGGAGTCCGATTTCAGCACAGAGACACAGAGAAGATGAGCAGGAAGAGAAGAGGAATGCTGGGTTGAAGACGCGGGTGCGGGCGCCATTAGCCTCCGCTTCTTCAACCCAACACATCTCGTCTCATCGATCTCATCTTCTCTGTGCCTCTGCGCTGAATCTTCTCTTCCCGCGAACAATGCCCCGATGACCAGCCGGACCTCCGTCGTTTTCGCGGTGCTCGCGTCCCTGAGCACGGCGGCGCTCGCGCAACCGACCGCGCCCGTCGCTCCGCCGCCGCCCGCGCCGGGCTTCGAGACCGTGGCGGAGGCGAGCAACTGGGAGGCGACGAGCCTGCACGCCGAGGTGGTCGCCCTGATGGACAAAGTCGCCGCGGCGTCGCCGCACGCCCGGCGCGTCTCGATGGGCACGACCGTCGAGGGGCGCGACATGCCCGTGATCGTGCTGAGCGACCCGCCGGTCTCGACGCCGGAGGAGGCGCTGGCGCTGGCCGAGGGCGAGGGGCGGCTCGTCGCGCTGCTCTTCGGGAACATCCACGCGGGCGAGGTGGACGCGAAAGAGGCGCTGCTGATGCTCGCGCGTGAGCTGGCGCTCCCCGGGCACCCGGAGCGAGCGGCCGACGCCGACGAGCTCCTGAAGAAGATCGTCGTCTGCATCGCCCCGATCTACAACGCCGACGGCAACGACCGCATCGGCGACATCACCGTGAACAGGCCCGGCCAGGACGGACCCGCGCGGGGCGCGGGGATCCGCCACAACGCGATGGACCTGGACCTCAACCGCGACTGGTGCAAGCTCGAGACGCCCGAGGCCCGCGCGATCGTGTCGTTCATCAACGCGTGGGGCCCGCACCTGATCGTCGACGGGCACACGACCAACGGCAGCTACCACCGGTATCTCATCACGTACGCGGGCCCCAAGGTCCCGGCGGGCGACCCGGGCCTGATCGAGCACGTGCGGGACCGGGTGTGGCCCGAGATCGACCGCGCCATGAGCGAGCGCCACGGCATCGACACCTTCTTCTACGGCGACTTCGAGGGGGAGCACGGCTCGCCGCCCCGCGGTCACACCAAGTGGGAGACGTTCCCGCCGATGCCGCGGTATTCGACGGGTTACTTCGGCTTGCGCGGCCGGCTGGGGGTGCTGAGCGAGTCGTACTCGTACTCGGCGTACCGCGACCGGATCGCGGGGACGCGGGCGTTCTGCCTCGAGCTTCTGCGCTACTGCGCCGCGAACGCGGAGACGGTGCGGGGGCTCTGCAAGGCGGCCGACGAGCACGGTGCGCGAGGCGGTGGCGAGGTCGTGATCCGCACCAAGGTCGCCCCCGCGCCCGGCACGAGCATCGTCAAGGGGTACGCCGAGGAGGAGCGCAACGGCAAGCTCGTGCCGACGAAGGAGCACAAGGAGTACGAGGTCACTGTGATGAACCGGTACGACCCGGCCCTCGCCGTGACGCGGCCGAACGCGTACGTCTTTCTCGATGAAGTCCCCGCCGTCGTCGAGAACCTGAGTCTGCACGGCCTTCGCATCGACACGCTTGAGTCGGTGCACGAACTTGAATGCGAGGTCTACACGGTCTCGAAGGTCTCGCAGGCCTCCCGCGTCTGGCAGGGTCACGCGCTGATGGACGTCGAGGTCTCGAGCGCTCGCGACCGCGTCATCGTGCCCGCGGGCGCGACGCTCGTTCGGACCGACCAGCCCCTCGGCACGCTCGCGATCTACCTTTTGGAGCCCTCCTGCGAGGACGGCCTCACGACGTGGAACTTCTTCGACGATTGGCTCGTCGCGAGGCGGCGTTTCCCCGTCGCCAGGGTCGTCGGCCGGCTCCCCGCGAAAGAAGAACCGAGGGAAGCCGAACAAGACGGCGTGACCGGAGCGAAACAGTAACGGAAGTCGGAACGATCCGTACATCCGGGTCCCGGGCGTTCGCGGCCCGGGCCGGGGAGCAAGAGCCGCAAAGAGCGCAAGGAACCGCCGCGTGTGGAAGTGGATATTCGGCATCGTGCTCGTGCTGACGCTCCTGGTGGGGGGCGCGGCGTGGTACGCGGAATCGTCCGGGCTGCGTGAGAAGTTCATGCAGCAGATGAACCCGAAGATGCGCGCGAAGGAGGTGCGCTTCGGGACGGTCGAGACGGGCAAGGTTGTGCGCACGATCAACGCGCCGGGCGAGCTCGAGCCCGTGCGCGTGGTCGAGATTTCGGCCGAGGTCTCGGCGCGGATCGTGGAGCTGAACGTCAAGGAGAACGACCGGGTCCGGCAGGGGCAGGTGCTCCTGCGCCTCGACGCGCGCGACCTGCAGGCGATCGTCGACGCCGCGCGCGCCCAGCTCGAGTCGGAAGAAGCGCGGCTGGAGGGCGCCCGCGCCGAGGTCGTGAACGCCGAGGTCGAGCTGAACCGCAGGCAGAAGCTCGTGGCCGGCGGCGACATCGCCGCGGCGGAGCTGGACGCCGCCCGCCTCGCGTACGACCGCGCGACGAGCGCCCTGCGGCAGGTGGAGCACTCGATCGTGAGCGCCCGCGCGAACATCCGGCGGGCGGAGAAGGACCTCTCGAACACGACGATCGCCAGCCCGATCGACGGGATCATCACCAAGCTCAACGCCGAGATCGGCGAGACGGTGGTGGTGGGGACGCTGAACAACCCCGGCTCGGTGATCCTCGAGGTCGCCGACCTCGACGTGATGCTCGTCAAGGCGCGCGTGGACGAGGCGAACATCGCGAAGGTGGCGGTCGGGCAGAACGCGACCGTGTTCGTGAACGCCTTCCCGGACATGCGCCTCACCGGGAAGGTGACCGCGATCGGCCTCAAGCGCGAGCAGGACCAGAACGGGGCCCGGTACTTCGAGACGGAGATCCTGATCGAGCGGCCGGCGGACCTGCTGCTGCGATCGGGCCTCACGGCCAGCGTGGACATCGACGTCGAGATGTTCAACGGCGTCCTCAAGGCGCCGACGCAGGCGATCCTCGACAGGGCCGTCGACGAGCTGCCCGCCGAGGTCACGCGCGACAACCCGAACATCGAGCCGGGGAAGAAGTTCGTCCGCGTCGTGTACGTGGAGAAGGCGGGCAAGGCGTGGCCCGTCCCCGTGCTCGTGGGCCCGAGCGACCAGACGCACACGGTGATCAAGTCCGGCGTCGACGCGGGCGCGAGGATCGTCACGGGGCCCTTCAAGGTGCTCACGAAGCTCGAGCACGAGCAAACGATCACCGAAGAGAAGCCCAGGGAGCCCGGCGAGAAGGGCAAGGACGCGACCGCGGTGGCCGCCGACGGCGCGCAGCGCAAGCCGGCCTGAAGAAGGGCGACCGCGACGACATGCCCCTCCGCATCCGCGATCTCCGCAAGACCTACCGCATGGGGAGCGAGCACGTGCACGCCCTCCGCGGCGTCTCTCTCGACGTCGGCGACAACGAGTTCGTCGCGATCATGGGCGCCAGCGGCTCGGGCAAGAGCACGCTCATGAACATCCTGGGGTGCCTGGACCAGCCGACCGCCGGGGCGTACGACCTCAACGGCAAGCCCGTGCACAAGCTCAGCGCGACCGCGCTCGCCCGCGTCCGCAACCAGCAGATCGGCTTCGTCTTCCAGTCGTTCGAATTGCTCAACCGCGCGACGGCGATCAAGAACGTCATGCTCCCGCTGATCTACTCCCCCACGGGGTGGCTCGGCGCCAAGAAGAAAGCCAAGGAGGCCCTGACGCGCGTGGGGCTGGGCGAGCGCATGGAGCACCGCCCCAACCAGCTCTCCGGCGGCCAGAAGCAGCGCGTCGCGATCGCGCGGGCGCTGGTGAACCACCCCAGCTTCCTCCTCGCCGACGAGCCCACCGGCGCGCTCGACAGCAAGACGAGCGAGGACATCATGGCCCTCTTCAAGAACCTCCACAAGGAGGGCCAGACCGTCATCGTCGTGACGCACGAGGAGGACATCGCCGGCTACGCCGACCGGATCATCCGCCTGCGCGACGGCATGATCATGTCCGACCACCCGACGTCGCAGGACCCGATCCACCAGGACTATCTCAAGCGGGCGCTCGACTCCGCGCGCGCCGCGGCGGGCGACGGCAGGCCGGCCGGGGTGCCGGAGGGCGTCCCGTGACCATCGTCCGTCTCTTCATGCAGACCGTCGGGCTCGCCCTCGGGCAGGTGTGGGCGAACAAGGTCCGCGCGATGCTCACGACATTGGGCGTCATCATCGCCGTGGCCTCGATCACCGCCGTCACCGCCGTCGGCGAGGGGTTCAAGACGTTCATGCTCGACCAGTTCGCGACCTTCGGCGCGAACAAGGTGTGGATCTTCCCCGACCGGCCGGACACCCAGCGCGAGCGCTACTCGTGGCGGCAGATCCGCATCAGGAAGGAAGAGGTCGAGGGGATGCTGGCCAACGTGCCGAGCCTGCGCCGCATCAGCCCGATCATGGAGCTGAACGCCCGCGTCCAGGCCGGCGACCAGGTGCGGGACTTCGTGAGCATCAAGGGCATGTGGCCCGAGTGGCACGAGATCGAGCAGCGCTTCGTCACCATCGGCCGCCCCTTCAACAGCGTGGACCAGGACGAGGCGATGAACGTCTGCCTCGTCAACGACAAGGGCGTCGAGGAGCTGCGCCTGGGGAGCGACCCGACCGGCTCGCGCATCCTCATCGAGGGCCGCCGGTTCACCGTCGTCGGCGTCGTCGAGACACGCCAGCCCAGCCCCATGTTCGGCGGCATGAACGACACGCAGACCGAGGTCTTCGTCCCCTTCTCCACCGGCGAGATGATGCGCCCCGAGCCGCGCATGTACATCGTCGGGCAGACCAAGGGCCCCGAGCTCTCCGAGGACATGAAGGAGGAGGTGCGCTACTACATGCGCCGCATGCGGCAGCTGGGGCCGGACGAGCCCAACACCTTCGGCGTCGAAGCGATCGACCAGGTGATCGACCAGTTCAACCAGGTCGCGGCGGGCATCACCGTCTTCCTCGCCGGCATCGTCGGGCTCTCCCTCCTCGTCGGCGGCATCGGCATCATGAACATCATGCTCGTCTCCGTGAGCGAGCGCACCCGCGAGATCGGGCTTCGCAAGGCGGTGGGGGCGCAGCCCTCCGTCATCCTGCTCCAGTTCCTGGTCGAGGCCGTGACGCTCTGCCTCGTCGGCTGCGCGGTCGGCCTGGCCATCGGCGGCGCGATGGTCTTCGGGTTCCAGGCGATCCCGAACTCGCCGGTCACGAAGGCGAGCGTGCCCACGTGGGCGATCGTCCTCTCCGTCGGGTTCTCCGCCGCGACGGGCGTGATCTTCGGCATGTTCCCGGCGGTCAAGGCCGCGAGGCTCGATCCGATCGAGGCGTTGCGGCACGAATGATGATGGCACAGTGGCACGCGGCAACGAAGGCACGGAGTGGGCGATCATTGTGCCGCGCATATACGGCGCGGGTACGTGCGGACAAGACATGGTGAATCACAAAGCACGAATCACAGCGGGGCCCATCATCACCGCGGCGGGGCTCGCGCTCGCGGCTTGTTCCTCGAATCCGTTCGCTTCTACGGAGGACGACTACGCGCGTCGCGTGGCCCTCTCGCGTCTGCGCGAGGCGCCGGGCTTCGAGATCAAGCAGCACGCGCGGCCCGACCCCGTGAACATCGACGACGGCGACGCGGTGGTCGCCGACGTGCTCGCGTCGCGTTCCAAGTTCGAGGGGCTCGCGACGGCGCCGCTCACCATCGAGGAGGTGCGGGCGAGCACGCTGGCCAACAATCTCGACCTGCGCGTGGCGCTGATCGACCCGACGATCGCCGCGGAGCGCGTGACCGAGGAGGACGCTCGCTTCACGTCCGTCTTCACGCTCCGGGCGGACCACACCGACGCGGAGTTTCCCACCGGCTCGACGCTCGCCTCCTCGACGCAGCGGAGCACCAACGCCGGCGCCGGCGTGCGCATTCCCACCCGCACCGGCGGCTCGGTGACGGTCGACGTGGTCGGCGCGCGGGACGACGTGGGCAACAGCTTCACGTTCCTCAACCCCTCGTACGAGTCCGACGCGCAGATCTCGATCTCGCACCCGCTGCTGCGCGGCGCCGGACGCCGCGTGACGACCGCGCCCGTCCGGATCGCCGGCTACGAGGAGCAGGCGGCCGAAGCGCGGACGAAGCTGGAGGTGCTGCGCCAGCTCACCGAGGCCGAACGGGCGTACTGGCGGCTCTACCAGGCGCGGCAGGAGCTGGACGTGCGGCTGCAGCAGTTCGACATCGCCCGCGAGCAGCTCGACCGCGCGGGGCGCCGCGTGCGGGAAGGGAACTCCCCCGAGGTGGAGATCGACCGCGCGCGGGCCGGCGCGGCGCAGCGCCTCGAGGCGATCGTCATCGCCGACAACCTGGTGCTGCTGCGCCAGCGCGAGCTGAAACAGATCGTCAACGCGCCCGGGCTCGAGGTCGACACGCCCGTGCTGATCCTCCCCGCGACGCCGCCCGACCCGGTCGAGTACGTCTTCGACACCGGGGAACTCCAGCGCGCCGCGGTCGCGAACCGCGCCGAGCTGCTGGAGCTCGAGCTGCGCCTCGCGGCGGACGCGGTGAACATCGGCGTTGCGCGCAACGACCTCCTGCCCCTCGTCAACCTCACGTACCGCTACCGCCTGAACGGCCTGGCCGACTCGCCCCCGAGCGCCGTCGAGCAGAACTTCCGCTGGCAGTACCCGGACTGGACGATCGGCGTCAGCGCCGAGGTGCCCCTCGACAATGAGGAGGCGAGGTCGCGGCTGCGCCAGGCCCTGCTCGCCCGCATGCAGCGGGCCGCGACGCGGGAGCTGCGCGAGCAGCTGATCCGGCGCGAGGTGCTCGACGCCGCCGATTCGCTGCACGCCGGCTGGCAGCGCATCCTCGCGGCGAGGCAGGCGACGATCGCCGCGGGCAGGGCCCTGGCCAGCGAGCAGCGGCAGTTCGACCTCGGGCGCTCGACGAGCAACGACGTCCTCGACGCGAGCAGCCTGCTCGCGGACGCGCAGGTGGCGGAGGTGCGGGCGCTCGCGGACTACCAGATCTCCCAGATCGATCTGGCCTTCGCGAGCGGGACCATGCTGGGCGCATCGCGTGTGAGCTTCGAGCCCGCGCCGACGGCGGACATCAACCGGCCGGACCCGCCGGAGAGGATCGGGGACCGGTGATCAGTGATCGGTGAGTGGTCGCCCCGGGTCGTTCCGATCGCGTCCGCGCGACCCGAGCAGCCCGCAGCCACCAATCCCTGATCGCGGACCCCGGGGTCACTCTTCAAGCGGTGCGTGAGGGATTCGAACCCCCGAGACCCTCGCGGGCCTACTCGATTTCAAGTCGAGCGCCTTCAACCGCTCGGCCAACGCACCGACGGGCGAGTTTAGCGCGCCGCGCCCTCCGCCCCCAACACCAATCCGTCCCACGCCAGGAACATCCGGTCCGGCAGCGACGCCTGCGTCTCCCCGTGCGGCAGCTCGTGGGCCATGTGGACGAAGTACGTGCGCTCCGCCCCGACGCGGTCCGCGATCGAGACGGCCTGGTCGAGCGTCAGGTGCGTCGGGTGGTGGCGGTGGCGCAACGCATCGAGCACGAGCGTCTTGAGGCCCGTGAAACGCCGCCACGACTCGGTCGGGAACCCCGAGACGTCCGTGCAGTACGCGAGCGGGAAGATCGCATCGGCGGCGGGCAACGCGCTCTCGAGCCGGTACCCGAGCACGGGCAGCCGCCCGTGCAGCAGCGGGATCGGGGTGACCGACAGGCCCCACGCGTCGACCGCCGTGCCCTGCTCGATGTGCGAGGGGGTGACCAACCGCGGGATCAGCGTCGCGACGAAGCTGTCGTTCACGTTCTGGTCGCGCTCGAAGATGTGCTTGTAGACGCGCCGCAGGCTCTCCATCGTGTGCGCGTCCGCCCAGACGTCGATCGGCGCGCGTTGCACCGCGTTGAACCGCCGCACCTCGTCGAGCCCGAAGATGTGATCGACGTGGTTGTGCGTAAAGAAGATCGCGTCGCAGCGCGTGAGGCCCGCGCGCAGCGCCTGCACGCGCAGGTCCGGCCCGGCGTCGAGCAGCACGACACGCTCCGCGCCGGCGGCGTCGCGGAACGTCACCGCCGCTGCGGTGCGCAGGCGCTTGTCCCGCGGGTCCTCGCTCGTGCAGACGGCGCAGCCGCACCCGATCATCGGGATGCCTGCGCTCGTGCCCGTGCCGAGGAAGTGGAAGCGCACGGCGAAAGGCTAGGAGAAAGATCACCGCAGAGGCGCAGAGAAGGATGGGTTGATCGATAGAAGGAGCGTGGAGAGCGGAGAACGGGCAAGAGCTCGTGGTCGTCGAACTCTGCCTCAGGGAGCTCCACCGTTCATGCCAGCCGCTCAGGCTCCGGGCCCTGGCTAGGCCATGACTTGCCGCACCCCGGGCAACGAGGATGATCGCAGGCGCTGGGCAAGCCCTGACAAGTCGTACCAGCAGAACGGGCACCGACGCTGCGCAATCGCTTCCGTCAGCGAACCGACCTCCGGCGCACCGAACGCGCTACGAAAGGCGAGCGCGACCAGCACGAGCGGTGCCAGTGCGCCGACCGTAACAAGAACAACGTTCGCCATCGACCCCACGAAGCACGCGACCACCGGCGTCGCGCAGATGAGAACGAGCAGCACGGCCATCTTCAGCCTTGCGATCCGCCTCGCGCGGCGCAATGCGCGAAGGTGTTCGGGCGTTGCCTCACGCTGGAACACGAGAAGCGGTTGTACATCCGGATCTTTCACGGCTCGCCCGAGAGCGGTGGCCCGGGCTTGTCGTCCCACTCTGCGCCGCACTCGGGGCACCAGCGAGCCGCCTCCGTAGCCTGCGTGAGAAGCGGGTACCTGCAGTGCGGGCACACGCCGTCCGCGAGCGCCTCGGTCACGGAAACGCTGGCCTCGTAGTTCGCCCACGAGCTCATGAAAATGACGGCGAGCATCGATGCGATCGGCAAGAGGATGCAAGACCAGCCGATCCCATCGTTGACTCCCGCCAAGGCGCACGTGAAGACCAAGATCATCATCGTGCCGCCCATCACGAAGGCGGCGCGGATGATCGCGCGCGACTTGGCCCTGGCCGCGAGAGCCGCGGCGGCCTCGCGCTGGTAGCTGTCCGGCATCCCCCCGCACCCCCCGCGTCACCGTGACCGCTACTTCGCGACTTCGCTCGCCGCGCCCTTTTCTCCCTCGAACTTGATGAGGTCCTGCGTCTCCTGCGGCGACGGCGCGCTGTCGATCCATGCCTGCTCGATCATGGCGTTGAGCATCGAGGCCCCGTCCGCCAGCCGCGAGGCGATGAACCGTTTGCCCTCGTCTTTCTCGAGGTCGCCGGTGAGCTTGAGCTTGTAGAGGGGCTCCATCTGGGCGAAGCTCCGCTCCACGTGCGCGAGGACCTCGCCGAAGAGATCGGAGCTGTCGAGCGAACGCGAGAAGTCGCACGACGGGCGCACGTCATCGTCGCCGATCCTGTGGATCTTCAGGATCTCGCCGTCGATGTACGCGTGGATCTTGCGGTCCGTGGTGTAGCCGTGCGGGTTGTCGCCGACCCAGCCGTGGTGGTGCTTGGTGGTGTGCAGCGGTTGTGCGGCGTCGCCGATGTAGTGCGCGAGGATGCCGATGTGCACCCGCGCGTTCCACTTGGCGGCCTCGATCTGCGACCCGGGCTTCCCGAGCGCCTCCTGCATCCGCACGAGTTTGAAGGCGCTGACGATTTTGCCGTACGTCTCGAGCGCCGCGATCGGCAGGAACCCCGGGTACTCGTCCGTCTTCGCCAGGTCCTTCCGGGGGTCGATCGGCGGGCCGGAAAAGTCCGGCGACGACCGGGCGAGCGCGATGCGCTTCACGTACTCGTGCCGCAGCGGCGGCATCGTGCGCAGCGTCATGCCGAGCGGCTCCAGGTCCTCGACGTCGATGTAGTGGTCCGGGTCGTTCAGGTGCTTGAGCTGCGCCACCCGCACGCCGCGCCACCGGTCGGGCGTCTGCGCGCCGTCGGAGCACGCGACAACCGAGGCGTCGTCGCGCACCCACGCGGGGATGTCCTCCCGCAGGTTCTGCACCGCGAGGCGGGTAATCAGCCGGTGGCCGTACCCGTCCCACGCCGACGCGGGAGCGGCGAAGGATGAAAAACCGCAGGAAAGCAGGGCGGCGAGCAGGATCCGGGCGGGTGTCCGTGTCACGCCGGAGCGTAGTGACGCACGCGACCGCCCGTCGCCCGCACGCGGCCAACGATCACCGCCATGATCGGCGACGGATGGGACGACCAACCCGCAATGCGCCCGGACGCCGGGCCCGACGTCGAGCCGACGCGGGCGCGCATCGCGATCATCACCGGCACGCGCGCGGAGTTCGGCCTTCTCGCACCGGTGATGGACGCCGTCGCCAGGAACAACGCGCTCCAACTGCTCGTGATCGCAGCGGGGTCGCACCTCGTCCTGCCCGCGCAGACGTTCCACGAGGTCAAGGCCCGCTTCAAGGTGGCGGGCATCGTCCCGATGCAGGTGGCGGGCCGCACCGGGCGTGCCGCAGACGTCCAGGCCGTCGGCTCCGGCGTCGGCCGGTTCGGTCGGGAGTTCACCCGGCTCCAGCCCGCGTGCGTCGTCGTCCTCGGCGACCGCGTCGAGGCGTTCGCGGCCGCCGCGGCGGCCAGCATCGGCGGCTACGCCGTCGCGCACATCCACGGCGGCGACCGGGCCGAGGGCGTCGCGGACGAGGCCATGCGCCACGCGATCACGAAGCTCGCGCACATCCACTTCCCCGCGACCGAGGCGTCGGTGAAGCGCATCATCGCGATGGGCGAGGATGAGTTCCGTGTCCACCGCGTCGGCTCGCCGGCGATCGACGCGATCGCGTCGATCGGCCCCGTCTCCGGCGAGCGCTACGAGGCGCTGGGTTCGCCAACGTGCGTTCTGCTCCATCATCCGGTCGGCGGAGACGACGAAACGGAAGAGGCGAACGCGAGCGCGATCCTCGACGAACTCGAGGGTGAGCGCGTGCTCGCGCTCATGCCGAACCTCGACGCGGGCCGCGCCGGGATCGCGCGCGCGATCAAGCAGGCGGGCGTGCGCTCCGAGAACCACCTGCCGCGCGAGGAGTTCGTCGGCCTGCTCCGGTGGCTCGCGGTCTCGAAGGGCGTCCTCCTCGGGAACAGCAGCGCCGCCCTCATCGAGGCCGCCGCGGTCGGCGTCCGGGCGGTCGATATCGGACCCCGCCAAGCCGGGCGCGAGCGCTGCGCGAACGTCGTTCATATTGATTCACCCCGGGGCGGGGCGCTGCGCCGCGCGATCGCGTCGGCCCGGGCGCTCGACCTCGCCGGGCTCGAGCACCCGTACGGGGACGGCCGGGCCGGCGAGCGCATCGCGGCCGTGCTGGCGAGGACGGACTTCCGGGCCGCCTCGCTCCTGCGCAAGCGCAACGCGTACTGACACGGTTATCCGGCGCGGGCGCGAACCTTGCACACAAGTCGCCCCCGGATCGGTCCGATGACCGAGAAGGACCGTCACCGGGCGCTGCGCACGTGCGCGCCCCGGTTCATGGTGTCGCGCAGGGAGCTGTCGATGAGCGTCATCACGCAAGACCGGGAACAGGCCGTGAACGCCGCGATCCGCGAGATCAGCCACATCGCGACGCTGCCCGAAGTGACGGTCAAGGTCGTCGAACTGGTCGAGAACCCCAAGTCCACCGCGCAGGACCTGCACAAGGTCATCAGCACCGACCCGGCGCTCTGCAGCCGCATCCTGAAGGTCGTGAACAGCTCCTTCTACGGGCTCCCGGGCCAGATCGGCTCGATCAACCGCGCGATCGTGATGCTCGGCCTCAACGCCGTCAAGAACATCGCCATCGCCGCCAGCATGGCCAAGCTCTTCCGGGGCGGCGAGCTCTCGCAGCACTTCTCGGGGCGCGAGCTCTGGTCGCACTGCAACGTCGTCGCGGCGGGCGCGAAGATGATCGCCGGCGCGTGCAAGCTGGGCCTGCAGGACGAGGCCTTCCTGGGCGGACTGATCCACGACGTGGGCATGATGGTCGAGATGCAGTTCGACCGCGCCAAGATGCAGGAAGTCCTGCGCCAGATCGGCCAGGACGCCAAAGGCGTGCCCGCGTGCGACATGATCACCGTCGAGGTGAGCGTGCTCGGCGCGAGCCACCAGGACTTCGGCGCGGGGCTGTGCGAGAAGTGGAAGTTCCCCAAGAGCTTCGCGCACGTCACCGGCTTCCACCACCGGCCCCTCGAGGTGAGCAGCGACAACCGCACGCTCCCGGCCGTCGTCTACGTCGCCGACCGCCTCGCCTCCGACAGCGGCGTCGGCTTCCGGGGCGACATCCAGAACACCCAGATCGATCCCGACGTGCTGGACTTCCTCAAGCTCTCCACCGAGAAGATCGCGGAACTGCGCCAGCAGATCCACGCGCAGGCGAAGGAGTTCGCCGCGACGCTGACCGTCTGACCGTCTTCAGGCCAGGTCGAACAACAGCACGTCCGTCTCCGGCGCGACGCCGTTGAGCGTGATCGTCGCCTCGTCCTCGATCGCGGCGCCGTCGCCGGCCCTGAGCGTCGTTCCGTTCACGGTCGCTTCGCCCGCCGCGACGTGCACCCACGCGCCCCGCCCGGGTGCGAGCGTGTGCGTCGCCGTCCCGCCCGCCGTGAGCCGGGAGAGGTACAGCGCCGCGTCTTGGTTGATCGGCAGCGCGCCGTCCCCGTTCCCCTTGCCCGCAACGCGCACCAGCCGGTCGCGGCGTGCCCCGACCGGGAACTCGCGCTGCGCGTACGAGGGTGTCAGGCCCTTGGCCTCGGGGAAGATCCAGGTCTGGATCAGGTGCGCCGGCTCGGAGGCGGACCCGTTGTGCTCGCTGTGCAGCAGCCCGGACCCCGCCGTCATCACCTGCACCTCGCCCGGCTTGAGCGACTCCTGGTGGCCCATGCTGTCGCGGTGCACGAGCTCTCCCTCAAGCATCACCGTGATGATCTCCATGTCGCGGTGGGGGTGGGTATCGAATCCGCCCCCCGCGCCGACGACGTCGTCGTTGATGACGCGCAGCGTGCGGAAGTGCACGTGCTTCGGGTCCCGGTAATCCCCGAACGAGAAGGTGTGCCTGCTGTCGAGCCAGCCGAACTTCGTGACGCCCCGTTCGGACGCCGGACGAACGGTAATCATGGGGTCTTCGATGCCGCGGCGGCGCGGTTGTTGCCCGCCCGCGTCGGCCCCTAGCCTCTGCCCCAACTCGCACCGGAGGTACGAATGCCCGACGTGAGCTTCCTGACTCTGGCGGCCGACCAGGCCGCGACGGCCTCTTCCGACGCCGCGGCCCCGCTCCTGAGCGCCGAGAACGCTGTGGCGCTCGTGACGCTCACGGGGATGGAGATCGTCCTCGGCATCGACAACATCGTCTTCATCGCGATCCTCTGCGGGCGCCTGCCCCCCGAGCAGCGCGAGAAGGCGCGGCTCATCGGCCTTGCGCTCGCGATGTTCATGCGCATCGCGCTCCTCTTCACGATCTCGCTCATCATGCGGGCGACGAAGTACGAGCTCTTCACGATCCCGGTCCTAGACCACGGCGTCACCGGGCGGGACCTGGTTCTCATCCTGGGCGGGCTCTTCCTGATCGCCAAGGCGACCAAGGAGATCCACGCGAAGGTGGAGGGGGAGCACGACCAGCATGGCGCGGCGAAGCACGCCTCGTTCGGGGCGACGATCGGACAGATCATCCTGATCGACCTCGTCTTCTCGCTCGACAGCGTCATCACCGCCGTGGGCATGGCGCAGAACATCTGGGTCATGGTCACCGCGGTCGTCATCAGCGTCGGCGTGATGCTCCTGGTCTCCGGCAGGATCGCGGGGTTCGTGGACCGCCACCCGACGGTGAAGATGCTCGCGCTTTCCTTCCTGATGCTCATCGGCGTGATGCTCGTCGCCGACGGCATCGGCCGTCACATCCCCAAGGGGTACATCTACTTCGCCATGGCCTTCTCGCTCGGCGTCGAGATGCTCAACCTCTTCATGCGGCGCAAGTCCGGCGGGCTGCACGTGGGGCCCGGCCCGGGCGCCGCGCACGCCGTGCAGCGGGCCGAGTAGGACCGGGTGGACCGCGCCGTCCGCCCCGCCATATCGGCTGCGCCGCGCCGCCGGAAACCACGCCTTCTGCCCGTGCGGACGCGGTCGGTGTCCATCCTTCGCCCGCCTCCCGCGGGAGGTACGCTTGGCCGCCGCGGCCGCACCGTTCGTTCTCCCGCGGCATCCCAACCGCGTCAGGAGCCATGCGTGGACCATTCCGCACGCGTCTACGACAACGTCTTTGAGATGCTCCCCACCGAGGAGAACCCCTCCCCGGCGGTGCGCATCAACGCGCTCCACCCGCTGCGTGAGGACGTGGACGCCGGCAGGAGCCGCTACGAGCTCTTCGCGAAGCTCGAGTGGATGAACCCCTTCGGCAGCGTCAAGGACCGCGCCGCGTGGGAGATGATCCGCGAGGCGGAGGAGCGGGGCGAGCTCCGCCGCGCCGCGGGCGGGGACGAGGGCCGCGGTATCGTCGAGCCCACGAGCGGCAACACCGGCATCAGCCTCGCCGCGATCGCGAGCGCCAGAGGCTACTCGATGCGGGCGATCGTGCCCGAGAAAGTGCCGCTCGAGAAGAAGGTCATGCTCCGCATCGCGGGCGCCGAGCTCGACGTCATGACCGACGCGATGTGCCCCAGCCCCGGCATGGGCGAGGGGAGCATCGGGATGGCGAAGACCTACAGCAGGACATACCCGAACCGCTACCTGATGCTCAACCAGTACGAAAACCAGACCAACTTCAAGGCGCACATCCGCACGACCGGCCCGGAGATCTGGCGCCAGACGTCGGGCCGCGTCACGCACCTCTTCACGAGCCTGGGCACCTGCGGCACGGTGACGGGCACGGCGACGTTCCTGAAGCAGAAGAACCCGAAGATCAAGGTCATCGCGCTCCAGCCCAGCGCGGGGCACGACGTGCCGGGCATCCGCAACCGCGAGGAACTGGGGGTCACCAAGCTCTTCGACCCCTCGCTCATCGACGAGATCATCGAGGTGCCCTTCGAGCGGGCCTACACGGCCGTCCTCGAGCTCTGCCGCCGCGAAGGGCTGTTCGCCGGGCCCTCCTCGGGCCTCATCTTCGACGGCGCCCGGTCATACCTTGCCCGCGAGCGTCCCGCCGACGGCGTGGGCGTGATGATGTTCTGCGACAACGTGTTCAAGTACGTCAGTTCGATGGTGAAGCACGCGCCCGACCTGGCGCCGCAGGAGTGAGAGCACAAATGAGCTACGCGCACGCCGACGCACTCGTCTCGACCGACTGGGTCGCCCAGAACCTGGGGAAGGACAACATCCGCCTCGTCGAGATCGACGTGGACACGAAGCAGTACGACGTCGGGCACATCCCCGGCGCCGTGACCTTCAACTGGACGACCCAGCTCCAGGACCAGGTGCGGCGCGACATCCTGAGCAAGGAGGACTTCGAGAAGCTGATGTCCGACGCCGGCATCCGCGAGACCGACACCGTCGTGGTCTACGGGGACCACAACAACTGGTTCGCCGCGTACGGCTTCTGGCTCATGAAGCTCTACGGCCACAGGGACGTCCGCCTCATGAACGGCGGCCGCGTGAAGTGGCTCGCCGAGGAGGGCCGCCCGCTGACGGGGGAGAAGCCATCGTTCCCGCGCTCCAACTACCGGGCCAAGGACCCGGACACGTCAATCCGCGCCCGCGTGATGGAAGTGCTTGAGGCTTCGTCCAAGGGCTCCGCGAACCTCATCGATGTCCGCTCAACGGACGAGTACACCGGCAAGGTGATCGCGCCGCCGGGCATGAACGAGACGGCGCAGCGCGCCGGCCACGTGCCGGGCGCCAGGAGCGTGCCGTGGAGCCTCACCGTGAACCAGGACGGCACGTTCAAGGGGCCCGACGAGCTGCGCGCCCTCTACCGCAGCGCAGGCTGGGTCGAGGGCAAGCCATCCATCGCGTACTGCCGCATCGGCGAGCGCAGCAGCCACACGTGGTTCGTGCTCAAGTACCTGCTGGGGGTCAAGGACTGCAAGAACTACGACGGCAGCTGGACCGAGTACGGCAACCTCATCGGCGCGCCGATCGAGAAGAACGTGTGATCAAGAGAAGATTCACCGCAGAGCCGCAGAGAACGCTGAGAACAGAAATGACGGAATTGAAGAGCTGCGCTCGTGCGCACTCTCCAAATCAGTCTGCCCTCTTCTCATCTTCCTCTGCGACTCTGCGGTGATCTTCACCCAGCGACCTCCGCCGCGTCGAGCAGCCGCGGCTCCACCCGCGTCGAGCCGTTCCAGGTCGACAGCTGCGGCTCGATCCACAGATCGAGCGCGCCCGACCGCGCGACGCGTTCAAGCCGGTTCGCCCAGTTCCACGCGACGACGCGCATCACGCGTCCGCCCGGGGAGCGCACGTGCATCCCGAGGTGGTTCGCGTTCGCGCCGAAGAGCTCCGGCCGCGCCGCCAGGCGCACGCCGGGCACGCGCAGCGCCACGCACGGATTCCCCGCCCCGAAGGGGGCCAGCATCGAGAGCCCGCGCACGCCCTCGACCGTGAGGTCCTCGAGCGTCGCGTCCGCGTCCCACCGGTTCAGCTTCGTCAATTCCTCCGGCCCGATCGATTCGTTCGCGACCGCCGTGAACGCCTCGCGGAACTCGGCGAGCCGGGTCGTTTCGAGGCGGAGCCCCGCCGCGGCGTCGTGCCCGCCGAACCCGAGCAGCAGGTGCGAGCACCGCGCGAGCGCACCGTGCAGGCTGAAGCCCTCGATCGATCTGCCGGAGCCGTGGCACTCGCCGCCCGCGCAGCGCATCAGAATCACCGGCCTGTGGAAGCGCTCGACCAGACGCGAGCAGACGATCCCGACGACGCCGGTGTGCCAGTCGTCGTGCGCGAGCACGATCGCGCGCCGCGCCGGCCCCGTCATCCCCTCGGCCTCCGCCATGTCCGCCGCCTGATCCGCCATGCGCCGCTCGGCGGCGCGTCGCTCGTCGTTCTGGCGCGACAACTGATCGGCGAGCTCGATCGCCCGCGCCCCCGTCGCGGTCGTGAGCAGTTCGAGCGCCTCGCGCGCGTGACCCATGCGTCCGCAGGCGTTGAGCCGCGGGCCGAGCCTGAAGCCCACGTCTTCCTCGCGGACCTTTTCCCCGGCGAGACCCGAGGCGTGCACCAGCGCGCGGAGGCCTTCGACGCGGGAGTGCTTGATGCGGGCCAGGCCGAACCGCGCGATCGTCCGGTTCTCGCCCAGCAGGGGAACGATGTCCGCGATCACGCCCAGCGATGTGAGCCCGAGAAGCTCGAGCAGCAGGTCGCGCAGCTCCGGCGACAACCGGGACGAGCCGTGCGCCATCGTCATCAGCCGCCACGCCAGCTTGAAGGCCACGCCCGCGCCGCACAGGTCGCCGAACGGGTACGCGCTCCCCGGCAGCCGCGGATGCACGATCGCGAACGCGTCGGGCAGCGGCCCCTCCGGCAGGTTGTGATGGTCGGTGATGATCAGATCGCAACCCGCCGCGCGAGCCGCCGACGCGCTCTCGACCGCGGTCACGCCGCAGTCGACGCTCACGATCACAGCGGCGCCCGCGGCGCACAGCTCGCGGATCGCGCCCGGGTTGAGGCCGTACCCCTCGTCCACACGGTGGGGGATGTAGGTGCCCACGTCCGCGCCCGGGGACAGCGCCCGCAGCGTGTGCCAGAGAACCGCCGACGCCGAGACGCCGTCCACGTCGTAGTCGCCGTAGACCACGATCCGCTCACCGGACCTCGCCGCGCGCAGGATCCTCGCCGCCGCCGCCTCCAGGCCCGGCAAGAGCGACGGGTCGTGCAGGTGCATGAGGCTCGGCTCGAGGAACGACGCCGCCTCGGGCGTTCCCGGCACGATGCGCCGCGCCCAGAGCACCCGGTCCACCACCGAGAACTCGGCCGGCGCCGCCTCCTCGCGCCGCGGCGTCCAGCGGGCGCAGAACCCGCGCGTGATCGGCGCAACCGTGGTGTCCCGCACACGCCCTCCCTGGTCCCGCCGGACAGGCCGCCCTCGCTACGCTCCGGCCGTGGGAGGCGACGAATGGTCCGACTCACGAAGATATACACGAAGACCGGCGACGACGGGACCACCGGCCTCGTGGGCGGCGCACGCGTGCGCAAGGACGATCTCCGCGTCGAGGCGTACGGGAGCGTCGACGAGGCCAGCACGGCGATCGGGGTCGCCATCGCCGCGTGCGAGCGCCCGACCGCGAGCGTCGCCGAGGCGTCGCTCGGCACGATCCTCCGCTCGCTTCAGAACGACATGTTCGACTTGGGGGCGGACCTCGCCACCCCGATCAGGGCGCACGAGGCTCCGGGCAGCGCCCTGCGCATCACCCCCGGACAGGTCGAGCGCCTCGAGACGATCATCGACGCCCACAATGACAAACTCGCGCCGCTGAACACCTTCGTCCTCCCCGGCGGCTCGCCGGGCGCCGCGGCGTTGCACGCCGCCCGGGCGTCGGCCCGGCGCGCCGAGCGCGTGTGCGTGACGCTGCTCGCCGAGCGGCCCGGCGAGACGAGCCCGCACGCGATGATGTATCTCAACCGCTTGAGCGACCTGCTCTTTGTGCTCGCCCGCGTCGCGAACGACTGGGGCGCGCGCGACGTCCTGTGGAAACCGGGCGCGACCCGCGATCAGCAGCCGACAAACCGGGCATAAAGCGAACGGGCTCGTTCCGGCGACGCCACGCCGTGCACGATCGCGCGCCCGTCCTCGAAGACCGAGAGCCGGACACCCGGCGCGTCCGCCGGCGAAAACCGCAGCATGAACCTCGTGCGCGAAGCCGCGCCGAGGGGCGCGAGGCGGTCCGCGAGCGACGCGAGATCGAGCCGGGCTCCTTCCGCCCCCGCGACCTGCACAGCGTCCTGGCCGCAGAGACGCGCCGGCTCCGTGTCGCGGGCGCCGAGGAAGTCGAACCGGCGCAGCCCGCAGCACGGGCACGCCGGGTCCTTCGCTCCCGCGAGCGCCACGCGGCGCCGCTCGTTCCCCCACAGATCAAACGAGAGAAGCGTCCGGGAGAGCGTCCGCTCCGCCCCGGCCAGGATCTTGATCGCGTCCGCCGCCTGCGCCGCCGCGGCGATCCACGCCGCCGGCGCGAAGACGCCGGCCGTGTCGCACGTGGCAACCGCGCCCGGCGCCGGCGCCTCCGGCGTCACGCAGCGCAGGCATGCGCCGCCGGCCGGGAACGTCGCCTGCGTCGCCCGCGTGCCCACCACGCCCGCGTAGGCGAACGAAAGGCCGTGCTTGACGCACACGTCGTTCACGAGGAACCGCGTCTGGAAGTTGTCCGTTCCATCGATGACAACGGCCGGCGCTCCCGACCCGGCGAGCCCAAGAAGCCGCTCGACGTTCTCCGCGTGCGCATCCGCGGCGTGCACGCGCACACGCACGGAGGAATTGATCGCGGCGACCCGGTCCGCCGCGGCCTCCGCCTTCGGCCGCTGCTCACGGGCGTCCGCCTCCGTGAAGAGCGATTGCCGTTGAAGGTTGCTCTCCTCGACAACATCCCGGTCGATCAACGTCAGCGTCCCGACACCCGCTCGGGCGAGGATGTCCGCGGCGACGCACCCCAGCGCCCCGACGCCCACGATGGCCGCGTGCGCGCGCCCCAGCCGAGCCTGGCCCTCCTCACCGATGCCGGGAAGGACCGCCTGCCGCGCGTACCGAGATGGACGGCCTCCACCGAGCATGAAGCATCGTTGGGGGCGGAACAGGGGTGCGCGCCCGGCCGGTCCGCCGCCCCGCGCCAACACTCCCCGGTGGGACTTGCTCTCCTTCTCGCCGCCGGGGCGCTCATCGCCCTCGCGACGCTCGTCGCGTGGACGGCGAGCCGCCTCGCGCGTCCGCCGCGCCGGACGTTCGGCAGCGCCGTCGCCGCGGGCCGCCCGCGCGAGCCCGCGGACCTGCTCCACAGCGACGGGTCGCGCCGGGAGTTCGCAACCTGGACGCTTGAAACCGCGGGCCTCCGCCTGCCGGTGTGGGACTTCCCCGGCAACAACGTGGCGGGCCCTGTGCTCGTGCTCACGCACGGGTGGGGCGATTCACGCATCGGCGCGCTCACGCGGGCCGATGCGCTCCTGCCGCACGTCTGCCGCGTCGTCGCGTGGGACATGCCCGGCCACGGCGATGCCCCGGGGTCGAGCACGCTCGGGTGGCGAGAGCCGGCGATGCTGCGCGAGCTCGCCGGGAGGATCGGCGGAACAACGCCGGTGATCCTCATGGGCTGGTCGCTCGGGGCCGGTGTTTCGATCGCCGCCGCTGCCGACAACCCGCCGCCCGGCGTCGCCGGCGTGATCGCCGAAGCGCCGTACCGCCTGCCCATCACTCCCGCGTCGGCGGTGATGGCCCACTTCGGCATGCCGCGGCGCGTCAACCTGCCGCTGGCGCTGGGCCTCGTCGGTCTCCGCGTCGGCGCGGGCTGGGGCTGGCGTAACTTCGACCGCGCGGCGCTCGCCGCGCGGGCGCGCGTCCCGCTCCTCGTCGTCCACGGTGGGCGCGACGGGATCTGCCCGGTCGCGGACGGGCGTGAGATCGCCCGTCGCGCCCCGAACGCACGACTCGTCACCATCACCGACGCGGGCCATCACGGGCTTTGGTCGCAGGAGCCGTTCCGCGGCGCCGCGATCGCCGCGGTCGCAGAGTGGCTCGCAACATTGCAGCCGGCGCCGCTCACTCTCGCCGCAACGTGAAGGGGCTCGGCGGCCGGGCACGCTCTCGCCGCCGTGTCTCTCTCCCCGCCCGCCCCGTCGCCTCCTCGCTTCTCGCGCCCCGCGACCTTTCCTTCTCTACTGCATATTCCTCGCCGCCCGCCCGGAAATGAGCGGCGACGCCGGCGCGATACCGATCAGGTCGGCCAGGGGCAGCAACCCGAACGAGAGCAGCAGGCCAACAACGCCCGTGTAAAGCGACGAGGCGATGCGCACCCACGCCTCGCGCGCCGGGGACCACGCGAGGTCGTCGAAGAGCGCGCCGCGCAGCACCATGACGAAGACCACCACCAGCCCCGCGCTCGCCCCGACCACCGCGGCGAGGAAGCCGAACGCGACGGGGCTCCGCCGCATCACCATCGGCCGCAGCGCCAGCACGATCTCGTTCGCCGCGAGCAGGCCCAGCGCCCACGGCCCCGCGGCGTGCCCGGCGAAGCCGCCCGAGAGCGGCAGCGGGCTGAGCAGATCGAGCACCAGCCCGACGCCCAGCGCCCACCAGCGGGCCTGCTTGGCGGGCAGGAACACGGCCATCCACGCGACGACGCACGCGACGAAGCTGGGCGCGATCCCGCCGTCGCCGAGCGCGAGCACACGCCGGAGCGAAAGCTCGAGCCCGAGCGCCGCCCAGACCACGAGCGTGAGCGCGAGCCCGTTCATGGCCCCTCCTCCGCGCCCGCCGTGCGCGTCCGGCTCCCCGCCGGTGTCAGGTGCAGCACGACCTCGCCGACGCGCAGCAGGTCGCCCACGACGGGCCGCACGCGGACGATCTTCCGCAGCGGCTGCTTCGGCGACGGCTCCACCGCCTCGACCCTGCCGATCAGCAGCATCTGCGCGCTCGCGGGCCAGCGCACGCTGTCGCGCAGGCGCACCTCGTCGCCGACGCCCGGCAGCACGGGCTCCCCCGCGCCGTCGCGCTTGTCCTCCACGTCGCCGACGAGCGTCCCGTCCCCCGCCGGCGAGAGCCGCGTCCGCAGCGGCGCGCCGGAGCGCATGATCACCGCGTCCAGGTCGCCCGACGCCCGCGCCGTGATCGGGAGCACCGTGCACGAGCGGGGCCGCGCGTCCGCCACGCGCCCCAGCAGGTGCACGAAGCTCACCGTCGCGACCGTCCCGGGCTCGGCGCCGTCGCGCGTGCCGACGCGCAGCGTCAGCGTCGGGCGCGCGAGGTCCGCCGACGCCCCGATCACCGGCGCGGGGAGCTGGTCGACCCCGACGGCGCCCTGCGCCGCCAGCACGCGAGCCTGCGAGAGCAGCCCGCGCAGGTGCTCGTTCTCCGCGCTCGCCGCCAGCAGCTGCGTCCGCAGCTCGGCGTTCTCCTGCTCCAGCTCGCCCAGCCGCCCCGGCGCCGCGGGCGCCGGCCGGGGCGAGACCCACGCGCACAGGCGCGACACGGGCCCGCTCACGGGCGCAACGAGCAGTTCGACGAGCTGGGCGGGCGCCCGCATCCACGCTTGCCGCCGGGACGGCACCGCGAGCGCGAGCACGGCGCACGCGCCGACGCACGCGGGGAAGAGCCAGACGGCGCGACTGAACCCTCTGGAAGGCATGGCGGACGGCCCCCGTCTGCGCGCTGCTCAGCCCATGTCGCCCTCGAGCGACGCCCTGAGCTGCTCGAAGTTCTCGAGGTACATCGCCGTGCCGCGCGCAACGCACGTGAGCGGGTCGTCGGCGAGCTTGGTGGGCAGGCCCGTGGCCTTCTCGATCACCTGCGTGAGGCCGCGCAGCAGCGAGCCACCGCCGGCCATCACGATGCCGTTCTCGACGAGGTCCGCCGCGAGCTCGGGCTCGGCGCGCTCCAGCGTCCGCGTCACCGTCTCGGCGATCTGCGTCACCGGCTCCTGCAGCGACTGGCGCACTTCCTCGCTCGTGATCTCCGTCTTGCGCGGCAGGCCGGAAATCATGTCCCGCCCGCGCACCTCCATCGTCTTCTCCTGCGGCATCGGGCCGGCGCTGCCGATCTCGATCTTGACGCGCTCCGCCATCTGCTCGCCGATCATCATGTTGTACGTGCGCTTCATGTGGCTGATGATCGCCTCGTCCATGTCGTCGCCGGCGACGCGCACGCTCTCGCACGTCGCGATGTCGCCGAGCGAGAGGATCGCCACCTCGGTCGTGCCGCCGCCGATGTCCACGATCATCGAGCCCTGCGGCTCCATGAACGGCAGCCCGGCGCCGATCGCCGCGGCGAGCGGCTCCTCGATCAGGTACGTCATTCGGGCGCCGGCCCGGGCCGCGGAGTTGAAGACGGCGTGCTTCTCGACGGCGGTGATGCCGCTGGGCACGCTGATGACCACCCGGGGCCCGAAGATGCGGTTCTTCCCGTTCACCTTGCGGATGAAGTACGAGAGCATCGCCTCCGTGATCTCGAAGTCGGAGATGACGCCGTCCTTGAGCGGGCGGATGGCGCTGATGCTGCCGGGCGTCTTGCCGAGCATCTCCTTGGCCACCCAGCCCACCGCCTCGCCGTTGTTGAGCACCTGGTTCGTGCCCTTGCGCACGGCGACGACCGACGGCTCGTTGAGCACGATCCCCTGCCCGCGCACCGCCACCAGCGTGTTGCACGTGCCCAGGTCGATCCCCATGTCAACGCTGAAAAGTCCCCGCAAGCGGTCGAGCACGGCGTTGTCCTCTCGCTGCCCGGCGGCCGGGCCGCTCATCCTCCGATGCGCCCAACGCGTCACGAGGTCGAGCCGCCCCGTTCCGCGTTCAGGCGGGATCCTCCCGCCCTGCAAGCAAACAGATTATCCGCGTTTCACGGCGCGATGGACCAGAAACGCGCAGAATCTGTGCGTTCGCGGCATGAATCGCGTCGGCGGCAAGTAGCGAACAACCTGTCGAATGCGGTCGGCCCGGGCAGCGCGCCGGCGCTGGTACTGTTCCCCGCCGCGATGCTCAGCCCGATCACCACCACCTTCCTCTCGCGCTTGCGGGCGAACGACCAAGCGGCGTGGTATGACCTGTGGGAAACCTTCGGGCCGGTTGTTCAGGCCCAGCTCACGAAGTGGGGAAAGGGCCGTATCGGGCACGAGACTGTCCGAGACCTGTCCCAAGAGACGCTCGCCGCGTTATCGGAATCGATCGACCGTTTCAACCCGGATCGGGGTGTGCGGTTTTCCACGTGGCTCCTCGCGATCGCGAAGCATGTTCTCGGCGATGAGCTGGACCGGCGCGGGGCGCTCAAACGGGGCGGCTCGGCGAAGCCGGCCGCGCTCGAAGAAGGCTGGATGTGCGCCTCACCAGACGCCGGGCCGGACGAGCAGTATGAGGCGGCGGTTTTCCGCGCGAAGGTCGAGGCCGCGGTGCGGCTGGTGAGCACCCAGTGTCCCTTCGAGGACTTCGAGATCTTCCGCATGCGGGTCCTCGACGGCGTGCAGGGCAAGGAGGTCGCGGAGAAGCTCGGCATGAGCGAGCCCACCGTCAGCCGGCGCGTGGCGAAAGTGCGCGACCTGGTGCGCTCGCGCCTCGCCGAGGTCGTCGCGACGTACTCCTTCACGCAGGAGGAGTACGACGAGCCGGGGAAGCGGGGACTCGTGGCGGAGACGGGCCCGGCGGCGGACGCGGCCTTCGACGCGGCGGTCGGGGAAATCTGGCAGCGCCAGGCCGACCTGCGGCGCACCGGGTCGTGACGGGCGGCGGAGTGCATCGGGATGAGCACCGGAGAAGTCCTGCTGATCGCGCTGGGCGGGCTGCTCGCCTTCGCCGTCGTCATCGCGCTCATCGTCGCCGTTTTCGTGCCGCTGGGGGTGGGCGTGGGGCGCGCGATCCGGCACGTCTTCGTCACGTTCGGCCGCTGGATCAAGGACATCGCCCGCGCGATCGCGAGCCTCATCGTCGCGCCGATCTTCGCGATCCTCGCGCTCCTGTCGCTTCTCGTGTTCCAGCCGCACGCGGCGAGGCGGTTCACCGTCGCTCTCCGCGACGAGGGCGTGCGGTTTGTTTCCGCCGTGTACCGCGTCCTGCTGCGGCGCCCGGCCGAGCTCTTCGGCGTTGAAGAAGCGCTCGACGGGATCGAGACGCGCCTGCCCGGCGTCGTCGGCGGCGTGCTCCCCTCGGAGTGGACGGACGCGGTAACGCCCCGCACGTCGATGTTCGCCGGGTACGAGGTCGAGGGAACGCTGCCGCAGGGCGGGAGCGGCGCGAAGCTCTACGTCGCCAAACCCACGGAGAAGAAGAACCGGGAGTTCGCGAGGGAGGGGCTGCCGCCCGCCGACCGCGTCGTCATCAAGAGCTTCTCAACCCTGGCCGACGCCTCGCTCCCGCAGATCGTGCGCGAGAGCCGCGCTCTCGACGCCGGCAAACGCATGGGGCTCATCTACGACCACGGCTTCGGGACCGAGCGGTTCTTTTACGTGATGCGGTACGTGCCGGGCGTTCACCTCCGGGAGGAGACCGAGCGCATGCACCGCGCCTGCGGCGAGGGCGGCCTCGACGACAACCACCTGCGCTTGGCGCTCTGGTACGCGCGCGACCTCGTCGCGACGCTCGCGAGCTACCACGCCGTCGGGCTGTGGCACAAGGACGTGAAGCCGGACAACGTGATCGTCGAGCCCGTGCCGGGCGGTCGATCCCGTGCCGTGCTGGTCGATATCGGCCTGGTCTCCTCGCTCCGCAGCGCGATGACGCTGACCACGCACGGCACCGAGTATTACCGCGACCCCGAGATGGTGCGCATGGCCCTCAAGGGCGTCAAGGTGGGCGACGTGGACGGGCGCCTCTTCGACATCTACGGCGCGGGCGCCGTCATCTATTCCATGATCGAAGACTCCTTCCCGGCGCAGGGCGTCCTGAGCCCGACCACCAAGCGCTGCCCGCCCTCGGTCGGCTGGATCATCCGGCGCGCGATGGCCGACTACCGCCAGCGCTACCAAAGCGCCGACGACATGCTCGCGGATCTCGACCGAGTCCTCGCCGCCGACGCCATCGACACAGTGCGCCCCGCCCACCTCCCGAGCCAGGGCGGTGCGGCGGCGAGTCTCACCGCGCTGCTCCCGCCGATCGCCGCCGCGGCGTCCGCCGCGCTTTCTGCAACACGCGAGCGGCCCCTGGCCTCCGCGGCAACCGCCGCGCCGCTCGACTTCGGCGCACCGCACGCGGAAAAGCCCACGGCCGTTTTCCCGAGCATTCGGGTGACGAACTGGTGGACGGGTGAGTTTGAAATGGACACCCCGACGCCGGCACCAGCCGTGACGAACGGGGAGAGCGAGAGGCAGGACT
Source organism: Phycisphaerales bacterium (assembly GCA_035628115.1). Classification (GTDB taxonomy): domain Bacteria; phylum Planctomycetota; class Phycisphaerae; order Phycisphaerales; family UBA1924; genus BJHL01. The sequence continues at coordinate 131,171 of DASPKL010000013.1, read as the reverse complement.
CGCCGAGCTCGTTCGCGCCGCGTGAAACTCCGCGCGACGGCGCACCGACACCTTGACAAACCCGTCGGGCTCTGTCATGGTCCCCGCACTGGAGAGCATCGATGAAACAGCAACCGCCGGCCACGCTCGACCGCCGTTCTCTGTTGAAATCCGCGGGCATTCTCGCCGCGGCCGGCGCCGTTCTCCCCGCGCACGCGAGCGCTCCGACGCCGCAGCGGGGGTCGGAAACCGCTCCAAAGGCTGATCGTCTCATCCGCGTCGCACACCTTACGGACACGCACGTGCAGCCGGAGCGTAAGGCGGCGGAGGGGCTCGAGGCGACGCTCGCCCACGTGCTGGCCCAGGCCGACCGGCCGGACGTCATCATCACCGGCGGCGACCTGATCATGGATTCCTTCGGCGCCACGAGAGCGCGGACGCGCGAGCAGTGGGACCTCTTCAACCGTGTGTTCGCGTCCTGCCGGGTCCCCGTACGCCACACGATCGGCAACCACGACATCTGGGGCTGGGACAAGAAGAAGGCGGGGTGCCGCGGCGACGAGGCGGAGTGGGGCAAACGCTGGGCCGTCGATGAGCTGGGATTGCAGCGGGCGCACTACACGTTCGCCGAGCGCGGCGTGGTCTTCATCGTGCTCGACTCGGTGCAGCCGCACGGCGACGACGGGTACCGGGGCGGCCTCGACGACGCGCAGTTCGAGTGGCTCGCGGGCGAGTTGGCGCGCGCGCGCGGGCCTGTCGTGGTTGTCTCGCACATCCCGATCCTCCACGCGAGCCTGATCCTCAGCGACTCGGACGCGCGGCCCGACGGCAAGCACGTCGCACCGGGCGAGCTGTTCATGGATTGCCGGCGCGTGACCAACCTCCTCGCCCGCCACCCGCACGTCAAAGCGGCGCTCAGCGGGCATATCCACGTCGTGGAGCGGCTCGACTATCGGGGCGTCGCGTACATCAACAGCGGCGCGGTCTGTGGAAACTGGTGGAAGAGTCAGGACCCGCACAAGGCCAGGCTCACAGATCCGGCGAACACCGGCAATGACATCGCGCCGCCCCGCTGCGAACCGGGGTACGGCCTCATCGATGTTTTTACGGACGGACGTATCGGATTTGAATACGTTGAGACGGGGTGGGCACTGGCATCTTCATGAGCGAAAACCGCCGAACATTTCCTTGACAAGCAGGGGATTTGTTCGATACTTGTTTGGCATGAGGCCGCAAGGCGGACAATTTTCCCTCCCTGTCCTTCAACCAACGGACGCTGCGCCAACAGCGATTCGAGGCATCGCCGACGCGGCGTTGGTGGGGGCCCTCCGCGGGCGGGGGAGCGCCATCAACCCGCAGAACCGCTTCGAGGACAAGGGCGTTGTCATCGACGGCGAGTTCCTCGACGCCCTCCTGAACGACCCGGAGGTTGCGCCGGGAGCGCAGGTGCGCACGCACGTGCTCGAGGACGCGTCGCGCAGCATCCTCAACGAGGTCGACTCGCCGGACCTCGGCATGCGGTGGACGCTCAACCCCTACCGGGGCTGCGAGCACGGCTGCGTCTACTGCTATGCCCGTCCCGGGCACGAGTACCTCGGCCTGTCGAGCGGGCTGGACTTCGAGACGCGTATCTTCGCGAAGCGCGACGCCGCTTCGCTGCTGCGCAAGGAACTCGCGCGCCCGTCGTGGAAGGGCGAAACGATCTCCCTGTCCGGCGTGACGGATTGCTACCAGCCGCTGGAGCGCGAGCTGAGGCTCACGCGCTCGTGCCTCGAGGTGATGCGGGAGTGCGGCCAGCCGGTGACGATCGTCACGAAGAGCAAGCTCGTGCTGCGCGACCTCGACATCCTGCGCGACATGGCGCGAGAGAACCTCGTCGCGGTCGCGGTGAGCCTCACCACGCTCGACCCGGCGCTGGCGGCGAAGATGGAACCGCGGGCCAGTTCACCCCGGGCGCGGCTGGACGCGATCAGCGGGCTCTCGGCCGCCGGTGTGCCGGCGATGGTGATGACCGCGCCGCTCATCCCGGGCCTGAACGACCACGAGGTCCCGCCGCTGCTGCGCGAGGCGTCGCGCGCGGGGGCGACGAACGCGGCGTACGTGCTCCTGCGGCTGCCGCACCAGATCAAGGCGATCTTCTTCGATTGGCTCGCGCGCGAGTTCCCGGCGCGGGCGGCGCACATCGAGAGCCTGATCCGCGACACGCGGCGCGGCGCCCTGTACCGGGCGGAATGGCGCGAGCGGCAGCGCGGAACGGGCAACATCGCCGAGCACATCGCGAGCACGTTCAAGGTCTTCGCCCGCCGCTACGGGCTCGACGGGCCGTTCGCGGAGCTCGCGCACGACAAGTTCCGCGCGCCCGGCGCTGACACGGCGTGGCAGGGCCGCCTCTTCGTGCCGTGAGCGCTACGCGCCCAGCGAACGCGCCTTGTGGAGCAGCGCGTTGAGGAGGTCGACCTCCTGCCGCGTCATGTGGTCGAGCTGCGATCGCAGCAGCTGGAGCAGCGGCCCGTCGATCTTCTGGATCACCTCGCGCCCGCGCTCGGTGATGGTCACCTGCACGACGCGCCGGTCGCCGTCGGCGCGTTTGCGCTGCACGAGGTGCAGCTTCTCGAGCCGGTCGACGAGCCGCGTCACGTCGGGCACGCGGGCGACGAGGTCAAGCCCGATCCGGGAAACCGCCCGGCCGTCGGTATCAGCGCTCGCGAGGCTGCGCAGCACGTTGTACGTGGCCATCGACAACCCATAGTCACGGAGGAAGCGGTCGACCCGGTTGGTGATCACCGCGTTCGTGCGGAGAAGGTTGAAGAGAACTTCCTCGCCGGCCCGGTCGCTCTGCCCGACGGTCGTTCCGCCTCGGGGTGGCGCGTGCTCGTCGTGCCCTTGCTGGTGTATCGTGCGTTCGCGTCCCATCCGCCCCCCGGCAGTGCAGGTGAGCCCTTTCCTGGCCGCACCTGTGTAGGTGAGCATCCTATCCACCCGGACAGGCCATGTCTCCGCACGGCAATAGACAATCCGCAACCCACTTTGACGCGGGTCCCTTATCTTGAGGAAGAAAAAAACGTGCGGCCGCGCGGCGACTCAGCCGGCGCCGCCGACGAGTGCGGCGTTGGTGGGGAAGCGCTTGAGCGCCGCGAGCAACTGCTCGACCTGCTGGTGGGGCGGCATCGACAGGAGCCGTCGCCGGAGGGCGGCCATGGTCTTGAGTTCCGGCTCGGTCATCAGCAGGTGTTCTTTGCGCGTGCCCGACTCCGCCAGGTTGATCGCGGGGAAAAGGCGCCGCTCGGAAACCTTCCGGTCCAGGATCAGTTCCATGTTCCCGGAGCCTTTGAACTCCTCGAAGATCACCTGGTCCGCTTGGCTGCCGGTGTCCACGAGGCAGCTCGCGATGATCGTGAGGCTGCCGGCCTCCTCCGTGTTGCGGGCGGCGCCGAACAGCTGGCGGGGCACCTCGAGCGCGCGGCTGTCCAGACCGCCCGAGAGCGTGCGGCCTGAATTGGCGTGCCTGCGGCTGTTGTTGAAGGCGCGGCCGAGGCGCGTGAGCGAGTCGAGGAGCACCACGACGTGCCGCCCCTCCTCGACCATGCGCTTGCAGCGCTCGATGGAGGTCACCGCGACCTCGATGTGCTTCTCCACGCCGTGGTCGTTGCTCGACGCGACCACGCGGCAGGGCACGCGGGCCGGCGACGGTCCCGCCGTCTGCGGCGCGCCGGCCTCGCGCATCGCCGTTTCGCCCCGCGAGAGCATCTCGCGCGCCATCGCGTCGCTCGCGGGCTGCACGAATGTTCTCCGGAAGTCGGTGACTTCCTCCGGGCGCTCGTCCACGAGCAGCACCACGACTTCGACGTCGGGGTGGTTGCGGAGCAACGCGCCGGTGATGTCCTTGAGGAGCGTCGTCTTGCCGGCTTTCGGCGGCGAGACGATGAGCGCCCGCTGGCCGCGGCCGATCGGGCAGAAGAGATCGATGAGGCGGCACGACGCGGGGCAGCCGGGGTACTCGAGTGTCAGGCGCGGCTGCGGATCGATCGAGGTCAGCTCTTCGAAGCGCTTCCGCCCGGGCGCGGGCGGCGCGCTCGCGTGCCCGTTCAGCGACGGGTCGTGCGGCGCCGCCTGCGGCTGTCGGGGCGGACCTGACGGACGGCCGCCCGCGCTTTGACCGCCGCGTCCGCCGCGCCCCCGGCGGCGGCGCTGGAACCCCCCTTGCGAACCCTGTCCGCCGTGCATGCGGTCTCCAAGCAGGCCGCGCCGGGCGTATGAGCCCGGAGGGGCGAAGTCGCGAATATGGTCGCGAAAGCCAGAAGGGCGGCGGTGAACGGGCGGGAAGCGCCCGTCGACACGGCCGCCGCCGTGAACGCCACAATCGTACCAAATCCATGATGCCATACAAGGGAATGGCGTGGCGGAAACGTTAGAATCCCCTTTCCTGCGCCCCGGAGAACCTGTTGGCGAAGCGTCCGAACCAGCCCGACCCAGCCCCCCCGACGCCACCCGCGGCCCCGGTGCACGCCGCTCCCGACCCCGGTCTCCCCGTCGAGCAGGTCTTCCAGGGCCTGCCGGTCTCGCCCGGTATCGTCATCGGGACGGTGAGGGTGGTGGAGGGCGACGAGCCGCAGGTGCCGCGGCGGGCGATCAAGCCGGGTGAGGCCGCCGAGGAAGCGACGCGCTTTAGGAAGGCCGTCGGGAGCGCGGTGCAGGAACTGCAGGCCGTGTACGAACGAGCGAGGAAGGAGATGGGCGACGAGACGGCGGGGATCTTCCGCAGTCACATCACCATCCTGCAGGACAACTCCGTCGCGCGGGAAGTCGTCAGGCGCATCGAGGGGGACCTGGTGACGGCGGATTACGCGGTCTTCGCGGTGCTGTCGGAGCTGGCGGCGAAGTTCCGCGCCATGCGCGACGAGGCGTTTTCGACCAAGGTGAACGACGTCGAGGACATCCTGCGCCGGCTGCACCGGCACCTGCAGGGCGAGCAGTTCGTGAGCCTCGCGCAGGCGGAGCCCGACACGGTGGTGGTGGCGAGGGACCTGACGCCGAGCCAGACGGCGGGCTTCGACCGCGAGCGCATCCGCGCGTTCGTGACCGACCTGGGCGGCCTCACGAGCCACACCGCGATCATCGCCAAGGCCCTCGAGATCCCCGCGGTTGTGGGCGTGCGCACGATGCTGCGGAGCGTCCGCGACGGGCAGATGGTGGTGGTGGACGGCGACACCGGGCGGGTCGTCGTGAACCCCACGCCGGAGACAATCGGCGACTACCAGCGCGCCATCGAGCAGCGCCGGCTCTTCCGCGTCTCGCTGGCGGAGGTGGCGGACCTGCCGCCGGTCACGCACGACGGCGTGGCGATTTCGCTGCTCGGCAACATCGAGCTGCCCGACGAGGCGGAGAAGGTCTTCCGCATGGGGGGCGGGGGGATCGGCCTCTACCGCACCGAGTACCTCTACCTGACCCGCCCGCACGAGCCGACCGAGGAGGACCACTTCGCGGCGTACAAACGCTGCGTCGAGCTGTGCAGGGGGCGCGAGCTGAACATCCGCACGGTGGACCTGGGCGCCGACAAGCTCACGCAGAGCCGCGAGGAGACGCCGGAGCGCAACCCCTTCCTCGGCAACCGCAGCATCCGGTATTGCTTGCGCAATGTTCCGATGTTCAAGCGCCAGCTCCGGGCGATCCTGCGCGCGAGCGCGCTGGGCCCGATCAAGATCATGTTCCCGCTGGTGAGCGCGGTCGCGGAGCTGCGGCAGGCCAAGTTCATCCTGCGCGACGTGATGGAAGAGTGTCTCGAGGACGGCATCCCGTTCGACCCGAAGATCCCGGTCGGCATGATGGTGGAGGTTCCCAGCGCCGCGCTGCAGGCCGACGCGTTCGCGCGCGAGTGCGACTTCTTCTCGATCGGGACGAACGACCTCACGCAGTACACGCTCGCGGTGGACCGTATCAACGAGCGCGTCGCGCACTTGTACCAGCCGACGCACCCGGCGGTGCTCAAGTTGGTGCGCGACACCGCCCGTTCGGGGCGGAGGCACAGAATTTCCGTCTCTTGTTGCGGCGAAGCCGCGGGGGATGTTGAATACGCTATGTTGTTGATCGGCATGGGGTTGCGCACGCTGTCGGTGAGCGCCCAGGCCCTGCCCCGGTTGAAAAGGTTCATCCGGAGTGTGACGATAGAACAGTGCGAGCGCGTTGCCCGGCAGGTCTTCTCGCTTGATTCCGACGTCCAGGTCACGGCGTACATCCGCGACCGGGCGCGAAAGGTTGTTCCCGAGGCTTTCAGCGGTCGTTCCGTCGAATAGCCGCGGGGGATGGATGAGCGGTCGGGCCTGCCGAGCGGCACGCATCGACCGGACGAACTTGGCCGCCCCCGCCGGGCGCGACGCGAGTCGCACCGGCGGCGCGGGCGGCCCGTAACGCCCGCCTCGCGCCGTGCGCGCGGCGCGGGCGTTCCCGCGGCGTGCGGCGCGCTCCGGCGCACCGTGTCAGACCCGTGGGCAGACGGCGTGCGTGCGGCGCTCGTGCGCGGCGCGCCGCCGGACGCGTTGAGCGCGGCGCCGATCGGCCCCGCTCTCTCCGGGAGTGTTCGGCCGGTTTCTTGGTGCGTGACGCGGCGGCGGGGAACACCCGGCGTTTGGAGCGTTATGCAGGATCAATTCGAGCATCGGTACGAGGACGGGGCCGGCGAGGAGCCTCGCCATCGGCGCGAGGACGCGACCGACGAGGAGCGCGCGGACGAGTTCGCGCGGGCTCACGACGAGGACGCGCCCGAGACCGAGGCGGAAGGGGCGGACCAGAGCGTCGAGGGCGTCGAGCCGGTCCAGGCCGCCGCGGCCCCGCGCGACGACGAGCAGGAGGCCGACGCCGCGATCGACGAGAAGCCCGCGCGCAAGGGACGCCGCGAGCGCAGCCGCCGCGGACGCGGCAAGAGCGACCGGGTGGGCGACGACCGCCCGGCTGCGCCCGCGGGCGCGCCGCCGTTCACGCAGATGCTGATCAACTACGTGTCCGGCGAGGAGTGCCGAGTCGCGATCGTGGAGGACGGCAAGCTCGAGGAGCTGCACGTCGAGCGCTTCGCGAGCGCGTCGCGCGTCGGCAACATCTACGTCGGCAAGGTGATGAATGTCGAGCCTGCGATCCAGGCGGCGTTCGTGGACTTCGGCATCGGGGAGAACGGCTTCCTGCACGTCACGGACCTGCACCCGCGCTACTTCCCGGGCCAGGACGACGACGCGACCGAGCGCGTGGGGCTCAAGACGCCCCGGCGCGAGCGGCCGCCGATCCAGCACGCGCTGCGGCGGGGCGACGAGATCATCGTGCAGGTGCTCAAGGAGGGCGTCGGCACCAAGGGGCCGACGCTCACGAGCTACCTGAGCATCCCCGGGCGATTCCTGGTGATGATGCCGCACATGGACAAGGTCGGCGTCTCCCGCAAGGTGGAGGACGAGGAGGAGCGCCGCAAGATGCGCGAGATCCTCGATCAGCTCGAGCTGCCCGACGGTTTCGGCTTCATCCTCCGCACGGCCGGCATGTCGCGCACGAAGGCGGAGCTCAAGCGCGACCTGGCCTACCTCCAGCGGCTGTGGAAGGACATGGACAAGCGCCTCCGCGCCGGCGGCAAGCCCCGCCTGCTCTACAGCGAGAGCGACCTGCTCGTCCGCGCCCTGCGCGACCTGCTCACGAACGAGACGAGCGAGATCGTCATCGACAACGAGGCGGCGCTCAAGCGCGCCGCCCGCTTCCTCAAGATCGTCGCCCCGCGCTCGCACACGCGCCTGCTCGCGTACCCGCACAAGGCCCCGGTCTTCCACGCCTTCGGCATCGAGAAACAGATCTCGCTCATCCACGCCCGGGAGGTGCCCCTGCCCAGCGGCGGGCGGCTGGTCATCGACCAGACCGAGGCCCTCGTCGCCATCGACGTCAACAGCGGCCGCAGCCGCGAGTCTCGCAACAGCGAGGACAACGCCTACCAGACCAACGTCGAGGCGGTCGACGAGATCTGCCGCCAGCTCCGCCTGCGCGACATGGGCGGTATCGTCATCTGCGACCTGATCGACATGCGGCACGCGAGCCGGCGCAAGGACATCGAGAACCGCTTCAAAGAACGCCTGCGCCGGGACCGCGCAAAGACCACGGTGCTGCCGATCTCCGAGTTCGGCATCCTCGAGATGACGCGCCAGCGCATGCGGCCCAGCCACGAGAGCGTCCACTTCACGGACTGCCCCGTCTGCCGCGGGCGAGGGCTCATCCAGAAGCCCGACTCCGTCGCCGCCGACGCGCTGCGCGAGCTCGCGGCGATCCTCGACGTCGATCGCGTGCGCAGGGTCGAGATGGTGGTGGCGCCGCGCATAGCGGGGGACCTGCTCTCGAGCAAGCGTCAGCTCCTCTCCCGCACGGAACGCACCTACGGCAAGCACGTGGAAGTGCGCGTGTCGGAGAGCGTGCCCGTCGACCGCGTGACGTTCTACGCCTACGACGACGCGGGCGACATCGACGTCGCGGCGCTCCCGCAGCCCCGTCGGCCCAAGGACCTGGCCGTCTTCGACACCTCGCTCCTCGCGCCCGAGCCTTCGGACGTGGAACTCGACCCGGCGGCGGAAGAGAAGCCCGCCGACGACGAGCCGATCGACGAGCCGCAGGAACTGAGCGTCCACCCGATCGAGATCGACGTGGATGAGCCCGAGACGGCCGGCGCGCCGCCGCAGACGGGCGACGACCGGGACGGTGAAGGCGGCCGCCGCAAGCGCCGGCGCCGACGCGGCCGCGGCCGCGGCCGCGCCGAGGGCGCACCGCAGGAGGGCCCGCGCGAGCAGCAGCCGGAACGCCGGGAGGAGCGGCGCCGCGACGACCGCCAGGGTCCGCGCGGCGATCGGCGGGACGACCGCCGCGGCGATCGGCGCGACGGTGGGCGCCCGCGACCCGTCCGCGACGACACCAACGAGTGGGGCGAAGCACCCACGCGCGAGGTCCCCGCGGACGACGAGGTCGCGCCCGCGGCCCAGCCGCGGGTGCTCCGCCCCGAGCCGGAAGCGGTCGATGACGATCGCCCCGCGCCGGCCGAGGCTGCGCCGGCGGCGGAGGGTGACCAGCAAGGGCCCGACGAAGGCGGCCGCAAACGGCGTCGGCGCCGGCGCCGACGCCGCGGCCGCGGCGGCGCAGGCGGCCCCCCGGTCGACGGCGCGCCGCAGGGTGCGCAGCCCACGGCGGCGGCCGGCGACGGCGGTGCGCCGGAGCCGGACGACGCCGACGACGAGGGGGACGGAGGCGAGCCCATGAACGACGCGGCGCCGGCGCCCGATGCCGGTGCGCCCGCGGAGCCGGGCGAGGCCGGCGAGGGCGGCAAGCGCCGTCGGCGTCGCCGCCGGCGCGGCCGCGGCAAGGGAGCGCCGGCGCAGGAAGGGCAAGCACCGCCGCAGCCCGCACGCGAGCCCGCGCGGCCGCGCGCCGAGCAGCCGCCGCGACCGGCGCGGGCCGAGCCGGCCGCGCGATCGCCCGAGCCGCGTCCGGCGCTGCCGCCCGCGCCCGGGCTCAAGCCGCCGCCGCGTTCGCTCTACTCGAACGTCCGCCGCAAGCTGACGCCCGCGGAACTCAACAAGCGCCCGAAGCCGGAGTGACCCCGTGGCTGATACGGTGCCGGCCGCCGCATGATCCGCCGTGTCGTCATCCTCGGCTCCACCGGTTCGATCGGCGTGCAGACGGTCGAGGTGATCGAGCACGTCAACGCGCTCTACAGCGAGGGTCGCTCGCCGGTCGGATTCAAGGTGGTCGGACTTGGCGCGGGGGGGAACACACGGCTGCTCTGTGAGCAGGCGCGCCGGCTGAACGTTCCTTTGGTCGCGTGCGCGAGCGGCGATATCGGCGCGGCGGACCTGCCCGCGGCGTGCCGCGTCCTCCGCGGCCCGGAGAGCGCCGAAGCGCTCGTGCCCGCGTCCATGGGGATGGGCTGCGAGCTTGTGGTGGGTGCGATCGTCGGCGTCGCGGGCCTGCGGGCGGTTCTCGGGGCGATTGACGAGGACATCGATATCGCCCTCGCGAACAAGGAGACGCTTGTCGCGGCGGGAGAACTGATGACGGCGCGGGCGCGCCTCTCGGGGTCGCGGATTCTGCCGGTCGACAGCGAGCACGCTGCCCTCTGGCAATGCCTCGCGACGAGCGGGAAGGAGCGCGACGGCCTCGGGCCGGCTCCGCCGTTCATGGAAACGGCGGGCCTCGCAAGGGCTTTCCTCACCGCCTCGGGCGGGCCGTTCCGCTCGTGGCCCAGGGACCGTATCGAGCGGGCGACGCGCGAGGACGCCCTGCGGCACCCGACGTGGCGCATGGGCGAGAAGGTGACGGTGGACTGCGCATCGCTCATGAACAAGGCGCTCGAGCTCATCGAGGCGCACTGGCTCTTCGGTCTCCCCGCCGCCAAGCTCGGCGTCCTCATCCACCCGCAGAGCACGGTGCACGCGATCGCCGAGTTCGAGGACGGATCGAGCGTCGCGCAGCTCGCGCCGCCGGACATGCGACTGCCGATCCAGCGTGCGCTCTGCTGGCCGTCGCTCGTGCCCGGCCCCGCGAACCGCATGGACTGGGCCTCGCCCCGATCGCTCGAGTTCGAGCCGCCCGACGTCGACCGCTTCCCGATGCTGGCCCACGCGTGGCGCGTGATGAAGCGGGGCGGCACGAGCGGCGCGATCGTGAACGCCGCGAACGAGGAGGCCGTGCGGGCGTTCCTGGCCGGCGCGATCCCCTTCGGCGAGATCGCGCGGGCCGTCGATGCGGTCTGCGACGCGGTTCGGCCCGGCGACGCCGGTACGCTCGAGCGAGTGCTCGAGGCAGACGCCGCGGCCAGAGACGCCGCCCGGGCGCACCTCGCTCGCCGGGGCGTCGCGATCGAGGGGCGTCCGTGAGCGCCGGCCCGCCGCCCATGGCCCGGGCCGAGGCGCTCCTGAGCTCGGGCCGCGCGGCCGAGGCGAAAGACATCGCCCAGCGATTCCTCCGCCAGCGTCCCGGGGATCTCGCCGCGCAACGGCTTCTGGCCCGCGCACACTACGCGCTCGGCGAGCGCGAGCAGGCGCTGTTCTTTCTGAAGGCGTGCGTCGCCGCCGCGCCGGACGACGCGGCCCTCCGGGTCAACCTCGCGCGCCTGCAGCACGCCGCCGGCGACGGCGACGGGGCCCTCCAACAACTGCGCGAAGCCGTCGGGCGCGCGCCGGCGTTCGCGCGGGCGCGGACGGACCTGGTCCAGCTCCTGATCGAACGATCGATGCTGAGCGAGGCGCTCAGGGTGAGCGCCGATGCGTCCGGCTCGATGGACGCCGAGCTCGCGGCGCAGCGCGTGCAGGTCCTGATGCTGGCCGGCGATGCGGAGGGTGCGCTCGCCGAGGCCCGGCGCATCGCGGCGGCCGACCCGCGCAGCCCCGGCTTCGCGATCGCGCTCGCGATGGCGAGCAACTACGCCGACCTGCCCGCGGCGGAAGTGTTCGGGGTGCATACGCGGGCGGGCGCGCTGCTGGAGGTTGGCGCGCCGGACATGCGGAGCGCGTTCGACGGCCGTGACCGGTCGCCCGACCGCACGATCAACGTCGGCGTGCTTTCGTCGGACATGCGGACGCACTCGGTCGCGTACTTCTTCGAGCCTCTGCTCGGCGCGATCGACCAGGAGCGTTTCCCGGTCACGGTCTACCACACCAACCGCGTGGAGGACGCGACGACGGCGCGGCTGAAGGCGGTCGCCCGTCGTTGGCGCGAGATGCCGCGGGCGTACCCCGCGGATTGCGTCCGTCGCATCCTCGACGACCGCATCGACGTGCTGATCGATCTCGCCGGCTACACGAACGCGGCCGGCGTGTCGGTGATGGCGGCGAAGCCCGCGCCCGTGCAGGCGACGTACCTGGGCTACCCGAACACGATCGGTCTGCCCCGCATCGACGCGCGCCTGGTCGATTCACGCACGGACCCGGCGGGGAGCGAAGCCTTGGCGACAGAGAAGCTCCTCCGCCTCGACCCGTGCTTCGTGTGCTACGGCCCGCCGACGGACGCGCCGCCCGTTCCGCCGCGGGCGGGGGGGCGACCGGTCGCGTTCGGCAGCTTCAACGCGACGCTCAAGATCACGCCCCGCGCGGCGGGTATGTGGCGGCGCGCGCTCGACGCGACGCCCGGATCGCGGATGATCATCAAGGCGAGCAACTTTGTCGAGGCCGACCTCCGCGAGGCGGCGCGAGCGCGTCTCGCCGGCATGGGCCTCCCGATGGACCGCGTCGAGGTGTTGGAGGCGAAGATGTCCTCTCGCGAGCACCTGGAGACGTACGGGCGCGTCGACGTCGCTCTCGACACCTACCCGTACCACGGCACGACGACAACGTGCGAAGCGATGTGGATGGGGGTGCCCGTCGTGACGCTCGCGGGCGACCGGCACGTGTCGCGCGTCGGGGTCAGCCTGCTGAACGCGGTGGGGCTCCCCGACCTCGTCGCGCAGAGCGAGGACGAATACGTGCGCATCGCGTCGGCCCTGGCGGCGGACAAAGCCCGCCTCGCGGGCCTGCGGGCGTCACTCCGCGAGCGGGTGCGCACGAGCCCGCTCTGCGACGCCCCCGCGTTCGCCCGGCGCTTCGAGGACGCCTTGCGCGCGTTGTGGCGCGCGTGGTGCGGGCGGGCGTCCGCGTAAGCGTCACAGAACGAGCAGGCAGCGGCCGGACGGCTGCTTCGGCCCGAGTCCGACGGCGGCGAGCGCGGCCTCGACACCGATCGCGTGCGCCGCGTCGAACGCGCCCCTGTGGTAGCTATCGGCGTCAAACACGCCGACGCACGCCCCGGAGTCGTGCACCGGGATCACCAGCTCGCTCTCGTCGCGCGGATCGCACGCGACGTAATCCTCCCCGAGCACGCGCACATCGCGCACGACGAACGCCCGCCGCTCTCTCCAACCGCGCCCGCACATCCCGTGCAGACCGATCGGGCTGCACGCGGGCTTGGGCTCGCGGCAGACAAGCACCATGGACTGCGCGTCCGGAGCGATCTCGTAGAACCCGCACCAGGAGACGAAGCGCCCGGCCCGCTTCTCGGCCTCGCTCGCCGGGTCCATCGCCCCGAAACGCTCCCAGTAGGCGCCCGTGAACGCGCGCATGCGGTCGGGCACGCTGCGCGCCGGGCCGAGGAGTTCCTTCGCCCGCCGCGCGAGCGTATCGGCCGCATCGCCGTGCTCGAACCGCAGTTCGTAGCGGTCGATCAGGCCGTCCTCCGGGTCCATGACCTGGCCGACGAACGCAAGACCGTTCTTGCGGAGCACGCCCGCGCTCGCCGCGTCGCCGGGTTTCGTGTGCGCCAGCAGGCCTCGGACACGCGGGTCACGCCTCGCCCAATCGCCGAGCAGCCTCGCGGCCCCGGTCGCGAGGCCGCGGCGCCAGTGCGAGTTCACGACGCCGTAGCCGAACTCCACGAGCCCGTCCTCGCCCGGCGGGCCCTTGAAGCCGCACGTGCCCGCGGCGAGCAGGCCGTCGCCGTCGCGCGCGCAGACAAGCCACGACCGCCAAAAGTGCTCCCCCGGGAAGCGGTCCATCTTGTCGATGAGCCGCCGCACCGCGCGGGGCTCCCAGCCCCGGTTGGGCCAGTCTGCCGCGACACGGACGCGCGGCGCGAGCGCACGGGCGAACGCCTCGCGCGACGCGAGGTCCGCCTCCAACTGCTCTCTCGTGAGTGGGTGCAGCTCCAGGCGGTCGCCGATCAATGGAACGAGCGTGCTCGCCACGGGCGGTTGCCCCGGAATCGGCTTACACCGTTGCGCTGGTGTACGGCAGCAAGGCCATGTACCGGGCGCGCTTGATCGCCTGGCTCAGCAGCCGCTGCTCGCGGGCGCTCGTTGACAAACGCTTGCGGCCGAGGATCTTGCCGTTGGGGCTCATCAGCCTCCGCAGGGTCTCGACGTCCTTGTAGTCGACGAGGATCGTCCCCTCGTGGTTCGTGTTGGTGATGCGGGGCTTGGGCGCGGGGCCGAAACGCTGGAACTTGCTCATCGAATCTCCGCCTTGGTCTTGCGGCCCGGAGGAGGCCGGTCACACGCCGGCCCGCCGGGCGACGGGGAGGGGATATTAGGCGCTCGCGGAAACGCCCGCGGGGGACCCGGCACATCCGCACGCCCCGCGCCGACACGGCCTTTCGAGCGCCATCGCCCCCGGGCCCCACAGCAGCACCGGGGCCGCCATCCCCAGCATCACCACGTTGCGGATGATCTGGCACCAGCCGACGCTGTGGCCGCAAGGGAACTGCAGATCCCCGAAGCACGCGCAGGAGACGTCCATCTTCCGGAGAATCACGCTCGCGAGGCCGGCGATGAACCCGGCGAGCATCGCCGAGAGCACGAGCGCCGCCGCGCGGCTCCAGAGCCCGAGGAGGAGCAACACCCCCGCAAAGACCTCCGTCCACGGGATCGCGTACGTCGCGGGGATGACGAGGTGGTCCGGCAGCACCCGGAAGCCCTTCACCGCGAAAGCGAAGCCCTGCGGGTCGGAGAGCTTGAGAATCCCCGCGGCGAGGAACGCGGCCCCGAGCAGGAAGCGCATGGTCATGCACAGCGCGCCGCGGGCCGTCGTGTTCGAAAGCGCACCCTGTCCCAAGCAGTTTCTCCTTTGCTCGCCCCTCTACCGACCGCCCGATTCATAGACCGGCGCGCCGGTCGCCACGGGCTTGCCCGCGTCGCGCCACGCCGGGAAGCCGTCCTTCATCACGTGCGTGCGCTTGTACCCGAGCTGCTGCAGGAGCGCGGCGGTGTTGTGCGAGGCGTCGCAGTCGCCGCCGCCGCAGTAGATCACCAGCGGCGCCTCGGCGTCCAGGTAGTCGAGCGCCGCGGGCCTGCCGCCCGTGAGCTGGTCGGCCGGCAGCCAGAAGGCGTTCTCGACGTGCCCGGCCTCGTACTCCTCGCGCCGCCGGGCATCGATGAACGCCGCTCCCTGCTCGAAGAGCGCGGCGGCGTCGGCGAGCGAGATGTCCAGCCCGAGCGTCGCGGGCGCGGCCGCCGCGCTCGACGCCTCGGCCGCGCCGTTGGTCATGCGCGGCTGCGGCGCGGGGAACTGGTCCTCCGGACGGAGGACCAGTTTCGGGCCGACGGCGGAATGAAAAGCCCCGGCGAGGATTCCCGCCAGGGCGATGACGCACGCGCGATGCAGGAGCATGGGGCCTCCTTCTTGCGGCCTTAGTTCCCGGGTGAAAGGCTGCTCGGGTTGTTCTTCCAGGCGTCGTCCTGCGCGGGCTGCTTCTGGTTCAGGTTCGGCGGGGGCGCCGACGCCGCGGGGCGGACGAAGCCGAAGTACGCCACGCGGAGCTGCGGCATCTCGGCCGAGTCCGTGTTCACGATCAGCTCGCCGCGGATGGCGGTCTGCATCCCCGGCGCCTTGCCTGTGATGCCCACGGTCCACGATGTTTTGTCGCCGTTGGGCTGCGGGTTAAACGTGAAGAGCGGGGCGTGCGAGCCCTGCGCGACCTCTTGGACGCCGGTGATCGTGAAGGGCTCGCCCTTGCGAGACTGCACCGTGAGCGACGTGTTGAGGTCGCCGCTCGGGAGCACGCCGGGGAAGGAGAGGCGGGCGGGGGACGCCGCGATCGGGCCCATCACCTCGCCGCTCACCGTGAAGTTGAGCGTGCGGGCCGGATCGGAGGTGCGGACGGTCACCATCTCGTTGAACGGGCCGTACGCCGCGTCGGGCGCGAGCGCCACGTCGATCTTCGTCTGCCTGATGTTGGCGCCGTCGACGACCGCGTCCGTCACGCCGGCGATCGTCGCCACCAGGCGCGGGCTTGCGGGCGTCGCCTGCGTGATCTGCAGGTCGGGGATGCGGCTGGTGACCGTGACCGACTTGACCGAGGCGCTGCCGCGGTCGATCTGGCCGATCGGGAGCATCATCGGGTCCATCGTCACCATCTGGGTGACGTTGGCCTTGAGCGGGATCTGCTGGCTCGGGAGCGCCGGATCGTCGCTCGTCACCGTGATCGTGCTCGAGACGTCGCCCTTGCGGTTGTGCGGGTTGTAGATGATCGTCAGCTCCCCCTCTTCGTTCGGCTCGTACACGAGCTTCGAGAGGCTGGGCACGGTGCAGCCGCAGCTGCCCGCGGCGTTCTTGATCGTGAGCGTCGACGTGCCGGTGTTCCGGAACTTGACGACGCTGGTGATCTCTTTCTCGTCGGTGATCTTGCCCAGGTCGAGCGTGCCCTTCTCGAAGACGAGCTGCGGGCCTTGCACGGCCGGGTCGTGCGCCGTGCGCGCCGGCGAGGCGGGCGTCATCGGCTTCCCGCCGGCGGCGGTCGGCATCTGGCCGCCCATCATCTTCTTCACTTCCTCGGGAGAGAGCTGCTTTATCCCCTCGGGCGTGACCTGCTGACCCGACCCGGCCGCGGACGCGCCCTTGGCGGGCTGCGCGGGCTTGACCATCGGCGGGGTCTTCGCGTCAGGCTGCGGCTTCACGGCGGGCGCCTTCGTGTCCGCCGGCGCCGGTTTGGACTCCTGGGCTGACGCGCCGGCGGCGATCGCCGCGGCGAGCGCGAGGGGCAGATGCAGACGAGTGGTTGAGCGTGCCATGGGTCGAAACTCCGGTTCTCTCGTGGGTGCGTGGCCCGGATAACGCCGGGGCCGGGATTCTTCGCCGGTCGCGGAGGGGTGTTCTGGCCGCCCGGAAAGGGGCGGTCGGACGTTGTTCAAGGTTGAGAAGCGGCCCAGAAACGGCGGACGCCGGGCACGGCCCGGTTGGGGGCTCTGACGTTTACCCGCCGCGCTTACCAACAATCCTTTGTGCTCGCCCGTCCGCTCCAGCTCGGGCCCGTGCCCCTCGAGACGAACCTCCTCCTCGCGCCGATCGCCGGCTACTGCGACCTCGCGTTCCGCACGGTCTGCCGGGAGTGGGGGGGCGTCGGCTTGGCGTGTACGGACCTGCTCAGCCCGCAGGGGCTCCTCCGCGGCACCGCGACGAGTCTCGACCTCGCCAAGACCAACGACTTCGACAAGCCGGTCGGTATGCAGCTCTACGGCTCCGACCCGGAGATCATGGCGCAGGGGGCGCGCTGGGCCGTCGAACACGGCGCGACCGTCGTCGACATCAACATGGGGTGCCCGGTCGACAAGGTCACGAAGAAGGACGGCGGCAGCAAACTGCTGACCGACCTCTCGCGCGCGGTCGCGATCGCGGACCGGGTGGTGAAGGAGTTGGAGAAGTGCCCGCTCGACGCCGCGGAGTGGGCGAAGCGATTGGGACGTCCGCGTGATCCGGCGTTCGGCGCCCGTGATTCATCCTCCGCGGCGGAGCGTTCTGCCACGAATCACGGATCCCGAACCACGAGCCCGGCGGCGACGAGCGTGCGACCGTCGACCCCTGTCCCCCTGACATGCAAGATGCGACTCTGCTGGCACACGGCCGATTACGACGCGGGCGCGGCGTGCTCGCCGCGTCTGGCGAGCGCGCTCGCGGATGCCGGCGTCGTCGGTGTCACCGTGCACGGCCGCACGACCGAGGACAAGTTCTCCGGCTCCGTGCGCCTCGCGGGGATCGCGCGGGTGGTGGAGGCGGTGGGCGGACGCATCCCGGTCATCGGCAACGGCGACGTGCGCTGCGCCCTCGACGCGGAGCGCATGCTGGCCGGGACCGGATGCGACGGGGTCATGATCGGCCGCGGCGCGCTCGCGGCGCCGTGGCTCTTTCGGGAGATTTGGGGCCACCTCAGCCGGGGCGCCGCGCCGCCGGGACCGACGACCGAAGAGAAGATCGCGACGATCAAGCGCTACTTCGGGCTGATGCGTGAGCAGCGAGACGATCGCTACGCGATGTTCCAGATCGTGCGCCGCATCAGCTGGTTCGCCAAGACGCTGGCCAAACCGCTGCCCGATGGGCGGCTCGAATCCGTCAAGCCCTTCAAGGAGGCGGTCCGGACAGCACAGTCGCCCGTCCAGGTGCTCGCCGCGCTCGACGAGTTTCTCGCCGGCGGCCTGCGGAGTTACGGGACCATGACGGAAGAATCTGTTCAAACGGACTAACAGTCGCCCGTCTGTGCCGGTCCGGCGTGAATTGCCGCTCACTCCCGAATTGCGGCCGCCGCGCCGTCGATACCGCCTGTGTCCTTCACGGAGGAGCGCATATGCGGAACGCACGCGGGTTTACGCTGGTCGAAATTCTGGTGGTCGTCATCGTGCTCGGCATCCTCGCCGCGATCATCGTGCCCAACGTCTCCTCCGGCCGCACGGACGCCCGCATGGGCGCCCGCGAGACGCAGATGCGCGAGGTCGAGAAGGCCCTCGAGATGTACAACAACGACAACGGCGTCTACCCCAGCACGAGCAACGCGTGGTGGGGCGATTGCCCGTCGTACGGCGGCCGCCCGTACTCCGGGCCGACCGGGTACATCCCGGATCTTGCGCCCGACTACATGGCGCAGCTGCCGCGCGACCCGAACCCGGCGTACCCCGTCGCCGACCGCGGCTATCTCTACCGCTCGAACGGCACCGACTTCAAGTTCCTCGCCTATCGCACGCCGGAGCGGTTCTCGGCGAACCACCCCCTCTACGACCCCGCCCGCCCGACCACCGCGTGGCAGATCTCGACCACGGGCGCGGTGAACTGGTGAGCGCGGGAGAGACCGTGATCTGTCATTGGTGACCGATGAGCGGCGGCGCTCGAACGCCCCGATCGCGCCGGCGCGATCCTGTGGGCACGCGACGACCATGCACCGATCGCAAATGAACAACGGGGCCGCGGGGCCCCGTGTCTCGTTCGGCATGGATGCGTCGCGTTACTGCGCCGCGGCCTTCTGCTGGCGGGTGTAGCCGTACTTACGCTTGAGAGCCTTGGTCACCATCCCCGTGCGGATGGCCTTGGTGCTCGCGCGGACGCGCTTGGTCTGGCCGTCAACAAGCGCGACGATTTCCTGCACGTTCGGCTTGAACGTGCGGCGCGTGATGCCGGTGGGCTTGAGGCCGAAGCCGCCCTTGCTCACGGCCTGGCCGCGCCACGCGCGGCGCATGCCGCGGCTGGTCTTCTTGCCCGTAAAGTCGCACTGGAAGCCCATCGGTCACCTCGCATCAATCGCCCTGCACCGGGCGGGGTCAGGATTATTGGCGTTGGGTTCGCGTGCGGCAAGCCCCTCTAGCATCCCCTCATGCCCCGCCCCGTGACGCTCTTCACCGGCCAATGGGCCGATCTTCCCTTCGAAACGCTGGCGAACAAGGCCGCGGCCTGGGGGTACGACGGCCTTGAACTCGCCTGCTGGGGCGACCATTTCGACGTCGAAAAGGCGCTCGCCGACCCGGCCTACTGCCGCGGCAGGCACGAATTGCTCGCCCGGTACGGCCTCAAGGTCTGGGCGATCAGCAACCACTTGGTCGGACAGTGCGTCTGCGATCGTATCGACGATCGGCACCGGTCGATTGTCCCGGCGCACATCTGGGGCGACGGCGACCCGGAGGGCGTCCGCCGCCGCGCGGCGGAGGAAATGATCAAAACCGCGCAGGCCGCGGCGGGGCTCGGCGTCACGGTCGTGAACGGCTTCACCGGATCGTTGATCTGGCCGGACCTGTACTTCTTCCCGCCCATGCCGAACGCGAGCATCGAGCGCGGGTACGACGACTTCGCGGAGCGGTGGGGGCCGATCCTGGACGCCTTCAAGCGCGAGGGGGTGCGTTTCGCGCTCGAAGTGCACCCGACCGAGATCGCGTACGACATCGTGACCGCCCGGCGCGCCCTCGACGCAATCGGCGGGCACGCGAGCTTCGGCTTCAACTTCGATCCTTCCCACTTGCACTGGCAGTTCATCGACCCCGTGCGCTTTGTCCGCGCCTTCCCCGACCGCATCTACCACTGCCACGTCAAGGACTGTGCCCGCACCCTTGACGGCGACACGTCCGTGCTCGGCTCGCACCTCGCCTTCGGCGACGCACGCCGCGGCTGGGACTTCCGCAGCCCCGGCCGAGGCCAGGTGGACTTCGAGGCGATCGTCCGCGCCCTCAACGAGGCGCGGTACGCCGGGCCGCTGAGCGTGGAATGGGAGGACAGCGCGATGGACCGCGAGCACGGCGCCCGCGAGGCGTGCGCGTTCGTGAAGCGCCTCGACTTCGCGTCCGCGAGAGGCGCGTTCGACGCCGCATTCGAACGGGCGTAGTCAGGCCCGCCGCCGGTTCGCCGGGTCGTAGAAGACGCCGACGAAGTTCTCCTTATTCAGCTCCGGCCTCGCGAACGCCTCGCGTCCAAGGATCGCGCGCACAAGTTCTTTCACCAGCCGCGCCCCCGTGGCAAGGCCGAGCGCCAGCGACCCGCGAGGGGGCGGCAAGTCGTTGGGTTTGAGGAGGAGCAGCGTCGCGTCGTCGTCGAGCTTGTCGCAGGCCGCCAGTTCGCACACGCGCGCCGCGATCCTGCTCGTCAGGCCCGCCGCGTCGCCCGCGGGCGTGGCGACTTCCTGCAGCACGCGGAGCAGCCCCTCCTCGCCGAGGTACGAGCCGTCGGGCAATCTCGCCTCGATGAGCGCATCCGTGTAGAGCAGGAGCATGTCGCCCCGCTCCAGCAGCACCCGCGCCCGGCCGTACGTCGTCCCGTCCTGCACGCCCAGCGGCAGGTCGTCCGCGCGCTGCGAGGCATCCGTCTCGAGCCTGCGCCACACGCCGCCGCTGACGCGGTAGACGAGCGGCGGGGGGTGCCCGGCGTTCGTCACCTCGATGACGCCCGTGGGTCCCCAGAGCGTCGCGATGATCGCCGTCGCGAAGCGACCGTTCTTGACCGCCAGGGCGAACTCGTCGTTGAGGTGCTCGACGAGCCGGCGCTGATCGACGTAGTTGACGAACCGGCGCATCAGCGTGCGCAGGCGCAGGGCGAGCCCCGCGACCTCCGCGCCGTGGCCGCTCACGTCCGCGAGCAGGATGCGGGTGATGCGCCCGGTCGCGCAGGAGGAGAGATAATGGATGTCGCCGCCGCCGGCGTCGCCGTTCGCCGGGCGGCTCAAGACCCACGCGTCGAGCCCGCGCATGACGATCGCGCGCTCGGCCTCCTCGTTGCCGCCCCACACCTCGGAGCACTGGAGCGTGTGCGGGTCGTACGCCATCCGCGGGTGCTCTCCGCGTCAGCGCGACGCCGCCTCGCGGCGCGGCTCGCCGGGGAACTGCTTGATCCCGTCCTGGCGGGGCGTGCGGCCCGTGCCCTTGGCGACTGGGCTCCGCTCGGGGATGACGAACTCGCTGTTCGGCTGCGTGTCGGAATAAGCCATCGCGGCCGCGGCGCCGGCGAGCATGGTGTCGTCCGCGTTCTCGTACAGCCCGCGGAAATTCTGATGGATCTCGAGCTCCGCGAGATCGAAGAAGTGGAGGGCCGCGGCCTTGTCCCGCTGGAACTCGAGGTCGCCGGCCCCGTTGCCGCCGTGCGCCTTGATGTCGCTGTCGAGCTTGGCGAGCGTGCACGCCCAGGCGTGCAGCAGCATCGCGACGTCCGCGATGCGCGCCTGCAGCGTCTGCCGCTCGAGCAGCTTGACGTCGAAGCGCTTGCTCGTGACCTTGAACTGGTACGAGAGTTCGGCGGCGAGGGCCGTCATCCTGTCCGCGAACGGGCGCAGCTCGTCGCTCACGTTCTCGATGCGGGTGGGCTTGCCCCGGATGCCGAGGAAGACCTCCATCCCCAGCGGGATCGCTTTCTTCATGATCGCGGGGCGCAGGCTGTTCCTGATCGCCTTGGCGAGGAACGCGCCCAGCGGCTCGTCGGGGTCCTTCATGAGGGCGTTCTTGATCCCCACCATCTGCTCGGCGAGCTGCTTGCCGCCGTAGCCGAAGACGTACGACTGCATCACCTCGTTGGCGCCCTCGACGATGATGTTGATGCGCGAGTCGCGGAAGATGCGCTCGATCTCGTTCTCCGTCATGTTCGACTCGCCGCCCATGATCTGCATCGCGTCGTTCACGACGCGCCAGCCGAACTCGGAGTTGATGACCTTGCAGATCGCCGTCTCGACCTGGATGTCGTCGTCCTTGCGGTCGAGCATGCCGGTGGTCATGTAGAGCACCGCGTCCATCGCGTACGTGTACGCGGCCATGCGCGCGATGCCGCGGCGCACGAGCTCCTGCTTGGAGAGCGGGGCGCCGAACTGGAAGCGCGTCTGCGACCACTTGACCGACTGGTCCATCGCGCGGCGCGCGCCGCCGAGCATGCCGGCGCTCAGCGTGCAGCGCCCGTAGTTGAGGCACGAGAGGGCGATCTGCAGCCCGCGGCCCTCCTGCCCCAGCAGGTGCGCCCTGGGCACGCGCACGCCGTGGAAGCGGATGCGGGCCTGCCACGTGCCGCGGATCGACATTTTGCTGCGGTTCTTCTGGAAGATGTCGACGCCGGGCATTTCCGGGTGCATCACCAGCGCGCTGATCTTGCCCTTGCCGTCCGGGCGCTTCTCGCGGGCCATGACCGTGAAGAGGCCCGAGAGCGCGCCGCTCGTCGCCCACTTCTTCTCGCCGTAGACGATGTAGTCGTCGCCGTCGCGCTCGAAGTACGTCTCCGCGCCGCCCGCGTCGCAGCCCACGTTGGGCTCGGAGAGGCAGAACGCGCTCAGCCAGTCCTTCGCGAGGCGGGGCAGCCAGCGCTGCTTCTGCTCCTCGGAGCCGAAGAGCATGACGGCCTTGCAGCCGATCGACTGGTGCGCCGAGACCAGCACGGCCGTCGAGCCGCACGCGGCGCCGATCCGCTCGAGCACGCGGTTGTAGCTGGTGATCCCCATCCCCAGCCCGCCGTACTCCTTGCCGATCGTCATCCCCAGCACGCCGAGGTCGAAGAGCTTGTCCACGACCCAGCGCGGGATCTCCTGCGTCTGGTCGATCAGCGTCGCCGGGTGCTCCGACCGCAGGTACTCATCGAGCCGAGCGATGAGCTGGTCGCACGCCGCCTGCTCCGCCGGGTCCTGCTTGGGGTACGGGAAGTAGACGCTCTCCTTCACGCGCCCCCAGAAGAGGTTCTTGGCCGGGCCCATGTTGGAGGGCTCCGCCCCGAGCCACTCCTCGGCCTCCTCAATCAGCTTCTTGTCCGCGGCGGAAATGCCCTTGAGGTTCTTCAGGTCGGCCATGGAGGCTCACTCCGGATTCGGCGTTGAAGTGCCGTCAAAGCGCGGGCAAGACGGCGGCCCGAGCCGTGCGCAAGCGTACGCCGGGACCGATGTTCGGGCTCGATTCCCGGCCCGCAGGGTCGGGTTACTTCTTGGACTTGGCGAAGAACGCCGCGATCGCGTCCCTGCCCGCGGGGGTGCCGCGCAGACGCACCAGCTCGCGCTGCTCCACGTCGAGGCATGCCCGCCAGCCGCGCGAAGCGCCCGCTTCGACCGCCGCGGCGACGGCCCGGCCCGGCTCGGTCGCGCCGACTTCGTCGCGCACGCGCGCGAGCGCTTCAAGCACCCTCCCCGCAACGCCGGGTCTCCCCGCGTGCAGGCGCGGCGTGCCGTCGCGCGCCGGCTTCGGCTGCGCCAGCACCCAGCGCACGGCAGCAACGGTGAGCTCGCCCGCGCTCGGCGCGACGGCGCTGAACAACCCGGCGCCGACCGCCTCGTCGAACATCATCGTCCTGCCCGCGGCGGTGCGGCGGATCGCGTCCGCCGGGTGGATCCGCGCCGGCAGCAGGCACGTGCCGCCCCAACCCGGGCAGATCGAAAGGCCGGCCTCCGGCAGCCCGACGGGATAGGGCTTCGCGCCAGGCGCGCCGATGAGACCGTCGCAATGCATCGCGAGTTCCAGGCCGCCGCCGAGCGCCGCGCCGTGAATCGCCGCGGCGGTGGGGAAGGGGAGTTGTGCGAGTTTGATGAAGACACCGCTCGCCCGCGCGAGGTAGGCGAGCAGCGACGCGTCGTCGAGAGATTGGATCGCGGAGAGGTCCGCGCCGGCGACGAAGACGCGCTCGCTCGCCGAAGCGAGCACGAGCCCCGCGAGATTCTGGGGGATTCCGTCCAACGCCTCGCCGAGGCGGCGGATGAGGTCCTCGTCGAGCACGACCACGGGCTTGCCGGGCTGCTCGAGGGTGAGGATGCCGACGGGCCTGCCGGGTGTGCTGTCGTCGATGCGGAAGGGGAGCGGGGGCATGGGGCGAGTTTAGAGACTTCGTGTGATCCAGGCGTTGCGCCGGGCACCTGCGCGCCGGAGATCAGTGATCGGTGATGGGGGCTCGAAAACGTTCCCATCGTGCAGGCCTGATGGAAGAAGCTCAGCGCCACCATTCCCTGATCCCCGTTCCCCGATCCCGCCCCTCGCGCTGACCCTCCCAACAATCCTCCATGAAGGTCACTCGCTTCGCGCTGGGCGTCTACCTGGTGTCGCCCGTGCTGGTGTTCACGCTGCTGATGTACTGGATCGCCGCGGGGCTGTCCGACCCCAGGATCCACAAGATGCCCGCGCTGGGAGCGGGCGCGAACGACACCGGCGGAGCGAACAGCATCGGCGAGTTCATCAGGCACAAGCGCGAGAGCGTCCCGGTCGCCACGCCCGTCGCCGGGCACACGCAGGACGCGTCGAAGCCGGCCGTGGCGGAAGAGATGATCGATCCCACCAAGCTCGACACGGGCTTTTTCCTGATCGTGCGAGACAAGTCCGGGCGCGCCGCGCCGTCGTCGCCGATCTACCTGGCGGGCACGTGCAACGGCTGGAATCCTGGTGACCCCAAGTGGAGGCTCGAGCCCCAGTCGGACATGCAGTGGCGCATCCATGTGCCCAAGCAGTCGGGCGGCTTCGAGTTCAAGTTCACCCGTGGTTCGTGGGCGCTCGAGGAGCTGCGCGCGGACCTCTCGGTGCCCGCGAACCGTTTCATCGACCCGATCCCGGCGTCGAGCGTCAAGCACGGCGAAGCGCCCAAGATCGAGCTCGTCGTGGAGCGGTGGGGCGACGAGCGCAAGGGGAACCCGGACCTCGAGGCGCGCGATCCGTACCGCGCGATCAAGGCGGCGGGGACGGTGAAGCGCTTACAGGTGCAGGGGGGCGTCGGCGACGCGGCGGGCACGACGCGCGACCTGCTCGTCTGGCTCCCTCCCGGGTACGACGACCCCTCCAACGCGACGCGCGTCTACCCCGTGCTGTATATGTTCGACGGGCAGAATCTCTTCGAGAAGCACCCCGACGTGCCGGCGGAGTGGAAGGCGGACGAAACTGCGAAGAACCTTGTCGAGTTCGGCCGCATCGAGCCGCTCGTGATCGTCGGAATCCCGCACAGCGGCGCGACGCGCACGGCGGAGTACCTGCCGCCCGCGCCCGGCGTCGAGCCGATCCCGGGCGTGAAGGGCGAGGGGGACCGGACGCTGGAGTGGCTCGAGGCGGAGGTAATGCCGCGGGTGCGGGCGAGCTTCCGCGTCGCGTCCGAGCCCTCGCGCGTCGGCGTCGGGGGGTCGAGCCTGGGCGGGCTCATGGCGCTGTACGCTGCGCAGACACGGCCTGGCGTGTTCGGCAGGGTGCTGGCGGAAAGCCCCGCGCTCCACTTCCAGAACGGGGCGTACTGGCGCGCCCTCTTCGAGCAGCCCGGCGGCGTGGGCGACCATCGCGTATACATCGCCATCGGCGGTCGCGAGGGGTTCGACAACACCGAACTCAGTGAGCGGTACCTGGGACAGGTACGCCGCGTCGTCCAGACGCTGCGGCGCCGCGTTGCCGAGGAACGGCACCTCAAGTATGTTGAAGTGGCGGACGCGGTGCACAACGAAGAGGCGTGGGCGAAGCGGTTCGGCGACGCCCTGCGTTTCCTCTTCCCGGTGCAGGCGGATTGACCCGACGCCTCGTCAAGCACGGGAAAACGTGTACGCGAGCACCAGGATGAACACGATCGCTGCGACGACGGCGAGGGAGATTTTCCACGCGCTGTACGGGCGGTGGCCCTGCACCTCGCCCGTGCGGGCGTTGACGAGGAAGCTGTAGACCTTGCCGTTGTACCGGTACGCGCTCACCCAGATCGGCAGTAGCAGGTGCTTGAAGGTCAGCGCGCCGTACACCGTGTGCCGCCGGTGGATGCGCTGCTCGTCGCCGCCGATGTCGGCCCGGATGGTGGAGTCGATCACGGGCGCCATGCGCTGCTGCGCCTCGGCGAAGCCTTCCTTGAGGCCCACGGTGTAGCGCTCCGCGCGGAAGCCCGCGACGTACTCGTCCCTGTACGGCACGCACTCGGCCAAGTCCCAGGGCGTGAGGTCGCGGACACGCTCGGGCTCCAGCGACGTGGTCGCCGGCACGAGGATGTCATCGAAGCGGTTGAAGACGCGGCCCGAGGCCGGGTACCAGCGGACCTTCCGCACTTGGCGGGCCTGCCGGCGGCCGTTCACCGTCACCCACTGCGTCTCGTAGTACGCCTCGCCGCGCTCCCCCGTGTAATCCGTCGTCGCGTCCGCGTCGTAGGTGAAGTGGGGGAGGTAGATGCCGGTGAGGGCCGCGTCGAGGAGGCTTTGCTTCTTGAGCTTGCCCGGCGCCCACCAGAGCTTCTTCAACCACGCCCGGAACGCCTGCGTCGCTTGCTCGCGCGTCATTTTGAAGGGCAGCACGGCGTGCGGCTTGATGACCGAGCACTCGTTGGCCTTGGCGACGATATTCGAGCCGCAGAACGGGCACGAGAAGCTCGTCGCGTTGGGCGGCACGGTGGGTGTGGCTCCGCACGCGCCGCACGTCACCGACGTGACGTTCGTGTGCGGCGCGGCGTCCTCCAGCCGCTCGAAGTAGCCGAGCAGGTCCTGCTCCTCGACCGTCCCCTCCGCGTGGATGCGGTTCTCCGCGCCGCAGAACGGGCACACGAGCGCGTCCTGCCCCGGCGCGAACTCCACGCGCGCGCCGCAGCGTGTGCACGGGAACCGGAGTGTTGTTGGGGTATTGGTGCTCACCGTCGTTCGAGTGGCAAAGCGGTCGAGTGTCGCAGTGGCAAAGTGGGCCGACGCAGAGCAAGGGGGCGGATCGGACTTCCGCGCACGTTGCCACCCGGCTACTTCGCCACTTGACCACTATCTCGGAATGGGCGGCGGCGCACTCCCGAAGTACCCGCTCAGCGACGGGACGTCGCCCGCGCGCGTCCAGTTCGTCATGCCCTGCTGCCAGACGAGCGTGTCGGCGGCGAACTCGCCCGACCGGATCTTGCTCGCGACGAGCGCGGGGTCGAACGGGCCCTGCTGCTGGCCGTTGACGGCGACGAAGAACGGAGCCTGCATCGCCAGCGGCGGGGGAGCGCCGGGCCCGGCCATGCCCGGCCCCGCCGCGGTTGCGCTCTGCCCGATCATGCCGCCGAAGACGTTGCCCATGCCCAGGCCCACGACGGCGCCCGCCGTGCCGGGGTTCTTCGCCGCGTCTCGGATCGCCTCGGCCGTCTGGTACTTCGCGTAGGCGTTGAGGTCGCCGACGATGCCCATGCTGCTGCGCTTGTCGAGCGCCGCCTCCACCTCGGGCGGCAGGCTGACATTCTCGATGAGGATGGTGGGCAGCTCGAGCCCGAACCTCTCGAACTCCTGCGCCGTCTGCTCGCGCAGGAAGCGCGACAGCTCCAGGTAGCGCCCCGAGATGTCCAGCATCGGGATCTTCGATTCGCCCAGCGCGTCGCCGATCTGGCTCACGATCACGTTGCGGAGCTGGTTGACGATCTCCTCGGTGGTGAAGCGTCCGTCGGTGCCGACGACGTTCTTGATGAACGTCCCCGGGTCCTTGACGCGGAACGTGTACGTGCCGAAGGCGCGCAGTCGCACCGGGCCGAACTCCGGGTCGCGCACCATCACCGGGTTCATCGTGCCCCACTTCTGGTCGGTGAAGACGCGTGTCGAGACGAAGTAGACCTCGGCCTTGAAGGGGCTCTCGAAGCCGTACTTCCAGCCCAGGAGCGTCGAAAGAATGGGGAGGTTCTTGGTGTCGAGCGTGTAGGTGCCCGGACCCAGCACGTCGGCGAGCGCGCCCTCGCGGACGAAGGCCGCCGCCTGCCCCTCGCGCACGATGAGCTTGGCGTTGTTCTTGATCTCGTTGTTGAAGCGCTCGAAGCGGTAGACGAGCGTGTTGTTCGTGTCGTCGATGAACTCGACGATGTCGATGAGCTCGTGCCGCAGACGTCCCTTGACGGTGTCCCACAGACCCATGGCGTCCTCCCCGGGCCGGCCGGCGCGCAGCGCGCCCTCCCCCGCCCGCACGTTCTTCGGAAGAGCGTACGGGAGTTTCACGTCCGGTGGTCCGCCCCTCCGGGGCGGACTCAGGACCGGCCGGCGCGTGACCGGAAGACGGTCGGCTCGTACGGAACGCGCAGGATGTTGTCGTAGAAGCGGCCGCACGCCGGCTCGAAGCGGTACGGCAGCACCACGCGGGCGCTCTCCGTCGGCATCTCAAGGTCGAACAGCGCCGCCGTCCGCTCGTTGTCGTCCTGTGTGAAGAAGCCCATGTAGCAGACGCCGCACGCGCGGATGATCCCCGCGGCGGCGTGCTCACGGAAAACGCTCTTGTTGAACTCGACCACGTCGGTACAGGACTGGATGTCGGGGTGGACGGGCGCGGTCGTCAACGTGCCGTCCGTTGTGATCGTGGAACCGAACGGAACAAACTCGCCGTGCGCATCGAGCAGCTTCTGGGCGATCGGGGCGAGGACGTTTAGCAGCTTCTCAAGGTCCTGCCTCGTACGACTCGGCGGTGCTGAGCCCTCGACCCCACGTGCCTGATCGTCAGCGATGTCTTGCGGCGGCCATCGCTGCGTGATGTACGCGGCCGCGCGGTCGTACGTCTCACTCGTGAGTTCATACCAGTCACGATCGAGTGCGTCCCAGGTCTCGTCGCCAATGAGCTGCATGAGCCGGTTGGACAACCAAGCGTCGCTGTCAAAGTCCTCGCCTGTCGCCTGTGCTTCCGCTCGCGTTACTGCTCGCATCGCCGCATTGCACCGTTCCGCGCACTCGATCATGCCGAGCAACCTGTAGCCCTGAACCGAAAGCGGGACGGCCCAAGACAATCGGTTGTAGAAGACAGCGGGCCAGCCACCGTTGAAGATCATCGCTTCGAGCTGGAACGCAGCGAGCAACGCCGCGGCGTCCGAGCAGTCGTCCCACGGCGGCCCTCCGTCGAGAACTGCCTCGTACCGGCGGCCATAGGTCTTCCGGAAGCGTTCGACGACCTTGATGCTCGATTCCGCTTCCATAGGCCCAGAAACGTACCCTGCCCGCCAGAGGGGCCCGGTACCGGGAACCCTGCTAGGTTAGGAACGTCTAACATCCGTGCCCGGTCCGCGTACAACACGCGGCGGAGTGCTTGAAAAGCGACACACGAGCACCAGAAAGGAAGCCTCGACAATGCTGAGCAAGACGACGGCGGCGGGGGTGGTCGGAATCGGCTTGGTGGCGGTTCTCGCGGGCTGCCAGCAGCCCCCCCGCGGCAACACCGGCGGCCGTATCGACCCCGTCCGCACGACCCCGGCCGAAATGGGGGATCCGCGCGTCCTTCCTACCGCCCTCTTCGAGTTCAGCGATCAGGTCGCCCAGCAACTCGCGGCGGACCTGAAGGACGTCCCCGAGCTCTCCGGCGAATACCGCGCGACAGTCGTCTTCGGCGACATCGCGAACAAGACCGGCATCGTGCCGACAAGCGACTTCGAGGCCTTCCTCAAGCGCACCCGGCAGAGCCTGATGCAAAGCCGGAACGTCCTCCGCAACGTGCGCTTCGTCGAGAACAAGGCCCGCGTCGATCAACTGATCCGCCGCGAGTCCTCCTCCTCGCAGGACCTGCTGCAGGAAGGCCGCCGCACCGAGCGAGCCGACCTGAACCCGGACCACACGTACTTCCTCAACGGCGAGATGTACCGCGTCGAGCGTGGCGGCTCGGCCGTCAACCTCTACATGCTCTCGTGCAACCTCGTCCGCATGTCCGACGGCGAGATCGTCTGGACGAACTCGCCGTACGAAATCAAACAGGGCGTGCGGTAGCCGTGCGGAACTTCGCGGCCATCCTCCCCTGCGTCGCGCTCTGCGCCTGCGCGAGCGTGCCCCGCAGCTCTCGCCTGACGACGCAGGACTTCACGCTCCTCGCGGCCGACGTCGCCGCGGCGTTGAATCAAGCCCCCGCGATCCGCGAACGGGACGCGGCCTCCCCGCGATGGACGATCGCGATGAACAAGGCGGAGAATCTCTCCAACGACCTGATCCCCAGCCGCGAGCAGTGGGCGCTCGTCACGAGCGTCCGCGACCACGCGGACCTCGTGCGCCTCGGGCGGGAGAAGAACTTCGCCCTCATCATTCCCGCCGAGCGTCTGCGCGAAGGGCTCGCGAGCGGTTCGCTGGAGCCCGGCACGGCCGCCGACCGAGCCCCGACGCACGAGCTCGCCGCGACGATCCTCTCCGTCTCGCGCTCCGCGATCACCAGCCGCGCGGACGTCTACGTCTGCGAGTTCCGGCTGACGGAGATCGGGAGCGGCGAGCTGCTCTGGTCCCAGACGTTCGACATCAAGCGCGCCGCCCACGGACTCTCCTTCGACTGACGCCATGCGCCCGCGGATGAACCATCTTCGGTCCGTGATCGTGCGGCTCGCCGCGTGCGCCGCGCTCGGCACGCTCCCCGCGTGCGCCTCGCCACGGATCGACCCTCGGATCGCCGCCGCGGCGGACGCGGGACGGTTCGGCGTCGCGGGCGATGCGCTCGGTGCATCTCTCCACGACAACCCCGGCGATCGCGAGTACCTCCTCTCGCGCGTGCAACTCATGCTCGCGGTGCTGGCCGAGGGGCAGCCGCAAGCGGCGGAAGAGACGGCGAACGACGTCTACGCGCTCCTGCGTCGCCAGGGCTTGAACGCGGACCGCACCGTGCGCAGCGTCGTGTTCCACGAGGGCGTGCGTATCTGGAAGGGCGAGCCCTTCGAGCAGGCGCTCGCGTACTCGTACATCGGCATGCAGAAGGCGATGCTGGGGGAGTGGGACAACGCCCGCGCCGCGGCGCAGAGCTCGCTCTTCCTCCTGCGCGACTTTTCCCGCGCCACCGGCAAGCAGAACCCGACGACGCTCGACATCGCCCGTCGCGCCGCCGAGGCCGATCGCGCAGACGCCGGCGAGGGGGACCGCCTCCTCGACCACGGCTACGTCGCTGAGCAGACCGACTTTGCGCTCGGTTATCTCCTCACGGCCATCGCGAGCAAGGCGCTCGGGCGCGAAGACGAGGCGAGCGACAACCTCACCGCCGCGGCGAGGGCGAACCCCCGCCTGGAGCCGCTCGTCGAGCAGATGCGGCAACGGCCCTTCAACACCGTGCTCTTCGTCGATTACGGGCGTGGGCCGGCGAAGATCGCGAGCGGCCCCGACGGCGCGGTGGCGGAGTTCCTCCCGCGCACCCGCAGCGACGACCGGGGCCTCACCGTCCGCGTCGAGGGCGCCGAGCCGTGCACCGTGCCCGTCGCGCAGGACGTGAACTCGATGGCCCGCAGCCACCGCTGGCGCAACCTCGAGGAGGTCCGAGCGCTCAAGAGCACGCTCGGCGACCTCCTGCTCGTGGGCGGCGTCGCCGTCGCGGCGAACAGCCGCGGCGACAACCGCGACACGCAGATGGCCGTCGGCGCCGGCATGGCGCTCCTCGGCGCGCTCCTCAAGGCCGGCAGCACCGCCGACACGCGCCACGCCGAGCTTCTGCCGCAGCGCACGTACGTCGTGCCGCTTTGGCTGGAACCCGAGGACGAGCATCAGATCGAGGTCCAGGTCGAAGGCTCCGAGAGCCGCGTGACGCTCGCATCGCTCCGCGGCCCCGCCTTCCCTGACACCATGCAGCTCCGGTACGTGCGCATCCCGGCCCAGCCCGACCGCGCGCCCTGGCGCAGCGGCGAGCTCCGCTACGCGAACCCGCGCACCGACGAGCGCGTCCCCGGCGACGAGACGCCGTACATCTTCGGCGGCAGGTGCGTCCGCCTGCCGGACGCGGAGACGGTGCGCCGTTATCACGACGCGGGCCGGCTGACGAACCTCACCGGCGTCGAGCTCGAAAACCTGTACCGGGCCGAAGGAATCACGCTGACGGTCGAGGACCAGCGCGGCGCGTTCGCCCGCCACGTCCTCGATGGCGGCACGTCACTCGTCGCGCCCCTCGCGGGCACGACCGGCTACTCGCGTCTCTTCTGCGGCGAGCACCCGCCGTACAAGCCGCGGAGCGATGAACTCAGGCGGGCGATCGCGGAGGAGCGGGCCCTCGCCGGCGCCGCGGACCGCCCGTAAGCGAACAAGAGAAAGGAAGTCCCATGAACAACGCCAAGCTTGCTTCCGCCATCGCGATCGGCGCAGCCGCCCTGCTCGGCGCGTGCCAGACGGCCCGCTACCCGGGCACGCCCGTCGGCGACCCGATCCCGCAGAACGCGTACCCTAAGGTGACGGTGGAGGGGCCGCTCGCCCGCTTCATCGCCGTCAACACGCCGACGGTCGAGAAGACCGACGTGCTGAAGGTGACGGTGCCCGTGCGGCTCCTCTCCAACCCCGGCAATCCGAGCAACATCCAGTACCGCTTCCTCTTCTTCACGTCCAGCGGCGCGGTCGCCCGGGGCGGCGAGATGAACTGGCGCTTCCTGAACCTGCCGCCCCAGGATCAGCGCTTCCTGAGCGGCAACTCGCTCGACGCCGACGCCGTCGATTGGCGCTGCGAGATCCGCATCGCCCGGTAGCACGTAGGAAGGGAGTTGGTCGCCGCGCGCGAGCGCGGGGAGGTTGACGATGACGACGCGCAAGTACACCGTGATGTTCGCGGCGGCCCTGCCGGTGCTGGCCGGGCTCGCCCTCGCCCAGGACCGCAAGCCGCTGCCTCCCCAGCCCGTCCAGGAGCGGTTCGGGACGGAGCGGCTCCCGTACTTCGGCGAGTTCCTCGACGCGTACGCCCGGGCCGGCTCCCCCCGCCTGCTCTTCGTGGTGACGAGCGACGGCGCGGACGACACCGCTTCCACGCTCGCCGCGCGCCTCGAGGACCTCTTCCGCAGCCCCGAGGTCACGATCCTCAACCCGCCGGCGAACATGCGCCGCCAGTCGAACGCGCGCAACGCCCTCTCCCGCAACGACGAGGACGCCTCGGCCCGCCTCGCCGCCCGCGACCTCGAGGCGGACGTGCTCGTCACCGTCGATATCGCCCGCCGCGGCCGGACCATAACCGGGTCGTACGTCGTCACGGACATGCGCGCTGGCACGACGATCGGCAGCTACGCGTGGGACATGCTCCCCGACCCGTACGGCGGCGGCTTCGACAACTTCCGCGTCAGCGAGTACGCCCGCGCGATCGGCGACCGCATCGCGATGCAGTTCGCGGAGGCATTCCCGGACGGGCCCGGCGGCGGCTCGCTCCGCCGCTACACCGTGAACCTCACCGGCGAGTTCGACGACGAGGACCTCGAGTTCCTCCGCGACGCGCTCGAGGACGCCGCGGGCGTGCGCGAGGGGAGCGTCGTTCTCCGCGATCTGGAGCAGTCCGGCGGCGGCCAGCTCGTGACGGTCGAGTTCCTGAGCGGCGCCGACGCGGTCCGCACACGCTCCGCGATTTCCCGCGCCGTCGCCGAGTCGCTGGCGATGTCCACGGAGCTCCTGTCTTCCCGCGGCTCGCAAATGACGCTGCGGCTGATGCCCTTGGGCCTGTCGCGGGACGAGCGCGCTCTCGCCTTCGGGGGCACGACCGACCGCAACCGCGACCTCCGCGACCGCTTCGCCCGCGCGTACGCGGACGCGGGCTCACCCGGCGTCCTCGTGATGGTCAACCTGGCGGGGCCGGCGCCCGCGCTCGCGGGCGGCGACGCCAACCGCGGCGCGATCCCCGCCCCGGTCCAGCAGGGCGACGGCACCAACATCATCATCGGCGAGCGAGTCGGCCCCGGCGGCTGGATCGACCCCATCCAGGGCGAGATCATCCGTGAGGAGATCGAGGAGCGACGCGCGGACCGGATCGCCCGCCGCGAGTTCGACACCCGCGCCCTGGAGAACCGGCTGATCGAGCGCTTCAGCGCTCTGGGGCTGGAGCTCCGCGACGCCGCCCGCGCCCAGCAGGAGCTGCGCGACGGCGGCGAGCTCGACAGGGCGTGGACGGACGCTTCTCTCGCCGAGGAGCTCGGCCGCCGCGCCGGGGCGGACATCGTGATCTCCGGCGTCGCCCGCGTGGACCGCCCGCGGAGCGGCGCCCCGCAGCGCGTCGAGGTCACGCTCCGCGCCGTGCGGGTCTCCGACGGCACGGTGCTCGGGAGCGCCACCGCCTCGCGCGACACCCGCACCGGCGCGACGCTCGACGGCGCGACCGATGCGCTCGCCGCTCGGCTCACGGGCCGGCTGGCGAACCAACTGCTGTCGAGGTGGTCGGACCGGTAACGCGTACCCTCGGCCATGCCCACGCGCCGCAGCGGCCGCGGGCGCCGGCGCGACACCGCGCCGCCGCTCATCGGCGTCATCATGGGATCCAGGTCCGACTGGGAGACGATGCGCCACGCCTCCGAGACGCTCGAGTCCCTCGGCGTGCCGCACGAGGTCGCGATCGTTTCCGCCCACCGCACGCCCGATTGGCTCTTCGAGTACGCGGGCTCGGCGAAGGCGCGGGGCCTGCGCGTGATCATCGCCGGCGCGGGCGGGGCGGCGCACCTGCCCGGCATGTGCGCGAGCAAGACGAACCTCCCGGTCCTCGGCGTGCCTGTCGAGAGCCAGGTGCTCAAGGGGATGGACTCGCTCCTCTCCATCGTGCAGATGCCCGCGGGCGTGCCCGTCGGCACCCTCGCGATCGGCCGCGCGGGGGCCATCAACGCCGGGATCCTCGCCGCGAGCATCCTCGCGCTCGGCGACGCGGCGCTGGCGGAGCGCGTCGCCGGCCTGCGCGACGCGCAGACCGCCGCAGTGCTCGGCGAGCGCGACCCGCGCGGGGGCAAGGCCTGATGCGCGTCGGCGTGCTGGGCGCGGGCCAGCTCGGGCGCATGCTCGCCTTGGCGGGCCACCCGCTGGGCCTCTCCTTCGAGTTCTTCGACCCCGCCGCCGACGCCTGCGCGGGCGCGGTCGGCACGCTCACGACCGCGCCGTGGGAAGACGCCCGCGCCGTCCGCGCGTTCGCGTCGCGCTGCGATGTCGTCACCTACGAGTTCGAGAACGTGCCCCTCGCGTGCGTGCGCGAGGCGATGGTGGCGGCCCCCGTCTACCCGCCGCCCGCGGCGCTCGAGGCCGGCCAGGACCGCCTCAACGAGAAGACGCTCTTCGCCAAGTCGGGCCTCTCGGTGCACCCCTTTGCGCCGATCGACGTACCGCGGGACCTCCTCCGCGCCGTCGAGTCCCTCGGCGCGCCCCTCGTCGTCAAGACCCGCCGCGGCGGCTACGACGGCAAGGGCCAGCTGCTGGTCCGCGCCGCGACGGACGCCGAGCCCGCGTGGCGCGAGCTGGGCGGCGTGCCGCTCCTCGCCGAGCAGCTCGTCCGCTTCGAGCGCGAGCTCTCCGTCATCGGCGTCCGCGGCCGTGACGGCTCCTTCGCCGCGTACCCGCTCACGGAGAACACGCACCGCGCCGGCATTCTCCGCACCTCGATCGCGCCCGCGTCGAATCTCGACGGGCCCCTCGCCGAGGAAGCGGTGGGGCACGTGCGGACGCTGATGGAGTCGCTGGGCTACGTGGGCGTCCTCGCCGTGGAGTTTTTCGACGCGGGCGGCCGGCTTCTCGCGAACGAGATGGCCCCGCGCGTCCACAACAGCGGGCACTGGACGATCGACGGCGCGGCGACGAGCCAGTTCGAGAACCACCTGCGCGCCGTCGCCGGGCTGCCGCTCGGGTCGTGCGACGCCAGGGGCGTGAGCGCGATGGTCAACTTCATCGGCGGCTGCCCCGAGCCCGCGCGCGTCCTCGCGCTGGGCGCGAAGCTGCACCTGTACGGCAAGTCGCCCCGCCCCGGCCGGAAGGTCGGTCACGCCACGATCGTCACGGACGAAGACGACGGCGACTTCCGCGCCCGCCTCGCCGATCTCGCGAAGCTCGCCGACGCGGCGTGCGTGTGAGTCTTACAGCGCCCCGCGCACCGACGCATCGAGTTCCGCGAGCTGCTCGCGCCCGAAGAGCACGAGCGGCCACGTCCGGTCGAACGCGCCGCGCGACAGCGCCGCCGCGGCCTTCACCCGCTCCGCCTTGTCGTCCAGCGCCGCGATTTCCGCCGCGCTGCGTTCGCGAACGTCCTTCAGCAGTGCGTGCATCTTCAGGAAGAGCGCTCCGCGCTCGCGCCCGCCGGCGCGCGCGATGCGGTGCGCGAGGTCCCGCTTCTGCGCCGCCGACTTCTCGTCGCCGAGCAGCGCCGGGTCGTGGCGCGCGCGGTGCGCAACCCACGCCGCCCGCTCCGCCTGCCGGGGTGAGACCAGCGCCGCGTCGGGGAACTCGAGGTACCTCGTCGCGCTCACGACGCCCGCCGGCGCCGCGCCGCGCACCCCCTCCGGCCCGAGCCACGCCGCCAGCCACGCGTCGGTCACGACGTCGTAGACGCCGCCACCGAGGCCGTGGATGAAGAGGTCGCAGGCGAAGAGCCGCGCCAGCGCCGTCACCAGCAGTGCGCGGGGCATGAGCCCGGCCCGGTCGATCGTGCCGCCCGCCGCCGCGAAGACGCGCTCGCGCGCCGCGCCGGGGCGCACGCGCCACAGCGGCAGCTCCACGCGGCTCGCCGTAATGCCCAGCGCCTGCACGTGCGCCGCGGGCACTTGCGCCGCCGCGGCGTTGTACGCCCGGGCGCACGCGAGCGGGTCGCGCTCCATCATCGCCACCAACCGCTCCATCGCGCTCGTCCGCGCGATGTCGCTCGCCGTCACGATGATCATCCCGGGCGCGACCTTCTCCACGACCGCCGCCGCCGCGCGGGCGAGCTGCGCCGCGAGCGACGGAGCACCCGCGTGCGTCCGCATCAGGTCGATCGCGCGCCGAACGCCCGGCTCGGCCACCGCGTGCGCGTCCCCCGGAACCGCGACGCGCGACGTATCGGCGGCCGGCAAGCAGCCGGTCGGCACACCGTCCGCGTGCTCGGTGAAGCGAACGACGCCCCGGGAAAGGTCCGCCCGCGGATACGCCAGCGACCCGCCCTTGTTGTCGTCCTGGTCCACGACCAGCCACGCGCACGCGCCCCGCGCACGCCGCCCGAGCTCGTGCGCCGCGATCCACTTGGCGCCGATCCCCGCGTGCCAGAACCCCGCCTGATGGCCGGACATCGCGATGGGCACATCATCCGGCAATCCAAGCTCGCGCCGCGCGCTCCGCGCTTCCGCGCTCGGAGTGTGACGCACCGCCCAGCCGCCCGCCGGGGGCTTGAGCGTGACAGCGGTTTGACTATCGGCTCGTACCGCAGCACTCACGCAACGCCCCCGCGCCAGACTTGAGCGGTTGCCACGTCCGCGACCCGGCCCGCCGAAGATGCGAGACATCCTGCGATGGCGCGCGGAGCGCCGCGCTGTCCGGCGCGACGACGCGCTTGACGGCACGCCCGGGCAACCTGTCGGCCACCCGGAGCAGCTCCGCGTGAAGGACGGCCCGGTAGTGCGACAGACGCACCTCGGGGTCGTCGAGCCCGTTCCCGAACGCCCGCTTCGGGTCGTTGTAGATCCGCCGCACCGGCAGCTCGAGCACCCGCAGCCTGAGCGCCGCGGCCTGCGCCCAGAATTGCATCGGGAACGCGTAGCCGTCCTCGGTCAGACGCATGCGGTCGAGCGCCGACACGCGGCAGGCCTTGAAGCCGCAGAAGGAGTCCGTGAGACGCACGCCGATGGACGTCGCCAGCCGCTCGTTGATCTCGTCCGTGATCAGCCGGTTGATCGCCACGCGGTCCCGGGGCGCTTCCCCCTCGCCGTCGAGCGATCCGATGTACCGGGAGCCGCTCACGATGTCCGCGTCGCCGCGGGCCGACGCCGCCAGGAACTCCGGGATCGCCCCCGGCTCGTGCTGGAAGTCGCAGTCCATCGTGATAATCCAGTCATACCCCTCGTCCGACGCGTACGCGAACGCATCGCGGAGGCTCCTGCCGTAGCCACGGTTGCGGGCGTGGCGGATCACATCGACCGGAAGGCCGTTGAGCAGATCCGGCGTCGCGTCCGTCGAGCCGTCGTCGACCACGAGCACGCTCCGGTGGTGCGCGAGCACGGCGCTCAGCACTTTCAGCACGTGCCGCGCCTCGTTATAGACGGGGATGGCGATCAAGGTGCGCATTCGTCCGGTTTGATGCCGTCCCCCGTGAGGCGCCGCTGAAATCACACCGCGCTTCCGCCGCCCCTGCGTGCGGCGCGACGGTTGCCGGAGGCGCCCCGCGCGAGCGACGTGTACGCCGCGAAACCGAAGGGCACCGTCCGGTTCGACTCCGCCGCCTGGGCCGCCGCGGCGTTCGCCTCGAGCTGCCTGACGAGCTCGTCCGAAATCGCGTGCACCTCGCGCACCTCGCTCAGCGGCAGGGTCACCACCTCGCCCGACGGCGTCCGCACCTGGAAGATCGTGCATTGGAGCAGGTTGGAGAGAGCGCGCGCCTCGTCGCAGTCGTCCATGGTCACCGCGAACACCGGCGCAACGCCCGCGATGGGGATGCGCCGGCCGCGCCGCGTGATGACCGCCAGCCGGCCGTCGAGCATCCGCTTGTCCGTCGCCGCGTCCTTGTCCTTGCGTTCGGAGAGCACGATCAACGCCATCAGCATCTCGCGAACGGCGTTCTGCCAGAAGACCTCGCGGTACGCGCGGACGCGCGCGGGCGGCGGCGACAAAGGCGCATCCCGCCGCGCGATCCGCGAGCGTTCCACACGCGGTTTCCTCTTGCTCACCGGCTTTCGGGCCACGGTTGAGGCTAGCGCCCGCGGGTACGCCGCCGCGCAGTCCGCACAGCCCGACCCTCCGGCCCGCCGCGGCGCGTATTCCGGCACGCCACGCCAAGTGGAAGGGAACCCCGGTCGATGCACACCCGTAGAGCTATGGAGGTGCGTTATGGGGCCTACTGAAAAGTCGTTCCAGCAGGTCAAGTCGATTATCTCGAAGCTGGACCGCAACATCGATCAGCTGCGCTCCACCCGCACCCGCCCGGCGATGCCCGCGCCGGCGCCCCAGCAGCAGCAGGCCGCTCCGCTGCGCGCCGCTTCGCCCATCCACATCCAGCAGGCGCACCAACCCCCGCGCCCCGCCAGCATCTACGGGCGCGCCAAGCCCATCCCGCCCGCCGGCGCCTGAGCGCGCCGCGCAGAACGCCGCGCACTCCCCTCACTCTCGCCGCCGCGCCGCGTAACGCCCGATCGCGTGCACCCTGTTCGCTGCGCGGCGTCCGCGCCGCGGCCGGTCGCAGCGATCCGCACGCGAGCCCTACACTGCCGCATGCTCAACCGCCGTTCGTGGACGATCCTCGGCGCCTGCCTGTGCGCCCTGCTCGCCTCCGCCCAGCCCGCGGACGCGCAGAACCGCCACGTCGCGCCCGCCGAACCGATCAAGGCGCCGACGCCCGGCCGCCCCGACACTCCTCCGACCGTCATGTCGATCCTGCTGGCCGTGGTGCTGGTGGGCCTGATCTTCGGCGCGGCCCTCATCCCGTCCAAGCGCGGCCACCAGGACTGACCGATGCGAACCCGCCGCAGAGTCATCACGATCGGAGCGCTCTGCGCCCTCAACGGCGCGCTCGGCGCCGCCCTCCTCTGGCCCTCCGCCGCGGGCGCGCAGAACTCTCGCGTCAGCGATCTCCGTGCGCGAGGCGATTACACGATGGTCTCCGGCAGGACCAACTCCGGCGGGCCGAGCGCCGTCTACGTCGTTGACTCCGCCAACCAGGAGGTCATCGCGCTCAAGTGGGACCAGTCCAAGCAGGTGATGGTGGGCATCGGCTACCGCAGTTTGCTTAACGACTCACGCGGCGGGAGGGGACGCTGATGCGCCGCCGCACGCCCCCGATCACGGTCCTGAGCGTGAGCGCCCTCGTGCTCGCGGCGCTGGTGGGCGTGCGGGAGCTTTCCGGCCGGCCCGCGCACGCGCCGCTCGACGTCCCGGCGGCGTTCGGCGGCCTTGTCGCGCAGACCGGCGGGCTCGTGGTGCTCACGACGGACAACGGCAGCAGCGAAGACCTGCTCCTCGTCCTGGATTCGCGCAACGAAGAGCTGTTCATCTACCGCACCGAGCAGCGCTCCGGCATGAACCTGCTGCAGCGCTACAGCCTGCCGCAGCTCTTCCTGGACGCCCGGGCTCTGCAGGCCGGCACGCCGTGACCGCGACATGCCGATCCACCCGCTGCCACAGTTCGAGGCCGATCTCAAGGAGCACCTGGCGGAAGAGGACCGCAGGGCCTACGAGGCCATGCGACCGCCCAGCACCGTCGTGGTGCGGTTCGGCTCGATGAAGCTGATCGGCGAGTTCCAGTACAAAGGCGCGGCCAAGCCCGGCTGCGGCAGCAAGCTCGTCGTCCGCACCTTCCGAGGGACGGAACTGGGCGAGATGCTCACCAGCACCTGCCCCAACAGCGGCTGCAGCAAGAGCGTCTCCCGCCAGGAGATGCTCGGCTACATCGAGAACTCCGGCGGGCAGGACTATCCCTTCTACACCGAGGGGCGGGTCGTCCGCATCGCGACGCCCGAGGACGTCGACGCACAGGCCGCGATCGAGCAGCGCAAACACGAGCTGAAGGTCGAGGCGCGCCGCGTCGCCGATCGCTTCAACTTGCCCCTCAAGATCGTCGAGGTCGAGCCCGTCCTGGGCGGCGAGTCCGTCACGGTCTTCTACAGCAGCGAGGAGCGGCTCGAACTGCGGGACCTCGCCCGCGAGCTCGGCCACTTCTTCCGCACGCGGACCGAGCTCCGCCACGTCGGCGCCCGCGACGAGGCGCGACTGACCGCGGACTACGAGAAGTGCGGCCAGTACTGCTGCTGCAAGGCCTTCCTCAAGGTGCTCAAGCCGGTGAGCATGAAGAGCGCCAAGGTGCAGAAGGCCACGCTCGACCCCCTCAAGATCAGCGGCCGCTGCGGGCGCCTCATGTGCTGTCTGCGGTACGAGGACCAGACGTACGACGACCTCGCCAAGCGCCTGCCGCGCAAGAAGTCGCGCGTCGGCACGCCCGAGGGCGACGGCACGGTGATCGACTCCCAGATCCTGACGCAGCTCGTGCTCGTCCTCCTCGACGAGCCCGGCGAAGACGGCAAGGCGCGCCAAGTCGCGATCCCCGTCGAGAACCTCACGCCGCCCACGAACGCGCAGGCGCCCGTCCGCCAGGACCCTCCCGAGCCCCGCGGCCAGCGTCCGATGGAGCGTCGCCCGGGCCCGCCAGCGCAGCGCCCAACGCCCCAGCCGCAGCAGGCCGCACAGACCCCGCCGCCCGCCGTGGGCCAGCC
Organism: Phycisphaerales bacterium; assembly: GCA_035628115.1. GTDB lineage: Bacteria > Planctomycetota > Phycisphaerae > Phycisphaerales > UBA1924 > BJHL01. The sequence goes on along the minus strand of DASPKL010000013.1, from coordinate 90,000 downwards.
GCCGCAGGCTCCGCGCCCGCCGCAGCAGGTCCAGCCCCTCCGCGACCGGTCCGGCCGCCCGCTCAAGCCGCGCCAGCCCGAGCAGCGCGGCCCTCAGCGCGGCCCAGATCAGCCGCCCCGCCAGCAACCGCCGCAGCAACGCCCGCCGCGCGACGAGATCGACGAACTCCTCGGCGGCGACCTCGCCGGCGACGATCCGATGTTCCGCGGCCCGCGGCGCGATGGACCCCGTCCGCCCCGCCGCGATGGACCCAACCGCCCGCCCCGACGCGACGGCCCACCCGGCGACACGCCGCCCGCGCAGTAAGCGATGGCGTCGGCTCGTACCATCGCGCATGCCGCCGACGCACGCGAGCGCCGCAATCCTCTCCGTCGGCGATGAGCTCACGCTCGGGCAATCCCTCGACACCAATGCCCGGTGGCTCGCGGCGCGCCTCGTTGACCTGGGCGTCACGCCGCTCGAGCACGTCACAGTCCCCGACGACCTCGACGCCCACGCCGCGGCGTTGACGCGGCTCGCGCCGCGCGTCGACCTCATCGTGTCCACGGGCGGGCTCGGCCCGACGCGCGACGACCTCACGCGCGAGGCGATGGCGCGGGCCATGAACGACACCCTCGTCGTGGACCCAATGGCCCTCGCGCACCTCGAGGCGTGGTACGCCGCGCGCGGCCGCGACGTCCGCGAAGGAAGCCGGACGCAGGCGATGCGCCCGTCGCGGGCGTCCATCCTTCCGAACCCGCACGGCACCGCCCCCGGGCTCGCCGGCGCGATCGCCGGCGGCGCGGACGTCTTCTGCATGCCCGGGCCGCCGCGCGAAATGACGCCGATGTTCGAGGCGCACGTCGCGCCGCGCATCACGCCGCGGGCGGTCGTGCGCACGCGTGTCCTCCACACGTTCGGCGTCGCCGAGTCCGACCTCGCCGCGCGGCTCGGCCCGCTCATGCGGCGCGACGCGGTCGCGAAGGGCGAGCCGATGGTCGGCACGACGGCGAGCGCGGGCTCCGTCAGCGTCCGCATGCGTTGCGAGGGCGCGCCGACGCCCGCCGAGGCCGAGGCGAGGCTCGACGCCTGCGAGCGGGCCTGCCGCGACGCGGCCGGCGCGTACGTCTTCGGCACGGGCTCCGACACGCTCGCGGGCGTGGTCCTCGCGCACCTGCGCGCACGCGGCCAGACCGTCGGCTGCGTGGAGTCGTGCACCGGCGGCCTGGTCAGCACCATGCTGACCGATGAGCCCGGGTCGTCCGCGGCGTTCATCGGCTCGCTGGTCTCGTACTCCAACGGGCTCAAGTCGTCCCTCGTCGGCGTCCCGGCGTCGCTGCTCCTGCCGCCCGGCCCCGGCGCGGTGAGCGCCGAGACGGCGCGGGCGATGGCGGTGGGGGGCCTGCGTGCGCTCGCGTGCGACCACTGCCTCGCCGTCACCGGTATCGCCGGCCCGTCGGGCGCTGTGCCCGCGCGGGACGGTCGGCCCGCCAAGCCCGTCGGGACGGTCTTCATCGCCCGCGCCGATGCGTCGCAGCCCGACGACCCGGACGTGCGCGAGTTCGTCTTCCCCGGCGAGCGAGGCTCCATCCGCGAGTGGTCCGCGCGCACCGCACTCGCCATGCTCTGGCAGCACCTCGCCGGCCTCCCGCCGCTCACGCTCCTGCGGCAGAAGTAAGGCTTTCCGAAGGCCCTGCGCTTCGGGATGCAGGCAGCACGCGGAATTCGTGACACGGTGACGCGGTGATGTGTGTTTTCTCACCTCCCCGCCCGTTCGCCTCCTCATCCCTCTGTTCCCAATCGCTTCCTCGCTTCATGGCTTTTCGCTCCCTTCTTCCTATGCACCATGCACAACGCACCTCGTCCTACGCTCCGCCATGCGCTCGACCGTTGCGGCGTGTCTTTCCGTTCTTCTGCTCGTGGGCTGCTCCTCCACGATCCCGCTCACGGGCCACTTCGGCGTGCTGGGCGGCGGCAAGCCCGAGCTCACGTCGCGATTCGCCGGCCGCACCTTGGAGCTGCCCGCGCGTACGCGCGCGTACGCCTCGCCCGACGCGGGCGTGGCGGACCTCTATTTCAGCGACCTTCCCGCCGAAACCTTCCGCGACGGCGCCGACCTCTCGACGCTCACGGGCACGATCGTGCATATCCGGATGTTCATGCAGCCCCGCGCCGGCAAAACGCCCATCGCGGACGACGCGACCAACGCGACGGCCCGCGTCGTCGTCCTCGCGAAGGGCCAGGCCGGCGTCTACGCGGGCGGCGGCTTCTTCCGCAGCGGCGACCGGCCCGGCAGGGGTTCCTACGACGGCGTCTTCCGGGCCGCGACGCTCTACCTCGCGGGCGCAACGCCCGGCTTCGACGATGCCCTCGGCCCCTCGCTCATGAGCGGTAGCATCGCCTGCCTGCGCGACGAGAAGCTCGCCAAGGCGATGGCCCGTGCCTTCGATACGGTCGCCTTCGCGGTTGATCCCGTCGAGGATGCACAGCCCGAGCCTACGTCGGAGGCGCCGGCAAACCCCACGCCGCCGCAGTAAGACAGCCGCCATCGCGGCGGACTTCGTTCCATACTGGCTCGCCGACGCGCTCCGTATCAATCACGCAGAACGTCGCCGGCGCGTCGTCCCTGCGAGCGCCGTCATAGCCCATGATCGAGCCCGGGTTGATCGCGACGCACGCGCCGGACCGCTCCAGCGATGCGACGTGATTGTGCCCGAAGAGCACGAGGTCGTACTTCCCGCTCGCCGCGAGCCCGCGCCCGATGGTGTCGTAGTGGTTCATCGCCATCCGGAGTCCGCCCGCGGCCACGTTCTTCGTGGGGACGAGCCCCGCGCTCGTAACGGTCAGCTCCGCGAGCTCGCCGTGCACCGCGATCCGTACGCTCTCGACCGCCTTCCGCGTGATCGCGCTCCGGTCGCCGTCGTTGTTCCCGAAGACCAGGTGCATCGGCACGCCCGGCAGCCCGTCGCGCAGCAGATCGACGATGAACGGCGCGCACAGGTCGCCGCAGCAGAGGAGCGCATCGATCCGCTCGCCCCGCAGGTATTCCAACGCCGCGCCGAGGTTCCAAATGTTGTCGTGGATATCAGAGAGGACGGCGAGCCGCATGGGGCACGGTAGAAGGAGACCGGTGATCGGTGATCAGGGATCGGTGAATCGTGGCATTGGATCACTCGGATCGCGCCGTCGTGATCCGAGCGTCCGGCGTCCACCACTCCCCGATCCCAGTCCCCCGATCACGTCGTCTTCGGCGCCTTCTTGAAGAACCCCTCGCTCGCACCGCGATAGACCTCGCGCAGGATCTCCGTCGGCAGCGCGAACCCCTGCAGCCGCGGCCCGGCCAGCGGGTCCGTTACCGACGGGTCCACCATCGCGAGGTCCGGATCCGCGATCGGGCTCGGCCCGTCGTAGTCCGTCTCCAGCATCAGCCGCAGCGCGAGGTACCGGCTCGCGTAGAGCTGCCACGCCGTCTCCGGGCTGTTCGCCTGCTCCGCCCGCGGGTGCCGCACCTCGCCCGGCTTGGGCGGCGGCAGAGGCGCCAAGTGCTCGTCGATCACGACGATGTCCGAGCCGAACAGGATCCTGCCGCGCCAACGGTCGAAGAACTCGAGCACGCGCGAGCGCGGGTGCTTCGAGAGCTCGCGCACGACCCACTTCGTCGCCGACGTATCGATGTGGAAGTTGGGGTGCCGCGCCAGCAGCGTGTCGAGGAAGTCCAGGTCTTCCGGGCTCCCGCCCATGTGCGCGCCCAGCCACGGCCCCTCGAAGCGGTCCATGACGCGCTCCAGCGAGCGGTAGTGCTCCCGCTTCTCCGGCACCTTCGACCGGTCCGTGTACCGCGCCTTGAACCACGTGTCCGGGTCCGCGACGTGCACCATCACGCCCATCCCCAGCCGCTGCGCCAGCTCGATCTGCCGGACGCGCCACGGGCTGTCGAGCGGGATGATCGCCGCCCGATCCCCTTGGAAGAACTCGTACACCGGCGGGGCGTTCCAGAGCTTGATCATCCGCGCCCCGTACCGCGTCCGGAACGCCTCGATGTCCGCCAAGTACCCGTCCGCGAAGGCGAAGAACCTGTCCGCGTCGCGGAAGTTGGGGATCCCCATGAACTCGATGAAGCCGCCCAGGGCCGCCTTCACCGGCTCCACCATCGGCAGCGGCGTCATTGTGATCACCCGTTCGACGCCGAACGCCCGCGCCACCTCACCGAAGATCGCGGGCGCTCGCTCGCCGCTCACGTGCGAGTGCGCGTCAACAATCCGGCACGGCGGCCCGGGCAGCGAGGCCGCCGCGGCACGCATATCCACCGCCAGCCGGTTCTCCCGCCAGGGCGTGATGTCGGGATGGGTGGGCAGCCGCACGGGCATGGTCGGGCAGATGGTCGAGACGGTCGCGAACCCCGAGCACGCTTCGATGCCGGCGAGGCCGCGTCGGTCGCTGCGCATCGTGGTCGCCCACGACTGGCTGTGCGGCTACCGGGGGGGCGAGTGCGTCCTGGACGCGATCATCCGGCTCGTCCGCCGCCACCACGAGCTCGCCGGGTTCTACGTGATGTTCGACGACGGCCGCGCCGTGACGCCCGCCATCGACGCGACCGAGCGGGCCGTGTCGCCCGTCGGGCGGATGCCCATGGCCTCGACGCGCCTGCGCCGCTGGCTCCTGCCCCTCTACCCCCGGGCGGTGCGTCAGCTCTCGGAGGAGCTGGAGCGTCAGCACGCCGGCCGCAAGATCGACCTGCTCATCACCAGCAGCTCCGCCGCCATCAAAGGCCTGCGCGCGCCGTACGGCGTGCCGCACCTGTGCTACTGCCACTCCCCGCCGCGCTATATCTGGGCCCAGGCCCGCGAGTACGAGCGTGACAGCGCCGTGCGCCGCCTGGGGCTGCGCATGTGGCGCCGCAGCTACCAGCGCTGGGACCAGCTGGGCACGAGCGCGGACTACGTCACGCGTCTGCTCGCAAACTCCCGCTACACCGCCGAGCAGGTGACGCGCTGCTACGAGCGCAGCGCCCGCGTCGTCCACCCGCCCGTGCGCACCGACTACTTCACGCCCGCCGTCGAACGCATGGGCCAGTCGCGCGATGATTACTGGCTCCTCGTGGGCGCGCTCGAGCCGTACAAGCGCGTCGACCTCGCGATCAACGCGGCGGCGAAGCTCGGCAAGCACCTCGTGGTCGTCGGCTCCGGCTCCCAGCGGGCCCGCCTCGAGCGCCTCGCGCACGCGCACCGCGGCTCGCGCATCGAGCTCGTGGGCCGCGTCGATGACGACCGTCTGCGCGAGTATTACCGCTCCGCTCGATTGCTCCTGTTCCCGCAGGTCGAGGACTTCGGCATCGTCGCGGTGGAGGCGCAGGCGTGCGGCCTCCCAGTCGTCGCCCGCGCCTCCGGCGGCGCGCTCGATACCGTGCGCGACGGCGTCACCGGCGCGCTCTTCAATGAACCCTCCGTTGAGTCGCTCGTCGCCGCGGCCATCCGCTGCCCGCAACGCTGCGACGCCGCCTGCCGCGTGAACGCGGAACGCTTCGCTGAGGAGGTCTTCTTCGACGCGATGCTCGCGGAAATCGAGTCCATCGCCGTACCCCACGCGGCGCGCGCCTGAACCCAACCAAGACCCGATCGGACCTTGTCCACACGGCAAGTCCTGCGCCGTTTCATCGCCAGTTTTTCAACACATTGTCCCGAATCCCATCCCGATGTGGCACTTTCGATCCGCTTTGTTGCAAAGTGTGGCAAAGTGTGTATATTTGGGGCACCGAAGGATAGTCAGGCGACGACCCCTCGGATCGCACGGATGCACGGCTGGGCATGGAGGCCCAAGGGCAATGAGCGGTGATCTTCACAGGACACGCCGAGCTCACGATCGACGACAAGGGTCGCCTGCAGATCCCCTCGAAGCACCGCGCCATCTGGCGTCCGGAGCGGGACGGGAACGCCTGGTACTGCGTGCCGTGGCGGAAGGGCCTGTTGATGCTCTTCACGGAGGCTCGCTTCATGTCGCTGGCGGAGAAGGGCCCTGCGACTTTGACACCCCCGGCGCAAGAGGGGGAGGCACAGGCCAACTACTTCGGCCTGACGGAGCGCCTCGAGCTCGACTCCGCAGGGCGCGTCATGATCCCTCGTTTGCACATGGGCTTGACAGGTCTTTCGCGCGACGTCGTCGTTGTGGGCGCCGGCCCGCGCCTCGAGGTCTGGGACAAAAAGGCCTGGGCGGATGATCTCGACGCCCGCTTCCGCAACCTCCCGGACGTCATGAACGCCCTGGAGAAACGCGGCGCGGGCCAAGGCGATGCCGGACGCGGCTGAACAAGCCCCGATCCGGAGTTGAGGGCGAAGGGCCGGCAGGGATGCCCGCCCGACGCGACGGCCAGATGGTCTCCTCGCTCCCGCGCAAGGACGCACGGGCGCGGTTGACCGGCGGGACACAGAGACTCCGGTCTCGACTTCCGCGGCCGGGCCAAGCCCCAGCGGCGGCCGCGCGTGAAAGACGCTCGGGCGCCTTTCGAGAAAGACGAGATTCGTCATTCGTTGTTCGGCATCCGTGTTGCAGGACGAATGCCGCATCACGAATCCAGCATGCCGGTTTCCAAGCACCACCAGGCGACGGGGCACACCACCCATCCAGCTCCGTTGCCAAAGCCAGACGCCCCGCGGGCCACCGTCCGCGGGGCGTTTTTCGTTCGACGAAGAGACGAAGAGAAGAGAAGCGGAACGAAGACGGAACTCAAGACGCGCTCTTCGCGCCGTGGTCCCAGCCGAACGCGCCCGCATCGCGAGTGCCGCCGCTCTCATCAACGACGACGCACCCGGAGCCTTCAACAACGCGCCCGATGACCCGCACCGGCGTGCCGGTTGCGCCCAGCTCGCCCCGCGGCGCCCGCGCCGCGTCGCAGCAGAAGAGCAGCTCGTAGTCCTCGCCGTCGCTCAACGCGCCGGCGAGCGTCGCGCCCTTGTCGATCGGCACGCTCGCCGCGTCGATCTCGATCCGCGCGCCCGACGCTCGCGCCAAGCGCGACGCGTCCTTCCCCAGCCCGTCCGAGACGTCCATCATGGCGTGCAGCCCATCGCCCAGCGCGTCGGCGAGGATCGCCGCCTCCGCGACCCGCGGCGTGAACGTCAGGTGCTTCCCGCCCCCGTCGAACGGGAACTCCGCGTCCGCCCTCGCCCGGAACGACCCGCCGAGCGCCCCGGTGACGCACAGCACGTCGCCCGGCCTCGCGCCGCCGCGCCGCGCCATGCCCCGCGACGGATGCGGCGTTCCGAGAACGGTCACACTCAGCACCATCGGCGCCGCCGGCGCACGCGTCACCGCGATGTCCCCGCCCACGAGCGGGCACGCAAACCGCCGCGACCACCCGTGCAGCGCCTCGAAGAGCGCATCCGCCCCGCGCAGGTCCGGCAGCGCGGCGCTCACCAGAGCGCACACAGGCTTTCCGGCCGCCGCGGCGATGTCCGAGAGTGGCCGCGCGAGCGCCTTGCGCGCGATCAGGTCCGCCGGCGTCCCCGGCGCGACGTGAACGCCCATGATCAACTGGTCGACCTTGAGGATCGCTGGGCCGTCACCGACCAGCACCAACGCGCAATCATCGCCCGGTCCAACCAACACCGCCGGGAACTCCGCCGGCAATCCCGCGCTCCGGCGGGCGATCAGCTCCAGAAGGCCGCTCTCGTCCACCGCGCACGGTAGCGGCGGCCGGCCGCCGCCCGCGGGGGATTGGCGAATCCGCCGCACCCGCTATCATGTCCTCGTCTTGAGGTCTGTTCGTCCCACCAAGCCGCTTCGACGGAGCGGGTTCTCGCTCCTCGAGCTCCTGATCATCGTCGCGGTGATCGGAGTGCTCCTCGCCTTCCTGCTCCCCGTGCTCTCCAACGCGAGGCGCGCCGGCTATACCGCCGTCTGCGCCAACAACCTGCGCCAGCTCTCCGTCCCGTGGCTGATGTACGTGCAGGACCACAACGACCGCCTGCCGCGCCACGCGATCCTCCCCGAGTGGAAGTACGGCGGCCTCGACTACGTCGGCCCGCAGCGCGCGGCGATCTTCTCGACCGCGCGCCCGCTGAACCAGTACATCGACCAGCAGGGCGGCGACGGTGTGGACGCCGCCAGCGCCCTCTTCCGCTGCCCCGCGGACCTGGGCGTTTTTCAGCGCGGCACGGCCTCTTCGCGGCGCGCGGGCGGCTCCGTCCTGCCCAACGGCAGTTGCTTCGCCGAGTACGGCACCAGCTACCGCGCCAACGAGCAGCTGCTCGATGCATCCGCCGCGGGCATCGACGATCAGCGGCGCCCCCTCGCCCTGCACGAGATCACGGCGACGCACAGCCGCGTGCTGCTGATGGGCGACCCGGCCTGGTACTTCCGCGCCGGCAACACCGCCGACGCCGTCGCGAACCTCGAGGCCTCCTGGCACGGAGCGCCCGACGCGGGCAACATGCTCGCGGTGGACGGCTCCGTCCGCTTCACCGACTTCGCGACGCGCCTGGGCGAGACGTTCGACCTCCGCCCGCGGCCGTGAAGAAATCACCGCAGAGCCGCAGAGGAAGATGAGAAGCGGAAAGTCTGGCTTGAAGGCTGCGCACGAGCGCGGCTCTTCAATCCGGTACTTCTCTTCTCGGCGCTCTCTGCGACTCTGCGGTGAGTCTGTCTTCGTCCCTTCGGTGAATCTCCTTAGAACGTAAACCGGAACCCGAACCCGATCGCGTAGTGCAGCTCCGGCCGCTCGTCGAGCTCGGAGATCACCGGCACCTGCCCCATGACCTCGAAGGCCCACATGCGGCCCTCGTACATCAGCCCCGGCGAGAAGCGCGTCTCGAAGTCGCCGTTGGTCTCGTAGAGGTTGTTAAGCTCCGCCGTCACGTACCACGCCCCTTCCGTCGCGCTCGTGAAGCGCGTCGGGATGATGCGGTAGACATACGACGTGTTGAACGCGATCGCGTCGTCCGGCCCCTCGCCGCCGACGTTGTTCTCGCGCTGGCCGCCCGTGTTCCACGTGAAGTGCAGCTCGTTGTTGAAGCCGTGGCGCCCGACGACGTTCGTGAGCACCACGCCCGCGTGCGGGTTGACCGAGCCGCTCGAATAGTCCTCGTCGTCGCCGCTCGCGACGCGCGCGCCGACCATCAGCGCCGCCCGCGCGGTGTTGACGCCGCCGGTGTCGTTCTTGTAGAAGCGCCACTTCACCATGGCGTCGATGTCCTCGACGCCCTTGTCCGTCTCCGTCTCGCCGTTCGCGAGGTCCTCCCGCTCGATCGACATCGGCGCCTCGAGGTAGAGCGCCCAGTCGCGCGCGAGGCCGTACGCAAACCCGAGGCTCGCCTCGTACACCTGCGAGCGCCGCTCGTCCGTGTCGTTCGGATTGATCCCGTACTCGAAGAGGTGGAACTGCGGGCGGACGATCGCGACCGTCGGGCTCGGCATCGTCGCCGCGGCGGTATACATCGACTCCTGCGCGTGCGAGGGACGCGCGCCGGCGGCGCAGAGCGTGAGAAGCACGGCGCCGGCGATCGCGCCGGCGCCGCGTGCGTGCGTTGTGGTCATGGAGGCGCTCCTAGTACTCGGCCTCGATCTTCACCAGCGTGAACCCCGCGTCCTCGGCCGCGTCGCCCAGGGCCCTGGGCGACGGACGCTGCGCCCTGCCCTCTTTGAACGTCACGTGGACCTTGCCGTTGGAGAGGTCGGTGTGCACCGTCTCCACGCTCTTGATGCGCTTCAACTGCAGGTCGATGTTGCTCGCGCACTGCGGGCATCCCAGCCCGTTCACCCACAGCACCGCGCTGTTCCCCTTCACCGGCGCGTCGCTCTCGGCCGCTTCCTTGTCGGCCGCCGACACCTCGTGATAGATCCGGTTCTCGCCGTCCTCCGACGAGGCGCCGGAACCCGCGCACCCAACCAACGCCCCCGCGGCGAGCGCCGCCGCGAGCAATGCACAGAGCTTGTTCATGTTGCACTCTTTCTGTCCGTCAGACCGTGGCCGCCGCGCAACCGCGCAGCGGTCGTTGAACTCATCGACACAACGTGGGAACGAGAATCGCCGCGCCCCGAGGCGCGGCGGCGACGCCGATCCGGCGCGCAAAGCGGCGCCGAGGCGAAGAGCTAGGTCTGCCAGATGCAGCGCTGTGCGCGGGGAAGGGCCGGCCGCGAGGGTGCGCACCCGGTGGGAAGCATCGTCTCACGAACGAGCGACGCCCTCGCGAGGATGCGCCCGGCCTCCGTTCCCCGGATCTTCGTCTGCTCGCGCCGGAGCGGAGCAACCGCCCGCGTCTGCACCGCCGCCGCCGGCACAACCGAGGCCGGATTCGTGTTCGTCGGCCGCGGCCGGCAGGGACACTCCGCGGGCGCCGGGCAGCACGGGCACGACTCTTCGCAGCACCCCCGGGCGCCCGGGTCCGCGAACGCGGGCGCCGCGACGACCGGCGCCCACACGAGGGCGAGCATCACCGCGAGGATGCCGAGCAGCCGCGACATATGGAATGATAGATGATTCGCCCGAACGCAACCGGCGTTCAGCCGCGCCGCGTTCCTCCGGCGCGCCGCCACCGCCGCCCTAACCTGTCCCGAGTGAGCGCGACGACGCCATCCTGGACCGATTCCGACCTGCGCAGCAACCCGCACGCCGCTCCGGACAAGGCTTCCCGGGTGCGATCGATGTTCGCCGCGATCGCCCGTTCCTACGACCTGAACAACCGCCTTCATTCGCTCGGAACGGACGTCCGATGGCGCCGAAAGGCGGTCGAACTCGCCGACGTCAACGCCGGCGACCGCGTTCTTGACGTCGCCTGCGGTACCGGCGACCTGACGCAGGAGTTCGCCCGCACCGCCGCGGCGGATGTCGTGGGGCTCGACTTCACCCGTGAAATGCTGGACATCGCCGGGCAAAAGCGGACGCGTCTGGCCGAGGAACTCAAGCGAAAAGTGTCGTACGTGGAAGGTGATGCTCAGCGGCTGCCCTTCGCAGACGCAACATTTCACGTGGTCTCGATCGCCTTCGGGATTCGCAACATCCTTGAGCCCGATGTGGCCCTCCGCGAATTTGCGCGTGTCTTGCGCCCGGGGGGGCGACTCATCGTCCTCGAATTCGATCGGCCCACAAATCCGCTCGTTCGTGGGCTGAACCACCTCTATTGCGCCCGCGTGATGCCGCTTACCGCGACGCTTCTTTCCGGCGATAAGTCCGGTGCGTACAAGTACTTGCCGAGAAGCGTCGAGACGTTTCTGTCGCGTGATGTCTTCATCGCGAAGATGAACGCCGCGGGCTTCCAATCCGCCGTCACGTGGCCACTCACGATGGGGATCGCGGTAATTTATAGGACCGTGAAGTCCCAATAATCCTGCGCACACATTGCACAAACGTTTTCGGACGTGCGCAAACACCCCTCGCGGATTCTGTCAATAGGTCTTTGCGGCGTCGATGCCTGTCGCACCGTGCGACGCATTGTGCCCGCACGGACCCAGGGCCGGAGGTTGCCCAAGAGAGTCACCCGCCCGTCGCGTTCGAGGGAGACCAACGCACGGACGACGAGAGAATGGGGCCGATCCATGAGTCAGGACATCAATGTTGAACGGCTGCTCGAGGCGCTGATTGCCGGCGACCGCACGGCGGCGCGCGACGTCGTCGATCAGGCGAGGAAGCACGAGGCCGATGCTCAGGGTCTCCTGATGAACCTCTACTGGCCGGCGCACGAGACGATCGAGAAGCTCTTCCGCTCCGACACCATCACCCAGGTCTCCTACCACATGGCCACGCGCCTGCTCCGCATGCTCGTCGACCAGGCCTGCGGCGAGCTCAAGACGTCCGCACCGAACGGCAAGACCATCTTCGCGTTCTCCGGCAAGGCCGAGGGCGAGGAACTCGCCGGCCAAATGGCGTGCGACCTCCTCGAGTCCGCGGGCTTCCAGGTCGCGTACTGCGGCGGCGGCATCCCCGCCGATGAGATCCTCTCGCAGGTGCAGACGCGCCGGCCCGACTACCTGGTTTTCTTCTCGAGCCAGGGCTCCGATCTCCCCGGCATCCGCGGCCTTGTGGACACGCTCCGCGAGATCAACGCCGTGCCGACCACGCGCATCGCGGTGGGCGGAGGCGTCTTCAACCGGGCCGAGGGCCTCGCCGAAGAGATCGGCATCCACCTGGTGGCGACGACCCCGCTCGAACTCGTCGAACTCCTCACCAGCCCCTTCGCGACCGAGGATGTCGTCGAGGAGCGCAAGGCCAAGCCCGCATCCGCCAACCGCAAGCGCGCCGCCAAGGCCCTCACGCTCGCCGCGCAGCAACGCCGCGAAGCCGCCTGATCCTGACCGCAAGCCGTGCGATCTCTCCCGCACCCGCGCCCGACCAGGCGCGGGTGTTTTTGTCCGATAAAGGCCGATCGCGTCGCGCGCGATCGGGTTGCGAACTTCGCGCCTTTAGGTACACTCTCGGCACTCGCGGAGGCCGGCATGCGCACCAGGACATCGCTCGCAGCAGTTTGCACGTTGAGTGTGCTCGCCGCCGCGGCGAGCGCGCAGTGCACCACCCAGTGGCTCCCCGGCTGGGGCACGCCCGTCATCACCGGCCCCACCAGTCCCGCTGTACGCGTGCTGCAGGCCTTCGACCCTGACGGCCCCGGCCCCCTCGGCGCGCACATGCTCGCGGCGGGCGCCTTCTTGAATATCGAGGGGTGGCCGATCAACGGCATCGCCGTGTGGAACGGGGTCGAGTGGACGGCGCCCGCGCCGATCCCCGGCACCGGCGCGGCGACGGTGACGGCTGTCGCCCAGTTCAACGGGCAGTACTACGCCGGCGCGAACTTCTTCAACACGCCCGGCGTGACGAACATCGCCCGCTACAACGGCACGCAGTGGCAGGCGCTGGGTGCCGGCGTGAGCGGCGAGGTCCGCGCTCTGGCTGTTTACAACGGCGCGCTGATCGTCGGCGGCGCGTTCACGAGCGCCGGCGGGCTGGTCGGGACGCGCGCGATCGCGCGGTGGAACGGTACTTCATGGTCCGCGCTCGGCGGCGATATCGATCCGCCCACGGGCGGCGCCGCCGCCGTCAACGCGCTCTTCGTGCACGACGGTCGGCTCTTCGTTGGCGGCGACTTCGCCGGCGTCTCCGGCGTCGCGAGCGCTGACGCGGCGGTGTGGACGACGGCAGGGTGGGAGGCGATCACCGGCACCGCGGAAGGGACCAACACTGTCGTGAACAGCTTCACGCTCCACAACGGAGCGGTCTACGCGGGCGGCCGTCTGATGACGCCGTCGTCCGAGCTCCGCGCCGCTGCGCGGTACGACAACGGAGCGTGGGACATCGTCCCCGGGACCATCACCGGGAACTCGCTGGTGCGGGCGATCACCTCCTACGACGGGCGCCTCGTCGCGACGGGCCACTTCGTCGCGATCGTCGGTTCGCCGACGCCCACGAGCGCGATCGCCTGGGATGGGTCGCAGTGGACATCGCTCGCGGACACAGTCGATCCGCTGCGCGTCTTGATTGGGCCCGGCGGGCACCATTGCTCCGTTGTCTACGACGGCAAGCTGGTCATGGGCGGCGGCATCGGCTTTGAGGGCGTGACGGCCAACAACTGCCTGCTGACATGGGACGGCACGCGGTGGGGAACGTTCGCGAAGGGGTTCGACGCGATCCCGGTCGCCATGCTCCGTGATGAGGACGGATCGATCATCTTCACGGGCGGATTCCGCGTTGCGGGCGGCCGGCGTGTCAACGGCGTCGTGCGGTGGGACGGGTCGGCGTTTCAACCGATCGGCTCGGGCATCGTCCACCCGCAGAGCACCAACACCGCTGACGGGGGTTTCGACCTCGCCCGACACAACGGCGAGATTTACGTTGCGGGGCAATGCTCCGCCCCGTCGCTCAATTCCGGCGTCGCGAAGTGGAACGGCTCGGCGTGGGTACGCCCCGCGACCGCGGCGAACCCGAGCGGTCAGATGTACGCTCTCCAGAGCTTTGGCGACGCGTTGATCGTCGGCGGCAACGGCACATCGTCGGCCGGCATCGGCGCTCTTCGGCTCAGCGGCGGAACGTGGAGCGGGACGGGTTTCCCGTTCGCCACCGGTCCGCAGGACCTGACGATCTTTCAGGACACGCTCTACGGCAGCACCGGATCGCTCCGCCGGTGGGACGGGCTCTCTGCTTGGACGTCGGTCCAGGGACCGTTCTTCAGCGTCGTGCGGCTGATGTCGCACGGCGATCACCTCTACCTGCTCTCCACCGGCGCGCCCGGCAACCCGCCCTCGTGCGTGCAGCGCTTCGACGGCACGGGGTTTGAGTCCGTCGGCGCCGGCCTCACGGAGGTGCTCTCGGTGAACTCCCTGTCGGGCGACATCATCGCCCGCAACGGCGACATCATGGTGACGCGAAAGTTCGTGATCCAGGGCACGCCCACCGTCCAGACGCATATGGCGCGCTTCAACGGCGTCCGCTGGCAGTCGGTGCCGGGCGCGATCGACGGCCCCCTGCCGACGGAGCCTATTTCCTCGCTCGTTCGCGGCACGCGGTTCCTCGACGCCGACGGCGTGCTCTGGGTCTCGGGCGCCTTCAACAACGCCGGCGGCAAGCCCTCGCCGTACCTCGCGCGGTACGTCACCTCGTCCCCGCCGCAAGTCACGCAGCACCCCGAGCCCGTCGATGGCTGCGCCGGCGCGAGCGCCCTGTTCGTCATGAACGTCGCCGACGCGACGGGGGTGGAGTTCCGCTGGCGGCGCAACGGTCAGGTCCTGAACGACGGCCCGCAGCCCGGCGGCGGCACCGTGAGCGGCGCTTCGACGCCGACGCTTATGCTCGCGGGCCTCGTCCCGGGCAACGCCGGCCAGTACGACTGCGTCGCGACGACGAATTGCGGCACGTCGTTCACCGCCGCGGCCGCGCTCACCGTCGGCGACGCGTGCTGTGACAGCATCGACTTCAACAACGACGGGCTCTTCCCGGACAACCTCGACCTCGAGGACTTCCTCTCGGTCTTTGGTCACGGCCCCTGCACCAACGACCCGAACTGCGGCGACATCGACTTCAACAACGACGGGTTGTTCCCCGACAACCTTGATATCGAGGCGATGTTCCGGGTCTTCGGGGGCGGGGCTTGCAGCCCGTAACGCCGCACACCCTTGAACCCGGCGTCGGACCCACACGGACTGCGAACAGCCGCCGCGGCTGGCCTCCGGCCGCCCTCCCTGCACATTTTCTTCCGGGTCGCCGCAACCCACCGGCACCACGTCCGTGTAATCATGCGGACGCCGGGCCTCGTGGGGGTCGTGGGATGATGGAGTAGCGGGGCGGCGTCCGGTGGGCGCGGAGAAGAGTGGGGAAGCGCAGAGCGGGTATGGATCGGGACTCTGAAGCCCAACTCGTGAAGCGTGCTCTGGCCGGAGATCCACAAGCCACGGCGGAGCTCATCCGCGCCCACCAGGCGCCGCTCTACTCGTTCATGCTCCGCATGACGCGCGGCGACGCGGCCCTCGCCGAGGACATCACGCAGGAGGCCTTCTACCGCGCGATCAAGGCGCTCGACCGGTACGACGCGCGCTGGCGTTTCTCGACGTGGGTCTTCACGATCGCGCGTCGTCTGTTCCTGACGTGGCAAGCGCGGCTCACGCCCCGCGCCGCGGGCGACGCATTGGACGACATGCCCGCCGTCGCCCCGGTCTGGGGCGTCGCCGGCTGGACCGTCGAGCGGGCGGAGGAGCGGGACACCCAGCGCGGTGTCATCGATCGCGCGCTCGCGCACCTCTCGCCGCCGCAGCGGGAGGTCGTGGTGCTCCATCACCAGCTCGATTGGCCGGTGGAGCTGATCGCCGAGGCCCTCGGCATGCCCGAGGGGACGGTGAAGAGCCATCTCTTTCGCGCACGGGCCCGTCTCCGCGGCGTTCTCGCCGCGGGGCTCGCGGGGGACGGTGATGCGCCGGAAGCCAGCGCGGCGTCTGCCGCCGCGCGCTCCGGCGGTGGGGGTAGGCCATGAGCGACGCACGCAACGCCGACACGCCCGCGCTCTCCCGCGCGGACACGCTCTTGAACGAGGCGCTCGACGCCGAGCACCGGGGCGACGCCGGTCTCGCCCGCGCCCGCTGGGACGATCTCGCGCGACTCCCCCGTGCGCAGACCGCCGGCGCGCGCGAGACCGCCGCGCTCCTGTGCTCGCTCGGCGCCGGGGCGCGCGCCGCGTCGCCCGACGTCTCCGTCGCCGTGCTCGAGCGGCTTCGCCGCGAGGGCGCGTTCGCCGAGCCGGCGGCGCACCCGCCCGCGGCCGGGCCCGGCCTCACCGCGCGCCACCGCCGGTTTTCACGGCTGGTCCGCCGCGTGCCTTCGGCGTGGGCCGCGGTGATTCTCGGTGGCGTCGTGACCGTCGGCCTGTATATGTTCGACGGCGGCGAGCCCGCGCGGATCGCGCGGACGGAGCAGCGAGCCGCCGTGTCCGCGCCGGAGCCGCGCGCCGTGCCCGGGCCGAAGCCGTCGCCTGTGCCCGCGGGGAACACCCTTTCGCTGGGCGACACGAGCCGATACGACAAGTCGATCTGGGGCGGCTCGCAGTTCCGGCTTTCGGCCGGCGCGGGCGAGCCAACGGGCGCGTTCGGCACGGACCTGACCGCGCTCTTCGCGACGCGCCTGGGTGCGCCGGCCGATGCGCGCCCGGGGCCGGGCGTGTGGGCTTTCCCCGCGATCGATCCGCGCACGTCCGACGCGCTCGCGGGCGTTCTCCGTGCGCCCCTCGACGAGGCGGCCCCTCCCTTCCGCTGGAAGCTGGACGCGGCGCTCGACGCCCGTCCCGCGGCACGTGAAGAGACGCAGCCGAGCCGGAAGTAGCGCACGCCGCGGGCTTTCCGGCGTCCTACCCTTGTGCCGCCGCGTCGTTCCCGCGGCAGCCTCACCCATTCGAGCCATCCACGCCGAGCCGGCGACGGGCCTGCTTGGGCGATGAACCTATCGACTTCCCGCCCGCAGAGCGCCCACCCCACATGACCACCATGTCCACGACCGCCCCCCAGCACCCCGCGCACGCCCAGGCCGACGCGCCCCGCAACCTCTCGATCCGCAACGTCGCGATTATCGCGCACGTCGACCACGGCAAGACCACCCTCGTGGACAACCTGCTCAAGCAGAGCGGCAACTTCCGCGCGGGCGAGCTCGAGAAGCTCGAGGGCGGGCAGCACAGCCTGATCATGGACAGCAACCCGCTCGAGCGCGAGCGCGGCATCACCATCCTCGCGAAGAACTGCGCCGTGACCTACCACGCGCGCGACGGCAAGGACTACCGGATCAATATTTTGGACACCCCGGGCCACGCCGACTTCGGCGGCGAGGTCGAGCGCGTGCTGCGCATGGCCGACGGCGTCTGCCTGCTCGTCGACTCGAGCGAGGGCGTGATGCCGCAGACCAAGTTCGTCCTCGGCAAGGCGCTGGAGCTGGGCCTCAAGCCCATCGTCTTCGTCAACAAGGTCGACCGCCAGGACCGGCGCGTCGAGGCGGTCGTGCACGAGGTCTTCGACCTGCTCGTCGACCTGGGCCAGGACGACCTCGCGCTCGACTTCCCGGTGCTCTACGGCGTGGGGCGCGACGGCTGGTGCACCACCCAGTGGCCCGTGCCCGACCCCCAGCCCACGACGCTCCGCGATATGTTCGAGGCGATCGTCGGGAAGGTCCCGCCGCCGGTCGCCGACACCGGCAAGCCGCTGCAGGTGCTCGTCACGAACATCGATTACAACGAGTACGTCGGCCGCATCGGCATCGGGCGCGTCGTGAACGGCGCCATCGCCGGCGGGCAGCAGGTCGCGGTCATCAAGCGCGACGGCAAGATCGTCGCCACCCGCGCGCAGCAGCTCCTCCAGTTCGTCGGCCTCAAGCGCCAGGAGGTCGACCGCGTCGAAGCGGGCGACCTCGTCGCCGTCGTCGGCCTCGAGTCCGTGGACATCGGCGACACCGTCGCCGACCCCGAATCCCCGTCGCAGCTCCCGCCCCTCAAGGTCGAAGAGCCGACGATGACGATGCTGTTCCGCATCAACGACTCGCCCTTCGCCGGCCAGGAGGGCGAGTACGTCACCAGCCGCCAGATCCGCGAGCGCCTCAACAAGGAGCTCCAGAAGAACCCGGCGATGCGCGTGGCGCCGGGCAAGAGCTCCGAGGAGTTCATGGTCTCCGGGCGGGGCGTGCTCAGCCTGGGCATCCTCATCGAGACGATGCGCCGCGAGGGGTTCGAGCTCTCGGTGGGCAAGCCCGAGGTCGTCGTCAAGGAGATCGACGGCGTGCCGCACGAGCCCGTCGAGGAGCTCGTGATCGACGTCCCCAACGACGCCGTGGGCGGCGTGATGGAGCTCGTCGGCGGCCGCAAGGGCGAGCTCAAGAAGATGGACACGCGGGGCGTCACCACGCACCTGGTCTTCGAGATCCCCTCGCGCAGCCTCATCGGCCTGCGCGGGCGCGTGCTGACCGCGACGCAGGGCGAGGCGGTGATGCACCACAGCTTCGCGCGCTTCATGCCGCTGGGGGCGGAGCTGCCCCGGCGCAAGCAGGGCGTGCTCATCAGCCTCGAGACCGGCCCGGTCACGACGTACGCCCTCAAGGAGCTGGCCGAGCGCGGCGTGATGTTCGTCTCGCCCGGCGACAAGGTCTACAGCGGCATGATCGCGGGCGAGCACAACCGCGACAACGACCTCACGGTCAACATCACCCGCCTCAAGCACCTCGACAACATGCGCGCCGCGAGCAAGGAGGCGACCGTCGTCCTCAAGGCCCCGCGCAAAATGAGCCTCGAGGCGAGCCTCGAGTACATCGAGGACGACGAGCTCGTCGAGGTGACGCCCAAAACCATCCGCCTGCGGAAGAAGCTCCTGAGCGAGGCCGCACGGCGCAAGGCCGAGCGATCCGCCGAGGACCGCGCGGGCGACTGAAGAAGCGTGCGTCGTGCGCGGCGAGCTCACACTTTCGGACGAGCGCCGCGCACTTTCAACGCGTCTCACGAACCCGTTCACGAACCGTTCACGTGCTCGCGGGTTCGTCCGGACACAGTGAAACGTGCGAAGGCCGCCGACGGCGACGGGTATCCGCTCGCCGCCGACGGGCCCGGCGCTTGTGCGCCCATCGGCCGCCGACGTCCCCGACGCGTCCCGCGAGAACCCGCGGCGCGGCGGGTGCGTAGGCTTGATGGACGGGCGCGCGGCGGCCGTGCACACTGGCCGACCCGGATAGGGAGCGCACCGTCACCGACCACACGACCCAACACGTTCACGCCGACGCGCCCTCGCGCGCCGACCGCCGCCTGCGCGTCATCAACCTCGCGGCCGTTCTCATCCCATTCGCCGGCCTGGCCACGGCGATCGCGCTCCTGTGGGGCGTCGCGTTCGACTGGACGTACCTCATCATCATGGGCGTGATGTTCGTCGTCTCGATGCTGGGCGTCACCGTGGGCTTCCACCGCCTGCACACGCACAAGTCCTTCCAGACGCCGGCGTGGGTGCGGTACGTCCTCGCCGCGGCGGGCTCCATGGCCGTGCAGGGCCCGGTCATCGAGTGGTGCGCCGAGCACCGCAAGCACCACCAGCACTCCGACGACGAAGGGGACCCGCACTCGCCGCACATGTCCCCCGACGGGTCGTGGGGCGAGGGGCTGCTCGCGACGCTGCGCGGCGCGTTCCACGCGCACATGGGGTGGATGCTGCGCGGGAAGAGCCAGGGGCTCGAGAAGTACGCGGTGGACCTGCGCCGCGACCGGGCGCTCGTCATCGCCGACCGGCAGTTCAAGCTCTGGGTCGTCGTGAGCCTCGTCGTCCCCGCCGTGCTCGGCGGCGCGCTGACGGGCACGTGGACGGGCGTGCTCCTGGGCTTCCTCTGGGGCGGGCTCGTGCGCGTGCTGCTTGTGCACCACATCTCCTGGAGCGTCAACTCCGTCTGCCACCTCTGGGGCTCCAAGCCCTTCACCAGCCACGACGAGAGCCGCAACAACGCGGTCGTCGCCCTCCTGTCGATGGGCGAGGGGTGGCACAACAACCACCACGCCTTCCCGGCGAGCGCGCGGCACGGCCTGCGCTGGTGGGAGTTCGACGCCAGTTACCTCGTGATCCGCGCGATGCAGGCCGTCGGCCTCGCCCGCGCCGTGCGCGTCCCCGACCGCGCGGCGATGATGGCGAAGAAGAGAAGAGCATAGTGCACAGTGCGTGGTGCGTGGGCACTCTCTTCCAGCCCTTCGGGCTGGAAGAGGCGCGGACAACTCCGACGCCGACGTTGAACAGTGCCGAGCCACCCGGTGGACGCGGCGTACACACTCGGCATGCGCGCGTGGGTGTGGTACGTCGCTGCGGCGTTCGTGGGGCTGGTAGTCCTGTTCGGATGCCTCGCGGCCGTCGCGTTCCGTCTCCGCGAGACCATGACGGTCCCGCTGGCGAATGGCGTCGAATTGAGCCACATGGAGGGGACCGACTTCATCGCCAAGGACGGCGGAGTCCTGCTCCCGCGTTATTCGACGATGATGGACGGCAGCCGCCGGAGCGTGCGCATCAGCGTCGTCGCGATCCGGCCGGACGTCTTCGCCGCGAAGCTCGACGGCAACGGACGCTATCCGTACGGCCTCGTGGACACGCGGTATCTGAAGAACTCGTACAGCGCGCCGGAGTTTCAGTCTCTCGAGGAGTTGAACCGCTTCATCGCGGCCACGTACCCGGACGCGAAGCCGGTGCGAGACTCGGACTTCCGTGGGCGGATCAGCAAGGCGTACGAGTGAGGCAGGCCGCGGGTCGGCGCCCGCGGTCGAGCGAGCATGGTTGAACGCGGAGGCCGCGGAGGGACGCGGAGAACCGACGTCTTGCAGGCCGGAGGCCTGACGGTCAGTTGAGAGCACTGGTCGGCGCGGACGCCGATCAGTGGCACGTCACGGTCCGGGAGTTCTTGTATCGTGCCACTGACCGGCCGTCCTCGGACGGTCAGTGTCTTGGATGACCAGTGCCACCCCGCCTTGACCCCCGGCCATTGACGTCCAGCCCTTCGGGCTGGAAGTGAGTTCCCACGCACTTCTCTAACCCGCGTCGTCGAAAGCACTTCCGGGGCCCCGCCGAACAGGGCCCGGCCATGGAATCGTCGCGCTTCCACGCGCATGCGTCGCGAATCCACATGGATGCGTCGCGGTGCCATGTGGAAGCGCCGCGCCGGAACATGCTGCCGCAGCGCGGGCAGGGAGAAGCGCAATCGATCCACATGGAAGCACCGCGCTGCACCCTGCCGGCGCGGCCCGGCCACGTGCCGTCACCGCGCGGGCAGGTGGATGAGCGGTGGGGGAGGGCCGGAACGTCGTCGGTCGACCGCGCTCTGATTAGGAGCTGGCGCTTGTTCACACGGTGGTAATCGAGTATCTTGGTGGTGAGTGCATGAAGTGGGTGCGACAGGCGCGTCGGGAGTCAACGCAATGCCACCTGGTGAGTCCACATCGCCCCAGTACGCGAGCGACCTTGAGCGCACGTACGTCGAGGAGGAGTTCTTGGCTGCCTCGGGCGGACGCTTCTTTAACGCATCGCGGTTTCCCGAAGCCACGGCGGAAGCAGTCTTCGGTGACCCGTTGACGTGGGCTTCGATTCAGATCGAAAAGCTCCACTGTGCTCTTGTTCCGTCCGGGCCGCTTGGAAAGCTGTACGTCGAGATCGCAGAGGATCCATCCATCAACGCGTGCGTGGTGTCTCGGCCTTCTTTTTCGGTTATCTCATTCAATGCTGGATTGTGTGTCAGACTTCGACAACTGTTCCTGTGCGTTGTCTCGGACGAGTCTATTTTCGAACGTCGCGAGTTTGAGCGAGAACTAGATTTTGTTGCCTTCGTGCCGGACGGAGCCTATAGAGATGACTTGGTGCGCCCTGCGGATATTCGCGTGAGGCGCGGAACCGAAGGTGATAGCGATTATGCAGATTGGCTCGGGCCCATCCCGCCAACGAAGGAGAGATATTTTTTGGCAGAGCGGCTAGCAACCGCAGCGATTGACTTTCTGGCTATGCATGAGTTCTCGCATGTAGTCCGCAATCATGGCGTTCTTCTCGGTGAACAATGCCGCCATTGCTTCTTCGAAGCGCCTCGCGTCGTCCAAATGGCAGCGAGTTCTGGACTGGGGCGGGATGATGAAAGAACGAATCAATTGTTGGAGGTTGATGCTGATCAGTGGGCGTCACACTTGAGCATGCTCAAGTTCACCTCGGGCGAACACTCCGTGTCGTATTGGGGAAAGTGGGCGACTACGCGACCCGATTCCCTGAAACTATGGCTATTCGCCGTAACGATGATGTGGATGCTGCTCGATGGGTGGGATGAGAATCTCGACCGTGGTGGAACGCATCCGCATCCGGCACCAAGACTCTTGGCAATGCTGCTGGGATTGGACGCTCAGATCAACGCTGATCACGATGGTGTCTGCGGTATGGACTTGTATGACGCATGCGTCCAGACAGCACGGCTGTCCCGTCGCGCGTGGTGCAACCTTGGATTGTCGGTTGATCGGCTTTACAGTTTTCTAGACATGAACCAGGTTAGCGCAATCGCAAATCGGCTGATCGATGGTCGGGACGAGCAGTTCGGCGTCGCACTGGAAAAACAACATCTGTGGCGGGTAAGGCGACCGGGGTGAAGCCAGTGGCATATCGACGAATCTGACGAACACGCGACCCGCCGGGTGGCGTAGGCTACCGGAGAATGGGCGGCGTCGGCCGGGCGTCGCTGGCAAGATGGGCAGGGCTCTGGGGCCTGTGGGGGCCGTGGGGGTTCACATGCGTGGGATGTTCGCCGCCGTTGACGGGCTCTTGCGGGGGAAGCGGACGGACGACGCGGCGTTGCGCGACAACGCCCAGGCGTTGCCCGCGCGGCTCTTCGTCCCCGCCGCGGTGGTGCTCGGGGCGATCTACGGCTTCTTCATGGCGTGGTACGCGATCGCGAACCGCGAGATGGACGCCGCGGCGCAGCAGGCGCTGGCGTCGATGGTCAAGCTGCCGATGCTCTTCCTGCTGACGCTGGCGGTGACGTTCCCGTCGCTCTACGTCTTCAACGCGCTGGTGGGGTGCCGGCTGGGGCTCAAGCCCACGCTGCGGCTGCTGGTGAGCGCGATCGTGGTGAACCTGGCGGTCTCGGCGTCGATGGGGCCGATCTCCGGGTTCTTCGCCCTCTCGACCAAGAGCTACCCGTTCATGGTCGTGCTGAACGTGGCGCTGCTGGCGGTGGGCGGGGCGATCGGGCTGGGGTTCCTCTTCAGGACGCTGCGGCGCTTGGCGACGCGGGCGGCGAACGAGGAGTACGACGAGCTGGCGAACACGCCGGAGGCGCCGCCGATGCAGTCGCAGGCTTCGCCGTTCGCCGCGCCCGCGGAGTTGAACGCGGGGCAGAGCGCGCAGAGCGTGCGGACGGCGCCGGTGCCGTCGTGGCGGCCGCTGACGGCGCGCGAGGTCTTCGTGAACGGGCGCGTGGGGAGCGCGACGCTGATCTTCTGGGTGTGGGTGATCCTGTACGGGGCGGTGGGGGCGCAGATGGGGTGGCTGCTGCGGCCCTTCATCGGGCACCCGAGCATGCCCTTCACGTGGTTCCGGCCCCGGATGGACAACTTTTTCATCGGCGTGGGGCAGAACCTGCTGGAGCTGCTGGGCGGCGGGCGGTAAGGGTGGCGGGGCGCGCGGCCAACCTGGTGGCGGCCTTGCTCGACGGCATCGCGGGCCGTGCGGGCCGTGGGGGTGCGAGCGCGCCGAGTTTGCGGTCGCTGCTGGTTGCGATCGTGGTCGCGGGGGCTCTGTACGGCGCGGCGATGGGGGCGTGGCGGCTCGAAGGGGAGCGCTGGAAGCTCGTCGTCTTCGTGGCGATCAAGAGCCCGCTGCTGATCATGGCGACGACGGCGGTCGTCCTGCCCGCGTTCTTCGTGCTGAACACGGTGGCGGGGCTGCGCGACGACTTCGGGGCGGCGCTGCGAGCGATCTTCGTGGGGCAGGCGGGGCTGACGCTGGCGCTCGCGAGCCTGGCGCCGATCACGCAGCTCGTGTACCTCTCGGGCGTCGGGCACCGGGCGGCGATCATGACGAACGCGGCGATGTTCACCGTCGCGGCGGTGGTGGCGCAGGTGGTGATGGTGCGGCACTACCGGGGGCTGATCGCGTGCAACCGGAAGCACCTGCTGATGCTGGTCGCGTGGCTGGTGCTCTACGCGTTCGTCGGGACGCAGATGGGGTGGATGCTGCGGCCGTTCATTGGGCACCCGCAGATCGAGCCGGCGTTCTTCCGGGAGGGGGCGTTCACGAACGCGTACGTGGAGGTGGTGAGGATTGTGATGGGGAGATAGTGCGTGGTGCGGCTCGGAGGCCGCCGCTTCTCCGCCTACAGGCCTACCACACGCGATGTATGGCACTTGTCGCAAATAACCCAAGAGCCCCAGTCCTGAATGGCCAATGCATAGCCTAATGCGCCACCCCCGTAGTGCTCCTGCATCGCCTGCAAATTCCTCGGCGAGCGGCGAAACAGCCAAGGCGACAGTGCATGACCTTCGTCCCGAGGTATGCTCTCATTGCAGAAGTCGCAGCGGACGGCATCGAGCCGCACCAGCCGCCAAAACAACGCCATCTTCTCCGTATTCTCCGGGTACCTGTAGGCCGGCTCGATCACAGTCTCGATTCCCAACTCCGCTTCGATGCGCATCACCGGCGTGACGAACTCCGGACCGAGCATGCTCTCGTGTCGGAACCCGGTGAACGCGAGCTTGGCGATGGGCGCGTTGAACTCCAGGAACCGAATCCACGCCCCGTCGTCGCGCAGCGAGATGAAGTCTTCACTCGTTGGCGGCCAGTCCGCCGAGACAGACGCCCACCACCACTCGGGCGGGACCAGATCCACCGCGGGGTCGTTTGCGAACGGCGTCTTGTCGAACCTGTAACCGATGAGCCGCTTCGTACGGCCGGACGTATCGGGAGGGTGTGCGTGCGGATGAGCAAAGACGCATAACGGCGCCAACCGATGGGAGTTCTTGAGAAAGTAGGGGGAGGCGCAAAGGCTGCCCGGCCGGCTACGAAACTCCGCCGCGACCGCCTGTCGGAGGCGGTGATAATCGGCGACTGCCCGGGATTCGTGGGCCCGCGGCCCCAGCATTGCAGAGACTTTGGACACCCAGACCCCTTCGAGATCAAGGTCGGCCTCGAGCTCTTCGAGAATGGAGCGGCCGAAGAGGCGTGTGCAAGCATTGTCAACAAGCTCGAAAGCGTCATCGGGCGTCAGGCCGCCAAAGCTCCGGTACGTTCCTTTCAAGTCCGTCATGAGCGTCGCCATCCGAACGCTCGGGAGGTACGACCTGTTCTCGTCGCTTTGCGGCTGACCCCAAAGGCGGCACATCAGGGCGGCGA
Organism: Phycisphaerales bacterium; assembly: GCA_035628115.1. Classification (GTDB taxonomy): domain Bacteria; phylum Planctomycetota; class Phycisphaerae; order Phycisphaerales; family UBA1924; genus BJHL01. The sequence continues at coordinate 64,712 of DASPKL010000013.1, read as the reverse complement.
TCAAGATCGGCGTGACGAGCGAGAAGTCTCCTATGTACGTGTCGTCGCCCAATGACTCGATAGGCAGCAATCCCATCTGCGAACCCGCCGCGTACACCCAGCGGATACGAGGATCTATCCCGTTCTCGAGACCGAAGGAGTTCCATGTGGACCGGGTCTCTGCCGGGCCGACAAGATAAGACATTGCGTCGGTCTGGCACATGACGGCGAGCGCTTCGAGCTGTGAATCACCGCCGACGGAAACGGAGGAGGAGCCGTGCTCGACAGGGGAGTTATCCTCGAGCACCATCCGGTGCCGCTTCCGCATGTCTGAACAAAGGCGCCTGAGCTCATCCGGGCAGGGAGGAGCGTCCATCACCGTGCTCCGGACGGGGTCGGCCCAGGCCTCTAGCGGCATATAGAGCTTTTTGCCTGACCGAAGAGCGAGCGAGAGTATCTGGGGCGTATGAACCGCGACCTGTGCGTAGCGGCGGAACAGCAGCGCCCCGTAGTTCGTCAGCAGCACGTCGAGAAAGTGCCGCTTTTCATGCAGGACGGTGCTCGCGAGGTGCGCCGCACGGGCCGCGTCCGCCGGAGCTTGGAGGGCGGAAAGGCCGTCCGCGAGCGTTGCGATCGGCGTGTTCGCGCACGCGGATCGGAGGAAAAGCTGCAGTTGCTCCGATCGATGAGGTTCTTCATGCCGCGTGACAAAGTCGGCGTTGATCCATATAGCTAGACAGGAAGGATCAAAGTAGGCGCACGCTATCACGGCAGTCTCATCTGTATCTGCGTCGCGGATCGCTCGGGGGAGACCGACCCGAGCACCTGTTGAGAAGTGGCGTCGCGGATTGTCAGCTCTGCTTTCGACTCCTTTGCGCGAGAGTCGAGCACCGACTGAATTGCCGCCCAAGTTTGCGCCGTCATCAGAAGCACGGTCAGAAACTCGAGCGTTGCGCGGACTTCCTCGCCGGTCAACGGCGAATGCAATGCGGCGGAAGGGCTCTCGTACGGCGCGGCGGCTGAAACGGAGACCTCCATCGAGCGCAACGCCCGCTCGAGCTCCGCGATTGCGTCGGAGGGCCCGCTAATGGTAATAGCCTTTACCGTCATGATTCCGCTCCTGTAAGTCTCGAAACACTGTACCGTGTCATCCGTGTGCACGTGCGCGCCGGATCATGCGGTGCTGGTTGAGACCGACGTCGCGGTGGTAGGGGGGTGTTTGGCTCGCTGGATTCCCGACGGGGTCAATAAGCTATGTCGGTCGTCGCGTCGATGGATGCCCCGCCGCGCTTCACTCGCCGACTGCACCGCGGCTTCAGTTTGCCCGCGTGAGGCGTGAGCGGACAAGGGAGGCGCGGGCCACGCGGCGTTGTTCCTGATCAAGCTCGCGGCCGACGGAGCGCTGGAGGTGTGCGGGCTGGACGAGGAGCATGAGCTGGTTCGCGAGCTTGGGGCTGGGGCCCGAGGGACTGGTGGTGCGCACCGGCGGGAGGACGCCCAAGACGGCGCCCAGGCGCACGAGGCTTAGGCCCTGCATCGCTTCCTCCGTCGTGAGCAGGCGCGCCGACGTGAGCAGGCCCCACGCGCGCCAGACCTGATCCTCGAGGCCGATGCGGCGCTTGGAGAGCAATTCGCGGCGGGAGAGGCGCTCATACTCGACGATCTTCGGCAGGATCTCCTTCTCGAGCTCGTGCAGCACCTGCTCCTCGCTCTTGCCGAGCGTGGTCTGGTTCGAGACCTGGAAGAGGTCGCCGACGGCCTCGGAGCCCTCGCCGTAGAAGCCGCGGACGGCGAGGCCCATGTCGGTCGCGGCGCGCTTCACCTTTTCGATCTCGCCGGTCAAGCGCAGGCCGGGGAGGTGGAGCATCGCGCTCATGCGCAGACCGGTGCCGAGGTTGGTGGGGCAGGTCGAGAGGTAGCCGAACTTGGGCGAGAAGGCGAAGTCGAGCTGCGCCTCGATCTCGTCGTCCTTGCCGTTGATCTCCTCCCACGCCTCCGCGAGCGCGAGGCCGGAGCGCATGGTCTGGATACGGAGGTGGTCCTCCTCGTTGACCATGATGGAGAGGCGCTCGCCGGGGACGCTGATGGCGACGCCCCGCGGATCGTCGTTGGGGTTGGTGCCCTTGCCCTTGCTGTGCTGCTTGCTGATGAGGTGGCGCTCGACGAGGAGGGCGCGGTCGAGCGGCGGCGAGGTGTGGAGATCGACCCAGATGAGCCTGCCGCGGCTGCTCTGGTCCATGATCGCGGCGCGGCAGAGGTCGAGGATCTCCTGGCGGTCGCGGCGGGTGGCCTTGGGGGAGAAGGGGCGGCGCGCGAGGTTGCGGGCGAGGCGGACGCGCGAGGAGAGGACGACGTCGTTGCAGACGCCGTCGTTGCGGAGCCACTCGGAGCCGACGTCGAAGGGCGCGCCCTCGCCCTCGGGCGGGACGGGCGGGGTGGGGGGCGTTGCGGACTGGTCGCTCATGACCGCGCCTCCCCCTCGCTCCCTTCGAGCTTTCGGAGTTCGTCGCGGAGGCGGGCGGCTGCCTCGTAGCGCTCGTCCTTTACTGCCTGGTCGAGGTCGCGCTTGAGGGCCTGGAGGCGGTTGACCCGGGCCTCGACGGGCTTCTTCGCGGGCTTGCTCGGCGTCGTGGGGGTCGCGGGCGCGTCGCCCGCGCCGCGCTTGGGCGTCTTGCCGGTGTGGTGCTGGCCGCCGTCGTGGGCGCGCTCGAGGAGGGGGAGGAGCTGCCCCTCGAAGGCCGTGTAGCACTGCTCGCAGCCGAGGAGGCCCTGCTGCTTGAACTCGGCGAAGGTCGTGTTGCAGTTGGGGCAGGCCGTGGCCCGCATGGGCTGGGCGGCGGCGGGGACGACGGGCATGAGGCCCTGGGCCATGACGTAGTGCTTGATGAGCTCGGTGATGGGGGTGGAGGGCTGGACCGCGATGCCCTGGTCGGTGGCGCACTGCTCGCAGAGGTGGCGTTCGATCTTGACGCCGTTGCGGACGGTGACTTCGTGGACCGTCGCCTCGCGCTCGCAGTGGTCGCACTTCATGGTGGAATTGTACGTTGATCCCGGGGCGGATGATCGGGCGTTGGGTCTTCAAACCCCCCGCGGCGGGCTACTTGCGGCGGGCGAGGCGGAGCTCCCATGCGCACACGAGCGACGCGAGAACGCAGGCCCCGTTGAAGAGTGCCCCGCCGGCGACGACGCCCCAGACGGCGGGTGACCAGGAGCGTGCGATCCACCAGCAGGAGAGGTCGACGAGGAGGCCGACGCCGATAGCGCCGATGAGCAGGCCGAGGACGGCGCGGGAGACGCCGGTGGCGAGGAGCATCGCGCTGAGCGCGACGGCGAGGGTCGCGAGGCTCAGGGCGTGCGCATGCGTCGAGGCGACGAGGACCTTGGCGCTGGTGGGCTCGATCCTGGTGCTGAAGGCGAGGGGGCGGACGTCGTCCCAGTAATCGAGCGGGACGCGGCGGGCGATCTCGTGCTGTTGCGCCGCGGCGCGGGCGTGGCAGGAGAGGCAGTTGGCGGCGATGATCTCGGAGGGGGCGTTGTCGCCGAGGTCGAGGTTGTCGTAGTTCTCGCTGATCTTGTCGCCGGTGAGCCAGGCGATGAGGGCCTCGCGCGCGGCGGCGGGCGCGGTCTCCGGGTGGCCCCGGCGGAGGGCGGCGAGGAGGGAGGACTCGGCGGTGACGCCGTGGTATGCGCCTTCGAGGTCTGTCATGGTGAAGGCGGGGCGCTCGTCGCGGTTGCGATAGTGGTCCCAGACGTGCATCGCGGAGGCGGCGATGCCGCCGAGCAGAACGAGGAGGATGCAGAGGAGGCCGGAGCGCGCGAGGCCGGGGAGGTCACGCATCAGGAAGCGGCGGTTGGTCGCGGCGGTCTCGCTCACGCGAGCATCTCCTTCGTGATCCGGATCGTGTCCCCGGTGACGAGGGCGCGCTGCGCGAGGATGCCCAGGAGCGTGGCGCGGTAGCCGTGCTCGGGCGTGACGGCGGGCTTGGCGCCGGCGCCGCAGGCCTTGATGAACTCCTCGAGGGCGTAGTAGAGGGGCGGGTTGGGGAGGCCGACGCCCTCCTTGAGCTTGCCTTGGCTCGCGAGCTTGGTCGCGTCGGCGATGAGCGTGATGCCCTCATCGTTGTGGAACTGCTGGCGGTTGGCGTAGACCTCCCAGCCCTGCGTTGGCGCGTCGCTCTCCTTGAACATCCAGCCGTGGGACCAGGCGAGCTTGATCGCGGCGTTGCTGCCGTGGAGGATCTCGTGTTTGCCTTGGTAGGAGTTGGCGAGCGTCGCGTCGTAGTGCAAGCGGGTGCCGTCGTCCCACGCGAAGTCGCAGGAGATAGTGTCGGCGACCTCGCGCCCGTCCTTGTGGAAGAGGACGCCGCCGGAAGCCCGGACGCTGGTGGGGTAACTATCGCGGTACCAGCAGAAGACGTCGAACTGGTGCATGCCGATCTCGCCCGGGAGGCCGAGGGAAAGGTCCTTGTCGAGGCGCCAGTTGAGGGCCTTCTCGCGGGACGGGTCGGAGGCGGGCGTGCGCCACGATGTCTTCTGGTGGCTCTGGGCGCGCATGGAGATGAGGTCGCGCACGGAGTCGGAGCGGAAGAAGGTGCGGGCGAGGCGGTAGATCGGGTTGCAGCGGCCTTCGAGCGCGGGCACGAAGACGCCGGAGCTCTTGCGCGCGGCGTCGAGGATCGCGCGGGCGTCCTCCTCTGTGTGCGCGAGGGGCGTCTCGCAGTAGACGTTCTTGTTGGCCGCGAGGAGGTCGGTCGCGATCGCGCGGTGCGTGTGCGTGGGCGTCGCGACGATCCACGCGCCGGGGAAGCCGAGCTTCTCGATCGCCTCGCCGTGCGACGCGAAGCCCTGCGCGCCCTGCACGCGGCGGACGGCGCCGTCGAGGCGCGACTTGTCGGTGTCCACGATCGCCGCGACGGAGACGTGCGCGCCGGCGAACTTGTCGAGCTCGGTGAGGATCGCGCGGCCCTGGCGGCCGGCGCCGACGAGGACGACGGGGAGCGTCTCGGCGAGGCGCGGCATCGCGCCCAGCACGGGCATGATGGCGACGGCGGTCGCGGCGCCGGCGGCCTGCACAAGGAAGCCGCGACGGTCAAGCACGTTCGAGGACTCGGTCATCGTCAACTCCCAACTTCCCGCCCACGGATGATTGCCAGGTGACGGTGTCCGCGTTTGTCCGCCGCGCGAGCCAGGCGGCGCGCGGGGCGACGGTGTCGATCGGTGCGCCGGCGAGGAGCGCCGTGGACCAGGCATCGGCGGCCGCCGCGGACTCGCAGACAACAGCGGCGCAGGCGAGGTCGGTCCCGACGGGACGGCCGGAGCGCGGGTCGAGGATGTGGATCGCCCCGTCGGCGGTGCGGCCCGATGGCGAGGAGACACCGAGCGACGCGTCACGCAGCGCGGCGACCGGCGCGTCGGGCAGAGGCGAGATGCGGACGCGCCAGCCGTCCGCGTCGGGCGGCGAACCGATCGCGAGGGCGCTGCTCGTGCCGGCGTGCATGAAGGCGCACTCGACGCCGAGCGAGAGCAGCTCCGTGGCCATCGCGTCGAGCGCCGCGCCCTTGCCGATCGCGCCGAGATCGAGCTCGATTTCTTCGCGCGCGAAGCGGACGGCGCGGCTCGCGGCGTCGAGTTCGACGTACCGCATCCCCCAGGTGATGCCTGCGGGCGCGTCGGGCCGGGCGGGCCCGCCCCGCATGCCCCACGCGCGCATCAGCGGTCCGACCGTGATATCGAAACGGCCGCCGGAGGCTTCCCAGACGTCGCGGCAGAGGGAGAGAAGGGCGAACGTCTGCGGATCGACGACGGTCCATCCCGCCGCAGCGTCGCGGTTGAGGCGTGCGATCGCGCTGGAGCGCTCGAACGGGCTCCAGAGGGCGTGGAGATCGAGCGCGATGGAGCAGGCGTGCTCGGCGAGGAGCGCCGCGCGGCGTTGGTCCTCGTGCGCGACGACGACTTCGAAGTAGGTGCCCATCGCCGCCGTGCGCGCGGCGCCGCGTGCGGTCACGCCCTGGCCGCCTTCATCGTCTTCGGATCGAACGTGAAGGCGCCGCCCTCCCACATGCTGCGCGTGGCGAGGTCGACGATGACCATGACCTTGAGGCCCAGGTCGATGCCCGACAGCGGCTTCTCGCGGGTGCGGATGCTGTGGAGCCAGCCGAGGCGGTGGACGTCCTGATCGTTGCCGATGTCGGGGCACTCGATCTTGAGCGGGTCCATCTCCTCGCTGTAGGGGCGCTCGGGGCGCACCTCGCAGTGGCGGGAGCCGAGGTAGATGTTGCCCCTGTGCCCGCGGATGAGCGTTTCGAGGCCGACCTCGTTGCACGTGCTGCCGCAGACCATCATCTGGTGGCCGGTCTCGAACTGAGCGCAGATATTGATGTTGTCGTGGTTCTCCATCGCCTTGTCCACGAGGTGGCCGCCGGTGGCGGCGACGCGCACGGGCCAGCCCTGGTCGATGGCGAGGAGCATCGGCGTCATGACGTGGACGAGGAGGTCGCCGATGATGCCGGTGCTCGTCCTGCGGTAGCGGCGCCACTGGTAATAGACCTTCGGGTCCCAGGGCATCGCGCCGAGCGGGCCGCACCAGTAGTCCCAGTCGAGGTTGACGCCCGGCTTCCAGTCCGGGTTGACGGCGTAGTGCCACTCGCCTTCCTTGCTGTTGCGGCAGTAGCTCGTCTGGCTGAAGGTCGGCGTGCCGATGACGCCTTCCTTGATGAGCCTGCGGGCTTCGTGGAACTTCGGATGGCGCGTCGCCTGCGTGCCGATCTGGGCGATGACGTTGGGGTGCGAGAGGGACGCTTGGTTGAGAGCGATCGCGTCCGCGAGGTTCAGCGTCATCGGCTTCTCGAGGTACAGGTCGCGCCCGCGCTCGAGGGCGTCGATGGCGACCTGCGCGTGCCAGTGCTCGGGCACGGCGATGATGACGCCGTCGAGGCCTTCGTGCGCGAGGAGATCGTTGTGTTTGGTGTAGGCGGCAACCTTCACACCGGGCTGCGCCTCGGCGATGTGGCGCATGCCGTAGTCGAGGTGAAGCTGATTGAGGTCGCAGACCGCGGTGATCTCGACCTTCTCTTTGCCCTGCTTGGCGAGCTCGATGAGCGAGAGGGCATGGCCCAGGCCCATCGCGCAGCCGCCGGGGCCGCCGAGGCCGATGACGCCGATGCGGAGCGTTCTGGCGTCGCCCGCCGGGGCGGGGGGCACGATGTCCGCGCCCACGGTCGCCTTGCTGTCCTGGCCGAACGCGCCCGCCGCGGCGGCCATGACGGCGCCGGCGCCGAGGACGGCGGCGGAGGAGCGGAGGAAGTCGCGGCGCGAAGCGGGGTGGGCAGACTGATGGGGATCGTGGGGCATTTCGGTACTCCTCGGCTCCAGCATAAGCGGTGTGTCAAGCGGGGTTGGGAGCGTGCGCGGTCGTCGCGCGCTGCTTCGGGAAGGCGATCAAGAAGGCGATGAGGATCGCGAACGCGAACCCCGCGGGGATGAACCAGACGGTCCTCCAATCCGTCACCTTCGCGTCTCCGGTTCCGGTGGTGTAGTGCTCGACGAGGCGGCCGAAGAGCTGGTTGCCGATGAGCATGCCGACGCCCTGCGTGAGCAGGACGAGGAAGCCCTGGGCCTGCGCGCGGATCTGCGGCGGTGCCTTCTGCTCGGTGTAGATCTGGCCGGTGACGAAGAAGAAGTCGTAGCAGATGCCGTGGAGGATGATGCCCGCGAGGACCATCCACGTCGCGTGCGCCGCGGCGGGGTTCCAGGCGGCGCCGAAGAGGGCGTAGCGGGCGACCCACGCGAGCATGCCGACGGCGAGCATCCACTTGACGCCGAGGCGTGCAAAGAAGAGCGGCATGACGAGCATGAAGAAGATCTCGCTCATCTGCCCGAATGACATCTTGAACGGCACGTTGGTGACGCCCGAAACGCGGGCGTACTCACCCGCGAAGCTGTAGTACGCCGCGAGGGGGATGCAGACCAGCATCGAGGAGAGGGCGAAGACGAGGAAGGCGCGTTCCTTGAGGAGGGAGAGGGCGTCGAGGCCCAGGGCGGAGGCGGCGCTGAAGGGCTTGCCCTTCAGTGGCGGCGGCGTGTGCGGCAGGGCGAAGCTGAAGAGGCCGAGGAGGATGCCCGAGACGCCGGCAACGGTGAAGAAGTGGGGGGAGGCGTTGCGAGCGGCCTCGGTCGCCTTCTCCGTCTCCATCTCGGGGACGAGCTTCTTAGCGATCAGGCCGACGGTGATTCCCGCGACGATCCAGCCGATCGTTCCCCAAACGCGGACGATGGGAAACTGCTTTTGTGGGTCGCGCATCGCGTTGAAGGCGATGGTGTTCGAGAGGCCCAGCGTCGGCATGTAGCAGAGCATGTGGGCGAGGAGAACGGCGGTGAAGAGCGTCGCGTTCGGCGACTCACCCGTGGCGAAGCGGGGCGCGAGGAGGAGGAGGCCGCCGCCCACGACGTGCAGCACGCCCATCACGACCTGGCTCGCGAAGAAGCGGTCTGCGATCATGCCGAGGATGAGCGGGGCGAGGATCGCGGCGATGGGCGCGGTGGTATAGGCGTTGCCGATGTCGGTCGGCTTCATGCCGAGCGCGCCCATGAAGGGCCCCAGGGGCACGAACCACGCCCCCCAGAGGAAGAACTGCAGGAACATCATCGCCGACAGGACCGGGGTGTACGACCGGGTGGGCGGGGTGGTCATCGGGGCACTATACCAGAATTGGAGGGATCGGTGAACGGTGATCGGTGAATGGAGGCGATGTGCGGCGGCGGGTTGCGGGAACGTCCATCCACCAATCACCGTTCAGTGATCACCCGAACGTGGCTGTCGTTCTAAACTCGCGCGTGGCGGTCGACGACGTCCAACCCGGCGTTCGCAATCTGGCGATCGGCATCGCCGCGGGCGGTGGAGCGGCCGTCGTCGTCCTGTGGTTCTTCGGCGGCTGGGTGCCCGCGCTGTTCGTCGGCGTGCTTGTGCTGAGCGCGCTGGGCGGGCTGTGGCGCGGCGGGGCGGAGATCGCCGGCTCCTTCGCGGGTCTGTTGCTCGCGCTGCTCGTTGCGCCGGCGCTCGGGCGCATGTTCGAGGGCACGGCGTCGTCGCTCACGGGCTCGCACGGCGTTCTGAACCGGATCGTCTCGACGCTGATCGTCGGGCTTGTGGTCGTTGCGATCTGCTCGGGCGTGCTCGGCTGGCTCGTCAAGCGATGGATGCGCGAGCGGGAGAGTGTGCGGCAGTGGAACCGCATCGCCGGCGGGGCGATCGGCGCGGCGCACGGGCTCGTCCTCGCGCTCGTCGCGCTCTGGGTGCCGCTCACGCTGCGCAACATCGCCTATCTGCGTATTCAAGCGGACGAGCATGCGGCGATCGAGGCCGGAATGTCGGTCGAGGAGGCTCGCGCGCGGGCGAGCCCGCTCGCGCGGCGTGTCCTCGCGATCGCGGACGCCGTGCGCTCAAGCGGCCTCGGCTTATGGGCGGAAGGGCTGAACCCGATCGACGGGCTCGAGGTAATCGAACTCGCGCACGACTTCGCCGCGATCACGCGCGACGAGGCGGCGAAAGAGCGGCTCGCGAACAGCGACGCCTGGAAGCGCATGGAGTCGCTGCGGTCGTTCGAGCAGGCGCGGAAACTCGTCGAAAGCGACCCGTCGCTCAAAGCGATCATCGACGCGGAGGGTGTGACCGTGTCGTCGATGCGGACGCTGCTCGACAGCCCGACCGTGCTGCGCGTGATGGACGAGACGACGCTCGCGGCGGACCTCGCCGCGTTGAAAGATGATCTCGTCGCGGCGATCAAGCAGGCTCGGGGTCGCTGACGAGCGCGCACACGGCGCCGGCGGGGTCCTGCACGACACAGAAGTCCACCCCGCCCATCTGCCGCGGGCCGTCGATGACGCGCCCGCCGGAGGCGGCGCACGCCCTCGCGGCGTCGGCGACGCTCATGACCTTGAAGTAGATGAGCCACTGCGGCGGGACGTCGGCGTTCGTGCCGCGTGCGTGGCAGACGCCGGTAACGACGGTCCCGTCCGCGGCTTTCATGGAGTAGTCGTCGTAGCCGCCCATCGGATGGGGCTCGAACGTCCAGCCGACGACTTTCTCGTAGAACGCGCGCACGCCGGGCGCATCGGGCACGGTGAGGTCGTGCCAGACTGGCTTGCCCAGGTCGCTCATCGCGTGGTCAGTCCGAGGTCAGCCGTTGATGGCGGTGACGCGCACCTTGGTGTACGGCTGGCGGTGGCCGGTCTTCTTGCGCCACGCCTTCTTCTCTTCGAACTTCTGGATGTAGATCTTCTCGCCCTTGACGAGGGGCTCGACGACCTCGGCCGAGACAGTCGCGCCCTTCACGAAGGGCTGACCGATCTTGGCGCCGCCGCCGAACTCGCCGACGACGAGGACGCGATCGAAGGTGAGCGTGGAGCCGGCCTTGGCGGCGCCTTCCTGCGCGAGATCGATGAGGAACTCGTCGCCCTTCTGGACCTTGCGCTGACCGCCCGACTCTTCGATGATCGCGTACATGACCGCTCCGTCTCTTGCCCCATCGTGGGGCGGCTCTTCTGGAAAGGGGGGAAGTCTAGCGGTTTGCCGCGTGGAAGCAAGCGGGACCGCTCGAATGGTTGGTGTTTGATCGGTGATTACGCCTGCTCCGCCGGGATCGGCGTCAGCCCCGCGAGGTCGCGGAGGGCCGCTCGGCCGGCGTAGATCAGCGGCGTGATCGCGACTGCGATCAGGAACTTGAGGACGTAGCCGGTCAACGCGGTATTGATGATCTCGTGCGCCGGCATCGGCGGCGGGTCGCCGGGCTCGCTGAAAAAGGAGCGCCCCAGCCCGAAGGCCAGGTAGGTCACGATGAAGCTGTCGATGAGCTGGCTGACGAGCGTGCTCCCGGTGGCGCGGAGCCAGATGTGGCGGCCGCGGGTCGCGCGCTTGAAGGAGGCGAAGATCGCGATATCGACGAGGTTGCTGGAGAGGTACGCGCAGAGCGACGCGATGAACATGACCTGGCCCGCGCCCAGGATGCGGTCGAACTCGCCCCGGTCGACGTTGAAGGGGACGTCCCAATGCGGCATCGCGCGGCTGATGTTGAGGACGGTGAAGACGAAGAGGCCCATGGCGAACCCGATGTAGACGACGCGCCGGGCCGCGCGTTTGCCGTAGTACTCGTTGAGCAGGTCGGTGAGCAGGAACGTGACCGGGAAGGTGAGCATGCCGCAGGTGTGCTCGAAGCTCTTCCAGCCCAGGAGCGGGAGCGTGAAGGGCAGGTCGATCCTGAAGAGCTTGACGCCGACGATGTCGGCGACGATCAGGCTCGTGCAGAAGATCGCGGAGAGCCACGCGTAGACGACGGCGGGGCGGCCCAGGCGTGCCTGCCGCTCCGGGCCGGCGTCGGGTGATGGATCGGCCATGCCGGAGTGCTCCGTATGTCGGCGCGGTGCGGACGAGCAACAATACACCCGGCGCGGCGGCGGGGACCGGGTGGCGCGCCGCGAGGAGTCGTTGCCGCATGGCCCATTCAGCGCTCACGATGGCGACCACCGAGTTCGAGCGCAAGGACCGCTGCGCCGACCTGCCCCACCGGCCCCGTGTGCTGCTGGGGAAGATGGGGCTGGACGGGCACGATCGGGGCGTGAAGGTGATCGCCCGCGCGTTGCGCGACAGCGGGGTGCACGTGATTTACTCAGGGCTGTGGCAGACGCCCCGGAGCCTCGCAATCTCGGCGCGGGATGAGGACTGCGACGTGATCTGCGCGAGCATGATGAGCAACAGCCACCTGGTGCTGGGGCCGAGGCTCGTCGGCGAGCTCAAGAAGCTCGGGCGGAGCGACCTGCCGGTGTACATGGGCGGGATCCTGCCGCAGGAGGACGTCCCGAAACTGATCGAGGGGGGCGTTGCGCGCTGCTTCACGACGGGCGTGGGGCTGCTGGACATCGTCGAGGCCGTGCGCGGCGCGACCAGAGCGCGGTCGCAGGCCGTGCCGGGCGCGACGGCGGCCTCGCAGCTCGCGAGGGATATCTCGTTGGCGCACGACAACAAGCCGGTGCGGAGCGGCGCGAACCGCCGGCGGCCGGCGCGGGTGATCGGCATCACGGGGAGCCCCGGGGCGGGCAAGAGCACGCTCGTGGCGCAGATGGTGGCGGAGTTCTCCCGCGCCGGGAAGCGCACGGGCGTCGTCGCCTTCGACCCGATGAGCCCGATCACCAGCGGCGCGCTGCTGGGCGACCGCCTGCGCGTGGACTTCAACACGCTCGACGAGAAGGTCTATTACCGCAGCCTCTCGATCCGTGGCGAGGATTATCACGCGCTCCCGGAGATCATCGAGCTGATCGGCGGCGCGTTCGGGGGGAGCGACGCGATCGACCTCCTCTTCGTGGAGACGGTCGGCGCCGGTCAGAACGAAACGATGATCCGGCAGTTCGTGGACACGAGCGTCGTCGTCCTCACGCCGGGGATGGGGGACGCCGTGCAGATGGACAAGGCGGGCATCCTCGAGATCGCGGACATCTTCGTCGCGAACAAGGCGGACCACCCGGGCGAGCACGAGCTGATGCGCGACCTGCGGGACGTCGCGGGCCGACGGCAGGTCTTCGAGACGGTCGCGACGCACGCGAAGGGTGTGCCGGAGTTGCTCGCGGCGCTGGTCGGCGGCTGAAGGAGATCAAGCCTCGTCGATCGCGCCCTGCAGCGAGAGGTGGTCCGCGCCCGTGACGCGGACCGGGGCGATCGTCCCGATCAGGGACTTGGCCTGCTCGGCCGGGGCGTCGAAGAAGACGATCTGGTCGCCGTCGGTTCGGCCGCAGAGCTGGAGCGTCTCGGCCTCCGCGACCGGGGCGGAGGCGATGGCCGTGGCGCGGGCGCCCAAGGCACGTCCGCCGATCGTCACCGCGACGTGCCCGGCCTGGCGCATCTGCCCTTGTGTCATCCCGGCCTGCTTGAGGCTGCGCGGGCTCAGGCCCTCGACCATCACGCCGAAGGTGCGTCCGACCTGTTCACGGCTGACGGCGTCGCTGACGCGCGACTGTGCGTCCAGGAGCTCGTTGTTGCGGCGGCGCTTGACGTCTTCGGGGACGTCGTCCGGGATCTTGTCGAACGCGATCGTGCCCGGGCGGGGCGAGTACTTGAAGATAAAGGCGTTCTTGTACCGGGCGCGCTCCACGAGGGCGAGCGTCCGCGCGAAGTCTTCGTCGGTCTCCGTCGGGAAGCCGACGATGAAGTCGCCCGAGAGCATGAGGGGCCGGCCCTTCTCGGGCTCGTCGAGGAACGCGCGGGCGCGGTCGATGAAGCCGAGGTACTCCGCGACGGTGTACCCCCGGTTCATCACTTTCAGGATGCGGTCGCTGCCGCTCTGCGCCGGGACGTGCAGGTAGCGGCAGATGCGCGGGTGGTCGCGGATCACCTCGAGGACGTCGTCGCCGAAGTCGCGCGGGTAGCTCGTGACGAAGCGCAGGCGCTGGATCGCGGGGACTCCGTCGTGGATGCGGCGGAGGAGATCGGCGAAGGTGGTGACGCGCTCGCCGGCGAAGGGGTCGCGCCGGTGACCGCCGCCGTAGCTGCGGCCCTTCTGGGGCTGCGTGAGGCCGTTGACCGTGACGGCCGCGCCGTGCTCGAAGCGGTAGTGGTTGACGGTCTGGCCCAGGAGCGTGATCTCGATCGCGCCGGCGTCGGCGAGCTTTTTGCACTCGTCGATGATGTGGTCCGGCGGGCGGTGGATCTCGGCGCCGCGCGTGAACGGCACGACGCAGTACGTGCAGAACTTATTGCACCCTCGCGTGATGCGGACGTAGGCGCTGCGGCGGATGCTCGGCCCGTCGTGCGACGCGTCCAGCGGCGAGATCGAGCGCGAGAGGTCGAGGAGTTCCAGCGTGTCCTCCGCCGCGGCGAGCGTGGCGCTGCGGCGCGACGCGTTGCCTTGGAGAGCGACTTGGCGGGCGCTGGGAACCTCGGCCACTCCGTGGCCGAGTCGGCTCTCGGAGAGAGCCGGCCCACCAACGAGCGATTCGCGCGTGCGCACGGCGTTGTCGAGAAGACCGGGGAGCTTGTCGAGCTCGCCGGGGCCGCAGAGGATGTCAACAACGGGCATGCGGCGGATCAGGTCGGTGCCGTCGCGCTCGGCCATGCAACCCAGGACACCCACCACGAGCGCCGGCTCTTCCTTCTTCCGGGCCTTGAGCTCGCCGAGGCGGCTCCAGACTTTCTGCTCCGCGTGCTCGCGGACCGAGCACGTGTTGTACAGGAGGACGTCGGCGTCCTGCGGGTCGGCGACGAACCGGTACCCCAGTGCGCGGAGCTGGCCCGCGACGAGCTCGCTGTCGAGCTCGTTCATCTGGCAGCCGAAGGTTTCGAGGTATACTCGGCGCTGGGCCATTCGGGGCGGCATTGTAGCGAGAACCGCATGGAAACTCCTGATTGACGCGGAGCACGACCCGTCCCCTGACCCCGGAGGAGCGGGCAACGCTCGAGGCGGCGGACGCTGAGACCGTTACGCCCGGCGAGGCCGCCCGCCGCGCCGGGTGCGTCGTGCCGATCTTCCTCGTGTGCGTCGTTCTCGGCGGGGCGTCGATCTGGACGAGCGGGACGTTCCGGGGCGTTCCTCGGATCGTGCTTATCACGCTGGCGATCACATTGATCACGATCGGGTGCGTCGTCGCGCACCGCGTCCCGTTCGACTTGTACGCCGCGGTCAGCGGGCGGCCGGTCCGCTCCGGGCTGCGGCGTCGAAGTGTGCCCCACGATGCCGTGGTCGATGTGACGACATTCACGATGGCCCGCGCGTACCTGTACGACCCGACGGGCGACATGCCGACATTGGTCGCGGAAACCGAGGACGGCGATCTCGTCACGGTCGGCGATCAAGCGATCGACGATTCCAGGGTCGGCGGCGGGCTGCCGCGCCTCGTGCGGGTCGAGCACCTCCGCGATCGGATCCTGAGCGTGAGCTTCGAGGGGGCGTTGGCGCCGTGCATCGACGTGCCGGACGGGATGGACGGGCGCCCGCCGTTCGATGAACGCAGCGTTCGCGTGATAAGGTCGAGCGATGTTCCCCGCGGCGTACGCGAGAGGCTGGACCGGCTGAGCAACGCACGACCGGCCTCGGAATCGTGATGGGCGCGGGTGGCCCGGAGCCCGCGAACTACTATTGCGCGTGCTCCGCGGTCTTTCGCTCGCGAAGAAGTGCCTGCTGCTCTTCGGCGGCGCGATTGTGCTCATCGTGCTGGCGGCCCTCTCGGTCCCGTGGCTCCGGATGATGTACCTCATCGACGACGGGCAGCTGGAGGTGTCGCGCCAGCAGGTGGACACGTGGCAGCGGCTGGGGCCGGAGGCGTTCCTGGGCCCGCCGAGGCCGGGCCCGTGGGTCATCCCGAGCCTGGGCTCGTCGCGGGAGGAGACGCGGGCCGGCATCGAGGCGCGCGAGCTGACGGTCCCGCAGGCGGAGCGCGACGCGGACCCGTTCGTGCAGCACGCGCTGGCGTTTTTTCGCGAGCACCCCAACAACCTCGACTACCAGGAGGCGCGGTGGCGCGGGACGAGCCGCGAGTACCAGTACGCCCGGGCGGTGTGGCGCGCGGGCGACGCGGGGACGGAACTCGCGGGCCTCATCGAGCTCGACCGGCGGAGCGTGTCGGCGACGCGGATGGTGATGCTCAACACGGCGTTCCTGCTGATCGCGGGCGCCGTCGTGCTGGCCCTGGCGCTGCTGGTCTTCTGGATCATCACGCGGGCGCTGGTGCTCTCGCCGGTCGAGCGGCTGCGCGTGGCCGCGGAGCGCGTGCGTCAGGGGAACCTGTCGGAGCGGCCCGACATCGGCACGGGCGACGAGTTCCAGGAGCTCGCGGAGACGTTCAACGTCATGCTCGCGGACCTGCAGGCGTCGCAGGACCGGCTGCGGGCGATCAACGCCGCGATGGACGTGAAGCTGCACGAGCTGTCGGAGGCGAACAGCGCGCTCTTCCAGGCGGCGAAGATGAAGGACGAGTTCCTCGCGGGCGTGAGCCACGAGCTGCGCACCCCCCTCAACTCGATCAACGGCTTCGCGGAGCTGCTGCTCGAGACGGCGAAGGCGGACGCGGAGCTGCCGGACCCGCCGCCCAGCGCGGCCAAGCGCGTGCGGTACCTCGAGAACATCCTGAACGCCGGGCGGGGGCTGCTCGCCCTGATCAACTCGCTGCTGGAGATGGCGCGGATCGAGGCCGGGCGCGTGGACGTGCGGGCGGAGCGGATGAGCGTGCGCGAGGCGTGCGAGGGGCTGCTGGGCCTCATCAGCCCGCAGGCCAACAAGAAGGGGATCGTGCTGAAGCTGGAAGTGGCGGAGGACGTGCCCAGCATCGTCACCGACCCGCGCAAGTTCCAGCAGGTGATCTTCAACTTCCTGTCGAACGCGGTGAAGTTCACGCCGCCGGCGGGGATGGCGGCGGGGCCGGCACGCGACCCTGTGGTGGTCCTGCGCGCGGAGCGGTTGCCCGCGGCCGGGGCGGGCGAGCGGGAGCGGGTGCGCGTGAGCGTGATCGACAACGGGCCGGGGATCGCGAAGGAGGAGCAGGACAAGGTCTTCGAGAAGTTCTACCAGGTGGGGGGCGGCTACAGCCGCGAGCAGTCGGGAACCGGGCTGGGCCTCGCGATCTGCAAGGACCTCGCGCAGCTGCTGGGCGCGGAGATCCAGCTGGTGAGCGACCTCAACCGCGGGGCGATGTTCAGCCTGATCCTCCCGCTCTCGATCGAGGAGAGCGTCGGCGAGCCCGACGCGGCGCGCGAGCGGGTGCTCGAGGACCTGCGGGAACGCGGGGAGATCGAGCGGGCGAGGGCGTAGGCGGGAGCGGCGAGCCGGCGAAGGGGAGAGAGGAGAACGGAAGAAGGCGGCCGTTATCGGGTCACTTTCCGCTTCGGCGCGTCCCCGTTTCCCCGCTTTTCCTCCACCCCGCTACGATCGCTCTCGCAAGCCACTCCGTGGGTAGAGAAGGATCATCATGAGCCTCGATTCCGATTCGGTGCCGTCCGCAGCAGCCCTCACCGGCCATGTTTCCATGGGCCGGCGGAAGAAGTCCGATCCGCACGCGACCCGATGGGGCAAGTTCCTGCAGGCGGCGATCAAGAACAACGCCAGCGACCTGATCATGAAGAGCGACACGACGCCCAAGCTGCGTCTGCGCGGGGCTCTCAAGGGGCTGGACACCGAGCCGATCTCGCAGGAGGAGTTCTGGGGGATCGCCGAGGCGATCCTCGACGAGGAGCAGAAGCAGGACCTGCACAAGTTCGGGTCGGTGGACTTCGCCTACGACTACGACGACAACAACCGGTTCCGCGTCAACCTTTTCCAGGCGCGCGGCAAGCTGTCGGTCGCGGCGCGCCTCATCACGAGCCACATCCGCAGGTTCGACGAGCTGTACCTGCCGGAAATCATGAGCGAGGTCGCCCTGCAGCCCAACGGCATCGTGCTGCTGTGCGGCGTCACGGGCTCGGGCAAGAGCACGACGATCGCGGCGATGCTCGACTACGTGAACGAGCGCAAGCCCGTGCACATCGTGACGATCGAGGACCCGATCGAGTACATCTTCAACGACAAGAAGGCCACGATCAACCAGCGCGAGATCGGGATCGACTGCCTGGACTTCAAGATCGCGCTGCGCGCGCTGGTGCGCGAGAACCCGGACGTCGTGCTGGTGGGCGAGATGCGCGACAACGAGACGTTCGAGGCGGCGCTGCACGCCGCCGAGACGGGTCACCTCGTGTACGGCACGATCCACGCCTCGAGCACGACGCAGTGCTTCAGCCGCATCTACGGCCTCTTTGAGCAGGAGGAGGTGGAGCAGGTGCGCAAGATCCTGGCGTACCAGATGCGAGCGTTCGTGTACCAGAAGCTCCTGCCGACCCTGCACCCCGAGATCGCCCGCATCCCGGCGCTCGAGATCCTCATCAACAACGGCGTCGTCCGCAAGTACATCCTCGAGGGGCGCGAGGGCGAGCTGCGCGAGTACCTCAAGAGCGTCGAGGCCCGCCAGGTGGGCATGGTGGACTTCAACATGAGCCTCGTGCAGCTCGTGGAGAAGGAGTTCATCCACCTGCGGGTCGCGGAGGAATCGAGCCCGAACGTGGACGAGTTCCGCATGATGCTCAAGAAGCTGGGCTGATACACCCCTCCGCGAGAAACGAGAACGCCGTGCCACGGGGCACGGCGTTTTTCATGCCGGTGCGCGTCCCGACGGGTCTACGGCGGAAGCAGGCAAGCTTCTCTGTTCCTGTTCCATAACACCGCGGGTTTGAGCACCGGTATTTGCCCAACGATGGTCAACGGCCTCTCCGTTGAGCGCTCGCTCGCCCGCGTTTGATAAGTCGCGGCGATTTTGAGATACGGTTCGGCGTTCTTTTCAGTTATGATGGTGGGGTCTTAGCGTCTTGCACTGCATGGCACGATTGCCTGGAGAGAAGACAATGAAGATCGCTCAATTCACTGGGCCCGTCGCTCACCGCGCGATTCGTAAAGCCCGCGCGTTCGCCGCACGGAGCATTAGCGTGATCGCCATTCGCGCTGCGGTCATTCTCGGGCACGGGGCGGCCCTCACGGTGTGCGGCGTCGGCACCCCCGCCGATGGCCAATGTTCGTCGGGCATTTGGGTGCGAGCCGAGGTGCCGCCATTTGCACCGTTCCGATTCGACCAGGTCATGGCGTTCGATTCTGTGCGCGGTGTCGCCGTTTGTTTCACGGGAGCGTCCTCAAACAACGGCACGTGGGAGTACGACGGTGACCCTTGGATCAACCGATCGACCGGCGGCTCGGCGGTCCCGTATGGCTGGGCCGTTGCATTCGACGAAGCGCGCGGAACCACCGTCCTTACGGGCGGGATCGACTCGGACGAGATGTGGACGTGGGATGGATCAACGTGGATGAACCGTCTGATTCCGCGGCCATCGGCGCGGCGTATCCACAAGATGACCTACGACAGCCAGCGCAGCGTCGTGGTCCTCTTTGGAGGCATCCACACGGCTCCGTTGGGCGACACGTGGGAATGGAACGGATCGGTCTGGAGTCAGCGACCGGCGGCCGGCCCCTCGCCCCGGTACGGGCACTCGATGGCGTTCGATCCCCTCCGCAGCGTCACAGTGCTGTTCGGCGGCATCGTAGAGAACGGCTCCGTCAACGGGGAAACCTGGACATGGAACGGCACGGAGTGGCTGCAACACCCTGTCGGCGGCCCCTCCGCGCGGCTCGGGTCGATGCTTGTGTTCGATCCTGCTCTGGGCGGATGCGTCCTGTACGGCGGCAACAACAACACCACGAACGGCGACTTTGCGGACACGTGGGTTTGGAACGGCGTTTCGTGGACGCAGCTGGCCATCGCGGGGCCTCCGGCGCGCCGCTACACGGCGCACGCGTTTGACTCTCGTCGCGGGACCACTGTTATCTACGGGGGCCATCAGGGACAGATACCTGTGTCTGAAACTTGGGAGTTCGTCACTCGTCCCGTCATTCGAACTCAGCCCGCTTCCCATTCCGGTTGCCCTACCGCTCCGACAACATTTTCAGCGACTGCACTCGGTGCCGCTCTGACGTACCGCTGGCAGTGGAGCGCGCCCGCGATACGCCCCGAGTGGACGGACATCGCCGAAGGGGTCAACGGTGATGACGGCGGAGGAGCGGGAGACCCCGTCTTCACCGCCACGGGTGCCGGCGCGGCATCGGTTGCCGTGCAGCCCGCTGCGGGCACACCCTACACGGCCGCGGATTTCGCCGGGTTCACGCTCCGAGTTGTCATCGCCAACGGCTGCGGTTCCGTCGCGAGCGACCAGGCCGTCCTCGCGCTCACGGCGTGCGACTGCATCGACTTCAACGGCGACGGCCTCTTCCCGGACAATCAAGATCTTCAAGACTTCTTCGATGTCTTCGGCGGCGGGCCTTGCAGCACCGGCACGTGCGGCGATCTCGACTTCAACAACGATCAACTCTTTCCGGACAACGCCGATATCGAGGACTTCCTCAGTGTCTTCGGCGGCGGACCGTGCGAGTAAAAAGACGAACGGCATCGGGCAAACGGCGATAGGAAGAAACTGCGACGGGCGAATGCCCGGGTTGCTTACTCCGCCGGCGGAACGCTCGCCGCGGCGTCGTCGAGCAGCGGCTCTTCGCCCCGCAGAATCCGGGCGATGTCCGCGAGGAAAATCGGGTTCGCGGGCGTCGTGAAGTGGGAGAGCTTGTCGGTGCCCGCGGTCCAGAGCGGGTGCGAACCCGTGGGCGCGGAGAAGCGGGCGCCGACGATGCCGTCCTTGAGCTGTGCATAGGGTCGGATGCGGGCCGGTCGGCCGGCGGCGCTGTCGAGCGCCGCGAGGAACGGGCAGCCGGGGAGCATGGACTTCGCGGCCCGGTCCGGCGCCGCGATCGTGCTGAGCGAGCTGCCGGTGTGCGGCGAGCCGAAGGTGAAGAGCGTCTGCATCCGTCGACGCGGGGCGTCGACGGCGGCGAAGGAACGCCCGACGATGCCGCCCATGCTGATGCCGACGGCGTCGAAGGGGTTGTTGCCGACCGTGCGCTCGATGCACGAGCGGGCGATCGATTCGGCGCGCTCGATGCTCGTCGCGAGGCCGTACGAGATCGGGATGAAGTCGGACAGGCGGCCGCTGGTGATCGGCGCGAGCGCCGCAGCGACGGCGTGTGCGACGCCGGCCCAGGTGTGATAGCCGTTGAGGATCACGACCGGCCGTGTGAGCGGCATGGGCGATGCACGCATGCGCTCGAGCTCGCGCTTCGCGTCGTCGAAGGTGAATGGGATCGCGGGGTTGCCGGAGGGGCCGCTCCGTTCCGCGATCATCCGGTAGCAGACGCGGACCGTGAGCGATGTTGTGATACCCCAGAGAGACATGGTGGTCGTAGGACTTTGATTTCAGCACAGAGACACAGAGAAGATGAGATCGAGAGAAGAGAATGGATTGGTTCGAAGAAGCGGATGCCAAAGGCTTTCGCATCGACGTCTTCAGCCCAGCCTTCCTCTTCTCTTCTTGCTCATCTTCTCTGTGTCTCTGTGCTGAAATCGATTGCCCGTTGCTCTCACCCGCCGAGCGGGTCGCGGCGGTAGAGCTTTGTGTTCAGCGCCCACACCTTCTCGGTGAAGTTGCCGCCCAGGTCGAGCGCGTTGGCCCGGTCGGGCCTCGCGGCGGCGAGCGCCATCGTGGTTTTCGCGTCGAGGTTGTCGATGAGCGCGATGAGGATCGCCTCGGGCGTCATGGGCACTTTGGCGGCGCCGAACTCGGGCTCGGCGTGGTGGCTGATGATGATGTGCTGGAGCACCGTGATAAAGCCATTCGGGAAGCGGATCGCCTTGTCGCGCATGATCGCCTGGCTCTTGTCGTGGAGCATGATCGCGCCGTCCACGATGTGCCCGATGAGCTCGCCCCGGTCGCTGTAGCCGAAGGTGCGGTCGTAGACCAGCTCTCGCGTCTTCGCGAGGTCGTGCAGGAAGAGACCGAGGACGACGATGTCGCGGTTGATTTTCGGGTAGAGCGGGCAGATCGCGTCGGCGATCTGCACGAGCGTCAGCGTGTGCTCGAGCAGACCCCCGAGCCACGCGTGGTGCATGCTCTTCGCGGCGGGCGCGCGCCGGAAAGCGTCCATCAGGAAGGCGTCGTCCAGGTACGCGCGCGCGAGTTCCTTGGCCGCGGGGTGCGAGAGCGTGTTCAACAGCCCCGTGAGCTGCGCGAACATCTCGCCCGTGTCGCGCTGCGAGCACGGCAGGAGCTCGCAGAGGTCGTCGGCGCTCGGCTCCGCGGGCTCCACAGTCTGGAGGATGACCTGCAGCTCGCCCTGGTACGGCTGCGTCTCACCCTCGGCGTAGACGAAGCCTGTTGAGCCCAGCTTGCGGAACATCTTCTCGTCCACCGTCCACATGCGGGCGGCGACCTCGCCGGTCTTGTCGCCGAGCAGGCACTTGAGGTAAGGTTTTCCCTGGCGCGTCTGGCCCAGTTGCGGGTTGCTGATGGAGAAGAGGCCCTGCAGGAAGTCCGGGGCGCCGAGCTCCTTGATGTACCTGCGTTGCGGTTTGGCGGGGGTGGCGGACGGAGCGGCGGGAGCGCTGGACATGCCTGATTGTTGGCGTCGCCCGACGTGTGGACCGGGTGAAGCCGGGGCCCCGCGCCGCGTTGTCGCCGCGGAATGTGAATATGCCGTCAAGTGCGGCGCGCACGGCCTCCGCGTTCGCGGGGTTCAAGCCGGTGCGCCTCACATCCACTGCGCCGGCACGTCCCCCGACGTCGCGCGGACGATGCTGCGGATGCCGCCGCGGCCTTTCCAATCGGTGCGGATGAGCATCCACGCGGGCTTCATGACGGCCGCGAGGTCGTCGCGGATGCGGTTGGTGACGGCCTCGTAGTAGATCCCCTCGCTGCGGAAGCTCTGCAGGTAGAGCTTGAGGCTCTTGAGTTCGACGCACGTGCCCCCGTCGCGCTTGGCGCGGGGCTGGAAGCGGAGCGTCACCGTGCCGAAGTCGGGGTGGCCGGTCACCGGGCACACGCTCGTGAACTCGTCGGCGACGTGCTCGACGATAAACGGTGTATCGGAAGGCGTCGGGAAAGCCTCGAGGAGCGCGGGGTTGGGCATGTTCTAGGGTACGGAGCGGCGCGGCGGCCGGGGTCCAAAGGCAGGCCCTGAACGGCGGTGTTCCGCGGTCTGTTTCCTACGCTTGTCCATGGGCAAGCGCGTCGTCATCACGGGCATGGGGTGGGTCACGCCGCTGGGCGACGACGTCGACGCGGTCTGGTCGCGCCTGCTCGCGGGCGATTCGGGCATCGGGCCGGTGACGCGGTTCGACGCCTCGACCTTCGCGACCGACTTCGCGGCGGAGGTGAAGGGCTTCGACCTCGCGAGATACATCGAGGACCCGGGCGCGCACGGGAGCGCGGGGCTGAGCACGCGGTTCGCGCTCGGCGCGGCGTCGTGCGCATGGAAGCAGGCGGGCCTCGCCGGGGCGAAGATCGATCCGGCGCGATTCGGCGTGTACATGGGCGCGGGCGAGGGGAGCCTCGACTACGACAACTTCCTCGCGGTGAACCTCGCCGGCTGGAACGCGGGAGCGCGCCGGATCGACGACGGTGCGTGGACGCGCGCGTCGCTCGAACGCATGTCGGCGCTCGCGGAGATCGAGCAGGAGCCGAACCTGACGCTGACGCACCTGGCCCGGGAGTTCGGCTGCCGCGGGCCGGCGTTCAACTGCATGACGGCGTGCGCCGCCTCGACGCAGGCGATCGGCGAGGCCGCCGAGATCATCCGACGGGGCGACGCCGACGTGATGTTCGCGGGCGGCAGCCACAGCATGATCCACATGCTGGGCATGACGGGGTTCATCCGGTTGACGGCGATGTCGGCATCGCGCGAGGACCCGCGGGCCGCGGCGCGGCCGTTCGACGCGTCGCGCGACGGCTTCGTGATGGGCGAGGGCGCGGGCGTGCTCGTGCTCGAGGACGCGGAGCACGCGCTGCGGCGCGGCGCGAACATCCTGTGCGAGGTCGCGGGGTTCGGCAGTTCGGCGGACGCGTTCCGCATCACGGACATCCAGCCCGAGGGCAAGGGCGCGGTCGCGGCGATGCGGCAGGCGTGCCGTCAGGCGGGGATCAACCCGTCGGAGCGACGCGAGGACGGCCGCCCGCCGATCCAGTACATCTCCGCGCACGGCACCGGCACGCAGGAGAACGACCGGATCGAGACGATCGCGGTCAAGACGCTGCTCGGCGGCATGGCGCGCGAGGTGCCCTTCAGCAGCGTCAAGAGCATGCTGGGACACTTGATCCAGGCCGCGGGCGCGGTGGAATTAATGACCTGCGTCCAGGCGATCCGCACGGGCTTTGTGCCCCCGACGATGAACCTCACGAACCCGGACCCGGCGCTGGACCTCGACTACGTGCCAAACAAGGCGCGCGACATGCGCACGTCGGGCGGCGTCGAGGTCTGCCTCTCGAACAGCTTCGGGTTCGGCGGGCAGAATGACACCATTTGTGTGCGGCAGTGGCGCGAACGCTGATCAGTGCACAATGCCCAACATCCCGAGTGTCAGGATGACGAGCACCACCGCGCTCAGCGCAACGTAGAGCCGGTCGCGCGCGGCGAGGAATGAGATGAGCAAGAAGGCAACGCGGAGTGCTGGCGTCGCGACGAGGAGCAGCACACCCACAACCACCAGCGTCAGCGGTCCGTAAGGGGGTCGGAGGAGGGAGGTCGTCGGCGTCGCCGCGGCGGTGTCGAACGTTGCAAGCGCGGGGCGCTGACCCGGCTGCACGGCGATGAGCCAAATGAGCCCCGCGGAGATGATCGCCGCGCTCGCCCACGTGCAGACGTTGAGCACGATCGCGAGGCGGCGTTCGAGATCGCCTTTCGCGGGCGGTGTGGGCATCGGTGGCTGGTTCATAGCGCCCCCGTTGCGATGCGCCGCGTCAGTTCCAGCCCGCTCAGGACGACGACGCCCGCGAAGACCTTGCGCAGCAGCGGGATCTTGAGCCGAGTCAGCACCCGGGCACCTGCGACCGAGCCCGCGAGCGCGCCCAGCGCGACGGGCGCCGCGAGCGTCGGTTCCACCTGGCCCCGGTGCAGGTAGACGCCCGTGCTCGCCGCGGCGGTCACACCGATCATGAAGTTGCTTGTCGTCGTCGAGACCTTGAAGGGCAGCCGCATCATGCGGTCCATCGCGACGACCTTGACGACGCCGCTCCCGACGCCGACGAGCGCCGAAAGGGCGCCGGCGCCGAGCATCACGCCGAGCGCGCCCGGCACGTTGTGCACGCGGTAGGGGACGGGCCCGTCGTTGCCCGGCATCGTGGAATCGAGCCGCAGGCGCGTCGCGAGGTCGTCGGGCGTGTCGTCGATCGGCTTCGGCGGCGGGGGACGCAGCGCGGACCAGGCCGACCAGAAGAGCACCGCAACAAACACGCTCGCGATCGCGGGCTTCGAGACGTGCGCCGCGATCAGCGCGCCCGCGACGGCGCCGAGCGTCGTCGCGACTTCGAGGAGCACGCCGACGCGGACATTCGTCCATCCTTCCCGGACGTAGGCCGCCGCGGCGCCGCAGCTCGTCGCGATCACGGCGACCAACGACGCACCGATGGCCAGCCGCAGGTCGACGCCGAGCAGGATCACGAGGGCGGGGATGATGACGACGCCCCCGCCGAGGCCCGTCAGCGAGCCCAGGAAACCGGCCAGAGCCGCGATGCCGAGCAGCGCCGGGATGAGGGCGGCGAGGGTCACGGGCGAGCGTAGAAGCGCCAAGGGCAAAAACGAAAGCCCCGCCGAGCGATCGGCGGGGCTGGAGGCGCTTCGTGCGTCCCGCGCTTACTGACCGTCGCCATCGACATTCGTCAGCGTCGCGCCGCTCTGCTGCTCCATCGCCTGGCGGTGCTGCATGAAGCGGACCCAGGTCTGCATGTTGCCCATGAAGCCCGAGGCGCCCAGCCAGTTCTCGCCGTACGCGGCGTTGGAGAGGAAGTCGGGCGAGAGGGGCGGGAGGACGGCGTCGGGCTGCATCCATTCGGGCTGCTGCTCGTTGCTCACGGCGAGCGCCTCGTGGCTCCACGCGCCCGTGTTCTGCATCCCGGCCGCGTCGTTCGTCGTGGCGGTGTTGCCGAAGTCGTTGCTCGCCGTTTGCTGGTGGGCCGAGGCGTCGTACCGGTGGAACTGCGGGTCATCGGGCAGCATGTTGCTGTCGCTGGAGACCATGTCCTCGGGGACGCGGGTCTCGAGGATCGTCTTGGAAGCCTCGCGGTCGACGACGCGGTCGAGGAACGAGCGGTTGGTCATCGGGGCCTTGACGCCCGTGAGCTGCTCGCGGAGCATGATGACCTCGGGCTGGCGGCTGTTGAGCTGCAGCGAGCGCTCGAGGCGGGCCTGGGCCTCCTTGGTCTTGCCCTCGCGGATGAGGCGGTCGGCCTCGATGTTCAGGTTGTTGGTCAGCCGGTCGCGGCTCCAGAAGAGCGTGCCTTCGCGCGCGCCGTACATGATGTGGTCGATGTAGCCCTTGCCCCGGTCGCCGGCCTCCTCCGCCATCTCGTCGTTCATGATGGTGGGCGTCACGAGGAAGATGATCTCGTTGCGGTTGGTGGTGTCGTCGCTGCCGCGGAAGGCGTGCCCGATGATCGGGATGTTGCCCAGCAGCGGGACCTGCTTGCGGGAGGACGTGACGCTCTCGCGGAAGAGGCCGCCAAGGACGACGGTCTGGCCGTCGCGGACGAGGATGTTGGTCGTCAGCTCATTGGTGATCTCGTCGGGGATGGTCACGGCGGCGCCCGTCACGTCGGAGACCTCGCGGATCGCGGCCTCCGAGACGCTGGGGCGGAGCTCCATGCGGACCAGGCCGTCGTTGGTCACGAACGGACGGAAGTAGAGCTGCGTGCCCGTGTCCAGGAATTCGACGGTCTGCGTCGTCGCGGTGTCGGTGCTCGTGGTGTTGAGGTAGCCGACCTTGCGACCGACGAGGACGCGGCTGGGCTGGCGGTTGAGCGCCATGACCTTGGGGTTGCTCAGCACGGTCGTGTTGGTGACTTCGTCCAGGGCGCGGATGAAGACCGACACGTCGTTGGAGACGATGCCGACCTTGAGGCCGGCCTTGCCCGAGGCGACGTTGCCCACGGTGCCGACCACCGCGCTGCCGCTGTGGTCGTTGGTCGCGTCGCCGCCGGAGATCAGGTTGCCGACCGAGGCCAGGGGCGCGCCGACCTCGAGGAAGTCCATGTCGGCGAGGATCGCGAAGTCGACGCCCAGGGCGTTGTCCTCGTTGAGCTGCGTCTGCAAGATCGTCGCCTCGACGAGCACCTGCGCGGGGCGGGTGTCGATCTGGCGGAGCATCTCCTCGACCTGCGCAACGTTCTCCTCGAAGTCGTAGATCACGAGGAGCGACCCGTGCGCGTAGGACTCGTCGCCGATGGGCGTGTCCGACAGGCCCGGGAACGTCTGCGCCTTGCCGTTGACCTTGATCTGGCCCTCGGGGCTGAGCAGCGGCTTCACGAACTCCGCGGCGTCCACGGCGTTCATGTAGTTGAGGCCGATCGACTTGCTGACCTTGGCGCGGCTCGCGGCCTGGATCTTCTGCAGCTCGTCGAGGGTGTAGATCTTGATGAAGTTGCCTTCCTCGATGAAGCCATAGCCGTTGACGTTCAGGATGGCGTCGAGCGCCTCGTAGAACGTCACGCCGTAGAGGTTCGCGGTCACGCTCGCCTGCACGTCCTTGCTGGCGATGATGTTCTTCTGGCTCTGGATGCTGAGCATCTCGAGGACGTTGGCGAGCTCCTCGTCCTTGACGTGGAGGTCGACGGTGAGGTTGTCGTCCACCATGACGTCCGCGCCGTTGGCCTGAGCGCCGTCGCCGGCCGGGGCGCCGTTCATCGACGCCAGCCCCGCGTTCGCGTCGCCCTGCGCGAGCGCGGTCGCCGTGCCCGCGGTCAACGCGAGCGCGATGCAGAGGCCCAGCCCGCGGGTCTGGATTCGGTTCTTGTCGTTCAGGTTCGCGCTCGCCATTGATTGCCCTCTCGTGTGATTCAGTCCGTCGCACGCGGACGGTGGTCGTTCGTCCAGTCGCCGGGCCGTCGGGGCGTCCCGCCGGGTGTCGGCTTCCGTCTGATTCGGCTGGTCAGACGCGCGACTTTGGGCAGGCACGGGAAGAAGCGCCGACTTTGCGGGCAAAGCCGGGGGGAAGGGCGTTATCGCGGACGTCCCGGCCGGCTTCGCGTCCGCGAGGCGGAATTACTGGCGTTTCGCGCGGGCCCGGGTGTGCACCGCCCCTCTCTGCCTTTCAACAATCCCGCCTTCTATGGACTTGCAGCAACAGCCCGCGCCCTCCCCCGTTCCGCCGCCGGAAGTGCTCGGACCGATCGCCGACCCCTCGCGGCCGATCTGGCGCATGGGGCCGGGCGGGAAGGACGTCCGCAGGTTCCTCGCGGGGCCGCGCGCGCGGATCGAGGAACTCTGGCGCACCTTCCGCATCAGCGCGGAGTTCATCCGGGGCTTCCGCGAGCTGCACTTCGTCGGACCGTGCGTGACGGTCTTCGGCTCGGCGCGATTCCCGCCCGGGCACCAGTACTACGAGCTCGGCCGCGAGGTCGGCAAGCGCATCGCGCGCCTGGGCATGACGACGATGACCGGCGGCGGGCCGGGCATCATGGAGGCGGCCAACCGCGGGGCCCGCGAGGCCGGCGGCCGCTCGATCGGCTGCAACATCGTCCTCCCGATGGAGCAGAAGCCCAACCCGTACGTGGACAGGTTCGTCACGTTCAACTACTTCTTCGTGCGCAAGGTGATGCTCGTCAAGTACTCGTACGCGTTCGTCGTCCTCCCCGGCGGCTTCGGCACGCTCGACGAGCTCTTCGAGGCCCTCACGCTCGTGCAGACGCGGAAGATCGACGCCTTCCCGATCGTCCTGATGGGCGTGGACTACTGGGCGCCGATGATCGACTTCCTGCGCTCGCGCCTGCTGATCAACAAGACGATCGACACCGGCGACGTCGACCTGATGATCGTCACCGACTCGCCGGACGAGGCCGAGCGGGCCATCCGCAAGAGCCGCGACGTGTGGGAGAAAGAGGCGGCGCCGGCCCAACCGAAGCCCAAGGCGATCCTGGGGGAGCACAAGATGCCCGAACCCCCCGCCGGTCGGGCGGGCCCGCCGCGATAGACTCCGCACGGTCGATCCCACCCGGAGGTCCCATGGCCCGCAACGCTCGCCCCGTCGTCCGTCTCGCCCCGCACCACGCACGCGCCGGCGGCGTGGCGAAGGGCTGCCTGATCGCGTTCGCGATCGTCGCGGCGCTCGCGATCATCGCGGTCATCATCTTCCTGACGCAGTGGAAGAAAGTCGCGGCGGCGGGCGTGATGGCCGGCACGACGGCGATCGTGCAGCAGTCGTCGCTGCCGCAGGACCAGAAGGACACGATCATCGCGCGGATGGAGACGGTCTCGGGCGAGTTCAAGAGCGGCGCGATCACGACGGAGCAGTTCGGCAAGGTCCTCGAAGCGATCGCCGAGGGCCCCATCATGTCGCTGGGCATGATCCAGGGCGTTCAGGACAGCGTGCTCGCGCCGTCGGCGCTCACCGACGAGGAGAAAGAGGCCGGGACCCGGGCGCTCCAGCGCCTCTCGCGGGGCGTGGTCGAGGGCAAGTTCACGAACAATGACGTGCAGGCGGCGCTCGACCCGGTGATGGAGCAGACGGCCGACGGCCAGCCGCGCATCAAGACCCCGACAAGCACGCCCGGCGGCGGCGTCAACGCGGACGTGCAGGCGAACGGTGCGCCGACGACGGAGGACGTGAAAGCGATGATCGCGAAGGTGCGGAAAGCCGCCGATGACGCGGCGATTCCCGACGAGCCGTACGCGGTGGACTTCGTCGCGGAACTCGACAAGGCGATCGCCAAGGCGAAGGGGACGTGAGCCGCGTCATACGCCGGTGCGGCGACGGTCCTCGTCGGGCGCGTTCATGAGCGTCGTTCCGCGGACGGGCAACGCGACCGAACCGGCCCGGGCGTTCCTCGACCGGCGCGGAGCGCTGCTGCTCACGCTCCTGCTGGCCGCGGCCGGGCTCGCCGTGCGCTGGCCGCGCCTCACACAGAGCATCTGGTTCGATGAAGCCTTCCGCACCAAGGTGGTGCTGTCGGGCGAGTCCGCGTGGCGACTCCTTCTGCGCGACGTCCACAACCCGCTCTACAACGCGTTCATGTACGTGTGGGTGCGCGTCGTCGGCGACACCGAGCTCGCGATCCGCGTGCCCGGCCTGCTCGCCGGGATCGGCCTCATCCTCGTGGTCTTCCGTTGGACGCGCGAGCGGTGGGGGCCCGCCGCGGCGTGGTGGGCCGCGGCGTGGCTCTCGGTCAGCCCCGTGCACGTCTGGTACTCGTGCGAGGCGAAGAACAACATCGTGACGGTCTTCTTCACCGCCCTCACGCTCTGGCGGCTCGACGTCGCCTGCACGCGTCGAACCGCCGGGGCCGTCGCTGCGGCGGCATTCGCCGGCGGCGCCGCGATCTGGACGGACTTCCAATCGCTCCTGGCGCTTCCCGTCGCCTGGGCCGCATGGTGCTGGCTCCTTGCGCGGCGGGGCGAAGGGCGCCCCGCGGCGTGGCGCGTCCCCGTCGCGTGCGCGGCGGGGTCGCTCGCGCTCGCGCTGCCGCTGGTCGTGTTCAAGGCCGGCCACGTCGCGGAGTTGCAGCGCGCATACCTGCGGTACTTCCACTGGCACGAGGTCTTCCGCCTGTTCTTCGTGTACTTCCCCACGGGCAACGCGCTGGTGCCGACGACGCGATCGACGTGGCCGTTCGCGGCGCTGGCGTTCGCGCCGGTCGTGCTGCCGGCGCTCGCCGCGGGCGTCCGACGGCTTCGGGCGAGCGTGGCGGGCTCCGTCGTGCTCGTCAGCGTCTTCGTGCCTCCGGTGGCGATGGCCATCCTGACGGAGTCGATGATGCTCGCCGGCGCGGACACGCGGCTTTACCAGGAGCGGAACCTGCTCGTCATGCTGCCGGGGCTCGCCGTGCTCCTCGGTGTCGGCGCGACGTCCGTCCGGTGGCCGCGGGTGCGGGCCGCGGTGGCGGCGGGCGTTCTCGCCTTGGCGTTTGTGTCCAGCGTTGCGCTGGTAACGTGGAACCACGACCGAACGACGCTGATGTACCCGAACCCGGACTGGCGCGCCGCGGGCGAGGTCGTCCGGAGTGAGGGCGGGCCGGCGCCGCTCGTGGTTTCGCGGGGGTTCCTCCTGCCGTTCCGCTATTACCACAGGGCCGCGCGGACGGTGCAGCTCCGCGGCGAAGAACCCCTCGCGGATGCGATCGCGAAGGTCGCCGCCCGCGAGAACCCGGGCGAGCTCTGGTTCATCTGGAACCATCACGCCAAGACACTCCCGCCGGAAGAACTCGGAGCGATCGAGCGGGGATTCCTGGTCGTCTCGCGCGACGACTTCCGGAGCCTCGCCGTGCTGCGGCTTCGGCCGCGCGCAACGCTCAAACTACACTGATGCATGACCCCCGGACGCAGCGTCGAGCGCACCGTTCTCCGCAAGGGCCGCAAATATTCCTTCGAAGTCGTTCGCTTCGAGGGTGCGGGCGGGCGCACGCTGGAGCACGAGGTCGTGCGGCACCCGGGATCGGTGACGGTGCTGCCGCTGCTCGACGACCCCGCGAGGGGGCGGTGCGCGGTGCTCATCGAGAACGAACGGATCGCGGTCGGCGAGACCCTCGTCGAGCTCCCGGCCGGCACGATGGACAAGCCGGGCGAGCCGGCCGAGAAAGCCGCGGCGAGGGAACTCGAAGAAGAGACCGGGTACCGAGCCGGGTCCGTGCGCCGTCTCGGCGGGTTCTACACGACGCCCGGGCTGACGGACGAGTGGATGGAGGCGTTCGTGGCCGAAGAATTGACGCCCGTGGGGCAACGTCTCGAGGCGGACGAGCGGATCACGGTGCGGATCGTGCGGGTCCCGGAGGCTCTGGCGATGGTGGAGGAGGGGCGCATCCGGGACGCAAAGACGGCGCTCGTGCTCCTCTGGGCCGCGCGCCTCGGGCTGCTCGAACGCGGCGGCTCGCCAACGATCTGACCGGGAGCGGTCTCGGCGCGGGGCACGCGCCGCGCGCCGTACTTCGCAAGGACGCACCATGGGGATCTACGACCGCGATTACGTCTTCAACCAGCGCCCGCGCGGCTTCGGCGGGCTCACGGTCACCGGGTGGTTGCTCGTCATCAACATCGCGGTGTTCGTGATCGGGTTTGCGCTCACGCGCTCGAAGACGGGCGTGCCTGTTCTCACCGCCGAGGTCACCTCGCCCGAGGTCGCCAAAGCCGACCGCGACTACCGGTTGTCGGCGACCGGCCAGCCCGCATCGCGGGAGGACACGCGCACTCCCGGGACGCTTCTGTTCAGGCACTTCTACGACGCCGACGGGAACGTGGTCCCGAAAACGGGCGCCGAGTACCTCGTCTTCGACGTCCTCACCGGCTACGGCCACTTCTCAACGCGCAAGGCGTTCGCCGAGCTGGAGGTCTGGCGGCTCGTGACGTTCCAGTTCCTGCACGCCGACCTGCTCCACCTGGGTTTCAACATGCTCGGCCTCTGGATGTTCGGCCGCATGGTGGAGGAACACCTGGGCCGGAGCAAGTACCTCGCGTTCTACCTGATGTGCGGCGTGTGCGGCGGGCTGATGTACCTCGTCCTCAACGGTCTGGGCTGGCTCGCGATTCAGTTCAACCTGCCTAGGCTGCCGTTCCTGCTTTTCAATCGGACGACAACGCCGCTCGTCGGCGCGTCGGCCGGCGTCTTCGGCGTGATCATGGCCGCGGCGTACATCGCTCCCAATCTGCGCGTGCAGCTGCTTCTCCCGCCGATCCCGATGAAGCTGCGCACGATGGCGTACTTCTACGTCGGGCTCGCGATCTTCATCGTGCTCACGGGCGGGCGCAACGCCGGCGGCGAGGCGGCGCACATCGGCGGGGCGATCGGCGGCTTCTTCTTCATCCGGCGCAGCCACCTGCTGCGCGACTTCTTCGGCGAGTTCACGATGTTCTCGAGGAAGGATCGCGCCGGGAGGATCGTCCGCCCCGGGGGCGCCCCCGCCGCCCGAGCCGCTCCGCCGCGGCGTCAGGACGACGAGGAGCTCAACCGCGAGGTGGACGCGATCCTCGACAAGGTCGCGCGCGAAGGGATCGGGAGCCTGACCGAGAAAGAGAAGGCGATCCTCCGCCGGGCGACAGATCTGCAACGCCGCGCCTGAGCGGTGGGCAGTTCGGTTTCAGCGCAGAGCCACAGAAGATGAGCAAGAAGAGAAGAGGAATGCTGGGTTGAAGACGTAGGTGCGAACGCCTTGCACCTCCGCCTCTCCAAGCCAATCCAACCCTTCTCATCGACCTCGTCTTCTCTGTGGCTCTGTGCTGAATCGTTTACCAGAGTCTCTTGCCCGCCGCGTCGAGCACCTCTTCGACGGTGATCCGCCGCATCGACGCGCCGCTGCGCGGATCGCGGTAGTGATAGTCGCCCGCGGCGTGCCGGATCACGTCCGCGTCGCGCCCCCACGGGCCCGCGAGCGCCGGGTCCGTCGGTCCGAAGAGCGCCACGAGCGGGCGGTCGAAGCCGACGGCGATGTGCGCCGCGGCGGAGTCGTTCGCGACGACGAGCGATGCGCCCTCGATCAGCGCCATGAGCTGGGCGATCGACGTCCCGCCGACGAGGTCGTGCACGAGCGGGTTGGCGTGCGGCACGTCGAGCAGCGCCGCGAGGCGCTCGCGGTCCCCCTTGCCGCCCGTGACGACGCACACGATCCCCCTCACCGAGAGCTTCCGCGCCAGCGCCGCGAAGCGGTCGGGCGGCCACTCCTTCGTCCGCCACGCGCTCGTCGGCGCGAGGACCGCGTAGCGCCGCTGCGCCCACGGCCGCAGCGCGAGCCACCGCCGCGCGTCGGCGCTCGAGTACAACCGCATCGCCGCGGCGTCGCTCTTCGCGGGCACGCCGATCGCCTCGACGAGCGTGAGCATGCGCGCGACGGTGTGGGCGTCGGGCCCGCAGGGCACGCGCCTGTTGTACGCGAGCCACGCGCACTCGCGTGCGTCGGCGTGGCCGACCCGCGCGCCCGCGCCCGCCCACAGCGTCATCAAACCGCTGCGAGCGAGGCCCTGGCAGTCGAGGACGAGGTCGTACCCCGGCGCACGCAGCGACCGGCCGAACGCGAGGAGCGGGCCGATGTCGCCTCGCGTGAGCGCGCGACCGATGACCTTGCGTTGAAACGGCACGACCGCGTTGAGCGCCGGGTGGTTCTCGACGACCGGCGCGAAGTCGTCGCGGACGACCCAGTCGATGCGCGTGTCCGGGTACGCGGCCCGCAGCGACGCGAGCACGGGGACGCTCCGCGCGACGTCCCCCAGCGCGCTGGGCCGGATGATCAGGGCGCGCGAGGGGGCCGGGCTCGTCGTCACGGGCGGTACTCGGCGCTCGTCCGGTCGGTCTCCCAGACGGTCATCGCGATCAACTCCGCGCCGGACGCGACGGCCGCGACGTGCGGCTTGAGGATGTCGTAGAAGACGCGGGCGATGTTCTCCACCGTCGGGTTCACGCCGCGGGGCCCGAACTCCTCGGTGTCGACGTTGAGGTGCCGGTGATCGAACCGCGCGATGATGATGCGCTCGCAGACCTCCTCGATCGCCGCGACCGGCAGCGCCGCCAGGTCCGCCGGCACGCGCACGGCGGGCTCGAAGCGGTAGTTGTGCCCGTGCCCGCTCTCGTAGTTGCACTTGCCGAACAGGCGCCGGTTTTCCTCGGCGCTCAGCGAATCCACGTGCAGCCGGTGCGAGGCGGCGAAGTCGAAGCGCTGGCGGACGATCACGGTCTGTGGCGTCTTCACGTCTGCCTCCACGCGCAGGAAGGGGCTCAAGTGCCAGGAGAGGGATTCAAGGCCGGGCAGGACCCGCACAAGGGACGCCGCGGCGTCCCGCAGGCCCGCACCGGGCCGGACGCCGCCGGCGTACGCGCGCTCGAGGTGCTGCCGGGCGTGCCGCTGCACTCCCTCGTCAACGCGCTTGATGTCGATCACATAGCCCGTCGGCGGGTCGTGGGGCCCGGCCACGACCGCTTCGACCTCAAAGAACGCCCCGGGCAGGTTCATGGGGGGCCGCCCCCCAAACCCGTTCTGGCCCCCGCCCGCCCCGCCGGGCTGGATAGTCAATCGCACGATGCGGCTCAGGCGGGTCATCGGGGGAGTGTAGAAGAAGCGACGGAAAAGGCACAGAGGCGCGACGGCGCGGAGCGACGTTCTGCCCGACATAAACTCCGCCGCCGGCCCGCGGTCGGCACGGAGGACTACGGATGATCCGTCACACGCTCGCCCTGCTCTGCGCCGCGCCGTTCGCTCTCGCGCAGGAGTCTACTCCGGCGCCCTCCGAGCAGGACGCCCCGAAGCAAGAGGTGCCCGCTCCGAAGGCCGATGCGCCCGCCCCGCAGCCGGCCAAGCCGGCGGAGGCGGCGAAGGAGCCTGAAGTCAAGCCCGCGGCGGATCCGTACGTCCTCAATCACACGATGAAGGACATCGACGGCGTTGATCAGCCCCTCTCGCGGTACAAGGGCAAGGTGCTCCTGATCGTGAATGTCGCCAGCCGCTGCGGGTTCACTCCGCAGTACGAGAAGCTCGAGAAGCTCTACCAGGCCCACAAGGACGCGGGGTTGGTCGTCATCGGCGTGCCTGCGAACAACTTTCTCGGCCAGGAGCCGGGCAGCAACGCCGAAATCAAGGAATTCTGCTCCGGCAAGTACGGTGTGACCTTCCCGCTGATGGCCAAGGTCTCCGTGAAGGGCGACGACATCGCGCCGCTCTACAAGCAGCTCACCGAGCAGGCGTCGCCGATCGGCGGCGAGATCACGTGGAACTTCAACAAGTTCGTCGTCGACCGCTCCGGGCGCGTCGTCGCCCGGTTCGATTCGCGGACATCCCCCGAGGACCCCGCGCTCGTGAAGCGCATCACCGACCTGCTCGCCGCTTCGCCGGAGGCGAAGTGACCCTGTCGTTTGCGCGCACTTCATATCCGCCCGACCCGGCCGACCATCCGGTGATACCGAGGGGCGGAAATACCTGTGTCTGAGCAGGACTTCCCTTCACATGTGGACCGGGGGCGTGGCGATGGCAAGCGAGACGATCCTTCCTAACCGCCGCGGACGCCGTGGCTTGCAATCTTCATCCGATCTTTGCGCCGTTCTGTTCGGGCGTGGCAATCCTTCTGCGCCCGGAAGAGCGGTTTCTCGCGCCGGCGCACGGAGACGGGCGATGCTCAAAGCGATGCGTTTCGGCGTTGTGGGGGCGGTGGGTGCGATGCTCGTCGGGGCCGCGGTCTCGTGCCGACCGGCGCTCGCGCAGCGCGCCGAGACGATCAAGGTGGACGGCTCGAGCACGGTCTTCCCCATCACGGAGGCTGTCGCCGAGGAGTTCCAGGCCGCGAACAAAGGGATGAAGGTCACCGTCGGTCTCTCCGGCACGGGCGGCGGCTTCAAGAAGTTCACCCGCGGCGAGATCGATATCTCCGCCGCCTCGCGCCCCATCCAGGCCAAAGAGATGGAAGAGGCCAAGAAGAACGGCATCGAGTACATCGAGCTGCCGATCGCTTTCGACGCGTTGACGGTGACGGTGAACCCGAAGAACACGTGGGTCACCGAGTTCACGATCGAGGACCTCCGCAAGGCGTGGGAGCCGGGCGCTCAGGGCGCGATCACGAAGTGGAGCCAGATCCGTCCCGACTGGCCCGAGCGCGACCTCACGCTCTACGGCGCGGGGAGCGATTCGGGCACGTTCGACTACTTCACCGAGGCTGTGAACGGCAAGCCGAAGGCCAGCCGCGGCGACTACACCGCCAGCGAGGACGACAACGTGCTCGTGCAGGGCATCGCCCGCGACGGGAACGCGATGGGGTACTTCGGGTACGCCTACTACGCGACAAACAAAGACAAGCTCAAGGCGGTTCCGGTGGTGAACCCCAAGACCGGCAAGGCCGTCGCCCCCAGCGAGCAGACGGTGATGGACGGCTCGTACGCCCCGCTCTCACGCCCGATCTTCATCTACGTCAGCAAGAAGTCGCTCGATGCCCGCCCCGAGGTCCGCAAGTTTGTCGAGTTCTACCTCGAGAACGCGCCGGCGCTCGTGAAGGAGGTCAACTACATCCCGCTCCCGGCGGAGGCGTACCAGAAGTGTCTTTCTCGAGTCCGCGACGGCGGCACGGGCACGGCGTTCGGCGGGCACTCGCAGACCGGCACGCACGTCAACGAGCTCTTTAGCCGTCCGCTCACCACCGAGATCCCCGGCGAGAAGAAGTAGATTCAGACCGTTTGAGCGCCCGCGCCACCCCGGGTGGCTGGCGCGAACCGAGGCGGACGAAGCGTGCAGGATCGGCGCAACGCACCGAGCGGAAGCGAGAGCCCCGGAGCACCCCTCCGGGGCATTTCCACGCGCAGGCGGGTCGCCGAGTGGTTCGGCGAGTCCGCGTTGTTCCTCGCCGCGGCGTCGTCGATCCTGATCACGCTCGGCATCGTGGGGGTGCTCGCGTACGAGTCCTCGACGTTCTTCCGGCACGTATCGCTCCGTGCGTTCTTCACGGACAAGGAGTGGACGCCGCTCTTCGACCCGCCGCATTACGGCATCTGGCCCCTCCTGTCGGGCACGCTCACCACGACGCTGGTGGGGCTCTCGATCTCGATCACCGTGGGGACGATCGTCGCGGTGTGGATGAGCGAGTACGCGCCGCACCGGCTGCGCGAGGTCGTGAAGCCGGTGCTCGAACTCCTCAGCGCCGTGCCGACCGTGGTCTTCGGTTACTTCGCGCTGCTGGTGGTGACGCCCTTCCTCCAGCGGTTCATCCCGGGGCTGCCGGGCTTCAATATGCTCAGCGCGGGCATCGTGATCGGGATCATGACGATCCCGTACGTCGCGAGCCTCTCCGAGGACGCGATGCGGGCGGTGCCCAACAACCTGCGCGAGGGGGCGTACGCCATGGGCGCCACGCGCTTCAACACCGCGTGGCGCGTCGTCGTCCCCGCGGGCTTCTCGGGCATCACGAGCGCGTACATCCTCGCGATCTCCAGAGCCCTCGGCGAGACGATGATCGTCGCGGTCGCCGCGGGCACGCAGCCGAATCTCACGTTCGATCCGCGCGAGCCCGGCGCGACGATCACCGCGTTCATCGTCTCCGTGAGCCTGGGCGACCTCCCGCACGGGAGCATCGGCTACCAGTCGATCTTCGCGGCGGGCGTCACGCTCTTCATTCTCACGCTCGGCTTCAACATCGCCGGCCACTGGCTGCGCCGGCGCTTCCGGGAGGCGTACTGATGAGCGCTCCCGCGTCGCCGCCGCCGGGCGTGCTCGAGGACCGCAGGCTCATCGCCTTGGTCGCGGGTCGGCGGCGCTGGGACATCGTCTTCGCCGTCGCCGGCGCCCTCCTCGTCGCGGCGTCGCTCGCCGTGCTAGGCGTGCTCCTGGCGACGCTTGTCCGGGACGGCGCCGCGCGGCTCGCGCCCGACTCGATCGGCGGCTTCGTGAGCAACTTCCCGTCGCGCTTCCCGGCGAGGGCCGGGATCAGGTCCGCGCTCGCCGGCACCGCGCTGGTGATGTTCGTGACGATGATCACGGCCATCCCGCTGGGCGTGATGGCGGGCATCTACCTCGAGGAGTACGCGAGGAAGAACTGGGTCACGACGGTCATCGAGATCAACATCGCGAACCTCGCCGGCGTCCCCTCGATCATCTGGGGCCTGATGGCGCTGGGCCTTTTCGTGTACACCTTCGGCCTCGGCCGCAGCATCCTGACCGCGGGCCTGACGCTGGGGCTCCTGGTGCTGCCGATCGTCATCGTCGCGACCCGGGAGGCGATCCGCGCCATCCCGCAGGGGATCCGCGAAGCCTCCTTCGCGTGCGGCGCGACCAAGCTCCAGACCGTCCGGCACCACATCCTTCCCTACTCGATGCCGGGGATCCTCACCGGCTCGATCATCGCCCTCTCCCGCGCCATCGGCGAGACGGCCCCGTTGATCACGATCGGTGCGCTGACGTACATCGCGTTCCTGCCGCCGGCGCCTTTCACCGCCGAGAGCAAGCCGATCCCCGCCGATGGCGAGTCCGTCTCCGCGGTCTATTCGGTCTTCCATCAGGCGACCGCGTGGCTCCAGAGCGAGTTCACCGTCCTCCCGATCCAGATGTTCAACTGGGTCTCCAAGCCCAACCCGGAGTTCCACGTCAACGCCGCCGCGACCGGGCTGATTCTTCTGGCGGTCACGCTCGTCATGAACACTGTCGCGATCACGCTGCGCTACCGTCTGCGGAGGCGGATCCAATGGTGACCCGCGTCCGGTCCTCGCCCGTGTTCGTGGAGCCGCCGCCGCCGATGCCGACGCCCATCGTCCCCATCCAAGCGCCGCCGCAGGAGGTCTCGCCGCCGCCGACGGTGCGGGCGTCCGTCGAGGACTTGTCGTTCTTCTACGGCAAGTTCCAGGCGCTCAAGAGCGTCTCGATGCCGGTCTACGACAAGCGGATCACGGCGCTCATCGGCCCCTCCGGGTGCGGCAAGAGCACGCTGCTGCGGTGCGTCAACCGCATGCACGACCTCTACCGCGACGCGCGGTACCAGGGCAAGATTCTTCTGCAGCCGGGCGACATCAACCTGATCGCCCCGGGCGTCGATCCCATCGCGGTGCGCATGCGCATCGGGATGGTCTTCCAGAAGCCCAACCCCTTCCCCAAGAGCATCTACGAGAACGTCGCCTTCGGCCCGCGCCTGCGGGGCGTGCGCGACAAGGCGAAGCTCGACCACGAGGTGGAGGCGGCGCTCCGCGACGCGGCGTTGTGGGACGAGGTCAAGGGCGTCCTCCAACGGAACGCCTTCCAGCTCTCCGGCGGCCAGCAGCAGCGCCTGTGCATCGCCCGCGCGCTGGCGACGCGCCCGGACATCCTGCTCTTCGACGAGCCCACGAGCGCCCTGGACCCGATCGCCACCGGCCGCATCGAGGAGCTCATGCTCCAGCTGCGCAGCCGGGTGACGGTGATCGTCGTGACCCACAACATGCAGCAGGCGTCGCGGGTGAGCGACTACACCGGGTTCATGTACCTGGGCGAGCTCGTCGAGTTCTCGCCGACCCCCAGGCTCTTCCAGACCCCGGCCAAGAAGCTCACGGAGCAGTACATCAGCGGGCGGTTCGGGTAAGAGAACTCACCGCAGAGACACAGAGAGCGCTGCGAAGAGAAGCGATTGGATTGGAGAGCTGCGCTTCTACGCACTCTTCAAACCCATTCTGTTCTCTTCTCATCTTCCACTGCGGCTCTGCGGTGAGACTTTTCTTCACTCCAGCGGCAGCAACCTGATGTCCTTGAAGTGGATCTCCACTCCCTCGCTCTGGAGGCAGATCTTCCCCGCGACTTCCTCGGCGTTGGTCGCGCGGTTCACTTCCTCGCCGTTGACGTAGAGAACGACGTCGCCCTTGTTGCAGACGATCTCGTACTCGTTCCACTCGCCCAGCGGCCGCTCCGCTCCGTGCGACTTTGCCGTACGGCCGCCGTTCGTGCGGGCCGCGTCGCCGCTGATCGGGACGCTGGCGATGCTCAGGATGTCGCCCGCGTTCCCGTCGTGGAGCTGCGCCTCGATGCTCCGGGGCCACACCTTGTCCGCTCCCGTCATCCGCACGAGCACGCCGCTGTTCCCCGCGCCCTTCGCCGGGTCGAAGCGCCAGCGCAGGCGCAGCACGAAGTTCTTGTAGTCGGCCTTGGTGCGGAGGTACCCCGTCGGGTTGCCGCTGCACACGAGCACGCCGTCCTTCACGCTCCACACGCCCGCCGGCCCGGGGGTCTTGCCCGCCGGGTCTGGCGCGATCGGCTCCCACCCGGCGAGGTCCTCGCCGTTGAAGAGCGTGATCTCCCCCGGCAGCGGCTCGTCAAGGGCGCGGATCCGCACGTTGCGGTACGAGACCTCGTCGCCGTGGTCCTGCAGCGCGATGTGGCCCTTGGGCGCGAGCCCGAACCCCGGCCACGCCTTGAACTTGCTCCCCGCGATCATGTCGAGCCACTGCCGCGTCGGCTTCCCCGCGTCGTCGAACATCCGCAGCTCCACGACCTTCTCGCCGTTGAGCCAGTGCTGCGCGACGCCGCCCCGCACCACCACGCGGCCGTCGTTCCACTCGCCCACGGGCTTGAGCTTCTTGGTCTTGGGCGGCGAGACGAGGTCGTAGAGCGCGCCCGCGCTCGTCTTGTCGTCGGCCCCGACTTTCCACCCGCCGTCGTCGAGCACCTGGCACTCCGGCCCCGTCTCGTAGGTCGCGCCGCCCGTTTCGAGGACGCGGTACATGATCCCGCTGTTGCCCGCGGGCACGGTCCGCCACTCCAGGCGCAGGTCGAAGTCGCCGAACCGGCCGACGGTGATGATGTCCCCGCCGCCCCCCTTGGCCGCGTGCGTGAGCACCCCGTCCTCCGCGGTCCACCCCTGCGTGGGGAAGCCCGGCTGCTTGAAGCCGCGCCAGACGCTCGTCGCGTCGGCGCCGGTGAGGTCGCGCCACCCCATCGCGCTCTCGAGCGGCGAGAGGTCCGCGGCGAACGAGCAGGATGCAACGAAGGAGACGGCGAGCGCGGAGATCTTCATCGCCGATGGTACCGCCGGCGGTTACGGCCCGGTGGCTTCTTCCAGCTGGATGCCGGCGAGCGCCGTGAGCTGATCCGGCGCGAAGGTAAAGATCTTGTCCAGGCCCGTGACAAGGAAAATCGACCACACCTGGTCGTTCACGGAGCAGAGCACCAGCCGGCGTTTGCGCTCGTTCAGCACCCTCCGCATCGCCAGCAAGGCGCCGATGTTCGAGCTGCCGACGTAGGAGACGTTCGAAAAGTTCAGGACGACGTGCGGCGGCACCGTCTTGGTTGCGCCCAGGCGCTGCGTGATGTCGGCGAGTTCGTCCGAGAGGGACGGCTCGTCCGCCAGCTCCGCCAACACGATGTTGTCCGACCAATCAACGGCCATGGAGAGTCTCCGGGCGGCGAGTATACAGGAAACCGCCCCTGCGCACCAGTCTTACGTTGTTCGGTGGTCACGGTTCTTTGTGCGAGAAAAACGCCCCGGAGTCGAGGGGTACAACCAGGACGATAAAGGATACATCTAGCCGTTATTGACCGAGGAGTCGCGCAGCCTCGTCGACATCCTTGTCCCCGCGTCCGGAAAGGCACACGACCAAGTGCTCGGCGCTGGGCATCTGCGCCGCGAGGCGCAGGGCGTGCGCAACGGCGTGCGAGGTCTCCAGCGCCGCGATGATCCCCTCGGTACGCGCGAGTGACGTGAACGCCGAGAGAGCGTCCGCGTCCGTCGCGACCGCGTACTCGACGCGCCCCCGGTCTTTCCAGTACGCGTGCTCGGGGCCGACGCCGGGGTAGCCGAGCCCTGGGCTGCAGGAGTGCACGGGCGTCGTCCGCCCCTGCTCGTCCTGCAGGACATAGCTGAGAGACCCGTGCAGGACGCCGGGCGAACCGAACGAGAGCGGCGCCGCGTGCTGACCCGGGGCGGGGCCCGTGCCGCCCGCCTCGACGCCCACCAGGCGGACCTTGGGTTGATCCACGAAGGGATAGAAAATGCCCGCCGCGTTGCTCCCGCCGCCGACGCACGCGACCACGGCGTTGGGCATCGCGCCCATCAGCCGGAGGCTCTGCGCCATCGCCTCGCGCCCGATGACGGACTGAAAGTCGCGCACGATCGCGGGGAACGGGTGCGGGCCCACGACGCTGCCGGCGATGTAGTGCGTGGTATCGGCGCTCGCCGCCCAGTCGCGCATCGCCTCGGTGGTCGCCTCCTTCAGCGTGCGCGAGCCCGCATCCACCTCGATCACCCTCGCGCCCAAAACCTTCATCCGCGTGACGTTGAGACGCTGCCTGCGCGCGTCCTCGGCGCCGATGTAGACGTCGCACGAGAGCCCGAAGTGCGCCGCGGCGGTCGCCGCCGCGACGCCGTGCTGGCCCGCGCCCGTCTCGGCGATCACGCGCTTCTTGCCCATGCGCACGGCGAGGAGCGCCTGCCCGAGCGTGTTGTTGATCTTGTGCGCGCCCGTGTGCGCGAGGTCCTCGCGCTTGAGCCAGACGGTCGCGCCGTTGCCCGCGGGGGCCGAGCGCCGGACTTCCGCGGTCAGACGCGCGGCCTCGTACAGCGGCGTCGACCGCCCGACGAACGCCCGGAGCAGCCCCCGGAGCTGATCCCAGAAGCGTCCGTCGTTGCGGGCTTGCTGATAGACCGTCGCGAGCTGGGCGAGCGCCGGCGCGAGCGTCTCGGGCACGTACGCGCCGCCGTACTCGCCGAACCGGCCGCGGGCGTCGGGGACATCGGAGGTTCGGGGCGGCGGGGGCGGCTTGGCCGCCGCTGGGTGCGTAACGCGGGACATCGTGGCTCCATCGTTGCACGCCCGGGGGGGTGTCGCGCGGGAGGGGTTTCCGGACGCTCCCCGCGGGTTTTCCGGGTCCGTGACGATGGGCACTGCTTATCCGACCGGCCAAAACGGACGACGTATGAGTCAGAGGGGCGGCGCGCCCCGGCCCGCAGCACGTCTCAAAGAGCCGCAGCCCCGCCATGGACAAGGCAAGCATCATCGGCATCCTCGTCGGCGTCGTGTGCATGGGCATCGCTGCCTTCCACGTGTCGCACGGCAACTTCATGATGTTCTATTCGACGGAGGGCGTGCTGATGGTGATCGGAGGATCCATCAGCGTCACCTTCATGGCGATGCCGATGGACAAGATGAAGCAGGTCCCCGGCTACGTCAAGCGATTCCTGTTCCACAAGGGCATGTCGTCGGTCGAGTGCTTCGAGCTGGTGTCGAAGCTCGCGGAGAAGGCGCGGCGTGACGGCATCCTGGCGCTCGAGTCCGAGGTGCCCAACATCCAGGACAAGTTCATGGCCTCCGGCCTCAAGATGGCCATCGACGGCGTGGAGCCCGCGAACATCGAGGCGACGCTCCGCATGGAAGTGATGGCGATGCAGGACCGCCACAAGGCGGGCAAGAAGTTCTTCGACCTCATCAAGCTCTACGGCCCCGGCTACGGCCTGGTGGGCACGCTCGTCGGGCAGGTGGGCATGTTCGGCCAGCTGGCGAGCGCGGACATCGGCGCGCTCGGCAACGCGCTGGCCCTGGCCGTCGTCGCGACGATGTACGGCGCGATCATCGCCAACGCCGTCTGCGGCCCGATCGGCGACAAGCTGGCCCTGCGCTCCGGCGAGGAGATCCTCGCCCGCGAGATGATGCTCCAGGCGATCCTCAGCATCCAGAGCGGCGATAACCCGCGCGTGACGCAGGACAAGGTGATGGCCTTCATCCCCGCCGTCGAGCGGCAGAAGATCGCCAAGGCCGCCTGAAACGGATGACGCATGGCCGACCATGAAGAGAAACACGGCGAGGGAGGGCGCGGCGGCGGTCACGGCGGGGGCCACGGCGCCCACGGCGGCGGCGGCCACGCGGAGGGAGAGCACGAGGGCGCGCCCGAGTGGCTCATCTCCTTCGCGGACAACGTCGCGCTCATGATGGGCTTCTTCGTGATCCTGCTCGCGATGAACATGGGCCCGAAGGGCGATCCCAAGCAAGGGGGCGAGCCCAGCGAGACAAACGCGGCGGACGGCGCCCCCAGCGCGCACCAGCTCGACATGATCCTGAGCATCCGCGAGGGGTTCGGGAACCCGGTCTCCATCGACTCGAACGACCCGAAGGAGGTCGCCCTCGTGCGGCGCCTCCGCGAGAAGACGGGCGGGATGTCGCACAGCGACGGGCCGCTGGGGCGGCACGACCGTCAGCAGGCGGTCCGGCCGAGCGACTACGACCGAGTGACGGCGTCGGTGACGTTCGACGACCGCAGCGCCCTGCTGAGCGCCGAGGCCCGCGAGACGATCGCGCAGGTGGCGCAGAAGCAGAAGGACCAGCGCTGGATCGTCGAGGTCCGCGGGCACGCGGGCCCGTACGAGGTGATGCGCGAGCGCAGCAAGGCGCTCGAGCTCTCGCTCGAGCGCGCCAAGGCGGTCGCCCGTGCGCTCGTGGACAGCGGTATGCCGTGGGAGGCCGTGCGCGTCGTCGGCTGCGCCGACGCCGACCGCGTCGTGGGCCGCACCTTCGATCGCGAACAAGACCGCGGCAACCAGCGCGTCGAGCTCGTCGTGACCAACTACCTCATGCCGTCGGATCCGTACGCGGCCCCGCAGCGGCCCGACACCAAGGCGGCCGTGCCCGACGGGGCCGCCTCGGACAAGGACGCCGTCGGCGGCGGGGGCTGAAATGCCCGCGGGCCCAAACTATCCTGACCGGATGCGTCGGTTCGACCTCGTCGTGATCGGCTCGGGGCCGGCGGGCCAGAAGGCCGCGATCCAGACGGCCAAGCTCGGCCGGAGCGTGTGCGTCGTCGAGTCGCGCGACGTCGTGGGCGGCTGCGCCATCAACACCGGCACGATCCCGAGCAAGGCCCTCCG
Source organism: Phycisphaerales bacterium (assembly GCA_035628115.1). GTDB lineage: Bacteria > Planctomycetota > Phycisphaerae > Phycisphaerales > UBA1924 > BJHL01. The sequence continues at coordinate 19,839 of DASPKL010000013.1, read as the reverse complement.
CGAGGCGATCCTGAATCTGAGCGCGTGCCCCGTCCCGGCGCTCCCGACGAGCGCCGAGTTCATCGCGGCGGCGAAGGGCGCGACGATGCAGCGCCTCATGGCGTCGTGCAACCGCGTGATCCAGGCCGAGATCGAGATCGTGCAGGGGCACTTCGCCTCGAACGGCGTGCACGTGGCGCACGGGTTCGCCCGCTTCCGAGACGGCCACACGATCGAGGTGGAGGGGCGGCACGGCGTCGAAGTCATCGAGGCGGAGAAGGTCCTGATCGCCGTCGGCACGAGCCCCGCGCGGCCCGCGAACATCGCCTTCGACGGGCAGGACGTTCTCACGAGCGACGAGGTGATCGGCCTCGCGGCCATGCCCAGGAGCATCATCGTGGTGGGGGGCGGCGTCGTCGGCACGGAGTACGCGAGCATGCTCGCGTCGCTGGGCGTCAAAGTAACGCTCGTCGAAGGGCGTCCGCGCCTCCTGGACTTTGTGGACGCCGAGATCATCGAGGCGCTGCAGTACCACCTCCGCCAGGCGGGCGTCACGCTGCGGCTGGGCGAGAAGGTCGTCCGGGTCGAGACGATCCCCGCGCCGCCCGGCGCGCACGCGAGCAACACGAAGTTCGTCGAGGCGTTCCTCGAGAGCGGGAAGACGCTGCGGGCCGACGCGCTGCTCTACGCCGTCGGCCGGCAGGGGAACACCGAGGGGCTGCGGCTCGAGAAGGCCGGTCTGGCCGTCGACGACCGCGGCCGGCTCGGGGTGAACGAACACTTCCAGACCGGCGTGCCGCACATCTACGCCGCGGGAGACGTCATCGGCTTCCCCGCCCTCGCGAGCACGGGCATGGAGCAGGGGCGGCTCGCCGCGTGCCACATGTTCGGCGCGCCCTGCCAGGCGATCGAGAAGCTCTTCCCCTACGGCATCTACTCCGTCCCCGAGATCTCGATGGTGGGATGGACGGAAGAGCAACTGACAAAGGACGGCATCCCCTTCGAGTCCGGCATCGCGTACTACCGCGAAATCGCCCGCGGCCAGCTGCTCGGCGACGACACGGGGATGCTCAAGATGCTCATCGAGCAGGACAGCCACGCGGTGCTCGGTGTCCACATCATCGGCACCGGCGCGACCGAGCTCGTCCACATCGGCCAGTGCGCGGTGGCCTTCAAAGCGACGGCGGAGTACTTCATCAACACGGTCTTCAACTACCCGACGCTCGCCGAGTGCTACAAGGTCGCGGCGCAGAACGGGCTGAACAAGCTCCGCGGGATCGCGTGAGGAAGACTCACCGCGGAGTTGCAGAGGAAGACGAGAAGAGGGCGGATCGGATCAACGATCGCGCCGGAGCGCCGCTCTTCAAACCCGTCGCTCCTGTTCTCTGCGCCTCCGCGTTGAACCCTCCGTACGCTCCGCCGCGTGGCGAGAGTCCCTGCCGACAAAGCGAAGAAACCCGCCAAGCCCGCGAAGCCCGCCGGCCCGACGCTCGGTGAAAAACGCGCGGAGGCGGCCGCGACGCCGGTCGCGCCCGTGGTCCCCGCGCCCGTCGCTCTCGACGCCGTCCTGGGTCAGCAGCGGGCGATCGCGATGCTGACGGACGCCCTTGTGAGCGAGCGCGTGCACCACGCCTGGATCTTCCAGGGCCCCGCCGGGGTCGGGAAGTTCACGACGGCGCTCGCCTTTGCGGCCTTGGTCCTCGACGGCACGTGCGAGAAGGGGCTCACGGGCGGTCTCGCGCCCGACCCCGAGAGCCGCGTGCAGCAGATGCTGCGCGCGGGCAGCCACCCGGACCTGGGCGTTGTGTCCAAGGAGTGGTCGAAGTACCACCCGGACGCCGAGATCCGCGCGAAGAAGCAGACGAACATCCCGGTGGACGTCGTGCGCTACTTCGTGCTCGACCCGGGCCGGCTGGCCCCGACGGTGGCCGGCGGCGGCGTCTGCGGCCGCGTCTTCATCATCGATGGCGCGGAGTTCCTCGCGGACCAGTCGCAGAACGCCCTGCTCAAGTTCCTTGAAGAGCCGCCGCCGGGCGTCGCGATCATCCTGGTGACGAGCGCGCCCGAGGCGCTCCTCCCGACGATCCGCAGCCGGTGCCAGCGCGTGCCCTTCCGGGCTCTCCCCCCCGACGATCTCCGCCGGTGGGCGCGGTCCCGCCCCCCGGAGGCGCCGCCCATCGCCGAGTGGATGCTCCCGCTCGCCCTCGGCTCCCCGGGCGCGCTCGCGGAGATCGCCGGCACGAGCATCGCCGGTTGGCACGACCAGCTCGAGCCGGTCTTCGCGAGGGTCCTGCGCGGCTCGCACGTCGTCGAGGCGGGCCCGCGCATGCACGAGCTGACCGAGGCGTGGGCCAAGGAGCGCGTCGAGGCCAGCGGGGCCCTCGCGAGCAAGGAGGCCGCGAACCGCGCCGCCGCGGAGTGGATGTTCCGTTACACCGGATGGAGGCTCGCCGAGGAGCTCGCCCGCGCGGCCGGGGCCGGGGACGCCCGGCGCGCCGGGGACGCGGCACGCGCGATCGACGCGCTGCGCACCGCCGAGTCGGAGGCGGAAGCGAACGTCAACACCCTGTTCGTGATGGACAAGATGGTGGCCCTGATCGCCGACGCGCTCGCGGTCAGCCCTCGAGGCTGACGGCGGCGGGGGCCGGCGCCGGCCCCGCCCGCCCGCGCTCGTCCGCGAGGCGCCGCATCAACAGGGCCCACGTCTCCCGCTCGTACTTGATCAGATCGATGGCGCGGTCGATTTTCGCGAGGTCACGCTCGTGGTTGCCCTCCACGAGCTGCTGATAGATGAACATGTAGACACCGCGGACGTTCTTCGCCAGCTCGGGGTCCACGTCCTCGCGGATGCCGGAGACGAGCTCGAGGATGATCTCACGGCAGCGCGAGAAGCCGCTGAACGATGCCTCGTAGTTCTTCGTCGCGAGCCCCTCGCGTCCCTGGCCGGCGAACTTGACCGCGCCGTCGAGCAGCATGAGGCGCAGCTCCTCCGGCGAGGCGGTGAGCACGCGGTTGCGCAGGTACGCGTCCGCGGGGCGCGGCTTGGTGGAGTCGTGGAGCGTTTCCGTCGGCGTTGCCATAGATAGGACGAATATCGGAGCGAGGGGGGGCGGAGTTCAGGGGGTTGCTGTTTCTTAACGCCGCGCGCCCAGCCCCGCGAGCGAGGCGAGCGCGCCCTGCTGCTGCTGCAGCTGGCCCAGCGTTTTCTCCATCGCCGTGAACTGGCGCTCCAGGATCTGACGCTTCGAGGCGAGGCGGACGTCGTACGCCTTCACGCGCTCTTCCTGCGCCTTGATCTGGTTGTCGAACCCGAGCTTGCGGCGCTCGAGCGTGCCCGTCGCGGACTCGACGTGCCTGTTGATTGCGTTCTCGAACAGGGTCATGACGCCCTGCGACGTGAACGATTGGCCCGGGTTGGGGTTGGTCACGACGACGCCGTTGCCGAGGTCGATCGAGGAGTCGTCCTGGGCGACGCGCGCCGCGAGCAGCCGCTCGACCGCCTCGGGGTCCGCGGAGAGCGCGTCGCGGAACTTCTGCTCGTCGAGGTCGAGCTTGTTGCCGGACACGACCTTCAGCCCCACCTGCGACAGGCGCTGGTAGGGGCCGGAGACGTTGACCGCCGGCGACTGGATAAGCCGGAAGAGCTCGGCGCGGAGATCCTGGATCGTCGCGTCGCCCAGCAGCGGGCTCTTCTTGTTGTTGTCCTTGTCGTACTTGCTCTGCGCGTCCACGCGTTCCACGACCTTGTTGAACGCGTCGATGAACTCCTTGACCTTTCCGACGATCGTGTCGGTGTCGCTCGTGACGCTCAGCGTCACCGGGTCGGTGGACGTGCTCTTGAGGTCGATCTTGACGCCGGCCAGGATGTTGTCCACCTGGTTCGACGTGCTCGTGACCGCGATGCTGCTCGCGTAGTCGCCGCTGCCGAAGAAGACACGCGCGTTCTCGCCCCGCGAGAGGCTCGTGAGCCCCAGGTCCACGCCGCCCGTGTCGATCAGGAACCTCCCCGACACGCCCGTCCTCGACGCGGTGAGCGTCAGCCGGAACGGCACCGAGCCGACGCCGTCCTGGATGATGGACGCGGTCGCCGGCCCGCCCGCGGCGTTGATCTTCGACACGATCGCGTCGAGCGTGTCCCCGGCGCCGACGTCGATCTTCGTCTCGAGCGATCCGTCGATCCTGTTGTCGGCCCCGACGCCCGTGCCCGCGGCGGTCCCGAGGATCCTGAGATCGCGCGCAACAGTGCCGGAAACGTCCTCGATCTTGATGCGCTGCGAGCCCGTGCCGGTGTCGTAGATCTCGATGCCGTCGCCCTTGGCGTTGATGCGGGCGCGTGTGGTCAGCGATTCCGCCGGTGTCTGGTTGTCCGGCGGCGTCGTCTGCGCCGCGTTGATCTCGTCCACGATGTCGGCGAGCGTCTTGGAGTCCGTCCCGATGTCGACCGTCGCGACGCGCCCCGCCGAGTCCGTGACGCGGAACCGGCCCGAGCCCACGCCCTTCCCCGCGTTGAACGCCGACAGCTGCGTCCCGAGACCCACGTACTGCTTCTGCAGGTTCGTCCCGTTGACGACGCTCGCCAGAACGCCGGCCGGCTCCGTCGCGATGCCGAGCGCCGCCGCGGTGTCGTTGCCGGGGTTGCCGGTGATCGCGAGCGTGCCCGTCCCCCCCGTCAGGTCCGTGACCTTGAGGCCGTTCCCGGCGTCGTTGAGCGTCACCCTGACCTTTCCGATGCTCGCGGCCTCGATGGCGCTGATGGCGTCCGAGACCGAGCCGTTGGGGTCGATGGCCGCGGAGAAGACCGAGCCGTCACGCGCCGTGAAAAAGAGCAATCCGTCGCCGCCGACGCCGCTGCCGCCGTTGAGGCTCTTGAGCAGCACGCTGTTCGCCGCGGCGAGCACGCGCCGTCCTTGCAGCGCGCCGGTCGGCGCGGAGCCGGGCCTGAGACCGAGGTCGGCGGCCGTCGTCGCGTTCCCTTCAGCGACCGCGACGAGCAGGCTCGAGCCCGCGTCGATATCGTTGACTTCGATGCGGCCGCTCTCCGCGTTGATGCTCGCCCGCACGCGCGAGCCGTAGCCCGCCGTGTCGAGGGCCGCGTTGATCCGATCGATGACCCCGCCGACTGTGGAGACCGCTCCCGCCGTCTTCACGCCCTGCGCGTCGTAGACGTCGCCGACGTTGACGTTGACCGAAGCGGTCGCGTCGCCCGAGATGTTGATCGTGAAGTTGAACGCGCCGTTGCCGACGGCACTCTTGACCCGCACGCCGTTGCCGTCGTTGAGGCTCGCGAGCGACGTGTTCACGCCCAGGCCGTAGACGAGCGAGCCCGTGAGGGTGCCCGTCGCGGTGCCCGCGATGCCCAGGCTCGTGGCGGTCGTGAAGCCCGCGCCGTTGGAGACCGTGACCGCGCCGCCCGCGTTGTCCTTGATCGTGAAGCGACCGCCGGAGACGCCCGCCGTGATCGCGAGCCCCGACCCGTTGATCGCCGTCAGCACCTCGTCGATCGTCGTGACCCTCGAGAGATCGACCGTCGCCTGCGCGCCGGTGCTGTCGCGCACCACGATCGAGCCGCGCGAGACGCCCTGGCCGTTGTTCAGGTCCGCGAGGGCCACGTCGTGGGAGAGCTTCGCCGCGGCGCTCTCGAACGTGAGGCTCGACAGCCCCGCGCCCGACACGTTGCGGTCGGCGAACCCGCGCGTCAGCATCTGCTGGCTGCTCACAAGGCGGTCGACGCGGAACGTGTACGACCCCAGCGCCGCGCCCTTGTCCGCGATCGCGGTCAGGACGCCCTCGTCGGAAGAGGTCGCCTTCTTCGTCTTGAGGACCGACTCGAGCCGGAACTTCCCGGCGGCGGTCTTCAGCGCCGACATCCGCGTGTTGATGTCGAGGTACGCCGCCTGCTGGGCCTTGAGCTGCACGATGCGCTGCTGCGCCAGCGCACGGGGCCGCGCCTCGACCGCCATCAACTGGTCGATGAGCGAACGCGTGTCGATCCCGCTGAACAGGCCGGTGCCGGTGCTGATGCCGCCCATGAAGCCTCCTTGCTCGTTACGCCGCCGTCCGCGCGGGCTTCCACGTCAGGTTCCGCAGCGCGTCCGCCGACCAGGCCGGCGTGCGCGGCCCCGCCCCGCGCCAGTGCGGGAGGACCAGCCGGTCGTCCCCGCCGCGGGCGCACGGCACATCCAGCCCGTCGCGGCGGAGCTGCAGCAGGTCGATCGCCCACTGGCTCAGCACGCGGGCGTACATCGCCTTTGCCGAGCGCTCGATCTCGGTTCGGGCGGCCATCGTCGGCTTGGTCATCGCAGGGACCCTCGCAAATGCCGTGCGCGGCTGCGCGCACCGACCCCCTAGCGATCGTCTCGCGCGGGGCCGCCCCTTCACCCCGATATGCGCATTTTCGGGTTATGGTCGGGCGGAATCTGCCGATTGAAGACGTCATTCGGCGGCGCAGTCGCCGCCGGCGGTAACCGGTTCCCAAACCCCCACGGATACTCTCGCCCGTGCCAACAGCGCCACGACCGCCATTCGCAGCCACCCGGCACGTCGTCGGGCTCGTCGCCGTCGCCGCGGCGCTGAGTGCGCTCGGGGTCGTCGGGCTTGCCCTCTTCAGGGGCGGGCAGCCGTACTGGCTGCTGATCCTCATGGAGGCGTGCATTGCTCTCGCGGGCGTCGTGGGGGTGATGTTCTGGCGCGGCTGCTACGGGCGGGCGCCCGCGCTCGCGGTCGCCTGCGTCGCGGGCACGGTGTTCACCGCCGGGTTCCTCAGCTGGCTCTCCGTTCGCGGCGGGATGGTGCTGAGCGATGGCTCGAGCGTCAGTGTCAAGACGCTGATGCTCGCGCGCGTCGGCGCCGCGGTCATGCTCGGCGTCCTCGCGGCGTTCGAGGTTCTATCTCGCGATCGGGCGAGCGTGCCCGCCATCCTGAAGGCGATCGCCGCCGGTGCGCTGATGATCGGCGTGCTCGCGGCGATGTACGCGGCGCGGACGCGTCTGGACGCGCTGCCCGCGTGGCTGGTGTGGTCGGGCGCGGCCATCCTCGCCGTGTGCGCGATGGGCCTCTTCTGCGCCGCGGTGCACTTTACGATCCGCGCGTTCGAACTCGGCGGCGCGAAAGAGACCGCCGCTCCGTCCGCTACGACAGCGCCGGGTGCCACATCGTCTTGAACTCAACAAAGGGCTCGATCCGCCACGGGCTGTTCCACACATCGTCGTCCGAGAAGTCCGTGTTGTCCCGCACCTTCACGCGCTTCAGGTTCTCCGCCGCGCCGTCCCGCAGCCGTCGGGATGTGTCGGCGTCAAGATTCGCGCCGTGCACCGCGTCGATGTCGCGATGCCCCGCGATGTGCTGAATGAGTTCGGCCCGTTTCCCGGTGAGGACGTTGATCACGCCGGCGGGCACGTCGCTCGTCGCGCACACCTCGCCGAAGACCGCCGCGGCGATCCCCGCGTCGTCGCCGGCGACCGCCACGACCGCGTTGCCGGGCACGAGGGCCGGCGCAAGGAGCGAGACAAGGCCCAGCAATGGCGCCTGGTCCGGGCAGACGGCGCAGACAACGCCGGTCGCTTCCGGCGCGGTGAAGTTGTAGAAGGGCCCCGCGACCGGGTTGTTGCACCCGAGCACCTGCGCGTACTTGTCGCACCACCCGGCGTAGTGGACGAGCCGGTCGATCGCGCGCGTCACCTCCGCGCCGCCACCGGCCTTCTTTCCCTTCGCGCCGTTGCGCATCGCCTCGACGGCCCGCGCGAGCTCGTCGCGCTTTCCTTCCATCATCTCCGCCATGCGGTACATCACCTGACCGCGGTTGTACGGCGTGGCGTTCGCCCACTTGGGCTGGGCGGCGCGGGCCGCCTCGACCGCGTCGCGGAGGTCCTTGCGCGAGGCGTGGGCGATGTGCGCGATCGGCTCCCCCTTGGGGCCCTCCACCGGCAGGCTCCGGCCCGATTCGGACCGCGGGAAGGCCCCGCCGACGTACAGCTTGTAGGTTTTCGCGACGCTCAGGCGGTCCATGCGGGCAGGGTAGAACCCCTCAACAATCACCCGTGAAGAGCCGCGGCTCCCCAACCGTTGACACCGTGATGGCCCAGGAGCGGGCCGCGTCGTTCACCAAGCGCTCCATCAAGACCTCGACCAAGGCGGCGCTGCTGCGCCGGGCGCTGTCGATGCTCGACCTCACGACCCTCGAGGGCAAGGACAGCCCGGAGAAGGTCCGCGCCCTCTGCCGCAAGGCGGTGCGCCCCTTCGAACGCGACGAGTCGCTCCTCGGCGAACGTCTGCCCTCGTGCGGCGCGGTCTGCGTCTACCCGAGCCTCGTGCCCGAGTGCGTCCGCGCGCTGGGGCCCGGCCGCGCCGTCAAGGTCGCCAGCGTCGCGACGGGTTTCCCCAGCGGCCAGTTCCCGCTCGACGTGCGCCTGCGCGACGTGCGCGACGCCGTCGCCGGCGGCGCGGACGAGATCGACATGGTGATCAGCCGGGGCCTGTTCCTGGCGGGCAAGCTCGACGCCATCGCCGAAGAGGTGCGCGAGGTCAAGCGCGCGTGCAAGCGCGAGGACGGCACGTTCGCGCACCTCAAGGTCATCCTCGAGACGGGCGAGCTCGAGACCCTCGACAACGTGCGCCTCGCGAGCGACATCGCGATCCGGGCGATGGACGAGGTCGCGCCCAGCGGCGTGGACGGCAACATCGACTTCATCAAGACGAGCACCGGCAAGGTGCAGCCCGCCGCGACGATGCCCGTGACGCTCGTGATGCTCGAGGCGATCCGCGACTGGTACCTCTCGACGGGCCGGCTCGTGGGGATGAAGCCCGCGGGGGGCATCCGCGCCGCCAAGCAGGCGGTGCACTACCTCGTGATGGTGCACGAGACGATGGGCCCGCTGCGCGTCGCGGGCTTCGGGGAGTCGTGGGACAACCCCTGGCTCACGCCCGACTACTTCCGCTTCGGCGCGAGCACGCTCTGCAACGACATCCTGCGGCAGATCGTGCGGCTGAAGACCGGGCGATACGTCGCGGCGTACGACTTCGCGGAGGCGTAAACCGCCTTGCGCAAACGCGGGTCGCCACCGGCGGCTTCTGTGAGGCTTCAATCGCGATGCACGCGCCCTGCGTGCGCGGAACTCAACGCTTCCGCCGCCCGGCGAGTAGCCCGCCCAGCCCCGCGAGCGCCAACGCACCGGGCGCCGGCACGACGTGGATCGCCGCGCTGAAGTTGTCGAACGCGCCGACGGTCGTGTACCCGCCGCCCGTCGAGCTATTGCCCACCGCGAAGCCGACCCGGATGAACTCGCCGCTCGTGGAGAAGTCCGGGTGCGCCGTGCCGCCCAGGATCGGCGTGAAGTCGCTCGCGGTCAGCGACAGCGCCGTGTGCGTGCCCCACGCCCCGGTCGAGCCCGTGACCGTGTACGCCGCGGCGTAGACCGTCGCGCCCTGCTTGATGATGAACTGCAGCGCCTGCCCTTGGCCGCCGACGCCGCTCTGGTACGCGTAGTCGATCGTGAAGTCGATGGAGGCGATCGCGCCCTGCGTCACGGGGTCGTACCGGGTGCCCTGTGTCGTCCCGAAGCGGCTCACGGACCACGCCACCGAGCCGGCGCCGACGCTGACCGTCACGAGCCGCGAGGCCGCCGGGTTGCCGATCGTCGCGCTCTGCGTCCCGCTCCCCGAGCCAGTCCCCTGGACCGCTGTCTCGAAGCCCCAATTCGAGTTCGGGAAAACGGAATCGTTGAAGGTCACGTCCGCGCACGCGATCGACGCGGCGGCTCCGACGACAATGGCGGCAATGGTCAAACGCATGCTTCTCTCCTCCGGGGACGGGAATTAGACCCCACCCCGGCGGCCCCGGCAAGGCAATCGGCCGCGGGACCACGCGATTTGCACGCCGCGGCGACGCCCCCAGAACAAACCAACGTCCAAGAACCGCGCCGGCTCACCACTCCACCCAATCCGGCACGTACGACACGTTTGTCGCGTCGACAGAGCCGAGCATGCCGACGGTCACCGCCAGCGGGTCCGGGGGCATGGCGCGCACGCTCGCGTCCGCCCGCGCCACGTTCGCCGTGCCCGGGCGGCCCTTGTGCGACCCGTGGCGGAACGCCGTTGTCGGCGAGCCGTTGCTCACCCAGACGCCGTTGTCGTAGATTTGCGGCGGGTCGAGCAAGGCGGTATTGCGGAGCGAACCGCCGATCATGACCATCGCATCGGCGAAAGTGACGAGCGTCGAGGGCGAGCGAAGGTCGGAGATGCGCCGCCACGGTCGGTGCGCGATCGCGTCCGACCACCCCGGCGTTTTCGCGGGCGAGAGGTAGTACCCGTTGTAGCCGTACGTGCTCGTCGGCTGCGGCGTCAGGAGCGCGGCGGGCTGCGCGCGGTACGTGCCCCAGGGCTGCGCCGGGCACTCGTACACGCTCTTGGCGCTTAGCGCGCTGTCGAGATACGGCGTGATGAACCCTTGGGTGTGGTCCACCGGCAGCGCGGGAGACGGCACCGCGCCCCACCAGTAGATCGGATAACTCGCGCCCTGACGCTCGCCGTCGAGGAAGGCGGCGGGGGCCGCACGGTCGCCGTGGTCGTTGGCGTACGCGGCCCAGGCCGTCGTGACCTGACGCTGGTTCGAGAGGCACACGACGCCGCGCCCCGCGACCCGGGCCTTCGTGAGCGCGGGGAGGAGCAGGCCGACGAGGAGCGCGACGATCGTGATGACGACGAGCAGCTCCATGAGCGTGAACGCCCGCGGGCGCACGGAGGATGGCGCGGCGGGGTGGATCATCGGGCCGCCTCCGCGAGTTCCTCGGGCTCGGTCGCGCGCAGGAGCGTGACGAGGGCGGCGCGGTCGGAAGCGTCCGCGAGCAGGTCGCCGTTCACGTCGAGCAGCCCCGTGCCGACCTCCCACTCGTACAGATCATCGATGCCGACGCGCAGCGAGCCGTCCACGTCGTAGCTCTGCGGGGTCAGGCCCAGGGCGACCACCCCCGCGGAGCCCGTCGCGTACACAGACCCGCCCGCGACCGCGGGGCTCGAGCCGGCGCTCGCGCCGCTCGACTCCACGAACCCCGGCGACCACACCGGCGCCAGCGCGTTCAGCACACTCACGCTTGTCCCCGGCTGCGTCAGGGCCGCTGTCGGCATCGCGCCGGCGATGATCCGCGTGCGCCCGGCGAAGTGGCTCACCACGGGCTGGTTGAGGTACCCGCCGAGCAGCGTGTACTCGCCGGCGTCGAGCAGGCAGTTGAAGTTCGCGTCGGTCCAGCCCGCGAGCGCGCTGTCCCACACCCGCGATGACGCGCCAAGGGCCGCGTCGAACATCGCCACGCTCACGGCGCCGCCGACGCTCGGCAGGTGGTATCCGCCCGCGAGCACAAGACGCCCCGCCGGGGAGTACACGGCCATCGAGCTCGACCGGTTCGAGGGCGAGCCCGCGATGATCGCGCCCGTGCGCGCGTTGAGCCGGAGCAGGTTCGCGCTCTCCGGGCCGCCCCCCGGCTCGCACGACGGTCCGCCGAAAAACGCGTACGACGCCGCGAAGATCTCCGCGACGCCCGAAGGCCCACGCGGCACGATCGTGAGCCCGCCGAAGTATCCCTGCGGCTCGGGGTTGATCGCCTCCCAGACCGGGACGGCGGCCTGCTGCGCGTCCGGATCGAACGCGCGGATCGTTCCGGGCGTGACCCCGTACACGCCGTAGTTCGCGACGTACACCCTGCCGTCGCCGCCGAGATGACGGGGCAGATACGCCGGGGAGTTCCCCGACGTGCCCTCGAGCGTTACGGACCAGACGATATCTCCGGGCGCGTACGGGTTGTGGGTCGGGTGCGTCGGGTCGACGTTGATGCAGTACAACCGGCCCTCCGAGCCGGCGTCGAACGGGTAATCGGTGATGAACGCACGGTCCGCGCGCCCGCGGTCGCCCGTCACCGCGGCGGACGCGTTCACAACGAATTGATCGAGATTCGTACGCCACGCCTCCCAACCGTCACTCCGCCGGTACGCGACGAGCAAGCGTCCGACGCCGACGATCACGGTGCCGTGCTCCTGGTCAATGACCGGGCAGCTCTGGGAGTCGAACGCCGGGAGCGCGGGCAGCTGCGTCTGCCAGCGGATGCCGCCGCTGTCACGATGGACGGCGAGCAGCCACGCGCGGCTCGGGCCCGTCGTGCGCGCGACGACGTAGACGCTGTGCTCGTCCACCGCCGGCGACGCCTGCCACGGGAAAAGAAGCGTCGAGCCCGCCTGGCCCGTCGCTCGGGTCCACGCCGGCTGCGCCAAGTCCGGCGGCGGGTGCCGCGTGAGGGCGTTGCGGGCGCTTGTCGAGCCGAGGTGGGTCCAGGCGCCGGTCCGGCCGCCGACCTGCGCGAGCGACGTGTGCTCGCCCGCCGCGAGCGCGCAGAAGAGCAGACCCGCCGTCGCGCCGGCGCGAGCCGGCCGTGCTGTGTCCACCCCGTGCATCATCGCAATTGCCGGCGCGGACCTTCCGAGCCGCGCCGGCGCTCTCTCACACTCCAGCGGGGCCGCGAATCCTTCGCGACTGCCGCCGGCTTGCCCCTTACGGGGCGCCGACGCTGCGCCGAGAGGGGGAACGGCGCAGCGAAAAGAAGCCTCCGACCGCCGCCAACACAAGCATGCCCGGAGACGGGACTGCCGTCACGTCGCTGAACGCGTCGATCTCGAACTTGCCCGGCGTACCTGCGGGCAGACTGACGCGCACGTAGGAGATTTCAGAGAAGCCCAGGGCGCCGATATCAACGCCGGCGCCGCCGCCCGAGCCGTCGTACCCGGCGATGAGGCCGGCGAGGTCCTGGCCCTGCCACGCGAAGGCCGGGTTGACGGGCTTGGTGAAGTCGGTGGGGACCTGCCCGGGCGCCGCGCTGCCGAAGGGAGAGGCTTCATCGGTGTACCCGAGCGTCGGGAAGAGACCGTCGGCGTTGACGCCCGGCGCTAATTCCCAATCAGCGCCGTCCGCCGATACCTCGATGCGCCCCCCCGGCTCCCACAGCGCCGTCGCGATCGGCTCGAACGAAGGGTCGTAGAAAAACGTGTTGCCGAAGACAATCAGGTCGATCCCGTACGGGTTGCCCGGGTCGTTGCGCACCGGCTCGTCGAAGCGCACCACGAGGCTCCCGCCCGCGCCGATGCTCACGATCTCATTCCCGCCGTACGCGGACGCGAACGGCGTCACCGTGCCCGGGAAGACGCCCTCCCCCGTGAAGCGCTCTGGCGATCCGAGGCTCGCGTTCGGGTTCGGGTGCGCGGGGTTCGCGCCCGCGCCCGCGTTGAACGACATCACCTCATCCGCCCACGGATCGCTCGGACCCGCGAGAGCCGCGGTCCCGAGCGCACACGCCGACGCGACGAACGCCGCGGGGCTCCTCCTCCGAAATGCCATGCACGATCCTTCCGCCACTCGGCGATACGCCCCGATTCGCGCGGGACGGCTTCCGCGTGCGCGTTAAAGCGCACCGACCGGACGCCCATCGCGGGATTGAGAGCAGCGGAGCAACGCGCGGAAGCAGGCGCGCCGATTCGCCGGTCCCCTTGGCGTTGCTTCGCAACGCCCCGCGAGGGGTCCAACAGCGGGTCCCTGGCACACGCCAAGGCCCATGTCGTTGGCAGGTCTTCCGGCTCAGGGCTCCGCGTTCCACCTTCCCGGCGTTCGCCAGTGGCTGGCCGTTTGCACGGCCCGGAACGCTTCGGCACCCCTTACGGCGGCGCGTCCGCGGCGGATTTTCACCGCACTTCCCATCTTCGCCCGCAACCCCGGCAGACGCCGAGGCGCAGGAACCAACAACGCGAGGAGCATACCGCGCGGCGGCGGAGGGCACAAGAGGTGTGCGACGGGTTGCGCTGCGAGAATCGGTAAAGCGAGTCAGAATCAGAGTTTGCGCGCGTGAAAAGCGGTGGAAAAGATGTGCTCACGCGGTGGCCCCGCTGGACCACGCCGCCCGCGCACCGCCTGGTGCCGGGTCCTCCCCCTCACGCCAAACCTCGACGAGCAACGTGTCGTCCGCCGCGGGGCCGAGCCGGAAGCCCGTGAGCGCCTTGACCAGCGGCGGGCAGAGACCCACCTCGGGATCGACGGGAGTCTTGTCGAGCATCGAGCGGAACCCCTTGAGCCCCAGAAGACGTCCTTGCAAACCCAGCGCCTCGATCACCCCGTCGGTGTACGCGAGCAGGCGGTCGCCGGGGTTGAACGCGACACGAGCCTGAGCGGCGTCGAAGTCCGGCTCGCCGCACGCGCCGAGGACAAGCGACGTCGCGTGCAATTCCTCGCGTGAGCCATCGGTGCGCAGCACGAATGCCGGCGGATGGCCGCCGCTGGCGTACTCGAGGGCGCCCGCCCGGGCGTCGATGCGCGCGCAGAGCGCGGTCATGTAGATCGCGTGCGGCGCGAGCGTGAGGTGCGCGTAGCGGTTGAGCAGGCGCAGCACCTCGCCGGGCGCGATGTCCGGCCGCTCCGCGTAGATGCGGGTCAGCTCGCCCCACACGCGGTTGACGGTGAGGGCCGCGATGATCCCGTGCCCGGTGACGTCGATCACGAGCACGCTCAGGAGGTGCGGGTGGTCGGGCGTCGCGTGGACGAAGAGAAAGTCCCCGCCGATCTGCTGCATCGGCTCGTACTTGTACGACAGGCGGAACGGCCCGTCGGAGATCGGGCGCGGGAAGAGCGACTCGTGGATGCGCCGCGCGTCCACCAGCTCGCGCCGCACGTCCCGGTAGCGCCGCATGAGGAACGCGTTCTCGAACGTCTGGACGCGCTGCATGTGCCGCAGCGCGCACACCAGCACGCCCGGCACCCCCACGAGCACGCCCAGGGGCAGCCACACCAGCCGCCACACCAGCTCCCCGTCGCCCACCGCCATGCGCAGCGCGGCCCACAGCGCGAGCACCGGGATAAGGGGGATCACCGCTTGCACCGGCGTCCAGGGCAGGAAGAGGCAGGCCGTGAGGTGCACGATCAGCACGCCCCAGAGCCCCATGCTCGGCGCGCCCGGCACGAAGTAGGTCGCGACGTGGATGAGGCCGTCCACGACGACGAGCAGGAACGTGTACCGCAGCAGCTTGTCGCCGGAGATCTCGCGCCGGCGCACGCGCCAGAAGCACAGGCAGTAGATCGCCGTCGCGGCGCCGACGACCCCGAGCGAGAGCACGAAGTTCATCGGCTTGTCGAGCATCACCGGCATGCCCGGCGCCACGAACCGCTTGATGCCGATGTCGAACGCCCACGAGATCAGCGCGACGGCGATCGACGTCAGACCGAACAGGCTCAGCAGCCCGGAGAACCACAGGAACCGGCGCCGCAGGAGCGCGAGCGTCTGGCCGTGGAACTCCGACGCGAGCTCGGGCGCGGCGATCGTGGGGGCGGCGCCGATCGACGCGAGCTTGTGCAGGAGGTTCTTCACGCGCCCACCAGGTCGAACCAGCCCTTGTCGTTCTTGCGGGCACGGCGCAGCGGCTCGCCCGGCTCATGGTCGAGAACGAGCAGCCAATCCCGCTCCGCGGCCGCGGCGAGGAACCACGTCTTCGTCACCATCGTCGTGTACGGCTCGACGTCGTACGCGAGGCTGTACGCGGCGCCGGCGTGCGCGGCGGTCGGCATGACGTCGGGCGTGAAGACGACGGTCTGGCCGTTCGTGTCGGTGAAGAGCACCGCCTGCTGCCCCCACGTGTGCCCCGGCACGCGCAATGTGCGCACGCCCGGGAGCGCTTCCGCCGCGCGCTGCTCGAAGGTGAGGAGCGGCGGCTCGTCGCGGTCCGGCGTGCGCCAGCGTTCGAACGGTGCGGGCGCGTCGATGAGCTTGACGTGCCCATGCATCGGCTGCAAGTGATCGGCGAAGTACGTGCGCGTCATCACGCTCCGGTTGGCGAGCGCGTCGTCCCACTCCTGCCGCTGCACGTGCAGCGTCGCGTTGGGAAAGCTGCGCACGACGCCGTGGTCTGGGCGCGCTCCCGCCATGCCGCCGGCGGGGCCGGTCCACTCCGGCTTCTCGCCGGCGCGTGCAAGGCGCGTCAGGCCGCCCGCGTGGTCGAAGTGCAGGTGCGAGACGAGCACCGCGCCGATGTCCTCCGGACGGCACTCGGCCTCGTTAAGCGCATCCAGCACCGTCCGGGGCTGCATCGCGAAGAGGTCCATGCTCCTGGCGTCGAGCTTGTCTCCTGTGCCCGCCTCGATCAGGACGAGTTTCGGCGATTCGACGACGCGGCCTTGGGCGTCCGTCGCGTCCCCCGAGCGCTCCAGCAGCAGGCAGTTGTGATGGACGGTGATCCGGCCTTTGTCGTCCGTCGGGACGGAGCGCGACCAGACCGTCCGCGGGATCAGGCCGAACATCGAGCCGCCGTCGAGGCGGAACTCCCCTGCGCGAAGAAGCCTCCATGCGTACCGAGCGGGCATGGGGGATGGTAGTGGACGGCCGGGTGACGCGGCATCACGCGGCGTGCACGGGCCGCGGGCGCGGGTCGTACCCTCCGCCCCCATGACCACGAGCAATGCCCACGGCGTGCGTTCGAAGCGCACCGGCGTCATCCAGCGTTGGACGCGCACGCTGATCCCCACCACGCGCGAGGCCCCCAAGGACGCGGAGGTTCCCAGCCACGTCCTGCTCCACCGCGCCGGGTTCATCCGCCCCGTCGGCGCGGGGATCTACGACTACCTCCCCCTCGCGACGCGCACGCTCGCCAAGATCGGCGAGATCGTGCGCGAGGAGATGAACGCCGCGGGGGCGAGCGAGCTGCTCATGCCCGCCCTCGAGCCCTTCGAGCTCTTCAAGGACACGAAGCGCGACGAGGCCTACGGCGACAACCTCTTCCGCGTGATGGACCGCAGGAAGCGGCTGAACGCCCTCGCGCCCACGCACGAGGAGGTCATTACCGATCTGCTCAAGGGGTGCGTCACGAGCTACAAGCAGCTCCCGATCAACCTCTACCAGGTCCAGACCAAGTTCCGCGACGAGGCGCGCCCGCGCGCGGGGCTGCTGCGCTGCCGCGAGTTCATCATGAAGGACGCGTACTCCTTCCACACCGTGGTGGAGGGGCCCGGCGGCCTCAACGAGACGTACGACGCGATGTTCCGCGCGTACAGCAACATCTTCACGCGCTGCGGGCTCGACTTCAGCGCCGTCGAGGCCGAGAGCGGCCCCATCGGCGGCTCGGCGAGCCACGAGTTCATGGTCAACTGCGCCAGCGGCGAGGACACCGTGCTCAAGTGCCCCGCCAGCGGCTACGCGGCGAACGTCGAGAAGTGCGAGATCGGGGAGCGCCCGCGCGGCACGTTCTGCGAGCCCGCGACGGGCGAGCTGACCGAGGTGCACACGCCCAACCTGCCGGGCATCCATGAGGTCGGCAAGGCGATGGGCGTGAAGCCTGAGCGGATGCTCAAGTCGATCGTCTTTGAGACGAAGGATGCTTCCGCCGGCGCGCCGAAGTGGATCGTCGCGGTCGTCCGGGGCGATCACGACGTCAACGAGGGGAAGGTCAAGATCCTCGCGGGTGTGCCCGTTGCGCTCGCGGATGAGAAAGCGGCGCGCGCGGCGGGTTTCGCGATCGGGTACGTCTCGCCCCGCACGCTCAACACCGTGCCCGGCACGATGTTGCTCGTCGATGCCGACGCCTCGCAGGGCGGCTTCTGGGCGAGCGGTGCGGACAAGGCGGACT
Organism: Phycisphaerales bacterium; assembly: GCA_035628115.1. Classification (GTDB taxonomy): domain Bacteria; phylum Planctomycetota; class Phycisphaerae; order Phycisphaerales; family UBA1924; genus BJHL01. The sequence continues at coordinate 2,226 of DASPKL010000013.1, read as the reverse complement.
ACCACGTCAAGCACTTCAACTGGCGGCGGGAGGTCGGCGCGGCGCTCGATAATGACTCGCGCGTGAAGGTGGGGGACGTTCGCAACGCGATGGCGGGCGATCCGTCCCCCCGCGCGAAGGGCGCGCAGCTCGTCGCCGCGCGCGGTATCGAGGTGGGCCACATCTTCAAGCTCGGCACCAAGTACAGCGATGCGATGGGGCTCAGCGTCCTCGACGAATCGCAGAAGCAGCGCAGCGTCATCATGGGGTGCTACGGCATCGGCGTCTCGCGCACGATGGCCGCGTGCGTTGAGATGAGCCACGACGAGAACGGCATCGTCTGGCCCGCGCCGATCGCGCCCTACCACGCGCTCGTCGTCATGCTCAAGCCCGACGACGCCCGCCAGCGCGAGGTGTGCGAAACGCTCGCCCGCGCGCTCTCCGACGCCGGCGCGGACGTGCTGATCGACGACCGCGACGAGCGCCCCGGCGTCAAGTTCAAGGACGCCGACCTCGTCGGCATCCCCGTGCGCGTGACGCTGGGCGAGAAGGCCCTCGCGGAGAACTGCGTCGAGATCAAGCGACGCACGGGCGGGGACAAGGGCTCGAACGTCCCGATCGCCGACGCGGCGAAGGCCGTGCTCGCGGCGCTCGGATGAAGAAGCGCGTTGCGCGTGGTGCGTAGTACGTTGGGAAGACAAAGAGTGGAGACCGTTGGTCTGCGGCTCTTCCCCCACGCACGACGACTATGCACCACGTGCAAAAGAAAACCCCGGGCTCTCGCCCGGGGCCTTTGACTGCAAACTCGTAGCGCTTACTTCTTCTTCGCGGGCTTCTCGGCCTTGTCCTTCTTCTCGGGCTTCTCCTTCTTCTCTCCCTTGTCGGCCTTGTCGCCCTTCTTCGATGCCTTCCCCTCGCTGTCGGCGGCCGCGGACTTCTTGTCCCCGCCGCCCCAGCCGGTCTTCTCGGTGCTCTTGCTCGCCTCTTCCAGCGCCAGGCTCAACGCGTCGCGGCGCTTGGGCATGCCCGCCTCGCCCGGGAGGCCGGCGGCCTGCGTCTCCTCGCCGGCCGACTGCCCGCGGTCCTTGGGCAGCTCGCGGTCGGGCTTGACGTGCAGCTTCACGATCGAGTCCAGGTCCCTGTCGAGCTTCACGTGGACGTCGAAGTGATCGACGCGCTTGATCGTCTGGGTGATGCGCACGTCGCGCGGCGAGACCTTGTAGCCCTTGGCGTTGAGCGCGCCGGCGATGTCCTGCTGCGTCACGGCGCCGTACAGAATGCCGAGGTCGTTGCACGAGCGGATCAGCTCGATCTCCACGCCTTGGAGCTTACCGGCGAGCTGCTCGCGGTCCTTGCGCATCGCGGCGACCTGGCGCTCCGCCTCGGCGCGCTTGCCGGCGAGCTGCTTCACGAGGTCGTCGCTGGGCGCGGTCGCGAGGCTGCGGGGGAGCAGGTAATTGCGGGCGTAGCCGGTGCGGACGTTGACGACGTCCCCGACGATGCCGAGGCTCTCGACGTTCTCGACCAGCAGGAGTTTGACGGACTTGGCCATCGACGCTGTCCTCCACGACCGGGTCCGGTCGGCGTCACCCTTTGAAGGCGGGCGGGCCGTTGCCGGTCGTCGTTGAGTTAGCAGCCGCCCGCGCCACACGCGCGAGGGGCCGCAACCGTTGGAAAAGTGGAGCGGAGGAGGGTCGAACTCCCGACCTCGTCATTGCGAACGACGCGCTCTACCAACTGAGCTACCGCCCCATAAACACAGGTTTTCCAGCCATTTACGCTTTCCGTACCCGAGGGACGGCAGGTAAAGGCCGACCCATTGTAGCGGATTCTCCGGCCCCTTCAAGCCCGTTGGCCCCGCTTTGCGGGATGCCTTCTCGTGGCGCTCTGCGCGCTCCCGCCCGATCCCGCCGACAAGGGCGGTAGAGGGGAGGGCGGCATGAACGAACGGACCTGGGGAGAGTTTCGGGAGACCTGCAAGGAACGGGCCGCCAGTCTGGAGGTTTTCGCCTGGGTTGCCCAGAACGGTGACAGAAGGGCCGTCGCCCATGCCATCGAACGGCTGTGCGACTGCCTGTTCACCGATGAAGACCAACCAGACCTTGATCGTCTTGCGCTTGTACAGCGCGCCCGGCGTCACTGCCCAACTCGGTCCGTTGGACCGCCTCAAGGCCTTCCTGATGGGCCTGACGCTGCGGTTCATCCACTGCAATCTTGAGTACAAGGGCATCGTCTACGACTGCTCGG